>NZ_JBIAPA010000001.1:0-1207710 GCF_042888005.1 Nocardia sp. NPDC003269
CCGCTCGGCCCGGGCCAGCAGCAGCGTCAGCTCCCCGACCTGCCGCCGCCCCCCCCCCCGCCCGGGGCCCCCCCCCCCCCCCCCCCCCCCCGCGGCCCCCCCCCCCCCGCGCCCCCCCCCCCCCCCGCGCCCCCCCCCCCCCCCCCCCCCCCCCCCCCCCCCCCCCCACACCCCCCCCCCCCCCGCCCCCCCCCCCCCCCCCCCCCCGGGGGGGGCCCGGGGGGGGGGGGCGGGGGCCCCCACGGGGGGTGTCGCGCTGGTGCGCCGCGATCAGCGCAGGATCTGGCGCGCCATCACCAGACGCTGGATCTGGTTGGTGCCCTCGTAGATCTGGGTGATCTTGGCGTCACGCATCATGCGCTCGACCGGGAAGTCGGTGGTGTAGCCGGCGCCACCGAAGAGCTGGACGGCGTTGGTGGTGACCTCCATGGCCACGTCGGAGGCGAAGCACTTGGCGGCGGCGGAGATGAAGCCGAGGTTCTTCTCGCCACGCTCGGCGCGGGCGGCCGAGGTGTAGACCATCAGGCGGGCGGCCTCGATCTTCATCGCCATGTCGGCCAGCATGAACTCGGTGTTCTGGAAGCTGGCGATGGTCTTGCCGAACTGCTTGCGGTCCTTGGTGTAGGCGATCGCGGCGTCGAGCGCGCCCTGGGCCAGGCCGACGGCCTGCGCGCCGATGGTCGGGCGGGTGTGGTCGAGGGTCTGCAGCGCGGTCTTGAAGCCGGTGCCGGGCTCGCCGATGATGCGGTCGCCGGGGACGCGGCAGTTCTCGAAGTACAGCTCGGCGGTGGGCGAACCCTTGATGCCCAGCTTGTGCTCGAGCGGGCCGACGACGAAGCCCTCGTCGTCCTTGTGGACCATGAACGAGGAGATGCCGTTGGCACCCTTCTCGGCGTCGGTCACCGCCATCACGGTGTACCACTCGGACTTGCCACCGTTGGTGATCCAGCACTTGGAGCCGTTGATGATCCAGTCGTCACCGTCGGCCTTGGCGCGGGTGCGCATCGAGGCGGCGTCGGAGCCGGCCTCCCGCTCGGACAGCGCGTAGGAGGCCATCTTGCCGTCCACCAGGTCGGCGAGGACCTTCTGCTTCAGCTCCTCGGAGCCGTTGAGGATCAGGCCCATGGTGCCGAGCTTGTTGACGGCGGGGATCAGCGAGGACGAACCACAGACGCGGGCGACTTCCTCGATCACGATGCAGGTGGCGACCGAGTCGGCGCCCTGGCCGCCGTAGGCCTCGGGCACGTGCACGGCGTTGAAGCCGGCGGCGTTGAGGGCGGTCAGCGCCTCCTCGGGGAAGCGGGCGTTGCCGTCGACGTCCTTGGCGTAGGGCGCGATCTCCTTCTCGGCGAGGCCACGGATGGCGCCACGGAGCTCATCGTGGAAGTCCTCGAGCTGGAACAGGTTGAAATCCGGGTTTCCCGCCATCGGGCACTCTCCTGGTCGTGGTGGTGATCGCTGCGGTCGACAGCGCGTCCTGCATCGGCACCGAGTGCCAATCGGACTTGATTATACGCCCGGCACTCTACCCCCACATGGGGATATACCGGTGGCACTCAGTGTCACCTCAAGCTGTAGCCGCCGGAGCGGCGCTCACAGGTTACCGAGCTGGGCGGTGATCAGGTCCGCCACCTTGCGCGGCGGCATGTCCCGCGGGAAGACCGCGACGACCAGCTCCTCGCGCGGCGACTGCTCCCGCCTGCCGCGCGGGATCATGGCCAGTTCGGTGCGCAGATCGGCGACCGCGGCCGCGGACTCGCCGCGCACCATCCGGCGCAGCAGATAGTTGTGCGTCGCGGTCACCGCGGCGGTGAACTGCACCCGGACCAGGTCCGGCACATCGGGCAGCTGCTCGCGCAGGTAATCGGTGAACAGGCGCTCGTACCGGAACACCGTCACGATCTCGCGCTCGCGCAGCGCGGGCACCCGCCGCACCACCTGATACCGGCGCGCGGCGATATCGCGCCACTGGGTGAACCGCTCGAACACCCCGATCACGGCCTCGCACACCGCCTCCCACGGGTCGCCCTCGGCCCGGCGCAACGACTCCTCGGCCAGGGCCAGCTGGAACTCGTGATCGGCGAAGATCACGTCTTCCTTGGACCGGAACTGCCGGAAGAAGGTCCGGCGGGAGATGCCCGCCGCCACCGCGATCTCGTCCACCGTCGTCGCCTCGTACCCCCGCTCGGCGAACAACCGCAACGCCTGATCCACCACCGTGAGCCGGAACTGCGCCGCATCGTCGTGTGCCACCCGACCACCGTAGTCACCGGCCACGACGGCCGATGACGCCGGTTGTTCCGGCGGAGGGAACCGCCGGGTCCATGGTCACCGGGTGCGCCCGTGCCCGCCCCGGCGCGGTCGGTGCACCTCAGTAGAACACGTTCCGTCGCAACGCAAGTGGGTGAACCCAGCTCCCAGTGCGGTCTATTGCCGACAACTGATACTCGTTCTACCTTGTGCTGCATGGCTTTCAACCTCGCCGACCTCTTCGAACACGCCGTCGACGCCGTGCCCGACCGCACCGCGATCATCTGCGGCGAACGCCGGCTCACCTATCGGGAGCTGGACGATCGAGCCAACCGCTTGGCGCATCACCTGGCGGCCCGTGGCGTCGGCAGGGACGACCACGTGGGCGTGTACGCACGGAACTCGATCGAGGCGGTGGAGGCCATGTACGCGGCCTTCAAACTGCGCGCGGTACCCGTGAACGTGAACTATCGCTATGTGGCCGACGAGGTCCGGTACCTCGCCGACAACGCCGACCTGGTCGCGCTGATCCACGAGCGCGAATACGCCGACATCGTCGCCGAGGTCGCGCCCCGGCTCCCGAAGCTCGCGCACGCGATCGTCGTCGAGGACGGATCGGACGCGGACTACGCCCGCTACGGCGGTGTCGAATACGAGGCCGCGCTGGCGGCCCACTCGCCCGCCCGCGATTTCGGCGAACGCGGCGCCGAGGACCGCTACGTCCTCTACACGGGCGGCACCACCGGATATCCGAAGGGCGTGATGTGGCGCCACGAGGACGTCTGGCGGGCACAGGGCGGCGGCATCCAGCACCTCACCGGCGAGTACATCACCGACGAATACCAATTCGCGAACCAGGCCGCGGCCACCGACTACGTGATGACCTGGCTGCCGGTCGCGCCGCTGATCCACGGTGCGGCGCAGTGGACGGCGTTCATCGCCTTGAACTCCGGCGGCACCCTCGTGCTCGCGCCGCGGTTCGACCCCGACGACATCTGGCGCGCCATCGAGCGGCACCGGGTGCACATGCTCCAGATCGCGGGCGACGCGATGGCCCGTCCGCTGCTGGAGGCCTACCTGGCGGGCGACTACGACGTGTCGTCGCTGCTCACCATGAACAGCAGCGCGGCGCTGTTCTCCCAGTCGCTCAAGGCCCGCTACGTCGAGGCGTTCCCCACCCTGATCATCACCGATACCGTTGGCGCCTCGGAGAGCGGGCTGACCGGGATCGGCCAGCTGAGCGCGGACACCGATCATTCGGCGGGGCCGCGCGTGCGCTTCAGCAAGCAGGCCGTGCTGATCGACGACGACGGCGCCCCGGTCGACCCGGTGCCCGGAGCCGTCGGCCGGATGGCCCGCAGCGGTCCGGTGCCGCTGGGCTACTACAAGGACCCGGGAAAGAGCGCGACGATCTTCGTCGAGATCGACGGTGTGCGCCATGTCGTGCCGGGCGACTACGCGCGCTACGAGGCCGACGGCATGGTCACCCTGCTGGGACGCGGTTCGGAATGCGTCAACACCGGCGGGGAGAAGGTGTTCCCCGAGGAGGTCGAGGGCGCGCTGAAGTCGGCCCCCGAGATCGTCGACGCGCTGGTCATCGGCGTGCCGGACGAGCGGTTCGGCGCGGCGGTGGCCGCCCTCGTGCAGCCGCGCGCCGGCGCGACGGTCGATGTGGCGGCCCTGGGCGCCCACGTTCGCACCAAGATCGCGGGATACAAAGTGCCACGCACCTTCTGGATCGTGGACGAGATCCGGCGCCAGCCCAGCGGCAAGGCGGATTACCCCTGGGCGAAGCGCTACGCGGCGGCCAACCCGGAGACCGCGCTGACCGCGGCCCGCCAGGGCTAGCCCAGCAGCTTGGTGCGCAGCGCCTCGTCCTTGTCGAGGACCATCTGCTCGAGTCCCGCCTGGAACCGCTCCATCCGGGCGCGCAGGGCGGGATCATGGGCGGCCAGGATGCGCACGGCCAGCAGACCGGCGTTGCGGGCACCGCCGATGGAGACGGTGGCGACCGGGACGCCCGCGGGCATCTGCACGATCGACAGCAGCGAGTCCATGCCGTCGAGATACTTCAGCGGCACCGGAACGCCGATCACCGGCAGCGCGGTGGCCGAGGCGACCATGCCGGGCAGATGGGCGGCGCCGCCCGCGCCCGCGATGATCACCTGCAGGCCACGGCCCGCGGCGTCGCGCGCGTAGTCGAGCATGCGCTGCGGGGTGCGGTGCGCGGACACCACGCCCACCTCGAACCGGATGCCGAACTCGGCCAGCGCCTCGGCGGCGGCCTCCATCGTCGGCCAGTCGGAATCGCTGCCCATGATCAAGCCGACCTGGGGACCGATGTTGCTCACGTGCGCTCCTGGGTTCATGGCGGCTGGCGCCGCGGGTTTTCGGCCTCGTGACCTCGCCGAAAACGTGGTGGTCACGTTGTGGGGTCGGGGTCGGTGTTGTCGGTCAGGCGCCGTGGGGGTCCCAGCCGTCGGTCCAGACGGCGTGTGACATCCAGTGGGCGGCGCGTTCGGCCTTCTCGCGGACCTCGGTGACATCCTCGCCGAGGATGTTGATGTGGCCGATCTTGCGGTCGGGGCGTTCGCCCTTGCCGTAGAGGTGGACCTTCGCCTCCGGGAGGCGGGCGAACAGGTGGTGCAGGCGCTCGTCCATCGGCATCTCGGGCGCCTCGGGGGCGCCCAGGATGTTGGCCATCACCGTCACCGGGGCGAGCGGGGTGGTGTCGCCGAGCGGGTAGTCCAGGACCGCGCGCAGGTGCTGCTCGAACTGGCCGGTGCGGGCGCCGTCCATGCCCCAGTGGCCGGAGTTGTGCGGACGCATCGCGAGCTCGTTGACGAGCAGCGCGCCGTCATGGGTCTCGAACAGCTCGACGGCCATCACGCCGACGACGCCGAGGCCGGCGGCCAGCTCCAGCGCCATCGTCTCGGCCTGGGCGCCCAGGTCCTCGGGCAGGTCGGGGGCGGGCGCGATCACGACGGCGCACTGACCGTTGCGCTGCACGGTCTCCACCACCGGCCAGGTCGCGGCCTGACCGAACGGCGACCGCGCGACCATCGCCGACAGCTCCCGCTTCAGGTCGACCTTCGCCTCGGCGAGCAATTGCACGCCGTGCGCGAGCTGGTCGGTGACCAGCCGCTCGGCCTCGGCCGCGTCGGCGGGCATCCACACGCCACGGCCGTCGTAGCCGCCGCGCACGGCCTTGAGGACGAACGGCCAGCCGTGCTCGTCACCGAAGGCGATCGCGTCGGCGGGCGCGGTGACCTCGGTGAACGCGGGCACCGGTAGCCCGAGCTCGGACAGCTTGGTCCGCATGGCCAGCTTGTCCTGGGCGAAGATCAGCGCCTGCGGCGGCGGGGCCACGTTGACGCCCTCGGCGACCAGGATCTCGAGGTGTGCCGTCGGCACGTGCTCGTGATCGAAGGTCAGCGCGTGCGACCCGACCGCGGCCTTGCGCAAGGCGGACAGATCGTCGTGGCTGCCGAGGACGACATCGGGGGTCACCTGCGCGGCAGGGTCCTCTGGGCGCTCGGCGAGCACCCGGAGACGCTGGCCGAGGGCGACGGCGGCCTGATGCGTCATGCGCGCGAGCTGGCCACCACCGACCATCGTGACGGTGGGCATGGCAGACGGATCGAACGAACGTGCACTCACGTCGTGCAATGTTGTCATGTCGAAAGCGAATCTTTGCTACCGGTACACTCGGAACTCGTGTCAATCGTCGACGACGTGGTCAGCGTCCTTCCCCCGCGCCTGCGCGAGCTAGCGTTCCGGCATCAAGAGCTGATCAAGTTCGCCATCGTCGGTGCCACCACGTTCGTGATCGACAGCGGCCTGTTCTACCTCCTGAAATGGACGGTTCTGGCCGAGAAACCGGTCACCGCCAAGATCATCTCCGGGGTCGTGGCAGTGATCGCGTCCTACATTCTCAACCGGGAATGGTCGTTCAAGAATCGCGGCGGCCGAGAGAAGCATCACGAGGCGTTGCTGTTCTTCGGTGTCAGCGGCATCGGCGTCATCCTGAGCAACATTCCCCTGTGGATCTCGAGTTACGTCCTCGATCTGCGCCAGCCCGATGTGAGTTTCCTGGTCGAGAACGTCGCCGACTTCGTCAGCGCGTTCATCATCGGCAACCTGCTGCAGATGGCGTTCCGATTCTGGGCGATGCGCCGCTGGGTCTTCCCGGACGAGATGAACGAGATCGTCGCCGAGCTCGAGGACCTCATCGAAGAGGAACAGGAACCGCTCGGCCGCAGCTGAGTCAGCGCGGCTCGGTGAGGGTCGCGTTCGGCGACCGGTTGACCTTCGAGCCGAGGAACACCGCGAACAGGGCCGGGCGGCGACGCTGGAGTTCCAGCCGGCCACCGTCGGCCTCCACCAGTGCCCGCGCCAGCGCCAGGCCGACACCGGTCGAGCCACCGGCCGAGAAGCCGCGGTCGAAGATGTGCGGCGCGAGCTCGTCGCGCACGCCCTCGCCCTCGTCGGCCACCTCCACGCAGATCAGCGGATCACGCGAACTCATCGTCGGCACCGTGCGCACCGACACCGTGCAGGTGCCGCCGCCGTGCATCAGGGCGTTGTCGACGAGCACCGCGACGGCCTCGCGCAGCCGGGAGCCGGTGATCGGGGCACGCAGGGACTCGTCGCCGATCAGGCGCAGTTCGCGGCCCTCCTCGGTGAACGGGTGCGCCCATTCGGCCATGACCCCGCGCAGCTCGGCCATCACCGGGACCGGATCGCGGTCGGCGGCGTCCTCGTCGCGGGAGGCCCGGACCAGGTCGTCGATGGCCTCGGTGAGCCGGTCGACCTGCGCCATCGCCTCCTCGGCCTCGTGTACTACCTCGGGGTCGGCGTGGGTGGACAGCTCGTCCAGGCGCAGGCGCACCGCGGTCAGGCGGCTGCGCAGCTGATGGGAGACGTCGGCGACCAGCGCGTGTTCGCGTTGCAGCCTGCCCGCGATCTCGACGGTCGCCGAATCGAGCACGTCGGAGACGCGGTCCAGCTCGGCGATGCCGTGCCTGCGCGGGTCGGGGCGGAAATCGCCCATGGCCAGCCGGGCGGCGCGGGCGGCCACGTCGCGCAGCGGGTCGGCGACCCGGCGCGCGGTCACCACCGCGACCGAGAACGCGGCGCCGAGCGAGGCGAGCACGGCCAGCGCGACCGCGGCGACCGCCTGCTCCTGCCGGGCGTGCATGGGCCCGGCGGGGACCTCGAGCCGCAGCGACCCGGAGGTGCCCATCGACAGCGACTCGACGAGCGGATCGTCGACGTGGTCGACACCGATATCGGTGCGCGCGGCATTGTCGAGCGGCGTCGGGTAGACGATCGTCAGTTTGCCGCCCTCGGGCACCAGCGCTCGCATGGCGCGCACGTCCAGACCGTCGTGCACGGTGCCGTCGCCACGCTCCTGGGCGATCACCTCGGCGGCCACCCGGTCCAGGCGGCTCTGCAGGTCGTTGCGGGTGATGTCCTCGACCCAGAGCCAGGCCGTGTAGATCAGCGGAACGCCGAGCACCACCGTGGTGATGGTCAGCACGGTCAGGATCGAGCGCAGGATGCGGCGGCGCACGGCCCTGATCAGCCTCGGCCCGCGCTCGACGGCCCGTCGGTGTTGAGCCGGAACCCGACACCGCGCACCGTGACGATGCGACGCTCGGCCATCGGGCCCTCGTCGCCGATCTTGCGGCGCAACCAGGACATGTGCATGTCCAGGGTCTTGGAGCCGCGCAGGTCGGCGTCGCCCCAGACCTCGCGCAGGATGGTCTCGCGCGGCACCACCTGCCCGGCCCGGTCGATGAGCACCTTGAGCAGCTCGTACTCCTTGTTGGCCAGGTTCACCTCGGCGCCGTTGACCAGCACCCGGCGCGCGGCCGGTTCGAGCCGGATCCCGCCGACCTCCACCGCGTCGTCACCGATGCCGCTGCGGCGCAGCAGGGCGCGCACCCGGGCCAGCAGCTCGGCCAGCCGGAACGGCTTGCCGACGTAGTCGTCGGCACCCGCGTCCAGCCCGACGACGAAGTCGACCTCGTCGGTCCGCGCGGTGAGCATGAGCACCGCCAGATCGGCGCCGCTGGCCCTGACCTGCCTGCACACCTCGAGCCCGTCCATGCCGGGCAGGCCGAGGTCGAGGATCAGCAGGTCGTGATCGCCCTCGAGGGCGCGGCGCAGCACCGCGGGACCGAACCGTTCGACGGTGACGGTGTAGCCCTCGCGGCCGAGGGCCCGGGACAGCGGCGCGGCGATCGCCTCATCGTCTTCGGCGAGCAGTACGGCGGTCATGTGCTCAGATTACGGATACCGGTCCCGGTGGGCCGGGAGCTCACCGATAACCGCCCCAGGTCTGGTCACGGCGGCTGCTGCCCGCCTCGAAGACCTCGTGGTAGAGCAGCGCGTGCACCTGCTGCACCTGGGGGATGTCGTCGTATTCGAGCGGTTCCTCCGATGACGAGCCGATGATCAGCGTGCCGGTACCGAGCATCCGGTCGAACACCCCGTGCTGGAACTGCACGCTGGAGATGCGGCTGAGCGGGATATCGATGCCGGTGTGGGTGAGCACGCCCTGGCGGACCAGCACCCGGCGGTCGGTGATGATGAAATGGGTGGACTTCCAGGCGATCACCTTGCCGACGCAGCGCCACAGGATCAACCCGAGCCAGATCAGCCCGATGAGCAGCAGCAACACGGTGCGCACGTGCCCCTCGGTGTTGCGCCAGGCGAGGCCGCCGAGGAAGCCTGCGACAGCGGTTCCGGCGATGAGTGTGACGACCGGCCACACCAGCATCTTCCAGTGCGGATGGCGGTGCAGGATCAGCTGTTCGTCGGGCGCGAGAACGTCCTCCGGGTACCCCATGGCCGAACGATACCCCGTTGGGACGCCGCATTTCCCGATGCCACGGCCGAGGCGATACTGTGGCTTCCACGCTAGATGCCAGGTTTTGCCCATATCTGCTTGCTCGACACCCGACAGTGGAGGCACGCGTGACCAAAGCTCTGACTCAGCTCGAAATCCTGACGGCCCTGGAACCGGTGGCCGAACAGAATCTCAACCGGCACCTCTCGATCGCCAAGGACTGGAATCCGCACGATTACGTCCCGTGGGAGGAAGGCCGCAATTTCGCCGCGATGGGCGGAATCGATTGGGAGCCGGAACAATCCAGGCTCTCCGACGTCGCCAAGGCGGCGATGATCACCAATCTGCTCACCGAGGACAATCTGCCGTCCTACCACCGGGAGATCGCCGAGAACTTCTCCCAGGACGGCGCCTGGGGCACCTGGGTCGGTCGCTGGACCGCCGAGGAGAACCGGCACGGCATCGTGATCCGCGACTATCTGGTCGTCACCCGCGGCGTCGACCCGGTCGCCCTGGAAGAGGCCAGGATGATCCACATGACCCAGGGCGCGCACGCGCCGGACAACTGGGGCGGGTTCCTGGTCAACGTCGCGTACGTGACCTTCCAGGAGCTGGCCACCCGGGTCAGCCACCGCAACACCGGCCGCGTCTGCGACGACCCGGTCGCCGACCGCATGCTGGCCCGCGTCGCCACCGACGAGAACCTGCACATGATCTTCTACCGCAACCTCTGCGGCGCGGCCCTGGACCTGGTCCCCGATCAGGCGATGCCCGCGATCACCAAGGTGCTCACCAACTTCCAGATGCCCGGCGCCGGCATGCCGAACTGGCGGCGCAACGGCGTGCTGATGGCCAAGCACGGCATCTACGACCTGCGCCAGCACCTCGACGAGGTCGTCCAGCCGGTGCTCAAGCAGTGGAACATCTTCGACCGCACCGATTTCGGCGCGGCGGGCGAGGCGGCGCGCGACGATCTGGCGCAGTTCATCGACAAGCTGGAGAAGGACGTGCTGCGCTTCGAGGAGCAGCGCGACCGGCTGCTGGCGCGCGAGCGCGAGGTGGCCGAGCGCAACGCGAGCGTCGCCGCGCGCTGATCGGGGCCGAGCGGTCCCGGCCCGCCGGGACCGCTCACCTCAGTACTGGCCGCGCAGGTGGCTCACGTCGCCCGCGGACACCGCCTCGGCGCCGATCAGCAGCCGGCCGGTGTCGTCGATGCCGGTCGCGACCCCGGTGACGGTCTTGCCGCCGGGCAGCTCGGCCCGTACTTCGACGCCGAGGGTGGCGCAGCGCTCCCGATAGGCCGCCGCGAGCTCGTCGCTCGCCCACCCGGCCCGCTCCCACGCGGTGAAGCGGCGGGCGAACTCGGTGAGGATCGCCGCGACCAGCGCGGTCCGGTCGAGGTTCGCGGCACCGGCCAGCCGCAGCGACGTCGCGTGCGGGACAGGCAGTTCCGCCTCGTCGAGGTCGACATTGAGACCGATCCCGACCACCACGGCGGGCGCGACGCCGGTCGCGGCCACCTCGGCCAGGATGCCGGAGAGCTTGCGGCCGTCGAGCAGAACGTCGTTGGGCCACTTCAGTTCCGGCGCGACTCCGGCCGTGCCGCGCACCGCGTCGACGACCGCGATCCCGGTCAGCAGGGGCAGCCAGCCCAGCGCGCCGGGGTCGATGCCGGGCAGGCGGACCAGGATCGACAGCGAGATCTGCGCGCGCGGCGGGCTCACCCAGGTGCGGGCGTGCCTGCCGCGGCCGCGCACCTGCTCCTCGGCCAGCAGCGCCTGCCGGTCGACGGCCGGATCCGCGGCACGGGCCACCAAGTCGGCATTGGTCGATCCGGTCGATTCGACCACGTCGATCCGGTCGTAGAACGCCGGTGCCGGGGTGGCGAGAGAGCTGCGCAGACGTGGCGCGTCGATCGGTGCCCTGTTCATTCCGGGAACGCTACTCGGCCGCGTAGGGGCAACATTGTGACCGTACCTAGCTGGGGTTTCTGTACTGGCCGGTAGGCGAGACTGCCGTAGTGCGACGTGGTGTCACTCGTTACACTCGCAACCCATGACGAGTGTCCAGCAGCAGCCCGCATCGGATTCGGCGGGCACCCCCGATATCCACACGACCGCCGGGAAGCTGGCTGACCTGCGGAATCGGCTGGAAGAAGCGCAACACCCGATGGGTGAGGCCGCGGTCGACAAGGTGCACGCCAAGGGCAAGATGACCGCCCGCGAGCGCATCCTCGCCCTGGTCGACGAGGGCTCCTTCGTCGAGCTCGACGCCCTCGCCAAGCACCGCAGCGTGAACTTCGGCCTGGAGAACAACCGCCCGCTCGGCGACGGCGTGGTGACCGGTTACGGCACCATCGACGGCCGCGACGTGTGCCTGTTCTCGCAGGACGTCACCGTGTTCGGTGGCTCGCTCGGCGAGGTGTACGGCGAGAAGATCGTCAAGGTCATGGACCTGGCCATCAAGACCGGCCGCCCGCTGGTCGGCATCAACGAGGGCGCGGGCGCGCGCATCCAGGAGGGCGTCGTCTCCCTGGGCCTCTACGGCGAGATCTTCCACCGCAACGTGCAGGCCTCCGGCGTGATCCCGCAGATCTCGCTGATCATGGGCCCCGCCGCCGGTGGCCACGTGTACTCCCCCGCGCTCACCGACTTCGTGGTGATGGTCGACCAGACCTCGCAGATGTTCGTCACCGGTCCCGACGTGATCAAGACCGTCACCGGTGAAGAGGTCACCATGGAGGACCTGGGTGGCGCGCACACCCACATGACCAAGTCCGGCGTCGCCCACTACGTGGCCTCCGGCGAGCAGGACGCCCTCGACTACGTCAAGGACCTGCTCAGCTACCTGCCGAGCAACAACCGCGCCGAGGCGCCGCGGCACGCGCCGAGCGACCCGATCAACGGCGCGATCGAGGACTCGCTCACCGACGAGGACCTCGAGCTCGACACGATCATCCCGGACTCGCCGAACCAGCCGTACGACATGCACGAGGTCATCACCCGGCTGCTCGACGACGACGAGTTCCTCGAGGTCCAGGCCGAGCGCGCGATGAACATCATCTGCGGCTTCGGTCGCGTCGACGGCCGCAGCGTCGGCATCGTCGCCAACCAGCCGACCCAGTTCGCCGGCTGCCTCGACATCGACGCCTCGGAGAAGGCCGCGCGCTTCGTGCGCACCTGCGACGCCTTCAACATCCCGATCATCACCCTGGTCGACGTCCCCGGCTTCCTGCCCGGCACCGGCCAGGAGTACAACGGCATCATCCGGCGCGGCGCGAAGCTGCTCTATGCCTACGGTGAGGCCACTGTGGGCAAGATCACGATCATCACCCGCAAGGCCTACGGCGGCGCCTACGACGTCATGGGTTCCAAGCACATGGGCGCCGATGTGAACCTGGCGTGGCCGACCGCGCAGATCGCCGTCATGGGTGCCTCCGGCGCCGTCGGCTTCGTCTACCGCAAGCAGCTGTCCGAGGCCGCCAAGAACGGCGCCGACGTGGACGCTCTGCGCCTCGAGCTGCAGAACGAGTACGAGGACACCCTCGTGAACCCGTACGTGGCGGCCGAGCGCGGTTACGTCGACGCGGTCATCCCGCCCTCGCACACCCGTGGCCAGATCGTGTCGGCGCTGCGACTGCTCGAGCGCAAGATGGTGACCCTGCCGCCGAAGAAACACGGCAACATTCCGCTCTGAAAGCGCGATATCCCCGGTAGGCCGCGCACACTTGTTGCTATGACGCAACTATTGATCGTCGCGTCCCTACCGGGAATGATCGCGTCTACCGCGCTGTAGGACATCGGAGTACCACAGCTTCGCCACCGGGGAAGATCTCCCGGACGAGGCAGGAAGGATCTGGCACTGTGACAACTGTGGCAGAAGAAGACGTGTTGACCGCCGCCGAGCTCGAGCTCGCCGTCGAACCACTCGTCGACGAGGTCGAACTGTCCGCAAGCGCGGTTGCCGTCGAGCCCGCGGAGAGCCTCGGTGAGCCGATGTTCCGCATCGTGAAGGGCTCGCCGACCGATGAGGACATCGCGGCGCTGGTCGCCGTGCTGAGCGCGGCGGCCGCGAACGCCCCCGCGGGCGGCGCGACCGGTCCGACCGACAACTGGGGCAGGGCGACGCTGATGCACCGGGGCACGTCCCCGTTCTCGCCGTACGCGTACCCGCTGCTGTCGCACCTGCGCTGATGCACCGGTGACCCGGCTGGTTCTGGCCTCCGCGTCCCCGGCCCGCCTCGGGATCCTGCGTACGGCGGGTATCGATCCCGTCGTACGCGTCTCGGGCGTCGACGAGGACGCGGTCTCGGCCGCGCTGCCCCCTGACACCTCCTCGCACGACGTCGTCGTCGCCCTGGCTCGCGCCAAGGCGGTCGACGTCGCCGCGTCGATTCCCGAACTCGCCGCCGACTGTGTCGTTGTCGGCTGCGATTCCATGCTGCTCGTCGACGGGCAGCTGCAGGGCAAACCGCACACGCCCGAGGTGGCGCGTGCCCGCTGGGCCGGCATGGCCGGTCGCAGCGCCGATCTGATCACCGGGCACTGCGTGCTGCGGCTGCGGGACGGCGCCGTCGTCGCCGAGTCGGCGGAGTGCAGCAGCACCACGGTGCATTTCGCCAAGCCTGCTCCCGACGAGCTCGACGCCTACATCGCCACGGGCGAGCCGCTGCAGGTCGCGGGGGCGTTCACCCTCGACGGGCTGGGCGGCTGGTTCGTCGACCGGATCGAGGGCGATCCGTCCAGCGTGATCGGGATCGGCCTACCGCTGTTGCGCAGGCTGCTCGAAGACGTCGGCGTCGGTGTCACGCAGCTGTGGCGGGACGCGCGGGCCTGACGGCGCGATCACCGGCTGCTCCCCGGTCGCGACCGGTCCGGCGGCCCGCTCCGGCGCGGAGTTCTCCGCGCCGAGGGTGAGTTCCAGGCGGGCCGTGCACAGTTCCGGCTCGACGAACGGGTGCAGCTGCACGTCGACCCGTCCGCGCGCGCCGTTGCGCTCGAGCACCTCCCGCATGAGCCCCATGTGCACCCCGCACACCACTTCGGCGTGCGAGCGGGCCAGTTCCCGCAGCGGGCAGGCGGTGAGGTTGATCTGCACGTGCTCGGCCGTCTCGCCGACCGGGTCCTTCTCCGGCGCGAAGCCGAGTTCCGACATCAGCGACATGGTGATGTCCCTGGCGTCGGCCAGCGTCTCCACCGGGTGCGTGCCGATGTCCATCCGGGCACCCCAGGCGCGACCGGCGGCTACCGCGGCGGCCGAGCGGGTGACGGGATCGGGGCCGAGATGGTCGGCGAGGACCTGCGCGAGCTCCTGATAGCCCACCGAGCGCTGCACGGCGCGGTACCCGATGCGGGGACGGCCACGGCCGCGGGGCGGCTGCTGGAACTGCCGGACGAGGGATTCGCGGGTGAGGACATCGAGATGGAATCGGACGGTGGTGACATGCTGTCCGGTGATTCTGGCCAGTTCCTGGGCGTCGAGGGGCTCGGTGGCGCCACGTAGGATCGCGAGCAGTCGCCGTCGCGGCCAAGAATCGGACATAGCTCACCCCTCCTCTCCAGAGACTTTATCGGACAGCTCTGCGCTTTATTCGACCATTGTGTCGATTCGTGATGTGCCAACACAGACATACCATCGGCTACGACCCCAGCACACTGTCGCACCCGCCCATACTCTCGCGTGAAGGACCACACCGTGCCCGTCGCCCCGGATCCGCACCCCGCCTTCGGTTCCTACGCAGTCCCGCACCGATTGGTAACCACAGAATGGCTGTCCGCAAACATCGGTGTACCCGGTTTGAAGATCATCGAGTCGAACGATGACATCCTCCTCTATGACATCGGCCATGTGCCCGGCGCGGTCAAAATCGATTGGCGTGGCGACCTGAGCGACCCGGTCACCCGCGATTACATCGACGGCGCCCGGTTCACCGAGCTGATGCGCGCCAAGGGCATCCGGCGCGACGACACCATCGTGATCTACGGCGACCGCGACAACGCGCAGGCCGCGCACACCGCCTGGATCTTCACCCTCTTCGGCCACGAGGACGTCCGCCTGCTCGACGGCGGCCGCGACGCCTGGATCTCCGAGGAACGCGACACCACCTTCGACCTGCCCTACCCGGCGCCCAGCGACTATCCCGACGTCGAGCGCGACGACACCGCCGCCCGCGCGTTCCGCGAGGAGGTGCTGACCCGCCTCGGCAGCCCGCTGGTCGACGTGCGCTCGGCCCAGGAGTACTCGGGCGAGAACGAGGACAAGCCGCTCGACCAGGAGTACGCGACGCTGCGCGGCGGACACGTGCCGACCGCGGTGAACATTCCGTGGGCGCACGCCTGCGCCACCGACGGCCGGTTCCGGTCCAGGAGCGAGCTGGACGAGATCTACGGCGCGCTGCCCGCCGAGGATCTGGTCGTCTACAGCCGGGTCGGCGAGCGGTCCAGCCACACCTGGTTCGTCCTGACCTTCCTGCTCGGCCGCAGGTCCGTGCGCAATTACGACGGCTCCTGGATCGAATGGGGCAATTCGGTGCGGCTGCCGATCAGCCGGGGCCTCGAACCGGGCAGCGCGAACCGGATCAATTGAAACGTGTTCACATCACAGCGCGCCGAGTACTGTGACCTGCGACCTACTCGACAGTAGGGCTAGCCGAGTTCGGGTCCAATTGGCAGACTGCCTACACTCGCCCGAGACGAAAGTTGTCGATACCGGGCACGGGGCCTACACGGCGACCCGTCCCCCGAAGCGACCAAAGATTGCACACAGGAGGCTCAGTGCCCAGCCATGCCAGCGCACGGATCACGAAGGTACTCGTAGCTAACCGCGGCGAGATCGCGGTCCGCGTGATCCGGGCTGCCAAGGACGCGGGGATCACCAGCGTCGCGGTGTACGCCGAGCCCGATGCCGACGCTCCCTTCGTAAAGCTCGCCGACGAGGCGTTCGCCCTCGGCGGTCAGACCTCGGCCGAGTCGTACCTCGTGTTCGACAAGATCCTCGACGCCGCCGCCAAGTCCGGCGCCGACGCCATCCACCCGGGATACGGCTTCCTCTCCGAGAACGCCGACTTCGCCCAGGCCGTCCTCGACGCCGGGCTCATCTGGATCGGCCCCTCGCCGCAGTCCATCCGCGACCTGGGCGACAAGGTCACCGCGCGCCACATCGCCGAGCGCGCCAACGCGCCGATGGCCGCGGGCACCAAGGACCCGGTCAAGAACGCCGACGAGGTCGTCGCGTTCGCCAAGGAGTTCGGCGTCCCGGTGGCCATCAAGGCCGCCTTCGGTGGCGGTGGCCGCGGCATGAAGGTCGCCCACACCATCGAGGAGATCCCCGAGCTGTTCGAGTCGGCGACCCGTGAGGCCATCGCCGCCTTCGGCCGCGGCGAGTGCTTCGTCGAGCAGTACCTGGACAAGGCCCGCCACGTCGAGGCCCAGGTCATCGCCGACCAGCACGGCAACGTGGTCGTCGCCGGTACCCGCGACTGCTCGCTGCAGCGTCGCTTCCAGAAGCTCGTCGAGGAGGCGCCCGCGCCGTTCCTGTCCGACGACGTCCGCGCCAAGATCCACGACTCGGCCAAGCGCATCTGCCGCGAGGCGGGCTACTACGGCGCAGGCACCGTGGAGTACCTGGTGCAGGGCGAGACCGTGTCCTTCCTCGAGGTGAACACCCGCCTGCAGGTCGAGCACCCGGTCACCGAGGAGACCGCGGGCATCGACCTGGTGCGTCAGCAGTTCGCGATCGCCAACGGCGAAGAGCTCTCGATCAAGGAAGACCCCACCCCGCGTGGCCACTCCTTCGAGTTCCGGATCAACGGTGAGGACGCCGGTCGCGGCTTCCTGCCCGCCCCCGGCCCGGTCAGCGTCTACCGCGAGCCCACCGGCCCCGGTGTGCGCGTGGACTCCGGCGTCGTCGAGGGCAGCGTCATCGGCGGTCAGTTCGACTCGATGCTGGCCAAGCTGATCGTCACCGGCGAGAACCGCGACCAGGCCCTGCAGCGCGCCCGCCGCGCGCTGGCCGAGTTCGAGGTCGACGGCCTGGCGACGGTCATCCCGTTCCACCGCGCGATCGTCGAGGACCCGGCCTTCGTCGGTGACGGCGAGAAGTTCGAGGTCTACACCAAGTGGATCGAGACCGAGTGGAAGAACACCGTCGAGCCGTTCACGGCCGGCGCTCCCGCCGACGACGAGGACGAGGATCTGCCCCGGCAGAAGGTCGTCGTCGAGGTCGGTGGCCGTCGCGTCGAGGTGTCGCTGCCCGGTCAGTTCACCCTCGGTGGTGGCGCCGCCGGTTCGGCCGGTAACGGTGCCGGTGTCATCCGCAAGAAGCCGAAGGCGCGCAAGCGTGGCGGCGCGGGTGCCGGTGCGGCCTCCGGTGACGCGGTCACCGCGCCCATGCAGGGCACCGTCGTCAAGGTCGCGGTCGAAGAGGGCCAGACCGTCGAGGCGGGCGACCTGATCGTGGTGCTCGAGGCCATGAAGATGGAGAACCCGGTCAACGCGCACAAGGCGGGCGTGGTCACCGGCCTGGCCGTCGAGGCGGGCGCCGCGATCACCCAGGGCACCGTCCTGGCGGAAATCAAGTAAGCAGGCAGTCGGAGACGGGCGCCGGTCGATCACGACCGGCGCCCGTCGTCGTTTCCGGCACCGCGGGAACGAGCACCGCGATCCGGGTGAACGGGCGGCGAAGATCGAGTTTCGGACCAGGCCGGACCCCGGGCACCTGTCGTATCGTGGATCGGGTGACCAGCACTGCGCGTATCGATCAGGACCCCTCGGCGGCACCGGGTCCGGCCACGGTCGCCGAGGTGATCCAGTCCCGCAGACACGCCGGGACCAGGGACGACGGCCATCGCCTCGCGCTGGTGATCGAGGGCGGCGGCAGCCGCGGGGTCTACTCCAGCGGCATGGTGCAGGCGCTCGAGGAGCTCGGCCTGTCCGCGGTGTTCGACGCCGTGTACGGCACCTCGGCGGGCGCGATCAACGGCGCGTGGCTGCTGTGCGGGCGCGCGGCGACGGGCATGCGGTCCTGGACCGATTCGACGATCATGCGCCGCGTGGTCGACCCGGTCCGGATCTTCCGCGGCCGCCCGGTGTTCGACCTGCGCTACCTGGTGCACCAGGTCTACGACGGCATCGAGCCGATGGACTTCCCGGCCATCCTGGCCAACCCCACCACGTTCCACCCGATCGCCACCGACGTCCATACCGGGCAGTCGGTGGACCTCGGACCACACATCGTCGACAAAACCACCCTGATGACCGCGCTACGGGCCTCCGCGGGCCTGCCCCTGCTGGCGGGTCCCCCCGTCGACCTCGGCGGCCGCAGCTACTTCGACGGCGGCCTGTCCGAGACCGTCCCGATCCGCAGCGCCGTCGCCGCGGGCACCACGCACGCGCTGGTGCTGCGCACCCGCCGCACCGACGAGGTCCGCCCGCCCGCGCCGCTGCTGCACCGCATCGTCGGCGGCGGCTACATGCGCGCCATCGCCCCGGGCGCCTTCCGCGCGTGGTCGCAGCGCCCCGGCCAGCAGGCCGTCGAGGACGACTTCCTCGCCGGCCTCGGCGACCGGGTCCTCCAGGTCCACCCGCCCGCCGACTCCCCCGCCATCGACAGCGCGGCCCGCGACACCGACCTGCTCACCCGCGCCCTCGACATCGGCCGCACCGCCGTCCACTCCCTACTCGGCGCCCAACCCCGGCTGGCCTGACCCCGCCCCCGAGTTGTCGGGGCACCAACATTTCCGGATTCCCCAGTTCCCCACGCTCCCCTAGCGTTTCACCGGCACGACGGCCGACGGAGGAGTGATGGGTGCGTACAGAGGTGTTGACTCGACCGGAGTCCGAGGTCACCGGTCCCGGCCCCGCGCCGGAAACGATCCGATGGCACCCGGCCACCCGCATCCTGTTCCGGTTCGGATTCGTGTCCGTCGGCCTCGGGATGGCGGGGACGTGGCTGCTGCACGCGCTGCTGCGCACGCTGGGCCTGTCACTGGAGACCGTGACCGCGATCGACAAGTGGACGACGCTGTACCCGCTCACCGAGTGGCTCGGCACGACCATCTTCGACGTCCGGATCGACTACACCGTCACCGGTAGCGGCGACACCGCCGCCAAATGGCTGGCCGCGTTCACCATGATCGTGGTCGCGGTGCCGGTCACCGCCGTCTGGTCGGTGTTCGACCGCCGCCGCACGCACTACGTGCGCCTGGTCGTCCTGTTCCGGCTCCTGCTGCGCTTCGCCCTGGTCAGCGCGCTGCTGCTGTACGGGATGATCAAGATCCTGCCGACCCAGATGTCGTTCAATCTGGAGCGACTGGTCGAACCGTACGGGTACATGAGCCCGATGGCGGTGCTGTGGGCGCAGTCCGCGCTGTCCGAACCCTACGAAATCGCGCTCGGCGCCGCCGAGGTCACCGCCGGCCTGCTGCTGATCGTGCCGCTGACCGCGGGGCTCGGGTCCGTGCTCGCGGTGCTCGTCGCCCTGCAGGTGGTGCTGGTGAACCTCACCTTCGATGTGCCGGTGAAGCTGTTCGCCCTGCAGATTCTGCTGTACGCGATGGTGCTGGCCGCCCCCGAGATCGTCCGGATCGTGCGGGCGCTGCTCGGACACGACGTCCCCGCGCGGACTCCGCCGCGCGGCGACCGGCTCCTGGTGGGAGCCCAGGTGCTGCTGGGGTTGTGGCTGCTGGTCGCCACGACCGTCGAGGCCTACGACGGCTGGCACACCTACGGCAGTGCCCGCCCGAAGTCCCCGCTCTACGGCATCTGGGACGTCACCGAGTACTCGATCGCGGGCGAGCAGGTCCCGGCGCTCGTCGACTTCCGCGCACCCACCGAGGGCAAGCCACCCAGCGCCACCGAACGCTTCCGCCGCATCATCTTCGATATCCCGCAGGGCATGACCGCGCAGCGGCTCGACGATTCGATCGTCTCCTTCCCCGCCCGGATCGACACCGATCAGCGCACCATCACGCTGTCGCGCGACACCGCGCACCAGTGGAAGCTCGCGACGTTCGATTACACCCACGCACAGCCCGGTCAGCTGATTCTGGAGGGCACGCTCGGCGGTCGTCCGGTCCGGATGCGGCTGGATCAGGTCGACCTGGACCGGTTCCCGGCCGTCGCACGCGGATTCCACTGGGTGCAGGCCACGCCCTACTACCGGTAGCCGTCGCAGTACGCTGCCGGAGTGGAACCGATCGAGATCAACGCGGGCGCCTGGTACCTGCGCGCCCTGCGGGCCGACGAGCGCATCGACGACCGCCCCGCCCTGGCCGACGGTGGCATCACCGATCCCGGCTACGTGGCCACCCGTTCCGCGCAGTGGGCCGACGAAACCCACTTCTCCTGGGCCGTCTGCGTCCCGACGACCGCCGAGCTGGTCGCCGAGATCGGCGTGACGCCCGGCCCCGGCGACACCGCCTCCGTCACCGGCTGGGCCCGCCCCGGCGAGGACGAGGCGCTGGCGGCGGGCCTGGCCTCGGTCCACCGGTTCGTCGCGGGCGCGTTGGGGCTGACCGCCGTCCCCGCCTGACGCGCGCTACCGCATGACCCCCGTGTGCCCGGTGGAGTAGCGCCCCGGCTGCGGCCACACCGTCAACCCGTGCGGCCCGTGGTCGACGGGGATGCGCGCCAACAGCGTCCAGTTCGCGATGTCGACCGCGTACACCTCGTTGTTGTGCCGCCCCGACACCCAGAACACCCGCCCGTCGGCGGAGATATTGCCCATGTCGGGACTGCCGCCGCCGGGGATGAACCACTTGTGCACCAGCCCGTTGGTGCCGAAATCCCACACCGAGATGCTGCCCTCGTGCCGGTTGGTGATCAGCATCTGCCGCGAGTCGCGGGTGATGTAGAGCCCGTGTGTCCCTTTGCCGGTGGGGATGAAGCCGGTGTTCTCGAAGGTGTGCGCGTCGATCGTGTAGATGCCGTCGGCCATCATGTCGGCGACGAAGAAGACGTGCCCGTCGGGCGAGAGCTTCACGTCCTGCGGCATGCCGCCGCGTCCGCCCGGCAAGTCGATCATCTTGATCAGGGTGCGTTGCGCGACGTCGAAAACCGCCATCCGCCCGATGAATTCGCAGCTGGCCACGGCGAAGCGGCCGTCGGCGGTGAAGTCCATGTGGTCGACGCCCGCGCAGTCGGGCACCGCGAGCGCGTGCAGCTTCCGCCAGGTCACCGGATCGTAGAAGTCCAGCGACTTGTCCGCCTCCGCGACGACGAGGGCGAACTGCCCGTCGGGCGTGTAATACATGTTGTAGGGATCGCGGACCGGGAACGCCGGGCCCGCGGGCGCTCCGGTGCGCGGGTCGATCGGCAACAGGCTGCCGCCGCCGATCGGCAGATCGTTGGTGGCGTAGAGCGTCTGCAGGTCGTACGACGGCACCACGTGCTGCGGCTCGGCGCCGCCGGAGGAGAACGTGTCGAGCACCTGGAAGGTGTTCTGGTCGATCACCGTCACGGTGTTGGACTTGCTGTTGGGCACGTAGACCAGCGGCCGATGATCGGCGACCGACGGGCTCAGTTCCCGGTTGGCGGCGTAGATGTCGACCGGGGACAGCGGCGGCGGCATGCCGGGCAGCAGGTCGGTCATGTGCGGCGGCATCGCGGTCGGCGTGGTGGTCGAGGTGGGCGGCGCGACGGGCGTCTCGACCGTCACGGCCTCGCTGTTGGAACAGCCCGCGGTCACGGCGAGCAGCAAGGCGGCAGCAATTTGTCCGATTCGCTCGGTTCGGCGGTTCACGCGCTGCACCGTTCCACGCCGGGATGAAGCCCGAATGACATGGAAGGGAAGCCTAGAAGCAAGCCCAGCGAAAATCTAGCAATTCGGACAGTGTGCCGCCCACAGCCCCGGTGCGTCGTCGGTCGACACACGGTGAACCGGCTATGGGCGGCACCCGTTGCGCTACAGCTGCTCTCGCATCAGCACCGCGTCCAGCGCGTCGACCGCCCGCTCCAGTTCCTCCTCGGTGACCGTCAGCGGCGGCCGGAACCGGATGCCGCTGGTCCCGGTGCCGAGCAGCAGCACGTGCTGACGTTCGCGTAGCGCCGTCACCACCCGGTCCCGCAGGTCCGGGGTGGCCAGCGTGATCGCGCACATCAGGCCGCGCCCGCGCGGTTCGCTCACCTTGTCCGGGTGCGCGGCGGCGAGCTGGCCGAGCTGGTCGAGCAGGTAGGCGCCCAGCGGCACCGACTTCGCGATCAGCCGATCCCGTTCCAGCACTTCGAGAATGCGCCGGGTGCGCACCATGTCGGTGAGGTTGCCGCCCCAGGTGGAGTTCAGCCGCGAGCTCACCCGGAAGACGTTGTCGGGCACCTCGTCGACGCGACCGCCCGCCATGATGCCGCACACCTGGGTCTTCTTGCCGAAGGCGACGACATCGGGCTCGACCCCCAATTGCTGGTAGGCCCAGGTGGTTCCGGTCATCCCGACCCCGGTCTGCACCTCGTCGAGAACGAACAGCGCGTCGTTGTCGTGGCACAGGCGCTGCATGGCGCCGAGGAACTGCGGCCGCAGGTGCCGGTCGCCACCCTCGCCCTGGATCGGCTCGGCGATGAAGCAGGCGATGTCGTGCGGATGGTCGGCGAAGGCCTGGGCGGCCTGCGCGATGGCGGTGGCCTCCAGCGCGGCGATGTCCGGGCCCGCGAAGGTGTGCGGTGTGTCGATGCGTGGCCAGTCGAACTTCGGGAACCGCGCGGTCTTGACCGGGTCGGTGTTGGTCAGCGACATCGTGTAGCCGCTGCGGCCGTGGAAGGCGCCGGTCAGGTGCAGCACCTTGGTACCGAGTTCCGGTGACCGGCCGTGCGACTCGTTGTGCCTGCTCTTCCAGTCGAACGCGACCTTGAGCGCGTTCTCCACCGCCAGCGCGCCACCGTCGACGAAGAACAGGTGCGGCAGGCGGGGGTCACCGACGACGCGGACGAAGGCCTCGACGAAGCGGGCCATCTCCACGGTGTACATGTCGGAGTTGCTCGGTTTGTTCAGCGCGGCGGTGGCCAGCTCGGCACGGAAGCGTTCGTCCGCCGCGAGCGCGGGATGGTTCATCCCGAGCGCGTTGGAGGCGAAGAAGCCGAACATGTCGAGGTAGGCGGTGCCGTCTCGTTCGTCGATCAGTGTCCGGCCGTGCGACTTGTGCAGGTCGAGCACAAGGTCGAAGCCGTCCGCGAGGATGTGCGAGGACAGGATTTCGTGGACCCGGTTGGCGGGGGTGACCGCCGCGCCGGGGCGCTCCAGTTCGATGGTCACAAAACCGAGGGTACGCAAATATTTACGGAACCTCTACGGAATCGCGGAACAATTACGAGGAATCGTTACCTGTCGTAGAATGTCTGCAGGATGATGGTGCTGCGCGTCCGCACATTCGCGGTGGCCCTGATCTCCTGCAGCAGCTGTTCCAGGTGCCGCGGGGAGGCCACCCGGACCAGCAGGACGTAGCTCTCCTCGCCCGCCACCGAGTGGCACGCCTCGATGCCGGGGATGTGCTGCAACAATGCGGGCGCGTCATCGGGCTGGGACGGGTCGAGAGGAGTGATCGCGACGAACGCCGACAGCAGGTGCCCGAGCGCTTCGGGATCGACGTGCGCCGCGTACCCGCGGATCACTCCGCGCGCTTCGAGCCTGCGCACCCGAGACTGCACTGCCGAGACCGAGAGGCTGGCCTTCTCCGCCAGGTTCGACAACGTGGCGCGACCATCGCTCATCAGTTCTTTGATCAATAGTCGGTCGATGTCGTCGAGCTGGGGTCTAGCCGGTGTATCCGCCATCAGCGAAGGCTAACGCAGCACGGGGGTTGCGCGCGGAAAACTTCTTTCTGTTCCCCCACCGAATTCCACCGAACTTTTCCGTGAGCCCTACCAAACAGCAGAAGGTGAGCAGCGATGACCGACACCGTGACCGAGCACTTCTCCGAGCAGCTGGCACTGCGGGCCAGGGCGCTGCTGCACGGACTCGGCGCCGACTTACCCGAGTCAGGTGACCTGCGCGCCCGCACCCCCATCTCCGGCGGCGCCCTGCCGCAGCTCACCGCCGACACCACCGACGGCGTCGACGCCGCGATCGAACGGGCGGCCACCGCGTTCCTGAACTGGCGCACGGTGCCCGCGCCCGCGCGGGCGGCGCTGGTGCGCAGACTGGCCCAGCTGCTGGTCGCCCACCAGGGCGAACTCGCCGAACTGGTCACCCTGGAGGCGGGCAAGATCGGGCCGGAGGCGCTGGGCGAAGTGCAGGAGATGATCGACGTCTGCGAGTTCGCGATCGGGCTCTCCCGCCAGCTCTACGGCGCCACCATGCCCTCGGAGCGGCCGGGCCACCGGCTGATGGAGACCTGGCACCCGCTCGGCGTTGTAGGAGTGATCTCGGCGTTCAACTTCCCGGTCGCGGTATGGGCGTGGAACACCGCGATCGCGCTGGTCTGCGGCGACACCGTGGTGTGGAAGCCCTCGGAGACCACCCCGCTCACGGCGCTGGCCTGCCACACCCTGCTGCGCCGCGCCGCCGTCGACGTCGGCGCCGATCCCGAAGTGCACCAATTGATCCAGGGCGACGCGGCGGTCGGCGAGGCCCTGGTCGACGACCCGCGGGTCGCGCTGCTCAGCGCCACCGGCTCGGTGCGGATGGGCGCCACCGTCGCCCCGCGCGTGGCCGCCAGGTTCGGCCGCTGCCTGCTGGAACTGGGCGGCAACAATGCCGCGATCGTCGCGCCCAGTGCGGATCTGGAGCTGGCGGTGCGCGGGATCGTCTTCTCGGCGGCGGGCACGGCGGGTCAGCGGTGCACCACCCTGCGCCGGGTGATCGCGCACCGGTCCGTCGTCGATCAGCTGGTCGACCGGCTCACCGCCGCGTACGCCCAGCTGCGCGTCGGCAATCCGCTCGACGACGGCGTGCTGGTCGGCCCGCTGATCAACGAGCGCGCGTTCATCTCGATGCAGAAGGCGCTGTTGCAGGCCGAGGACACCGGCGGCGAGATCGTCTGCGGCGGTGCGCGGGTCGAGCTGGTCGGGCCGGACGCCTACTACGTGCGCCCCGCGATCGTGCGCATGCCCGCGCAGACCGAGCTGGTGCGCGAGGAGACCTTCGCGCCGATTCTCTACGTCCTCGTCTACGACGACATCGACGACGCGATCGCCCTCAACAACGATGTGCCACAGGGACTTTCCTCGTCGATCTTCACACTCGACCAGCGCGAGGCCGAGCGCTTCCTGGCCGGGTCGGACTGCGGCATCGCCAATGTCAACATCGGCACCTCGGGCGCGGAGATCGGTGGCGCGTTCGGCGGCGAGAAGCAGACCGGTGGCGGACGCGAATCCGGCTCCGACTCGTGGAAGGCCTACATGCGCAGGGCCACCAACACCATCAACTACTCGGCCGAGCTGCCACTGGCCCAGGGGATACATTTCGGCTGATCAGAAACCGATTTCGTCATCCACGCCGCGCCGTGTACAGTGGTGTTTACGACGCGGGATGGAGCAGCTCGGTAGCTCGCTGGGCTCATAACCCAGAGGTCGCAGGTTCAAATCCTGTTCCCGCTACTAGACGAAAGCCCCGGAGTTTCGACTCCGGGGCTTTCGCCGTTTCTACGAACCGCCCAGGCGCAGGGTCCAGTTGCCGCGATAGTGCAGCCGGGTGACGCTGGCGGGCGGAACATCCATGCGCCAGAACGACTTCGACGGCGCGTCGAGCACCACCAGCAGCACCGCCCTGACCACCGCCGGATGGGTCACCGCCACCGTGTCACGGCCCGCCGAGGCGATCTCGGCCAGCCAGAACCGCGCCCGCTCCACCAGATCGGTCACCGATTCGCCACCGTGTCCCCGGAATTCGGGGTCGGTGAGCCACGCGAACAGCTGATCCTGTGCCAGCCCGCTCATCTCGGTCCCGCGCCACGACCCCGCGTCGAGATCCCGTAATCGCGCGTCCAGCTCGCCGACCACGCCCAGCGCCTCGGCGGTCTCCCTGGCCCGGCGTTCCGGCCCGGTCCGCACCTGCGCGCCGTCGGGCACCGAATACGCGCGCAGCGCGTCTCGCCCCGACTCGTCCAGTGGTTCGTCGACAGGGAATCGCGCCTTACGTACCGCCTCGGTCAGGCTGTGGCCGACGAGGTCGACTCTGAGCACCGTTTGCACGAGAGCCCAGAGTAGCGTTCGTCACATTCACGCTGCCACCAGCCCGCCACCGGGCTCGGTGTGGTGGGGGCGCGGGCCGCGCGTCGACGAGGGTTGTCGGTGGGCCGGTGCACACTGAACGCTATGGATCGGTTCTCGCCCGCTACCGCGCAGTGGTTCGACGGGGCCTTCGCCGGCCCGACGTCGGCCCAGCTCGGGGCGTGGCAGGCGATCGCGGACGGGGAGCACACACTGGTCGTCGCGCCCACCGGGTCGGGCAAGACGCTCTCGGCGTTCCTGTGGGCCATCGATCAGCTGGCCACCCGGCCGGCGCCGGAGCCGGGGACCCCGCGCGGGACGTCGGTGCTCTACGTCTCGCCGCTCAAGGCGCTGGCGGTGGACGTCGAGCGCAACCTCAGGGCGCCGCTGGTGGGGGTCACGCAGACGGCGAAGCGGCTGGGGCTGGACCCGCCGGAGATCTCGGTGGGGGTGCGCTCCGGCGACACCACCCCCGCGCAGCGGCGCGCGATGCAGCGGACGCCGCCGGACATCCTCATCACCACGCCGGAGTCGCTGTTCCTGCTGCTCACCTCGGCGGCCAGGGAGAGCCTGGCCCAGGTCGGCACGGTGATCGTCGACGAGGTGCACGCCATCGCCGGCACCAAGCGCGGCGCGCACCTGGCGTTGTCGCTGGCCCGGCTGGACCAGCTCACCGAGCGGCCCGCGCAGCGGATCGGCCTGTCGGCGACGGTGCGCCCGCCCGAGGAGGTCGGCCGGTTCCTGGTGGGCGCGGCGCCGATCACCATCGTGCGCCCGCCCGCGCCGAAGACCTTCGACCTCTCGGTGCGGGTCCCGGTGGCCGATATGACCGATCCCGGCGATTCCGAGCAGCCGGGGTCGATCTGGCCGCATGTCGACGAGGCCATCGTCGACCTGGTGCTCGAGCATCGGTCCTCGATCGTGTTCGCGAACTCGCGCAGGCTCGCCGAACGGCTGACCGCGCGGCTCAACGAGGCCTACGCGGCCCGGCTGGGCGAGCCGGTGGACACCGAGCACGCGCCGCCCGCCCAGCTGGGCCCGTCCACCGAGGTGATCCACGGTGCCGAGCAGCTGCTGGCCAGGGCCCATCACGGCTCGGTCAGCAAGGAGCAGCGCGCGATCATCGAGGACGACCTCAAGAGCGGGCGCCTGCGCTGTGTGGTCGCCACCAGCAGCCTCGAACTGGGCATCGATATGGGCGCGGTCGACCTGGTGGTGCAGGTGGAGGCGCCACCCTCGGTGGCCAGCGGGTTGCAGCGGGTGGGCCGGGCCGGGCACCAGGTCGGTGAGGTCTCGCGCGGCGTGCTGTTCCCGAAGCACCGCACCGATGTCATCCACTGCACCGTCGCCGCCCAGCGCATGCTCGCTGGCGAGATCGAACTGCTGCAGATCCCCGCGCATCCCCTCGACATCCTGGCCCAGCAGACGGTGGCGGCGTGCGCGCTCGAACCGATCGATGTCGACGGCTGGTTCGACATCGTCCGCGGCACCGGCAGTTACGCGAACCTGCCCCGCTCGGCCTACGAATCCGTGCTCGACCTGCTCGCCGGCCGCTACCCGTCCGACGAGTTCGCCGAACTGCGTCCCCGGGTGGTCTGGGACCGCGATGCGGGCACCCTCACCGGCCGCCCCGGCGTACAGCGCCTCGCCGTCACCTCCGGCGGCGCCATCCCCGATCGCGGCATGTTCGCGGTGTTCATGGTGGGCGAGAAGGCTTCCCGGGTGGGCGAACTCGACGAGGAGATGGTCTACGAGTCGCGGGTGGGCGACGTGTTCGCGCTCGGCGCCACCAGCTGGCGGATCGAGGAGATCACCTTCGACCGGGTGCTGGTCTCGCCCGCCTTCGGACTCCCCGGCCGGCTGCCGTTCTGGCACGGCGACAGCCTGGGCCGCCCGGCCGAATTGGGCACCGCCCTGGGGGAATTCGTGCGGACGGCGGGTCAGGTGTCGGCCGACGAGCTGTCCCGGATCGTCGCGGACATGGGAGTGCGCCCCGGATCGGTTGCGTCACAGGACAATTCGATGACAACTGCCGGTATTCGGAGCGCCGAGTCGGTGCCGGATGGGAACGCGGGGAAAACCACCAAGACTCGCTCGTCGAAACGCGCGGAGAGCCCGGACGCCGCTGCGGCACGGCTGGAACAGCTCGTCCGGACCGCGGGCCTGGACCAGAACGCGACCGCGAATATGGTCGGACTGCTCGAGGAACAGCGCGCCGCCACCGGCAGGCTGCCCACCGACCGCACCCTGGTCGTCGAGCGCTTCCGCGACGAACTCGGCGACTGGCGCCTGGTCCTGCACTCCCCCTACGGCACCCCGGTGCACGCGCCGTGGGCCCTGGCCGTCGGCGCGCGGCTCCAGGAACGCTTCGGCATCGACGCGGCCCCGACGGCGTCCGACGACGGCATCGTGGTGCGCCTGCCCGACACCACCGACGACCCGCCCGGCGCCGAGCTGTTCGCCTTCGAACCCGACGAGATCGACGACATCGTCACCGAGCAGGTCGGCGGTTCGGCGCTGTTCGCCTCCCGGTTCCGCGAGTGCGCGGCCAGGGCCCTGCTGCTGCCGCGCCGCGATCCGGGCAAGCGCGCACCGCTGTGGCAGCAACGTCAGCGCTCGGCCCAATTGCTGGATGTGGCACGCAAGTTCCCGGACTTCCCGATCCTGCTGGAAACCGTGCGCGAATGCCTGCGCGATGTCTACGACCTGCCCTCGCTGCGCGACCTGCTCACCAAGGTCGCCCGCCGCGAGGTGCGGCTGATCGACGTCGAGACGGCCAGCCCGTCCCCGTTCGCCAACGCCCTGCTGTTCTCCTACATCGGCCAGTTCCTCTACGACGGCGACAGCCCGCTGGCCGAACGCCGCGCCGCCGCCCTGGCACTGGACTCGAGCCTGCTCGCCGAACTCCTCGGTCGCGTGGAACTGCGCGAGCTCCTCGACCCCGCCGTCATCGCCCTGACCGAACGCGAACTCCAGCGCCTCACCCCGGAACGCTGGGCCCGCGACGCCGAGGGCCTGGCCGATCTGCTGCGCCTGCTCGGGCCGCTGACCCCTGCCGAGGCCGCCGCCCGCTGCGTGCGGCGCGGTGGCGCCGCGCCCGACGCCGAATCTCGGGACCGCGACGCCGCGCTCGGCGGCCCGCACGATCCGGCAGCCGACGGTCCTCCCCCTGGCACAGACACCGCCGCGGCCGAGAGCGAGACGGCCGATCGCCGATCGCCGATCGCGGACGCGCGCGGCCACGACGACACCGCCGAGCACCTGTCCGACGTGCTCGCCAGCTCCGACGCGCCCGCCGACTCCGCTGCGCTCGCCAACTCCGACGTGCTCGCCAACTCCGACGTGCTCGCCGACTCCGACGCGCCCGCCTGGTTCGCCGACCTGCGCGATGCCCATCGCGCACTGGAAGTTTCGTTCGCCGGCCGCACCTGGTGGGTGGCGATCGAGGACGCCGCGCGCCTGCGCGACGCCCTGGGTGTGCCGCTGCCGATCGGTGTGCCCGCCGCGTTCATCGAACCGGTCCCCGACCCGCTCGGCGACCTCGTCGGCCGCTACGCGCGGACCCACGCGCCGTTCGGCACCGCCGACGTCGCCGCGAGGTTCGGCCTCGGCGCGGCCGTCGCCGCCACCGCACTGCATCGGCTGCTGGCCGAGAAGCGCGTGGTGGAAGGCGAATTCACGCCCGCGACGGCGGGTACCGAATGGTGCGATGCGCAGGTACTGCGCCGGTTGCGCCGCCGCTCGCTGGCCGCCGCCCGGCACGAGGTGGAGCCGGTGTCGACCGCCGCCCTCGGCCGCTTCCTACCCGCCTGGCAGCATGTCGGCTCCGGTGAGCTGCGCGGGATCGACGGCGTCGCCACGGTGGTGGAACAGCTTGCGGGCGTACCGATTCCGGCCTCGGCGTGGGAGTCGCTGATCCTGCCGATGCGGGTGCGCGACTACACCCCCGCCATGCTCGACGAACTGATGGCGAGCGGCGAGGTGATCTGGTCCGGGCACGGCGCGATCACCGCCCGCGACGGCTGGATCGCCCTGCACCTCGCCGACCAGGCTCCCTTCACGCTGCCGCCGCCCGACGATATCGACCCCACCGACATCCAGCTCGGCCTCCTGGCCGCCCTCGGCGCACAGCTGGAGCCATGGCCACCGCGCACCCCGCAACCGCCCACGGTCGACCTCGACGCGCCGGCGGCGTCCGGGCCTGCCGAATCCGAGGCGGCGCCGACCAACGGTGCCACCGCTCCCCTCACCCCCAACGGTGACACCGCCCGCAAGGCTCGCGGAAACGGCAGCTCCGCCCGCGATTCGGCCGCCGCCGCGACCGCGGGCCAGGACAACCCCCGCAGCCTCCCGCCCACCCTGCACGGCGGCGGCGCATACTTCTTCCGCCAGCTCGCCGACGCCACCGGCCTGCTCGACGACAAGGCCGTCGGTGACGCGCTCTGGCAACTGGTGTGGGCCGGGTACGTCTCCGGCGACACCTTCGCCCCCGTGCGCGCCCTGCTCTCCGGCACCGCCCGCAGCACCACCGCCCACCGCACCCCGCGCCGAGCCCCGCGCGGCCGCGCCTACCTCCCGCGCCCCTCGATGCCGACCCGCTCCGGCCCGCCGACCCTGGCCGGGCGCTGGTCGATCCTGCCGGAACGGGTGCGGGACAACACCCTGCGCGCCCACGCCACCGCCGACCAGCTCATCGAGCGCTACGGCGTGCTGACCCGCGGCTCGGTCCAGAACGAAGGCGTGCCCGGCGGTTTCGCGCTCATGTACCGGGTCCTCACCGAGTTCGAGGACCGGGGCCGGTGCCGCCGTGGCTATTTCGTCGACACCCTCGGCGGCGCCCAGTTCTCCACCACCGACACCGTCGACCGGCTGCGGTCCTTCGACACCGACCGCACCGCCGCCCAGCCCGGCGTCGCCCTGGCCCTGGCCGCCTGCGATCCGGCCAACCCGTACGGCGCCGCGCTGCCGTGGCCGAAGGGCGACGCCGAGGGCGGCCACCGGCCCGGCCGCAAAGCGGGCGCCCTGGTGGTCCTGGTCGGCGGCGAGCTGGTGCTGTACGTGGAGCGCGGCGGCAAGACGCTGCTCAGCTTCACCGAGGACCCCGGGCTGCGGCGGCTGGCCGCGACCGCGCTGGCCGGGCTGGTGCACGACCGCCGGGTCGACGGCCTGGTGATCGACAAGATCAACGGGGAGACCGTGCACGGCAACACCTTCGCCGACGTCCTGGTGGAGTCCGGCTTCTCGATGACCCCGCGCGGGCTGCGGCTGCGCAGGCAGGTGTAACCGAATGCCCGAGGGCGACACCGTCTTCCGCACGGCCGAGCGCCTGCGCACCGCCCTGGCCGGGAAGACCCTCACCCGCAGCGACTTCCGCGTCCCCCGGTACGCGACGGTCGACCTGGTCGGCGATCTGGTGACCGAGGTCGGCAGCTACGGCAAGCACCTGTTCGTCCGGACCGATCGGGTGAGCATCCACACCCACCTGAAGATGGAGGGCGAGTGGCGGGTGTTCCACTGCGGCCAGCGCTGGACGAAGCCGCGGGTCACCGCGCGCGTGGTGCTGGCCAACGACGAGGTCGAGGCGGTCGGCTTCGCCCTCGGCAAGGTCCAGGTGCTGCCCCGCGCCGAGGAACACACGGTGATCGATCACCTCGGTCCCGATCTGCTCGGCCCGAACTGGGACGCCGCCGAGGCCCTGCGCAGGCTGGACGAGTACCCGCGCCGCCCCATCGGCCTTGCCCTGCTCGATCAGCGCAATCTGGCGGGCATCGGCAACATCTACCGCAGCGAGATCTGCTTCCTGCGCCGCGTCCACCCCGCGACGCCGGTCGGTGACATCGGCGACCTGCCCGCCCTCGTCGACGAGGCCCATCGGGTGCTCGGCAAGGCCGCGCACCAGCCACCCTGGCGGCCGATGGCCTACGGCCGCACCCGCCGCCCCTGCCCACGCTGCGGAACCGCGATCGTCTCGCGCCTGCTCGGCGAGGACGACCCCGCCGATCGCATCACCCAGCGCGAACGCGGCATCTACTTCTGTCCCCGCTGCCAACCCGAACCAACTAACTAGACCGGTCGTCATACTCGAGCTACGCTGAGCCGGTGACCCCACGCACGGACTCCCGGCAGCGTTTCCTCGACGCCGCCGCCGACCTGTTCCATACCCAGGGCTACCACGCCACCGGCGTCAACCAGCTGGTCAGCGCGGGCGGCGCGCCCAAGGGCTCGTTCTACTTCCACTTCCCCGGCGGCAAGGAACAACTCGCCGCCGAGGCCATCGTCCAGTCGGCCGACAGCCTGCGCGCGCTGCTCACCGCCGCGCTCGAGGCTGGCGATCTGGACGGCGTCTTCGCCGCCCTCGGCGCGATGCTCACCGACTCGGACTTCCAGCGCGGCTGCCCGATCGCCACCATCGCCCTCGACGCGGGCGGCGACAGCGAACCGATCCGCGAAGCCTGCGTCACCGGTTTCGACTCCTGGCGCACCGCCATCGACGAATTCCTGCGCGCCAAGGGAATTCCCGACGAGCGCGCCGACGAGCTGTCCACCGTGGCACTGGCCATGCTCGAGGGTGGACTGCTGCTCGCCCGCACCCGACGTGACCTCACCCCCCTGCGCGCGGTGGCCGACCACCTGCGCGCCACTCTCGAACAGGAGCTCTCCTGATGCGTCTGCACCACCTCGACGGCGGCACCATGCGTCCCTTCGGCGGCCGTCTGCTCGACGGCGTCGGCGGCCTCACCCGCCGCGCCGAAATGGTCTGCCACTGCGTCCTCGTCGAACTCGACGACCGGCTGGTCCTGATCGAGACCGGCATCGGCGAGGGCGCGGTCCGGCGTCCCGACGAATGGCTCGGCCGCCGCTTCATCCGGATGACCCGCCCCGTGCTCGAGCTCGAGGGCACCATCGCCCGCCGGATCGAGGCGCTCGGTTACCGCCGCGAGGACGTCACCGACATCGTGCTCACCCACCTCGATCTCGACCACGCGGGCGGGCTCGCCGAATTCCCCCAGGCCACCGTGCACATCTACCACGAGGAACTGCGCGCACTGGAAGGGCAGTACGGACCGCGCGAGAAGTTCCGTTATCGCGCAGCGCAATTCGCGCATCAGCCGCGCTGGCAGAGCTACGACGAGCTCGGCGAGCCGTGGTTCGGCTTCGGCGCGGTGCGCCAATTGCGCGGCCTGCCGGCCGAACTACTGATCATCCCGCTGGCCGGGCACACCCGGGGCCACGCCGGCATCGCGATCGACACCGGGGCGGGCTGGAAGTTCGCCGTCGGCGACGCCTACTTCCACCCCGGTCAGCTCGATCTCGAGCACCCGCACCAGCCACCCGCCGCCGCGCTGTTCGAACGCCTGATGCAGACCGTCGGGCCTGCCCGGATCGACAATCAGGAGCGACTGCGCGAACTGCTGCGCGGCCACGGCGACGAGGTCGAGGTGTTCTGCGCGCACAACGCCGTCGAACTGGCCGCCCTGCAGCGGGCGACCGTCTAGCGGCCGCTCACCGGTCCTGCGGTACCGGCTCCAGCAGCTGGGGCCGTGGCTCCGGCGCCGCCGCCCGCAGCGCGTCGGCGGAGATGTCGTCGGGCTGGGTCTGCGATTCGATCTCGGCGCGCACCCGCGCCTGGTACGTGGTCACCTCGCGGTCGATCTCGTCGGCGTCCCAGCCCAGCACGGGGGCGACCAGGTGCGCGACCTGTTCGGCGCAGTGCGCGCCGCGATCGGCGTACTCGATCGAGATGCGGGTGCGCCGGGCCAGGATGTCGTCGAGGTGCAGCGCGCCCTCGGCGGCGGCCGCGTACACCGCCTCGACCTGGAGGTAGGCGGGGGCGTCGGTGATCGGTTGCAGCAGTTCGGGTCTGCCCGCCGCCAGCGACAGCACCTCGTCGACCACCGAGCCGTAGCGGTCGAGCAGGTGGGTCATCCGGTAGGGGTGCACGCCGTAGTGCTCGGCCAGCTGCACGGTCTGGTTCACCAGGGCGAAGTAGCCGTCGGCGCCGATCAGCGCGACCTTCTCGGTGATCGACGGCGAGACCCGGGCCGGAATGTCCTGTGCCGCTTCGTCCATCGCGTCGGCGGCCATCACCCGGTAGGTGGTGTACTTGCCGCCCGCGATGCTCACCAGGCCGGGCGCGACGCGGGCCACGGCGTGTTCGCGCGAGAGCTTGGAGGTCTCGTCGCTCTCCCCGGCCAGCAGCGGCCGCAGGCCCGCGTAGACGCCGTCGATGTCGGCGGGGGTGAGCGGGGTGACCAGCACCTCGTTCACCCGGTCGAGCAGGTAGTCGATATCGGCCTTGGTGGCGGCGGGGTGGGCGAGGTCGAGGTTCCAGTCGGTGTCGGTCGTGCCGATGATCCAGTGCGCGCCCCACGGGATGATGAACAGCACCGAGCTGGTGGTGCGCAGGATGATCGCGGCATCGCTGACGATCCGGTCGCGCGGCACCACGATGTGCACGCCCTTGGACGCGCGCACATGGAACCGGCCGCGCTGCCGCGACAGGCTCTGCACCTCGTCGGTCCAGACCCCGGTCGCGTTGATCACCACATTCGCGCGCGCCTCCCCGGTGCGCCCGTCCTCGGTGTCGCGCAGCTTCACCCCGACGACCCGGTCGGCCTCCCGCAGGAACCCGACGACCTGGGTGGAGGTGCGGATGACCGCGCCGTAGTGCGCGGCGGTGCGGGCCACGGTCATGGTGTGGCGGGCGTCGTCGACGACGGTGTCGTAGTAGGTGACACCGCCGATCAGCGCGTCCCTGCGCAACCCCGGCGCCAGCCGCATGGCGCCGTGCCTGGTCAGATGATGCTGTCCCGGAACGGATTTCGCGCCGCCCATGGTGTCGTAGAGAGTGAGACCGGCGGCCACGTACGGACGCTCCCACACCCGGTGGGTCAGCGGGTACAGGAAGCGCAGCGGCTTCACCAGGTGCGGCGCCAGCGTCGACAGCGCCAGTTCGCGTTCCTTCAGCGCCTCCCGGACCAGCCCGAACTCGAGCTGCTCGAGGTAGCGCAGGCCGCCGTGGAACATCTTCGACGACCGGCTCGAGGTCCCCGAGGCCAGATCGCGGGCCTCGACCAGCGCGACCGACAGGCCACGGGTTGCCGCGTCCAGCGCGATCCCGGCGCCGACCACGCCACCGCCGACGACCAGCACGTCGAACTGGTCCTTGCCGAGGCGTTCCCAGGCGGCGCGGCGCTGGTCGGGGCCGAGCTGACCGGGCCCGAGCCGTTGGCCGCCCGCGACCAGTTCCCCCGGGTGCAGGAACGGAAACTCCGGTGTCTGCGACATGCTCGACTCCTCGCCGCCGACCGCGCTCGGTCGGAATCAGCCGACAGTGGGTCGACGCCGTCCACGGTCCCGGCGCCGCTGCGTACAACCTCAACGTAGTGCCTGCGCGGCGCGCGGGCCGACCGTGGCGGGGCGTGGCAGCGAATTCGGTGCGGAAAACCAGCGAGCGTCGGCGCGGTGGTGTCATCCGACGAAGCCGGCGCAGCGCCGGTCCGGGGTTCGGTAGCCTGCATCAATGCGTCGCTATGTGGCCGCCATCGATCAGGGCACGACCTCGAGTCGCTGCATCGTCTTCGACCGGCAGGGCCGGATCGTCGGGACCGCGCAGCGGGAGCATCGCCAGATCTTCCCGAAACCGGGCTGGGTCGAGCACGCGCCGGCGGAGGTGTGGCGCAACACCGAATGGGCGCTCGGCGCGGCGCTGGGGCACGCGGGCTGCTCGGCGGGCGACCTGGCCGCCATCGGCATCACCAATCAGCGCGAGACCACCGTCGTCTGGGATCGCGCCACCGGCGAACCGGTGTACAACGCCATCGTCTGGCAGGACACCCGCACCGATCAGCTCTGCGCCGAACTCGCGGGCGATCAGGGCCCGCAGCGCTACGCCGAGCGCACCGGCCTGCCGCTGTCGACCTATTTCGCGGGCCCGAAGCTGCGCTGGATCCTCGACAACGTCCCCGGTGTGCGCGCCCGCGCCGAGGCCGGTGACCTCTGTTTCGGCACCATGGACAGCTGGGTGCTGTGGAACCTGACCGGCGAGCACCGCACCGACGTCACCAACGCCTCGCGCACCATGCTGATGGATCTGCGCACGCTGCAATGGGATCCGCGGATCTGCGCCGAGTTCGACATCCCGATGTCGCTGCTCCCGCAGATCCGCAGCTCCTCGGAGGTCTACGCCGAGATCACCCGCGGACCGTTCGCGGGCGCGCCGGTGGCCGGCATCCTCGGCGATCAGCAGGCCGCCACCTTCGGCCAGGCGTGCCTGTCGCCGGGCGAGGCCAAGAACACCTACGGCACCGGCAATTTCATGCTCCTCAACACCGGGACCACGCCGGTGATCAGCAAGCACGGGCTGCTCACCACCGCGTGCTATCAGCTCGGCGACCAGCCCGCCGTCTACGCGCTGGAGGGATCGATCGCCGTCACCGGTTCGCTGGTGCAGTGGTTGCGCGACAATCTCGGCATCATCGCCTCGGCCGAGGAGGTGGAGCCGCTGGCCCGCAGCGTCGAGGACAATGGCGGCGCCTATTTCGTCCCGGCGTTCTCCGGGCTGTTCGCGCCGCGCTGGCGGCCCGACGCCCGCGGCGTCATCGCGGGCCTGACCCGGTTCGTCACCAAGGCCCATCTGGCCAGGGCCGCACTGGAATCCACCGCGTTCCAGACCCGCGAGGTCGTCGACGCCATGCGCGCCGACGCCGCCGCCCAGCAGCTCGATCTGGAACTGACCACCCTCAAGGTCGACGGCGGCATGACCGGCAACGACCTGCTCATGCAGTTCCAGGCCGACATCCTCGACGTCCCCGTGGTCCGCCCGGTGGTCCGCGAGACCACCGCCCTCGGTGCCGCCTACGCGGCCGGCCTGGCCGTCGGCTACTGGTCCGGCCTCGACGACCTGCGCGCCAACTGGACCGCCGACCACACCTGGACACCCACCATGTCCGACGACGAGCGCATCCTGCGCTACACCGAGTGGAACAAGGCGGTCGAACGCACCTACGGCTGGGTCTGACGACTCAGAGCGCGCGACCCAGCCGGGCCACGGCCTCGGCCAGGGTCGCCTCGTCCGAGGTGGTGAAGCACAGCCGCATCGACGAGCGGTAGGCGTCGGCGACGGCGAAGGCCGCGCCGGGGACGTAGGCCGCGCCTGCCTCGAGGGCCGCGGGGAGCAGATCCGTGGTGTCGGTGCCGTCGGTGAAGTCGACCCAGACGAACATGCCGCCCGTCGCGTCGGTGCTGCGCACCCGCTCGCCGAAGGTGTCGCGGACCGCCGAGACCAGCGCGCGGGCCCGGCTGCCGTAGGCGGCCCGGACCGAATCGACGTGGGCGGCAAGCCAATCGGTGTCGGTCAGCAGCTCGGTGGCGATCTGCTGGGTGAGCGCGGAGCCGCAGAGATCGGCGCCCTGCTTGAGCAGTTCGACGGCGCGACAGACGTGGTCGGGGGCGACCATCCAGCCGACCCGCAGGGCGGGCGCCAGGATCTTGGACGTGCTGGAGAGCCGGATCACCTGGGGCGAGTAGCTCGCGACCGGGTCGGGCGCGGGCCGGTCGAACCAGAGCTCGCCGTACGGGTCGTCCTCGATCACCCAGAAGCCGTGCGCCTCGGCGAGTTCGGCGAGGCGGCGACGGCGTTCGGGCGCCAGGGTGACCCCGCCCGGGTTGTGGAAGTTGGAGACGGTGTGCACGACGGCGGGCCGCTCCCCCGCGGCGAGCAGCTCCTCCAGTGCGTCGACGCGCATGCCGTCGCCGTCCAGCGGCACCGCGACGATCCGCGCGCCCGCGGCCCGGAACACTTGCAGCGCACCGACATACGCGGGGTCCTCGACGATCACCAACGCGCCCGGATCGAGCAGCACCTCGGCGAGCAGCGACAGCGCCTGCTGCGACCCATGGGTGATGAACACGTCCTCCAGCGGCACCGCACGCCCGATCCGCGCGGACTCCCGCGCCGCGATCACCGCGCGCAGCGCGGGCCAGCCGGGCGACTCGGTGTACTGCAGCACCGCCGCGTCCGCCAGCGCGTTCTGCGCGGCGGCGGCGATCCGCTCGCGGGGCATCAGCGCCGCGTCGGGCAGCCCGCCCGCGAGGCTGATGATGTCGGCGCGCGCGGTGAGCTTGAGCAGGTCCCTGATCGCCGAGCTCTGCAGGCTCGCGAGCTTGCTCGCCAATGCTGGAGTTGTCGACAACATGGAAACCTCCCGGGAACGCCACGGAACCGCAATCATCCCACGATTACATACCGCTCGCCAGAATGTGAAATAGAGGTCTCAGATAGTGAGACTTCTATCGCGCCGTGATCGACTTGACCTGCCATTTCCCATCGGTGTTGGTGGTGACGATCTCCTGCTTGTAGACGATCGCCGAACCGTCGGGATGCCACTCGCGCAGTTCCACGTCGTAGCGGCCGGTGGCGGTCTCGCGCATCTTCACGCAGTGCTTGGAACCGGCGGGGATGAGCTCGTCGATCGCCTTCTGGATGGTCTCGGCCGTGGAGATGTTCTCCGCGTCCGGCGCCACGTAGTCGCGCACCTTCGCGCCGGACCGGTCGACATAGAAGGCGTACTGGAAGCCCAGGATCGCCTTCGCACCCGACGAGGTGTCGCCGGGGCCGTTGCCGACGGTGACGGCCGCCTCGGAGACCGACTTGCACTCGGTGGGCGAGGCGATCGACGGGATCGGGGCGGCGGTCACGCCGGGATCGCTGCCGCCACCGCGCTTGACCAGGGCGATCGTCAGGATCAGGGCGACGACGAGCAGCACCGCGGCCGCCGCGCCGCCGATGATCCAGCGCAGGCGGCGCTTGTCGGTGTCCTGCTTCTCGCTGACCGGCGTCACCGGGGTCTTCGGCGCGAGGCGACGGGCGATCGGGTCGTCGGCCCAGGACAGTCCGGGCTCTGACGGCGGCTTCGGGACCGCGCCGCCCTCGTCGGGGCTGTTCCACCAGGCCTTGTCGTCGGACCTGGGCTCCTCGGCGATCGGCGCGCGCACCGTCTCCGGCGCGGGCACCCGCACGGTCTCGGGCGCGGGGGTGTCGGCGGGCGCCTGGGCGCGGGGTGTCGGCCGCTCGCGCCGGATCACCTCGGTGTGCTCCCGGCCCGAGTTGACCGGGACCGAGTCGCCGAACGGCGAACCCTCCCGGCGCGGCAGCTCGCCGGTGAAGCGGACCGTCTGGTCCTCCGACGGCGCGCTCATGCGCGGATCGGGGGCGCCGAACGGCGAGGAGGACTGCGGCGGGGTGGCCACGGCGTCACCGAAGACGGAGGTGGGCGCGGCGGGCTGGACCGGCGGGCGTGGGGGCATGGTCGGCGGACCGGGCGGCGGCGGGACCGGCGGCTGCCCGGCGATCGGCGCGCCGAACGGGCCGGGCGCGGACGACGGCGCGGCAGCCGGGCGCCAGCCCATCTCCGGGTGACCGCCGGGCGGCGCGGGCGGCGGCGCCGCGGCGAGCGGGCCACCGAAACCGGTGGCCGCGTCGTCCACAGGCGGCCCGAAATCGCCTACGGGAGGACCGAATCCGGCGGCGGGTTGCTTGTCGCCGCGCTCGTTGTCGTCACCGTCGGTGCCCAAATCCAATCCTTTCCCCAGGACACACGTGTGGGGCGGTCGCCATCCGACCGCCCCACACGACGTACTGCGTGTCAGTACTGGAGCGAGCCACCCCACTGGGTGGTGACACCTGCGACGTTCACCGTCTGAAGCAGCTCCCCCGGCACCGGAAGTGTAGCCTTCGCGGCCGCTTCCATCGCGGCGGCGCCACCCGGCTGCGCCTTGATCCAGTTCTCGACCGCCGCCTTGGCCAGGTTGGCCTGGGTGGTGTCGAGGACGGTCACGGTGGTGTTGTCGGCCCGGCCGTCGCCACCGTTGTAGGTGGTGACCTTCACCGAGTTCTCGCCGACGTACTCGACCGAGACGCCCGCGTCACCGAAACCGGTCGGCGTGCGGTAGCCGACGGTGCCGACGTAGCCGGAGGCGTTGTTGTAGTGGTGGGTGTTGACCACACCGGGCAGCACGCCGCCGCCGTCGATGGAGACACCGACCTCCTGGTGCGGGCCCTCCATCTCGACGACCGGCGCGGCCGGAGCGTCGGTGAAGTGCGGCGCCGTCCAGGTGGGCGTCTGCACGAGCTGGTCGGAACCCTCGCCCTCGGTGGCAGTGCCCTGATCGGACGGCACGCTCGGCTGGGTCTGCGACGGCTGCGCGGGCTGACCCTGCGACTGCTGACCGGGCGTGGTACCCGGCTGACCCGGGGTGGTGCCCTGCTGGCCGGGAGTGGTCTCCTGCTGCGGGGTGGTGCCAGCGCGCTCCGGCTGGACGGCCGGCTGCGCCTGGCTGCCCTGGCCGGTCTGACCCGGCACCGGCAGCGGCGCGACACGCGGGCTGGTGACACCCGGCTGGCTCGGGGTCGGGGTGGCAGGCGTGGCCTGACCCGGCTGACCCGGCGCGGGGCTGGTGACGCCCGGCTGGGCCGGGGTCGGCTTGGTCTGTCCGGGCTTGTTCTCGCCCGGCTTCACGTTCTCCGGCGTCTCCGGCTGCGTCTGCTCGGGGCCGCCGGTCTCCGGCGCCTCCTCCGAGGGCTGCTGGGTGCCCGGCTGCGCAGGCGCCGGAGTCGCGGGAGTGGTCGGCTGGTCGCTGGGGACCGCGCCGGCCGGAGCCGCGAGAATGGTTGCCACGGCGGCCGCAGCGGCCAGGGGCAACGACGTGCTGGCCATCGCTCGCTGCGCCCGACTCGGCTTACGATGCTTCACTTTTCGCTAATCCCTTTCCCGGAGGGAGTCCCCCACAGCTCCACCGCGCGACCACAATCTGATCGCGCCTCGGCCGTGAGTCAACCACATGAGCGCGGGACAGGCAACGCAGCAGTAAGTTTCACACCGCCGCCGCTCCGCCTGCGGAAACGCCCTCCGGGATCACCATCGGGAATCCACGACCACCGTTGTCGAACAAGACAATTCGAAACCTCGCCGATCAGTGATCCGACTCACATTTTTCGGCGCGTCGCTCAGTCCAGGTCGTCGTGGCGCATCAGCAAACGCCCGGCTTCGGTGACCGAGCCGGTGAGCGACGGATACACCGAGAACGTCTGCGCGAGATCGGTGACGGTGAGGTTGTTCTGCACCGCCAGCGCGATCGGCAGGATCAGCTCCGAGGCGATCGGCGCGACGACCACGCCGCCGATCACCACGCCGGTCGCCGGACGGCAGAAGATCTTGACGAAACCACGCCGCAGCCCCGACATCTTCGCGCGCGGATTGGTGTTCAGCGGCAGCATCACCGTGCGCGCGGGCACCTCGCCGTTGTCGATCGCGGTCTGGCTGACCCCGACGGTCGCGATCTCCGGCCGGGTGAACACCGCCGAGGCCACCGTCTTCAGGCGGATCGGGCTCACGCCCTCGCCCAGCGCGTGATACATCGCGATGCGGCCCTGCATGGCGGCCACCGAGGCCAGCGGGAGCAGGCCGGTGCAGTCGCCCGCGGCGTAGACGCCGGGCACCGAGGTACGCGAAACCCGGTCGACGCGAAGGTATCCGCCGCGATCGAGTTCGATGCCGACCCGGTCGAGGCCGAGGCTGTCGGTGTTCGGCGTCGAGCCGACGGTCATCAGCGCGTGCGAACCCGTCACGGTACGGCCGTCGGACAGCTTCACCACGATGCCGTCGGCGGTGCGTTCCACCGCGTCGGCGCGGGCGTGCTTGACCAGCTCCACTCCGCGCTCGGCCAGCGCTTCCTCGAGCACCAGCGCCGCGTCGGCGTCCTCGCCGGGCAGCACGCGGTCGCGGCTGGAGACCAGCTTCACCCGCACACCCATCTCGGTGTAGGCGGAGACGAACTCGGCGCCGGTGACACCGGACCCGACCACCACCAGCGTCTCGGGCAGTTCCTGCAGGTCGTAGAGCTGGCGCCAGTTCAGGATGCGCTCGCCGTCCGGCTCGGCGCCGGGCAGCACGCGCGGGCTGGCGCCGGTGGCGATGAGCACGACCTCGGCCTCGAACTCCTCGGTGCTGCCGTCGGCCAGCGTCGCCTTGACCCGATGCGCCAAACCGGTCGCGGGACCGACCAATTCGCCCCGGCCCGCCAGCAGCTGCACCCCGGCGGCCTGCAACTTGGCGCGGATGTCGGCGGACTGGGCCAGCGCGAGCGCCTTGACGCGGCCGTTCACCTCGGGCAGATGCACTTGGGCCTGGCTGGCGTCGAGGGTGATGCCCAGATCGCGGGCGCGGCGCAGATCGGTGCGCAGACCGGTGGAGGCGATGAAGGTCTTGGACGGAACGCAGTCCCAGAGCACGCACGCGCCGCCGATGCCGTCGGCGTCGACCAGGGTCACCGAGGCCCCGTGCTGGGCGGCCACCAGGGCTGCCTCATATCCCGCCGGTCCGCCACCGATGATCGCAATCCGTGCCACAGCCACGCTCCCTGTATTCGCCTGATCGGCCGCGTCCCTTGTGGGGACCCGTCCGTACTGTCGCTCCATCATTTCAGGTGCGTTGTGACGGTCCGGGGTCGGATCGGTGAACATGTTCGGCGTGTCGGGACCCGCCACAACTGTGACCGTCAGCCGATCTGGGTGGGAGACAGGAATTCCGCTGCTGTTATTGGCTACAGTTCGTCAGGTGCCGATCTATGCCGCTTACGGGTCCAACATGGACTCGACGCAGATGCTGGAACGCTGCCCGCATTCGCCCATGTCGGGGACCGGGTGGCTGGAAGGTTGGCGCCTGACCTTCGCCGGTGACGACATCGGCTGGGAAGGGCCGTTGGCCACCGTCGTCGAAGATCCGGGCTCCCGGGTGTTCGTCGTCCTCTACGACGTCTCCCCCGAGGACGAGGAACGCCTCGACCGCTGGGAAGGCTCGGACTTCGGCATCCACAAGAAGATCAGGATCCGGGTCACCGGCACCCAGGGCGAGTCGCGGCTGGCGTGGCTCTACGTCCTCGACGCCTACGAGGGCGGGCTGCCCTCGGCGCGGTACATCGGCGTCATCGCCGACGCGGCCGAAAAGGCAGGCGCCCCCGAGGATTACGTCCATGCCCTGCGCACCCGCAACAGCAAGAACGTAGGCCCCGGCGCTTGACCGCCTCTCCGCGTATTTTGGCCGGACTCGCCGGCCGCTGACGTTGCGTCGGCGGCCGGCGGTCAGGAGTGGGTCGGGTCAGCCCGTGCCCGGTGAGTTACCCATGTTCTCGCTATGCCTGCAGGATGATGTTCGTCAAGGTGCGGACGCCTACGGCCAGGGCGCGTTCATCGATGTCGAAGGTGGGCTGGTGCAGGTCGAGCTGGTCGCCGGTGCCGGACCAGACGCCGAGGCGGGCCATCGCGCCGGGGACCTCCTCCAGGTACCAGGAGAAGTCCTCGCCGCCGCCGGACTGCGGGGTGTCGGCCAGGGCGTCGGGGCCCATGGCCAGGACCGCGTTCTCGAACATCAGGGCCGAGGTCGCGTCGTTGACCACCGGCGGGACGCCGCGCTTGTAGTTGAGCTGGTAGCGCACCCCGGTCGGGGCGAGCAGGCCGTCGACGATCTCGCGGACCAGCGGCTCCAGCAGCAGCCAGGTGGCGTGGTCGCCGGTGCGGACGGTGCCGGTGAGCATGCCGGTCTGCGGGATCGCGTTCGGCGCCTTGCCCGCGCTGACCGCGCCCCACACCATCACGGTGCTGGTGCGCGGATCGACGCGGCGGCTCAGCAGACCGGGCAGGCCGGTGATGACCGTGCCGATCGCGTAGACCAGGTCGCTGGTCAGGTGCGGGCGCGAGGTGTGCCCGCCCGGTGAGTCGAGCACCAGCTCGACGGTGTCGGCGGCCGAGGTGATCGCCCCGGTCCGCAGCCCGACCTTGCCGACCTCCAGCCGGGGATCGCAATGCAGCGCGAAGATCCGGTCGACACCCCGCATCGCCCCCGCGGCGACGGCGTCGAGCGCGCCGCCCGGCATCACTTCCTCGGCGGGCTGGAACACCAGCCGCACCCCGACCGGCAGCGTGTGCTCGGCCTCGGCCAGCGCGAGCGCGGTGCCGAGCAGCACCGTGGTGTGCGCGTCGTGCCCGCAGGCGTGCGACACGCCGGGCACGGTCGAGGCGAAGCTCAGGCCGGTGAACTCCTGCATCGGCAGCGCGTCCATGTCGGCGCGCAGGGCGATCCGCTGGGTGTCGGTCGGCCCGAGATCACAGGTCAGGCCGGTGCCGCCGGGCAGCACTTCCCAGCTCAGCCCGGCCTTGGTCAGCCACCCCGAGACGAACTCGGTGGTGGCGAACTCCGCGCGCGACAATTCGGGGTTGGCGTGGATGTGCCGCCGCCATTGCACGAGGTCGGCGGTGTGCTCGGCCAGCCACGCGTCGACGATCTCCGCTCCTGGCATATCGGTTCGTTCGGTGTCCGGCATGGTCGGACAGACCGCGTTCTCACGCATCATCGAGTGGGCTCCCACGCCCATCGATAGCGCGTCGGCGCCTGCGCGCGCGGTGCCCGAATAGCCGGAAATGCTCACCGAATGTCCTCCTGTCGTTCGACCAGCCGTTGCAACAACCTGTCCCTGTGTACTTCATCGCGCGCTATCGCGACAGCGGTACGCGCCAGTGCGCGGGCACCGTCGAGTACCGCACGATCGGCCGAGGCGTTCACCGCGGCGGCGGCGAAGTCCGGCTGATGGGTCACCGCGCCACCGGCGTCGATGCCGATCACCGGGTGGATACCGGGGATCACGTTGGTGACGTTGCCCATGTCGGTGCTCCCGAGCGGACGCAGCACCTCGAGCTCGGGCGCGATCGGCACCCTGCCCAATCCGGTGATCTGCGCGCGGTAGACAGCCGAAAGAACCGGATCGGGGGTGAGCTCGGTATAGGTGGGCGCGAGCGTCCGTATGTCGTGAGTGCAGCCGGTTGCCAGGGCGCCCGCCTCGAAACACGCCTTCGCTCGTCGCATCAGGTCGTCGAGTGACGCGGAATCGGCCGCGCGGAGGTAGTACAGCAACTCCGCTCGTCCGGGCACGATGTTGGGGGCTACGCCACCGTCAGCGACTATACCGTGCAGTTGCTGGCCAGGGCGTAGATGCTGGCGCAGCAAGCCGACGGCAACCTGGGTCAGGGTCACCGCGTCGCCGGCGTTGCGGCCGAGTTCCGGCGCGGCGCTCGCGTGTGCCTCGCGGCCGTGGAAGACGATCGACAGGTCGGCCAGGGCCAGTGAGCGCGCGCCGACGATGTCGGCGGGGCCGGGGTGGACCATCATCGCCATCGCGATGTCGTCGAAGGCGCCCGCCTCCAGCATGAGCACCTTGCCGCCGCCGCTCTCCTCGGCGGGCGTGCCGAGCACGACGACGGTCAGGCCGAGCTCGTCGGCGACCTCGGCCAGCCCGATCGCGGCGCCGACGGCCGACGCGGCGATGATGTTGTGCCCGCACGCGTGCCCGATCTCGGGCAGGGCGTCGTATTCGGCGCAGATACCGACCGTGAGCGGGCCGCTGCCGTAGACGGCGCGAAACGCGGTCGGCAGGCCCGCCACGCCGGTGGTGACGAGAAAACCGCGCTCGGCCAGCGACGCGAGGATCTTGGCGACGCTGCGCGTCTCGGCGAAGGCGAGCTCGGGTTCGGCGTGGATCGCGTGCGAGAGCCCGATCAGTTCATCCGCCGCCGCGGTGATCGCGGCATCGGATGCGGTGGCCGAGAGTTCGCCGGTGCGCGAGGGTGCCATACCCCCAGTCTCGCATCAGGGGGTGTCAGCGGCGCACCGGCGAGCGGCTCAGTTCCCGAACGGGAGGTTCTCGGCGGTGACCGGGGTGGCCAGCGCGGCGAGGGTCTCGGCGTACAGCGCGGTCTTGATGACGGGGGTGATCGGCTTGCGCAGGCTGGTCAGCGCGGCGGCGCGCTCGATCGCGGCGGACAGCACCTGCTCGGCGTCGGCCTTCGCGTCGACGATGCCTGCGGCGATCGCCTCGTCGGCGGCGAAGCGATGACCGGTCGTCATCGCCTGCACGCACACCTGGTTGCTCAACCGGCCCTTGAGCAGGCCGTTCATGCCGATGGTGAACGGCATGCCCAGGTGCACCTCGGGCAGCGACCAGAAGCCGCGGTCGCCGCGCATCACCCGGAAGTCGTGCGAGGAGGCCAGCATCGCGCCCGCGCCGAACGCGTGGCCGTTGATCGCGGCGACGGTGGGCATCGGGAAGGTCAGCAGCCGGGTGTACAGGGTGTGCACGCGGTCGAGGTAGCCGTGGATCTTGTCCAGGTTGCCGAACACCCAGTCGGTGTCGAGACCGTTGCTGTAGTACTTGCCGGTCGCGACCGTGACCAGCGCGGCAGCGCCCTCGGACGCCTCGACCTCGTCGAGGGCGGCGTGGAAGGCGTCGATCCAGCCCGGCGAGAAACGGTTCTCGTTGTCGGTCTCCCCCTCGTTTCCGAGGTACAGGACGAACACATCACCGGAGCGCTCCAAATACGGCATGACGGGAAGGATAAACCGCAGCTCGGCAGCTACCTACTTGCGGGTAGCCCCCGGCCCGCCCCGTGGCCCTCCGGTGCCGCGAACACGCGGCGCCCGCGCCGCATAGACTCACCTCATGCTTGCCGAACAGGCCGCTCAGGCGATCGCCGAACGTACGGGAGTGCCGCGTCATCGCGTGGCCGTGGTGCTGGGATCGGGGTGGCAGGAGGCCGCCGCCGAGATCGGCGCGCCGCAGGCCTCGATCCCCATGCCCGAGTTACCCGGCTTCGGGAAACCCAGCGCGCAGGGCCACGGCGGCATGGTGCATTCGGTCACCGTCGACGACAACGACGTGCTGCTGCTGATGGGCCGTCAGCACCTGTACGAGGGCTACACACCGCAGCAGGTGGTCCACCCGGTGACGGCGGCGATCGCGGCGGGCGCCGAGATCGTGCTGCTCACCAATGCCGCGGGCGGGATCAGGCCCGGCCTGCAGGTCGGCGAGCCGGTGCTCATCGCCGACCACCTCAACCTCACCGCGCGCACGCCGCTGGAAGGCGCCCGCTTCGTCGACCTGGTCGACGCCTGGGACCCCGAACTGCGCACACTGGCCAGGGAGATCGACCCCAGCCTGACCGAGGGCGTCTACGCCGGGCTCACCGGACCGCAGTACGAGACCCCCGCCGAGATCCGCATGCTGGCCACGATCGGCGCCGACCTGGTCGGCATGTCGACGGTGCTCGAGGCGATCGAGGCGCGCTCGCGCGGCGCGCGGGTGCTCGGCATCTCGCTGGTCACCAACCTGGCGGCCGGGGTCACCGGCCAGCATCTTTCGCACGCGGAAGTGCTCGCCGAGGGGCAGGCGGCCGCGCCCCGGCTCGGCAAGCTGCTGCGCGGGATCCTGGAGCGCGTGTAGATGCTGCGCTTCGGGACCGCGGGCCTGCGTGGACCGCTGCGCGAGGGCCCCGACGGCATGAACGTGACCACCGTGTCGCGGGCGAGCGCCGGTGTCGCGGCCTGGCTGCGTGAACGGTGCCTCGGTGGCGGCGCGGTCGTCGTCGGGCGCGATGCCAGGCACGGCTCGGCCGAGTTCGCCACCGCCACCGCCGAGATCTTCACGGCGGCGGGCTTTCCGGTGACGCTGCTGCCCGATCCGGTGCCGACGCCGGTGGTGGCGTTCGCGGTCCGGCAGCTCGGCGCGGTGGCCGGGGTGCAGATCACCGCGTCGCACAATCCGCCCGCCGACAACGGCTACAAGGTGTACCTCGACGGCGGTTCCCAGCTGATCGCGCCCGCCGACACCGAGATCGAACGGTGCATCGAAGCCGTCGTGGAACCCATTGCGCGGGAATCTGTTTCCCCCTCCGGCGCCGAACTGGTCGACCGCTACCTCGCGCGGGTCGCCGAGCTGCCCGAGGTGCTCGGCGGCGCGGGTGAGCGCGCTCCGGTGCGGATCGCGCTGACCGCGCTGCACGGCGTCGGCGGGGAGCTCGCGGTGCGGGCACTGGCTGCGGCCGGGTTCACCGATGTGCACGTCGTCGACGAGCAATTCGCCCCCGACCCCGACTTCCCCACCGTCGCCTTCCCGAATCCCGAGGAGCCCGGCGCGGCCGACCTGCTGCTGGCCCTGGCCGAGCGGGTCGACGCCGACCTGGCGATCGCGCTGGACCCCGATGCCGATCGCTGTGCCCTCGGCGTGCGCGGCGCGCGGGGCTGGCACATGCTGCGCGGCGACGAGACCGGTGTCCTGCTGGCCGATTACGTGCTGCGCACCGCCACCGCCGACCCCCTCGTCGCGACCACCATCGTCTCCTCGCGCCTGCTGTCGAAGCTGGCCCCGGCCCGCTCGGCCCGCTACGCCGAGACCCTCACCGGCTTCAAATGGCTGGCCAGGGCGGGCGAGGGACTCGTCTACGCCTACGAGGAGGCGATCGGCCACTGTGTCGATCCGGCCACCGTCCGCGACAAGGACGGCATCTCCGCCGCCGTCTCGGCCGCCGACCTGGTCGCCCTGCTGAAGGCCCGGCACCGCACCCTCCAGGACGAACTCGACTCCTACGCCGTCGAATTCGGCCTGCACGCGGGCGACCAGGTCTCGCTGCGCCTGCCGGATCAGGCCGCGGCGGGCGCGCTCGCCGCCGCCCTGCGCGCGGACCCGCCCAGCGAGATCGCCGGAACACCGGTGAAATTCACCGACCAGGCCCAGGTCCGCGGCCGGATGCGCACCGATGCCCTGATCTTCGACGCCGACGACTTCCGCATCGTCGTCCGGCCGTCGGGCACCGAACCCAAACTCAAGTGCTACCTGGAGGTCTTCGCCTCGGTCGGGGAAGCCGCCGCCCTCCCACGGGCGCGGGCAGCGGCCGCCGACCGCCTCGCCGAGCTGGCAGCGTACTGCCGCTCGCTCGACACGAGGACCGGGTAACCGCACGCCTGCGCGTCACGGGGTGACGCGGATCTCCGGTTCATCGAAGATTCCCCGATCCACCGCAGGCAGCTCGGCCACCGGCAACGGCTCGGTCGCGCGATGGCCACGCTCGATCGAGCAGTGCCGGAACGGCCCCGACGACGAGAGCAGCACGCGGACATGGGGATCCATGTGGTCGAGCAACCACACGCTCATACCGAACCCACCGCCCCGGCGCAGGTCCTCCCAGGCTTGCCACAGGGCATCGAGCCGGACCACGGCACCGGTATGTCGCCACCATTCGGGGCACCAGTGCACCTGCTCACCCGGCCGGTATCCCACGGTGTCGCCGGCCAGCTTGACGAAATACCCGGACACCCACTCCATCACGTTGGCGTACACCGGATCGACCGGTTCGTCCACACTCCCCATAGAGGCAGGATGACACAGATCGCCCGGTCGGCGACGGGATTTCAGCGGGGGCCGAACTGGCGGTCACCCGCGTCGCCGAGGCCGGGGACGATGTAGGCGTTCTCGTTGAGCTTCTCGTCGACGGCGGCGGTGACCAGCCGAACCGGCAGACCGGAGTCGGCCAGGGCCGCAATGCCTTCGGGAGCGGAGACCACGCAGACGGCGGTGATGTCGGTGGCGCCGCGGGCGACGAGCAGCTCGAGGGTGTGGCGCATCGAGCCGCCGGTGGCGAGCATCGGGTCGAGGACGAAGACGGGCAGGCCGGTCAGGTCGGCGGGCAGCGATTCCAGATAGGGCACCGGCTGGTGGGTCTCCTCGTCGCGGGCGATGCCGACGAAACCGACCCGGGCCTGCGGCACGAGATCGGCGGCGGCGTAGACCATGCCGAGGCCGGCGCGCAGCACCGGAACCAGCAGCGGCGGCGCGGCCAGCCGGACACCCTCGGTGACCGCCACCGGCGTGTCGATCGGCGCACGCACGACGGGCGCGTCGCGCAGCGCCTCGTACATCAGAATGCCGGTGAGGTCGCGCAATGCCGTGCGGAAGGCGGCGTTGTCGGTACGGGCGTCCCGCATGGTGCTCAGCAGGGTCGCGGCCAGCGGGTGGTCGACGGTGTCGGTGCGCATGAAAAAACGATAGGGTCACCAGGCGCTCCGGGTACGGCTGCTGGGGAAATTTTCGCGGTCGAGGGAACCGAATGCGGCCTCGGTGCGTCCAAGCAATGGAGTGACGTACTCTGCCCGGGAACTCGAGGATGGGGGAAGTTCGATGACGAAGATGTCGGCCGATGCGGAGGGCATCGTCGCCTACAGCGCGACCGCTGGGGTCATGTCCACCGACCTGGCGACGGCGGTCGCCGGATCGGTAGCCTCCGCGCCCGGCTTGCTCGGCCCGATCATGGGTCTGATCGGCGGCGATTTCGTCGCCGCGTACTCGGCGGCGCACGCCGGTCACGTGGCCGCGATCGGCCAGCTCTCCGCGGTCATGGCGAGCATGAGCGCGGCCACCGCGAGCGCGGCCACCACTCTGGTCGACACCGACGCCGACTTCGCGGGCGGGCTCGGCTCGGCGGGCGAGATCGGCACCGACGCATGATCGACCTCAGCGGACTGGCCCAGCCCCTGCTCGATCTGCTGTCCAGCTTCGGCACCGGCGTGCTCGGCACCGACGGCACGTCCGACGGGCTGCGCTCCACCTCGACCAATCTCGACCAGATCTACGAGCTCGGCCGCAACAGCATCAACAACGTGAACACCGCCTGGGACGGCATGGCGGTCGACGCGGCCACCTCCAAGGCGCTGCGTGTGCAGACCTCCTCGGCCACCCTGTCCGACACCGGCAACGAGATGGCGACGGTCGTCGACCAGGCCGCGGCCTACGTGGAGACCGGGCAGAAGGATCTCGACACCATCGTCAACTCCTTCCTCGCCGACGTGTCGGCGCTGAGCCCCACCCTGGCCACGCCCGTCGGCCTGGCCGCAGTGGTCAGCTCGGCGATCGACCACATCGGTCAGGGGCTCGGCGTCGTCAGCCGGGTCGAGGAGGAGCTGGGCACCCAGACCGCGGCGATCCAGGAACTCACCCCTGCACCGTCGAGCACCTCACTGGCGAGCACGTCCTCGGGCATCTCCAGCCTGGCGTCCTCGGCCTCGAGCCTGCTCTCGGGCACCGGCGGCTCGGTGCTGAGCGCCGTCACCTCGGGACTGTCGAGCGCGCTGAGCAGCACCTCGAGCAGCTCGAAGTCGACCACCACCGGCACGACGAACAACGGCAGCAAGACCTCGACCGGGTCCTCGTCGGGATCGTCGACCGGGTCGACCGGCACCGGGGTCAAGATCACCCTGCCCGACGGCAGCACCGTCGAGGCGCCCAACGAGGAGGCCGCGACGGCGGTGCGCTCGGCGATCAGCGCCGTCGGCACCCCGTACGTGTGGGGCGGCAACAGCCCGGGCTCCGGCATCGACTGCAGTGGGCTCACCCAGTACGCCTACGGCGAGGCGGGGGTCGACCTGCCCCGGCTCGCCCAGGAACAGCACATCGGACATCCTCAGGTGTCCCCCGGTGACCTGATGCCGGGCGATCTGGCCGTGTGGGACGGCCATGTCGCCATGGTCGTCGGCAACGGGCAGCTCGTCGAGGCAGGCGATCCCGTCTCGATCAGTTCCATCCGAACGGAGAACAGTGGCATGGAGTTCTACGGCTTCTACAGGCCTACCGCATGACCGGCACGCCGATCCCCGAGGTTCCCAATGTGGAGTCCGCGGTCAGCACCAACCGGTCCGGCACCATCTCGGTCCGCGCGACCAGCATGGGCCTGCCGATCGCGATCAAGTTCGAACGCAGCGAATACCAGTACGGTGCCCAGGCGCTCGCCGATGAGATCCTCCGCCTGACCAGGCGTTCGACCATCGCCGCCGCGGCCCGCCTGCGCGAGATCTACAGCGAGCAGGCCGAGATCCCGGACCACCTGCTGGACCGGATGAACCTGCCCACCCGGCGCCAGGCGGTCGACGAGCTCGATCGCATCGACGACGCCGACACCGGTCAGACGAGTTGGATGAGGCCACTGTGAGCGCGGAAATGGATGCCCTGGTCGCCGGGGTGACCGGAAAGCTGGAGGCGCTGGAGGCGGCGCTGTACGGGTTGAAGCAGGTCAACGGGCGATTCACGACCGAAGACGGACTCGTCACCGCCGAGGTCAACAGCGACGGCGCCCTGGTCGCGCTGTCCCTGGACGAGGGGATCACCGCACTGGCCCCCACCGAGGCCGCGCAGCTCATCCTGACGGCCTGCAAACAGGCCACCGAGACCGCCGGTGCGGCGCGTTCCAACATCATTGCGACACTGAACGAATCGCTCACCGGGTCCGCCCCGCAGGGGTCGGAGCAATTAGCACCCGGGCCGGATAGTGCCCGGCGCTGAAGGTCGATAGGCTTCGCGTCATGGCTTCTGGAGACATCGTCCCGATCGAGCTCGGTCTGACCGATGGCGATCTCGTCACCCTGTGGGCACCGCGCTGGCGCGACGGTGACGACGAGTGGGAGGCGTTCCTCGGTCACGAGGACGACCTCTACGGATTCGAGTCCGTTGCGGAGCTGGCGGCGTTCATCCGCACCAACTCCGACAACGACCTCGTCGACCACCCGTCCTGGGCGATCATCGCCGGTCTCTCGGCCGCCGAGCTGGAGCCGGAGGAGAACTTCAGCTTCGATCTGGTCGCCGTGCCCGAGCTGGCCGCGGGCGACCCGGACGTCGATGTCGTCGGCGAGCTCGAGGACACCCTGGCGATGGTGCGCAACATCGGCGAGGTGTGCGAGCTCGACGTGGTGACCAAGTTCTTCGGGTCCAACCCGGTGCTCGGCGCGCTGGCCAGCGGGGCGAACACCTTCGTCGGCCGCGACGGCGAGGAGCTGTGGGACCAGGTCGGCGCGGCCATCGTCAAGGGCTGGGACGACGTGCTCGACGCGATCGACAGTGTCGTCAGCACGCCCGAGGTCGACGCGGCCGCGGTCGCCGTCGCCGAGGCCGAACTGCTGGCGGCCGAGGAGAACGAGGTCGACGCCGACGACGCCGCCGAGGAGGACGAGGAGTTCGAGAACGTCGACCTCGACGCCGAGGACGACGACGAAGAGGACGAGGACGACTCCTTCTGGCACGAGGTCGGCATCGACCCGGTCAAGATCGTCACCTCCGACGGCGAGCACTTCACCCTGCGCTGCTACCTCGACGACGAGCCGATCTTCCTCGGCGACGGCCGCACCATCACGGTGTTCGGTTCCGAGCGCGCGCTGGCCCGCTACCTGGCCGACGATCACGAGCACGAGCTGGCCCGGGTCTCCACCTTCGCCGAGGTGCAGACCGCGGCGGTGGACGGTTCGCTCGAGGTCGAGGTGACCGACGAGAACGTCTACGTGCTCACCGGTCTGGTCGACGATCTGGCCGAGGGCCCGGAGGCCGTCGACATCGAACAGCTCGACCTGGCCGTCGAACTGTTCAGCGACGCCGCCGACTACGCAGACGACGACAGCGTGGAACAGGCACTGGCGCAGTCGAATCCGCTCGGCTGGTACGTCTCCTACCTGCTGAACCCGGACCCCAACCGGATGGCGCCGAACCCGCCGTTCGCCGCGGAGGCCCAGCAGTTCCGCGACCTGCAGCGCGCGTTCGAAGCGCGGCTCACGCAGCAGTAACGAGCTCGACGGAACAGGGCGGTGCCGAGACGGCACCGCCCTGTTCGCGTTTCAGCCGATGAGCACGGCGTAGCCCGGCTTGATCACCTCGTCGATGATCTTCAGCCGGTCCGGGAACGGGATGAACGCCGACTTCATCGCGTTGATGGTGAAGCGTTCCAGGTCGCTCCAGCCGTAGCCGAAGGTGTCCACCAGCTTGAGCATCTCCGCGCTCATGGTGGTGTCGCTCATCAGCCGGTTGTCGGTGTTGACGGTGACCCGGAAGCGCAGCCGCGCGAGCAGGTCGAACGGATGCTTGTCCAGCGAGGGCACCGCGCCGGTCTGCACATTCGACGACGGACACAGCTCCAGCGGGACGCGCATGTCGCGCACGTAGTTGGCGACCAGGCCGAGCTGGGCGTCCTCGATATTGCCGGGCACGGTGATGTCGTCGGTGATCCGCACGCCGTGGCCGAGTCGATCGCAGCCGCAGAACGCCAGCGCCTCGTGGATCGACGGCAACCCGAACGCCTCACCCGCGTGAATCGTGAAGTGCGCGTGATTGGCTCGCAGGTATTCGAAGGCGTCGAGGTGGCGGGTGGGCGGGAAGCCGGCCTCGGCGCCCGCGATGTCGAAGCCGCCGACGCCGCGATCCCGGAAGCGGACCGTGAGCTCGGCGATCTCCCGGGACCTGGCCGCGTGCCGCATCGCGGTGAGCAGGCAGGTCACCCGGATGAGGTCGCCCCGCTCGGCCGCGATCGCCTCGCCCTCGCGGAAGCCGGCGATGGTGTGCTCGACGACCTCGTCGAGGGTCAGGCCCTTCTCCAGGTGCTGTTCGGGCGCGAACCGCACCTCGGCGTAGACCACGCCGTCGGCGGCGAGGTCGATCGCGCACTCACGGGCGACCCGCCGCAGGCCCTCGGGGGTCTGCATCACGGCGACGGTGTGGGCGAAGGTCTCCAGGTAGCGCTCCAGCGATCCGCTGTCGGCGGCATCGCGGAACCACGCCCCGAGACTCTCGGCATCATGGGCGGGTAATTCGTCATAGCCGCAGTCGGCGGCGAGCTCTAGCACCGTCTCGGGCCGCAGACCACCATCGAGGTGATCATGCAGCAAGGCCTTCGGTGCGCGTCGGATCGAAGCAAGGTCTAGGGGCGCCGGTCCAGTCATGTATCGACGGTAGCGGGGCGCGCGGCTTCCGGCAGCGAACTCGCCCCGTGGCAACCGTCTCGTTGATTATCCGCCCTGCTACGGACTATTGCGGGTCACCCGCGCGGACCTCGGCCGGGCGGTTCCGGCCCGACACGACGGCTCGACCGGTCGGCTCCTTCGCCCGAATCCGGCCCTCCGCGCCCGGCGTTCTCAGCCGATCCGGTCGATGACCAGGTCTCCCGGCTTCGTCTCGGCGGTCGGCGCGACGGCCACCGCGTCGACGAGGGCGGCCAGCGCGCCGTCGAAGGCTTCCGGGGTGTCGGTGTGCAGGGTGAGCAGGGGCTGGCCTGCGGTCACGGCGTCGCCGGGTTTGGCGTGCATCTCGATGCCGGCGCCCGCCTGGACCTGCTCGCCCTGCCGGGCGCGGCCGGCGCCGAGGCGCCAGGCGGCGATGCCGACGCCCATCGCGTCGAGCCGGGTGAGGACGCCGGAGGACTCGGCCCGGACGACCTCGGTGTGCCGGGCGACCGGCAGCGGCGCGTCGGGGTCGCCGCCCTGCGCCTGGATCATCGCGCGCCAGTGGTCCATGGCCCGGCCGTCGGCGAGGACGTCGGCCGGGTCGACGTGCAGTCCGGCCTGGGCGACCATCTCGCGGGCCAGGGTGAGGGTCAGCTCGATCACGTCGGCCGGGCCGCCGCCGGCGAGCACCTCCACCGACTCGGCGACCTCGAGCGCGTTGCCCGCGGTGCGGCCGAGCGGGGTGTCCATCGCGGTGAGCAGCGCGACCGTCCGCACGCCCGCGTCCCGGCCGAGCTCGACCATCGCCGTCGCCAGTTCCCTGGCACCCTCGACGGTCTTGAGGAAGGCGCCGGAGCCGACCTTCACATCCAGGACCAGCGCCGCCGTCCCCTCGGCGATCTTCTTGCTCATGATCGAGCTCGCGATCAGCGGGATCGACTCCACCGTGCCGGTGACATCGCGCAGCGCGTAGAGCCGCTTGTCGGCGGGCGCCAGATCGGCACCCGCCGCGCACACCACCGCGCCGATCGCGGGGTCGGCCAGGATCTCGCGCATCCGCGGCACCGTGACATCGGCGCGCCAGCCCGGGATCGACTCGAGTTTGTCGAGTGTGCCGCCCGTGTGCCCGAGCCCACGGCCCGACAGCTGCGGCACCGCGGCACCGCAGGCCGCCACCAGCGGGGCGAGCGGCAGCGTGATCTTGTCGCCGACCCCGCCGGTCGAATGCTTGTCCACGGTGGGCCGGGGCAGGTCGGTGAAGTCCATCCGGCTGCCCGAGCCGATCATCGCCGCCGTCCAGCGGGCGGTCTCGCGCCGGGTCATCCCCCGCCACACGATCGCCATGGCCAGCGCCGACATCTGCTCGTCGGCGACGATCCCCCGGGTGAAGCCATCCACCACCCAGTCGATCTGCGCGTCGGAGAGCTCACCCCCATCGCGCTTACTTGTGATGACCGATACCGCATCCAGTGCCGTCATGCGCCAAGTCTGGCACCGCGGCGGGACACGGGCAGCGCGGGAGGGCTACCGGCGCCCGGCCGCCAGATCGTCCGGCCCGAACGCGTACGGCAGCAGCTCGCTCAGCGGCTTGGGCCCCGCGGCATGGTCGACGAGCAACTCCGCGCCGCCGTGCTCGAACAACAGCTGACGGCAGCGCCCACACGGCATCAGGATTTCGCCCCGGGAATCGGTCACCGAGACAGCCACAAGACGGCCGCCACCCGAGGCGAATAAGTTACCGACGAGTACACATTCGGCACACAGCGTTAGCCCATATGAGACATTTTCCACATTGCAACCGCTCACAATTCGGCCGTCCGCCGTGAGAGCCGCCGCACCGACCGGGAAACCCGAGTACGGGGCATACGCCGACCCCATAGCGCGAATTGCCATGTCATGCAAGGTATTCCAGTCGATTTCGGGCATCGCGAACCTCCAGCCGATCCCGCCGAACGCGTCGACAAACGGGCCTTCGCACCAGTATCCGGCAAGGAGAAAGGTAAACCTAACTCGGCCGATTCGCACGCAACGCACGGCACGCCGAATTAGTTCCGCGAAACAGAGAGGATTAGAGTCAGCCGAAGATCGGTTCAGGTTCCCGGCGGCGGGCCAGCGCTCGCGAACACAGCGCAGCCACCTGGGCATTTGCCTCTCCACGCACGCCGGCGTCGGATCTGTGACCGGGTCCATCAACGACGTTGGAGGCACCGCACTCTATGACCACGATAGAAGCTCCGGCTCCGGCCCAGCCGAAGCGGAAGACGCTGTACCGCGGCGACCCTGGCATGTGGTCGTGGGCGCTGCACCGGATCACCGGTGTCACGATCTTCTTCTTCCTCTTCGTGCACGTGCTGGACACGGCACTGGTCCGGGTCAACCCGGTCACCTACGACGAAGCGATCGAGCTGTACAAGAACCCGCTCGTCGCGCTCATGGAGATGGGTCTCGTCGTCTGCGTGCTGTTCCACGCTCTCAACGGCGTCCGCGTCATCCTGGTCGACTTCTGGTCGCAGGGCCCGCGCTTCCAGAAGCAGATGCTGTGGATCGTGCTGACCATCTGGGTTCTGGTCTCCGCCGCCGGCGTCGGCCGCCAGTTCTTCTACCTGCTGACGGAGCACTGATATGTCTGCACCTGTCCTCGGCAAGTCCTACGACCGCCCGGCCAGCCTCGACGCTCCCCGCTCCCCCCGGGCCAAGGCGAACGGCAACTTCGAGAAGTACGCGTGGCTGTTCATGCGCTTCTCCGGCCTGCTGCTCATCGTGCTGGTGCTCGGCCACATGTTCATCATGCTGATGATCGACGGTGGCGTGAACCGGCTGAACTTCGCCTTCGTGGCCGGTCGCTGGTCCAGCCCGTTCTGGCAGTTCTGGGACCTGACCATGCTCTGGCTGGCCCAGCTGCACGGCGGCAACGGTCTGCGGACCGTCATCGATGACTACTCCCGCAAGGACTCCACCCGGTTCTGGCTCAAGACCATTCTCGCGGTCTCGATGATCCTGGTGATGAGCGTCGGCACGTACGTCATCTTCACCTTCGACCCCAACATCACCGGTTAGGAACAGGCCACCTCGCATGAGTGAATCCCGTCCGATTCAGGAGCATCGCTACGACGTCGTCATCGTCGGCGCCGGTGGCGCGGGTATGCGCGCGGCGATCGAGGCCGGTCCCCGGGCTCGCACCGCGGTCCTGACCAAGCTGTACCCGACGCGCAGCCACACCGGCGCGGCCCAGGGCGGCATGTGCGCCGCGCTGGCCAACGTCGAAGAAGACAACTGGGAATGGCACACCTTCGACACCGTCAAGGGTGGTGACTACCTGGTCGACCAGGACGCTGCGGAGATCATGGCCAAGGAGGCCATCGACGCGGTGATGGACCTGGAGAAGATGGGCCTGCCGTTCAACCGCACGCCCGAGGGCAAGATCGACCAGCGTCGTTTCGGTGGCCACACCCGTGACCACGGCAAGGCGCCCGTGCGTCGCGCGTGTTATGCCGCCGACCGCACCGGTCACATGATCCTGCAGACGCTGTACCAGAACTGCGTCAAGCACGACGTCGAGTTCTACAACGAGTTCTACGTGCTCGACCTGGTGATGACCGACACCGAGCGTGGCCCCGTCGCCACCGGCGTCGTCGCCTACGAGCTGGCCACCGGCGAGATCCACGTCTTCCACGCGAAGTCGATCGTGTTCGCCACCGGCGGCTCGGGCCGCATGTACAAGACCACCTCGAACGCGCACACGCTGACCGGTGACGGCATGGCGATCGTGTTCCGCAAGGGCCTGCCGCTCGAGGACATGGAGTTCCACCAGTTCCACCCGACAGGCCTGGCCGGCCTGGGCATCCTCATCTCCGAGGCGGTTCGTGGTGAGGGTGGCATCCTGCGCAACGCCTCCGGTGAGCGCTTCATGGAGCGCTACGCCCCCACCATCAAGGACCTCGCGCCGCGCGACATCGTCGCCCGCTCGATGGTGCTCGAGGTGGCCGAGGGCCGCGGCGCCGGCCCGAACAAGGACTACGTCTACATCGACGTGACCCACCTCGGCGAGGACGTGCTCGAGGAGAAGCTCCCCGACATCACCGAGTTCGCGCGCACCTACCTGGGCGTCGACCCGGTCAAGGAGCTCGTGCCGGTCATGCCGACCTGCCACTACGTGATGGGCGGTATCCCCACCCGCATCCGTGGCGAGGTGCTGCGCAACAACACCGACGTGGTCCCCGGCCTGTACGCCGCCGGTGAGTGCGCCTGTGTCTCCGTGCACGGCGCGAACCGCCTGGGCACCAACTCGCTGCTCGACATCAACGTGTTCGGCAGGCGCGCCGGTATCGCCGCCGCCGAGTACGCCCAGCGCACCGAGTTCGTCGAGATGCCCGAGGACCCGGCCAAGATGGTGCAGGACTGGCTGGCGCTGATCCTGTCCGACCACGGCAACGAGCGCGTGGCCGACATCCGCACCGAGCTGCAGGCCACGATGGATGCCAACGCGGGCGTGTTCCGCACCGAGGAGACCCTCAAGAAGGTCCTCACCGACATCCACACGCTCAAGGAGCGCTACACCCGGATCACGGTGCAGGACAAGGGCAAGCGCTACAACAGCGACCTGCTCGAGGCCGTCGAGCTGGGCTTCCTGCTCGAGCTGGCCGAGGTCACCGTCGTCGGCGCGCTCAACCGCAAGGAATCGCGTGGCGGCCACGCCCGCGAGGACTACCCGGACCGCGACGACGTCAACTTCATGCGGCACACGATGGCCTACAAGGAGGGTCCGGAGCTCCTCTCCGAGATCCGCCTCGACTTCAAGCCGGTGGTGCAGACCCGCTACGAGCCGATGGAGCGTAAGTACTGATGACTGCTGTAGCCGAACCCACCACGCAGAAGCCGGCTCCCGTTCCCGAGGGCTCGGTCATGGTCACCGTCAAGGTGGCCCGGTTCAGCACCGAGGACGACAAGGGCGCGCACTGGGATTCGTTCCAGGTGCCGGTCCTGCCGACCGACCGTTTCCTCAACGTGCTGATCTACATCAAGTCCTACCTGGACGGCACCCTCACCTTCCGGCGCTCCTGCGCCCACGGTGTGTGCGGTTCGGACGCGATGCGGATCAACGGCGTGAACCGGCTGGCCTGCAAGGTGCTGATGAAGGACCTGCTACCCAAGGGCGACAAGACCCTCACCATGACCGTCGAGCCGATCCGCGGCCTGCCCGTGGAGAAGGACCTCGTGGTCGACATGGAGCCGTTCTTCGACGCGTTCCGTGCCGTCAAGCCGTACCTGATCACCTCGGGTAACGAGCCCACCCGCGAGCGCATCCAGAGCCAGCACGACCGTGCTCGGTTCGACGACACCACCAAGTGCATCCTGTGCGCCTGCTGCACCACCTCCTGCCCCGTGTACTGGAGCGACGGCAGCTACTTCGGCCCGGCCGCGATCGTGAACGCGCACCGCTTCATCTTCGACAGCCGTGACGAGGCCGCCCGCGAGCGTCTCGACATCCTCAACGACGTCGAGGGCGTGTGGCGCTGCCGCACCACCTTCAACTGCACCGACGCGTGCCCCCGTGGCATCGAGGTCACCAAGGCCATCCAGGAAGTCAAGCGGGCCCTGCTCTTCACCCGCTGACCCTCCCCGGTCCACGAAGGCCGCCTTCATCTTTCGAGATGAAGGCGGCCTTCGTCGTCGGTCAGCCGTTGGAGCCGAAGACCGGGTAGTGGTCGCTGTAGTCGGTGTAGGTGTAGGTGGTGCCCGTGGCGGTGACGCTCCAGGAGGGGCTCTTCACGCGGCGGGTCTCGTTGACGTAGCGCTTGGGGACGGGGTGGCCGTTGATGGGCAGCACGTAGTCGAGGTGCTCGGAGGCGTATTCGGGGCCGTACTGGTCGAGGCAGACCGAGTTGTCGGCGCAGTCCCACGAGTGCGGGTGCCCGGTGTGCTCGGGACCGACGGCGCCGAGTTCGGCGAGCATGGCGGGATATTCGGCACTGGATTCGATGACGTTCATATCGCCTGCCACATAGACCGGCTCCCCGGCGGGGATGCGCTCGGCGGCGAGGAAGGCGGCGATCTGCGCGCGCTGCTTCGCCCGCACCTGACCCGGCTGGCCCGCACTGCACCCGTCGTCCTCGGACTGCATGTGCGTGCCGATCACGTGGATGGCACCGCCCGGCGCGGCCAGCTTCACGTAGGCGAAGCCCTTGTTGGAGAACCAATCCGCGCCGCACGCGTCCTTGTACACGAACTGCACCTTGCGGCTGATCGGCCAGCGGCTGACGATGGCGACACCGCCGTCCTCGGGCGTGGTCGCGGAGTACGACCCCTGGGTCGCGTCCCAGCCCGAGCGCGACCGGCCGACCACCGACGTCTGATTCGGGTGGGTCCGCCGCAGATTGTTCAGCAGCCGGTCACCGCCCTCGTTGTGGAACAGCTCCTGGAGCACCACCACGTCCTGATCGGCCAGCACATTCTGCTGCGCGATCAGATCGGCACGCTGCTCCTGCCCCCAGTTGGGGTAGAGCGCCTCCGGCAGCATGAAGACGTTGTAGGAGGCGATCTTCGCCGGAGGGCCCGCGTGTGGCGCGGCGCCGGCGGGAGCTACGGGGAGCAGTGCGGCCGCACCGCACAGAGCGGCGAGTGCCAGTCGTTTGAACATGAGGCATTTTGATCATGCGCCCACCTTCGCGGCCGACACTCGGGAACCTCTACATCCAATCGTTACAGGAGACGTAAATCTGTAATCCTGAATCCAGGGGCGTCACGACGCGCTACCGATCCGCCACGAAGGCGGTGATCGCCGCGGCGAGACCGGCGGTATGGGTGAGGGCGAGGCCGTGGTCGGCGTCGGCGAACAGCACCGCTTCGGCCCGCGGGAACCAGGTGGTGATCAGCTCGGCGACCTCGGCGAACCAGGGGCCGCTCGCCGTCCCGCCGAGGTAGAGCACCGGCGCCTGGACACGGGCCGCGTCGGCGGCGGTGAAGGTCCAGGTCAGCAGCGCGGGCAGATCGGTGGCGAAGAAGGTTCCGGCGTCGGCCGTCGCCTGCTCCCGCGCCCCGGGCAGCTGCCGATCCAGGACGTCACGCCAGCCCGATCCGCTGACAATGCCCATCAGGTGGCCGAGGGCGACGGCGCTCCCCGCCTCGCGGTACTCCCGCTGGAGTTCGGCGTTGACGGAACGGAATTCGGCGACGTGGACCGGCGGCGGCTCGATCAGGACGAGCGAGCGGACCCGCTCCGGCGCGTCGGCCGCCAGCTGGAGAGCGACGGCCCCGCTGTAGGAGAGCCCGAGCACGTGCGCGGAGTCGATGCCCAGCGCGGTCAGCAGGGCCGCGCAGTCCCGCGCGTCGCGGCCGATCGAGCCGGGGCCCGACACCGGGTCGCTGCCCGCGTACCCGCGACGGTGGTAGCGGATCGTGGTGAAGTCGCGGCCGAGCGCGGTCGCCAGTGGCGCGCACTCCTCGGCGAGCAGCCCGGTTTGGATCAGGACGAGCGGCGCCCCGGCGCCACCGATGATCACCTCCAAGCCGACCTCGCCCGCACGCACCCGGCGAGCACCGCCGCGATGGCTGGACATGGCGGCCACCTCGATCCATCGAGCCTGCTCAGCCAGTCTATCCGGGCAGCGGCGATCGACTCGCTATCGATAACGCCGCGCGGCGTCGAGGACCGCTGTGCGATACGAGCGGCCGAACAGGACGGCGTGGACCAGCAGGATCGGCAGGGTGTGGAGCGCGATGCGGTCCTTCCAGCCCGGGGCGAGGGGGTGGATCTCGTTGTAGGCGGCGATGATTCGGGACAGGTGGGGGGCACCGCCGAAGAGCGTCAGGGTGGCCAGGTCGGTTTCGCGGTGGCCGCCGTGGGCGGCGGGATCGATCAGCCAGGGGGTGTCGTCGCGTCCCCAGACGATGTTGCCGGGCCACAGGTCGCCGTGGATCCGGGCCGGGGGTTCCGATGGCGCCTCGATGCGGATCGTTGCGACGAGCGCGGCGTCGGCGGGGTCGAGACCGCCCGCGTCGACGGCGAGTTCCAGCAGCGGCAGGATGCGATTCGCACGGAACCAGGTCGGCCAGTCCTCGCCCGGGGTGTCGTCCAGGGGCAGGCCCGCGAGGAATCCGGCCGGCACGGCGGCATCGGGCGTGCGGGAGGGCTGCCCGGGACCCGACGGGGCGGTGTGGAGTGACACCGCCGCGCCGAAGCAGTGCGCGCCCGCTCGATGGGTGGTGGCGAGTCGGCGCCCGAAACGCTCGGCGGCGGAGGCACTCGGCTCGGCGTGCTCGATCCACTCCAGGAGCAGCAGTTCGCCGGTGACCGCGTACACCTCGGGCACCGCGACCCCGCCCGCCGCGCGCAGCCAGCGCAGCCCGTCCGCTTCGGCCGCGAAGAGACCGGCGGGCGCGGCGGTGGCCTCGGCCGTCGGCGCGGCGGACACACCGCCCGGCCAGGTCTTGAGGAACACCTGGGTGCCGTCGTCGAGCCCGATCCGCTCGGCGACGCTGATCGAGCCGCCGGGCACGGGCGTCGTGCGCAGCCGCTGGTGCGCGAGAAAGGTCGGCAGCAGATGCGGGTTCGCGCACAGAAACGGCAGGTCCACGCGGCCATCTTGCCCAGCGGGCGGGGATCGTGGTCGGCAAACCGCCCGATTCTTCTCGGCAGGTTTTATAAACGGGTATTACTAAACACTGTTCATAAACGGGTCGGACGTGGTTTCATCATCACGAACGTGTTCCACATCACGTTGTGACGTCCGCGCACCGGACCGGAGGAGACAGCCGTGACCAGCACCAACATCCCCGCGGGGTTCGATTTCACCGATCCCGATCTGCTCGCAAGCCGACTGCCGATCGAGGAGTTCGCGCAGCTGCGGCGCACCGCCCCGGTCTGGTGGTGCGCCCAGCCGGACCGCGCCAGCGGATTCGACGACGGCGGCTACTGGGTGGTGTCCAAGCTCGCCGACATCAAGGAGATCTCCAAGAACCCCGACGACTTCTCCTCGCACGAGAACGGCGCGATCATCCGGTTCAACGAGGAGACCACCCGCGAGCAGATCGACATGCTCGGCAACATGCTGATGCTGAACCTGGATCCGCCGCAGCACACCAAGATCCGCCGCATCGTGTCCAAGGGCTTCACCCCGCGCGCGGTGGAGAACCTGCGCGCCGCGCTCACCGAGCGGGCCGAACGGATCGTCTGGGAGGCCAAGAAATCCGGGCGGGGCGACTTCGTCGAGCAGGTGGCCGTCGAACTGCCGCTGCAGGCGATCGCCGAACTGCTCGGCGTCCCGCAGGAGGACCGTCGCAAGATCTTCGACTGGACCAACCAGATGATCTCCTACGACGATCCGGAGTTCGAGGGCAACCACCACGTGGCCACCGCCGAAGTGATGGGCTACGCCTGGAACATGGCCGAGCAGCGCCGGGGGTGTCCGGCCGCCGACATCGTCACCCAGCTGGTCAACGCCGACGTCGACGGCGAGCACCTGGGTTCCGACGAGTTCGCCTTCTTCGTCATCCTGCTCGCCGTCGCGGGCAACGAGACCACCCGCAACTCGATCACCCACGGCATGAAGGCCTTCGTCGACAACCCCGCCCAGTGGGAGCTCTACAAGGAGCAGCGCCCGCGCACCGCGCCGGACGAGATCGTGCGCTGGGCGACCCCGGTGACCGCGTTCCAGCGCACCGCCACCCGCGACCTGGAACTGGGCGGGCAGCAGATCGAGAAGGGCCAGCGGATCGGGTTGTTCTACAGCTCGGCCAACTTCGACGAGGAGGCCTTCACCAACCCGTTCGAGTTCGACGTGCTGCGCAACCCGAATCCGCATGTCGGCTTCGGCGGCACCGGCACGCACTACTGCGTCGGGGCGAATCTGGCCCGCCTGGAGATCGACCTGATGTTCAATGCCATTGCCGACGCGATGCCGAACCTGCGCCAGGTCGCCGACCCGGTGCGGCTGCGCAGCGGCTGGCTCAACGGCATCAAGCGCTGGGAGGTCGAATACGCTTGACCCGAAACATGATCGAGGGGGTGGCCGGGTGACGGGCAAGGCGCGTGGGCGCGCGCCCGTGGTGACCGACGCCGATATCCGGCGGGTCGCCAGGGCGCAGCTGGCCGCGCAGGGACCGGACGCGGTCACCCTGCGCGCGATCGCCCGCGAGCTGGGCGTCACCGCGCCCGCGCTCTATCGGCACTACGCCTCGCGCGACGAGCTGATCGAGCGGTTGCGGGTGGAGTTCTGCACCGATCTGGCCGCGTTCCTCTCGACCGAGATCGCCGTGCTGTCCGACGACGGCGCGGTGCAGTTCCTGGCCATCTGCCGCGGTTTCCGGCGGTGGGCGCTGGCGAATCCCCGGGAGTTCACCCTGGTCTTCGCCTCGCCCACCTCGGGCCGGTCGATGATGCGCCGGTTCGACGAACCCTTCGGCCGGATCTTCCTCGCCGCGGCGGGCAGGCTGCTGGTCGGCTTCGAGATCGCCACCCCGCCCGGCGAGACCATCCCGCCCGCGCTGCGCGAGGATCTCGTCGCCTTCCAGACCGATCTGCTGGCGATGCTCTCGGAGTCCGGCCAGAAGTTCCCGGCCGAGAAGCTGGATCTTGGCGTCACCTATCTGATGGTGCAGATCTGGGCCAGGCTGTTCGGCCACGTCACCCTCGAGGTGTTCGGCAACTACCCCATCCCGCTGGCCGACCCGGAGATCATGTTCGACGCCATGCTCGCCGACCTGGCCAGGACCACCGGTTTCGCCGACTGAAAGACCAACGCCTCGACAGTGTCGGTGCCGTCGGTCAAGATCGACGGTAACCGACAGGGACGGGGAGTGACGCGGCGATGGAACGCGAGCAGTTCGTGGAAACCGTGATGACGACTGTGCGCGCGCACGGGATCGGCGATGCCGAGTACTCGGCCGAGGACTTCAGCGTGCATCACAGTGACGGCCGGGTGATCTTCCTGGACAACATCTTTCGTGAGTGCCAGCAGCTCGGCGCGGCGGAGCGGGAAGAGCGCATCACCGCGTTCATCGCGGCGATGACCGGATCCGACGATGTGCCGGGCGACTGGGAATCGGTGCGCCCGATGCTGCGTTCGGTCCTGCGTCCGGTGACGCTGGGCCAGGACGGCCCGCGGCCGCTGCACCGCGCGGCGTTCCCGTTCATCGACGAGATCGTCGTCGTCGATCTGCCGCGGACCAGGTCGTTCGTCTCCGTCGATCAGGTCGCGAGCTGGGGTGTGGACGCCGAGCAGGTCTTCGCCGCGGCGCGCGACAACCTCACGGCGCTGAGCAAGCCCGGCTCCCCCGCCGAACTACAGATCCTGCGCTTCGTCGACGACGGCGATTCCTACTTCGCCTCCTGGCTGCTGGTGCCGGGCTGGCTGGCCGGGTACGCCGGTGGCGAGGCCAGACCGGTCGCGTTCATCGCCGAGAACGATTCCCTGCTGGTCGTTCCCGACGATCCGGAGCTGCTCGTCGAGGTGTTCGAGATGATCGAGCAGCAGTACCGCGACGCGGCCCGTCCGGTCTCGCCGCAGGGCTACACGGTCGACGAGCACGGCACCGTCGTCCCCTTCGACGAGGCGGGCCCGCACCCGTCGATGCCGCTGGCGCTGCGGGCGCGCGCCGGCCTGGCCGCGACCGAATACAGCATCCAGACAGACCATTTGAACGACCTGTTCGAGGAGTACCTGGAGCTGCCCGACCTCGACATCGCCCCCGCCTACGCGGCCACGGTCAACTACGAGGAGTCCTCCGACGGCGCCTTCACCTCGGTGGTCTGGGGCGAAGGGGTGGAATACCTGCTTCCGGAGACCGACGTCGTGCGCTTCCTGCGCCGCGACGACAACGACGAGGTCGAACTGCTCTGCACCGTCCCCTTCCCCACGGTCGTCGAGATCCTCGGCCTCACTCCCCTTCCCACCATCGAGCCCACCCGCTTCGAAGCCCGCCACTGGCCCGACCCCACCGCGCTGGCCCGCCTCCGCGCCGCCGACATCGAGCAGTAGGGGTCAGTCCAGGGGTGGGGCGGTGGACCAGGTTTCGCCGGCGATGACGAGGTGGTCGAGGTAGCGCAGGCCGACGAGGTCGGCGGCGCGGGCCAGCAGGGTGCCCGCGCGGCGGTCGTCGGCGCTGGGCGTCGGGTCGCCGGAGGGGTGGTTGTGCACGACGGCGAAGGCGCGGCCGTCGTGGCGCAGGACGGTGTTGAGGATTTCCCGGACCGGGACGGCCACGTGGTCGATGGCGCCCTCGGCGACGAAGGCGCGGTGGCGCAGGCGATGCTGGGTGTCGCAGATCAGCACGAGCAGGCGCTCGACCCTGGCGCCGGCGAACAGCGGCACCGCGACGCGGGCGATATCGGCAGGTGAACTCAGCCGCGGCACCGATTCGGTGATCCGCGAGCGGGTGCCGAGATGGAACGCGGCGATCACCGTCGCCGCTTTGGCCGGACCGATGCCCGCCCTGCGCGCCAGCTCCTCCGGCCGGGCGGCGGCGAGCTCGGCCAATCCGGCGTACTCGCCGAGGAGCTGCGCGGCGAGCTCCAGCGCCGACTGCCCGCGCGTGCCCTGCCCGAGCAGCAACGCGAGCAGCTCGACATCGCTGAGCGCGTGCGGGCCGAGCAGCAGCAAGCGCTCACGCGGGCGTTGGGCGGCGGGCAGATTCGCGATCGGTACCGACATCGTTCCCCCTGCGGATCGGCGACGGGACCGATGATTCCAGCGGGTACCGACACATTCGCGCCCGAGCTATCCTTCGGCCACCCCGTCCGCGGCCATGATCGGCGCCTGCTCGTCCTCCCGCGGGGTGCTGAAGATCGAATCGGCCATCAGCCGTTCGAGATTGCGTAGTTGCCGCTCGTGCACGACGATGCGCCGCAACGCCTCGTTGACGGTCGCGTTGCTGTCGGCGGTGCCCATGATGTCGGCCGCCGCGGCCAGCAGGTGCTGATCGAGATCTATCCGCAGGGATCGCAATCGTCCTCCTTCGTCGATCGCAATCTTGCGTTATTCGCGCCGGGCGCGTCCGCCGATTCACCGCGTCGTTACCGAATACCCGCGTTCGCAAGTCCGCACAGCGACCGGCGGCGAGCACCGCGATCGGTCGCCAGCAAGCGCACAGAAAACCCTGATGATCGCCGGAATCAGCGTATTTTCGCCACGATAACTGTGCAGTTTGCGCAGTTGTGCGCGTCGTTGTTGTCGACGGGAACGCGCGGTGCTTGCCTGGAGGCATGTTCACCGAGGCCCAGCTGTACTCGCCGGTGACGCGCGAGCGCGACGGCGATGTGACCGTGCATCTGAGCGCGGATCACCCCGGTGTGAACGACGAGGACTACCGCACCCGCCGCAACGCCATCGCCGCGATGGCGCTCGACTACCGGCCGGGCGGCCGTGTCCCGCAGATCGCCTACACCGAGGACGAGCAGCGGGTGTGGCGGATCGCCTCGGCGGAACTGGCCCGCAAGCACGAGATCTACGCCTGCGGCGAGGTCCGCGACGCGGCGGCGGCGCTTGCCCTGCCGCGCGATCACATCCCGCAGCTGGACGAGGTGTCGCGCCTGCTCGCCCCGCTGACCGGCTTCAGCTACGTGCCCGCCGCCGGGCTCGTCCCGCTGCGCGAGTTCTTCGGTTCCTTCGCCGAGCGCACCTTCCACTCCACCCAGTACATCCGCCACCACTCGGCCCCGCTCTACACCCCCGAGCCCGACGCGATCCACGAGATCATCGGCCACGCGAATCAGATCGCGAGCCCGAAATTCGCCGCGCTGTACGAGACGGTCGGCGCCGCGGTCGCCCGGCTGGAGACCGAGACGGCGCTGAAATTCCTGGCCGACGTCTTCTGGTTCTCTTTGGAGTTCGGAGTGGTCCGTGAGGCCGGCGAGATCCGTTGTTATGGCGCCGGATTGCTGTCTTCCTACGGTGAGATCGATGAATTCCGGCACGCCCGGCTACGTCCGCTCGACGTCGCCGCGATGGGCACGATCGACTACGACATCACCCACTACCAGCCGGTGCTGTTCTGCGCGGAATCGGTGGATCAGATCGTCGGCGTGCTCGGCGAATTCTTCGCGACCATGGATGACGAGACCCCGGCCCGGCTCGGACACCATCCACACCCCGTCGCATAGCGTTTCCGAAAACGTTGTCACAGAACACAGTTCGGCATTTCGCGATTCTCATCTGCTGAGACGCGACAGGCGCGGCGGAGCGGTCGCTGTTACCTTCGACCGGTTCTACGAGCTTTTCCGAAAGGGTCGGGTAGACCGAAAATGACTGTGGATGTGACAGATACGCAAGCCGATCAGAATCCCGAGCCGGAGGCCCCGCTGTGGCTGCAGGGCCGCGAAGCGGTGATCGCCGCGGCCGCGCCGACCGAATGGCGCGGCAATGTCCCGGACTACGAATTGAGCCATGAAGTCATCCCGCGCGAGCGCACCACCGAGCACGCCCCCGGCTCGCTCGAGGCGATCGTCGAGGACCTGGTGAAGGTCTTCGAGATGGAGGTCTCGCACAAGGGCGATCCGGCCACCTGGCTGTCGGTGGTCGCCGAGCAATACCGCGGCCGGGTCAACGGCGGCGAATGGCAGGACGCCGAGGAATTCGCGCGGATCGGCAGCTACAACATCCTGATCGGCGACAATCCCTACTACGAGGCGGCGAACGAGACCTTCGAGTCCTCGCACCACGTCTTCCACACCGCGTTTCCCGGCGGCTTCTTCTGGGAGGTCATCGAGGTACTGTCCGGTCCCCCGACCGTGAGCTTCCGCTGGCGGCACTGGGGCAGGTACGAGGGCGAGTACAAGGGCCACCAGCCCACCGGTGAGCAGATCGAGATGTTCGGCGTCACCATCGCCCGGGTCAGCGACGACCTGCGCATTCTCGAGCTCGAGCACTTCTACGACAACAACAAGCTGCTCGGCCCGCTGGCGCACGGCTGCCCCGTGCAGCACGGCAAGGCCGAATAGGTCAGCTCCGGTCGCTGCCGTTCGGTCCGTCGTCCGGACCGAACGGCAGCCCGGCCTGCAGGAATCGCAGGGCGTGACCGGCGTTCTCGGCATTGACCGGCGTGGTGGTGACGATGGCCAGCATGGTGCCGATCATCGCGCCCGCGGCGATCCGCACCTCGAAATCGTCGGCGGTTCGGCCGGTGTATTCGGCCATCAGTTGCGCAGCCAGTTCGATGCTGCGCTGGAATTCCAGACCGATCGCGGGGCGCAGCTCCGGTACGTGATACAGCAGGGCCTGACGTTCCTGCTCGAAGGCCAGGTCGGCGGCGGGCATGGCCGCGTACACCGCCTCGAGGGCGTTGCGGAAGGCGGTCAGCGGGTGCTTGCCGCGCGGCTGCGCGGCCAGGGCCTCGATCATCAGCGCGTCCTGATCGTCGGCGATGACCAGCTGTTCCTTGGTCGGGAAGTAGCGGAAGAAGGTGCTGGGCGAGACCTCGGCGGCCGCCGCGATCTGTTCCACCGTCGTCTCGGTGTAGCCCTGCTCCCGGAACAGCCGGAACGCCTCGACCCGGATGGTGCGACGGGTCCGCTCCTTCTTCCGCTCACGCAGCGACATCTCAACCGACATGCATCGATTCTGCCGCATCCAGCGCGGCGACCGGTGCCGCCGCTCGCCCACGCAGTACCCAGGCCGCCACGACGGCCGCCCCGAGGCACAGCACGGCGCACACCCCGAGCATGGTGTCCATCCCCGCGACGAAGGCGTGCCGCACCTGCGCGAGCATCGCCGGATCGCCCGCCCGGTGCGCGACGGCGACGCCCGCGGTGACCCCGTCGGCGATCGGCTCCCGGTTCAGCGCGCCGAGCTCGGTCCGGTAGGTGGTGGCCAGCACGGTGCCGAGGACCGCCACGCCGATGGTGCCGCCCGCCTGCCGAAGTGCTTGCAGCAGTGCTGAACCCGAGCCGGAGCGGGCCGCGGTGAGCTCCCCCATCGCCAGGCCCATGGCCGCGGGCATGACCAGCCCCATGCCTGCACCGAGCACCGTCGTCCACAGGGCGGTGAGACCGTAGCCGCTGTCCACCCTGGTCAGCGCGCCGAGCCCGATCCCGCCCGCCAGCACCAGGAAGCCCGCGGTGAGCACCACCCGCACCCCGAGGCGCGGGAGCAGTACGTCGACCAGTCTGCTGCCGAGCACCAGCCCACCGATCAGCGGCAGCAGCCGCAGCCCGCTGCCGAGCGCGTCGACCTCGAGCACCGCTTGGAAGTACTGCGGAACGGTGAAGAACATGCCGAACATGGCGAAGCTGACGAGAATGGAGAACGCGGTGCCCCAGCGGAATCCGGGCGCGGCGAACAGGCCGACATCGATGAGCGGGTGGGCGCAGCGACGCTGCCACCACAGGAACGCGCCGAGCAGCGCGACGCCCCCGGCCACCGCGAGCCAGCCGACGGCGTCGGCCCAGTCGCGTTCACCGATCCGGATGAAGCCGTAGGTCAGCCCGAGCATGCCAGCGGCCGAGAGCGCCGCACCGGCCGGATCGATGCGAGAACCGGTGTCGCCGCGCGATTCCGGGACCAGGGTCGCGACCGCCAGCGCGCCGGCGACCACCAGCGGCACATTGATCAGGAACACCGAGCCCCACCAGAAGTGCTGGAGCAGCCAGCCGCCGAGGATCGGGCCGAGCGGCAGGCCGACGGCGGTCGAGGTGACCCAGATCGTCAGCGCGCGCTGACGCTGCGCCAGCTCGGTGAACAGCACCGGCAGCACGGCCATCGACAGCGGCATCATCGCCGCGGCCGCGACACCGAGCGCGACCCTGGCGGCGATCAGCTGACCGGCCGTGCCGGCGAACGCGCAGGCCAGCGAGGCCGCCCCGAAGACGAGGAGCGCGCCGAGCAGTACCTTCTTGCGCCCGTAGCGGTCGCCCAGCGCACCGGCGGGCAGCATCAGCGCGGCCAGCGCGAGGGTGTAGGCGCTGCTGAACCATTGCAGCGCAGCGGTATTCGCGTCCAGGTCGACCGCGAGGGTCGGCAGGGCCACCGTCAGCACGGTGACGTCGAGTCCGATCGTGAGCATCGCCAGGGCGAGGGCGCCGAGGGCGAGCCAGCGGCGGGTGGTTTCCGTCCGCATATCTCCTCCAAAATGAGAGTTACAGTCATTTGCTAGTAACTCTCATTTAGTAGATTCTGTCAAGATTTGCGCCCGGCCGCCGCACCCCGCCTCGATCGGCTCGCTACGCTCTGTGGCGATGAAGATCCGCGAACTCGGCGTGCGCGCCGCCAGCACTCTCGGCGCCGCCGCGATCGCCGCCACCCTGGTCTGCGCCCCCGCCGCCACCGCCGTCCCCGGCCCCGACACACCGCCGGGCAACGGCGCGAGCACGACGACGACACCCCCGTTCACCACGCCGAACACCGACAGCTGCCCGCAGAAGACGCAGCCGCCCGCCCCCATCGACACCTCCGAGGTGCCAGCGCCGGGCGAACCGACGCCGAGCGCGCTCCCGGTGCCCGACGCCCCGATCGGCGGCGACCGGATGAGCGAATGCGGCGTCGTGCTGCCCAAGGGCGCGCCTCCGCTGCCCGCCGACATCTCGGCGACCGCGTGGATGGTCTCCGACCTCGACACCGGCCGGGTGCTCGCGGCCAAGGACCCGCACGGGCGCTACCGGCCCGCCAGCACGATCAAGGTGGCGCTGGCGATCGTCGCGCTGCGCACCCTCGACCTGGACAAGGTGGTGACCGGCACCCAGGCCGACGCCGACGTCGACGGCACCAGGGTCGGGATCGGTCCCGGCGGGCAGTACACCAACCGTCAGCTCATGCAGGCGCTGATCATGTGCTCGGGCAACGACGCCGCGCACGCGATCGCCACCCAGCTCGGCGGCGACAAGGCCACTGTCGCGAAGATGAACGACGTGGCGAAGTCGTTGCGCGCGTTGGACACTCGGGCCGCGACCCCGTCCGGCCTGGACGGGCCGGGGATGAGCACCTCGGCCTACGACCTGTCGGTGCTGTTCCGCGAGGCGATGAGCATCCCGCTGTTCGCCGAACTCATCCACACCGAGCAGGCCGATTTCCCCGGCTACCCGGCCGATCCGAAGATCCCCGACGACAAGGACCATCCCGGCTTCCCCATCGCCAACGACAACCAGCTGCTCTACAACTACGCGGGCGCGATCGGCGGCAAGACCGGTTTCACCGACGACGCCAGGCAGACCTTCGTCGCCGCCGCCGAGCGCGACGGGCACCGGCTGGTCGTCACGCTGCTCAAGGCCGATGTGCGCCCGATCCGGCCGTGGGAGCAGGCCGCCCGGCTGCTCGACTACGGTTTCGCCCTCGACGCCGACGCCCGGATCGGCAAGCTACCCGAATCGGGCAGTGCGGCAGTACATCCCAGCGTGCCGCTGGCCACCCCGCCGCCGCGCGCCGACGGGACGCAGGCCCAGCCGCAACAGCAGCCGCATCACGCCGCGAGGGTGGCGACCCTGATCGGCGGGCCGATCGTGGTCATGGTGCTGCTGCTGTGGGCGCGGCGGTCCTACCGGCGCAGGCGCTGACTCAGCGGCGCCTGCCGAACAGCAGCAGCGCCAGCGCGGCGACCGCGCCTGCGCCGAAGTAGGCGGCGCCGGTGCCGGTCGAGATGCTGTGGTCGACCACGCGCGGCCGGATGACGACCGCGTTCGGCGGCGCGATCTCGGCGGCGCGGTCGTTGTCGGACGAGGTCGCCGCCCAGGCGGTGGCGAACAGCAGGATGCGGTAGGTCGTGTAGCTGAACACCATCAGACCGATGATGGAGCCGAAGGTCGCGCCCGCCGGACTCCGCAGCACGATCTGCAGGTAGATGGCGGCGATCTGCTTGAAGATCTCGAAGGCGATCGCCGCCAGCGCCGCCGCGCGCGCCGCGCTGCGCAGTGAGACCGGCTCACGCGGCAGGCGGGCGATCATCCAGGCGAACACCGCCCACGAGGCGAGCAGACCGAGCGCGATCGACACCACCGCGAGCACCACGGTCGCGCCGGGCAGGTGATCGATCCCGAGTGCGGCGAGGACCTGGGCACCGAGCCCGCTCGACGCGATCGCGGACAACCCGAGCGAGACCACGAACGCCAGGCCGAGGCCGACCAGCGCGCCCAGATCCGACAGCTTGCTCCGCCACCACGGACTCTCGGGGCTCTGCACCTCCCACTGCTCGGTCAGCGCCGCGCGCAGATTCGCGATCCAGCCGAGCCCGGTGTACAGGCCGACGAGCAGACCGAGCAGACCGACCGTGCCGCGCGAGCTGATCGCCTGATCGATGAGGTCGTTGATCTGGGTGCCGAAGGACCCGGGGATGTTCTCCACGACGCTGTCCTGGAGCCGGGTGAGCAGCTCGGGCTGCCCGGCCAGGATGAAACCGGCCACCGAGAACGCCACCATCAACAGCGGAAACAGCGACAGCACAGTGAAGTACGTGATGCCCGCGGCGTAGTAGTCACCGCGCTGGCGCTGGAATCGGCCGCCCGCCCTGACCAGATGATCCAGCCAGGGCCTGCGCCCGATCTGCTTCTCGACCGCGGCCGAGATGTTGTCGACGAGCTGCATGGCACGCGCCCCTTCAGCCGAAAGCCGCAGGCGCACACCGGGTCAGCGAGCCAGGAAGCCCACCCGGTCGTACACCTGCGCCAGTGTGTTGCCTGCGATCTCGCGCGCCCGCTCGGCACCCGAGGCGAGGATCCGGTCCAGTTCGGCCTGATCCGACAGGTATTCCTGCACCTTCTGCTGGACGGGGGTGACGAATTCGACCAGCGCGTCGGCCACGTCGGCCTTGAGATCACCGTAGCCCTTGCCCGCGAAATTCTCTTCGAGGGTGACGATCGGGGTTTCGGTGAGCGAGCTCAGGATCACCAGCAGGTTGCTCACGCCCGCCTTGTGCTCGGGGTCGTAGCGGATCTCGCGCTCGGTGTCGGTGACCGCCGACTTGACCTTCTTCGCGGTGATCTTGGGATCGTCGAGCAGGTTGATCAAGCCGGCGTCGGTGCTGGCCGACTTGCTCATCTTCGCGGTCGGATCCTGCAGGTCGAAGATCTTCGCCGTGCCCTTGACGATGTGCGGCTCCGGCACGACGAAGGTCTTCTTGAAGCGGGTGTTGAAGCGCTGGGCCAGGTTTCGGGTCAGCTCCAGGTGCTGGCGCTGATCCTCGCCGACCGGCACCTGGTGCGGGCGATAGAGCAGGATGTCGGCGGCCATCAGCACCGGGTAGGTGAACAGGCCGACGGTCGCGTTGTCCGCGCCCTGCTTGACCGACTTGTCCTTGAACTGGGTCATCCGGCTGGCCTCACCGAAACCGGTGATGCAGCTCAGGACCCAGGACAGCTCGGCGTGCTCGGGCACCTGGCTCTGCACGAACAGCGTCGACTTCTTCGGGTCGATGCCGAGCGCGAGCAGCTGCGCGGCCGCGGCCTTGGTGCGGGCCCGCAGCGCCTTGGGCTCCTGGCTGACGGTGATCGCGTGCATGTCCGGGATGAAGTACAGCGCGTCGTACTCGTCCTGCATGGTCACCCAGTACTGCAGCGCACCCAGGTAGTTGCCGAGGTGGAAGGAGTCGCTGGTGGGCTGGATGCCCGACAGCACCCGCTGCTTGCGTTCGGCCGTCGCGGCCGGGGCAGGACTGGACATGCCCCCGATCTTTCCATGACGCTCAAGCGGTATTTCGCTGCACCCAGTTGCGCGGATCGACGCCGGGCATGCTCGGCTTGCCCGCCTTGACCATTCGCTGTTCGCGACGGGCCAGCAGCTGATAGGAGGGTGTGCTCGGCCCGGCCAGCGCGCCGGCGAGCACCCGGGGCGCCAGCGGCGGGGCGACGTGCGCGGTCCGCAGGCTGCGGCACAGCGTGCGGTAGGCCACCTGATCGGCGATGCCCCACTCGATGCCGTACATGTCCCGGATCCGGGCAGGCAGGCTGCCCTGGACGAGCAGGTACAGCGCCGAGCCGACCTGCTCGGCGGGCGGGCGCAGACGATAGGCCTTGCGGTGGCCCGCCAGATACGAGCCGACCAGATCGGCCTCCTCGGTGAGGAACAGTTCGGCCGAGTTCAGGTAGTCGTCGAAGTAGCGGCGGAAGGCCGGGTAGTCGGCGGGCGCGGCGTCGCGCGGCATGCCGAACAGCTCGCCCCAGCGGACGTAGTCCTGGTAGAGGTCCTCGCGCTCGGTGGCGGTGAGTTCGCGCACCAGCCGGTCGTACATCGCCTCGGCGGAGTCGAAGGTGAAGGCCATGGTCATGAACATCAGGTGCGGATCGTGGGCCGCGTAGGCGGTGCCCGCCGGATAGTGCTCGCCCGCGTCCTCGGGCAGCGTGCCGACCACCTTCTCGTGCTTGCGCCGGGTGAAGGCCAGGGCCCGGTCGGCCTCGGTCTTGCTGCCGAGGAAGACCGCCTCGAACAGCGCGCCGGTGATGGCCAGCCGGGTGTACGGGGTCGCGCGGTGGGCGGTGTGCTCACTGGTGCCGACGAACAGCAGCGGGTGCACCGCGCCGATGACCAGTGCCCGGACGCCGTAGGTCAGCCCCACCGCCCGCTTGCTCATCACCCGTCGGATCATCGAATCGTCGGCGAAATATCCGGGTTCGCCCTGCCGTGCGGCCATGCTGCGCCTCCTCGTCGAGTGCATCTGGCAATAGAATCCACCAGATTTGATAATCTGGCAAGAGTCTCTACCAGAAAACCTTCCCGCGACGGCAGGACGCAGAATGGGAGCTGTGGCAGCACAACGCACCTACGGTGGCGTCTCGGCCGAACAACGACAGGCCCAACGCCGGACCGCCCTCCTCGACGCGGCGCTCGACATCGTCGCCGAAGACGGGCAGGCCAAGCTCACCGTCGCCGGGCTCTGCGCCCGCGCCGGACTCAACGAGCGCTACTACTACGAGAATTTCGAGCATCGCGAGAGCGTGCTGGAGGCCCTGCTGGATCGGATCGCCGAGGAACTGACCGCCGCGATCGTGACGGCGCTGACCACCGCCGCCCCCGACAGCCGGTCCCAGTCGCGCGCCGCGATCGACGCGGGCATCTCGGTACTCATCGACGATCCGCGCAAGGCGAAGGCCGCGCTGATCGCGGGCATGGCGACGCCGGAACTGCGCGCCCGCACGGCCCGTACGGTCCGGGCGTTCTCCCGCCTGGTCGCCGCCGAGGGCTCCGGTTTCTACGGGGTCGAGGTACCGCAGAAGCTCGTCGACTTCCGCGCGATCTACCTCATCGGCGGCTTGACCCAGACCCTCACGACCTGGCTCGCGGGCGATCTCGATCTCACCCGCGAGGAACTGATCGACCAGGTCACCGAGGTCTTCGTCCTCCTCGGTGACGACCTGGCCGAACGCCACCGCTGACGACCTACGTCACCGCGGCGGGCAGAGACCGACGGGCGCGGTGCAGGGTTCCGACGATCCGTTGGCCAGCCAGAGGATGGCCTGATTGATCGTCACCACCAGCTCGGGCGACAGCACCGACGACCCGCTGTCGGCGATGGGCTGGGACGCGCGGCTCGGCTGCGCGTCGGCCGTGGCCGGACCCGCCGCGGTGGTCAGGAACGCGGCGAGGATGCTCGCGCTCACCAGAACTCGCTTCATCGTGTTCTCCTCATCGGCGGCCTCGGCAGCCGCTCGGCGAGAACGCTAAGCGGACCGGCACGGTGGTGGCAGCCGCCAATTCCGGTGGCACGGATCAGTCGGTCAGCGCCACCGCGCCGAAGGTGTCCGGTTCGCCCTGGAGGACGACGCGGAAGACGACGTCGCGGCGCGACCAGTAGGCGGCGCAGTCGCGCATGGCGCTGTCGAACCAGGCGCGCTCGGTGGGGTCGTCGGCGAGCAGGTCGGCGGCGGTGCGCACCACGACGACGTAGCCGGGCGCGTCGCCGACGAAATCGTCGAGGTCACGGAGGCATTCGTCGAAGGCGTCCTTGTTCGCGCCGAAGTAGTACGGGAACTGGAAGGCCGCGGCGAACTCGTCGAAGAGCTCGGCGGTGGTGCGCATCTTGGGGCCGCGCAGTTCGCGCACGCGGTAGTCCGCTGGCGCGTCGTAGCGCACGCCGCTGAACGCGGCGGGGTCGACGGGCAGGGCGCCGAGCACCGGTCGCGGGGCGGCGGGCGCCTCGAGGGTGGGACGAGCAAGGAACTGCGACAGCGTCATTCGCGTCGTCATCAGCGCATCCTCGTGAAGGTCTCGTAGTGGTCGCCGGTGTACCAGGCGGTGCCGTCGCTGCCGGTGACGATGCGTTCGGCGTCCCGGCCCCGGTTGCGCTGCTTGGGGTTGACGTCCCACTCCTGGTAAACCACTGCTTTCCCCGCCGAATCCTTAGGCGGCAGTTTGGTTCCCCGGTTCATCCACTGCTCACCGCCCTTGGTGCCGGGCGCGTTCGCCGAATCCGGCCAGCGGCCCGCGTCGATCTCCACGAGCGTGACGTAGGCCCGATCGGGCACGCCCGCCGCCTTGGTGACCGGCGCCGCACTGGCACTGCCCGCGGGCGGGCCGGGTTTCGGCGCGGCCTTGGTGGTGGTGATCCCGGCGGCCGCGCGGGTGCTGGTGGCCGCGGTGGTGTCGTTGCCGCCGCGCCCGGTGAGCAGCGTGAAGCCCACCGCGAGCACGATGAGGATGAGCCCGCCGAGCAGGCCGAGGGTCTTGCGCGAGAGATTCACCGGTACTGCACCGTCACCGGAGCGTGGTCGGACCAGCGCTGATCGTAGGCGTCGGCGCGCTCGACGACGGCCTGCTTGGCGCGCCCCGGCAGCTCGCCGAGGGCCAGCTGGTAATCGATGCGCCAGCCGGAGTCGTTGTCGAAGGCACGGCCGCGGTAGGACCACCAGCTGTACGGGCCCGCGACGCCGGGGTGCAGCGCGCGCACCACGTCGACGTAGCCCGCCGCCAGCAGGTCGGCGATCCAGGCGCGCTCCTCGGGCAGGAAGCCCGCCGACTTCTGGTTGCCCTTCCAGTTCTTCAGGTCGACCTCGGCGGGCGCGATGTTCCAGTCACCGCTGACCACGAAATCGCCGGTGCGCGCCTTCAGGTACGCGCCGAACTCGGCCATGAACCGGTACTTCTCGTCCTGCTTGGGGGTGTTCTCCTCCCCCGAGTGCACATACACGCTGGCCACGGTGACCTCGCCGAAGTCGGCCTCGAGATAGCGCCCCGACTCGGCGAACTCGCTGCTGCCGAAGCCGATCCGCACCGCGTCGGGCGTCCGGCGCGACAGGATGCCGACCCCGGCGCGCCCCTTCGACTCCGGTTCGGCGTGCGAGAGCACCCACCCCGCGTCGAGCGCGGGCGCCAGCGCGGCGGCGACCTGGGCATCGGTCGCCCTGGTCTCCTGCAAGCACACGATGTCGGCCTCGGTCGCGGCGAGCCAGGGCAGCATGCCCTTGGTCGCCGCGGCGCGCACGCCGTTGACGTTCACTGTTGAAAGGATGAGAGCCACCGGTCGACCGTACAATGACAGGTCAGGAATGCTCCCCCGGACACCGTCGTCCAGGAAGGGGTGATTGACGATGACGTCACGCACCGCCAAGTCCACTGCCCGGCCGTCGCCCGTCGCGGCGCTGCATCTCGGGTCCGGTGACCCGGTTCTGCTGTTGCACGGGTTCATGTTGTCGCCGCACTGCTGGGAGCAGGTGGCGCGGCGGATGTCGGCCCACTGTGAGGTGTACGCGCCCGCGTTCGCCGGGCACTGGGGCGGGCCGAAGGTCGAGGGCTGGTCGCTGGATGTGTACGCGCTGGCCGATCAGATCGAAGATCAGCTCGACGAACTGGGCTGGCGGACCTGCCATATCGCGGGGAACTCGCTGGGCGGCTGGGTCGGTTTGGAGCTGGCGCGGCGCGGGCGGGCCCGCACGCTCACCGCGATCGCGCCGGCGGGCGGCTGGAGTACGCCCTCGTTCACCCAGCTGCGGGTCGGCGCGAAGTTCGCCTCGATGGTCCCGTTCGTCGAGGTCGGCAAGCGGCTCGGCGGCCTGGTGATCAACAACCCGGTGGTGCAGCAGGTCGCCGCGCTGATGCTGAGCAAGCACACCGGCGCGGTGGCCCGGCGCGACCTCGCGACGATCATCGCGGCCGTCCTGCACTGCGACGCGATCATCCCGATGCTGCTCGGCGGCCTGCGCGCGCCCGCGATGGACGACCTGAACGAGCTGTCCACCCCGGTCCGCATGCTGCTCGCCGAGTACGACCGGATCATCCCCAACCACGTCTACGCCACCCGCTACCTGCGCGAACTCCCCGAATCCGCGGACCGCATCCTGGTCAACGGCGTGGGTCATGTGCCGATGCTGGAGGCACCGGACCGGATCGCCACCCTGATCGCCGAGCACATCTACGCCAGCCGCGGTCACCTGCGCGCGGTCTGAACACCCGCGAACCCGGCCGCGCGACACGCGCGCGGCCGGGTTCGTCTTCGCCTACTTGCCGAGCAGACCCTTGGCGATGTGGGTCACCTGGATCTCGTTGCTGCCCGCGTAGATCATCAGCGACTTCGCGTCGCGCGCCAGCTGCTCCACCCGGTACTCGCTCATGTACCCGTTGCCCCCGAACAGCTGCACCGCCTCCATCGCGACCTCGGTGGCCGCCTCGGAGCAGTAGAGCTTCATCGCCGACGCCTCGGCCAGGCTCGGCGGCTTGCCCGCCTTGCCCCGCTCGAGCACGTTGAACACCATGTTCTGCACATTGATCCGGGCGACCTCCATCTTGGCCAGCTTGAGCTGGATCAGCTGGAACCTGCCGATCTCCTGTCCCCACAGCGTGCGGGTGCGCGCGTAGTCGACGCAGAGCCGATGGCATTCCTCGATGATGCCCAGCGCCATGAAGCCGACGCCGATCCGCTCGGCGGTGAAACTGGCTCTGGCGCTGTCGCGGCCGTCGCCGCCGCGATGGTCCTCGGTCTCGCCGAGCAGCCGGTCGCGGCCGAGCCGGACATTGTCGAAGAACAGTTCCCCGGTGGGCGAGGAGTGCAGGCCCATCTTCTTGAACGGCTTGCCCTGGGTGAGTCCTTCCATGCCCTTGTCCAGCACGAAGGTCAGCACCTTGCGGTCGCGCTTGTCGGCGCCGTCGCCCTCGTCGAGCTTGGCGTAGACGATCATCACGTCGGCGCACGGGCCGTTGGTGATGAAGGTCTTCTGGCCGTTGAGGATGTAGTCCTCGCCGTCGCGCTCGACCCGGGTCTTCATGCCGCCGAACGCATCCGAGCCGGAATCGGGCTCGGTGATCGCCCAGGACGCCACCTTGCGCAGGGTGACGATGTCGGCGAGCCAGCGCTCCTTCTGCGCCAGGGTGCCCCGCGACATGATGGTGGTGGCGCCCAGCCCGATGCTGACACCCAGCGCGGACACCAATCCCATACAGACCCCGGACAGTTCGCTGATCAGCACCGCCATCATCGACTGCTGCCCGGCGAACGGGGACCCACCGCCACCGCCGGACTTCTCGCCGGGACCGGCCGCCTCCTTGGCCAGCATCTTGGTGACCGCGTCCTCGCCCATGGCGTCGATCCCGAACTGGCTGAACAGTTTCCGCAGGATCGGGTAGGGCAGCAGCTCACCGCTGTCGAGGGCGTCCAGATGCGGACGGACCTCCTTGTCGATGAAGGTCCGCACGGCGTCGCGGATCATCAGATCGGTTTCGGACCATTCGATCATCGTCGTCTCCCGCGCTCAGGGCAGCCGCACGGCGATGTCGTCGATCGCCCACGGCCCTTCGGTCTCGATCGTCTTCACATCGTGCCAGCCGGCCAGCTCCGAGATGGCGCCTCCTTGCACGGCGAACACCTTGCCGGTGATCGGGCACTTGTCCGAGGCCAGATAGGCGACCAGCGGCGAGATATTGGCCGGGCTGAACGCGTCGAACCCGCCGGATTCCTCGGCCGCGGCGGCCTCGGCGGCGAACATCGCGCCCATGCCCGGCGTGGCCAGGGTGAGCCGGGTGCGGGCGATCGGCGCGATCGCGTTGACCCGCACGCCGTAGCGGCCCAGCTCCTCGGCGGCGACCTGGGTGAGGGCGGCGATGCCCGCCTTGGCCGCGCCGTAGTTGGCCTGGCCCGCGTTGGGCAGCGTGACGCCCGAGGCCGACGCGGTGTTCACCACGGCGGCGTTGGGCTGGTTGCCCGCTTTGCTCTGCGCCTTCCAGTAGGCGGCGGCGTGGTGCAGCACGGCGGCATGACCCTTGAGGTGCACCGCGATCACCGCGTCCCACTGGGCCTCGTCCATCGCGGCGACGAAGACATCACGCAGGATGCCCGCGTTGTTGATGACGATGTCGAGTCCGCCGAGCTCACCGACCGCCTGGGCGATCAGGTTCCGCGCGCCGTCCCACGACGCGACATTGTCGGTATTGGCGACGGCGACACCACCCGCCGCGACGATCTCGTCGACGACCTGCTGCGCCGGCCCGGAGTCGGCGCCCTCGCCGGTATTGCTGCCGCCGAGATCGTTGACCACGACCTTCGCGCCCTCGCGCGCGAACAGCAGCGCGTGCTCGCGGCCGATGCCGCGGCCCGCGCCGGTGATCACGGCGACCTTGCCCGCCAGGGAACTCATGACTGACTCCTTATCTCGGCGAGGCCGTCACTGAGGACGACGTCCTCGCCGCGCACTGTCTCGAAGGCGTAGGTGGTGATGCCGTCGGCGCTGGTCACCGGCCAGATCCGGGTCCGCAGGTCGTCACCGGGGAAGACGAGCTTGGCGAAGCGCACCGCGAAGCGCCGCAGCCGGTGCACATCCGAGCCCGCCGTCGCGGTGAGCACGCCCCAGGACGCCATCGCCATGGTGCACAGCCCGTGCGCGATGATGCCGGGCAATCCGGCGTCCTTGGCGACCTGCTCGTCCAGGTGCAGCGGCACCGGATCGCCCGAGGCGGGCGAGTACCGGAAGGTCTGGTCGTCGTCGACGTGATGCTCGACGACCGCGAACGGCGCACTCGCGCGCAGGCTTTCGTCGAAGCGATGCGCCGGCGCCTGTTCCCCTACCGACTTGCCCGCGTCGATATTGCGGAAGAAGGCGGTGAGGTACTGCTCGTTCACCAGTTCGCCCGCGGTGTCCCGGCATTCGACCAGGATGGTGATGGTCGTCCCGGTCGACTTGCTGGTGTAGCCGACCGCCTTGGCCCGCGACACCAGCTGCTCGCCGGGCCGGATCGGCCGGTGGAAGTGGAAGTCCTGCTCGCCGTGCACGACCCGGCCGAAGATGTCCATCGGCGCCACGTCGATGACCGGCATCATCATGGCCTCGAACACCGGGACGATGGCGAAGACCGGCGGTGCGACGCTGCCGTCACGGTGCGCCGCGATCGGGTCGTTGGTCGCGGCCGCGTAGTCCGCGATCCGGTCCGCGGTGACCGCGAATTCCTCGGCGTCACTCCATTTTTCCAGGCCGGCGTCGTCGAACTCGACGATGCGGCCGGATGCGTGCGCTGTCATTCGAAGCCCCCTACGCCGAGGCCAGCGCGTCGAGCTGGTCGAGAGATTTGTCCAGCTGGGTGCGGCCGTCCTTCTCCACCGCCTTGCCCAGCGCGCCCTTGATCAGCGCGCCTTCGAAGTCGCCGGAGACCAGGATGGTGCTGCCCGCTCCCGACGGCTGGATGTCGAAGGTGAATTCGGTACGGACACCGGCCATTCCGGCGCCGGTGAGGGTCAGCCGGTTCGGCACCTCGACCGCCTTGACCGTCCATTCCATCTTGTTGGCCATGCCGAGCATGACGATCTTGGCGACCAGCGCGGCGCCCTCGGCCAGCACGGCGGGCGGTTCCTCCATGAACTTCTCGTGGATGGTGAACCACTTGTCCCAGGTCTGCGGGTCGGAGACGACCGCCCACAGCGCTTCCGGGGTGGCGGTGACGGTCTTGGTGGCTTCGATGTGTCCCATTGCGGTACTCCTCGTGCTGGTCAGCGCACCGCGCGCTGGTAGGCGGTGACCACGGCGGCGCCGCCGAGGCCGATGTTGTGCTGCAGGGCGGCGGTGACGTCGCCGACCTGGCGTTTGCCCGCGGTGCCGCGCAGCTGCCAGGTGAGCTCGGAGCACTGGGCCAGGCCGGTCGCGCCGAGCGGGTGCCCCTTGGAGATCAGGCCGCCGGAGGGGTTCACCACCCACTTGCCGCCGTAGGTGGTCTGACCCGCGTCGATCAGCTTCCCGGCCTCGCCCTCGCCGCAGAGTCCGAGCGCCTCGTAGAGCAGCAGCTCGTTGGCGGAGAAGCAGTCGTGCAGCTCGATCACCTGGAAGTCGTCGGCGCCCAGGCCCGCCTGCTCGTAGACCTTCCGCGCGGCGGCGACATTCATGTCGTAGCCGATGAGGTTCTTGGCGGTGCCGTCGAAGGTCGAGGCGTAGTCGGTGGTCATCGCCTGCCCGACGATCTCGACCGCGCGCTCCGACAGATCGTGCCGGTCGACGAAGTCCTCGCTCGCCAGGATCGCCGCACCGGAACCGTCCGAGGTCGGCGAGCACTGGAGCTTGGTGAGCGGGTCGTAGATCATCCGCGAGGCCAGGATGTCGTCGAGCGAATACTCGTCCTGGAACTGCGAATACGGGTTGTTGACCGAGTGCTTGTGGTTCTTGTGGCCGATCTTGGCGAAGTGCTCGGCGGTGGTGCCGTAGCGCTTCATGTGCTCGCGCCCGGCCGCGCCGAACATCCACGGCGCCACCGGGAACAGCACCTCGGAGATCTCCGCCAGCGCCAGCACGTGCTTGGCCATCGGCTGTTCGCGGTCGTCCCAGGTGGAGCCGAGTGAACCGGGCTGCATCTTCTCGAAGCCCAGCGCCAGCGTGCACTCGGCCAGCCCGCCCCGGATCGCCTGCGCCGCCAGGTAGAGCGCGGTGGAGCCGGTCGAACAGTTGTTGTTGACATTGACCACCGGGATGCCGGTCATCCCGAGCTCGTAGACCGCGCGCTGCCCGGAGGTCGACTCGCCGTAGACGTAGCCGACGTAGGCCTGCTCGACCTCGCGGTAGTCGATGCCCGCGTCGGCCAGGGCCATGGTGCCCGACTCCCGCGCCATGTCCGGATAGTCCCAGGCCCGGGTGGTTCCGTCGGCCTCCTCGACCAGCTTGCGGCCCGGCTTCTCGAACTTCGTCATCCCTACGCCGACCACATAGACCTTGTTCGTCATCGAACTCCCATCCTCAGGCTTGCGCACAAACATACAGCTCTGCATGTATCTTCACAACGGTTTCCGTGACCCCGGTCACCATCCGCCCGCGTAACAGCGGCGTAACGGTTCGGAAAATTGGTGTCTACATCCATCGAGCACCGTCGGTGAGCCGCCGAATTCGACGGCCGCGTGGATGAGGGAGAGGGAAAAATGGCCGGAGCGGACACCGCTGCCAAAGAAACACTCGAGGACTACACGCTGCGTTTCGCCCCGCGGAGCTACCGCAAATGGAGCCCGGCGGTGGTCGGCATCTCCGCTCTCGGCGGCATCGCCTATCTCGCCGATTTCGCGATCGGCGCCAATATCGGCATCGCGCACGGCACCGGAAACGCGCTGATCGGCATCGGTATCTTCGCCGTCGTCGTGATGCTGACCGGATTTCCGCTCGCCTATTACGCGGCGCGCTACAACATCGATCTGGATTTGATCACGCGCGGTAGCGGATTCGGCTACTACGGCTCGGTGATCACCAATATCGTGTTCGCCTCGTTCACCTTCATCTTCTTCGCGCTGGAAGGGTCGATCATGGCCCAGGGCCTGGAATTGGGCCTCGGAATTCCGCTCTGGATGGGCTATCTGGCGTCGACGGTGATCATCTTCCCGCTGGTCATCTACGGCATGAACACCCTGGCCAAGCTGCAGGTGTGGACCACGCCGCTGTGGCTGCTGCTGATGGTGGCGCCGTTCGGCTTCCTGCTGGTGCGCCACCCCGATTCGGTGGGCTCGTTCTTCGCCTACGGCGGCGAGAACGGGGGCGGCGTGAGCGTGTCCGGCGCGCTGCTGGCCGCGGGCGTCTGCCTGTCGCTGATCGCCCAGATCGCCGAGCAGATCGACTACCTGCGGTTCATGCCGCCGCGCACGCCGGAGAACCGGGCCAAGTGGTGGGGCTGGATGCTGCTCGCGGGTCCGGGCTGGGTGCTCTTCGGCGCGGCCAAGCAGGTCGTCGGCCTGTTCCTCGCGGTCTACCTGATCGCCAATCTGCCTGCCGCGCAGGGGATCGCGAACCAGCCGGTGCACCAGTTCCTGGAGATCTACCGCGATATGGTGCCGGGCTGGCTGGCCATGACGCTGGCGGTGGTGCTGGTGGTCATCAGCCAGATCAAGATCAATGTCACCAACGCGTACTCCGGCTCGCTGGCCTGGACCAACTCCTACACCCGGGTGACCAAGACCTACCCCGGTCGCCTGGTGTTCCTGGTGGTGAACCTCGGTGTGGCGCTGGTGCTGATGGAAGCGAACATGTTCGACTTCCTCAACAACATCCTGGGCTTCTACGCCAACTGCGGCATCGCCTGGATCGTCACCGTGGCCACCGACATCGCGGTGAACAAGTACCTGCTGAAGATCTCGCCGAAGGTGCCGGAGTTCCGGCGCGGCATGCTCTACGACTTCAACCCGGTCGGCCTGGTCGGCTTCGGCCTGTCCGCGGTGCTGTCGATCATGACCTTCTTCGGCCTCTTCGGTGAGCTGCTGAAGCCGTACTCGCCGCTGGTCGCGGTGCTGGTGGCCTTCGTGGCGACGCCGCTCACCGCGATCGCCACCAAGGGCAAGTACTACCTGCGCCGCGCCGACGACGGCATCGAGCTGCCGATGTTCGACGAGCACGGCAACCCGTCGGGCGACCTGCTGCCGTGCCACGTCACCGGCATGGAGTTCGAGCGTCCGGACATGATCGCCTCGGCGATCCCCGGCCCCGAGGGCGAGATCCAGTACATCAGCTCGCTGGCCCTGTCCACCGACCGCGAGGGCAAGCACCTACTGCCCCGCCAGCACTGAGCGAACGAAGGCCGTGCCGGGCGAACATCTTTCGCCCGGCACGGCCTTCGTCGTGCTCAGAGCAGCTTGCGGACCACCGGGAGCGGCAGGGTGCGCAGGGCGAAGGCGATGGGAATCCAGGGCCAGTCGGGGACGTAGGCCTTGGCGCGGCGCTTCTCGATGGCGGCGACCATGGCGCGGACGCCGGTCGCGGTGTCCACCATGAACTTCGGGGCGTGCTTGATGCGGTCGTTCATCTCCGAGCGGATGTAGCCGGGGTAGATCACCGAGATGTCCACGCCGGGGACGGCTTCGGCGCGCAGGCCCTCGGCCAGGGCCGCGACGCCCGCCTTGGTGGCGGCGTAGGTGGTCAGGGTCTTGGGCATGCCGCGCAGGCCGGAGATCGAGGAGATCATCACCAGGTGGCCGCGGCCCTGGGCGCGGAAGATCGCCATCGCGGCCTCGGTCTGGGCCAGCGCGGCGAGGAAGTTCACCACGGCGGTCTCGCGGTTGGCGGCGTGCTTGCCGGTGCCCAGCGGCGCGCCCTTGCCGAGTCCCGCGTTGACGACGACGCGGTCGATCGCGCCGAATTCCGCGGCGAACTCGTCGAAGACAGTGAACACGGCGGCGTCGTCGGTGACGTCGAGCCGCTTCACCGAGACGGCGCGGTCGGGATGCGCGGCCAGGATCTCGGCGCGCAATTCGTCGAGACGTTCGGTGCGCCGGGCACACAGGCCCAGGTCGTAGCCGAGGGCCGCGAACTGGCGGGCCATCTCCGCGCCGAGGCCGGAGCTGGCGCCGGTGATCACGATGGTGCCCCGGCTCACGACGCTACCGCCGGTGCCCACAGGGGCTCGATGTGCGATTCCATGCGCTCACGCTAGTCATCCGGTGCCCGTCGACGGAACCTCTCGCCGTGCCCCGGGATCAGCGGGAATCGGCGGCGATCACGGCGGCCGCCGCCGCGCGCAGGTCGACCATGGCGCGACGCCAGCGGCGGTGTGCGCGTTCCGGGTCGGGGACGACGAAATTGGCGACGAGGATGCCGCGCAGCGCGTCCATCGCCGTGTAGGCGAAATCGCGGGCGCCCTTGCGGCGCAGGTCGTCCGGGATCACCTCCGCGACCGCCCGCAGCACCGCGGCGTTGACCAGCGGTTCGACCTCTTCCATCGCCGCGGCCAGCACCGGATCGGTCCGGCCCGCCACCCACAGTTCCACCGTCGCGATGAACAGCGGGCCCTGATGCAGGTCCCACAGGAACTCGAGGGCGGCGCCGACCGGGTCGTCGCCCACCCTGACCTGTGCCATCTCGCTCATGGCCGCGGCCACCCGGAGCTCGGCCAGGTGCTTGATCGCGGCGACGACCAGGTCGTGCTTGGAGCCGAAGTGGTGCACCTGCGCGCCCCTGGTGACGCCGGCGCGCTCGGCGACCCGGGGCGTGGTGGTGCCCGCGTAGCCGTACTCGACCAGGCAGTCGATGGTCGCGTCGAGCAGGCGGACACGCATCTCGGTGCTGCGCTGCTCCTGCGTCCGGCGCGGCGGCTTGTCGGCTGCGGTGCTGGTCATCGGCCGATCCTACCGCTTACATACAGACCTGTTGGTAAGCGGCAGGCCGCGGTCGCACCGGAATACCGCCGTGGCGACGCCACGCGTGTGCGGCGACGCCACGAGCGGCACCCCGCGTCACCGCACAGCGACCAAGCGCGCGGTGTTCGCGGCGATGTCGTCGCCCGCCTGGTTGGCGGCCAGCTCGGCGTGCACCCGGTCGAAGTAGCGGTTGATCTCGGCGTTGGCCGTCTCGTCGTCCCAGCCGAGCAGCGGCGCGATCAGCCGCGCGATCTCCGGCGCGGCCGCGAGCCCGCGATCCGGAACCTCGATGGAGATGCGGGTGCGGCGGGTGAGCAGGTCGTCCAGGTGCAGCGCGCCCTCGTGGGTCACCGCGTAGACGGCCTCGGCGGCCAGGTAGTCGGGCGCGCCCGGCAGCGGCTGCCGCAGTGCGGGATCACTGGCGACGAGGTCGAAGATATCGGTGGCGAGCGAGCCGTAGCGGCCGAGCAGGTGCTCGACGACCTCGATCGGCAGCCCCACCGTGGCCGCCAGTTCGGCTGTCTCGGCGAGCATTTCGCGGTAGCCGTGCGCACCGACGATCGGCAACTGCGCGGTTCCCGAGGCGGGGATGTCACCGCCGAGGCGCGCGGTGACGGCGTCGACGACGTCGGCGGCCATCACCCGGTAGGTGGTGTACTTGCCGCCCGCGATCACGAACAGGCCGGGCGCGGGCTCGGCGACGGCGTGCTCGCGCGAGAGCTTGGCCGTCTCCTTCGACGCGCCGGTCATCAACGGCCGCAGCCCGGCGTAGGTGCCGACGATGTCGGCCCTGGTCAGCGGCTCGCGCAGCAGCGCATTGACGTGGTCGAGGATGTACTGCACGTCGGCGGCGGTGGCGGTGGGGTGGTTCTTGTCCAGCGACCACGCGGTGTCGGTGGTGCCGATGATCCAGTGCTCAGCCCACGGGATCACGAACAGCACGGACTTCTCGGTGCGCATGATCAGGCCGGTGTGCAGGTCGAGCCGGTCGCGCGGGACCAGGATGTGCACGCCCTTGGACATCCGCACGTGGAACGGGAAGTCGACGCCGGTCATCTTGATCATGTCGTCGGTCCACACGCCGGTCGCGCTGATCACGCTGCGGGCCCGGATCGTGTGAGCGACACCGGTTTCCAGGTCGACCACGTGCGCGCCGACGACTTGCACACCGTCGCGCACCAGGCCGGTGACCCTGGTGCGGGTCAGCACGGTCGCGCCGTGGTCGGCGGCGGTCCTGGCGATCATCATGGTGTGCCTGGCGTCGTCGACCTGGGCGTCGTAGTAGCGGATCGCGCCGGTCATCGCGTCGGGGCGCAGCGCGGGCGCGAGTTCCAGTGCGCCGGAGCGGGTCAGGTGCTTGTGCATGGGGACGGCCCGCGCGCCACCGAGGGTGTCGTAGAGGGCGACGCCCGCGCCGATGTAGGCGCGCTCCCAGACCCGGTGCTGGAGCGGGAACAGGAACGGCACCGGACGCACCAGGTGCGGCGCGAGCGAGTTCAGCAGCAGCCCACGCTCTTTGAGCGCCTCGCGGACCAGCGCGAAGTCCAGCTGTTCCAGGTAGCGCAGGCCACCGTGGATGAGCTTGGACGACCGGCTCGAGGTGCCCGCGGCGAAGTCGCGGGCCTCCACGAGGGTCACCGAGAGACCGCGCGAGGCGGCGTCGAGCGCGGCGCCGGCACCGGTCACGCCACCGCCGATCACCAGCACGTCGACCTCGTGGTCGCCGAGCGCCGCGATCGCCTTGTCGCGGTAGAGGGAGTCCAGGGGAACGGACACGGCTTGCTCCTTGTCGAGGTGATCGTTCATCAGTCGAGTTCGGCCCAGTCGAGGGTGCGTTCGACGGCCTTGAGCCAGCGGCGGTAGCCGCGCTCGCGCTGCTCGTCGGACCAGGAGGGGAACCAGCGGACGTCTTCGTGCCAGTTCGCGAGCAGTTCGTCGGTGGAGTCCCAGACGCCGACCGCGAGGCCGGCCGCGTAGGCGGCGCCGAGCGCGGTGGTCTCGGCGACGACCGGCCGCGAGACCGGGACGCCGAGCAGGTCGGCCTGGATCTGCATGGCCAGCTTGTTCATGGTCACGCCGCCGTCTACGCGCAGCGTCGCCAGCCGCACGCCGGAATCGCGCTGCATTGCCTCGACCACGTCGCGGGTCTGGTAGGCGATGGATTCCAGGGTCGCCCTGGCCAGGTGGGCATTGTTGCTGTAGCGGGAGAGGCCGACCACCGCGCCGCGCGCGTCGGGTCGCCAGTACGGCGCGAACAGCCCGGAGAACGCGGGCACGAAGTACACCCCACCCGCGTCCTCGACCTGGCCGGCCAGGTCCTCGATCTGCGCGGCGCCCGCGATGATGCCGAGCTGGTCGCGCAGCCACTGCACGGCCGAGCCGGTGACCGCGATCGAGCCCTCCAGCGCGTAGACGGGTTTGTCGTCGCCGAACCGGTAGGCGACGGTGGTGAGCAGGCCGTGCGCCGAGCGCACGATGTCGGTACCGGTGTTGAGCATCAGGAAATTGCCGGTGCCGTAGGTGTTCTTGGCCTCGCCCGGCTGGAAACACACCTGCCCGACGCTCGCGGCCTGCTGGTCGCCGAGCACCCCGGCGATCGGGACCGCGCCCTGGAACGGTCCGTCGGGGTCGGTGGTGCCGAAGCCCGCCGGGTTCGACGACGGCGCGATGGCGGGCAGCATCCCGCGCGGGATGTCGAAGACGCGCAGCAGTTCGTCGTCCCAGGCCAGCGTCTCGAGGTCCATCAGCATGGTGCGCGAGGCGTTGGTGGGGTCGGTGACGTGCACGCCGCCGCGGATACCGCCGGTGAGGTTCCAGATCAGCCAGGTGTCGAGGGTGCCGAACAGGGCGTCGCCGCGTTCGGCGTCGGCGCGCACGCCCTCGACATTGTCGAGGATCCAGCGCAGCTTGCCGCCGGAGAAGTAGGGCGCGGGCGGGAGTCCGGTGCGCCGGCGGATCAGGTCGGTGTGACCGGCGGCGTCGAGCGCGGCGATGATCCGGTCGGTGCGAGTGTCCTGCCAGACGATGGCGTTGTAGTACGGGCGGCCGGTGTGGCGGTTCCACACGACCGTGGTCTCGCGCTGGTTGGTGACGCCGATCGCGGCCAGGTCGGCGGCGGTGAGATCGGCCGCGGCGAGCGCGGTCTTGACGACGGTGCGGGTGCGTTCCCAGATCTCGTCGGGGTTGTGTTCGACCCAGCCGGGTCGCGGCATGATCTGCTCGTGTTCGAGCTGATGCCGGGCGACGACGGCGCCGCCGTGGTCGAAAACCATGAAACGCGTCGAGGTCGTGCCCTGGTCGATCGCGCCCACATACCGATTCATCGTGGTCCTTTCGCGCGGGCTCACCGTCGAGCCCGACACCACGCTAGGAACGGCCCGACCGCGCCGCCACGGCTGCCGTTCGACAATGCCGAACGCTCGGGCTGATAGGTTCGGGCGGTGCCGGGTCCGATCCAGTCGATCGAGCGAGCCGCCGCCGTGCTGCGGCTGCTCGCGCGCGGATCGGGACCGATGGCGGTCGGTGAGGTCGCCGCCGCCCTCGACCTGGCCAAACCCACCGCGCACGGCATTCTGCGGACCCTGCTCGGGGTGGGGTTCGTCGACCAGGATCCGGCGACGGGCCGGTATCTGCTCGGGCCGGCGCTGGGTGAACTCGGGACCGATCACCTCGATGTCAACGAACTGCGCTCGCGAGCGATCCACCGCGCCGACGCGCTCGCGTCGCGCACCGGCGAGTCGGTGCGGATGGCGGTCGCTCGGCCCGCCGGGGTGACGGTGGTGCACCACGTGTTCCGGCCGGACAACACCGAGCAGGTGCTCGCGGTCGGCGAGGTGCTACCCGCGCACGCCACCGCACTGGGCAAGGTGCTGCTCGCCTACGATGCCGCGACGAATCCCGGTGCACTGCAATCATTCACGCACCGCACTATCGTCGACCCGACAGCGCTGGACCGCGCGATCGGCGAGGTCAGGCGGACCGGCTGGGCAGGCGAGGTCGAGGAATACCGCTCCGGCGAGGCGGGCATCGCCGCACCGATCCGGGCTCGAGGAGGACTGGTGGTCGCCGCCATCGGGATCTCGGGACCGACGGATCGGCTGTGCGACAACCGGTTGCGGATCCGGCCCGCACCCGTGGAGCTGGTGCGCGCCGCCGCCCAGGCCGTGCATCGCGATCTCGGGGCGGCACGATGAACGGGAGGCTCCGGTGACGCAACGGTATGTGCTCGCCCTCGACCAGGGCACCACCTCCACCCGCTGCATCGTCTTCGATCGGCACGCCAGGCTGGCCGGGCTGGCCCAGCGGGCCCACCGTCAGCGCTATCCGCGCTCGGGGTGGGTCGAGCAGGACGCGCTGGAGATCTGGCGGACGGTCGAGAAGATCGTGCCCGCGGCGCTGCGCGATGCCGGGATCACCGTCGAGCAGGTGGCGGCGATCGGGATCGCCAATCAGCGCGAGACCACCGTGGTGTGGGATCGCGCGACCGGGATACCGGTGCGGCCCGCCATCGTCTGGCAGGACATCCGCACCGAGGAACTCGTCGAGCGGTTCCGGGAAATGCCCGGCGCGCACCGGATCACGGAGCTGAGCGGGCTGCCGCTGGCCACCTACTTCGCCGCGCCCCGGCTGCGCTGGCTGCTCGACCACGTCGACGGACTGCGGGCGCGGGCCGAACGCGGCGAGGTGCTGTTCGGGACCATGGAGTCCTGGCTGATCTGGAACCTCACCGGCGCGCACGTCACCGATGTCACCAATGCCGGGCGCACGCTGCTGATGAACCTGGCGACCCGGCAGTGGGACGCGGAACTGTTGCGTTTCTTCGACATTCCGCGCGCCATGCTCCCCCGCATCGAACCATCGACCGGCGATTTCGGGACCGCCCGCACGGTCGCGCCCGGCGTCCGGATCGGCGCCGCCCTCGGCGACCAGCACGCCGCGCTGTTCGGCCAGACCTGCTTCGCGCCCGGCGAGACCGAATGCACCTACGGCACCGGCGGATTCCTGATGATGAACACCGGCGCCGAACTGATCCGCTCCCGGCACGGACTGCTCACCACCATCGGCTACCAGGTCGGACCCGACCCGGTGTACGCGCTGGAGGGCCCGATCGCGGTCACCGGATCGCTGGTGCAGTGGCTGCGCGACATCGTCGGCCTGATCGCCACCGCGCCCGAGATCGAGACCCTCGCGAGCACCGTCGACGACAACGGCGGCTGCTACCTGGTCCCCGCCTTCTCCGGGCTCTACGCACCGCACTGGCGCAGCGACGCGCGCGGGCTGCTGATCGGGCTGACCTCCTACGTCACCAAGGGCCATCTGGCGCGCGCGGTGCTCGAGGCCACGGCCTGGCAGACCCGCGATGTCGTCGAGGCGATGAACGCCGACGCCGGACTGCGGGCGACATCGCTGCGGGTGGCGGGCGGGATGGCGGCCAACAATCTGCTCATGCAGATCATCGCCGACGTCCTGGGCGTTCCGGTGATGCGCCCGCTGGTGACCGAGACGGTCTCGCTCGGCGCGGCCTACGCGGCCGGACTCGCCGTCGGGTACTGGCCGGATCTGCAAGGGCTGCGGCGCAATTGGCGGGTGGCGGCGCAGTGGGTGCCGCAGGCCGAGCGCGCCGTGCGCGACGAGGAGTACGAGCGGTGGCAGCGGGCGGTGCAGCTCAGCGTCGGCTGGGCCCGACCGGCGGGCAGTACGTCGGCCGAGCGATAGCCCCGCACGATCCCGACCGGTCGTTCACGAATACGGACGTGGACTCAGCCCAGGATCGAGACGGCCACCCGGCCCGCGTCGCGCAGGCGGGTGGCGGAATTGGGCGCGCGCTCGAGCACCCAGACGCCCTGGAAGAAGACGACCAGGAAGCGGGCCATGGCCCTGGCGTCCGCGTCGGGTGGCAGTTCCTCCTGCGCGCGGGCGCGCGACAGCGCGGAGAACAGCGCCGTTTCGGTGCGCGCCCAGCTGGATTCGACCAGCCTGGCGACGTCGGCGTCGCGGGCGGCGAGCTCGACCGCGGCGGTCGTCACCAGGCAGCCGAGGAATCTGTCCGGCGCGCAGGACTCGCGCACGACCTGGTCGACCAGCTCGCGGATCGCGGGCAGCGCCGGTCCGGGCTGGGCCAGGACCGCGGTGATCATCTCGTCGACGCGTTCCAGATGGCGTTGCAGCGCCATCATGAAAAGTTCGTGTTTGCTGCCGAACGTGGCGTAGATACAGCCCCTGGCGATCCCGAGATGCTCGATCAGATCCGCGATCGAGGTCGTCTCGTAGCCGCGCTGCCAGAACAGCTCCAGCGCGCGGTCCAGGACCACATCGGGGTCGAATTCTTTGGTACGCGCCACTTTCCGAGCATACCAACGTCTATTGCGACCGATTGGTCAAGTATGCGAGACTGCGAGTCCCGCACTGCCTGTCCGCGGCGGGTTCGTGCGCGCACTCGCCGCCGGGGCGGTCGGCGAGTGCGCGACGCGCGTCAGCCCAGTGCCGCGAGGGCGTCTACCTCGAACAGCATGCCCGGCAGCGCGAGCGCGGCGACCCCGAGCAGGGTCTGCGCGGGTGGACGATCACCCCAGATCTCGGCGATCTTGGCGCCGAGCACCTGCAGCTTGTCCAGGTCGTGGTCGACGATGAACGTGCGCAACTGCGCGACGTCGGCGTAGTCCGCGCCCGCGGACCGCAGGGCGATCCCCAGATTCACGAACGCCCGATCCACCTGCTCACCGAAATCGGTACTGGTGGTGTGCCCTTCGGCGTCGGAGTCGTACTGCCCCGCGATGACGACCAGTTCACCGGTCACCCGCGCGACATGGCTGTACCCGAACCCCGTCGGATCGTGCAGCTCGGACGGGTTGCTGATCACTACTGACATGACACCTTCTCCTCTTGCCGAATGTTGCGCACCGAGAAGACGATGTGGCGGGCCGAAGTGTGACACCGCGCCCGTGGGGGCGTCAGTCGAAGAGTTCTTCTGCCCGCGTGGCGGTTACGGCCTGCACCAACCAGGCGTTGAGCTGATCGATATCGGTGCATTCGGCGAGCGTGGTGCGTTGCGCCACGGACAGCTCGAGCCCGCGGGCGGTCAGCACGGTGCGAACGGCGTGGGCGGCTTCCTCCGCGCGCCCTTCCTCTCGGCCTTCTTCGCGCCCTTCTTCACGACCTTTGGCCACATATTTGGTGGCGATGCGGCCACGGTATTCGGGAGAGCTCTTCACAAGTTCCTCCAGACGTCGGCTCGCCGCAACGGTCAACTCGTCGTCGACCAGATCAAGGTACATTTTCACACGTTCATCGTCGGTTTTCATCAGCCCGGCGAGAAAGGCCGAGAGCACCTCGTCCATCTGCGGACCGGCCCCGTGCGCGATCGCCGACAGCGTCGCGCGTTCTGGACTCCGCCGGGCTTCGTCGGGATCGGTCACGATGGGAAACCGGTCGGGTCCGAGCACCCGCGGGTGGATGACCGACCCGTTGGGATCGAGTTCGATCGGATTCGAGGCCCACTTCGCGACCTGTCGGCTGGGCGTCACCACCAGCAACACGGCTTGGCAGCGCAAGCGCGATCGCAGCGTGGTGACGTAGACGGGCCATTTCCAGCGCCGATCGTCCTTGCAACTCAGCTGGACCTCGACGCATACGCCGAGTACCGGCCGATTTCGGTCATCGCAGGTGCTGAGCGCGAAATCGCCGCGATACTCCTTGGGCCCGATGTCGGTGAAGTCGCACGGCTCCGCCCGCATCTCGGCTTGCTCGGGCAGCCGCATTCCGAATTGTTCGACCAGCAGCGACGGAGCCAGGGTGATGTCTGTGCGGAAGAGGTCAAGCAAGCCTTCGTGCAGGTAGCTCGGCATGCAGCGCACCGTATAGCCGAGGAGCGGAGGTCCGAAATCGGTACGGCGTGTTGTGCACGACGCCGGAGTGGGACCTCCAGCCGGGTGGTCAGGCCGAGCGGCGAGCCGCCCAGACGGTGATGGTGAAGAGGGCGACGCCGAGGATTGCCAGGAGGGCGCCGACGGCGGCGGGGGCGGTGTAGCCGAGGCCTGCTGCGATGACGAGGCCGCCTAGCCAGGCGCCCGCGGCGTTGGCGATGTTGAGGGCGGCGTGGTTGAGGGCGGCGGCGAGGGTCTGGGCGTCGGCGGCGACGTCCATCAGGCGGGTCTGCAGGCCGGGGGCCAGGGCCGCGCCGGACGCGCCGACCAGGAAGGCGCCGATCGAGGCGGTGATCGGGTTGTGCGCGGCCAGGACGAAGCCGGCCAGGATGACCACCATCGCGATCATCCCGACGAAGATCGAGCGGTCGACGCCGCGATCGGCCAGCACGCCGCCGAGGATGTTGCCCGCCACCATGCCGAGGCCGAACAGGGCCAGCACGATCGGGACGGTGCCGATCGCCATGCCCGCCACGTCGGTCATCGTGGTGGCGATGTAGGTGTAGACGGCGAACATGCCGCCGAAGCCGATCGCGCCGACGGCCAGGGTGAGCAGCACCTGCGGGCGGCGCAGCGCGCCGAGTTCGGTCAGCGGGTTGGTGACCTTCATGCCGGTCAGGCTGGGCACGAACCGCCACAGCGCGGCCACCGTGGCCACGCCGATCACGGCGACCACGACGTAGGCGTCCCGCCAGCCCAGATGCTGACCGAGCCAGGTCGCGCCCGGCACCCCGATCACATTCGCCACGCTCAGCCCGAGCATCACCGCCGCCACCGCCTTGGCCCGCTGCCCGACCGGCGCGAGGGTGGCCGCCGCCAGCGAAGCGACACCGAAGTAGGCGCCGTGCGGCAGACCGGAGACGAACCGGGCCGCCACCAGCGTGCCGAAGGTCGGGGCGAGCACCGTCGCCGCATTGCCCACGGTGAACGCGGCCATCAGTGCGATGAGCAGCTTCTTGCGCGGCACCCGGGCGCACAGCGCCGCGATCAGCGGCGCCCCGACCACCACCCCCAGCGCGTAGGCCGACACCGCGTGCCCGGCCGCCGGCTCGGAGATGTCGAAGTCGGCCGCGATATTCGGCAGCAGCCCCATGGTCACGAACTCGGTCGTCCCGATCCCGAACCCACCCAGCGCGAGCGCCAGCATCGCGGGCACATGCCAGCTCGTACGCGGCGTCTCGACGAGACCGGGCGCGGAAACGGAAGAAGTCACGCCTCCATGCAACGGGCCCCACTCCCCGATCGCTACCCGAGCCGAACGTGAGTTATCCCACCCACGGCTCAGGCACCGCCGAGCTCGCCCGCCTGGACCCGGTCGAGGCCGGTCTCGGTACCGAGTTCGCGGCGACGATCGGCATCGGCGCGATAGAACTGGAGCAGGTGGTAGAGCAGCGCCGGGTCGATCCGGTGCGCGGTCGCGTTCACCCGGATCTGCCCGGCCGTGGCGCCGCCGCGCCGCACCAGTCGGGTGCGCCGGACCGTGACGAGGTCGCGCGAGTGGACCACGACCACCCGATGGCGGTTCTCCTCGGTGGGCACGATGGCGGCGATGTCGTCCCAGCTGGTGGTCTGGTGGGTGAATCCGGACTCGACGGCGAGACCCTCGGGTCCGAGGCGTACCCCGAGCCGATAGCGCAGCCATCGCGCGATCGTCCATCCGCCGTAGACACCGAGCCCGCTCAGGGCCAGCCCGGCGAGCAGCACGCAGTAGTTCCACACGTGGTCGAGTTCACGGTTCGGTTCCTGAACGGTCAGCACGAGCACGAGCACGCAGGATGTCCACAGGCTTCCACCGAGCACGAGGCCGAGCGGGGCGATCAGGGCGCTCCGCCGAGCGGGGAGGTACATCGCCGGTTCCTGCGTGATGGTCATGCGAGGCACGCGACGCCGCCGCACCCGCAGGAACACGGGCAGCACGAACAACCCGGACCCACACATCAGGGCTCCCGCCCCACAGAACACGGCCAGCAGCGGATCGGACTCGCCGACCGCCGAGAAGACGCCCGACAGGAACAGCAAAGTCCCCGGTACGAAGAACCCCGCGATCACGGCGACCATCGGATAACCGGGCCGCTCGGACCCGAAGCCCGCAGGCCATGGCAACAGATCACGATCCACGATCCCCCCTCGACAACGAACGACCCGATGAGTTGATCACGACGGAAAAGGCGCTCGCATCGGGTTCGATGCGAGCGCCTTTCTCAGCCGTGCGGGTTCCGCGGTTCGGCGCGGAGCCTCGGCTATCTCACTTCAGCGCGCGGGCCAGGTTGACGTCCAGGGCGCCGAGGAATTCCTCGGTGCTCAGGTAGCCCTGGTCGCCGCCGACGAGCAGCGCCAGGTCCTTGGTCATCTGGCCGCCTTCGACGGTCTTGATGACGACGTCCTCGAGCGCCTGCGCGAAGCCGATCACCTCGGGGGTGTTGTCCAGCTTGCCCCGGTGCTCCAGGCCACGGGTCCAGGCGAAGATCGACGCGATCGGGTTGGTCGAGGTCGGCTTGCCCTGCTGGTGCTGGCGGTAGTGCCGGGTGACGGTGCCGTGCGCGGCCTCGGCCTCACAGGTCTTGCCGTCCGGGGTGAGCAGCACCGAGGTCATCAGGCCCAGCGAGCCGAAGCCCTGGGCCACGGTGTCGGACTGCACGTCGCCGTCGTAGTTCTTGCAGGCCCAGACGTAGCCGCCCTCCCACTTCATGGAGGAGGCGACCATGTCGTCGATCAGGCGGTGCTCGTAGGTAAGGCCCGCCGCGTCGAACTCGGCCTTGAACTCGGCGTCGAAGACTTCCTGGAAGGTGTCCTTGAACATGCCGTCGTAGGCCTTGAGGATGGTGTTCTTCGTGGAGAGGTACACCGGGTAGTTCTGCTGCAGGCCGTAGTTGAACGAGGCCCGCGCGAAGTCCTCGATGGACTTCTTGAAGTTGTACATGCCCATGACGACGCCGCCGTCCTCGGGCATCTTCACGACCTCGTGCACGATCGGCTCGCTGCCGTCCTCCGGCGTGAAGGTCAGCGTGACGGTGCCCGCCTCGTAGACCTTGAAGTCGGTGGCGCGGTACTGGTCGCCGAAGGCGTGGCGGCCGATGATGATCGGCTTGGTCCAGCCGGGCACCAGGCGGGGCACGTTGGAGATGATGATCGGCGCGCGGAAGATGGTGCCACCCAGAATGTTACGGATGGTGCCGTTGGGCGAGCGCCACATCTTCTTGAGGCCGAACTCCTTCACCCGCGCTTCGTCGGGGGTGATGGTGGCGCACTTCACGCCGACGCCGTACTTCTTGATGGCGTTCGCGGCATCGACGGTGACCTGGTCGTCTGTCTTGTCGCGGTACTCGATGCCGAGGTCGTAGTACTCGAGGTTCACGTCGAGATACGGGTGGATCAGCTTGTCCTTGATGAACTGCCAGATGATCCGGGTCATCTCGTCGCCGTCGAGTTCTACGACGGTACCTTCAACCTTGATCTTGGACATGGATCTTCGTGTCCTCCTAGGATGGTGCCCTCATTGCACGGCCAGGCGAACACGCTTGTGAGCGGACCCCAGCTGTTCCAACAGACAACGTATATGCCCCGCGTTGTCTGCGGGACGTGTGGTGCAAACAAGACGAGCGTACTGCTGCCCCCTACCTCACCGCGATGGGAGGGCCCGCTGTGCGGGACTCCGCCTGCGCAGCGGACGGCAAACGGGTCGCAAGTGACCGCGGGCACTGTCGGGTGATGACCGACATACGCTCGACTCCCAACCTACTCGGCATGCGCCTGGCCCATCGCGCAATGCTCGCCGATACCGCCCGGTTCGCCGTTCTGGCCGGGGAGCTCGGCGCGATCCGGACACCGTGTCCACCCCGCCGTGCCCGCGCGATCGCGGACTATCTCGGCCTGCTGTGCGACTCCATCCACCATCACCATCGCATCGAGGACGAGGTGCTCTGGCCCGCGCTGACCGCCGCTGCGGGCGACGCGATCGAGCTCAGGGAGCTCACCGACGACCACGCCCAGCTCGACCCGGCGCTGGCCGAGATCAGGACGCTCAGCGCCGACCTGGTCGCCCGGCGCCCGGGGGCCGCCGCCGCGCTGGCCGAGCGGCTGACCCGGCTGCACACCGTGCTCGACGAGCACATCGCCGACGAGGAGCGGACGGTCTTCCCGGTCGTCACCGAGTACCTGACCACCGCGCAGTGGGCCCAGGTCGAGGCGGCGGCCCGCAAGGGCGCGGTGCTGAGTTTCGAGGTGCCGCGGATGGCGGCGGTCTGCACGCCCGAGGAGTTGGCCGAGGTGACCGGGGACGGCGGGTTGCCGTTACGGGTGATGCTGAGGGTGTTCGGGGTTCGGTACCGGCGGCGCGAGCGGGTGCTGGCGGGCGAGTGAGTGCCGCTGCCAGGTCCGGTGGCAGCCGTGCGCGGGCGGGTCGCCGAGGTGTGGCTACGCGGTCGCCGACGAACCGTCGCCCGCCTGGTCTGTGGCGGCGCCCGCGTTGTCGAGTGCGGCCAGTTCTCCGGCGACGGCGGCGAGGACTTCCTCGGCCGCGACGCGGTGCCGGACAGCGGCGGCGTGGTTGCCCAGCCGGTCGGCCAGTTCGGCCAGGACGATGTCGACCGGACCGAAGGCGACCGACCCGGAGTCCATGCCCGCGATGGTGCCCGCTCGCGGCAGCAGGTCCTGATAGAGCCGCCGGGCCGCCTCGACCGTGCCGATCCGGGCGACCACCCTGGCCTCGAACACCGACATCGCGCACCAGTAGTAGTCACGCAGGACCGGAACACCCTCGCCGAGCAGCGCGGCCGCTCGCTCGGTGTCTCCCGCGTCGAGCAGGGCCAGCATGTACGCGGGCCTGAGCGCGTGCGGTGCGGCCGCGTTCAGCGCGGCGTAACCGTCGAGGCCGGGTGCGAGGTCGCCGCGCGCCCAGCCGGTCATCATCTCGGCCAGCAGGACCAGTTCGGCGCCGTTGGCGTGACCCGCCGCGATCATCTGCGCGCTGAGGTCGGCATCGATGGCCCCGGCGGTCGCGAAGTCGCCGCGCAGTGCGGCGAGCACCGCCAGATGCGCGGTGGAGACGACCAGCAGCGGGCCGAGCTGGCCGCCCTCGGCGCAGTCGAGCGCCTTGGCGATCTCGGCCCGCGCGGCGACGAGCCTGCCCGCACCCGAGGCGACGAGGAAGCGCACGAAATGCGCGACCGCCTGGTACTCCGGCAGACCCGCCTCGGTCGACACGCGCAGCAGCTCGTCGGCCAGGTCGCCGCGTTCCGGCCACAGATCGGGACCGAGCGCGACGAACGCCCTGGCATTGAGTGCGGCGCACAGCGATTCGGGATCGCCGAGCTCGCGCGCCGCGCGCAGGGCCTCGGCGGAGCAGGCGAAGGCGTGCGGGTTGTCGAAGCCGACGACTTCGAAGGCGGTGGCGACGAGCAGCCGGATTCGCAGGTCCGGCGCTGTCGTGCGGGTCAGCGCGGCGGCCAGATCGGCCCGCATGGCACGGTCGGGAGCACCGCGTTCCCGGCTGGTCCAGATCGTGGGGGCGCGCCAGCAGGTGAGGACCGCGACGACGGGATCGGTGGTGATCTGGGCATCGTCCCCGGTGACGGGCTGCGCGTCGGTGCCGGGCGCGAGAGTGCGGGCGGTCGCCAGGGCTTCGGCGCGCAGGATGCGGGCCTGTTCGTCGTTTCCGCCGTAGGCGAGGGCGTTGACCAGTGCGCAGGTGGTCGACAGGGCCGCGAGGCGATCCGCACGCGGCGCCGTGGCGTCGACGTGTCCTGCGCGCGTGTGCAATTCGAGAGCGGAGCGCCACAGTGGCTCGGCGTCCTGGTGGGCGCGGCGGGCGGTGCGCCTGCGGGCGGCGGCGCGGACGTAGCGCAGCGCACGGGTCGCGTTCGCGGTGCCCGCGCCGGCGATGGCGTGGTGCGCCATGGCGTCGAGGTCGACTGTGGCGGTATCGGATTCGAGGTCGGCCGGGGTCGCGCCGGTGCGGCGTTCGAGGAGTTCCAGGGCCGACCAGTGCAGCCTCGCGCGGCGCAGGGCGGGGATGTCGCCGTAGACGGCGTCGCGGATCAGGGCGTGGGCGAAGGTGATCCGGTCGGTGCCGGTGATGCGGACGAGCCCGGCGACGGTGACGGTGTCGACCAGGTCGATCAGGGTGTCCTCCGGCTCGGCGGTCAGCTCGAGCAGGGTGTCGAAGTCGATGTCGTCGCCCCAGACGGCGGCCAGGCGCAGGGCGCGGGCCGCGCCCGCGGGCAGCCGGGCGATTCGGCGGCTCAGCACATCGCGCACGCCATCCGGCACGGCATGCAGGTCGCCCACCGCCGCAGCGAGTTTGGCGACCTCGCGGACGAACAGCGGGTTTCCACCGGTCCGCTCGCGCAACCGCTCGGCGGTGTCGTCATCGATGGACCCCAACCCGGCACGGGCCGCGACCGCGCGCACGGCCGCGGTATCCAGACCACCCAGCTCCAACCGGCGACCGGTCGTGGCCGCCAGCGCCGCGGCCGTAGCCCGCACCCCCGCGTCCGCCTCGGACCCACGAGCGGTGACCAGGACCAGCACCGGCCGATGTGCGAGCCAGGCCACCAGCTGCCGCAGGATCTGCAAGGTAGCGCTGTCGGCGCGATGGACATCTTCGAGAACCACCAGCACAGGCCCGTCGGCCAGTCGCTGCCCACACGCCAGGGCCACCGCCTGCGCGATGGCGAACGGCCCCGCCTGCGCGCCGAGCCCATCCGGCACCGGACCTGCCGACGCCCGCGCGCCGAGCCCATCGAGCAGATGTATCCAAGCCCAGGCGGCGGGCGCGCCGTCGACTTCGGGACACGCCGCGCTCACGACGGTCCATCCGTCGGCGGCGAGTGCCCAGGCCAGCGATTCGGCCTGGGTGGTCTTGCCCGCGCCCGCTTCCCCTTCCAGCCACACCACCCTGGCCCGCCCGTGCGCCACCACCTCGGTGGCCTCGGCGAGCAGCGCCGCCCGTTCGGCGTCGTAGCCGACCGCGACCCCGCCGAACCGCGTGCGCGTGCCCGGCTGATCCGAACCGCTGCCGACCCGGGCGGCATTCGCCGCGCCCGCTCCCGCACTCGCCGATGCCTCCGGGGCGTCGCCGACGAGTCGCGTGGGCTGTCCCGCGAGGTGGTCGGTGAGCGATCCGGCCTTCGCGAGTGCACTCGTCGACGTCACCGGGTCCGCGTCGTCGGCGGGCCGCACGGCTTCGGCCGAATTGATCGCCGAGCCCCTCGAATCTCCACCATCGGCGGGCTGTGCTCGTCCAACAGGCGGTTGCGCCGGATCGGGCTGGACCAGTCCGGCCGATGGTCGCGCCGGATCGGGCTGCGCTGATCCGGCCCAGGGTCGCACCTCATCGGCCTGCACCGGTCCCGCCCAGGGCCGCACCTCATCGGCCTGCGCCAGTGCCGGCGCTGGTCGTGCCGGATCGGACTGCGCTGATCCAGCCGATCGTCGCACCGGGTCGGCCGGGTGATCAGGGCCGGTCGACGCCTTCTCCGGATCGGCGGGGTGCCTCGCGCCGGTCGAGTGGGGCGGCTCGGCGGTCGGTGGCAGGTCCAGTTCCGGGGCGTGGGTGAGGATCGCGGTTTCGAGGGCGGCCAGGGCCGGGCCGGGGCGGACGCCGAACTCGGTGTCGAGGTAGGCGCGGACCCGGCGGAGAGTGGCGAGGGCGTCGAGCTGGCGGCCGAGGCGGTACTGGGTGAGCGCCAGGAGGCGGGCGGCGTGCTCGCGGTCGGGGTGGTCGGTGACGTGGGGATGCAGCAGCGCCAATGCCTCGTCGGGGTGGCCGAGGGCCAGTGCCGCTTCGGCGCGGCGTTCGACGGCGACACGGTGGAGTTCGTGCAGGCGGGCGGCTTCCGGGAGCACCCAGTGGGCCGTGGCGAAGGCGGCGTACGGCTCGCCGTGCCAGCACGACAGCGCGTCGCCGAGCACCCCGTAGCGCCGCGCCGGGTCGACGCGATCGCTGTCGGCCAGCAGGCGTTCGAACTGCCACGCGTCGACCGCGGACCGGTCGAGGCGCAGGGCGTAACCGGGGGCCTCGGAGATCAGCACGGTGGCCGGGGCGCGGGGCGGGCGATCGGGCTCGAGGGCGCGGCGCAGGTAGGAGATGTGGGCCTGGAGGGCGCCGAGGGCCTTGGGCGGCGGGTCGCCCGCCCAGAGGTCGTCGATCAGGCGATCGGTCGACACCACCTCGCCGCCGGCGAGGACCAGGCGGGCCAGGAGCGCGCGCTGACGCGGTCCACCCAGATCGGCGGGCCGGTCCCCCACCTCGACCCGCAACGGGCCGAGTACTTCGATGCGTACGGCGGGCGTGCCGCCGTACGGTCCCTCGTGTTCGATGCGGTCAATTTACCTGGCGATACGCACCCCCGCGATGCCGATCGCCATACCCTGGGCGACGGTTCCCGGGATGATCCACCACCCTTCGGCGCCCGGCAGCACCCCGGGCAGCATCGCCGCGAGCGTCATGGCCAGCGTGCCCAGGATGATCAGCACGCCCGACCAGCGACCGAACACCGCGGCGGGCCGGATCAGCGCGTACACCGCGAGCAGGACGAACCCGAGCAGCAGCGCCAGCGACAGCGGCGCGAGCACCGCGGCCGAGGCGTCGGAGATCTCGGTGGCGGCGTGGTGGTCGAGCTGGGTGCTGACGAACACCTCGTGATAGGCCCCGATCGGGATCACCACCGCCAGCCCGGCGAACAGCAAGCCGTGCGCGAGCGTGAGCATCTTGCTCGGCCACTCGTCACCCGGTCCGCGGACGGCCCGGATCAGCGCGGGTAGCCCGACCGCCATCAGCACCGCGCCGACGGCGAAGGTGAGATGCGCGGCCGCCCAGGTCGGCGCCTGCTCGGCGGACTCGACATGTTCCAGCGGGTGCATCAGGTTGCCCACGGCCCACAGGAGCGCGCCGACGGCCAGGACCAGGGCCCGGCCCCGGTCCCGACTCCCCGGCGGGACGGGGCTCGACGCGCGGTCGACCGGATGCGTGTTGTTCGCCTCAGCGGCGGTCTCGATAGTCATGAACAGAGCGTGCGCACGACCGATTGGCGCCCACTTGCGAACGAATTGCGATCGCCTCGACCGGTGGACGGCCGAAACCCCGCGGACCGGAAAGGCCCGCGGGGCTCGGTGCGCCGGACTCAGACCGCGATCGGCACCCGGGCGGCGTGCTCGTCGCCTTCGATCAGGTTCTCCGGCTTGTCCCTGATCATCACCGCGATCACCACGGCGGCGACGAGGAAGAAGCCGGCGCCGACGTAGAACGCGACGTCGTAGCTGTAGATCGAGGCACGCTCGACGAGGTGGTCGACGGTCGGATTGTCGGTCGCGTAGTTCTTCGCGGCCTGCACCGACAGCGTCGTCAGCAGCGCCGTGCCGACCGCGCCGCCGACCTGCTGGGCGGCGTTGAGCAGGGCGCTGGCCACCCCGGAGTCCTCGGCGTCGACCTGATGCAGCGCGACGGCCTGCATGCCGACGAACAGCGGGCCCATGCCGAGCGCGATCAGCAGCTGCGCGGGCAGCACGCTCAGCGCGTAGCCGTCGCCGTAACCGAGCTGGGCCAGCCACAGCAGGCCGACGGTGCCGAGCAGCGCGCCGACGACCATCAGCGGACGCGGGCCGAGCTTGGGCATCAGCGCGCTGGTGACGCCGGCCGAGACCGCGATGCCCACCGGGAACGGCAGGAACGCGACGCCCGCTTTCAGGGGCGAGTAGCCGAGCGTGTTCTGGTAGTAGAAGCTCAGGAACAGGAACATCGCGAACATGGCGATCGGGATGAGCAGCGCGGCCAGCAGCGCGCCGCCCCGGTTGACCTCCCCCGGAATCCGCAGCGGCAGGAGCGGATTCGACGACCGCGCCTCGATGACGACGAAGGCGATCAGCAGCGCGAAGCCCGCCCCGAGCAGGCCGAGCGTGCTGCCGGCGAGCCAGCCGTCCTCGGCGGCCCGGCTGAATCCGTAGACGATCGACACCAGCCCGAGCGTCACCGTGACGGCGCCGGGCAGGTCGTAGCCGCCGAGGCGCGGCGCGGGCACATCGCGCACGATGACCGCCAGCGCGCCGAGCAGCGCCACGATCGCGACCGGGGTGTTCATCAGCAGCGTCCAGCGCCACGACACGTACTCGGTGAGCGCACCGCCCACGATCAGCCCGAACGCGACCCCGCCTGCCGAGATGCCGGCGAACACCGCGAACGCGCGGGCTCGCTCCTTCACGTCGGTGAAGGTCACCGACAGCAGCGACAGCGCCGAGGGCGCGAGCAGCGCGGCGAAGGCGCCCTGCAGACCGCGGCCGAGGAACAGCTGCAACCCGTCCTGGGCGAGTCCGGCCAGGGCCGACGCGGCGGCGAACCCGACCAGGCCGATCAGGAAGATCCGCCTGCGCCCGAGGTAGTCGGCCATCCGGCCGCCGAGCAGCAGCAGGCCGCCGAAGATCAGCGTGTAGGCGGTGAGCGCCCACTGTTTGTCGCCCTCGCTGATGCCGAGGTCTTTCTGGGCGAACGGGAGCGCGATCGTCACGACGGTGGCGTCGAGGATCACCATCAGCTGTGCGGAGGCGAGCACGGCCAGCGCCCACCAGCGTCTCGAATTCGATTGCGGATCAGTCTGTTTCGCTGCTGTTTCGATGCCGGTCACCACGGACTCCTAGTCACTCGAAGGCTCGCGCTCAATCCTGGCACCGTGGGACAATTGGCGTCAAGAGCAAAATGTCTGACTGCGCCATTTGTCGTGAAAAGACAGACGAATCGGACGGGACGGTAGGCTGGAGAGATGCTGGACTCGACCACTCCGATCACCGGCGACCGGATGACCGAACCGGCAGGCCCGCTCGCGGCCCGCCACGCCCCGACCGGCCTGCGCGAGCGCAAGAAGCGCCAGACCAGGGCCGCGATCGTCGAGATCGGGCTGAGCCTGTGCGACGCGCAGGGATTCGACGCAACGACGGTCGAGCAGATCGCCGCGGGCGCCGACGTCTCCCCGCGCACGGTCAACCGGTACTTCCCGATGAAGGAAGACATCGTGCTCGCCCCGATCGACGATTTCGGGCTCACCGTGGCCGAGGCGCTGGGCGAGCAGCCGCGCACCGGCGACGAACTCGGCGCGCTGTGCGGCGCCTACCTGCAGGTCGTCGATTCCGAGGCCGACGCCGACGGCGTGCGGTTCCTGCGCCAGTTCCTGCAGATGCAGCGGATCATGCGGTCCAGCCAGGCCGTGAACGCGCGCGCCCTCGAGTACGCCGAGAAGAAGAACGTGGCGGTCTGCGCCCAGCTGGCCGAGCGGATGTCCACCACGCCCGACGACTTCTCGGTCCGGCTGGTGGCGGGCACCTGGCAGATGCTGTGTCACCTCTCGATCGCCGCGGTCGAGGACGGGCTGCTGAGCGCGACGCCGGAGGCCGCCGCGCAGGTCACCAAGGCCGCCATCCTGCGCGCCTACCACGAGCTCCGCCGCATCTGCGGCGCCAGGCCCGAGGCCGACACGCCAGGGCTCGGCACACCGGCGGCGGAGTGATCCAGGCGACGAAACCGGGGGAAGTTTCCGCGCGGACGCAACGGCCGGTTAACATGACGGCAAGGTCATGAGTACCAGCGCCAAGCCCCGGCTCGCTGGTCGGCAACCCTCCAGCTGCGGTGGGGTGCTCCGGGTGATGACCGGGCTCCCGACGGTCGGGAGCAAGCGCGCATCGCAGGAGGCCCCCATGTGTTGTTGTCCGTCGATCCAACCCATCTGACGCGATACCCCGGCGAACAACCCTGGAGCTTTTCATGACCGACTCTGCCCTGCCCGAGAACTGGTCCTTCGAGACCAAGCAGATCCACGCGGGCCAGGCCCCCGACGCGGCCACCAACGCGCGGGCCCTGCCGATCTACCAGACCACCTCCTACACCTTCCGCGACACCGATCACGCCGCCGCGCTGTTCGGGCTCGCCGAGCCGGGCAACATCTACACCCGGATCATGAACCCCACCCAGGACGCGGTCGAGCAGCGCGTCGCCGCGCTCGAGGGTGGCGTCGCGGCGCTGCTGCTGGCCTCGGGCCAGGCCGCCGAGACCTTCGCGATCCTGAACCTGGCCAACGCGGGCGACCACATCGTGTCCAGCCCGCACCTCTACGGCGGCACGTACAACCTGTTCCACTACTCGCTGCCCAAGCTCGGCATCGAGGTCTCCTTCGTCGAGGATCCCGACGACCTGGCGCAGTGGCAGGCCGCCATCCGGCCCAACACCAAGGCGTTCTACGGCGAGACCATCGCCAATCCGAGCAGCGCCGTGTTCGACATCCCCGGCATCGCCGAGATCGCGCACAAGGCGGGCATCCCGCTGATCGTCGACAACACCGTCGCGACTCCGTACCTGATCCAGCCGCTGGCCCACGGCGCCGACATCGTCGTGCACTCGGCGACCAAGTACCTGGGCGGCCACGGCGCGGCGGTGGCCGGCGTGATCGTCGACGGCGGCACCTTCGACTGGACCGTGCGCGACGCCGACGGCAACGCCCGCTTCCCCGGTTTCACCGAGCCCGACCCCAGCTACCACGGCGCGGTCTTCGCCGACCTGGGCGCGCCCGCGTTCGCGCTCAAGGCCCGCGTGCAGTTGCTGCGCGACCTGGGCGCGGCGGTGTCGCCGTTCAACGCGTTCCTCATCGCCCAGGGCATCGAGACGCTGAGCCTGCGGGTCGAGCGGCACGTGGCCAACGCCGAGGCCGTGGCGAAGTTCGTCGCCGAGCAGCCGGGCGTCGAGGCGGTCCACTACGCGGGTCTGGAGACCTCGCCGTGGCACGCGCGGGCCAAGCAGCTGGCGCCCAAGGGCGCGGGCGCGATCGTCGCGTTCGAGCTGCGCGGCGGTGTCGACGCGGGCAAGAAGTTCGTGGACGCGCTCAGCCTCCACAGCCATGTCGCTAACATCGGTGATGTGCGTTCTCTCGTGATTCACCCGGCGTCCACCACGCACTCGCAGCTGACGCCCGAGGAGCAGCTGGCTTCCGGCGTCACTCCGGGGCTGGTCCGGCTCGCCGTGGGCATCGAGGGAATCGACGACATCCTGGCGGATCTGCGCGCCGGTTTCGCGGCGGCGAACACGTGACTGTGAGCACCGAATCGCCGATCGCCCGTCCCGCAACCGGGGTGGCCCTGCTGCCACCGCCGGACGGGCGACTCGGCGTGGTCGCCATCGGGGAGGTGGCGCTGGAGAACGGCGCCGTCGTCCCCGATGTGCGGCTGGCGGTGCAGCGCTGGGGTGAGCTCTCGCCCACGCTCGACAACGTGGTGCTCGTCGAGCACGCCCTCACCGGCGACTCGCACGTCATCGCCAGCGCCGACAACGCCCAGCCCGGCTGGTGGGAGGGCATGGTCGGCCCCGGCGCGCCGATCGACACCGACGAGTGGTGTGTGATCGCGACGAACGTGCTCGGCGGCTGCAAGGGCAGCACCGGACCGTCCTCACTCGCGCCCGACGGCGCGCCGTGGGGTTCCCGTTTTCCCGACCTGACCATCCGTGACCAGGTCACCGCCGAGGCGCGGCTGCTCGATCTGTTCGGGATCGAGCGGCTGGCCGCCGTCGTCGGCGGATCGATGGGCGGCATGCGGGTGCTGGAGTGGATCATCGGGCAGCCGGGCCGGGCCGCGGCCGCGCTGGTGCTGGCCGTCGGCGCCCGCGCCACCGCCGACCAGATCGGCACCCAGACCACCCAGATGGCCGTCATCAAGGCCGACCCCGACTGGCAGGACGGCGACTACCACGGCACCGGCCGCGCGCCGATGACCGGCATGGGCCTGGCCCGGCGCATCGCGCACCTGACCTACCGCACCGAGGGCGAGCTCGACCACCGCTTCACCAACCGTCCCCAGGGCGACGAGGATCCGTGGACGGGCGGGCGCTACGCGGTGCAGAGCTACCTCGAGCACCAGGCCGAGAAGCTGTGTCAGCGCTTCGATCCGGCCACCTATGTGCTGCTCAGCGAGGCCATGAACCGCCACGACATCGGCCGCGGCCGGGGCGGGGTCGCCGCGGCGCTGGCCGCGACGACGGTGCCGGTCGTGGTGGGCGGCGTCGATTCCGATCGGCTCTACCCGCTGCACACCCAGGCCGAGCTGGCCGAGGGACTGCCGGGCTGCGCCGGGCTCGAGATCGTGCACTCGCGCGACGGGCACGACGGCTTCCTCACCGAGGCCGCCGCGGTGTCCAAGCTGCTCACCGAAACCATGCGGCTGGCCCGCGAGAACCGCTGACACCCAGGCTTTCTCAGTCCCTCGTCGTCCCGGCCAGCAGCGTCATGATCGATCGCACGTAGTCCTGGAGCCGTTCGCGCGGATACTCCTCGGGCTCGCTGACCGCGAGCCTGCCGAGCATCTCGGCGACGGTGAGGGTCGAGTTCGCGAGCAGTCCCGCGTCCATCGACGACCAGCGCGGCGACATCGCGATACCGACGCGGACCAGCGATTCCGCGCGGGCGAGGATATCGGCGCGCGCCGTCCGCAGCGCGTCGCGGTATTCGTCCGGCGCGCTCGCCGGAGTCGCCAGGATCAGCCGCCAGCGGGTCGGATTCGCCAGTGCCACACCGACGAACGCCTCCACCGTCGCCGAGGCGGCGGCGAGCGGCTCGGTGTCGAGCAGGTCCGCGGGCAGGGTGTCGGCGATCTGTTCCAGGCCGCGTTCCCGCTCCCGTTCCAGCAGCGCCTCGACGAGCTCGGCGCGGGTCTTGAACACGGTGTAGAGCACCGGCTTGCCGACGCCGGCCTCCTGCGCGACGGCCTCCATGCTCAGCTCGTGCAGTTCCATCCGCCCGAGCACGGTGAACGCGGCGTCGAGGAGTTGCGCCCGGCGCTCGTGCGGTGGCAGGCGCGGGGCATAGCGGCGCCGCGGTCGTTGTTCCTGCGTCGCGGTCACGCGCTCCTCCTGTCGTCGTCTGGACGATACCCCGCCCGCGGGCTCCCGGCATCAATCCTACGCAACCGTTGTATTCACTTCGCGTGATTGCTACGGTGGTGTTGTATTCATGCGCGAGGGACGTCCTCGGCAACTGCAAAGGAGCAGGTGCAATGGCATTCGATCCGTCGACTCTGCGGCGCGACGACTACGGCTTCTTCGGGCCGGATTCCCCCACCTGGAAGGTGTGGGCGGCGCCGACCGCGCTGATCGGCTTCCAGCGCGCGGTGACGCTCGAGCACTTCGATCCGTTCCTCACCGCCGCGGTGGCCGATTCGCACGGGATCTACGACAATCCCGCCACCCGCCTGGACCACACGCTGTCCTACTTCCTGCTGGTCGCGCTCGGCGACGGCCGCACCGCCATCCAGGCCGCCGAGCACCTGATGAAGGTGCACGCGCCGATGACGGGCATCGAACCGATCAGCGGCAAGCGCTACAGCGCCAACAATCCCGACTCGCAGCTGTGGATCCACGTCACCGGCTGGCATTCGGTCCTCAAGGCCTACGAGATGTTCGGCCCCGGCCCGCTGAGCCCCGCCGAGGAGGACCGGTACTGGGCCGAGTGCGTGATCGCCGCCGAGCTCCAGACCTGCAAACCCGAGGATGTGCCGCGCAATCGCGACGAGGTGCGCGCCTACTTCGCGCGGGTCCGGCCGCAGTTGTGCGTCAGCGAACGGGCCGTGCGGGCCATGCATTTCCTGCTGTGGCCGTCGGCGGACAAGGGCATGACGTTCGCCGTCGGCGGCCGGGTGCTGTCACTGGCGACGATCTCCACGCTGCCCGCCTGGATGCGCAAGCTCGGCCGGTTCGACCTGCCCGGCATCGTCGACGCGTCGGCCCGCCTCCCATGGAAGGCCCTCGTGTGGGCCACCGCGCTCCGTGGCAATCGCGGGCTGATCCTGGCCAGCCCGTTCGTCGCGAAGATGACCGGGCAGATCCTGGCGGCCCACACCGCCGCAGGCACGCCGCGCACCCCGGCGACGATCAGCCCGGCCGACGCCCGCGAGCGCTACGGCAGCGCGGGCACCCGCAGCCTGTGGGAACACCGGGTCACCGAGTCCGCCTGACCGACAGGCCCGGCGCCTCAGCAAGCCGTCGCGCGCCGGGCCCGCTCGATCCGGTTGATATTCGTCTCGACCCACTCCCGCAGCGCCGCAATCGGTTCCCGCAGGCTGTGCCCGAGTTCGGTGAGGGTGTACTCGACCCGCGGCGGCACCGTGGGATACACCGTGCGCGCGACGAATCCGTCGTGCTCGAGCTGACGCAGGGTCTGGGTGAGCATCTTCTGCGAGATGCCGTCGATGCGCCTGCGCAGGTCGGTGTAGCGCAGGGTGCCGTCGGCGAGGGCGTCGACGATCAGCACCGTCCACTTGCCCGCGATGTGATCGAGGATCTCGCGGGTCGGGCATTTGGCCGAGTAGACGTCGGCGGGCAGGCCGGTGGCCTCGTGAATCGTGCGCACCTCGCCGAGTCTAACGCACAAAAAGGTGCCTACTTCCCAAAGGAGAGTGACTCTCCGATAGTAGGAATCATGAGCACACAGACACTTTCGGTCACCGAAGCCATCCGCACCCGCCGCACCGTCCGCCACTACCGGCCCGATCCGCTCGACCCCGCGCTGCTCGACGAACTGCTGGACCTGGCCGTGCAGGCGCCGAGCGCCTGGAACATGCAGGACCGCTCGATCGTCGTCGTCACCAGCGAGGCGGGGCGCACGGCGCTGTCGGAGGCGGCGTTCGGTCAGCCGCAGCCGCTGGAGGCGCCCGCGGTGCTGGTCTTCGTCGCCGATCCGGGTGCCTGGACCGGGACCAATGCCGACATCGCCGAGCAGGCGACGCGGAACGGGGCGTGGAACGAGCAGTTCCTGGCGAAGTTCGACTCGCGCGCCGACTACCACTCGATGCGCGAGCGCGGCCTGCTGCGGGAGAACGCCGTGAAGAACGTGATGATCGCCGCCACCTACGTGATGCTCGCCGCGACCGGGCTCGGGCTCGATTCCGCGCCGATGAACGGCTGGGACGAAGCGCTGGTGAAGCAGGCGATCGGCATCGACGCCGACGCCGAGCCCGCGATCGCGGTGCTGGTCGCCGTCGGCTACGGCACGGGCACGCCGCCGCACCCCGGCCGCAGGCCGCGGGAGCGAGCGGTGTTCACCGAGCGCTATCTCAGCTGACGCCGAGGGTGTTGATGGTGGCGGCGAGGAAGACGATGGCGCTGCCGAGCGCGGTCAGGGTGGCCACGTCGAACGGTCGGCTGCGGACGGCGAGCAGGCCGACCTGCACCGTCGGCAGGCACAGCCGGAAGGCGGCGGCCACCAGGGCCGCGCTGCCGAAGATGATCGCCCCGCGCCGCCACCGATCCCAGGCGACGAACACGACCGCGACCAGGATCAGCGCACTCACCACGGTCATCGGCAGGTGACTGCGCAGGTACTGCTCCCCCGCGCTCAACCGCACGACCCGATGCTTCCCGGTCGTCTCCGCCTTGTTCACGGCCCCGATTGTTCCAGACGCGCTCGCCGGGCGGGCGCCCCGCGCCCGATCGGTGGGGCGAGCCGAGCGCGCGCGCCCGGCATGACAGAGTGATGCGCTGTGCTGCACCTGATCTTTCACAACCCCGTGATCCCGCCCAACACCGGCAACGCGATCCGGCTGGCCGCGGGAACCGGTTGCGCGCTGCATCTGATCGAACCGCTCGGCTTCGACCTCTCGGAAGCCAAACTGCGCCGGGCCGGGCTGGACTATCACGACCTCGCGGTGGTGACGGTGCATCCCGACCTGACGACGGCGCTGACGACCATCGAACCCGGCCGGGTGTTCGCCTTCACCACCCAGGCCACCACCCGCTTCACCGACGTCGCCTACCGCGACAACGACGCCCTGCTGTTCGGCACCGAACCCACCGGCCTCCCCGCCGAGGTCCTCGCCGACCCCCACATCACCGACCAGATCCGCATCCCGATGCTGCCCGGCCGCCGCTCGATGAACCTGTCCAACGCCGCCGCCGTCGCGGTCTACGAGGCCTGGCGCCAACTCGACTTCCCCGGCGCGGTGTAGCTCCGGCGCTGTTTCAGCGCTAAAATAGCGCTATGGCTACCATCCAGGTCAGGGACATTCCCGACGAGGACGCCGAGGTGTTCCGCCGACGCGCCGAAGCCGAGGGCATGTCGTTGCAGGCGTACATGCGACGTGAGTTGATCGCGGCCGCCCGTCGCCGTTCGAAGACCGAGGCGATGGCGGCCATTCGCGAAGCGCTGGAGCGCGATTCGAGCGCGGGCGCCGACCGCGAGTCGATCCTGAGCGCTTTGGACGACGCCCGTGGCGAGTGACGAGTATGTGCTCGACGCGTCGGCCGCCTCGACAGCGCTGCTGCGCAAGGATGCCGTCGGGATCGCCGTCGGGCGGTTGATCGAGACCAGCACCTGTCACGCGCCGCATCTCATCGATGCGGAGGTCGGCAATGTGCTGCGCCGCCATGAGCGCAAGGGCCTGATCGACCCCGATACCGCCACGATCGGCCTGCGCATGCTGGCGACGATGGTGGATCGGCGGTATGCCCACCATGGCTGGCTCAGCGAGCAGGCCTGGCTGCTCCGCCACACGATCACGTTCTACGACGGCCTCTATGCCGCGCTGGCGGCACGGCTCGATGTGCCGCTGCTCACCAGCGACGCGCGGCTGAGCAAGGCGCCGGGGTTGCCGTGCCGGGTCGAAGTGATCGACTGAGCGTCAGCCGTCGACGTCGAAGCGCTTGAAGCGGGAGGTGGCGCCGCCGGTCAACCGCACCGCCGACTTGGCGACGCCGAAGTGGTCGGCGAGGAGTTCGATGGCGGCCTTGTTGGCCTTGCCCTCGACGGCCGGGGCGCGGACGTAGAGGGTGAGGGTGCCGTCGTCGGCGACTTCGACCAGCGGACCTTTACGGCTGTTCGGTTTGATCGTCGCCCGGACGGTCGGCATCGGTCGGTTCCTCCTTCGGTCCGGCGGCGGGCGCGGCCGCAGGGGCCTTCGCGACGGGGCGGCGACGGCGCAGCGCGGTCCGCAGCACCAGCCAGATCGCGCCACCGAGGACGGCGAGGAAGCCGAGCCACGGCAGGGCCTTGCCCAGGAAGACGATCGCGTCCTGGAGCCAGTCGATCAGCGAGTTCCAGCCGGCGACGATGCCGTCCCAGAAGTTGTCCGGGTCGCCGGGGGCGTCCTTGTCGTCGGCGGTGAAGGTGATGGTGAGCGTGGACAGCGCGACCTGGTCGTCGAGGGAGCGCTTCTGCGCGGTGAGGCTGTCGAGTTCACCCTGCCTGCTCGCCAGCGCCTCCTCGGCGGCGATCAGGTCGGCGGTGTTGGTCGCGCCCGCCATGAGCGCGCGCAACCGGTCGACGGAGGCGCGCAGGGCGCTGATGCGGGCGTCGAGGTCCTGCCACTGCATGGTGACGTCGTCGCGATTGGTGCTCACCCTGGTGACGGTGCCGACCCCGTCGAGGCCGGTGATGAAGGCGTCGGTCTTGTCCGCGGGCACCCGCACACTGAGCACGGCGCGCGGCGTGCGGTCGTCGGTCCCCGGCTGTTCGGTGCGGCTGTCGATCCGCCCGCCGAGCACCCGCACCTGCTCGGTGACCTCCGCCGCCGCCCCGATCGGATCACCCGAGGTCACATCGACCGACCCGGTGATCACCTCTTTCCGGTCCGAATCCGGCGGCGCCGGACTCTCTTTCGCCGGCGCCCCCTCCCGAAACCCCGGCGCCACCGCCGCGGCGGGCCCCGAAACCGTCGGCGAGGACGCCTGATCGGCCGGTCCCCCGCTCCCCGCATCGTCCCCACACCCGGCCAGGAACAGCAGCCCGAGCACCCCGATCATCACCACGGCAAGCTTGCGCATGATCGCAGCGTAATCCGCCGACCGCCCGAGCGGGCGCACCCGCGGATCTCTAGGTCAGCGGGTGCGGGTGGTGTAGCGGTCGAGTTCGGCGAGGCGGGCGTCGAGGTGGGGGTGGGTGGAGAGGAGGGTGGGGACCTCGCCGGAGCGGGTGGGGTTGTTCGGGTGGTGGTGCAGGGTGTGCAGGACGACGCGGAACTCGGCGAGGTAGCCGAGGTCGGCGACGACGCGGTCGGCGAGGTATTCGCCGCGCTGCCACAGCCGGGGGCGGATCAGCAGTTGGAGGGCGGCGACGCTCAGGGCGATGGCGGCGGTCCAGGGGCCGAGGAGCAGGGCGAAGGCCACGAAGACCAGGCAGGCCGCGCAGCCGTAAGCCAGCACGGCGGGGGCGGCGAGGAGTGTGGTCGCGGTGACCAGGCCCAGGTACGACCAGCGCAGGGACGCGATCACCCGGTCCGAGGTGACCGTCAGGCGCGGGAGCGCCCGTCCCATGAGCAGGTCGGCGGGCGCGAAGAGCGCGCGGACCAGCCATTCGAACGGCCTTCGGTACCACCAGATCACGTATCGCCAGGTCGCGGTGCCCTGGAGCCGATGCCCGAGTTCGTGGGCGAGCAGCGCTTCGAGCTGGTGCTGGGTAAACGTGTCGACGGCCTGCCGGGTGACGGACAGCTGTCCGCCGGAGTGCAGGGCGCCGTTCACCGCACCGGAGTTCATCACCCACACCCTGGCGGTGTCGACGGGCAGACCCGCGGTGGCGGTGACGTTCACCCACGCGCGACGCACCCGGTCGTGTTCGTCCGGCAGGTGCTGCGCCGACCACTGCGCCATCGCCGCCAGCACGAGCCGGCGCCACCACAGCACCAGCGGACCCGACCCCAGCCACAGCCCAAGGACCAGCACCGCGACCCAGTTCGCCAGCAGCGCGGCCGTTCCCACCAGCAGCCAGCCGCTGAGCACCAGCGACGGTAGCGAGGCGAGCAGCTCCGCCGCGGCCCAGCGGTAGCCCTGCCGGTACGTCACCGACAGGCTGTTCGGTTCGGAGTTCGACATGTGGCCCCCACGCTCGATGGCCTCACTTCCTTGATACCGCAGCGACTCCCGGATGTCCGGCATCGATTCGGCTGCTGATCAACGGAAGTCGCGGGAGCGGGCGGCGATCGTGAGGTCGAGGTGTTCGAGGTGGTCGGCGAGGACGCTGGCCGCGCCTTCCGCGTTCTGGACGCGGCCACGGATCAGCAGCGCGGTGGCGTTCTGGGCCAGGCGGCGGTAGCGGGCCCAGAGGCCGACCGAGCAGACGACATTGACCATGCCGGTCTCGTCTTCCAGATTGAGGAAGGTGACGCCCGCCGCGGTGGCGGGCCGCTGACGATGGGTGACCGCGCCCGCGACCAGGATGCGGGTGCCGTCCTCGACCAGCAGCAGGTCGCACGCCGGGACGACGCCGAGCGAGTTCAGGTGCGCGCGCAGGAATTCGGTGGGATAGCTGCCGGGCGAGATGCCGCTGGCCCACACGTCGGCGGCGGCGAGCTCGAGTGCGCTCATGCCGGGCAGGGACGGGGCGACGGTCGTCGGGCCGGTGCCGGGCAGCAGGTGTGGACGCTCCCGCGCCGCGGCCCCGGCGGCCCACAGCGCGGCCCGGCGCACGCTGCTGCCGCGGTCGGTGACCGGTGGCTCCTCCGGTCGGGTGACACCCTCGACGCGAGGCACCACGGCGCCACCCCGGGACCGCGCGTCGACCAGAGTGTCCAGCGCACCCGCGGTGGCCAGCGATTCCGCCTGCGCGACAGTCAGTTCCACGCGACCGGTCAGCTCGAGCATCGACGTGTACGGACCCGAAGCGCCGCGCTCGGCGACGATGCGATCGGCGAGATCGGCGCCGATGTGCCGGACCCCGGCCAGCCCGAGCCGGATCTCGGTGCCCGCGTTCTCCAGGGTGGCCTCGGCCAGGCTGGCGTTGATGTCGGGTCCGTGCACGCGCACACCGTGGCGCCGGGCGTCGGCAACCAGCGACTGCGGGGAGTAGAAGCCCATCGGCTGGGCGCGCAGCAGTCCGGCGCAGAAGGCCGCCGGGTGGTGCAGCTTGAACCAGGACGAATAGAACACGATCGAGGCGAAGCTCTGCGAATGACTCTCCGGGAAGCCGAAATTGGCGAAGGCGTAGAGCTTCTCGTAGATCCGGTCGGCGACCGCGCCGGTGATGCCGTGCAGGTCGCGCATGCCCTGGTAGAGGCGGTCCTTGAGCCGTTCCATCTTCTCCGGCGAGCGCTTGGAGCCCATGGCGCGGCGCAGCTGATCGGCTTCGGCGGGGGTGAACCCGGCCACGTCGATGGCCATCTGCATCAGCTGTTCCTGGAACAGCGGCACCCCGAGCGTGCGGGCGAGCGAATTCTCCAGCGCCGGATGATCACAGCGGGGCTCCTCCAGCCCGTTCCGCCTGCGGATGTACGGGTGCACCGACCCACCCTGGATGGGGCCGGGCCGGATCAGCGCCACCTCCACCACCAGGTCGTAGAAGGTGCGCGGCTTCAGCCGGGGCAGCGTCGCCATCTGCGCGCGCGACTCCACCTGGAACACCCCGATCGAATCGGCACGCTGCAACATCTCGTAGACGGCGGGTTCGGCGAGATCGAGCGCGTGCAGTTCGACCGTCTCGCCCTTGTGCTCGCGCACCAGGTCGATCATGTAGTGCAGCGCCGAGAGCATGCCGAGACCGAGCAGGTCGAACTTCACCAGGCCGACGGCGGCGCAATCGTCCTTGTCCCACTGCAGCACGCTGCGCCCCGCCATCCGCGCCCACTCCACCGGGCAGACGTCGGCGATCGGCCGATCGCAGATCACCATGCCGCCGGAGTGGATACCCAGATGCCGTGGCAGGCCGTCGAGTTCGCCCGCGAGTTCGAGTACCGGCGCCGGGATATCGGTACCCTGCTCCGCCGACACCCCCGACCAGCGGCTCACCTGCTTGCTCCAGGCGTCCTGCTGCCCCGGCGAGAACCCGAGCGCCCGTGCGGCATCGCGCACCGAGGACTTGCCGCGATAGGTGATGACGTTCGCCACCTGGGCGGCGTAGTCGCGGCCGTACTTGGCGTAGACGTGCTGGATGGCCTCCTCGCGCCGGTCGGATTCGATGTCGACGTCGATGTCGGGCGGCCCGTCGCGCTCGGTGGACAGGAACCGTTCGAACAGCAGATTGTTGCGCACCGGATCGACATTGGTGATGCCGATGGCGTAGCAGACCGCGGAGTTGGCGGCCGAGCCACGGCCCTGGCACAGGATGTCGTTCTTCTCGCAGAAGGCGACGATGTCGTGCACCACCAGGAAGTACCCGGGGAAGGTCATCTTCTGGATCACCGCGAGCTCGTGCTCGATCTGCGCATACGCCTTCGGATTCCGCTCCGGTGGACCGTAGCGCCGCGCCGCGCCGCGATAGCTCAGCTCGCGCAGCCAGGAGTCCTCGTCGTGCCCGGCGGGGACGTCGAACGGCGGCAGCTTCGGGGCGATCAGGCGCAGATCGAAGGCGCACTCGCGGGCCAGTTCCACCGCGTTGGTCACCGCCTGCGGGTGCTCGGCGAACAGCGCGGCCATCTCCGCGCCGGACCGCAGATGCGCGCCGCCGGTGGACGGGAGCCAGCCCGCCATCGCGTCGAGACTGCTCCTGGCCCGGATCGCGGCCAGCGCCATGGCCCGGCGGCGCTGGGCGGGCGCGGCGAAATGCGCGCCGGTGGACGCCAGGACCGGCAGCCCGACGCGATCGGCCAGCGCGACCAGGTAGTCGTTGCGCTCGTCGTCGGTGGCGATGCCGTGGTGGGTGAGCTCGACGCTCACCCGGTCGGCGCCGAAGCGCTCGATCAGCTCCCGCAGGGCCGCTTCGGCTTTCGGGAGCGCGGTATCGCCCGCGTGGAGATCCTGTGCCACGGCCAGGCGCAGCTGCCCCTTCCGGCACCCGGTCAGGATGTGCCAGTGCCCGGCCGCGGCCGCGGTGAGCGTGTCGAGGTCGTAGCGCAGGACGCCCTTCTCCCCCGCCGCCATGTGCGCCGCCGACATCTGGCGCGACAGCGTGCGATAGCCCTCCTGCCCGCGCGCCAGCACCAGCAGATGCGGCCCGTGCGGGTCGGGAGTTCCCGTGCGCGGCAGTGTGTCCGGGGCGTTCTCGTGTCCGCCCGCCGCGCCCTCCGGGTCGCCGATCGGCCGTAGACCGCCCCGGGGAACAGAACGGCGCCTGACCGCATCCCCTCGGCCAGGCGCCGCCTCCGCATCGGTTCCCAGTGACAGTTCGGCACCGAAAACCGTTGGCATTCCCCATTCTCTGGCCGCCTCGGCGAACCGGACGGTCCCGTAGAACCCGTTGTGATCGGTGAGCGCGAGGGCCTCCAGCCCCAACCGCACCGCCTCCTCCACCAGCTCCTCCGGCTGACTCGCGCCGTCGAGGAAGCTGTAGGCGGAGTGGGCGTGCAGCTCGGCGAAGGGCACCGTCGGCGTGGCGGGCCGGTCGACCGGGTGCGCTTCGTACGCACCGCGTTTGCGCGACCAGGCCGGGCTGTCACCACCGTCGCCGGGATGCATCTCCTCGGCGGGACGGCGGGACGGCTTGCCCGAGAGCACCCGCTCCAGTTCCGACCAGGTCGGCGGTCCGTTGCTCCAGCCCACCAGCCCACTCCTCTCCCGACCCCCGCGTCACCTCCCACGTCGATCGCGGTTGCCCGACCCCTCAACTCGCGGGCAAACGCTCCATCGACCTGGACTCCAGCGCGGCCTCCACATGCCCGAGACCCGACCGGATCACCGCGCCGTAGGCATCGTTGGCGAGCACGTCCAGGTGCCCGCGCGCGATGGCCAGCTGCATCCGCGCCATGTCGAAGTCGCCGACGCGGCGGTGACTGTCGGCCAGGTTCAGATACAGCGAGGGCAGGAACCCGCGCAGCCCCTCGTCCAGCGGGATGCCCGGCCCGAACACCGCGGCCAGCGCCCGCTGATCCCAGAGCAGCGCACCCTCCGGCAACTCCTGCACATCCGCCAGGTGATGTGCGATCACGCAGCGATGCAACGGGTCGCCGCCTTCCCCTACCTCGTCCCAGAGCCTGGTCAGCGCCGCGCGCGCCGCATCCGGGTCGCCACCGCCGAGCCGCACCGCGGCATAGATATCCGCCATCCGATCGTCCGCCATGCGGCCAAGTATCGCACATATGTTCGAACATTGGCGAGAGGCGTTCGAACATATTTTCGAGTTTTTCGACAGACCTGGTCCCGGAACTTACTTTGGAGTAAGTTCGAGGGAACGAGCTGCAAAGGAGCAGTGATGTCACAGGTTTCTCCCGGTGCGCAGGGTCGTCGCGGTCGGCGGCGGCGCGATCTGGCCGGCAGTCATGTCGTGATCACGGGCGCGTCGTCCGGGATCGGGCGGGCCGCCGCGCTGGCGGTCGCCGACAAGGGCGCCGTCGTCTTCCTCCTCGCCCGCCGCGGTGACGAACTGGGCGCCGTGGTCGCCGAGATCGTCGACGCGGGCGGCCGGGCCCACGGCTATCAGTGCGATGTCACCGACGCCGAGTCCGTCGAGTCGACCGTCGCGGCGATCCTCGATCAGCACGGCCACGTCGACATGCTGGTGAACAACGCGGGCCGCTCCATCCGGCGCGCCATCCACCGCTCCACCGATCGCATGCACGACTTCGAGCGCACCATGGCGGTCAACTACTTCGGCGCGCTGCGGATGACCCTGGCCCTGCTGCCCCAGATGCGCGAACGCGGCTTCGGCCACATCGTCAACATCTCCAGCGCCGGCGTGCAGGTCGCCACCCCGCGCTTCTCCGCCTACCTCGCCAGCAAGGCCGCGCTGGACAAGTTCACCGAGGTCGCCGCCGTCGAAACCCTCGCCGACGGCGTCACTTTCACCACCATCCACATGCCGCTGGTGCGCACCCCGATGATCACCCCGAGCGGCGACCAGGGCCCCTCCGAATCACCGGAGTGGGCCGCCGCCACGATCGTGCGGGCCCTCACCGAGCGCCCCAAGCGCATCGATGTCCCGCTCGGCACCTTCGCCGAATACGGCGCCCTGCTCACCCCCAGGCTCCGCGACCGCATCCTGCACCGCTACTACCGCGCGCTGCCCGACTCCCCCGCCGCCAAGGGCGAATCGGTCGGGTCCGCCGCACCGGCCGACGAGCCGACGGCGCCGGATCCCGCGCCGAAACCGAAGTCGCCCGCGCGCAAGGCCACCGGCAGCGCCCTCCGACGCGCCGCGCGATGGGTACCCGGTACACACTGGTGAGTCGCGCCAAAAGTACTGTGTATCAATAGGATTCGATCACGCGTTCGATTTAGCGGCGACGTGGGCGGCGTAGCCTGGGATCATGGCGGCGAATCACTCGGGCCCTACGACGGTCGAGACCATCGGCAGCGATTTCTACGACGATCCGCATTCCTACTATCGGCGCTGGCGCGAGCGGGGAATCGCGCATCGGGTCCGGTTCCCGGACAACATCGTGCGCTGGGTGGTGGTCGACTACGCGATCGGGCGGGGGCTGCTGGCGGACTCGCGGCTGCACAAGGGCATCGCGGAACTCGCCGCGACCATGGCGAGCCGGACGGGCACGCTGGTCGACAGCCGGGCGCTGGTGCTCTCGGATCACATGCTCAACACCGACGAGCCCGGCCACACCCGGCTGCGCAAGCTGGTGAACAAGGCCTTCACCACCCGGCAGGTGGCGGTGCTGCGACCGCGCGTCCAGGAGATCACCGACGCGCTGCTCGACGGGTTCGCCGACGCGGACGAGGTGGACCTGATGGCCGCCTTCGCCAATCCGCTGCCGGTGGCGGTGATCTGCGAGTTGCTCGGGGTGCCGTTCGCCGACCGCGACCGCTTCCAGGCCTGGACCCGGCTGCTCGTCGGCGTGCACCGGCTCACCCAGGACGGCGCCGCCGCCGCGATCGCGATGCACACCTATCTCTCGGAACTGGTGCGCGCCAAGCAGGAGCGGCCCGCCGACGATCTGCTCTCCCGGCTGGTCCTGGCCGACGACGACGGCGACCGGCTCACCGACCAGGAGCTGGTGGCGATGGCGTTCCTGCTGCTCGTCGCCGGGCACGAGACCACGGTCAACCTGATCGGCAACGGCACCCTCGCGCTGCTGCGGGCGCCCGCGCAGTGGCGGGCGCTGCTCGCCGATCCGGCCGGTGTGCCCGCGGCGATCGAGGAGTTCCTGCGGTTCGACGGCCCGGTGAACATGTCGACCGAGCGGGTGACGGCCGAGCCGATCACGGTGGGCGACATCGAGATTCCCGCGGGCGAGTTCGTCCACGTCGCGCTCGTCGGCGCCAACCGGGACCCGCGGCGTTTTCCCGACCCCGACGAATTGCGGGTCGACGGCGCGGCGGGCGGCCACCTGGCCTTCGGTCACGGCATCCATTTCTGCGTCGGCGCGCCGCTGGCCCGCCTGGAGGCCGAGATCGCCTTCACCACGCTGCTGGCCCGCTTCCCCGGGCTGACCCTGGCCCCCGGCGCGCACGATCCGCGCTATCAGACGAGCACGCTCATCCGCGGGCTGACCGAGCTACCGGTGCGCCTGCACTGACAGTTCTTCCACCGCCACGGTTTCCAGGTAGGTGGCCGGTTTCGGCGCGCCGCCGCAGCTGGCCTGACGGGGCGGGGCGGGAACCGTGCGGGCGGTGACGCGCCAGCGGCGGCCGTCGCGGTGGGTGACGATAGCGGCGCCCGCGAGTGTCGGGTCGTCGGTGTGGCTCGGCTCGGGCTCGACGACGAGCGCGTCGGCGGGCAGCGCCGGGAACTGTTCTCGGACAGCGACTTCGGCGAGCTGACCGATCGGGTCGTAGCAGCTGCGGCCGCGCAGCCCGGTGCGGGAGACGGCGCCGGTGTCGGCGGCGGCGAGCGCGGCCTCGGCGGCGGCGGTGTCGACCCGGCCGTAGGTGAGGCCGGACGGGAGCAGGACGACGGCGGGGGCGAAGCGGTGACCGCCGGTGTGCGAGGCCTCCCAGACGCGGCCGGGATGGGCGGCGGCCATGGTGGCGGCGATCGGGCGGCCGAGCCGGGCGCAGCACTGGTCGCGTTTGCCGTGCGCGCAGACCAGGACCAGCGGATCGTCCACGCGCACACCGATTCCCGGCGGCGGGCCGTCGACCAGGTGCAGGTCGATGTCGAAGAGCTGACGCAGGTCGGTGATCTCGAACCGCTCGCACCAGGAGCCCTCGGGCCGCGAGCTGACCAGCAGCACGGTGCGGGTGCCGGTGAACTCGTTGCGGCCGGGGCGGCGGATGAGGGTGGGCCGGACCTTCGCCGCGGTGGTGCGCGCGGCCAGTTCGGCGGTGATCTCCGGGCCGAGCACCTCGTCGCCGATCACGTCGTGGCCCCAGGCGCCGGGATGCTCGACGCACAGCCAGCCGGTGACGTGCGCCGCGGTGCCGAGCAGCGACAGGTCCGTCGCGGCGACCGAGCACGACATGCTCTCGAACGGGTTCATGACGGCTCCTTCCGCGACCGACGTCCGGCCGATCCGGAACAGGCGTCGTTTCACTGTAGAACCGCCCCCGCCCCCGCCGGTAAGGGCACCCTGTGTTCGGCTATTCGTAGACGCCCTCGGCGTGCCAGGTGGCGGCGTCGTAGACGAGCAGGACGGCCCTGATCTCGGTGGGTTCGGCGTCGAGCTGGACCTGGGCGCGGGCGGCCGGGCCCGCCTGCTCGGCGGCGGCCCACCAGCGCTCGTCCACCGGCCACGGGCCCGCCCAGCCGAGCAGCGCCCACTGCCTGCGGCCCCAGCGCAGCCGGGCCGGGTCGGCGGTGAACAGGCCGCGGTCGGTGACCTCGACGGCGGTGCCGTCGGCGGCGGTCAGGTGCACGACCGGGCGGTGCAGGAGCAGCAGCGTCGGCGCCGGTTCGGGGAGCCGGCCGGGCCAGGGCTGGGACGGGTCGGCGGCCGGGGTGAGCTCGTCGCCCAGGGCGATCATGGTGATCCGCTCGGCGGGCCCGCGCCCGCCACTGAGCACGCCGACGCGCACCGCCTCGCCACCGAGCAGGCCCTGCACCCGGACCAGCGCGCGGCGGGCCCGCTCGGTCTCCTCGCCCTCCCCGCCCCACAGGCCCAGTTGCAGCGCGCCCGCGGCGACCACCTCGACCGGCTCCAGCCGCAGCGTGACGATCGGGGCGGTCGGGCGATCGCGGTGGGTGAGCCAGCCGTCGAGCTGCCAGCGGATGCGGTCGGCGGTGTCGGGCGGGGTGAGCGGGCGCGCGCAGCGCCAGATCCGCGAGAGCTCCTCCCCCGCCTCGGTGCGCGCGGTGACGGCCAGCCGGGTGCAGGCGACGCCCGCGGCGGTGAGGGCGGTGTGCAGCCGAGTCGCGAGGGTGCGCCCGGCGAAGGCGGCGGCGTCGACCCGGTCGATCGGCGGATCGCAGTCGAGGTCGACGGCCAGTTCCGGCGGTGGCCGCCGCGCCGAGGGCGGCCGCTCCGGCAGGCCGCGGGCGACGCGGTGGGCCAGCGCCGCGTCGGCGCCGAAGCGGGAGGCGACGTCGGCGGGGGTGAGCCGGGCGAAGTCACCGACGCGGCGCAAGCCCAGGCGGTGCAGCAGGTCGACCAGGTCGGCGCGTTCCGGTGGCGCCAGCGCGGGTTCGGCGGCGAGCTCGGCCACCGGGAGCGGCGCCAGATAGCGGGCACCGGCGCCGACCGGGACGAACGCGGCCCGCCGCGCCGCGAGCACGGCGGTCGACAGGGCGTCGGCGATGCCGATCTGCGCCTCGGCGCCCGCCACCGCCACCGCATCGATCAGCTGGATCGCCGCGGCCTCCTCGGAGCCGAAGAACCTGGTGGCGCCGCGTGCTCCGAGGACGAGGAGTCCCGGGCGGAGCACTTCGACACCGGGCACCGTCGCGTCGACCGCGCCCGCGATCGATTCGAACAGCCGGGCGTCCCGGTCCGGATCATCCTGGGCGACAACCAGATCGGGGCAGCGCGACTGCGCCTCCCTGCGGGTCACGCCCTCGCGCACACCCTCCGCCCTGGCGATCGCCGACGCCGACACCACCCGATTCCCGCGCAGCACCGCCACCGGGCGATCCGCGGGCACCCCGGCCGCCGCGGCCGCCGCCACCGCGGGCCAGTCGGGACACAGCAGCGCCAGGACGCGCTCCGCCCGTGTCATCGCAGGCCGGTCACGACACGGCCTCCCGCACGTCGGCCGCCTCGCGGATCTCCGCCTCGCGGGCGAGCCATTCGGTGCGACCGGCCTTGGCGCACAGGTCTATCCGGCCGTGCCGGGGTGGCCCCGCCTTGGCGCTGACGCGCACGTCCAGGCAGACCGAGCGCAGGCGGCCGCGGCCCGCGCCGAGACCGCGGTAGCCGGTGACGCGGGTGTCCAGGCGCAGCGACGGATTGGTCCAGGTGCCGCCGGCGACGACCAGGGTGGCGCCGCGGTTGCGGGCGCGGGCGGCGAGCACCCGGCAGCGGGCGGGTGGGACGGCGACGCCGTCGAGCCCGAGGACGACCAGATCGAGGCCGTCGAGCAGGACGGCGGCCACTTCGCCCGGATCGGGGCCCGGGTCGGCGATCACCGCCAGCCGGGACAGCTGCGCGCCCATCTCGGCGGCGGCCAGCAAACCCAGCCGGGGCAGCCCGACCACCGCGGCGTGGCCACCGCCGCCGGTCACCGCGGCGAGCAGACCGGACAGCAGCGAGTGCGCGCCGGTATAGGCGACCACGGCACCCTTGGGCAGTCCGCCGTCGGGCAACAGCTCGGCGAGCGGGGCGGGCACGGGCAGCAGATCACGGCGTAGTGACTGCTCACGAGGGATATGAGCGGTGGCTGACTCGCCGCGGCCCGGCACCGCGGCCATCCGCCTGCGCAGTTCGTCGAGCGTGCGCGCCCGGGCCGCCCCCTCGGGCGACAACGCATCCGAACCCATCAACACCACCTACTTCCACGATGGACCCGCGAGCGGAGAGCCGCCCAGCGCCGGAACGGCAGCACCGTTTCAGCTATCGATCGTATTCGAATATACGTTCGATCGCGACCAGGGTGACACCCACCCCCGGCCCGTGTCCACAGCGGGGCCCCTTATACCCGCGCGTCGTGATACCGGCCAGTCATCGGCATATTCGACTACCCTCGCACCCGTGACCGAACGTGCTCGTCCCCATATCGGCCCCGACTACCTCGTCGCGGGTCGTTACCGCCTGCAGTCGAAACTGGGCGGCGGTGGCATGGGTGCGGTCTGGCTCGCGACGGACCGGTTGCTGAACCGCGAAGTCGCCATCAAGCAGGTGCTCTCCACGGCCGGATTGAGCGAGGCCGAGGCCGAGCGCATCCGCAGCAGCATCGTGCACGAGGGCCGGGTGGCGGCCAAGCTGTCGCACGAGCACGCGATCGCCGTCTACGACGTGGTGATCGAGGCGGGCGAACCCTGGCTCGTCATGGAGTACTTACCCTCGCGCAGCGTGGCCAAGGCGCTCACGCTGTTCGACACGCTGCCCGCGGTCGAGGTCGCCCAGATCGGTGCGCAGGTGGCCGACGCGCTCGCCGCCGCGCACGCGGCGGGCATCGTGCACCGCGACATCAAGCCGGGCAACATCCTCGTCGCCGATCGCGGTCCCGATCTCGGCAAGGCCAAGCTCAGCGACTTCGGCATCTCCCGCGGCGCGGGCGACACCCACGGCGACGACCCGGAAGGCACCATCACCGGCACCCCCGCCTACCTGCCGCCCGAGGTCGCCCGCGGCGCCAGGCCCACCGAGGCCAGCGACGTGTTCTCGCTCGGCGCGACCCTCTACACCGCGCTGGAGGGGCAGCCGCCATTCGGTTTCGACGACGACGAGAACGATGTCGTCACCCGGGCCGCGATGGGCCGGATCATCCCGCCCAGCCGCAGCGGCATCCTCACCCAGCCGCTGCTGCACATGCTCGAACCGGCACCGCAGCGCCGCCCGACGATGGCCCAGGCGCGCGACGAGATCCTCACCGCCGCCTTCGGTCCCGGTACCGCCGCCTACATCCTCGGCGTGCCGCTGCGCACCGAGGACGGCACCATTCCCTCCTGGGCCGCCCGCAACTCCGCCAGCGGCCTGCGCAGCCCGCATTCCGCCCCGCTGCCGCGCCCGCAGCGCGCCCCGCTGGCCGCGCCCGCCGCGCCGCAGCAGCGCACCGGCAGCTTCGTCGACAACCTGCCCAACGGCGCGCCGCTGGCCATCGGCGCCGGCGTGCTCATCGGGCTGGTCATCCTGATCGCGATCATCATCGCGGTGATGTAGCGCCTCGGGCCGTCGTCGCCGGTGGCCGGTAGGCCGCGAGGAACGCTTCCACGCCCGCGTCGGCGTAGTGATCGAGTTCGGCGTCGCCGAAGCGGGTTTCGTCACCGCAGAACATGACCTTGTTGACCGGCACCGACACCACCAGCCAGGTGAAGTGGTTGGCGGCCAGTTCGTGTTCGACGGTCCGCAGCAGGCCCCGCTCGGTCAGCTGGGCGAAGCACGACGCCAGCATGGCGTGCACGCGTTCGGGTCCGGCTTCGAAGTACGCCCGCCCCAGCTGGGGAAAGCGGCCCGCCTCGGCGATGACCAGCCGCCGCACCCGGAGCTGCGCGGGCCGGGTCAGCAGATGGACGAACCGGTGCGCCACCATGCGCAGCGTGGTCTCCACGTCGTCGGCGGAGGCGAGTTCGCCGATCGCTTCCCGGAAGACCTGGTCGATCCCGCCGAGCCGGTCGAACACGATCTCCTCGAACAGCTTGTCCTTGCTGCCGAAGCGCTTGTAGATCGTCTGCTTCGACGAACCAGCGACCTTGGCGATCTCGTCGGTCTTGGCCCCGAGGTAGCCGTCGCGCAGGAACACCTCCATGGCCGCCTCCATGATCCGGCGGCGCGCCTGTTCGGCAGCGCTGCCCTCCACGAGATCGGGCGCTGTTTCGGTGCGGGGCATCGGGCCTCCCGGATGTCGGATTCGCGGATCTGTTGACACCCCAAAGAGTGTACCGTACTGTTCAGTTCACCCAGAACCGTACTGTACGGTACACCCCAAGGGAGAATCCGATGCGCAAGATCGTTTCCAGCCTGTTCGTCTCCGCCGACGGCGTCGCCGAGGCCCCCGAGACCTGGCACTTCCCCTATTTCGACGACGAGATGGGCGCCGCGATCGGCGCGGGCATGGCCACCTCGGACGCCATGCTGCTCGGTCGCGTCCAGTACGAGGAGTTCGCCGCCCACTGGCCCACCAGCGACGACGAGTTCGCCGGTTTCATGAACAACCAGAAGAAGTACGTCGTCACCACGACGCTGACGGAAGCGACCTGGAACAACACCGAGATCGTCACCGGCGACATCGACGCCGAGCTGCGGGCGTTGAAGGCTTCCGAGGGCGGCGACCTCGCCATCACCGGCAGCCTCACCCTGGTCCAGTCCCTGCTGCGCTCGGGCCTGCTCGATCAGTTGCAGCTGTTCGTCCACCCGGTCGTGCTGGGCAAGGGTGCGCGCTGGTTCGACAAGCTCGACGGCCAGGTCGAGCTGAAGCTGGCCTCGGCCGAGGCGTTCGGTTCCGGCGTGCTCAACCAGATCTACGTCCCCGCGAAATAGCCGCCCTCACTCGATCCGGCGGCGATGGGCCCAGCGGGTCAGGGCGTTGCGGTTGGACTGCTGGGTCTTGCGGAGCACGTTGGACGCGTGGGTTTCCACCGTCTTCACCGAGATGAACAGGGTCTCGGCGATCTCGCGGTAGGTGTAGCCGCGGGCCAGCAGGCGCAGCACCTCGAGCTCGCGCGGGGTGAGCGAGTCCAGCTCGGGGTCGAGCGGGGGCTCGGGGACCGGGGAGCGGCCGGTGAACGAATCGAGGACGAAACCGGCCAGCCGGGGGCTGAACACCGCGTCACCGCCGGCGACGCGGCGGATGCCGTCGGCCAGTTCGGCGCCGGAGATCGTCTTGGTGACATACCCGCGCGCGCCCGCCCTGATCACCGCGATCACGTCCTCGGCGGCGTCGGACACGCTCAGCGCCAGGCACACCGGGCCGTCGGCGATCCCGGTGAGCACCGCGACACCGCCGCCGTCGGGCATGTGCACGTCCAGCAGCACCACATCCGGCTTCGCCGCATCGATCCCGGCGACCGCCTCGGCCACCGCGCCCGCCTCGCCGACGACCTCCATATCGGTCTCGCGGCTCAGCTCGGCGCGCACGCCCGACCGGAACACCGCGTGATCGTCGACCAGGAACACCCGAACACTCACTGACAGCTCACTCTCATCCCACCGGCGATCGACTTGTTCTCATCGGTACCACACGACCGTGAATATCGGTTCGGACCGAGGCGGGAGAGCCCGGCGGCAGGGCGCGAAACGCCCGTGGCCGAACAGGATCCGCCGCCCAGGTCGGCGCGGAGCCTCACACCTCGGACGGGTCCGGCGCGTCGGCGGCCGGGTCCGCGTCCGTAGTGCCGGAGTCCGAGCGCGGCATCACGATGCGCACCTCGGTGCCGCGCCCGATGGTCGAGTCGATGACGGCGGTGCCGCCGCGACGCTCGATCCGGGCGCAGATGGATTTCGCGACACCGCGCCGGTCGGCGGGCACGGCGGCGGTGTCGAACCCGGCGCCGCGGTCGCGGACGAAGATGCTCACCTGGTGCGGTTCGGTCTCGGCGAACAGGTCGATCTCCGGGACGCCCGCGTGCTTGGCCGCGTTGACCAGCGCCTCCCGGCTGGCGCCGAGCAGGGCGGTGAAGTGTTCCTTGGGCAGGCCCGCGCCGGTGTCGCCGGGGTCCATCGCGACATCGCCGACGGTCACCGGGGTGACCTTCACGCCGTGCTGATCCTCCACCTCGCCCGCGATGGTGCGCAGCGCGGCGGCCAGGCTGGACTGGGCGGGGGCGGTGTCGTCGAAGAGCCATTTGCGCAGTTCGCGTTCCTGGCTGCGGGCCAGCCGCAGCACCTCCTGCGGGTCCTCGGCCTGCCGCTGGATCAGCGCGAGGGTCTGCAGCACCGAATCGTGCAGGTGCGAGGCGATCTCCTCGCGCTCCTCGTTGCGGATGCGGGCACCGCGCTCGGCATTGAGCGCGCGGACCATGCGCAGCCACAGCGGCACCGTCAGCAGCCCCGCGCCGACCAGCGTGACCGCGACCGCGATCAACGCCGAGCCGAGCGAACTCAGATCGATCCTGGCCAGCACCACCACGCCGAGCCCGACCACGATCAGCGTCGCCCCGGCCACGATCCGCGACCAGGTGACCACCGACGGTCGCGCCGGCAGCCCGAACAGCGCGCGCGGACCCGGCGCGGCGACGTCGTACTCGCGCCAGACCAGCGCGGCGCCGACCGCGACCACCACGATCGGGGCGATCACCTTCGCGGCGGTGCCCTGGAACAGCCAGCCAACGGTCACCGCGAGGCCGAGGCCGAGCAGGGCGAGGCCGATCGCCTGCCTGCGCTCGTCGCCGGTCGGTTTGGCCGCGTCGTTGCCGCCCGGGGTGAAGATCCACAGCAGGCCGTAGGCCACCAGGCCCGCGCCGACCAGCGCGGACAGCAGCACGAACGCCATCCGCACCTTGAACACGTCGACGCCGAGATGATCGGCCAGACCACCGGCGACACCACCGACCACCCGGCCACCGGTCCGGCGGACCAGTCGCGGGGTCTGCGGCAGCGGCGCGCCGACGGGCTCGGGCCCCGGCGTCGGCAGCATGCCCGGCCGGTAACCACGCGGCACCCCGTACCCCGACTGCGTCGGGTACCCGGGGTAGTAACCGGGCGGGGGCCGATACTGCGGCGGCGGAACGTAGGGGTGCGGGGTGCCGTAGACGGCCTGACCGTTGCCGAGCGCCCGCGCGACGAATCGCTGCGGGCCCTTGGGCTGCCGGTGCCCGCCGGGATTCGTCGCGGCGCCGGGGCCGCCGGGGTAGTGGGGTGCGCCGTTCGGCGGCGGCGCGGCGTTCCCCGGTACGACGTTGCTCCCCGGTGCGGCGCCGTACCCGTACGGGGCGGCGGGCCCCGGGGCGGCGGCACGGGTGGGAACAGACGGATCCATGCTTCGATACTGGCACGCGCGAGTGGGTGCCGACATCAGGAAAGTCCCTGATCTCCGCCCCGAGGCCGGCGATCAGGCGCCGACCTGGGCCGATGCCGTCCGGTCCGGACAGAAAACACGTCTCACCTGGGCATACGCCCAGCCCTGACGAACGGGTCGCCGACGCGCTCGCCGCCGGACCGGACAACCGGTCACGGCATCCTCACCAGCGATTATCAGCTCATTCGAGGGTTCACCCCGAGACCCGGCTCAGGCCGGATTCCTACCGTGATGACAGGCCGGAATTCGCGGCCTTCATTGCAGGGGAGGAACATTGAGAATCATCACCACCGTGCTGGGTGCCACGGCCATCGCACTGGCCACCGTCGGGATCACGCCGACGGCGTCGGCGACACCGATGGCCCCACACGAGACCACCTATCACGGACCCGCGGGCTTCGATCTGACCCTCGGCCACACCGATCAGTCCTACCGGCAGGTGCCCGCGCTCAACGCCATGCCGACCAACCGCGAGGTGTTCCTCGACAACACCGCGTACGTGACGCCGCCCGCCGGGGCGACCGGCACGCTCGAATCCGGCTATCTCGTCGCCTGCGCGGTCGAGGTGACCCTCTCGGTCGGGCTGGACGGCGGGATCTCGGTCGGCGCGGGGGCGAGCATCGGCTTCGGTTCCTCGGGTCCGGACGTCTCGGCCGACATCGGTCCGTCGATCTCGGCCGGGCTCGATCTGAGCCTGTCGCTGGCGCCGGGCGAGATCAAGAAAATCGATGTGGGGAGCATGCCGCTGGGCGCGGGCACCACCTACCTGGTGAACCGTGACTTCCATCTGATGGTCGGCGACTGCGGCGGTCCGCTCAACATCTACTCCTGGGCCACGGTCACCGCGACCACGCCGCAGGTGAGCGCGACCAACTCGGTCTTCGGCGACACCATGTTCCTCTGACCGGATCGGGACCCGGCGCCGCGCCGGGTCCCGATGCACCAAATATCATTCCCCTCGGTCGTTTTCACCGAACGGGGGGTTCTTTGACCATCAACGAGACGGAACTTTCGTCGCCGCGTGCGGTTTTCGCGCAGCGATTCGCCGAACTCTATGCCGCGGCGGGCAATCCGACCTTGCGCCGCGTCGCCGCCGCCACCGAACGGCGCATGCGCAATACCCAGTCGGGCACGCCGTCGGCCCAGCGGATCAGCGACTGGAAGGCCGGGCGCAACGTGCCGGCCCGCTTCGAATCGCTGCTGCCGGTGATCCTGACGCTGGTCGAGCTGACCGAGAAGGCCCAGCGTGACCTCCCCCGCCGCCTCGCCGACCCGCACGAATGGCGCCGCCTCTGGCAGGAATCGGTGACCTGGACGGCCACCGCCACCGACGGCGACACCTGCCCCTACCCCGGCCTGCGCGCCTTCCGCGCCGACGAGCGCGCCCTGTTCTTCGGCCGCGAACAGGCCACCACCGAATTCGTCGACCTGGTCCGGGCCGCCACCGGCATCGTCGTGCTGATCGGCGCCTCCGGCGCGGGCAAGTCCTCGCTGCTCGCCGCGGGCCTTCGCCCCGCCCTCGACCTGCCCTCGGCCACCATCACCCCGGGTGCCGCGCCGATGGCCGCGCTCGCCGCCGTCGACACCGACGCGCCGCGCGTCCTGGTCGTCGACCAGTTCGAGGAACTGTTCGCCCTGTGTCCGGACGAGGCCGAACGCACGGCCTTCCTCACCGCACTCGCCGAGCTGACCACCCGTGCCGCCGATCCGCTCACGGTCGTGCTCGCCCTGCGGGCCGACTTCTACGAACGTTGCCTGCACCACCCCGTGCTGCGGGACAGCCTGCGGCGCAACAACTATCTGCTCGGCCCGATGTCGATGGACGAGGTGTCGCGGGCCGTCACCGGGCCCGCGACCGCCGCCGGACTCACCCTCGAGCAGGGCTTGGAAGAGCTGGTTCTCACCGAACTGCGCGGCCTGGGCGCGCACGCCGACACCGACGCCTACGATCCCGGCTCGCTGCCGCTGCTCTCCCACGTGATGGCCGCGACCTGGCAGCAGCGCGAAGGGCGCAAACTCACCGTCGCCGGGTATCGCACCGCGGGCGGGGTGGCCGGCTCGGTCGCCGAGACCGCCGAGCTGGCGTGGAGCGAGCTGACCCCGGTCCAGCAGGAGGCCGCCCAGGACCTGCTCGGCGCACTGGTCACCGTCGGGCAGGACGCACGCGATACCCGCCGCACCGCCGACCGCGGCGAATTGCTCTCCCGCGGTACCGACCCCGAGGCCACTGCGGAGGCACTGGAAGTCCTGGCCGCCAGCAGGCTCGTCGCCCTCGACGCCGACTCGGTCCAGTTCACCCACGAGATCGTCCTCACCGCCTGGCCCCGCCTGCGCGGTTGGATCGCCACCGACCGCGTCGGCCACCTCGTCCGCCAGCGCCTGGAAACCGACGCCGCCGAATGGGAGACCACCGACGATCCCGCCCTGCTCTACCGCGGCACCCGCCTCGACAGCGCCACCGAGCATGCCAACGGCACCACCAGTCCCCGCTCCCGCGCCTTCCTCGACGCCGCACGCCGCTCCGCCCGCCTCGGCAAGCGCTGGCGCATCGGCGCCGCGATGATCGTCGTCGCCCTCCTCGGCACCGGTGTCGTCGCCTGGGACCGCGGCAAGCTCGCCGACCAGCGCACCGCGGATCGGGACTACGCGGAACTGGTCGCCGCGGCGCAGCGGACCAGAGCGAGTGATCCGTCGCTGTCGGCGCAGTTGTCCCTGGCCGCCTACCGGATGCGGCCCGACCCGTCGACCCGCGCGCAGCTGCTGACCACCCAGGAATTACCACTGGCCACCTCCGTGCCAGGCCACGCAACCGATATCAACGCACTCGTGGCGCGCTCGGGCGACGGCATGCTCGCCTCACTCGACTACGACGGGAAGGTGTTGCTCTGGGACACCACCGATCCCGCCCGGCCGCGAAAGATCAGCGGGGAATTCGGGGTTCCGGTCGACCGGCTGATCTTCGTGCCGCGCGGCACCGAAGCGGTCACCGACGGCCCGGCCGGTTTGCAGCTGTGGGATCTGGCCGACCCGGAATCCCCGCGGCTCCGGCACAGCCTGGGAACCGAGAAGCGGAACTCGATCGCCGCGGCGCCGGACGGCACGCTGCTCGCCGAAGCCGGTGAGAGTTCGTTCACGCTCTGGCGGATCGGCGACCGCGCCGACCCGACACGCGCCGCCAGGGTGGCCCTGCCCGAGGCGCGCTCACAGGCACACCTCATCGAGTTCAGCCCGGATGGCAAGCTGCTCGCGGTAGGACGGGTTGCCTTCGACACCGGTGTCGCGGACAGCATCCAGCTCTGGGACATCCGCGACCCCCGAACCCCCCGCCCGGTCGGAGCACCGATATCGACCGCGCCCGATGCCTACCTGAGCGACTTCGCGTTCAGCCCGAACGGCGTTGACCTGGCAGTCGCCGTCTACGGGCCGACGGAGACGAACCCGGCGCGAACAGGTCGGGTCGATCTCTGGCGAATCGCGGGTGCCGAGCCACGCCGGCTCGGCGCCATCCACACCGACGACAGCACGCTCGGTTCGATCGACTTCAACGATGCCGGAACCGTTCTCGTCACCAGTTCGGCGAACGCGGGGCGGCTGTGGAACATCACCGACCCGGACCACCCGGTGCAGGCGGCGCCGATGCTGTCGACCAGCCCGGGATCGTGTGACCGGGGCCCGGCATCACTGTGCGCCACCGGGCTGCGGTCGCTGACCTTCCTGTCCGGCACACCAGTGCTGGCCGGGGCGGGCAGGAACGGCGCCCTGACCGTGTGGACGCTGCCGTCGTCGCTGGTGGATGTCTCGCCCGGCTCGCCGCTGTCGCCGGTCTTCGACAAGGCCGGGAACCGGATGGTGATCGCGGATCTGGCCGGCGCCATGGCCGTGTGGGATACCACCGATCCCGCGCACCCGACCCGGCTGTCGACCGTTCCCGGCGGGCCGAATCGCTTCAGCCCGGAGCTCAGCCCCGACGGTCGCACGCTGTCGATCCAGGACCAGCCGTCCGGCCACCGACTCGTCTTCGATCTGGCGGATTCCCGGCAGCCGAGGCCACTGGCCGGCTGGCCCACCGGGTACGTCGTACAGTCAGACGTTCGAGCGGGGCGCATGGTGACCTCGGATTCGCACGAGGTCCGGATATGGGATGTCAGCGATCGGCTGGCACCGGTCCGGGGCGAGACACCGATTCTCCCGACCGATGGCGCAGGCCAGGTGTTCGTCAACGCGCTGTCGGCGGACGGCACGCGCCTCGAGGTGATCGTCTACGACCAGCAAGTCACCGAGAAGCCCTATGCGGCCCAAATGTGGAACATCGTTGACCCGCACCGCCCGACGCTGATGGGAACAACCGAACCCGGCGGGCAGACCGACCTGTTCAAACTGTCCGACCTGCCCGATAACCACACCGCCATCCTCGCCGGTTCCGATTCCTTCGAGGTGTGGCGAACCGAGACCGAACCCGAACGGCTCACCGCACCGATCCGCACCGAGAGCACCCCGATCATCACGCTGTCGACCGCGTCCGACCACACCTTGGCCATCACGGGCAGCGACCGCACCACCGAGCTGTGGGACATCGGTGATCCCCGGGCCCCGCGTCTCATCAGCGCGCCGATCGGGCGGAACGATGTGCGCAATCGCCTCTCCACCCTGCACCCGGACGGCGACCATCTCGCCGTCGTCACCGACAGCGGGCAGTTCGGGATGTGGGACCTCGTCCCGGAGCGGGTAGCCGACCGGATCTGCGCCGCGACCGGCGACATCCTCACCGAACAGGTCTGGAAACGCCAGCTCCCCAATGTCCCGTACGTCCCACCTTGCTCCTGAACCCGGGCAAACCTCAGGGTTCACCCCGATGTGCGAAAGGGCTGGTCGAGCACACCATGGAGGACATGAGCAGAACGAGCTTCGGTGACCAGATCCAGCAGATGTGGCATACGCGGCCCGTCCGGCTGCCGCGGCAGGGGCCGATCGCCGGCGTCGCGGCCGGGTTCGGGCTGCGGTACGGCGTCGATCCGGTGTTGTTGCGGGTGGCGTTCGTGGTGTCGACGATCTTCGGTGGCGCCGGCATCGTGCTGTACCTGCTCGCGTGGCTGGTGCTGAGTTCCGCGGGGAACGAGGCGTCGGCGGCCGAGGCGCTGACCGATCACGCGCGCGGCACGCATTCGCAGACCAAGACGATCGTATTGATCGTCGCGCTGGCGATCGCGGTGTCGACCATGGGTCCGGTGGGGCTCGGGATGGGCGGCTCCGGGGTGGTCAGCATGGGGCTGATGCTGGCGGGCTGGTGGATGCTCTACATCCGGCATCCCGAGCTGCCCACCGGTTTCGACACCGTCCGGGCCGAATCACTGGGCACGGCAGGCTATCCCGCCGCGGGTTATCCGACCGGAGTACCGGTCCGCGGCTACCCCTACATCCCGGACGTCCCGCCGACCGGCATGTACACGCCCTACACGAAACTGCCGGACGCCTACGTCCCCGATCCGGCCGCGACCGTGCCGCCCCGCGCGGAAACCCGCACCGACACGGCGGAGTCCACGCCGCTACTGCGCGTCGACGCCACCGACACGATCGTCCTGCACAAGGACGTGGCCCCGGCGACCACCACCGAACCGCCGTCAGACGCCACGGCGGCTACCGCACCCGAGTCAGGCTCGGCGGCCATCGCACCCGAGTCGAATTCAGCGACGATGAAAGCCGAGGCTCCCGCACCGACCTCGACCGACTCCGCCGACATCGTCGACGCGGTCGTGACGGACGAATCCGCCGCCATCGTGGTGGACACCGCCTCGACCATCCCGGCCGACGACGCCACCCCGGCGCCTCCCGCCGACTCGGACACCGCATCGCCCGACCTCAAGGCCTGCGCGGACGCACCGCGCGCCACGGCAGCCGACCGCGAGGCCGACGCGGACGCGCCGCGCGCCACGGCGACCGATCTGATCCCCGTGGACTCGAGCGATCCCACGATGACCATCGATCTCGACAAGCGCGACGGCTCGCCCGAGGTGGCGACCCCCGAGCCGATCCAGGACCCCGCCCTCGGCGCGACCGCCGTCCTCAGCAAGGACCTGCCCTCCCCCACACCGGGTTTCCCGCGCACCGGCGCGCAGGTCCCCAGCGGCATCGATCCGCTCGGCATCGCGCCGCTGGCCTGGGAACTGCCCGAGGCGGCGCCGCGCTACGCGGTGCAGGTGCCGCCACCGCCGCCGAAGCGACCGCGGTCGCGGCTCACCCCGATCACCATCGGGCTGGCGATCCTGGCGGCCGCGCTGGCCGGCGCGGCGGCGGCCGGCGGCGTCGAATGGATGACACCGGCGCGGATCGCGGCGTTCGCGCTCGCGGTCGTCGGACTCGGGCTGATCGCGGGCGCGTTCCTGCGGCGCGGCTACGGGCTGCTGGTACTGACCGCGCCGCTGGCCGGGTTCGTGCTGCTGGCCTCGCTGATCGGGCCGATCGACTTCGAGAACAACGGCGCCATCGGCGAACGCGTCTGGGCACCGACCTCGGTGACCGAATTGCAGCCGCGCTACGCCCTCGACATCGGTTCGGGCACGCTGGATCTGCGTGGCCTGAACCTCACCGAGTCCCGCAGCGTCGAGGTCGCGGTGAACATCGGTGACGCGAAAGTGCACCTGCCCGAAGGGATGACAGTGAACACGACATGTGACATCCGGGTGGCCGACGCGACCTGCGTCGAAGGCCTGAGCGGGCCGCAGACCCCGGGCGCCCCGGTCCTCGACCTGCACATCAAGATGCACCTGGGTGACGTGGAGGTGACCCGTGGCTGATCCGACCAGCACCGAAACCCGCCGCCGACCGGCGTTCTCCCTGCTCAGCACGGGCCTGATCGCCCTGGCCCTGAGCATCTGGGCGCTGCTCGGCGCACCGACCCCCGACAACGGCGGCATCCTGCCGATCGGCTGGGGTGTGGTGATCGCGGCGATCGTCATCGGCCTGCTGCTGACGATCTCCCCGCGCCGCAAGCGGCACTGACGAAAGCACACCGACCTGAGACACGACAATGGCCCGTCACCGTGACGGGCCATTGTTGTTGGAGGACAACGGCAATGGACGAATCCCCAGTAGACCGGCAGCCCACTCCGCTGGCGAAGACGCTGCCGCCGACCACCCACCGGCCGCCCGGCGGCTTCCTGCTCGGCAGACTGCTGCTCACGCAGGTGACGCCGCCACAGCGACCGGCCTAGCGCGTCACTCCCATTCGATGGTGCCCGGCGGCTTGCTCGTCACATCGAGTACAACGCGGTTGACGTCGGCCACCTCGTTGGTGATGCGGGTGGAGATGCGCTCCAGCACGTCGTAGGGCAGGCGGGTCCAGTCCGCGGTCATCGCGTCCTCGCTCGACACCGGGCGCAGCACGATCGGGTGACCGTAGGTGCGGCCGTCGCCCTGCACACCGACCGAGCGCACGTCGGCCAGCAGCACGACCGGGCACTGCCAGATCTGCTTGTCCAGGCCGGCGGCGGTGAGTTCCTCACGGGCGATGGCGTCGGCCTGGCGGAGCAGGTCGAGCCGGTCGGCGGTCACCTCGCCGACGATGCGGATCGCCAGGCCGGGACCGGGGAACGGCTGGCGGGCGACGATCTCCTCGGGCAGGCCCAGCTCGCGACCGACCGCGCGGACCTCGTCCTTGAACAGCAGGCGCAGCGGCTCGACCAGGTCGAACTCGAGGTCGTCGGGCAGGCCGCCGACATTGTGGTGGCTCTTGATGTTCGCGGTGCCGGTGCCGCCGCCGGACTCGACGACGTCCGGGTAGAGCGTGCCCTGCACCAGGAACTCGACCTTCGGGGCGGCACCGGCGGCGGCGCCCTCCTCGAGCACGATGCCGGCGACCGCGTCCTCGAAGGAGCGGATGAACTCGCGGCCGATGATCTTGCGCTTCTCCTCGGGATCGGAGACGCCCTTCAGCTCGCCAAGGAACTTGTCGACCGCGTCGACGGTCACCAGCTTGGCGCCGGTCGCGGCGACGAAGTCCTGCTGCACCTGCTCGCGCTCGCCAGCCCGCAGCAGCCCGTGGTCGACGAACACACAGGTGAGGCGGTCACCGATCGCGCGCTGCACCAGCGCGGCGGCGACGGCGGAGTCGACGCCACCGGACAGACCGCAGATGGCGTGGCCGTCACCGATCTGCGCGCGCACGTCCTCGATCAGCGCCTCGGCGATATTGGCCGGGGTCCACTGCGCGGGGATGCCGGCCAGCTCGTGCAGGAAGCGGCTCAGCACCTGCTGGCCGTGCGGCGAGTGCAGCACCTCGGGGTGGTACTGGACACCGGCCAGGCGGCGGGCGCGATCCTCGAACGCGGCGACGGGCGCGCCCGCGGTGGTGCCGGTGACCTCGAAGCCCTCGGGGGCGTCGGTCACGGCGTCACCGTGGCTCATCCACACCGGCTGGATGGTCGGCAGGCCGCCGTGCAGCACACCACCGTCGATGTTGAGCTCGGTGCGGCCGTACTCGCGGGTGCCGGTGTGGGCCACCGTGCCGCCGAGCGCCTGCGCCATCGCCTGGAAGCCATAGCAGATGCCGAACACCGGCACGTCCAGGTCGAACAGCCGCGCGTCGAGCTGCGGGGCGCCCTCGGCGTACACGCTGGAAGGGCCGCCGGACAGGATGACGGCCAGCGGCTGCTTCTCGGCGATCTCCTCCACCGTCATGGTGTGTGGAATCACCTCGGAGAACACGCGCGACTCGCGCACCCGGCGAGCGATCAGCTGGGCGTACTGTGCGCCGAAGTCGACGACGAGGACCGGTCTCTGAGTTTCTGCCACCGGGACAGTTTAGTGACGGCGCACGACGGCCGAGCAGCGGGCATCGGTGCACGCACACGCGTTGGGAGAACATTGCGCAATACCCGGTCGACCTGGCTATCCTCGTCCTCGTGCCATTCGCCCGCGCGATCGATGCCGACATCTACTACGAGGACAGCGGTGGCACGGGGCCGGTGGTGTTGCTCGCCCACGAATTCTTCATGGACCGCACGATGTTCGCCTCGCAGCAGGCCAGCCTGGCTCCCGAATTCCGGATCGTCGCCTGGGACGCCCGCGGGCACGGCCGCACCAAGGATCAGCGGTTGCCGTTCACGTACTGGACCGCCGCGCGCGACGCGCTGACCGTCCTCGACGACATCGGCGCCGAACGCGCCGTGGTCGGCGGCACCGCGCAAGGGGGCTTCACGGCCTTGCGGACCGCGCTGGTCGCCCCGGAGCGGGTCGCCGCGCTCATCCTCATCAGCACCGAGGCGCACGGGCCGACCAGGGAGCAGTCCACCGCGACCCAGCGCTTCCTCGACGAATGGCACGACAGGGGGTCACGCGCGGAAGCCGCCGACCGCCTGGCCGACTGGCTGATCGGCGACGACGCCTGGCACCGCGACGTCTGGACCAAGCGCTGGGTCTGCGACGCGCACCACGGCCTCGACGCCGCCGTCGGCTGCCTGCTCGGGCGCGACTCGGTGCTGGACCGGCTGCGCGAGATCACCTGCCCCGCGCTGATCATCCACGCCACCCACAGCGGCATCGCGGGCGAACGCGCCCGCACGCTGGCCGACGGGCTCACCGCCTCCACCTTCCTGGAGATCGATGGCGCCCGCCTGGCCGTCACGATGACCCACCCGGAACCGGTCAACGCGGCGATCGCGCGGTTCCTGCGCGAGCGGGTCTCGCTGACCCACGTGCGTTAGCGGACGCTGAGCCCGACCTTCTGGAATTCCTTGAGGTCGGAGTAGCCGGCCTTGGCCATCGAGCGGCGCAGGCCACCGACCAGGTTCAGCGAGCCGAATGGGTCGTCGGAGGGGCCGTAGAGGACGCGCTCGAGGTTCGGGCGGGTCACCGTGCCGTCGGCGCCGTCCAGCCAGGACTCGTCGACCGGCAGGAACGAGCCGCGCGGCACCGAGGGGTGCGCGGTCGCCGAGGGCCAGTACCAGCCGCGTCCGGGCGCCTCGGCCGACACCGACAGCGGCACACCGAGCATCACGGCGTCGGCGCCGCAGGCGATGGCCTTGGCGAGCTGGCCGGAGGTGGCGACGTCACCGTCGGCGATGACGTGCACGTAGCGGCCGCCGGTCTCGTCGAGGTAGTCGCGGCGGGCCGCGGCGGCGTCGGCGATCGCGGTCGCCATCGGCACGCCGATGCCGAGCACCTCACCGGTGGTGGTGGCGCCCGGGTAGGAGCCGTAGCCCACGATGACGCCCGCGGCGCCGGTGCGCATCAGGTGCAGCGCGGTGCGGTGGTCGCTCACGCCACCGGCGACGACCGGCACGTCCAGCTCGGCGATGAAGGTCTTCAGGTTCAGCGGCTCACCGTCGCCGACGTGCTCGGCGGAGATGATGGTGCCCTGCACCACCAGCAGGTCGACGCCGGCCTGCACCAGCGCCGGGGTCAGCGCCCGCGCGTTCTGCGGGCTGACCCGCACCGCGGTGGTTACGCCCGCCGCGCGCACCTGCGCGACCGCGGCCGCCAGCAGGTCGGGCTGCATGGGCGCGGCGTGTAATTCCTGCAGCAGGGAGATCGCGCGTTCGTAACCCCCCTTGTCGACGAGATCGATCAGCTGGTCGATCTTGTCCTGGACATCGGCGTGCCGGGCCCACAGGCCCTCGCCGTTGATCACGCCGAGACCGCCGAGGCGGCCCAGCTCGATCGCGAACTCCGGGGAGACCAGCGCGTCGGTGGGGTGCGAGAGCACCGGGATCTCGAACCGGTAGGCGTCGAGCTGCCAGGCCAGCGAGACCTGCTTGGACGACCGGGTCCGCCGCGAGGGGACGATGTCCACGTCGTCGAGCTCGTAGGTCCGCCGAGCGACCCTGCCCATTCCGATTTCCACCATGTCGCGCACAGTTGCTCCCTGTGTTCGGGCGCGCGTGTGCGCGCGTTGTCGCGGTCAGGACGACCGCATGGCTGTGCGCCGGGAGCGTACCTCCCGGCGCACAAACGCATCTATTGTACTCAGCCGCGCCCGGTGTAGTTCGGGGCCTCGACGGTCATGGTGATGTCGTGCGGGTGGCTCTCCTTGAGGCCCGCCGCGGTGATCTGCACGAACTGCGCGTTCTGCAGGTGCTCGATGTTCTGCGAGCCCGTGTAGCCCATGGCCGCGCGCAGGCCGCCGACGAGCTGGTGGATCACCTGGTTGACCGGGCCGCGGAACGGCACGCGTCCCTCGATGCCCTCGGGGACCAGCTTGTCCTCGGCGAGCACGTCGTCCTGGAAGTAGCGGTCCTTGGAGTACGACTTGGCCTGGCCGCGGCCCTGCATGGCGCCGAGCGAGCCCATGCCGCGGTAGCTCTTGAACTGCTTGCCGTTGACCAGGATCAGGTCGCCGGGGGCCTCGGCGGTGCCGGCGAGCAGCGAGCCGAGCATCACGGTGGAGGCGCCTGCCGCGATGGCCTTGGCGACGTCACCGGAGTACTGCACGCCACCGTCGGCGATCACCGGAACACCGGCGGCCTTGCACGCGGCCACGGCCTCGAGGATCGCGGTGATCTGCGGCGCGCCGACACCGGCGACCACGCGGGTGGTGCAGATGGAGCCGGGGCCGACACCCACCTTCACCGCGTCCACGCCCGCCTCGACGAGCGCGGCGGCACCGGCCCTGGTCGCGACGTTGCCGCCGACGATCTGGATGCGGTCGCCCACCTCGGCCTTGACCTTGGCGACCATCTGCAGCACCTGCGACTGGTGGCCGTGCGCGGTGTCGACGATCAGCACGTCGACCTGGGCGTCGGCCAACGTCATCGCGCGCGACCAGGAGTCCTCGCCGACGCCGATCGCGGCGCCGACCAGCAGGCGGCCGTCGCGGTCCTTGGTGGCGTTGGGGTACTGATCGGTCTTGACGAAGTCCTTGACCGTGATCAGGCCGCGCAGGCGGCCGTTGCCGTCGACGATCGGCAGCTTCTCGATCTTGTGGCGGCGCAGCAGACCCAGCGCGGCCTCGGCGGTGACGCCCTCCTGGGCGGTGATCAGCGGCGCCTTGGTCATCACCTCGTCGACGCGGCGCTCCTGATCGACCTCGAAGCGCATGTCCCGGTTGGTGATGATGCCCACCAGCGCGCCGGTCTCGTCCACCACGGGCAGGCCCGAGATGCGGAACCGGGCGCACATGGCGTCGACCTCGGCGAGGGTGTCGGTGGGACGACAGGTGACCGGGTCGGTCACCATGCCCGCCTCCGAGCGCTTCACCGTCTCCACCTGGGCGGCCTGATCGGCGGCCGACAGGTTGCGGTGCAGCACGCCCATACCGCCGGCCCGCGCCATCGCGATGGCCATGCGGGCCTCGGTGACGGTATCCATGGCCGAACTCACCAGCGGGGTGCGCAGGGTGATCTCCCTGGTGAGCCTGCTGGAGGTCTCGACGGAACTGGGGATGAGATCCGAGGCGGCAGGCAGCAACAGCACGTCGTCGAACGTGAGGCCGAGCATGGCGATCTTGGTCGGATCGTCGCCACCCGTAGGAGGGCGCACCGCGATTCGTTCGCCCGACACGGGATTACTCATTCGGATCGACCCCTCCTGGTCGTCGGTAGCAACCGACGCCGAAGATGCAGCGCGACGGTGCTGAGCGGAAATGATTGATGGTCGGTGAGAACAAGCTCGCCGACGCCTGCATTCCATGGTATCCGGCGGGCGAACACGCCTGTGAAGTGAGCCCCGCGGCAAACTTGCCCGGTGCATCGCTGGCGCAGACCACCAAGTACTGCGTACCGTGGGGATGTGCGTGACCATCTACCACCTGGCCTGCCGCCGGATCCCTTCGCCGGAGACCCCTCCGACCCGTCTGCCGCGCTCGATGCGATCGAGCCCGGTGAGCCGCTGGATCCTCATGAGCGCCTCGCGGTCGAGGAAGATCTCGCCGACCTCGCCGTCTACGAAGCCCTGCTGGCCCATCGCGGCATCCGCGGGCTCGTCGTCAGCTGCGAGGATTGTCGGCAAGATCACTACCACGACTGGGACATGCTGCGGGCGAACCTGCTCCAGCTACTCGTCGACGGCACCGTCCGTCCGCACGAGCCCGCCTACGACCCGACGCCCGAGGCGTACGTCACCTGGGACTACTGCCGCGGCTACGCGGATGCCTCGATGAACGAGGCGTTCCACGGCGACGGATTCGACGGCTTCGACAACTGAGCCGCCCGCGCGGCGTCGCTCCCCCGCTCCGGTCACGCGTGCGCGGGGGACGATGCCGCACGGCATCCGCGAACACAACGACGAAGGCCCCGAACCTGAGGTTCGGGGCCTTCGTCGTGGATCGGGACGATCAGGATGACGGCACGGCGGGCGGTGCGGGCAGGATCGTCAAGGCGGGTGGCGTCTGCAGGGTCGGCGGCACCGTCGGCGGCGCGGGTGCCGACGTCGGAACCACCGTCGGCACGGTGACCGGCGGCGGCACGGCGATGGTCGTCTGCGGCGTCGTCGGGTCGACCGTCACCGGGGGCGGCGTGGTCGGCACCGTGGTCACCGGCGGCACCGTGGGTTCGGTGGGCTCGGTGGTGACCGGCGGAACGACCGGCTTGGTCTCCGAACCGGGACCCGGCGTCTGCATGATCACCGGCGGCTCGGACGACGGATCGGTGGTCCCACCGGGACCGGTCGGCGCCACCGGAGCGGTGCTGCCCGGGTTGGTCGACGGCGAGGCGGGCGACGGCGAGGTCGGCTTGGTCTGTCCGGGCGAGGTGGGCGCCACCGGTGCCAGCTGGGCGGCGATCTCCGGTGCGCGCTTGGCCAGCTCGTCACGCAGCAGGTTCCAGCGGGCGACCAGATCCTCCCGCTTGCCCTGGTCGTTGACCTGGCTCGCGGTGGCCGAAGCCTGTTCCAGCCGGGCCCGCGCCTGCTCCGGATTACCGGATTCGAGCAGGTTCTGCGCGGCGACCAGATCGTCGTCGGCACGCGCCACGACGGTCGACTGCGCCTGTTCGCTGAACACGACCTCCTTGACGCGCCACAGCGGATCGCCGGGTGCCGCGCTGTAGGAGAACGCTGTGATACCGCCGAAGACCACGGCCAGTGCCGCGGCCGCGCCGAGAAGGGGGCGTACCAGCCGTAGACGTCCGCGCGAGGAAGCTCCGACTCGAACCTGCCGCGCGCCGATCTCCTGGTTGACCGCCGCGAACACGGTGTCCAGATCAGGACCCGCGGGCATCGGCTCGGCCAGCAGGTCAGCTCGCCAATCCGCGAGCAACGACGCCAGCTGGAACTCCTCGGGGCTGTCGGTACGCACCGGGCCGTCGCTCGCGATCGCGTCGATCAGCGCATCGTCGCTGCGCACCGCCGCAATGTCGACCGGACCGGAATCACCGGCATCCTCGGCGGCGTAGGGACCGCTGTCGTGCGACCCACGCCAAACCTTCCGGTCGCCTCGACCGCGCTCGCCATCCCTAGCCATACATTTCACCTGCCCTCGCCACTTGTGACTTCAGTTTCGCGAGTGCCCTGTGCTGGGCTACTCGTATCGCCCCCGCCGTGCTGCCCACGGCGACTGCGGTTTCCTCTGCTGACAGACCCATGACCAAGCGCAGGATCAGGATTTCCCGATGTTTCTCGGGGAGCGTGGCCAGCAGAGTGTTCATCTGCCTGCTCGTCTCCGAGTCGAGAGCTCGCTGCTCCGGTCCCTGGTCGGTGGATATGACATCTGGTACTTCGGCCATCGCCTCCGCCTTGTTACGGGCGGCGTTGCGATGGGCGTCGGCGACCTTGTGCGAAGCGATTCCGTATACGAAGGCCATGAAGGGCCGACCCTGATCCTGATAGCGGGGCAGGGCGGTCATCACAGCCAAACAGACCTCTTGCGCAACATCATCCGCGGAGAGCTGCCCGCGCTCCGCGGCACCGATCCTGGCCCGGCAGTAGCGGACTACCAGCGGTCGGATCAGTTCCAGTACCTGAGCTAAAGCAGTCCTGTCGCCCTGCGCAGCCGCAGCGACGGCGAGGTCCAACTCTTCGCCCATATGCGTCATCGTCAGAGATTTTCCTGGCGTTACGAGTGGCGCGGTCCAATGTGACCGAGCTTCCACCGAAGGGGCGGAACGGAACTAACAATAGCGACCCGTTGATCACCCGCCAGCGGGCCTGGTCCCTTCTATGAGACCTCTCAGGAAGATCACCGGGAGCGGGTCACGAGGACGGCAGCGTGAAATCCCCGCCCCACCCGCGGATCCGGGCCGCATGATCTGCGGCTTCGGCCGCGGCGACCCGCGCTTCGGGCTCGTCGCACACCCCGGCGCGCAGCATCGCGGTGGCCCAGCGCAGTGGCAGCAGACCGTGTTCGGCGCAGTCGGCGTCGACCGCGCGGGCGCGCAGCGCCGAGCCCGCCGGGTCGCCCGCGGCGGCGGTCGCGGCGGCGACGAGCAGTGCCGATTTCACCCGGTGCCGGGCCGACGGCAGCGCGGCGGCCAGTGCCACCGCGGTCTCGGCGTCGCGCAGCGCAGGCGCGGCCGCGCCACCGGCGAGCGCGGTCTCCGCGCGCACCCAGTGCCAGCGCACCGCGCAGCGGGCGGGCGCGTCGGCCAGCAGCGGTTCCACCCGGCCGAGCAGCCTGCGCGCCAGGGCGAGCCTGCCGGTGCCGAGGGCGTCGGCGGCCAGGCCGGTGTAGGCGTCGGCCAGCGCCTCGGCGCGGTCGGTTCCGGCGGCGCCGAGGGCGAGCGTCGCCGCGCGGCCGTCGAAAGCCGCGGCCGCGGCGTGCCCGCCGAGCTGGCGCAGCAGCGAGCCGCGGGTGCTCTCGACGCGCGAGCGCAGCGCCGGATCGATCCGCGCGCGGGACAGCGTCGACAGTTCCGCCCTGGCGGCGGCGTAGCGCCCCTGCGCCCCGAGCGCGACCGCGCGATACCACCTGTCCAGGGGGGTTGCCGGCGTCGGCAACTCCGCAGCGGCAGCGCCGGGGGTGGGCCCGAAAGCAGTCGAAACGAGTATTTCGGAACCGATATCCGCGGGTGAAGCCGTTGTCTGCACGCCGAGACTGTAGCCGCCACGGGCGCCGGGCCGTTCTCGTGATATGTCACCACGGTCCCGGCACAGCTACCGATCAGCTTTTCCATCGGCGGTGCATGTTGCCATCAGGTAAATCTCCGCCCGCCGACTCCACTACCGCAAAGTTTCGAATTCACATGCGTTTCGCGCAATTAACCTCGGCGCCCCGATTACGCCATCTGCACCCCGTCCACGGACGACCCCCGTTGTGACCCGCAACACCCGCCCGACCGGCGGCTCTGTCGGCCGAAACCGGCTCTGCCTGGCGCGACCTGGGGAAATACCGTACGCCGCGAGCACCACGCTGGGACCCGGCCATAGCCAACCGAACAGTATGAACGGACCGGGCATGAAATGTAAACAGTGCGCAGGTTAAATTTCAGCGTTGCGGATTTGCGGTACCAATGCGTCGAACTATTGACGGAAATTCCCGCGTGCACCTAACGTAGCTCATCGCCGGGGTCGGCGCCGCGCGAAATTGCAGCGACCACCTACGGCACCGTCAGGCACCGTCGAGCCGGCCATCTCCGCGCGAGGTGGCACGAAGACCTGCCGCACCACGTCGCTCGACAACGCTGACGAGCTCGCACCACAAGGAGTTCACCATGCCCATGCCCACTCACCTTCCCGGCCCGAACGCCGATGTCTGGGATTGGCAGATGCGCGGCTCGTGCCGCGGCCAGGACTCCGCGGTCTTCTTCCATCCCGACGGCGAACGTGGCCGCGCCCGCACCGCGCGCGAGATGCGCGCCAAGGAGATCTGCCGGGCCTGCCCCGTGCTGATGCAGTGCCGTACCCACGCGCTCAAGGTGAGCGAGCCGTACGGCATCTGGGGCGGGATGTCGGAGACCGAACGCGAGATGCACGCGCGCCGCAACCGGCGCCGTATGGCCGTCTAGATACTTCGGCAAATCAACTCCCATCCGCCCGGCGTGGCGTGCCGAATCTCTAGCAAACAGCTGGCACCCGAACAAGGCACCCCCGGGCGGAGGGAGGTCATAGCCGCGGGCTACATTCGTGACCGATGACACAGAATGGGTTCCGAAGCGAAGCCTTCCCACCGAGCGTGGATTCTGCGGTTACCGCACGCGCGGCCGAAGGAGTCGAGCTAGCTGCACTGTTGGAACGATGCGGCCTGTCCGACCAGCAAGCCTTTGCCGAACTGTACGACCGGACGTCTGCGCGCGTCTTCGGCCTGATCCTGCGGGTCCTGCACGACCCGGGGTACGCGGAGGAGACCACGCAAGAGGTCTATCTGCAGATCTGGCGCACCGCAACGAGTTTCGACCCCACCAAGGGGTCGGCGGTGACCTGGCTGATGACGTTGGCGCACCGGCGAGCGGTCGACCGGGTTCGTGCCGAGCAAGCCCACACCCAGCGCGAAGTCGCCTACGGGATCCGGGTGCTCGGCAACGAATTCGACGAGGTCACGGAGGAGGTGGAACGCAGACTCGAACAACAGGCCGTCCAGCGCGGGCTCTCGACATTGACCGAGACGCAGCGCGAGGCGATCTCGCTCGCCTACTACGGCGGGCGCACCTATGCGGAGGTAGCTCAGCACCTCGGCATCGGACTACCGACCGTCAAGTCCCGTATTCGGGACGGACTGACACGACTGAAGAAAAGTTTGGGGGTGACGTGAGATGAACGAAGCCCAGATCGATCTCGCGCACACCGTCGCGCTCGGATTGATCGACGACGAAGACCATCACGCGATCCAGACCATCATCGATACCGAAGACTCCGTCCTCTGTACCGAGTTCCTCCACGAGATCCGGGGCACCCGCACGGTTCTCGCCGAACTCGGTGCGAGTACACCGACCCCTCCTCCCCCCTCCCTGCGTGCGCGCCTGCTGGCCGCGATCGACGCCGAAGAGCCCCCGGTAGCCAGCTAGCGCGCGAAACGAAAGGCCCCCGAACCGCACCGCGGTCCAGGGGCCTTCGTCATGTCCGGCTCAGTGCGCGTGACCGTGATGCCCGTGGTCGTCGGCCTCCTCGACCGGCTTGTCCACGATGGCGCTCTCGGTGGTCAGGATCATCCGCGCGACCGAGGCGGCGTTCACCACGGCGGAACGGGTCACCTTGACCGGATCGACGACACCGTCGGTGAGCAGATCACCGTAGGCGAGGGTGGCGGCGTTGAAGCCCTCCTTGCCGTCGGCGACCTTGCTGACGACGACGGCGCCGTCGACACCGGCGTTGGTGGCGATCCAGAACAGCGGCGCCTCGAGGCCCTTGCGGACGACCTCGACGCCGACGGCCTGATCACCGGTCAGCGAGTCGCGCAGCTCGACCAGCGCGGTCGCGGCCTGCACCAGCGCGGTGCCGCCGCCGGGGACGATGCCCTCCTCGACCGCGGCCTTGGCCGCCGCGACCGCGTCGTCGACGCGGTACTTGCGCTCCTTGAGCGCGGTCTCGGTGGCCGCGCCGACGCGGATCACCGCGACGCCGCCGGCCAGCTTCGCCAGCCGCTCCTCGAGCTTCTCCCGATCCCAGTCGGAATCGGTGGCCTCGATCTCGCGGCGCAGCTGCGCGCTGCGGGCGGCGACGTCGGCCTCGGTGCCCGCGCCGTCGATCAGGACGGTCTCGTCCTTGGTGACGACGATGCGACGCGCCTGACCCAGCTGCTCGATGGTGGCCTCGCGCAGGGTGACGCCGAGATCGGGGTTGATCACGGTGCCACCGGTGACGACGGCCAGGTCGTCGAGGAACGCCTTGCGGCGGTCACCGAAGAACGGCGCCTTGACCGCGACGGCCTTGAGGGTCTTGCGGATCGAGTTGACCACCAGGGTGGACAGGGCCTCGCCCTCGATGTCCTCGGCGATGATCAGCACGGCCTTGCCGGACTCGGCGATCTTCTCGAGCACCGGCAGCAGGTCGGGCAGCGAGCTGATCTTGTCGCGGTGCAGCAGGACGTAGGTGTCCTCCAGCACGGCCTGCTGGGTCTCGGGGTCGGTCACGAAGTAGGGCGAGAGGTAGCCCTTGTCGAACTGCACACCCTCGGTGATGACGAGTTCGGTCTGCGTGGTCGAGGACTCCTCGACGGTGACGACGCCGTCCTTGCCGACGGTGGTCAGCGCCTTGCCGACCATCTCGCCGATCTCCTCGTCACGCGAGGAGACGGTGGCGACCTGGGCGATGGCCTGCTCACCGGAGACCGGGGTCGACGCGGCGAGCAGCACCTCCGACACCTTGTCGGCGGCCAGCGCGATGCCCTGGCCGAGGGAGATCGGGTTGGCGCCCGCGGCGACGTTCTTCAGGCCCGCGCGCACGAAGGCCTGGGCCAGCACGGTCGCGGTGGTGGTGCCGTCGCCCGCGACGTCGTTGGTCTTGGTGGCGACGCTCTTGACGAGCTGGGCGCCGAGGTTCTCGAAGGGGTCCTCGAGATCGATGTCACGCGCGATGGTGACACCGTCGTTGGTCACGGTCGGGCCACCGAAGGCCTTCGCCAGCACGACGTGGCGGCCACGGGGACCGAGGGTCACCTTGACGGCGTCGGCGAGCTTGTCGACACCGCGTTCCAGAGCCCGGCGAGCCTTCTCGTCGAACTCGATCTGCTTTGCCATAGAGGATTCAGCTCCTGTGTGAGAACGCAATCCGCCCCGGGTCGCGAGACGACGCCGGGGCGGAACGCGTATGCGGCGTTGGCCTACTTGGTGACGACGGCCAGGATGTCGCGCGCCGACAGGATGAGGTACTCCCCACCCTGGTACTTGATCTCGGTGCCGCCGTACTTGCTGTAGATGACGACGTCGCCTTCCTTGACGTCGACGGGGATGCGGTCACCCTTCTCGGTGATCCGGCCCTCGCCGACGGCGATGACGGTGCCCTCCTGCGGCTTCTCCTTGGCCGTGTCCGGGATGACCAGGCCGGAGGCCGTCGTCGTCTCGGCCTCGTTGGCCTGGACGAGGATCTTGTCCTCGAGCGGCTTGATGTTCACGCTCGCCACGTTGAGCCCTCCACTTTCAGGGGAATTCGGTCGTCCGGAACTGTTGTCCCGGACCGGGTTTCGGTCAGCTTGCGACTCTGCGCGTTCGCCCCGTCGTCGCGGGTGCCGGGACCCCTGCCCAGTAGTCGACTGGCACAAGCACAGCTACACAGTGCCGACTAGCACTCTATACGTGAGAGTGCCAGCGCTCAAGGCCGGGTTCTGCCAATGTCGCATTTTCGACACGCCCACACTCGCCAGTGATCTTCACATCGCTTGCCACAATCTGTAACGTTCGCATAACAGGCTGTGAAAGGATATGTATAGCGTTCCATTCGAGATGGTCGGCATCACAGAACCATCCACGCTCGAAGGGAGGTGAACATGCGAACATCCCTCGGCATTTCCGCCGGAAACGAGGTGGTGTGCTCAGCGCTGGTCGCCACCGGTCCCGCCGGTGAGCAGAGCTTCGACTACCGCGTCGTCTCGGCCGACGCGGCCCACTCCGATCTCGGCGATCTCGTGTCGTCCTCGATCGAGCTGATGACCACCCAGCTGCCCGTCACCCAGGGCGCCGCCATGGCGGGCGAACCGCTCGGGCGCTATTCCTCCGGCGCGCACCGCCGGGACGAGCCCGCCCGTTCGCGCCCACCGACCAGTGTCGCCGTCGCCTTCCGGAACCGGGAACAGGCCCAGGCCATCCGGGCCGCCACCACCCGGCACCGCGATCTGCGGCTGGTGCCCGAGGGCACCGCCGCGATGACCTACTTACGCGACACCGGCCTGCTCGACCGCTACGCCACCGTCGCGGTGGTCGATCTCGGCGCCACCGGGCTCACCGTCACCGTCGTCGACTACGCCGACGGCACGATCCTGCACACCGAGCGCACCCCGACGCTCAGCGGCAACGCCATCGACGAGCTGATCTACCACCACCTCGTCGACCTGCACTACGCCCGCCGGGGCACCAGGCCCAATCGCGGCACCCTGACCAACCGGGGCCGCGCGGCCAAGGAGCACCTGTCGATCGCGCCCGCGGTCACCATCGACCACGTGGCCGGGCAGCCGCTCAAGCTCACCCGCTCCGACTTCGAGGAGCTGATCGGCGGGCTGCTGCGCAATATCGCGCTGTTCACCGCGTCGGTCTTCACCCGGGCGCCGAAGTATCCCGAGGCGGTCGCGGTGATCGGCGGGTGCGCCAACATCCCCGCCGTCGTCGAGACGCTGCACGGCAGGCTGGACGTGCCCGTCATCACCGTGCCCGATCCGGAAGCCGTGATCGCCAAGGGCGCCGCGCTGGTCGCCGACGCGGCGGCGCCGTCGGCCCTGCAGGTAGCCGCGCTGGGCGACGCCCCGAACAGCACCTTCACCAAGGTCGCCGGGACGCTGGCGGGCGCGGTCGTGGTGGTCGGCCTGGTGATCGGCTACGGCGTGCAGGCGGTCTCGCCCGACCCCGCCGATGTCACCCCGGCGGGCACCAGCAGCACCGTGCGGCAGCCGCCGTTACCCGTGGTGCCGCAGCAGGCACCGACACCCGCCAATCGCGAGAGCACCGACCGCACCGGCGTCACCAACGCGCCGCCCACCACCGAGGTGCCGACCACCCAGGTCCCGACGACGACCACGCCGCTGATCGCGCCGCCCCCGCCACCGACGCCGGGGCAGGTCGCGCCGTCGACCACGGCGCCGACCCTGCGGCCCGATCCGAACCTGCCGCAGATCCCCTACCCGGAGTCCCCGCTGGGCCCGATCGACAGCGGGTCGTCGGGCGGCAGGCAGCAGCAGCGGCCGTCCACCCCGAACACCTCACCGAGCCAGCAGCGGCCCGCCCAGAGCCTGCTGCCGATCCCGCCGGCCGCGAGCACGCCGAGCGAAGCACCGCTCCAGCTCATCGACTAGCCGGAACGGGACCCGCGGTCCTACCGGCGATTCAGCCGCGCAGCGCGCTCACCGACACCGGCAGACCCGGATCCGTGGCGACCGTCAATTCCGCGGGCTGCGCGCCCGCCGCGATCACATGCGCGCCGAGCGCCGCGATCATCACCCCGTTGTCGGTGCACAGCCGCGGCTTGGGCACCCGCAGGGTCAATCCCGCTGCCGCGCAGCGCTCCTCGGCCAGCGAGCGGATCCGCGAATTCGCGGTGGCGCCGCCGCCGAGCACGATCGTGTCGACACCGATATCGGTCGCGGCGCGCACGGCCTTCATCGTCAGCACATCGGCCACCGCCTCCTGGAAGGACGCGGCGATGTCGGGGATCGGCAGCTGATCGGGGCCGATGCCCTGGCGCTGCGCGGCCTCGACATAGCGGGCGACCGCGGTCTTCAGGCCGGAGAAGGAGAAGTCGTAGCGCGCGTCGCGCGGACCGGTCATGCCGCGCGGGAACGCGATCGCGCGCGGATCCCCGTCCTTGGCGGCCGCGTCCAGGTAGGGGCCGCCGGGGTAGCCGAGGCCGAGCAGCCGGGCGACCTTGTCGAAGGCCTCGCCCGCGGCGTCGTCGACGGTGCTGCCGAGCTCGGTGATCGGCGAGCCCAGATCGGTGACCTGCAGCAGGTGGGTGTGCCCACCGGAGACGAGCAGCGCCACCGCGGGCGGCAGCGGCCCGTGCTCGAGCGTGTCCACCGCGACGTGCCCGCCGAGGTGGTTGAGCGCGTAGAACGGCACATCCCAGGCGGCCGCGTAGGCCTTGGCCGCCGCGACGCCGACCAGCAGCGCACCGGCGAGGCCGGGACCGATGGTGACGGCGAGCGCGTCGGGCTTGCTGATCCCGGCCGCGGCCAGCGCCCGGCGCATGGCGGGCACGATCGCCTCGAGATGCGCGCGCGAGGCGATCTCGGGGACCACGCCGCCGAAGCGCGCGTGCTGGTCGACGCTGGAGGCCACCTCGTCGGCGAGCAGTTCCAGCGAACCATCCGGGTGGCGCCGGACGATGCCGACTCCCGTTTCGTCGCACGAGCTTTCGATGCCCATGACGATCACGACAGCACCTCGTCCTGCCTGCCGCGCGCGGCCCATTCGTCGGCCGCCACGGTGAGTTCGGGCCGCCGCATGGTGTACGCGTCGGCGCCGCTGGGGTGGTAGTAGTTCTTGCGCAGCCCGATGATGTGGAAACCGTGCTTGGCGTAGAGCGCGATCGCGGGCGCGTTGTCGGTGCGGACCTCGAGGAACACCGGCCCGCCGCGTTCGGCGGCGGTGGCCAGCAGCGCCTCCAGCAGCAGGGTGCCGATACCGCCGCGATGACAGTCCGGATCGACGCCGATGGTGTGCACCTCGGCCTCGGGATGCGCGGCGTCACCGAGCAGCGCGATGCCCGCGTAGCCGACCATCGCGCCGTTCGCGTCGCGGGCGGTGATGTAGCGGTTGTGCGCGCCCGCCAGCTCGGAGCGGAACGACACCGCCTGCCACGGGTCGTCCTCGGGGAACAGCAGGTGCTCGAGCTCGACGCAGCGGTCGATGTCGTGCACCGTCATCGGTTCGATCCGGTAGTCGGACACGGCGTTCACGCCCCGGTCCGGTCGAGGGTGCGGAAGCTGTTCTCGACGGCGTCGGGCCTGCGCAGGTACAGCGGGACCAGCGGCTCGGGCGCGGTACCGGCCAGCAGCTCGGCCGCGGCGACGGCCACCAGCCCGGCGGGCGACGGCGTCTCGCTCGGCAGCACCGGCAGATCGAAGTAGTCGACGTGGGCGGCCGAACCCGCGATCGCGACGGCGTCACCGAGCGGCACCTCGGCGGGCTTGCACACCTCGGGTCCGGCGCTGCGCGCCCCGTTCAGGTAGCGGGCCCAGTACACCTCGCGCCTGCGCGCGTCGGTCACCACCAGCAGTTCGCCGCTGTCGCGTTGCTCACCCGCGGCCTCGGCGGCGATGGCGTCGAGACTGCACACCCCGTACACGGGCAGACCCAGCGCGTCGCCGAAGGCGGCGGCGGTGGCCATCCCGACCCGGAGACCGGTGAACGGGCCGGGCCCGACCCCGACGACGAGAGCGTCGAGCTGGTCACGGCGCACTCCGGCCTCGGTGAGGCATTCCAGGATCTGCGGGGTGAGCACCTCGGCGTGGGCGCGCGCGTCGACCTTGACGCGGGCAGCGAGCGTCGCCACGGCGGGCCGGGTGTCCGCGTCGGCGGCAGGTGACAGATGCACCAATCCCGCTGTAACGGCGGGTGTCGCGGTGTCGACTGCTAGTACGAGCATGATTGTCTCAACAATACCGGGTGGTTTTCGCGCCCGGCGCGCACCGGTGCCCGCCGGTCCACGGGTTATTCGATCCACTCCCAGATGGCCGTGCGCACATCGGATTCCGGTTCCCGGGCGAGTTGCACCCGCAGATGCCGTTCGGTGAGGTGTTCCACGACACCCTTGCCCCATTCCACCACCACGACGGCGTGGTGCAGGTCGGTGTCGAGGTCGAGCGCGTCGAGTTCGTCCAGGTCGCCCGCGAGCCGGTAGGCGTCCACGTGCACCAGCGCGACGCCGGGCGTGCCGTCGGGCCGCTGCCCGGCCTTGTGCGCCCGCGCGATGATGAAGGTCGGTGAGCTGACCCGGCCCGCGACACCGAGACCGGCCGCGATCCCCCTGGTCAGCGCCGTTTTCCCGGCGCCGAGCGGACCGTCGAGGACCACCAGGTCACCGGCGCGCAGGGTCGCGGCCAGCTCCCGGCCGAAGGCTTCGGTGTCCTCGACCGTGGCCAGGACGCGCTGCTGCGGGTCAGCCACCGACGGCCTCCCCGCCCCGCGCGCCGCCGAAGCCGGCGGCGGCCAGCAGCCGGTCCAGTGCGTCCAGCGTCACCTCGGGATACTGCAGGTGCGGCATGTGCGCGGCCGCGCCCATCCGCACCAGCTCGCTGCCCGGCAGGGCCGCGGCCAGCGCGCGCGAGTTGCGGAACGGGATCACCATGTCGTGCGCGCCGCCGAGGACGAGCACCGGGAGGTCGGCCAGCACCGGCAGCGCCGCCGACTCGTCGTGCAGCTCAATCGCTTTCAGGAACTTCTCGATGGTCGCCACGGGCGTGCGGTCGATCATCATGGTGGTGAAGCGCGACAGCGTCGGGCTCACCGGCCCGTGGAACGAGCTGACGTGCAGGATCGGCGTCACCAGCTGCTTGCTCGCGGTCCGGCTCACCTGGACGACGGCGGGCGCGGTGCGCACCGCCATCCGGAACCCGTCGATCGCCGGATGCCGCAGCAGCTGCGGCAGCCCGGTCGCGGTCACCTCGGCCGCGGCGGTGCAGAACAGGCCGACCGCGCGCACCCGCGCCGCGAAGAGTTCGGGGAACTGCGCCGCCGCCGCGAGCACGGCCATCCCGCCGAGCGAGTGCCCGACCAGCACCACCGGCCCGGTCGGCGCGCACTCGCGCACCACGGTGGCGACATCGTGGCCGAGCTGCGCGACGGTGCAGCTCTCGGTGCTCGGCGTGCCGGAGCGGCCGTGCCCGCGCTGGTCGAAGAAGACCAGCCGGACCCGCGGGCCCCATTCGCGGGCGAGGTCGCGGCGCTGGAAGTGGAAGGACTCCATGCTGTTGCAGAACCCGTGCACGAAGACGACGGTCACCTCGGCGGACTCGTCACCGTAGATCCGGGTGGCCAGCGACACACCGTCGTCGGCGATCACCATGCCCGGCTCGTCCTCGTCGATCAGGGCGAAATTCTCGTCGCGGTACTCGTCCCGTTCGGCGGGCCAGCGCACCCGCGCGCCGATCCGGCGCAGCGTGTGCGCGACGGCGAGCGCGCCGAGCAGGCTCGCGGTCGCCAGGCCGCCGCGCAGGATCACCTTGCCCCGCGTCATCGGCCGGTCCCCACGTAGCGGCGCACGGCCCGGCCGCGCGGCGAGCAGACCACCTCGTAGTCGATGGTGTCGAGCAGCCTGGCCCAGTCGAGCGCGTGCGGGTGCCCGGCGCCGCCGCCGAACAGCACCGCCCGGTCACCCTCCCGCACGCCGCCCGGGTTGTCGCCGAGGTCGACCATGAATTGGTCCATGCACACGCGCCCGACATTACGGTGCCGGGACCCGCCCAGCCACACCTCGAAACGCCCACTCAGCGAGCGGAATACACCGTCGGCGTAGCCCGCCGGCACCAGCGCGACGGTGGTGTCGCGCGGCGCGATCCAGCGGTGCCCGTAGGAAACGCCCTCCCCCGCGGCCACCCGTTTCACCAGGGTGACCTCGGCCTGCAGCGTCATCGCGGGCCGCAGCCCGAAGTCACCGAGCTCCGGGATCGGCGACAGCCCGTACACCGCGATGCCCGGACGCACCAGGTCGAAGTGCAGGTCGGGGCGGGTCAGCGTGGCCGCGGAATTCGCCAGGTGCACCTGCTCGGGCTCGAGGCCCTGTTCCTTGGCCTGCGCGATCGCCTCGACGAAGCGTTCCCGCTGCCGGTCGAGCATCGGATGCTCCGGTTCGTCGGAGTGCGCGAGGTGGGAGAAGATCGCCCGGAACCGGACGACCCGCTCGTCGACGAGGGCGCGCAGGACCCGCAGGACCTGCGGATACTCGGTGACCGACACCCCGTTGCGGTTCAGCCCGGTGTCGACCTTGAGCGTCACGACGGCGGTCCGGCCGCTCGCGCGCGCCGCCCGCTCGACCGCCCGCAGCTGCGTGAGCGAGGACACCCCGATCTCGACATCGGCCGCGATCGCCGCGCCGAAGTCCGCGTCGATGGTGTTGAGCCAGCACAGGATCGGCGCGGTGATCCCTGCGGCGCGCAAGGCCAGCGCCTCGGCGACCGTGGTGACCCCCAGCTCGGTGGCCCCCGCCGCCAGCGCCGTGCGCCCGACCTCGACCGCGCCGTGGTTGTAGCCGTCGGCCTTGACCACCGCCATCACCCCGGCGCCCTGCGCGAACTCGCGCAGCACACGCACGTTGTGGGCGATGGCATCCAGGTCGATGACAGTCTCCACTTGCGCATTCACGGCTTCGATCCTGCCAGGACCCGCCGGATTCGCGGAACCTGCCCCCGCGCGGCCCGTCCGCCGCGGCGATGGTCCCGCGACAGCGGTCGCCGCGATCTCGCCCGCGTCGGCACCACCGCCGCGGGCGGCCCCGCTCTCATTCGCCGGCGAGCTCCCGCAGGACGCGGATGGCCGGACGGATGTGTCGCAGCAGCGGCGACGCGGAGATCGGCGCGGCCGCCGGTTCCCCGTCATAGGCGGCCAGGTTGGCGGCCAGGGCGTGCACGCGCGCGGCCGCCGCGGCCGACCACGCGGGCGGGCGGCCCGCCGCCAGCAGCGCGCCGAGCAGGCCGGACAGGACATCGCCCGAGCCCGCCGTCGCGGCCCACGACCCACCCGCGTCGCTGACCAACGTCGGCTCGCCGGGCGCGGCGATGATCGTCGCGCGTCCCTTCAGCAGCACGGTCACCTGCCACTCCTCGGCGAGAGCGCGGACCGCCTCCACCCGATCCGGGCCAGGTTCGGCGCCGGTGAGCCGGGCGAACTCGCCCGCGTGCGGCGTCAGCACGGTCGGCGCGGTGCGGCCGAGGACCAGGGCGGGTTCGGCGGCGAGCAGGGTGAGCCCGTCCGCGTCGACGAGCACCGGCAGATCGGTGGCCAGCACCTGCGCGAGCCGGTCCCCGGCCGCGGCATCGGTGCCGGCGCCGGGACCGAACACCCAGGCCTGGACCCGCCCGGCCCCCGAGATCGTGTGACTGGCGACGACTTCGGGATACGTCGCCAGCACCTCGGTGTCGTCGCCGACGTAGCGCACCAGGCCCGAGGTCGCCGCCACCGCCGCGCCGGTACTCAGCACCCCGGCCCCCGGATACTTCGCGCTCCCCGCGCACACCCCGACCACGCCCTGGCTGTATTTGTCGTCCGCCGCGCCGGGCACCGGCCAGTCCGCGCCGATCGCCGCGGCCGCCCGCTGCGCGAGGTCGGGTTCGGGCAGGCGTAAACCGATCGGCACCAGCACGATTCGCCCGCACCACGGCGCGGCCAGCGCGTGCACCGGCTTGTACGCCCCGAACGCCACCGTCACCTCGGCCCGGACCGCAGGGCCGGTGACCGCGCCGGTATCCACATCGACCCCGCTGGGCAGGTCGGCCGCGATGATCGGAACGTCCACGGCCGCAACGAGCTCCGCGGCCGCCGGGCGCAGCGGTCCCCGCCCGGAGATCCCCACGATCCCGTCGATCACCAGATCCACCGCGTCGAGCCGGTCGACCACCCGGCCGCCCGCCTTCCGCAGCGCCGCGAGCCCGTCCGGATGCGCGCGTTCGGGACTCAGCAGCACCGCCCGCACCGCCACCCCGCGCCGCGCCAGCATCGACCCGGCCCACAGCGCGTCGCCGCCGTTGTCCCCCGAGCCGACCAGCAGCCCGACCGCCCGGCCCGCGACTCCGCCGGTCCCCGAACGCAATTCGTCGGCCACCACATTGGCCAGCCCGTACGCGGCCCGGCGCATCGGCATTCCCGCGGGCACCCGGGTGAACAGCTCCGCCTCGGCCGCCCTGACCTGGTCGGCGGTGAAGTAGCCACGCCGATCCGTCATCGTCGCCTCCCGGCCGCCCGCGCGGCCCACGACAGGTCCGCGATCGTTCGCAGACTACGCTCCAGACCCATGTCGATGGTTCGTCACCGCGCCGCATCCACCCGGGTTGTCGCCGGATTCGTCGTGGCCGCCGCCCTGCTGATCGCCGGTTGCTCCGGCGACTCCGGGGACGCCGCCTCCACCACCACCCGCAAGCCGCGTCCGGTCACCACCACGACCAGCCAGACCGAGCACAAGCCGACCAACCTCACGGTCGACGTCTCCGGGATGAAGTACTCACCCGCCGACGCCACCATCAAGGTCGGCGAGACCGTCACCTGGAAATTCTCCGACAAGGCCCCGCACAACGTGCAGGGCATCGGCGACAAGGCGATGGGCATCAACAGCCCGATCATCGACAAGGGCGAATGGTCCTACACCTTCACCCAGCCCGGCACCTACCGCTACCTGTGCAGCCTGCACCCGGACATGCGCGGCACCATCACCGTCCAGTGATCGGGGCGGCCGGTCTCGCGACCGGCCGCGCACCCGCTATTCGACGGTGACCGACTTGGCCAGGTTGCGCGGCTTGTCCACGTCGTAACCACGCGCCTGCGCCACCTCGGCGGCGAAGATCTGCAGCGGCACCGTCGACAGCAGCGGCTGGTACAGCGTCGGCGCGGCCGGGATCTCGATCAGATCGTCGGCGAAGGGCCGCACCGTGTCGTCGCCCTCCTCGGCGATCACGATGGTCCGCGCGCCGCGCGCCTGGATCTCCCGGATATTGCTGAGCAGCTTCGAGTGCAGCACCGGACGGCCCTTGGGCGACGGCATCACCACGATGACCGGCAGCCCGTCCTCGATCAGCGCGATCGGCCCGTGCTTGAGCTCACCGGCGGCGAAGCCCTCGGCGTGCATGTAGGCCAGTTCCTTGAGCTTGAGCGCGCCCTCCAGCGCCACCGGATACCCGACGTGGCGGCCGAGGAACAGCACCGTCGGCACGTGCGCCAGCTCGCGCGCGATGGCCCGCACCTGCGTACCGGTCTCCAGCACCCGCGCGATCAGCTTCGGCATGGCTTCCAGCTCGGCGAACTCGCGCGCGACCTCGTCGGGGTACTTGACCCCGCGCGCCTGCGCCAGCGCCAGTCCGACCAGGTAGTTGGCCGCCACCTGCGCCAGGAACGCCTTGGTCGACGCGACGCCGATCTCCGGCCCGGTCCTGGTGTAGATGACCGCGTCCGACTCGCGCGGGATCTGCGCGCCGTTGGTGTTGCAGATGGCGAGCACGCGCGCCTTCTGCTCCTTGGCGTGGCGCACCGCCTCGAGCGTGTCGGCCGTCTCGCCGGACTGCGAGATGGCCACCACCAGCGTCGACCGGTCGAGCACCGGGTCGCGGTAGCGGAACTCGCTGGCCAGCTCGACCTCCACCGGCACCCGGGTCCAGTGCTCGATCGCGTACTTGGCGAGCAGGCCCGCGTGGTAGGAACTGCCACACGCGACGACGAACACCTTGTCGAACTCGCGCAGCTCCTGATCGGCGAGGCGCTGCTCGTCCAGGACGATCCGGCCGCCGTTCTCGTCGACGACGAAATGCCCGATCAGGGTGTCGGCGACCGCGGTCGGCTGCTCCTCGATCTCCTTGAGCATGAAGTAGTCGTGGCCGCCCTTCTCGGCGGCGGCGAGATCCCAGTCGATGGTGAACGGCCTGGTCACCACGCCTTCGGTATTGCCCGCGAAGTCGGTGACGGTGTAGCTGTCGGCGGTGATCACCACGGCCTGGTTCTGCCCGAGCTCGACCGCCTCGCGGGTGTGCTCGATGAACGCGGTGACATCGGAGGCGATGAACATCTCGCCCTGCCCGACCCCGACCACCAGCGGCGTCGACTGCCGGGCCGCGACGATCGTGCCCGGGTGATCGGCATGGGTGAAGACCAGCGTGAACGCGCCCTCGAGGCGCTGCAGCACGGCCAGCGCGCTCGCGGTGAAATCGCCCGCGGTGGGGCCCTCGGCGTAGGCGCGCGCGACCAGGTGCACCGCGACCTCGGTGTCGGTGTCGCTGAGCAGCTCGATGCCCGCGTTCTCCAGCTCGCGGCGCAGCGGCGCGAAGTTCTCGATGATGCCGTTGTGGACGACGGCGAGCTTGCCGGACGCGTCCCGGTGCGGGTGCGCGTTGCGGTCGGTCGGCGCGCCGTGCGTGGCCCACCGGGTGTGCCCCATGCCGCTGGTGCCCGCGAACCGCTCGGCCCCGGCCTCGCCCAGCTCGGCCTCCAGATTGGCCAGCTTGCCCGCCTTGCGTTCGACCGCGATCGACCCGTTTCCGTCGAGGATCGCGACGCCCGCGGAGTCGTATCCGCGATACTCCATGCGTCGCAACGCGTCGACGACAACGCCGAGCGCGTCCCGGTACCCGACGTAGCCCACGATTCCGCACATGGTTCTCCACCCTACTGATCGGATACCCTTCTCGCCGTGTCGGTGTCTGTGAAGTCGCTCCTGAGCACCCTGTCCGCGCGCGGCCCCCACCGGGTGTTGCGCGGAAATCTGGGCATCGCGGGCCAGCCGGGTGTGGTGTTCACCCCCGAATCCGGGCTGGGCCTGCCCGCCGTCGCGTTCGCGCACGGCTGGCTGACCAGCGCCGAGAACTACAAGAGCCTGCTCGAGCACGTCGCGTCGTGGGGCTTCGTCGTCGCCGCGCCCGACACCGAACGCGGCCCGATCCCGTCACACCTCGACCTCGCCACCGACCTGCTCACCACGCTCGACATCGTCAGCAAGGTGCGCCTCGGCGACGGCACCATCAGCGTCCACCCCGACCGCCTCGCCCTGGCCGGCCACGGCATGGGCGCCGGCGCCGCCGTCATCGCGGCCGCCCAGCGCCGCGTCGCCGCCGTCGCCGCCCTGTTCCCCTCCCCCACCTCCCCCGCCGCGGAGAACATCGCCCCCGAGCTCGACACGCCCGGCCTGATCCTGGCCGGCGCCACCGACCTCGACTCGGTCAACTCCAACGCCCGCGCCCTCGCCACCGCCTGGGCGGGCCCCTCCCTCCTGCGCACCATCGACGGCGCCTCCCACAACGGCATCATCGAGGGCCGCCGCCTCTTCGCCGCCCTCGGCGCGGGCCGCTACGAACACAAAACCGAGAAGACCACCCGAGCCCTCCTCACCGGCTACCTCCTCAACACCCTCCTCGGCGACAAGACCTACGCCCCCTTCACCGACCCCGAGGCCGACCTCCCCCACACCAAGCTCGTCGACCCCACAGCGGTAGTCGAAGAAGAATCCCCCAAACTCTCCCTCGGCACGGTCGCCAAACTGATCCGGAAGTAGCCCGGCTCAGGGGGTTCGGACGGCACGAACCTGGCGTCGTCCGACATCACGCCGGCTGCGGTTGCTCCTGGTTGAGACCGGAACCACCGGTCAGAATCGCGCCGACCTTGCCGATCGGCTCCATCAGTGTCTTGATGTCGGTGAAGACCTTCTTGAGATCGCCCAGCATGTCGGAAACGGTAAGGGTGTCCCGTGCGATACGGCGCAAGGCGGCGGGAATGACATGCGCTGCTGCCGCACCGCTCGTTGCGATCAATTCGATCGTCCAGCCGATCGCCGCGCCGATCAAGTTGGCGAGCACATCGCGCACCAGGGTGCGCACGACGTCAACAGCCTTCGACACCGATTCCATCGACTTGCCCATCGTGGCCGCGATGCCGCTGGCGGCATCGATTTGATCGATGAGGCTCGAAGCACTGACCCGGTACTGCTGGCCGGAAGCACCCTGCCAATCGTCGATATCCTGCTCGACGCTGGACTTCCAGTCGGCGGCAACGGCCGTCAACTCGGTGGAGATCTTCGTCCAAGATTTTGCGTACGCCTCGACGATATCCGGGTTCCCCGCCAACTCGTCCAAGGCGTTGCGCATGAACTCGACATGGTCGAGTATCCACTTCGCGACCTGGCTTCCGATGAAGGCGAAAGGATCCAGCACCTTGTAGGCGACTTCCATGACACTGCCTGCCAGTCCGAGTATGCCGAGCATGGCCGCATCGACTTGCCCCGACGCGAAGTTGCCGTACACATCCCACGCGTCACCGGCGATCGTGCCCTTGAGAACTCCAGGAGTGCCTGTCTTCTGGTCACCGTTGAGGCCTACGTTGTAAAGAAGTGCCACGTCCTCCTGGTAATACGCCTGGTTGGAGTCCACCCCACTCGCGAGCAGCCCGTTCGCAGGCGCCTTCGGGTCATCGAAACCGACCACTGCTACCGACCCCCATTCGATTCAGCGATCCCGGCTTTCAGTCCATCCAAGCTCGCCCGGAACTTTCCATCCACGTCTTCGACCGTCGATGCCACAGTCTCGAGCTTGCCGGGCAGAACCGACACCGATTCGGCCAACTTCCGAATCGCGGCGATCGCCGTCTCGTTATCGTCGTCGTATATCCATTCGACGAACGGCCGAGGTATCTCACCGAACCCGTCATCCGCGGAGCCGAGGTAAGTAGCGGCTTGCAGCGCCGCGGTCATCTTCGACATCAGGTTCGTCATCTTGGCCGCGTGCGCGCGGACTTCATCCGGATCGATCGAAAAATCAGCAGGACTCCCCATGATCAGACCAGCCACGACTTCCGGCTGTAGTACTGCTCGTCCTCATCGGGCTCATCCGGCGCGACGACCGTGTCGCGGTTCGGCTTCCGACTCGGACTCGGCCCGGGCGGTGGCGGATAGACCGATTCCGCAGTCGGCGGCTGGTAGGCACGCTCCGACACAAAGGGATTCGGTACCGCGAGGTCATGCACCCCCGGAGTGCCGATCGGCTCCGGATCAGGGAACCGCTGCTCGTATCGACTGATCATGTCGGCGGCTGGTGCATCGTTCCCGACCACGTCGCCCACGAGATTCGTGACCTGCTGGCGAAGCTTCGCCTGGGCGCTCCGCATGCATTCCATGATGGCGGCCGACACCACCACGGGGTCCTTTCCGCGAGTGGGTTCGGCCAGCGTGATCGCACTCGGCACCCCGTTGCTGTCCACGGTTACTTCGACGCTGCCGTCCGCAGATCTCGCGGATACAGCCAGCGCGACCATCGAGCGTTGCAACTCGTCATATTTCTTGGCCGTGTTCTCGAGCTGTTCCGCGAACCGGCGTGCGTGATCGATCGACTCGTCCAGCCTGTTCTCCACGAGAATATTCCTCCCCATACCCTGAATCTCACCACCCGTGAGCGCGACCCTACCGCGTGCCAGAATGGCGCGATGAACATGGGTGAGACCGAGCACCACCCCGCCGGCACAACGCAGCGGCAGGTCGCGAAATATCATGGCGCGCAGGGAGATCCAAGGTACCCCTCGCCTCGTTCGATGCGCGCTTCGATGGCGGGTCTGGTGGATGCCTGCTTGTGGCTGGCAACGTTTCTCGGTTCGTGCCTGGCCCTGATCGCACTTCCGCAGAGCCCGGAAGGCGTCCTTTTGGCAGTCGTGGTGCTGCCTGTAGCGACCGTCATCGTCGTCAACTCCGTACTGCTACCGCGATGGATACGCGCGAGTGTCGGCGACCTCGTTTTCGGGCTGGTCAAGATTCGCCCCACCGACGGAGGCCGGCCGACGATCTCAGACCTCGCGCGCAACATCTGGAACCCGGGGACTGGACGTGACGCATCCGCCACCCCGCGAGTCGTGCAGGTACGTCGGCGCGACTCCCGTTGATGCAGGTACAGCACCCGCTCCAGATGTGCGCTACACCACAATCGATTCTCGGCGGTGCCAGCAGGGAACCGACAGGGCTGGTTCCGCGTCCAATCATCATGTGAGCGGGTCCGTCGCGATGATCTACGCGCACTGCGGTTCGACCTCGAATGAGCAGCCTCGTGCCGCTCGGACGGTCCGGTAGTGTCGTGGCCCATCGGGCGGGGAGTCCCGCAGGGTGCTGGCGTCGGTAGGAGAGACCTGTGCAGGTGAGTCGGGGAACAAGGCTGGTTGCGGGCTTGGCTGTCGCGGGGATGCTGGCGGTGAGCGGGTGTGGTTCCGATAAGCCGGAAGACCAGGCGACCGCGGCCCCGACATCGACCGATGTTCCCCTGCCGACCGGGTTCGATGGATGCAACCTGCCGCAGTCGGTGATAGATGCGGAACAGTTGAAGAAGGGCAGCGAGGACAACAACTGGAACAGTCCGGGCACCGCGCGCAAGTGGCTGGGCTGCAGCTGGATTCAAAGTGACGGATTCGCGGCAGGCGTAGCGGTGACCACGATTACCGGGCAGCAGATCCGCGAGAGTCCGAGTTCTCAGTGGGTCATTGGAACCCAGTCAACGATCGCAGGCCGCGCGGCGATCACCTACTGGATGCCCGCACGCAACCCTGCAGAGAACTGCAACATCAATGTTGAGATGAAAGGCGGCGGGATGGAGATCAGCATAACGAATCCGCCGTCACGCCGGAAGTCGAAGGACCGGAACGCCTGCGACATTGCAACATCGATGGCCGAGAAGCTGGCTCCAACGATTGCAGCAGGCAGCTGACCATGAGCACCAGAATAGATGACGCTTCGGGGAGGGAGCGAAACCATGGCTGACTCGACGCCGCTGGCAAGCCTGATCGAACAGGCCAAGAACGGGAATCTTACGGTCGGCTTCAGCAACAATATCGTGGTGAACGCCGACGAATTCGCCTACATCGAACGCGACTGCGAAGCATTCAAGGCTAAAATAGAGGATTTGCAGCTCCGGGCTCAACGGATATCGGAGCGCGAGAATTGGGGACTCGGCGAAAAGACCGATCGCCTGAACTCAGCGCAAGTCCTGGTCGGCCGATTCCGCGGCAAAGCCATGATCGTCGACCCCGCCAAGGACTCCGCCAACAACGTCTACGACATCCTCGACCAACACTACAAAATCGTCGACGACATCCAGATCCTGCACCGCACCATCGCCCAGAAGTACCGCGAAGCCGACGCCACTTTCGCGGCCGAGTACGACCGCGCGATGGCGAACATGCCCGCCAGCCCGATCACCACGAACCCGCCGGGCAAGATCGAACCCGGCACCATCTCGATCGCGGTAGGCCAGTCATGACGCACACCAACGAGCCGACCAAGATCACCGACGCACTCCGCGAAAACACCGAGGAGTTCGAGCACTGGGACATCTTCCGCTCGTTCAACCCACTAGATCCGACCACCGCGCAACAGTCCGCTCAGGAGTACAACGAACTTTCGATCGGCTGGAACAACGCCGTCGAGTACTTCGCCGCCCGCATCAAGCATTCCAGCTCCGCGGCGTGGGAGGGCAACGCCGCTGAAGCCTCACGGACAGCGATCACGAACTACGCGACTCGCGCGCTGGAGCTATCACCCGCCTTGTCAGCACTCGCCTCCGAGGTGGGCCTGTCGGCCAATTCCGTCGTCATGACCAAACAAAAGGTTCATGAGCCGATGAATGGACGCGATACGTGGGATCTGACCGGAAAGATCGCCGACTGGGTGACCGACGGCCCGCGGTCGAGAGAACAGATCGATAAGGAGAAAGCAGATGCCCGGGCGGCGATGCAGTCTCACTACATCAACCAATTCAAGGAATCAGACGGCAAGATCCCGGTACTTCCCGCCGCGATAAGCCCCGTCAACCCTCTGTACTCTTACGACCCGGATAGCGATCCCGGCGGCAACGGATCCACAAACGGATCCACCAACGGCGCAACCACCACCACCCCAGGCGCCACCACCCCGGAAACGGAACAACCGGCGACCACCGAGGATCCGACCACTACTGACGACGAGTCCACTGACGACTCGACCGAGGATTCGAGCACCGACAATCCCGAAACCGAGGATTCGACGGAGCCCAGTTCGACCACGCCCGACTCACCGTCGACCACACCTGCCGGAACCAACCCCGCGGGGGCCGGTTCACCCGGTTCTGGCTCGCCTGGCTCGGGATCGCCCGGCGGCGGAGGCTCTCCGGGTGGCGGATCTCCGTCCGCCCCCGGTCCCGGGAAGGCGATGCCAGGTACCCCGCTGACGGCCGGTATGACGGCTGCAGGCCTCGGCAGTACCGCCGCCAATGGTGGACGTGGCATGGCCGGAATGGGCGGTATGGGTGCACCGGGCGCTCGCGGTGGCGGGAAAGACGACGAGTCCACCCATGACATTCCGGACTGGTTGAAGAACATGGAGAACACCGAGGAACTCCTGGGTGAAGCACCGAAAGCCTTGCCCGGCGGTGTGATCGGCGGGGACGAATGACGGAATGGACTTGGGAGCCGGACGATTTCGCGGCGCTCTGGTACAGCCCTGGTCGCGACCGATTTCCCTTCCCCCTGGGCTACACCAGCCGGTTGTCCTCGGTGGCGGAAGTGGACCGACATCGTGCGACGGTCCACGGCAGCTACGACAGGGATGCACACGAGCTGATCGATCTCGCATTCCACACCCTCACCACCTCGCAGCTGCGGGTGGAGATCCTGGGCGAGTCGAGCGTTCTCGGCAAGGGCACCGCGAAGGAATACCGCGTCATCGGCGCTCGGACGCCTCACCACGCGGTGATGCTGACGCAAACGGCCACCCACGAGGGAGTCGAAGAGCGGATTCGCTGCCGGCTGCTCCGGCCGGAACAACTGCCCGGCCGACTCTCGTGGATCGTCCCCGAGTGCGCGGCCGGACGCACTGCGGCCGAAACGTTCCATCTCGATGACCTGGCGCCGAAGCAGACGGACTCGAGGGATTGGTCTGTCACGCCGAAGCAGCGATTCGACAAGTTCGTCCACCGCCCTCGCGACGGTTCCGCCTGGGCGCAGCTGCGGACCGGCCCGGTCACCGATCGCCCGGAACCCTGGTCCAGCGCACGCTGGTTCGATTTCACCGACGACGGCCGCTACCTCATGCAGCGCAACCGTGAGCACGTCCGGCTGAGTCCGGCCGGCGCCAACGACCTGACCACGCTCTTCACGACCTGGATCGACCGAGCCCTCACCCGGCTGCACGAACAAGAGGAATACGCCATGTCGACACCATGGGGCGGTGGTCCACGATGAACTGGCTCGCCAGAATCGACAGCATCACCAACGAGCACATCGCCGCCACCCACCAGATCGAAGACCGTGTCGAGCAAGTCCAGCGCGAAGCCTACGAGGCGACCCAGCAAATCGGCGAGCGAGTCGCCGCGATGGGATTCGGCGCCGAGACGCCGGAGGAACGTGCGGCGCGGGAGGTCCGCGAGGAACGGGACCGCCTGATGTACGAGTACCGAATGCGCTCGCAGCAGACGGCCTCACCGGCCCACAGCCGGGAAGTCTATGTGCAGCCGACGGATTGGACCGACGTCGACGAGGCTCGATCCCAGGGATACGGTCGCGATTCATGGCTGGTGTAGGTCACAGTGAAGGGGATTGCCGGTGAGTGACTGGCTGAATATCGACTCGAACACCGTTCGCGCGCAAGGCGGCAAGCTTCGAAGCACTGCCCAGGAGCTGTCCACAGTCGCAGGCTCCTGGGGAAACATGTTCAGCAAGAGCGACTTGGGAAACGCGTACGCGACCGAGGCAGCGGCAATCGTCACCGGCTTCGAGCATGTAACGACTGCGGTGCGGAACTGGTCGAACGCTTGCACCACATTTGGCGACGCATTGACCAATAGCGCAGACAGCCTGCAATACACCGATACCCAGTTCTCCGGTGACATCAACAAAGTGTCGTTCGACAACAAGGGCGATCTGACCGCAGGGGGGAAATAGCAGGTGGCAGATCAATCCAAGATCGGACTGGGTACCGGCAATGCAGGATCGTGGGTCACCGTCAATGGAAGTGGCCAAGATCAGTCGGCAGTGTGGGCCGGGTACGGCAAACATGACGGCAGCGACGTCGGTGTAAACGCTTCGATAGCCGCGGACTCCGGCGCATACGACCCCGCCTACGACGCATTCCAGATTCTGAATCGCGGCGGCGTCGGATTCTCGGATCGGACGTTGAAGTGGTTCTATCTCGTCGCCGCACGCTACGCCTTCTCGGGCGGCGTGAACAGTGACGCCGGTGCGAGCGGCATTTCGCTCGAAAGCGAACGTGCGATCAACGAGCCGTACTATAAACAAGAGTATATGCTTTTGAACAATCTAGTCGGTGCCGCCCAGCGTATAACAGCGGCAAAGCCGAAGATTGTTACTGCACAGGACGATCAGGAGAAAGTCGTCCAGGCCCTCGAATCAGCCTGGCAAGGCGCCAGCGGGACAGCAGCCAAGGACAAACTGAGCAAACTGAACACCTGGTCCAACGAGGCGGCCACTGAGATCGGACAACTACCCGAGATTATCAACGCCGCCGTCGACGGCATCAAGAGCTGTCTTCAGCGAAAAGCCAACGCTTTCGGAAAATTGTACGGCGTCACCAAGATCAACGGTGTCGAGATGACCAACGGGGACAGTGGCGGACGAGAGGTCAACCTCCGCGATGACGACGACGCGGCAAGCGGCAACGATGATGTATCTCTCATAATCAATTTTTCGGCCCGCCGCGGCATCGGCGATCAGGCTCGCCATCGCATCGAGATCCTCGCCGACAACGGCGCGTTCGGGGTTGTGAGAACCAAAGATATTCTCACGGACTACAAGGCCGGCATGGACCCCTCATATTTCGACGATCAAGCCCAAGCACTCTGCGAGGAGTGGCGTAAGCACTTTCGCGAGAGCGCCGAGGGATACTTCAGGGCCTACACAAACCTGTGTACCGAAACAGACACGGCAGTCAAGGCATATCTGAAGGTCGTCACCGATGCGCTGAACAATGTCGAGCATCTGTCGACACCACCCGCACCTACTACCGAGCAGCCGAACCCCCAGTCACCTGGCACCTCACCCGCGACCAACCCGGCGGGCACCACAACCGATACCTCGACCGGTGCCGGCGGCACGACGACGGACGAGGCGAAGACGACCACCGCGGGCACCACGAACCCGACAACTACAGACGACGATGACGATGACGATGACGACACCACGACCACGGATCTGAGCAGCCTGCTCTCCACGGTCTCCAGTGGCCTGTCCACATTGAGCTCGGTGGTCAGCGAACTGTCGAGCCTGACGTCGGGATCATCGTCCTCGGCCGAGTCCATCGCGGAATCGATCGGCACCGGTCTGAGCTCGCTCGGTACGTCGATCACCAGTGGCATCGAGCAGTTGAGCACCCTGTTCAGCGGTACCGGGTCCACCGAATTCAACATCGCCGGAACCACTCTCAGCTTGGCGACCGGCGAAAACGGACAGGTCCAGCTCACCACCACGGACTCCACCGGCACAACCCATCAGTACGGCCTCACTCTGAACGAGAACGGCATCCCGGTGGTCAGCGACAACACCTCGACCGGCACTGTCGGCACCGGAGAGCCCTCGACGTCCTCGGGCCAAGGCCCCGCGGGTCTCGAAGACGCCGGGACGTCATCGGGCGCGACGGCGAATCCCACGGGCTCGCTCAACGCCAAAGGCCAGGAGGCTGAGCACAACCCGGGCAGCTACAACGGGGCCCCGTCGTGGACTGCCGAACCCGAGAACGAGCCTTTGCCATCCACTGTTCCCGGTGGTCAGCAGCCGGTTGTGGGCGACTCCGGAGCCGAATTGGCGGAGGCAGGCCCGCTCTGAGCTCGTCCCCGGGTTCGGTTGTCAGCTCAGGACGGCCAGCAAGAAGATCGCGAGGATCCAGCCGAGCGCGAGAACGACACCGACCGTCTCCGCACGCTGCCGCCACACCTGCTTCCCACCGCGACCGGTGGCCGACCGGTGAGAGCTCGGGCGGCCGCCGGAGCTCACCGGTGCGGGGCGCGCCGACGCGGCCGGCGCGAGTCGATCCGGAACGGCCGGGGCCGGGGCGACGACCGTCGGCGCGGACCGTCGCACAACCGTGGCGGTACCCCGCATCTCCGCTCCCACTACCAGCGGAACACGGAACGCGTGCCGCACCGCGTCCGCGAACTCCCCACACGACCCGAAACGATCCGCGGGCCGTTTCGCCATCGCCCGTCGCAGCACCGGGTCGAGTGCGACCGGCAAGCCGGTACCGTGCGCCGAGAGCGCCGGCGGCTCGGCGGACATATGGGACTGGATGACAGCCACGGGATTCGTGGCAGCGAAAGGCGCTCTGCCCGTGAGCAACACGAACAATGTGCAGGCCAACGAGTACTGATCACACCGCGGGTCCAGCGCCAGTCCCGCCAGTTGTTCAGGCGATGCGTAGGCCAAGGTCGCGGTGAATGCCCCGGTCTGTGTCAGCGGATTCTGATCGAAATGCAGTCGCGCGATACCGAAGTCAGCCAGCAAGACCTGTTCCGGCCGACCGGGTTCGGGTGCGCTGAGCAAGATGTTCCCCGGCTTGATGTCCCGATGCAGCACACCGTGGTTGTGCGCGAAATCCAGCGCCCCCGCGACCTCGGAGACGATCCGTACCGCCCGCTCGGGTTCGAAGACGCCCACCGCCGCAGCATCGATCCCACGCACGTATTGCATGGCGATCCACGGCCGCCCACTGTCGACCCCGCGATCGAGCACCGCGACGATATTCGGATGGTCCAGCCGCGCGGCGAGGTCCGCCTCCCGCGCGAACCTCGCTCGGGCCTCCTCGTCGCCGAACATCTGCTCGTCCAGCAGTTTCAACGCCACTGATCGTGGCAGCCGCGGATGGCGCGCCAGATATACGACGCCCATGCCTCCACGTCCGAGTACCCGCTCGAGCTCGTACCCGGCGATGAAACCGTTCTCAGCCACGCTGTCCCCCACCGCATCCACTGATGATTCGTGCAATCTCGGCGCCAACGCCGAACGGGCTCAGGTTGCCCGATCAGACCAAGTCAGTCCAGCCAGGTCGAGCGACGGTAGTACTCGGACTCGGAGTCGTAGTCACCATCCGACGGCGCGACTGTCGATCTGGCCTGCCGGGCTGCCTTCGCCCGGGCAACCGCTGCCCTGATCTCGGCTTGCTGCTGCTCGGGGGACAGGTTCGGGTTCGCGACATACGGTGTGGGCGGTGGCAACGGCTGTGCGGGCGCGATTCGCTGTGCCGGTTCTTCCGGAACCGGTTGCGGTTCGGGGGTTTCGGGCTCCTCGTCCGCGGATTCCTGTTCGGCCAACTCGCGGAGCCGCTCGGCGGCGTCGACGGCGAACTGTTCTGCTCGGTGCGAGGTCTGGCGATTGATCTCGTCGATCTCGTCCATGAGCATCGCCGAACGCCGACGCGCGTCCGCCGCGATCTGCTCGATCTCTGCCGCGTAGTCCACGGTCGATCATTCTCCCGGTCTCGTGCGCCGGTCGCCAACGGCCACCAGAGTCACAGCGGTCCCGCCTCGGCGAGAACCGCGCCGCTGTCGCCCGGATCGCTCACCGGGTGATCCTCGACGCTCGGCACATGCTCACCATCGGTCTCCTGCTTGGTCGACCGCGGACCGACGGGCACTCCACCCGCGACGGAACCCGATGACTGCTCGCCCGAACCGATCTCGCTGGTGACCGGAGCGTTCGTGAGGTCGGGGGTCTCGGAAGTGGTCGCATCCGCGCCGCCGCGGCCTCCGGTTCCGGCATCGGTGAGACCGGCTTCGCCCTGCCCCGTGCCGGATTCCGGTGTGCCCGAACCCAGTACGCCCGAGGTGTCGTCCGTCTGGCCGGTTGTCGAACCGTCGGTCGACGTGGACTCCTGTGTCAGCACCGGCAGCCCGTTCTCGTCCAGCGTCAGCTTGTATTGCGTCGAACCGCCGTTCGCGTCGGTGGTCGTCAACGACAGCCCGTTCTCGCCGGCTTCGATGCTCACCTTGGTGTCGCCGAGCTGGAAAGAAGCCGCGCTCTCGCCGGATATCAAGCTGCTCGCCTGCTCGGTCATCTGCTCGATGCCATCGCTGATCGACGTGCCGACCGATTCGATCGCCGAAGTAAGCGTGTCACCGAGATCGCCGGTCAGCGCCTCCGAGAGGGTAGTGCCGAGCTCGCTGATGGTCGAGGTCAGCGTGCTCAGCGCCTCGCTGGCATCCGAGTCATCATCGTCGTCGCTGCTGTCGTCGTCTGTGGTGCTGGTGTCCTTCGTTTCGGTGGTCGTCTTGACGGTCGACCCGGTGGTCGTCGTATCGCCGGACTGGGTGCCGGCGGCCGTCGTCTGGCCGCCGTTCGATGTCGTCTGGTCACCCGACTGAGTACCCGCCGTAGTCGTCTGGTCGCCCGTTGTCTTCGGCTGGTCGCCCTGTGGCTGCTGTTTGGTTTCGACCGGTGCGGTACCGGTCCCGGACACGGATGGGTAGCTTCGTTCGACAACGCCCGCGGCAGCGGTCTCGACGGCGTTGAAGAGTGTTTCGACAGCCATCTTCGTCGTAGTGCACTGATCGTTGAAGATTTGCACCTTGCCGTTGTAGTCAGGCATGAAGACCACCGACAGCCACCGCTTGCAGATCGCCTTGATCGCGTCCTTGTATTCCGTTGAGGTCGTGTTCTTGATCTCCTTGGCGCTGTTCGGCACATCCTCCGCACCTGCCGAATTGCGATGCCCTGTCATGGTGTCCAGGTCGTTGTTGAGGATGTGCCCGCTCTCGGCTCCCCGGATCACCCTGTCGATCGCGGTCGGATCCAATCCACCGACCGTCGGCATCTTCTTGGTCTTCCCCCCGACGTACAGTTCCACCGCGCCGTCGGTCAACTTCGAGACCGTGTCAGCCTTGGCTTTGACGAGCCCGGGGATCTCAGCCGCCGCCTTCGTCAACGCCGCTTCGAACTTCCGCACCGCGTCGCGGTCCTCGCTCGCCATCGTCGCGATCCGGCCCAGCTGACCCGCCGCGGCTTCAGCGGCCGCTCCCTGCCAGCCAGTCTGCATCGACTGGGCAGCCGACTGCTGAGCGGTGATCTTGGAATCAGCTGTCGTCAACAACTGCCGGAGCGCAGTGGCGGCGGCATCGAGCTTGGTGATGTTCATATCGCGCTCGTTGTCGTACGGCCGCACGAACTCGTAGAAGTTGAAGCTCCCGCCGAAGGCCTCGACGTAGCGCGGGCCCAGCTGTTCGAAGTACTGGAGACCGGGAGCTCCGTCGTCGAGGAGCTCGTTCGTGGACTTCGTCATGGCCCCGCCTCACTTCGCGGGTGCCGGCGCGGCACCGTCGAGTCCACGAGCGGTTTTCGTGTCGACGTCCGTGTACTCGACGGCCGCCTTCCCGATCGCGTCGGCGAGCCCCTCGGACGCGCTTGTCCAGACCTTCGCCCAGCTGACGACCCGATCCAGCGCAGCATCGATCTTCTGTCCGCTGCCGGTATAGGCCCGTCCGGCGTCGGCAGCCGCCCACTCCGCCGTCGCGACCTGCTTCGCCGAGGTACGGGTGGTCGACACCGTGTCCTTCAAGCTGTTGACCGTCTGCGTCATCGCGGCCTGGTTCACCACGAGTCCGCCCGAAACTGTGTCGCCCATTCCCCCACCTTCAGCCGATTCGAGCACGCCACAGCGGCGCACTACCTACTTCGACGCACGACCCGGCCCACCGGTTCCCTCACCGGCGGGCCGAGTTCACTCACTTCCCCAGGTTCCCCTGGTCGGTTCGGCGCCACTCCGACGTCCCGTCGGGATGTCGGTGGTACTCCCAGGCCGCGTAGTCCCCATCCGCCTCGACCACGGTCACATGGTCGGCGAAACCGTCGTGGTCGTAATCGGACCAGATGGTGGTGTCGTGGGGGGTGGCGTCGGTGAGGGAGTCGACGACTCCGTCACCGTCGAGGTCTTGGGACGGGGAATGGAGCTCGACCGGGCCGAGGGCGCCCAGGGGGGAATGGGCGTCGATGTCGGGTAGGCCGAGGCCGGGGATGTCGCCCGAGGTGACCATGGGACTCCTCCTCAAACGGAAAACTCGCGGATGACGGCGCGGCGGGGTTGCCACCATCCTGTCATCCGCGAGCGGTTACCGGAGCGGTCGGGCCTTACTTCTTGGGCATGATCAGCCACAGGACCAGGTAGAGGAGGAACTGGGGGCCGGGCAGCAGGCAGGAGACCACGAAGACCAGGCGGACGACATTGGCGTTCCAGCCGAAGTACTCGGCGATGCCACCGCAGACGCCTGCGATCCATTTGTCGCTGGTCGAACGGGTGAAGCGGCGGGCGGGGGCAGTCATTGTGTGTTGCCTTCCTCGGGAAGCGGTGATGACTCCACTGTGCCGAGACCGGACCCCGGCCCGCATCGGTCGGCAGACCCATCCGCACCCTGATTTCCGGAGGGCCCGTCTCGGGGTCCGACCCCGAGACGGGCAGACTTAGGCGGTGAGCACGACATTGCAAGCCACCGGTCTGTCCGCGGGCCACGCCGAGCGGACGCTGTTCGCCGACCTCGATTTCACCCTCGCGCCCGGCGATGTGATCGGGCTGGTCGGGGTGAACGGCGCCGGCAAGTCGACGCTGCTGCGGATGCTGGCCGACGGGGTGGCGGGCGAGGGCAGCATCACGCTCAGTCCGCCGGACGCGACGGTCGGGTATCTGACGCAGGAGCCGGAGCGGATCGAGGGCGAGACGGTGCTCGGGTTCCTGTCCCGGCGGACCGGGGTCGCGCACGCGCAGCGGGTGATGGACGCCGCCGCCGAGCGGCTCGGTGACGGCGGGGACGACGAGTACTCGCCCGCGCTCGAACACTGGCTGGCACTAGGTGGCGCCGACCTGGATCAGCGCGCCGAGGAGGTGGCCGCCGATCTCGGGCTCACCGACGGGCTGGCCGGCGGCCTGGACACCCCGATGACGGGGCTGTCGGGCGGGCAGGCGGCCCGCGCTGGTCTGGCCTCGGTATTGCTGTCGCGCTTCGACATCCTGCTGCTCGACGAGCCGACCAACGACCTCGACCTGGACGGCCTGGACCGGCTGGAACGCTTCGTCAAGGGCGTCCGGGTGCCGCTGATGGTGATCAGCCACGATCGGGAGTTCCTGGCACGCACCGTGAATCGGGTGCTGGAGCTGGATCTGGCCCAGCAGCAGGTGGGGCTCTACGACGGCGGCTACGAGTCCTATCTGGCCGAACGCGAGATCGCCCGCAGGCACGCGCGCGAGGCGTATGACGAATTCGCCGACACCAAGGCGGGTTTGGAGGCGCGGGCCCAGATGCAGCGCAACTGGCTCGAGCACGGCGTGCGCAATGCCCGGCGCAAGGGCAAGGGCGACTCCGACAAGATGGGTCGCAAGACCCGCGCCGAGTCCACCGAGAAGCAGGCGGCCAAAGCGCGCCAGACCCAGCGCCGGATCGAGCGGCTGGACGTGGTCGAGGAGCCGCGCAAGGAGTGGGAACTGCGGATGGAGATCGCGACCGCGCCGCGCAGTGGCGCGGTGGTGGCGACCGCTGCCAACGCCGTCGTGCGGCGCGGTGACTTCACGCTCGGGCCGATCACCACGCAGATCGACTGGGCCGACCGGATCGTGCTGACCGGCGCCAACGGTTCGGGCAAATCCACGCTGCTCGGATTGCTGCTGGGCAAGATCGCGCCCGATTCCGGTTCGGCCGCACTGGGTTCCGGGGTGCTGATCGGCGAGGTGGACCAGGCGCGCGGACTGTTCCGTGGTCGGGACACGCTGGCCGCCACCTTCGGCGCCGCCATGCCGGACTGGCCCGACGCCGAGGTGCGCACGCTGCTGGCGAAGTTCGGCCTGCGCGGCCCGCACGTCACCAGGGCCTGTGACACGCTGTCGCCCGGCGAGCGCACCAGGGCCGCGCTGGCGCTGCTGCAGGCGCGCGGGGTGAACCTGCTGGTCCTGGACGAGCCGACCAACCACCTCGACCTGCCCGCCATCGAACAGCTCGAGCAGGCGGTCGAATCCTTCACCGGCACGCTGATTCTGGTGACGCATGATCGCCGGATGCTGGATTCTGTTCGTGCGACCCGCCGTTGGCACATGGCGGGCGGGTCGCTCACCGAGGGTTAGGACGGTCCATGGACCTCACACTTGGCATCGACACCCGCGTCACGCTGCTGGTCACCGGGCTGATCTTCCTGAGTGCCCTGCTGCTCGGGGTGTGGAAGTACCACGGTATCCGCACCTCGGCAGATGGCGCGGCGCACGTCTATGTCGACATCGCGCATCGCGCGGCGCTGCTGTACTCCTTCGCCGGCGTGCTGCTCGCGGTGTTCACCGAGCTCAGCGCCTGGCCGACGATCGTCAATCTGACCGCCGACCTGGTGATCCTGGCGTTCTTCGCGGGCGCGATCGCCAGCTACGCGCTGCACGGATGGCGGCGCGACACCACCAACCAGTTCGCCGGGCGGATCCCCGCCGAACTGCGGCTGTCGATGTACGGGCTGATGGCGGGCGAGGTCGGCGGGTTCCTGGTGCTGTTCAGCGGATTCGCCGTCGGCCAGTTCTGATCAGAACGACTGCGTCACGGCCGGTGCCGGGGCACCGAACAGGTCGATGTCGGACCCGAGCTTCGCGCCGATCAGCCCGGCGGCACCGGTCACGAAGAGAATCGTCACGACCACGATGAACGACCGGGACCGCGGCATCCGCGGCACCGGGAACGCATAACCGCGCGTCGGTTCGGGGACCGGCTCGTAGTGCTCGACCGGCTGGCCGTAGCCCTCGTCGCGGATCGGGACAGTGTGCGAATACCCCTGCGGCACATCACGGCACCCCGGCCTGCCGCACGCCCCGCCGCAGCGGTGATACGGGTCGGACTCGCCGTACTCGACCGGGTAGCGGTCCTCGTCGCGATAGTTCCGGGCAGGCAGCGGCGGCACCATGAATCGGCCCCCTTCGAATCGTGCTGCGCGCCAAACTATCCGGTGCGCCGAGCAGCACACGCGCCACCGGCACACAGGTCCATACGGCGTATGCCGATAGTAGATGGGCCGGGCGCGACCCGCCAGGTGGAGCTAGACGGCCGCGACCCGCTTGGCCAGATCGTCGGCGAGCTGCCGCGCCTGCGCCGGGTCGGTGGCCTCGACCATCACCCGCACCAGCTGCTCGGTTCCGCTGGGCCGCAACAGCACCCGGCCGGACTCACCGAGGATCCGCTCGGCCTCGGCGACCGCGTCGCGCACCTCGGGGGCCACGGCGACCGCGGCCTTGTCGCTGACCGGCACGTTCACCAGCACCTGCGGCACGGTGCTCATCACCGCGGCCAGCTCGCTCAGCGGACGCCCGGTCTGGGCCATCCGCGCCATCAGCCGCAGCCCGGTGAGCACGCCGTCACCGGTGGTGCCGTAGCGCGGGAACACGACGTGCCCGGACTGCTCGCCGCCGAGGCTGTACCCGCCGCGGCGCAGTTCCTCCAGCACGTAGCGGTCGCCGACGGCGGCGGTGAGCACGGTGATGCCCGCCGCGCGCATGGCGATGTGCAGGCCCAGGTTGCTCATCACGGTCGCGACCAGGGTGTCGGCGACGAGCTCGCCCGACTCCCGCATGGCCAGCGCCAGCACGGCCATGATCGCGTCACCGTCGACGATCTCACCCGCGGCGTCCACCGCCAGGCACCGGTCGGCGTCGCCGTCGAGGGCGATGCCGAGGTCGGCGCCGTGCGCGAGGACCGCGGCGCGGACGGCGTCGAGGTGGGTCGAGCCGCAGCCGTCGTTGATGTTGAGGCCGTCGGGTTCGGCGTTGATCGCGATCACCGTCGCGCCCGCCTCCCGGTACACCTGCGGGGCCACCTCCGAGGCCGCGCCGTGCGCGCAGTCGACGACGACGGTCAGCCCGGACAGGTCCTGGCCGGTGGATTCGAGCAGGTGCTCGACATAGCGTTCGTGGGTGCCCTCGACGGTGTAGTCACCGCGCACGCGGCCGATGCCGGCGCCGGTCGGGCGCACCGTGACGCCCTCGGTGATCAGCGCTTCGATCCGCTGTTCCACGGCGTCGTCGAGCTTGTGCCCGCCCGCCGCGAAGATCTTGATGCCGTTGTCGGGCATGGGATTGTGCGAGGCGGAGATCATCACGCCGAAGCACGCGTCGTAGAGGCCGGTCAGATATGCCACGGCCGGGGTGGGCAGCACACCCACCGAGAGGACATCGACACCGACGGACGTCAGGCCCGCGGTCACCGCGGCCTCGAGCATCTCGCCGCTGGCCCGCGGATCACGGCCGAGGACCGCGACCGCGCGCTTCTTGCCGCGCGAGAGCACCTGCGCGGCCGCACCCGCGACGCGCATCGCCAGTTCCGGGCTCAGCGACTCGTTGGCGAGCCCACGAACACCGTCTGTGCCGAACAGCCGTCCCATAAAACCCTCTACTGGTAGTAGGTCCCCGAATACAGCACGAGAGCAGGCGACCAGCCGTGCTGGAAGCCTGCTCTCGCACACGAGCTCCGCCGACCGGGCCCCTCCCCGCTCTCGCGGGGGAGCATACCTAGCGTATGCGCGGGACGGTGGTCGGCAGTGCGTAAATCAGCGCTTCGAGTACTGAGGCGCCTTACGGGCCTTCTTCAGACCGTACTTCTTACGCTCGGTGGCACGCGGGTCACGGGTCAGGAAGCCGGCACGCTTGAGCGCGGGGCGATCCTCGGGGGTGACCTCGATCAGCGCGCGGGCGATGGCCAGACGCAGAGCGCCCGCCTGACCCGAAGGGCCGCCACCGACCAGGCGAGCGTAGATGTCGAAGCTCTCGACACGCTCGACGGTGACCAGCGGGGACTTCACGAGCTGCTGGTGCACCTTGTTCGGGAAGTAGTCCTCGATGGTGCGGCCGTTGAGCACGAAGTTGCCCGAGCCGGGAACCAGGCGCACGCGAACGACGGCTTCCTTACGGCGGCCGACGGTCTGCACCGGGCGATCGATCACGATCGGGGCGTAGGTGGTCTCCTCGACGTACTCGGCCTCATAGCCTTCGCCGTCTTCGACAACCTCGACCACGGTCTCGTCGACCACGTCGTAGTCTTCGTTGAACTCTTCAGGAGCGGTCACTGGGCCACCTGCTTGATCTCGAACGGAACCGGCTGCTGCGCGGCGTGGGGGTGGTTCGGGCCTGCGTAGACCTTCAGCTTGCCCGCGATCGCGTTACCCAGCTTGTTCTTCGGGATCATGCCCTTGACGGCCTTCTCCACGAGACGATCGGGACGGGTCGCCAACACCTCGCCGACAGTGCGCGACTTGAGGCCGCCCGGGTGTCCGCTGTGGTGGTGGATGAGCTTGTCCTGCTTCTTGTTGCCGGAGATGGCAACCTTGTCCGCGTTGATGATGATGACGAAGTCGCCACCATCGACGTGCGGTGCGTAGGTCGGCTTGCCCTTGCCGCGCAGCAGGCCAGCGGCCTGCACGGCGAGACGGCCGAGGACTACGTCAGTGGCGTCGATGACGTACCACTTACGGGTCACGTCACCCGCCTTGGGGCTGTACGTAGGCACAGTCGTTCCCTGTCTGTCGTCGGTGTTGCCGGCCACGGGTGTGGTTCGAGAGCGTCCCGGCGGCCGGTGGAGACCCGGGACATCGAGGAGACGCCGATCCGCGAACGGTTCGACGTTCCACACGCCAGCGAGCAACGATACCAGCTACGCATGACGCCACCACAATCGGGCGAGCGGCTAGATCACCACCGGCGGGCCGGGGTCGGTCGCGCCAGCGGGCCCGGGGATCAGGTAGCGCAGCGTATCGATGCCCGGGGTGACGCAGGCGTTGTCCTCGATCAGGCCGCCGCCGCGCGCGCTCGCGATGCCCTCCGGCGGGACGGTGTTGGCGTACGGGGTGAACGCGCAGGTCACCCGCTCCCCCTCGGCCGCGACCGCGGGACCGGCGGTGCCCGCGTGCAGGCCCGTCGCGGCCAGCGCGACCATGCCGAGCACGGCCGGTGCGCCGAAGAAGCCCTTCTTGACCTTGCCGATCAGCTTGCCCCGGCGATCGTCGTCGTCGGGCTCGGCCAGCGCGTGCCGCGGCGATCCGCTCGCCTGCGCGGGCGGTCCGGCGACGATGCCCGCTGGACTCGGCGGCGGACCGGTCTGCGGCGCCGGGGCGCCCCAGCCGACCTGCGCGGCGTAGCCCTGGCCGGGATGCTGCGACTCGGGATAGTCGTCCTCGTCCAGCTCCGGCTCGGTGACCAGCAGATGCGCCGCGCCGAGCACCAGCGCGTGCATCGGATGGTCGGCCACGTGCAGGCGCTGGCCCAGGTGGTTCTGGAAGGCCAGCCGGAGCGCGTCGTTGAAGCAGACATTGCCCGCCAGCAGCACCGTCGAGGTGTCGGCGCCGATCGAGCGGGCCGCCGCCATCGCCTCGATGACCACGTTGTCGGCCGAGCGGGCGTCGCGCAGCGCCTCCGCGGTCACCGCGACCTCGACCGATTCGGTCGGCTGGTCGTCGTCCCCGTGCACCGCGACAACCAGCAGGGCGCGGCCGTCGGAGTACACGCCGGTCGCGCCGATGCCGTGCCGGTGCCGCTCGCTGGGCGGCGAGACCAGCCCGAGCGCGCGCACGTAGCCCGACAGGGCCACGCTCTCCGGCAGCGGCTCGACCACCACGTCGAGCTGCTCGACGAGCGCGGCGTAGGTGTCGACCTTCTCGTCGGGCCAGCTGTCCGGATACGGCAGCGCGACCAGCTGCGGCTTGCCGCGCAGGTACTTGCCGACCGCGGCCAGCGGATTGTACAGCCGGGCCCGGAACACCAGCTCGGCGGGCCAGGTGGCGCCGGCGATGACGATCTGCGGGTGCCCGAGGATGTCGCGCACGTCGGCGATCGCCATGCCGAGATCCGGGCGCTGCCGGTCGACACCTGCGGTGTGCAGCCTGCCTGCGGCATCGGCGAGCAGATAGGCGGGTGGGGTGTAGGTGCCCTCCACCTGAACCGGGCGGATCGGGGTCTCACCGCCGCCCGCGGCAACGGACACCACATCCCACCCCAGATGCAGGGCCCCAACTCGAACGGTCACAGGCTCAAGTGTGCCCGGTCGGCGAGCGACACGCGCAGCATGCCCGCCGATACGGCCCTGACCTCGCGATCCCCCGTCACGCCTGCGACTTCTTCAGCCGTAGGCGGCTCCACGTGATGACCGCAAGAATCGAGGTGATCACGATCAGCAGCACGATGTCGAGGATCCAGATTCCCGGCTTGTGTTCCCAGAGCGGGTCCTCCTGCGCGCCGATGACCAGCTCGCGCAGGTCGACGGTCGCCGCGCCCGCGGCGTAACCCCAGCGCGACGGGAACAGGTACGACACCTGCTCGAGGCCGACCCGGTCGGTCACCGGGATCAGGCCGCCCGCCATCACCAGCTGCACCATGATCATCACCACGAGCATCGGCATGACCTGCTCGTTGGACTTGGCCAGACTCGACATCAGCAGGCCGAACACCACACAGCAGACCGCGGTCATCGCGATGTCGAAGTACAGCTCGACACTGCCGTTCGGGATCAGCGCGCCCTCCGGCGGCGCCTTCTTGCCCAGGAAGGTGATGCCGACCAGCACCGCCGACTGGAGGAAAGCGGTCACGCTGAACACCACGATCTTGGCCATCAGATACGCCGACGGCAGCAGGCCGACCGCGCGCTCGCGATAGAAGATCGACCGCTCGCCGACCAGGTCACGCACGGTCAGCGTGGCGCCCATGAAGCACGCGCCGAGGATGAGCACGACCAGCAGCTGCTGCGCCTCACCGCCACTGGATCGCGCGAACGATCCGTCCGGTTGCGCGATCAGCGGGCCCTCGGTGAAACCGTCGCTGCCCGGCACCACCAGCGACAGTGCGCCGAGGATGAACGGCAGCACCACCAGGAAGATCAGATAGCCGCGATCGGCGAAGATCAGCCGCAACTGCCTGCGCGCGAGCGTGCTGAACTGGCGCATCCCGCTCGACTGCGGTGGCGCGCCCGCGTTGCCGCGCTGCATCGGCGCAGGCGGTGGCGGCGGTGGCACATACGCCTGCCTGGATCGATAGGCCGCGAAGGCCTGGTCCGGGTTGGCCGCCACCTTGGCGAAGATCTCGGCCCAGTCGGTCGTGCCGAGCGCGGCGCCGACGCCACCGGGATGACCGGCGAAGGCGGTCTTGCCGCCGGGCGCGAGCAGCACCACCTGGTCGCACATGTCCAGGCAGGCGACCGAGTGGGTCACCACGATCACCACGCGACCGGCGTCGGCCAGTTCGCGCAGCATCTGCATGACCTGCCGGTCCAGCGCCGGGTCGAGGCCCGAGGTCGGCTCGTCCAGGATCAGCAGCGACGGACCGGTCAGCAGCTCCATCGCCACCGACGCGCGCTTGCGCTGACCACCGGAGAGCCGGTCGACGCGGGTGTCGGCGTGCTGGGTGAGCGAGAGCTCCTGGAGCACGCCGTCGATCACCTGCTGGCGGTCGGCCTTGGTGGTGTCGGGCGGCAGCCGCAGTTCGGCGGCGAAGCCGAGGGCCTGGCGGACGGTGAGCTGCCGGTGCAGCACGTCGTCCTGCGGGACCATGCCGATGCGGGAGCGCAGCGCCTCGTACTCGGCGTGCAGGTTGCGGCCCTCGAAGGTGACCACACCGCCGGAGGGCTGGGTGCTGCCAGCGATCAGCTTCGACAGCGTCGACTTGCCGGCACCGGACGGGCCGATCAGCGCGGTCAGCGTGCCGCGACCGGCCTGCATGTTGACGTCGACGAGCAGCTGCTTGTTGCCCTCGACGGTGAACCCGACCCCGTGCACCGTCAGGCCGAGCTCGGCGACCGGCTTCTGCCGATGCGCCAGCGCGCCCTGGGTGACGACGAAGTCGATGTTGCCGATGGTGACGATGTCGCGCTCGCGCAGCACCGTGCGCTGCTGCCGGTGACCGTTGACGAAGGTGCCGTTGGCCGACCCGAGGTCCTCGATGACCAGGCCCTCCCCCGAGGACACCAGGCGCGCGTGCTTGCGCGAGGCCAGCGGATCGTTGACGACGATCTGGTTGTCGGAGGTACGGCCGATGCTCAGGCCGCCGGGCGGAATACGATCGCCGCGCGCCACCGGCTCGGTCGAGGCCGACTTGCGCACGGGCGGCAGCATCGAGGAGTCGGCGCGGCGGGTCATGTTGATGTTGTCCTGCGGCGCCATCGGCTGGGACGGCAGCTGCGAGGTCGGCACGTACTGCGGTTGTTGCGGCTGCTGCTGCGGCGCCGGTCTGGACGGTGGCTGGTAGGGCTGCTGCTGCGGACGTTGCGGCGGTCGTTGCTGTTGCTGCGGCTGCGACGGCGGTGCGAGCATCGTCGCGGCGTGCCGCGAGGACGGCGCCGCGGGCACCAGATGCAGCAACGGCCCACTGATGGCGTCCCCCAGACGCACCTGTGTGGGCCGATCGATCGAGACGGGCTGGCTCAGCCTGCGCGCGTCGACGAAGACGCCGTTGGTACTGCCGTTGTCGGCGAGTACCCACGCGCCGTTCTGGAAGCGCAGAGTGGCGTGCACGCGCGAGACCAGCGGACTGTCCACGAACAGCGTCACTTCGGGCGCCCGGCCCATGGTGATCTGCTGACTCGCTTCGAAGACTCGTTCGGTTCCATCATGGCGCACGGTGATGGTCTGCGCCCCCGGTGAAGACATGGAGCGGATACTATGCCATCGCCCGGACATCGGCGGTGCCCCCGAGACGGCTTCAGTCCCGATCCGGCGATCGACCTGCACAAGTATCCGGCCGACCAGGGGGACAGATGCCGAAACCCCAAGTGCTCATTGCGATCACCGCCGTGCTATGCGCATTGCTGAGCACCGGCTGCACGCGGGCGATCGAGGGCCACGGGGTCTCGATCTACGACGATCCGTTCCAGGTGGCCGGGCTGCCGACCACCGGTGGCCCGAACGGGCCGCGGCCGAACGTGCCGGATTCGGCGCTGACCGCGTCGAACGGGGACGGCGGCGAGGTCGACGCACTGGCGCTCAACGCGATCGACGACATCCAGGCGTACTGGAAGGACGCCTTCGGCCTCGAGTTCCGCGGCGAGACCTTCGAGCCGGTGGAGAAGCTGGTGTCCTGGAACGCCAGGGCCTCGCGCAACCAGGCGGTCGATTTCTGCAAGGAGACCACCTACCACCTGGTCAACGCCGCCTACTGCCGCAGCGACAACTCCATCGGCTGGGACCGCGCGATGCTGCTGCCCACCATGACCGAGACCTTCGGGAAGATGTCGGTGGTCATGGTGCTGGCGCACGAGTACGGCCACGCCATCCAGACCATGGCCAAGCTGGTCACCAAGAAGACCCCGGTCCTGGTCAAGGAACAGCAGGCCGACTGTTTCGCGGGCGCGTTCATGCGCCACGTCGCGGAGGGCAAGTCCAAGCACTTCACGATCAACACCTCCGACGGCCTGAATTCCGTTCTCGCCGCCACCGTTTCGATCCGCGACTCCGACCCGGACGATCCCGAGAGCGTGCACGGTTCGGCCTTCGAGCGCGTCACGGCGGTGCAGATCGGTTTCACCGACGGCCCGCGCGGCTGCAAGGGCATCGACGACGAGGAGATCGATCAGCGCCGCGGCAATCTGCCGCAGAGCTTCTCCGGCGACCAGGGCCGCGGTGAGTACCCCATCACCAAGGAGAACCTGGTCGAGCTGAGCAAGGCCCTGCAGTCCATCCTGCCGGTGAAGGACGCCCCGGCCTACGAGTACTCCGGCGCGAAGATCGACTGCAAGGACGGCACGGCGACCGAACCGGTCACCTACTGCCCGGCCAGGAACGTCATCGCCACCGACGTGCCCGGCCTGGCCCAGCGCGGCTCGGCCGACACCGACGACGACGGCCCGCTCCCGGTCAAGGTCAGCGGCGACTACAACGGCTACGTCGTGTTCATCTCCCGCTACACCCTCGCCGTCCAGCGCAGTCACGGCCAGGCGCTGACCGGGGCGAAGACCGGCCTGCGCGCGGCCTGCCTGTCCGGCGTGGTCACCGGCAAGCTGGCCCAGCCCGGCCGCCCGGCCAGCCAGGGCGACATCCAGCTCTCCGCGGGTGACCTCGACGAGGCGGTGTCGGGCCTGCTCACCGACGGCCTGGCCGCCAGCGACACCGAGGGCAACACCGTGCCGAGCGGGTTCTCCCGGGTCGACGCCTTCCGGGCGGGCGTCCTCAACGGCGAGACCACCTGCCTGTCGCGGTACTCCTAGCCGAACGGCGGCGGCGCGGCCGGCTCGTAGCGCAGGACGCGGTTGCCGATCATCACCTCGGTGCCCGGGATCAGCACCATCGGCTGGTTCGCGGTGAGCCGGATCCAGTCGCGGTAGCCGGGCAGGCGGGTGCGGGTGCCGTTGGTCGAACCGCGGTCGACGAGCTGGACATCCCAATTCACCAGGTGCACTTCGGCATGCGCGCGGGACATGCCGCCGGAGGTGTCGTCGACGCGCAGCGGGATGAGCCCGCGCTGGGCGGCCTCGGAGTTCTCCGGGTCGCGGCCGATCACCGCGTCGGCGGCCAGCAGGTAGGTCATGCCGTCGTCGAGGACGAGCATGCCCAGCGGCGGGCGCACCACCTCGCTGAGCGCCTGGGTCTGGTCGACCGGCATGCCGCAGACCGTGCAGAAGGCCGAGCGCGGATCGCTGGGATGCGCACGCGCGCACTTGAATCCCATCACCTTGACGGTGAGCACCGTCGACCTGGCCGTCGCCTCGAGCCGGCGCTGCAGGTCGGGGTCGGGTTCGGGCGCCGGGTTGGTGCCCGCGTTCCTGGTCTCCGCGGTGTGCGGGTCGACGGCCTGGTGCGCCGGTCCGGTGGCGCTGGTGGCCGCGTCCATCAGTGACGTCGCCGGCTGCATTCCGGTGGCGGGCGGCTCGACCGGCCGCGAATCCGCTTGCGCCGGACGCGGTTCCCGATCGATCCGGGCGGTGGGCGGTGGTGGCCTGCGGGTGCCCGCCGCGGGATCGGCGGTGCGGACCCGGGAGCGGGTCCCGTTGGACCACATCACGGCGCCGCCCGCCTGCGCGATGCCCTCGACCAGCCACCCGACACCGCGCTCCGGCGGCAGGTCGGGGATGCGGCCCTTGGCGTCGTCGACGAACAGCGCGACCGCCGTGGCCGGCTCGGACGCCACCCGGTCGACGGTGAACGCGGCGTCGCTGCCCCGGTAGTACTCGGTGGTGCCGTCCCCGGCGAGCACCGCGGTCACCGCACCGTGCAGGAAGATCGCGACCCCACCGTTGTCGGCGGCCGAGAGCACCCCGAAATCGATCGGCGTGCCCGGCGAGATCTGCTCGGCGTACTTCATCAGCCAGCGCGTCGCCTCGCGCGCGACCACCGCGCCGGGGCCACCCGGAACTTCCTCGGCGGCGGCGCGCACGAGCTCGGCCAGCGACTCCAGCGCGACCGCCGCGGTGTCGTCGGGGGTGAGCCTGCCGTGCCCGCGATGCGCGACGACGATCACCGCGCCCGCGACCCGCGCGACAGCGTGACTTCCGAGCACGACTTCGACCTGCCGATCCCTCACAGGTATCGGCCTCCACCGGAACTGCACAGCAGGGTCGTCGCCATGCCCTCCAGACTATGGCAAACCCGCCCACATAGGTCCCCCTGGGCGGCGTTGGTCCGGTAACTTCAAGGGACCGCGGGAGGAACATCAAGGGGCACCGATGATCTATTCGACGAAGATCCGCATCGCGTCCGCACTCTGCTGTGCCACGATCGCCGCCGCCCTGACCGGCTGCGCGGTCACCGGGACCCCGGTCGCCGCGGAACCCGATGTGCGCGGACTGGAGACGGGCACCTACGCCACCGATCATCACAGCTACGACGACACGGCGGGCAGCCTGGGCGCGCTCGTCGAGGGCACGCGCATGTCCGCGGCCGTCGTGCCCGCCGTGCGCATCGATCCGTCGCTGTCGCACGGCCGCGGCGGCACCGTGGTTCCCGATGTGGAGCGGGCGCTAGATTTCGTCGCCAATGTCTCCAAACCCGTTCTGGAGAACCGCAAATTCGTCACCGGGTACGCCGCGCTCGGCTCCGACAAGGCCGATCCGTCGGGTCAGAAACGTCCGGCCGCCGACGCGACCGCCGTCACCACCGCCGTCTTCCGCTTCCCGGATGCCACGGCGGCCACCCTCGCCGCCCGCGAGCTCGAGGACGTGGACCTGGCGGTGTCGCCGGACAACCGCAAGCTCCCCTCGACGAAATACCCCGAGGCCTATGTCCATTGGCGTCCGAACGTGCCGACCATCGGCGCGTTCCTGGCGCACAAGGAGTTCGTGATCTCGCTGTTCATCCAGCGCCCGCGCGCGGATGCCGCCGACCTCACCGCCTGGGTCGACAAGACCCTCGCCGCCGAGCTCACCCAGCTCGCCACCTTCTCCCCCACGCCGTTCGACAAGCTCGGCGACCTCCCGATCGACCCGGAGCGGCTGCTCGCCCGCGCCGTCGTGCAGGACCGCGCCGCCGAGCACCCCGATCAGCACTCCTTCGCCGTCTACAGCCCCGCCCACCTGGTCAACAACGCCGACGACCAGACCACCCGCCAACGGCTGGTCGACACCACCGGCGCCGAGAGCATCGCCCTCGTCGACGGCGGCTCCATCACCCGCGTCCGCGACCTGGCCGCCGCCAATGCCTTGATGGCCGGCCTCATCGACAGCGCGGGCCACTACGACACCCTGCCAGCCCCCACCGATATCCCCGGCGCCAAATGCCTGCAACTCACCAACGAGGGCGACGCCGAGGAGGAGTACAAATACCGCTGCTACGTCCCGTACAAGCGTTATCTCGGCATCGTCAGTTCCGACCAGGAACCCGACGTCCGCCAGAAGATCTCCGCCCAGTACGCCCTGCTCGCGAATAGTTTGTGAGACCGGGCCGCGCCCCAGCGCCGCCCCATCCCCGAATTCGGTGACGTAGTATTCCGCCGACCATCGTTTCGGGGAGGAATGATCGTGTTACGAGCCACGAGACCAGTCAGGACCGCGTGTGCCGCCCTGGCGGCCACGATGCTGGCGGGTGTCGTCGCGGCCTGTGGCACCGGTGACCCGGCAGCCGGGGCGACCGATATTCCGGTGGACCTCACCACCCTCGACGTCGGCGCCTACGCCACCCAGCCACGCCAGGTCGGCACGGTCGCGAACCATGATCAGGCGCGGTTCATCGAAGCCGAGCGGCTCGGTGACCACGTCCCCACGCCCGCCGACATCGATCCGCGTTTCGTCCACACCAACTCCTCGATCGCCACGGTGTTCATCGATGCCGAGGCGTCGCTCGGCAAGATCATGGCGGTCGATCGTTTCGGCGAGATCGCGCCGGACTTCATCGGCGGTTTCGTGAGTTCGGCGGAGACCGCGGGCCACAACAAGGGCATCGACATGGTCAATGCCGTGATGATCTTCCCCGACGAACAGAAAGCCGCCGCCGCGGCAACCGCGCTCGAACGACTCGATTTCGGTTACGCGCCGAACAATCAGCCGATCGAGATTCCCGGTTATCCCGCCGCGAAAGCGCATTGGCAGCCCGACCAGCAGTCGATCGGATCCTGGTTCGCCACCGGCCATCTCGTGATCTACACCTGGTTCTACGACTACCTGAAGATCTATCTGGAGAAAGTCGACAAGCAGGCGCTGCTCGACCTGACCCGCAAGAGCCTCGACACGATCGTGCCCTCGGTCGCGAAGTTCACCCCGACCCCGGTCGACCAGCTGATGACGCTCCAGCGTGATCGCGAGAACATGCTCGGCCGCACCGCGCCCCGCCCGCGCGAGGATTCGTGGATCAACCCGCCGGGTGTCTACGCGGGCCGCACCGCACGGCATTTCTCCTCCGATCCGGAGAGCACCACGAAGATGATCGACGACAACGGCGTGGACCTGTTCGCCAACGACGGCTCGGATGTCTACCGCGCGCGCGACATCGCGGGCGCGCGGGCGGTGCGCGACGAACTCGGCGGCCTGACCCGCAAGTTCACCGCCGCGGACCCACCGAAGAATCTGCCGAGCGCCCGGTGCAAGGAATACATCGGCCGGGAGAAACTGGCTGTCCGTTTCTACTGCGCGGTGTCCTACGACCGCTACGCCGCCTACGTCTGGTCGAACCAGCTCCTCGATGCCCAGCAACGCATCTCCGCCCAGTACGCCCTGCTGGTGAATGCCCGATGAGCAGCCCGAAGCGCACCGCGACGGTGCTGATCGCCGCCCTGCTGACCGCCGTCCTCACGGCGTGCGGTGCCACCGTGTCCGGCTCCGGCGTGCCGGGTGAGATCGATGTCCGCTCGCTCGATGTCGGCGCGTATCCCACCGAACCGCCCAATGCCCACGACGACGATCCGATTCCGGCCTTCTACGAGATGTACAAGCTGGCCGCCATGCGGATCGCCGACTACGCGATCAGCGCCTACGACATCGATCCGCAGATGATCTACGGCAACCGGGCCGACGCGAACAACGCCCGGCTGATGCCGTCGGAACTCGGCAACGAGACCGCGATGTCGGCCATCGCGCAGAAATACAAGATGCTCTACGGATTCCATTCCAGCGGTGCCTCGAAGGATCTCAGCGTCGCCACCAGCGGTACCTGGCCGACCAAGAAGGACAACAACTGGTTCACCGCGACCACGATGATCCTGCAATTCCCCGATGCCGAGCGCGCCACGGCGGCGGCCAGGGAATTCCACGACGCCGACTTCGCCGCGCAGGAGGGGCGCAACCAGCCTGTGTCGCTGCCGAAATACCCTGCCGCACATGCCCAGTGGCGTCCGGACTCGCCGTTCGTCCGGGTGCTGTTGCCGCACGGTCCGTATGTGATCGCCTTCCTGCTGTCGGTGGCCAGGCCCGACCTGCCCGCGCTCACCGCCCTGGCCGAGTCGGCGCTGACCAAGCAGATCGAGTCGCTGGCCGCGACGACGCCGCTGACCGACGAACAGCTGATGACCCTGCCCTGGGACCCCGATCACGTCCTCATGCGGACGCTCAACCCCGATGGGCTGACCGGCCCCGAGAGCTCGTACTACCTGGTCACCGGCGCGCGCGGCATCCAGCACTACTCCGGTGGCCCGCTCCCCGACCACCGCGAGTACATCGGGCAACAGCTCACGAAGATGAACGCCCAGCAGGTCGCCATCTCGTGGGGCTCGATCGGAATCCGCACTCCCGACACCGAGTCGGCCCGCCGCGCGGTCACCGAGAAGCTGTTCCTCTGGCCCACCGCGACCGACGTCGCGCCCCCGCCCAACCTCACCGACGCGACCTGTGTGGAGAACAAGCAGCTGGCCGCGAAGAAGCGCTTCAGCTGCATCCTCGCCTACAAGCAGTACGTCGGGATCGTCAGCAGCGAACAGCTCCTCGACGCTCAGCAACGCGCGGCCGCGCAGTACGCCGTCTTCGCCAACAGCCGGTGAGCTGAGGACTGCGCGTCGACAGGGCGGCCAGTATGCTCCCGCCGGAGCGCGGCACAGCAACGAGTCAGGAGACCGAAAGAGATGACGATGAGCCCGGGCACCATCGTCGGTGGCTACCGAATCATCCGCAAGCTGGGCGCGGGCGGCATGGGCTCGGTCTATCTGGCCGCGCATCCGAGCCTGCCGCGCACCGACGCGCTCAAGATCCTCAGCCCCGAGCTCAGCCGCGATCCCGAGTTCCGCGCCAGGTTCGAACGCGAAGCCAATCTCGCCGCCGGCCTCGATCACCCGAACATCGTCTCGGTCTACAACCGCGGCGAGGAGCACGGCCAGCTGTGGATCGCGATGCAGTTCGTCGAAGGCACCGACGCCGCCGCCGAACTCGCCCGTGACCCGCACGCGATGACCCCGCTGCGCGCCCTGCGCATCACCACCGAGGTCGGCAAGGGCCTGGACTTCGCGCACCATCGCGGCCTGCTGCACCGCGACGTCAAACCGGCGAACTTCCTGCTCTCGGACACCTACGGCGACGACGAGCGGGTGCTGCTCACCGACTTCGGCGTGGCCAAGTCGACCGACGACGCCTCCGAGCTCACCCAGACCGGCAGCTTCCTCGCGACCATCGCCTATGCCCCGCCGGAGCAGCTGTCGGGTGGTCACCTCGACCACCGCGCCGACGTCTACAGCCTGGCCTGCGCCTTCTTCAAACTCCTCACCGGCCAGAACCCTTATCCCGCAACGCAACCGGCCCTGGTGATGATGGGCCACCTGCACGAACCGCCGCCCCGCGCGACCGCCGTGCGTCCCGGCCTGCCACCCGCGATCGACCAGGTCTTCGCGCGTGCCATGGCGAAGAACCCGAACGAGCGGTTCTCGACCTGCCGCGAATTCACCACCGCCGCGACCGCCGCCCTCGTCCCCGGCTCGCATCCCACGGGCCAGCACACCGCGCCGACCTACCCGATCCAGACGCACACCCAGTGGTCGCCCAACGCCGTCACCGCGATCGGTGCGACGAATCCCGGTGAACCACCGAAGAATTCGAAGAACCGGCTGGTCCTCACCGTCGGCGCGCTGGTCGCCGTCGTCGCGGTGGCCGCCGGGATCGGCATCTGGGCCGCCCGCGGTGACAGTCCGTCGGTCGGCGGCTCGGGCACCACGGCGGTCCCGACCGCCGCGCTGAGCCCGCTCGAGCAGGCCCGCAAGGACAACCCGGCCTTCACCGGCAAGACCGTCCTGATGGTCGACGTCGACGCCGACAACAAGGTCGCGACCTACCTGGGCGGCACCCTGCAGACCAAGTTCCTCGAGGACCTGGGTTTCGTCTACAACTTCAACTACACCAAGTCCGGCGAGGAACCCTCCCCCCGCCCGGTCGCCAACTCCTTCGACCGGCTGAACGTCGCCGAGGACAGCTACATCCTCGCCGTCCGCAGCGACGCCAAAGCCGGCGGCGGCGGCCTCCTCGGCCTCCCCTTCCAGATCACCGGCTCCCGCGCCACCGTCATCCCGGTCGACGACCCGATCAGCGTCACGGCCCTGCGCTCCTGGACGTCGAGCTCGGAACAGACCCTGCTGTCCCGGCTGCTCCCGGTCCTCAAGAGCCGCGTGAAGTAGCGCACGCGCGGCGGTCGTTCGAGCCCGGGGAGGGCGGGATCGGCCGATCCGCGCAGCTCGCTGGCGTGGTAGCGCCGCCGACGGGTGCGCTACTATGCCCGCGAGCCAGCTCACCGGGGAAGGGTGGGCCTTGGACTCGGTCCGAGTCGGTCCACGATCGGATCAGTTGGTCAGTTGGAGGGGGAGAGCGTGCTGCTCAACCGTGGTGCATCGAGAGCGCGCGGAGCGATTATGGCGGCGGTCGCCGTCGTGGTCGCCACCGCCGTGGTCGGGTGCGGATCACCGGTGTCGGGGAGCGCGACGCGCATCGAACCGGACAAGTCGGACCTGGATTTCGGCAACTACCAGACCCAGCCGCGCACCGTCGGAAACGCCAAGAGCCTGAACCAGGGACGGGCGTGGGAAGCGCAGCGGCTCGCGGACTACGTGGCCGTGCCCTTCGAGATCGACCCCGCCTACGTCTACGACAATCGCCGGGAATCGCTGGTCCATCCCACGCAGATCGTGCTGAATCGCAAGGGCCTTGGCAAGCTCATCATCAACGACACCTTCGACGAGGTCGCCGAGGATCTGGTCGCCGGCTGGCTGAACACCTGGGCGACCGGTCCGAGCGGGGGCGAGCCGCGCCGCAGCCTCAATCTCTCGGTCCTGATCTTCCCCGACGCCAAGACCGCGGAAACCGTCGCGCCGATTCTCGAGCACGACGACTTCACCTTCAACAGCGACAACGAGTCCGTCTCGATCACCAAGTACCCGAAGACCTACGCGCACTGGCGGCCGTCGGTCTCCTCCATCGGTTCCTGGACGGTGCACGACCGCTACGTGATCTTCATGAAGATCGATGACGGGACCAAGGCACCCGACCTGCCCTCGCTGACCGCGCAGGTCGAACAGGCACTCGCGGTGCAGATTCCGCTCCTGGACAAGTTCGTGCCGACCCCGTCGGACCAGCTCGAGCGGGTCCCGCTGGACCCGACCGGGCTGCTCGGCCGGACCCTGCCCTCGGATCCGTCGGCGCCGGTGCGCGCACAGCCCGACGGATACTCCATCGGACGCGGCGCACTGAGCCTGTTCGCCGATCCGGACGCCGATCTGCTGAACACGTTCACCAAGCACGGCATCGACCTGATCACCTTCGGCGACTCGGTCGTCTTCCGATCCACCACGGCCGCGGGTGCGAAAGCCCTGGTCGACGAGTGGAAGAAGCCGGAGGCGGACTCCAAGGAGGCGGCGGCGCCGTCGAAGCTGGCCGACGCGGTCGCGTGCCGGGCCAACACCTACGAGTCACAGGGCGAGGTGAAAACCTCCGATTACATCTGCTACCTGCAGGTGGACCGCTACGCCGCGCAGATCCGCGACGGGAACCTGCAGGATCTGCATCAGCAGGTCGCCGCTCAATACGTTCTGCTCACCCGCCGATGAGGATGCCCGAGATGAAGAACACCCTGCGGCTGGCCGGGCTGCTCACCATCCTGATCGTCGGATCGGGTTGCGCGGCGCCCATTTCCGGCCAGGCCGAGCCCGGCATGACGCCGGTCGACCTGGCGACGCTGAAAACCGGCGCGGCGGTCACCGAACCGACCGCCTTCGATCTGAAGTACTCCGACACGGCGAAATCGGTCAGGTTGATCGAGGGGCGGCGCCTGCTCAATATTCTCGTCCAGCCCATCGATGTCGACCCCGAACTGACGAAGCGCCTCACCACCAAGGTTTTCGCCGACGGCACGGACATGTCGAAGGACGACGGGCTCCCGGAGCAGTTCAAGGCCGCGGTCGACGGCAACAGCTTCATCGCCGGCGTCACCGCGTCACGCACGAACGGCAGCGTGCGCGATACCAAGGGCCTGCACCTGAGCGTGCTGCATTTCGCGACCGCGCAGGACAGCAAGAACGCGGCGACGGCGATGTATCAGGTGAGTACCTCCGGCGAAGCGCCCCGGCAGCCGGTGACGATTCCCGGCTACGCCGAGGCGAACGGGTCGACCAAGGACGGCACGGCGGTCAGCGCCTTCCAGGCGCACGGACCCTTCGTGATCGCCGTCAGCATCTCGCAGGAGACCGCCGACCAGGCCGGTTTGGCCGCCAAGGTCAAGAAGACCCTGGATCTGCAGGTTCCCGCTCTCGACAAGTACCGGGTCATCGCCCCGGACGACCTGCTCGACCTGCCGCTCGATCCCGACGGGATCATGCGGCGGGCGACGGGGAAATCGCCGTCGGGCGACCCCTACGGCATGAGCTACCACGAAGAGGACTTCGGCACCTTCGAGCCGTCCGGGATCCTGCACTTCGAGCGGAACCCCGCCGAGGCGAGGAAGGCGTTCGAGGCGGCCGGCGTCGATCTGGTCGGCCGGCGCTTCAGCACCGTGTACCGCACCCGCGATCTCGAGGCCGCGTTCACGCTGCAAACCGCCCTCGCCAAGCGCGGTAAGGGCGACTCCGAACTCGCGCCGCCCCCCGGCATCGCCGACGCCCAGTGCCTGCGGATGGAGGACGAGGACCCGAACCGTGGCTACAACGGGATCTGTGTTCTCGTCTACGGCCGCTACGTCGCCGTTGTCATGTCGCTGGCGAGCGTGTCGAAGGCTGCGCTGCAGGTCGACCCCATCCTGCAGGAACGGACCGCCGCGCAGTACGCGATCCTGAAGAAGAGTGAGTGAACGATGATGCGAAAACTCCGCCTGAGCAGCGCATTGCTGACACTCGGATTCGCGTTGGCCGCGTGCGGCGGCTCCGATGCCGCCGCACCGCAGACACCGGCCGTCGACGTCACCAAGCTGGACTCCGGTAACTACCCGACGAAAGCGGTCGACCTCGAGCCCAGCCGGGTGCCGACGTCGGGCGCCCTGCGCGAGGCGATCCGGATCGGCGCCGCCACTCCGATCGCCTCCCAATTCGATCCGCGATTCATCTTCGCGACCGGCTACAGCGGTGGCAGGCACATCACCGCGATCGACCCGCCGTACTTCGGCGGCTCCGGCATCGAGTCCACTGATTTCAACACCGTCGTTCCCGGTGTCGTCGCCGGGTGGGACAGCTCCGCGAATCGCCGGGATCAGCTCTACGCCGGCCGCGAGGTCTCGACGATCACCCTGCGTTTCTCGACGCCGGACCAGGCGAAATTCGCGGCGACCGAACTCTCGAACCGCACACCGAGTTCGGCCTATCAGATCCCGAACTACCCCGACAGCCTGGCCAAGCTGGAGGTCAAGACCGATCCGCTGCGGCTGCAGCACCTGCGCGCCTGGCTGGTGCGCGGCGACATGCTGCTGTCCATCGACGTCACCGATCCGATCGGCCTCCCCTACGACCCGGCCGCGGACGCCGAAGTCGTGCGCAAGTATTTCGACAAGCAGCTCGACATGCTCCGCGCCTATACGCCGACTCCGCTGAACGAGATCGACAAACTGCCGCTCGACACCGAGGGCTTGCTGAGTCATGTGCTGCCCACCGAGGCGGCGAAGCGCCCGAAGAAGGGAACCAGCAGCTCAGCGGTGTATCCGCTGCAGGCTGTCCTGCATCTCGAGGAACACCCCGCGGTCCTGGGTCCCGCCTACACCGACGCCGGAGTCGACATCATGGCATTCGACACCGGCTCCGTGTTCCGCACGCGGGACGAGGCGGCGGCGGGCCGATTCCGGGCGGCGATGGACAACGAAACGACCGGAAATACCGATTACATGAAGGTCGACAGCCCGCCGAATCTCCCGGTCGTGAATTGCTTCAACGCGAAACCCGAAGTGAAGTACGCGTCCGACGCACCCCCGACGTGCCACGGTGTGATCGGCCGATATGTGTTCGGTGTCTCCGGCACCAACCTGCAGGACGTTCACCAGCGGGCCGCCGCACAATACAAGCTGCTGGTCGGGTTCAGCTGACCCGCACGAGCACTGTGGGGTGCGACAGCACCTGCTAGATTGCCCTGTTGGGACGTGCACTGCGGGGCGCGCGAAGGATTGAGGAGACGCGAATGGCCTTGCGGCCCGGCGCAATTGTGGGTGGCTACCGAGTGATCAAGGTACTCGGCGCCGGTGGCATGGGTACCGTCTACCTCGCCCAGAACCCCAGCCTCCCCCGTCGCGACGCGCTCAAGGTGCTCAGCGGTGACCTGTCCACCGACCCCGAATTCCGCGGGCGATTCGAGCGCGAAGCCAATCTCGCCGCCGGCCTGGACCATCCGAACATCGTCGCCGTCTACAACCGCGGCGACGAGGACGGCCAGCTGTGGATCGCCATGCAGTACGTCGACGGCACCGACGCCTCCGCCGAGGTCGCCAAGGGCCCCAGCGCCATGCCCGCGCACCGGGCCCTGCGCATCATCGGCGAGGTCGGCAAGGGCCTCGACTACGCGCACCGCCGCGGCCTGCTGCACCGCGACATCAAGCCGGCCAACTTCATGATCGCCGCGGCCGAGGACGGCGACGAGGAACGCGTCCTGCTCACCGACTTCGGCGTCGCCAAGTCCGCCGACGACGGCCAGGATCTCACCGCCACCGGCAATTTCATGGCCACCGTCGCCTACGCTCCCCCCGAGCAGCTGATGGGCACCAAGCTCGACCACCGCGCCGACATCTACAGCCTCGGCTGCTCCCTCTACAAACTCCTCACCGGCCAGAACCCCTACCCCGCCACGGTCCCGGCCATGGTCATGATGGGCCACCTGCACGAGCCACCACCCCGCGCCACTGCCATCCGCCCCGACCTCCCACCCGCGATCGACCACGTCATCGCCAAGGTCATGGCCAAGGACCCGGCCCACCGCTACAACACCTGCCGCGAATTCATCCAGGACGCCCACAACGCCCTGTTCGGCGCCCCGATGCAGGCGCCGGCGTCCCAGGGGTTCCACACCGCCCCGCGCATGCCGATCAACGGCCCCATCACCGCCGCCACCGACGTCGTACCCCAGCAGTGGGGCACCGACCCGAGTCGCTCCATCGTCGGTTACGCGCCCCCGACAGGCGGCGTCTCCGAAAATGACATCCTCACGGCCCGCAATCCCACACCGCACCGGCCGAAGCGAGGCCGAAAGCTGTTGATATCCGGGCTCATCGCACTGGTCGTTGCGGCATTGGTCGGAACCGGCATTTTCGTGATGTCCCAGTCCGGTAGTTCACCCAACGGCGGCGGTGACCCGATGGCGCAGGCCCGGACTGAGCACCCCGAATTCAGCGGGAAAACCATCACCGCCTACAACTTCGGCAACTCGTCACTCTCCGCGGTCCTCAACCCGAGTGACCAGTGGAAGTTCTTGCGCGACTTGGATTTCGACTACAACTCGCAGTACAAGGCCGTTGGCGACGAGAAATCGCCTCGCCCCCTGTCCGTCGGAGACTACAACGTCAAGAATGACACCGATGTGGTCATCGTCTTCCGAACCGACAGTCAGGCGGGCAACGGAGGGTTCCGTGGGCTCCCCTTCTCCTTGACCAGCGGGAGGGGAGACGTCGTCGTCATCGACGATCCATCGGCCGTTCAGGCGTTTCAAGTATGGAGCGATCAATCCCAACAGATTCTGATCGAAAAGGTCGTTCCTGCCATAGCAAAGGCAATGAAATAGAAAGTTGCGCTCACGATGACCGAATCTCCTTGGCTGATGGCCGGGCTGCGCACGGCACTGATCGTTGGGCTTGTCACTACCGCAAGCACGGGGTGCGGATCAGAAATCGTAGGAAATCCAGTCCCCGGCGCCACAGGCGTTGACATCAAACTTCTGCGCACCGGCCCTTTTCAAACCGATCCCGTCGCGTTCGAAATCGAATCCGGAGCACGAGGACCGGAGCAAGTCCGACTTGCGGAGGGACGTCGGCTTCTTAATTTCCTCGCACATCCAATCGATGTCGACCCTGACCTCGCGATACCCGGCCAGACTCGCATTTTCGGCGACCAGAACTCCGTCCCTACCGTGGGCGGGATACGCGACGAGCACCGACAAGTCTTCAAAAACAGCGTCGAGTTTGTGACCGGTGTCTCAACTAGCCAATCGAACGGCAGTGTTCGCAGTCCCAAATCGGTCTCCATCGCAGTTCTCCGATTTGTATCCGACACGGTGAGCGCAAAGACAGCCGACGAACTCGACCGGATTACGATGGCGTCAAATCCGCGCCGAGTCAGCACTCCAGGCCACCCTGACGCAAAGTCGTCCATGAGCGACGACAAGTCGGTCGTGACATGGTTGGCGCACGGCCCCTACGTCGTAACGGCTCATGTCAGCACGTCCGCTCCCGACGCAGAGCAGCTCGTAGCATCGGTCGACAAGATCCTTGAATTGCAGACTCGATCACTTGATCAACAACACCCGATCCCCCTTGATGATGTGCTCGACCGGCCGATCGATCCAGAAAATCTGGTGCGCCGCACTATGGCCTGGGATATTAAGCGCGACTCGACTCAATCGGACGAAGATTACGGCACATTCGAACCTTCCGGAATGTTGCATTTCGAACGAAACCCAGCCGAAGCCCGCAAAAAGTTCGAAGAAGCCGGCGTCGATATGATCGCACGCCGCGGGAGCACCGTTTACCGCACCAAAGATCTCGCATCGGCGTTTCAGTTGCAGACCTTCCTGTCAAGACGAGGCAAGAATGATGTAGCCCTGGAGCCACCGCCGGGAATCGCCGATGCCCAGTGCTTGCGATTGGATGTTCGGGATGCTAGCCGAAAATACGACCTCATGTGCGCAGTGGTTTACGACCGGTATGTTGCCGTGGTAACAGAGACCTCGATCTACTCGACCGCACAAGTTGATCATTCATTGCAGGAACGGACAGCCGCACAGTATGCCATTCTGAAGAAATGCGAGTGACGAAATGCGCAAATCTCTGGTAGTCGCACTCGCGACGGTCACCGTCCTTACCAGCGCCTGCGGTGATTCCCAAGATTCCACTACTTCGATCGACATCGCGAAGCTGGATTCCGGAAACTACCCCACCACCCCGGTAGACATCACATCCGTCAGGACTTCACAATCCGGAGCAATCCGGGAAGCGCTGAACATTTCCAGCCTTACACCGATCCCATTCGAATACGACGACCGCTTCGCATATGGTTCGATATTCAACTACCGGCAACGCGTAACATCCGACGAGCCGCCATATTTCGAATTCACCGGAATAAAGGAAAGAGATTTCGCAAACGAGGCCCCCGGGCTGGTCGCCGGATGGCGCACATTCGGCCAACGCCGCCAGTGGCCAACTCTTGGTCGAAACCTGGAGACCTACACACTCCGATTCGAGACCTCCGCCCATGCCGTCAACGCGGCGCAGAAACTTTTCGACCGCACGCCTGGCGACACTTACGCGATACCCGGGTATGCGGACGCACTCACCAAGATCATGGGTCAGGATCCATTCGGCGGCGCAAAGATGCGCTCTTGGCTTGTGCGCGACGATATCCTGATGTATCTGGAGCTCGACGATCCTGTCAGTCGGCCACCGGACCATTCAGATTACTCGAATACAGTCAAGAAATTCTACGACAAACAGCTGAGCCTGCTGGCCAATTATCACAGAACTTCACTGAACGATATCTCCACACTTCCATTCGATATCGACGGCATGCTCAGCCGGACTATGCCAAGCGACCAGAAGGCCAACGTTCCTCAGGTATACCCCGCACGCGCAGTTTTATCGACTACCAAACGCCCGCTGGAGATGTCGCGAGCATTCGAAGATACCGGCGTGGACTATGTTTCAGATGCCGGGGGTGCTATCGTTTACCGCACTCGGGACGCCAAAGCAGCCGAAAGATTATCAGCCGCTTTCGGCTCCGGTGCCCATGATATGACGGGTCTGATGCCACCGGAACCGCATCCGGAAATTCCGACATCAGCTTGCTACGCCGTCGATACAGAGGACGAAACCTACAGCAACCTGCGACCACAGTGCCGGATTGTCGTGGGCAGATATGTGGCAAGAATCGTTGGTACCAACCTGCAAGATACCTATCAGCGAACCGCCGCCCAATACAAGCTTCTCGCGAGCGCCGAATAGACCTCGAACACAGAGACGGCGGGTTCGGGCGCTAGCCCAAACCCGCCGTCTCTGTTGCGATCAGCCCTCGAGCATCCTGGCGAGCGCGACGTCGGTCGCCTTCATGTTCTCGGAGCCGGACAGAGTGGTCGCACCGATCTTCTGAAGGCTCGTGTTCAGATCCATCGACTGCTGCTGCCACTTCGTCTGCATGATCGCGAACGCGGTCGAGCCCTCACCCTCGGACCAGTGCTCTTCGATGAAGCGCTGGAACTCGTTCTCGTAGTCCTGGAGCGCGGTGGTGATGTTCTGCGCCTGAGACTGCAGACCCGCGCCCGCGTCGTTGATCGCGTTGAAGTCGTACCTGATTGAACCGATGTCAGCCATCGTGAAACCTCTCGATTGTCGGGGGAGCTAGGTAAGAATTGTTTAGGTCATGTTCAGCTGGGGAGCGGAAGCTTCGCTGCTCTTCAAGATTTGCGCAGCGTTATCGACTTCCGCGTCGGAGATCTTCCCCGCGATCGCGCCCACCGTGTCGGCGGCCTGATCCAGCGCGTCGTTCAGCTTCTTGGCGTTGGCGAGGTACTCCTGCATCGACGACTGAAACGCCTGGCCCGCCGAACCCTGGAAGGAGGGGTTGTTGACGTCGCTGGCATGCCCCTCGGCGCGGGTGATCATCCCCTGGATGTCGGCATGCTTCTGGTTCATCTTGTCGGAGAACGTCCTGATCTGGTCAGGAGTTGCGTTGAAACCCATCTTCTGGCTCCTTCGTGGTCAAGGTGGACCAGACCCCCCTGCTGGCGATCTGAGCCCTTCTACTTAGGTTCGACGCACCGATGGTGCGTTCGGTTCCATCAAGTTCGGAGAAATTTCCGAAACCTACGGCGAGATCGACACTGATCGCATCACTTCCTCGCACGCAGTACTGACAGTCCCCCATCCTCCCGAGCCGTGCTGGCAGCCGACGTTGGTCTGGACGCCATGGTCGAGAAGGACGTACCACCTGACGACGGAACCGTCGCCAGGAAGCTCTTGGTAACCGATCCCCCGGCGCCCGGCGAACACCACATCGCGTTCCGGCGTACCGAACCGCCCGGGCTCGGCGCGCGAGATCCGCGCGGTGATGTCCCTAAGCACTTCATCATATCCAGCCTGCTCCGCGACAGTGTTGTACGTCACAGTAATTCGGCCGGGGGTGGCTGTCTGCGGAACGAGCGCGGCTCGGTCCGCCGGTGAGCCGGTGGCGAGGCGCCAGCCGGACGGGATGTCGAAGGTCACGCGGCCCATCGTGTGCTGGGCGGGCGTCGCGGCCGGCTGGGTGGTCGATGGCTTCGGAGACATGGGCTCCGGTGCGGTGGACACCGTTGTCGGCGTGCTCTGGGTGGCCGTGGCCGCGTCGGCGTCGCTGTCGCGGGTCGCCACGACCGCGACGATGCCCGCGGTGACGACCACCAGTGATATCGCCGCTGCGGCAATGATTTTGGCGGTGCCGTGGCGTGGCGCGGGCGCGGTGGCTGCGGCGCGTTCACGGAGGGTGCCCACCCATTCCGCGTTCTGCGCCGGGATCGGGCGTGCCCGGTCGTCGGTGAGTCCGGATTGCGGCAGTAGCAGGGCGGTGAAGGCCAGCGGCTGGACCAGCGGAGTGGGCTGGGTGGTCCAGGTTTCGGCGGCGAACTCGCGCAGGCGCTCCAGCAGGTGATCGTCGGTCGGGCCGACGATCAGCACCGAGGTCGGCTTGGAACCGTCGGCGACCTCGCCGATCATGGCCGCCAGGCGATCGATGTCGTCGTCGTTCCAGTCGCCCGCGCCCAGGGTGGGTTCGTGCGCGCAGGCCGCGACCGAGATCTGGTCCCGGGAACGGTCGACCGCGCTCACCGTGACGGCCAGCGGGTCGATCTCGACGACGACGACGAACTCGGTGGTCGCGAGGGGCTGACGCAGCCGGGCCACGCGGGACGCGATCGGCTCCAGCGCGACCGAACCCGAGTACCTGCCGAACGAACGGGCGAAGCTCGAGCGGCGGGCCGTCGACCACGAACTGGGATGCGCGACACCGATACTCGCGCCGGGCGGCGTCGGTGCGACGCCGGCGAGGACATCGTCGACGACCGCGTCGGTGGCTGCGGCGATGGCGAGCGGCTGCGGCTCGTAGCCGATCCATGCCGAGTCGGCCAGCGACAGCGCCGAGATCGCCGGTTGCGATGGGCCGGTCGGCGCGCCGACCAGGATGCCGTTCGGCACCGGCATCACGGTGGGAGCGACATCCACGTGCCGGGCCGCGGTGCGCGCCAAGACGCGCGCATCGCTGACCACGACGTCGATGTCGGTCACAAGGCCGGTGCCCATGCCAGCTGCACCAGATCGATCGCGTTCCTGGTGACCAGGGTTCCGCGGCCCGGCGGCATCGCGCTGGCGCGCACCGTGCCGAAGAGCTGGCCTTCGTCGCGGCTACCGCTCATCACGAGGCCGATGCAACCGACGTCGCGCATCCGCGACACCACCGGCTCGTACAGCGCCCTCGACGCGCCGCCGGATCGGCGGGCGATGATCAGGTGGAAGCCGATGTCCTTGGCGTGTGGGATGAATTCGACCAGGGGCGAGAGCGGGTTACCCGACGGGGTGACGACCAGGTCGTAGTCGTCGATGATCAGGTAGAGCTCGGGGCCGGTCCACCACGAACGCGCGCGCAGTTCCTGCTGGGTGATGTTGGCACCCGGCATGCGGGACTTGAGGATCCCGACGACCTGCTGGACGAACGGGGTGAGCACTTCCGCCGAGGGAGCGTAGCCGGCCAGGTGATTGGTCTCGATGGTGCCGAGCAGGGTGCGCCGGTAGTCACCGAGGATGATCTTGGCCTGCGCCGGTTCGTTCGACTCGACGAGGCCCTGCACGATGCCACGCAGCAGCGCGGTCTTACCGCATTCGCTGTCACCGAAGACCAGGAAGTGCGGCGTATCCGCCAGATTGAGCATGACCGGCGCGAGCTCGGACTCGTTGACACCGATCGGCACCAGCATGTTCGGCCGCGACCGGTCGACCTCCGCGGGCCAGTTGCGCATGCCACGCAGCAGGTCGGTGCGGTCGAGCAGGTCCGGCAGCGTGCGGGTGCCGGGGGCCGGGCGGCCGGGGGTGCGCTGGGCGATCAGTTCGACCGCGTGCGCGACACCGGCGCTCAGGTCGAGCGGGTCGGAGCTGCCGTCGACGCGGGGCAGTGCCATCAGCATGTGCAGCGCGTCCGGCGTGATGCCGCGGCCGGGACGGCCCTGCGGCACGAGAGCGGCGAACTTGCGGCCGATGTCGGAGTCCATCGGGTCACCCAGGCGCAGCTCGATGCGGGTGGCGATCTGGTCCTTCAGCGCGGGCCGGGCTTCCATCCACCGCGACAGGCCGATGACGACGTGCACGCCGTACGAAAGGCCTTGCAGGGCAAGGTTGGTGATCTGCTGTTCGAGTGCCTCGTAGTCCTGGCGGATCGTGCCGAAACCGTCGATGACGAGGAAGGCGTCGCCGTACGGGTCGGCGTGCGCGCCCGCCGCGGCGGGGCTGCTGTTGGGGTCCATCGCGCGCAGGCGCCGGTATTCGACCATGGACTCGATGCCCAGCTGGTGGAAGCGCTGCTCGCGCTGCCGGACCAGGGTGCTCATCTCGGCGACGGTGCGGCGGACCTTGTCCGGGTCGAGGCGGTTGGCCACGGAGCCGACGTGCGGCAGCCCTTCCAGGCTGGACAGCGTGCCACCACCGAAGTCGAGGCAGTAGAACTGGACCTGCTCGGCGGTGTGGGTCATCGACATCGACATGACCAGCGAACGCAGGGCCGTCGACTTGCCCGACTGCGGACCACCGACGATCGCGACGTGGCCGCGGGCACCCGACAGATCGAGCATCATCGGGTCGCGACGCTGGTCGTACGGGCGGTCGACGATGCCGATCGCGGCGCGCAGGGTGGCGATCGGCGAGTACTCGCCGGTGATGATCGAGCGCGGGTTCAGCTGGTCCAGAGTCGGCGCGTCGTCGAGCGGCGGCAGCCAGATCTCGTGGGCGGGGCGGCCGTGGCCGCTGATCCGGGACACCAGCATGTTCAGGTTCGACATCTGGTCGGCGTCGTCGCCGGTGGGTTCCGGCTCGTACGTCGATTCCGGGGCGACCGGGACGCGGTCGGAGGTGCGGAAGGCGACGTGGTTGGCGCTGAACGGCCGTGCGTTGACGTCGATCTCGCCGCCGACGATGCCCGCGCTGGTGACCTCGCGCTGCGAACCGCCGCCGACGTAGGGGCCGGAGACGTAGGAAGCCTGGAAGCGCTGGATCTCGCCGGAGTCGGCCTTGAGGTAGCCGCCACCGGGTGAGTTGGGCAGGTTGTAGGCGTCGGGGACGCCGAGGACCTGGCGGGACTCGTTGGCGGAGAACGTCTTCAGGCCGATGCGGTAGGACAGGTGCGACTCGAGGCCCTTGAGCTTGCCCTCTTCCAGTCGCTGCGAGGCGAGCAGGAGGTGAACGTGCAGCGAGCGGCCGAGGCGGCCGATCATCACGAACAGCTCGGCGAAATCCGGGTGCTGGGTGAGGAGTTCGGAGAACTCGTCGAGCACGACGAACAGGGCGGGCAGCGGATCGAGGTCGGCGCCGGCGGCGCGGGCCTTCTCGTATTCGGAGACGTTGGCGAAGTTGCCCGCCTGGCGCAGGACTTCCTGGCGGCGGTTCATCTCGCCCGCCAGCGCGTCCTTCATACGGTCGACGAGGTCGGCCTCGTCCTCCAGGTTGGTGATGACCGCGGCGACGTGCGGAACGCCGTCGAGACCGAGGAAGGTGGCACCACCCTTGAAGTCGACCAGGACCAGGTTGAGCTGGTCGGGCGAGTGGGTGGCGAGCAGGCTGAGCACCAGGGTGCGCAGGAACTCGGACTTACCGGAACCGGTGGCGCCGATGCACAGGCCGTGCGGGCCCATGCCGTTCTCGGCGGCTTCCTTGATGTCGAGTTCGACCGGAGCGCCGTCGGCACCGAGGCCGAACGGCACGCGCAGCCGCTCGCGTCCGTAGCGCGGGCGCCAGGCGCTGGCCGGGTTGAAGTTGCCGATGTCGCCGAGGCTCATCAGCTGGGACCACGTCGAAATGGTCTCGGAATCGTCGGTTTCGACGTCGCTGCTGCGCTGGGTGGCGGCGCGGTAGGGGGCGAGGCGGCGGGCGGCCTGCTGGGCCTGCTCGGCGCTGACGCGGTCGATGGTGGCGAAGCGCTCCTGGTTGCCGGTGGCGCCACGACCGAGGCACTCGCCGTCCTCGACGACCATCTTGATGCCGCGCGAAACGGCAAGGCGGGGTGCGTAATTGCACAGGTCGATGATGGTGACGCCCTCGAAGCCGGATTCGCGGAGCTGGTCGTCCTCGGCCTCGAGCAGGCCGCCGTCGACGACGATCACCACGTGCACCAGGTTCGGGTTGTTCGGCTGGTTACGCGAGTAGCGCACACGGTTGCCGAGCAGCGGATGCAGGCTGCTCAGCGCCTCGCGGATGGAGCCGTAGAACATGCGCTGGGTGCCGATGCCGTCGGAGACGTCGGGGTGCTGGGTGTGCGGGAGCCACTTGGTCCACTCCCACTCGCGCGCGGTGTCGGGGCCGCAGACCACGGCGACGAGCACCTGGTCGGGCGCCTGGAACATGCACAGCTGCAACAACATCGCGCGGGTCATATCGCGGGCCTGGGCGCGGTCGCCGTCGAGGGCGATGGTGCCGAAGCCCTTCACCGCGATCGCGGTGGGCAGGTCGGGGACCGTGGAGTGGGCGCGGACGAAGCGGCGCAGGGAGACCGCGGCGATCGGTTCGAGCTCTTCGACGGGGCCGGTCTCCGGGGCGACCAGGCGGGTGGCCAGGCGCTGACCGCCCAGGCCGATGCGGGCGTGGCAGAAGTCCTTGTCGCCGGAGCGGCGCTCCCACATGCGGCTGGTGCCTGCGAGCATCCAGATCAGGCCGGGCTCGGGGTGGCTCCACTCGACGGCGGCGCGCTGCTGCTTGGCGGTGTCGTCGACGTCCTTGCGGACCTGGTCGAGGTAGCGCAGGTAGTCCTTGCGGTCCTCGTTGGCCTCGGCGGCCTTGGCGCCCTTGCCGCTGCCCTGGCCGAACATGGTGACCATCGACATGATCATCATCAGCGGGAACATCATCGACATCGGGTTGGACAGCATGCCGCTGCCCTGGGTGAACATCAGCGCCATCATGCCGACCATGCCGACGACCATGACGACGGGCATCATCTTCATCAGCAGGTTGCCGGGCGTGATCCGGGGGATCTCGGGCGGCGGCTGCAGGGTGACCTCACCGCCGGGCGTGCGTGGCATCTCGCGCCGGGCACGGCGTTGGAACCGTACTGTGCTCATGGTCGAAGACTCCCCCTGCTTGACTACTCGCTGTCTTCCCTCGCGACGGGCTCAGTGTAGAGGTCGCGGCCGACATGTCGTATGGTTCGTCAGGCATTCTGCTGTCCGAACGGTGAGTTCCGCAAACTGTCGATCGCCCGAGGGGTCGAGCGGAAACACGAGGTAGAGACGGAGTTGGGGGAGTTTTGACGCACGCGCGACTCGATCATCTCGAGGAGGATTCCGCGCGCGGCATTGTGCGCGCACCGGATCTGGCCCGAGTGACGATCCTGGCCAAGCACACGCAGGTCGACATGGCGATTCCGGTCGACGTGCCGGTCGCGCTCGTCATTCCGAGCGTGGTCGACATGGTCGCTCAGCACAGCCGGTCCAATGATTTCGACAACGACGGCGAGCGCTACGAGCCCGCCGAATGGGTGCTCGCGCGCATCGGTCATCCGCCGTTCTCGAATTCGCTCAGCCTCGGCGAGCACGGGGTGCGCGACGGCGAACTCCTCATGCTGGAGAGCGCTTCGCACACCGCGCCGACGCCGCTGTTCGACGACATCATGTACAACGTCGCGATCGCCGACGCCGATCACTACCGCAGCTGGACCCCGAAGACCGCGCGCATCACCGGTTCGGTGCTCGCCGCGGTCACCATGCTGGTCGGCTGCTTCGGTCTGCTCGCCGCCCCGGACGCACTGCCGTTCTGGGTGACCGGCTCGCTCGCGCTGCTGGTCGCGATCCTGTGCGTGGTCGCGGGCACGGTGCTCAGCCGCATGTACGGCGACACCTCGGCCGCGCTGGTGCTCGGCGGCTGCGCGCTGCCGACCGCGTTCACCGCGGGCATGCTGCTGGTCCCCGATCATTACGGCTGGGCGCATCTGCTGCTCGGCGCGACGCTGTTCGGCGCGACCGCGGTGCTGGCCTGGCGCGTCACCGGGGTCGGCCTCGCGCTGTTCATCGGCGCGGCCGCGGCCTCGGTGTTCGTCATTCCGGCGGCGCTGGTCGGGCTGCTCACCGAGCAGCCGGTCAAGGCCATCGGCGCCGTCGTCGCGGCGGTCGGGCTGGCGGGGCTCTCGCTGTCGCCGCGGGTGTCGATGCTGCTGGCCAAGCTGCCGCTGCCGCCGGTCCCCTCGCCCGGCACCCCGATCGACCCGACCGAGGACGACCCGGACGACCACCGCGCGCTGCCCACCCTGGACGCGCTGCGCGCCAGGTCGGAGCGGGCCCGCAACTACCTCGCCGGACTGGTCACCGCGACCACGCTGGTCACCGTCGTCGGCGCGCTGCTGGCGATCGACGCGACCGCGGACGACCCGTACTGGCCCGGCATCGCGCTCGCGCTGGTCTGCGCGGCGGTGCTGATGTTCCGCAGCCGCACCTACGCGGGCGCCGAACAGGCGATCGTGCTGATCGCGGGTGGCGCGTCGATCGTGCTGATCATGCTGGTGGGTGTCGCGCTCGAAATGCGCCAGCCGCTGGTGGTTTTCGGTGCCGCGCTGGCGATCCTGGTCGCCGCGCTGGTGATCGGCCTGATCGTGCCGAATCAGTCGGCGACGCCGCCGATGCGCCGGGCGGTCGAGCTGCTCGAGTACGCGTTCGTCGCCGCGGTGCTGCCGCTGGTGTTCTGGGTCGCCGAGCTCTACTCCCTCGTCCGCGGGCTGTGAACGCGAGCCTGCGCGTCGCGGCGGCGGCCGTGGCGCTCGGTGTCGGCGCGTCGTTCGGGCTGGGCGCGGCGCCCGCCTCGGCCGACCGGCCGCCCGCCGCCGATCCAGCGAACCTGCCCGCCGGTGATCCGGCCGCGCCGCCGGAGAAGACCGAGGTCGGTTCGAACGCGGTGTGCACCACGGTGGCCACCGGTGGTGACGGACCCGCCATCCCGGACGCGCAACGGTCCCTCGATCTGGCGCGGGCGTGGGAGTTCTCCCGCGGCGCCGGACAATTGATCGCGGTGATCGACACCGGCGTGAGCAGGCACGATCGCCTGCCCGACATGATCGCGGCGGGTGACTTCGTCGCCAATTCCGGTGACGGCGCCGAGGATTGCGACGCGCACGGCACCTTCGTGGCCGGGTTGATCGCGGCGACCCAGGTGCCCGGTCAGGGCTTCGCCGGGGTGGCCCCGGAGGCTCGCATCCTCACGATCCGGCAGACCAGCAAGATGTATCAGAAGGAAGGCGCCAACCGGAACAAGGCGCCCGAGGATCTGCCCGACGGCTACGGCAACCTGAACACGATGGCCTCGGCCATCCGGCGCGCGGCCGATATGGGCGCGGGCGTCATCAATGTCTCCGAAGTGTGGTGTGGCACCAACAAGGACGTCAACGACCGGGCGATCGGCGCCGCGCTGCAATACGCGGTCGAGGTGAAGAACGCGGTTCCCGTTGTCGCGGCGGGCAATTCGGATACCTGCAAGACCGCGAACACGGTGATCGATCCGCTGGAGCCGAACGCGGACCCGTGGACCAAGACCTCGATGAACGTCAGCCCCGCGCGCTGGGACGACTACGTGCTGGCCGTCGGCTCGATCGACGCGAACGGCGCACCGTCGAAGTTCACCGTCGCCGGACCGTGGCTCAGCGTCGCCGCGCCCGGCGAGAACATGACGTCGCTGAACCCGCGCGGACCCGGCACCGCGACCGGAACGGTGAACCAGCAGGGCCAGACCGGCCCGATCAGCGGCACCAGTTTCGCGACCCCGCTGGTGTCCGGCGTGGTGGCGCTGGTGCGGGCGCGGTTCCCCGAGCTCAGTGCCAAAGAGGTGATGAAGCGGATCCAGGCGACCGCGCACGCGCCCGCCGAGGGCTGGAACCAGTACATCGGGTACGGCAGCGTCGATCCGATCGCGGCGCTCACCGCCGAGGTCACCGGGCCGCTGCCGCCCAAGAAGCCGTCACCGGCCAAGCAGGTGCAGCTCGCGGTGCCCGCGCCGGCGCCGGTGCCGGACAACACGGCCAGGAATGTCGGGTTGATCGGCGCGGGTGTGGTCGGGCTGTTGTTCGTGCTCGGCATGCTCGCCTCGTTCCCGATCCGGCGTCGGTTCGGCGTCCGCGAGGACACCTGATGTAGCGGACGCGGTACCGTCCTGGTCGAGCGCACTCCGCGCAGCCCGTCGACCCAGGTAGCAGCATGGATCCGTTGACCACAGAGCAGCGCCCGCAGACCCGCAGACAGCGGTGGGAGCAGGCGACCAACCTGCCGATGATGGTGCTGGCCGTGCTGTTCCTGCTGCTGTACGCGTGGCGGGTGCTCGACACCGATGCCTCGCCGACGCTGGACGCCTGCCTGGTGTGGGCCGATATCGGGATCTGGGCGGTGTTCGCGGTGGACTTCGTGGTCCGGCTGCGGCTGTCCACCGATCGGCGCCGGTTCGTCCGCCAGCATCCGCTCGACCTGCTCGTCGTGCTGGTCCCGCCGTTTCGACCGCTGCGGCTGCTGCGCGCCGCGCTGCTGTTGCTCGACACGCTCAACCGGGCGACGCATCCGCGGACCCGGCTGGTCACCTTCGTCGGCACCAGTTCGCTGCTGATCCTGCTGCTGTCGAGCCTGGCGTTCTTCGACGCCGAATTCGGTGCGCCCGACAGCAAGATCAAGAGTTTCGGTGACGCGCTGTGGTGGTCGGCGGTCTCGGTGACGACCGTCGGCTACGGCGACGTCTACCCGGTGACCGCCGAGGGCAGGCTGGTGTCGCTGGTCCTGATGACGCTGGGCATCGGCCTGATCTCCTTCGCCATCGGCACCATGACCAGCTGGGTCGTCGAGCAGCTCAAGACCGTCGACGACGCGACCGACCGCGCCGAGCGCACGCTGGCCGAACTCGTCGACGAAGTGCGCGAGTTGCGTTCGGAGGTCGCCGAATTGCGGGCGCGGTCGGAACCGCCGCCCGTCGGCTGACTACTTGCTGTTGGCGACGGTGGCCACCGGCTGCTTGGCCGGTGCCGAGTCGGGGGCGACGCCGTCGTGCGCGACCATCGCGTCCTCCCGGCCCAGGCTCGGGCCGCCGGCGAGCAGCCCGACGATCGGCCACGGTGCGGGCTCGGCCTTCACGTTCTCCAGCCCGAGGGCCTTCACCGCGTCGGAGTTCTTGATGCCGAAGCGGACTCCGGTGTCGGCGATGTAGAACAGGCTGTCCTTGCGACGGCTGTCCGGTTCGATGCCGGTGGTCTGGACGTAGGCGCCCGAGGCGGGCGGGATGTAGACCGAATCGGCCTTGGGGCCGGAGCCGTCGGCCTGGGCGAGGCTGACCAGCTTGGCCTTGTCCGGGATGGGCAGGTCGATGCCGGTGAGCACGGTCAGTTCGGCGCGCGCGGTGGCGTCGTTGTTGTCGATGGCGCCGGGGATCGGCTTCCAGGACAGGCAGCTGACCGGCTGGTCCTTGGCGGTGACCAGGGTCGGCCGTTCCTTGGGATAGTTGTCGACCTTCAGTGCCTGCGACACCGGCGCGTTCACCCGCTCGGTGTTCTGGATGGTGGTGCCCGCCATCGTCGAGTTGACCGAGTTGCGGATGATCTGCGCCGTCACGGCCGAGATGGGCTGCAGACCGTCCTGCAGCACGACGAAGTCCTGGTTCGGCGCGTTGAACACCTGGACGACATCACCGATCCGGTGGCCGCTGACGTTGTAGGTCGGCACGCCACCCGGGTTGGCGATGACCGGCGAGATGACAGGCAGCACCTCGGGAATCGCGTTGAGCACACCCTCGCTGATCGTGCGCGGGGCGACACCGGCGATGCCGAGCGCGAGCGTGACCGCCGGGTCGCTCATGTTCACCTTGGCGCGCTTGCCGTCGAAGACGAGGAAGACATCATCCTTGGCCTTGACCAGCAGCGCCTTGTTCGACGGCAGCACCGAGGCCTTGTCGCCGAGATCGAGCGAACCGGCCAGCACCGAGGTGGTCAGATCGGCGGTGCCGTCGGACTTGAGCTGATCGCACACCGACCACTGACGGCCCTTGCCGTCCTTGTCGTACAGCAGCGACGTCGGGGCACCGGGGATGCCGATCAGCTGACCGCGCGGCTTCTTGCCGAGCTCGGACTCCTTGACGATCACGGCCTTGGCCGCCTCACCGGCGGCGAGCCGGGCCGAGGCCAGGTTGAGCGCCGGGTGCACGACGTTCTCGATGACGACATAGACGCCACCGGATTCCTTGCCGATCAGGATCTTGTTGTCGCCGATCTTGTCCTGCGGGCGCAGCAGCGCGAGGATGCCACACCCCGCCAGCACCACCAGGCCGAGCACCAAACCCACCGCGTAGGCCCGGGACTGGGCGCGCATCGGATCGTGCAGCATGCGCACATCCCGGCGCACCAGGGCGTGCTCCATCCGCCGCACCAGGAAGCGGTAGCCGCTGACCTGCCAGCGTGTAGTGGGTTTTGAAGGCATGGTTCCTCCCCCGAACAGTGCTCTCGTCCGGGCAACACAGTACAGTTCCCGGCAGCACTTGTTCACATTCGGGGGAGGAACCAATGGCCGAGTACACCGGTGCTGGTCCACGTCCACTGTTCGGTCGCATCTCGTTGGCGCAGCTGCTCATCGCGCAGGTGCTCGGCTTGACCGTCGGGCTCATCGCCCTGGTCTGCGGCCTCGGACCCTTCCCCGCCCTCGGCATTGCGGTCGTCGTCGCGGTCATCCCGCTGATCCCGATCGGCAAGCGCACCGTGTTCGACTGGCTCGGCACGATCCGCCGCTACCTCGGCAAGCGCGAATACACCCTCGGCGACACCGTCGACTTCCGCGACACCGACGGCCGCTCGCTCGGCCTGTACTGGGACGGCAGCCGGGTGGTCACCGTGGTCGAGGTGCTGCCGCCCAAGGGCGGGCTGACCAGGATCGCCCGCAACGCCGTGCACGCCTCCCACCTGCTCCCCCTGCCAGAGCTGGCCGCCTGCCTGCACCAGCACGACATCCTGCTCAGCGGCATCGACATCATCAGCCACGGGCACCGCAGCCGCTCCGGCACACCGGCGGGCGCGATCTACGAGTCGCTGCTCGGCCCGCTGCCCGCGACGGCGCACCGCACGGTCTGGCTCGCGATCAGCTACGACTCGGTGCAGTGCCCCGACGCGACGGCCCGGCGCGGCGGCGGAACCGACGGCGCGTCCCGCGCGGTTACCATCGCCACCCAGCGGATCATGCGCACGCTCGAAGACGCCGATTGCAGCGCTCGCATCCTCACCGCGCCGGAGATCCGCAAGGCCGTCCAGCAGATCACCGCCGGTCTCGACCCGCGCACGCTGACCCAGCGGTGGAAGTTCGCCGAGATCGGCAACACCGTCAATATCGGCAGCGCGGTGGACCCCAAGCAGCTCGGCTCGGACCTGCTCGCCCAGCTGTGGGTCGCGCCATCGCGCGGCACGACGGTCGCGGTGCGGCTGCGGCCCGGCAGCGACGCCGAGTCGGTGAGTGTCGGTGCCGCATGGCGTTTGACCGCGCGTGAGCTGCCGGAGAAGACCACGACCAAGGGCATGGTCTCGATGAACGGCCGCCACCGCGACGCGCTGCTCGCGCACCTGCCGCTCGCGGTGCCCGGCGTGGACGACACCGTGCCGACCACCGAGTACCCGATCGATGTCATCGGCGCGCTGCACCTGCCGTCGGCGGGCTGCGGCCAGCTGCTCGGCTCCGACGACGAGGGCAACGGCGTCGCCACCAGGATCATCGGCGCCGGTATCTCCTCGGTCTATGTGGCCGGCGAGCTGTATCTGGCCCAGCAGCTGGTGTTCCGCGCGCTGGCCGTCGGCGAGCGGGTCCTTGTGCGCACCGATCGCGCGCACGCCTGGGAGCAGCTGGTCAGCACGGTCGGCAACCCGGAGCGCCTGACCATCGCGGTCGAAACGCACCAGTCCGACGCGGGTTTCACCGCCACCGTCGTCGACGGTGTGCTGGCCCCGGCGCCGCACGCCGGTGTCACCACCATCTACCTGACCGGCGATCCGAACGGCTGGCCCGCTTCCCGTCCCGACCTGGAGATCTTCCAGCCGGGCGCGATCGGCAACCGGGTGGTGCTGCGCACCGGGACGACCAGGGTCAACCTCACGCTGGTGTCGATCCCGCGCGAGGCGACCTACATCGGGCAGCCGCGCGGACAGCGCACGATGGCGCCGGCCTGACCGGTCAGCCCGGGTAGGGGTCGGCGCCGCGGGCGGCCCGCAAAGTCCGTCCCCACCAGGCCAATTGGCCGAGCATCCGCGCACTCGCGTCGATCGCGGCGTGGTCGTCGGTGCTGCCGTCGGCGCCGAAACGCCGCTTGGCCTGGGCGAAGCTCACCGATTCGCGCACTGAGACCATGTGCAGTTCGGCGACCACCTGGCGCAACTGCTCGACGGCCCGCAGGCCGCCCGAGAGACCGCCGTAGGAGACGAAGCCGATCGGCTTGGCCCGCCACTCCCGTTTGGCGCTGTCCAGGGCCGTTTTCAGGGACGCGGGATATCCGTGGTTGTACTCGGAGGTGACGACTGCGAAGGCGTCGGCGGCGGCGAGCCGCTCCCGGAACGCGTCGACCTCGGGGGTCTCGGTGAGCTCGACGGGCAAGGCGATGTCACGCAGATCGAGGACCCCGACCTCGAATTCCGGCCGCTCGGCGAGCACACCGAGGAACCAGTCGGCCACCACGGGCGCGAATCGCTCCGGGCGGGTACTGGCGACGACGACCTCCAACCGCAACGGTGTGTCCATACCGCGAGCTTATCGATGGACCCCCGCCCCGCGGCGCGCGGCGGATCGGGCACGATGGGCGCAGGCGATTTGGTTCGATATCCGCAGGTGGGGAGTGAACGAAGGGGGCAGCACAGGTGATCATCGGGCAGTGGCAGCTGGTCGAGACGCTCGGCGCGACGTGGTCGATGCTGAGCACGGGGACGACGCCGCGCGAGTGGGCGTCGTATCAGCGCGCGATCCCGGCCGCACTGCAACCGATGATCGCCACCGCCCACGATTCCGGCACACCGGTCGACCGGGTGCTGCCGAAATCCCGGCAGCCGTGGTCGGAGTTGCGGTTACGGGCCGAGCCGGTGGTCTGGCCGGGCGCCGGGACCCACGCGGTGAAGGTCTGGGTGGGCGAGCAGGCGCCCACCGAGGATCTCGGGGTCGGGATGTTCCGGGTCGACGCGCAGGCCAGGGTGGTGCACACCCGGCCCGCCGGGCTCGGCGCCCATCTCGGTTCCGTGCCACTCGAATTCACCGGCGCCGAAGCCTTCCAGCGGATCGAGCGATTCGATCGCGCGCTGGATATCGTTGCCGCCCTGACCCGTTCGGAACCGGACAGCCGCTGGTCGGCCATCGCGACCGTGCATTCGACGGCCGGGCCGCGGTCGCTGTTCGTCGCGGCCCGCAACGGGACCGCGGCGCAGCGGTTCTCGTGGCGTGGCCTCACGGTGGACGTCACCGACAGCATCGCCCCGCAACCCAAGTCCTTCGAGGCCGCCACGCTCGCGCTGCTGCGCGACACCCAGCCGGGTCTGTATCTGTGCATCCTCGACACCGCGCAGGTCCGGCAGGTGCGCTGGGTCACCGAGCCGGTGCCCGGCCTGCGCTGGCGCGGGATCGACGAGCGGCTGATCCCGCACCCCGAGGACCGGGCCCGGATCGTCGCGGCCAGGGCGGAGATCCTGGCGGGCGCGGCTCGCGCGGGCATGACCGGGGTGCGGCTCGCGGCGGAGTCGGGCGGCTGGCTGATCGCCGATGTCGAGGTGACGCCGCTGCCCGCGGGCGCCGACGGCGCGGCGCCCGCGTTCGTGCTGGCTCAGTTGCAGGTCACCGCGCCGGCGCGGTGATCAGGGCAGTTCGAAGGGCAGCGACACCCCGGCGTGCACGCGGCAGCGCTCGCAGGTGTCCTCGCCGTCGACCGCCGCGACCGCGCGCCGCAGCAGTTCCTTGAACGGGCCGAGGTTCTTCTTGAACTCGGCGAAGACGTCGACCGCGTGCACGCCGTCGCCTTCCTCGAGGCCCGCGTCCAGGTCGGTGATGAGAGCGACCGCGGCGTAGCACATCTCGAGTTCGCGGGCGAGCACGGCTTCGGGGTGGCCGGTCATGTTGACCAGGTCCCAACCCTGCCCGGCGAACCAGCGGCTCTCGGCCCTGGTGGAGAAGCGCGGGCCCTGCACGACGACCATCGTGCCGGAATCCTCGACGCGCAGATCGTCACCGGCGGACTTCACCGCGGCGGTGCGCAGGTCGTCGCAGTAGGGGTCGGCGAAGGAGACGTGCACGCCGCCGCCGTCGAAGTAGGTCTGCGGGCGGCCCGAGGTGCGGTCGACGAGCTGATCGGGCACGGCGACGGTGCCCGGCCCCCAGTCCGCGCGCAGGCTGCCGACGGCGCACGGCGCGAACACCCGGCGCACGCCGAGCGAGCGCAGCGCCCACATGTTGGCCTGGTAGGGCAGGGTGTGCGGGGCGAACTCGTGCTGCTTGCCGTGCCGCGGCAGGAACGCGACGGCGCGACCGTCGACCTCGCCGATGGCGACCGGGGCGCTCGGCGCGCCGTACGGTGTGTCGACCTCGACGTGCACCGCGTCGTTGTCGAAGAAGTCATAGAAACCGCTACCGCCGATGACGGCGAGTGCGGGCCGGGGAAGCGAACTCATACCGGTGATTCTCCCGTCCGGGCAGGTCGCGCGCATCACCGGGACCGCGACACCGGCCGCATCTGACATTTCCCGCCGGAAACTGTACCCTAGGGGGGTATCAGCTCGGTACTCCGAGCACCCCGTCAGGCGAGGAGACCTCCGGTGACCGCACCCACCCCCGACACCACGACCGGCGGCGAGCACACGGGCCATTCGGGCCACGGCTACATCACCGCCAAAGAGGACTACCTCAAGCGCCTGCGCCGCATCGAGGGCCAGTCACGCGGCCTGCAGCGGATGGTCGAGGAGGAGAAGTACTGCATCGACATCCTCACCCAGGTCTCGGCGATGACCAAGGCGCTCCAGGCCGTCGCGATGGGCCTGCTCGAGGACCACATCTCGCACTGCGTCGTCGACGCGGCCGTAGCGGGCGGCCCCGAGGCCGAGGCCAAGATCAAGGAGGCGACCGACGCGATCGCGCGCCTGGTCCGCTCCTGATCGCCCTCAGCAGGCCCGCATGAACCCCTGACCGTCCGTCCATGGGTTGGCCGACTCGTCGTCGACGTCGTGATACACGGTGAAACCGGAGAACGCGGCGACGTGGACCTGCTCCCGCCACAGGTCCACGCGCCTTTCCGGGCACAGATGATCGGTGCCGCCGAGGACACCGATGCGGCCCAGCTCCGTGTGGTGCACCACCGGCGGCGCGATGCCGTCGGCGAACACCTCCCGCTCCAGCGAGGTGGGTGATCGCTTGTGCGACACCAGGACCCGGCCGTCGGGTGGTCTCACGTTCGCCAGATCACCGCCGCGTCCTCGATGAGGCCGATCGTCTGCGCGACCCCGTCGGGCAGGTGTAACCACGTCGGCTCCGCCTGCACGGCCGCGGCGCGAACCCGAATCGCCATGTCCCCGCTCCCCTGTACTCGCCTGTGAGATCCAGTGTCGTGCAGCGACTGCGCCGATCCACAGACCGGCAGCGCCATCCCACTGACAACCAGTGCCAGCCGATGGCTAGGCGAGGTGGGTCCGCCGGTACTCGCGCGGAGTCATCCCCGTCTCCTGCTGGAAAACCCGGTAGAAATGCCGTTCCGAGGCGAACCCCGACGCGAACGCGACCGCCGCGGGCGCGTGGAACCGCTCGCAGGCGATCAGCTTCTCGGCATGGCGGATACGCAGCCGGCGCAGGGTCGTGTGCAGGCTTTCGCCGGGACCGTCGAAGAGGCGGAACAGCGTCCGGCGGGAGATGTGGCAGGCCGCGGCGATCTCGTCGGCGGTGAGGTCGGCATCGGTGTAGTTCTCGCGCAGGAAGGCCAGGACGTGTTCGCGGTGCAGTGCCGCGCCGGGGGTGTCGACGGGCGCGGTGCCCGCGGCCAGCAGGACGGCGGAGCCGAAGAGGTCGACGGCACCGCGCGCCAGCAGGTCGGCCTGGTCGGGCGCGTCCTGCTGCAGCCGGGCCAGGTCGCGGAAGAAGGCGGCGACCACCCCGGCCGCGCCGGTCGCCGGCAGCGTGACGGCGGTCGGCATGGCCAGCTGACCGAGCCCGGGCAGCTCGCGCAGCAGCCGGATCGGCACCTGCACGTTCACCTGCTCGAACCGCTCCCCCTCGGTCCAGCGATAGGGGCGCGACGTGTCGAAGAAGGTCATCTGACCGGGCAGGATCAAGGCCGAGCGGCCGTCCTGGTCGAGCCGGGCGCGGCCCTCGGTCTGAATGCCGACGAGCAGGTACTGCTCACCGGATCGGGCGATATGGCCGGTGTCGCGGCGGAATTCGTGATTGCGGCCGGTGAGCGTCGTCAGGTGACAGTCGGGCGCGCCGGCGAGCGCCCTGGTGACGACCCGGCCGTAGAAGGGGCGATCCGCGTAGGGGTGGACGGCGAGGGGCACGAAGGTCTGCTGCATGAGCGCTTCCCACTGCCCGAACGCGTCGCTGTGCGGCGTCGCCGAGGCGAACTCCGCCGTCATCGGTTCGATGGCCATCGGCAGCCTCCGGGAACGGATTTCGGCACGGCCGACTATTCGGCACGAACCAACGATACCCGTCCGTTCCGGCCGCTCCCATCGATCGCAGGCCACCGGACCAGCGAAAATCTCGCTGCGCAAGCCTCTTTCGACCAGCGGGCGGTGCGCCCGGTCAGGCGCCAGCCAGCTCGGCCCGCACCGGTTCCCGGCGGGCCACCCGGCCGCTGGGTACCCGGAAATTGTCGCGCTCGCCGCAGGTGGGCGGGGCGGGGCGCAGGCCGCGGGTGAGGTCGAGGTCGGCGTAGAGGAGGCCTTCGGCGCCCTCGGCCAGTGGGGTGGCCAGTTCCAGGCCGCCGGGGCCGAAGATGCGGGAGACGCCGCCACCGCCGCGCAGCAGCCGGCGATCGGGCAGGCGGGCGTCGACCACTTCCCAGCCGGCGACCGGCACCACGGCGACGGGGGCGATCACGTAGGCCGCGCCGTCCATCGCGTAGCGCACGCTGGCCGCGGTATTGAGTTCCGGACCCCATTCCTTGCCCTCGCCGTAGTACACGGTGAAGCCGGACCAGGACGCGATATGGATCTGTTCGCGCTCCTCCTGCATGCGGGCGCGCAGCGCGGGGCGCATGTGGTCGGCGCCGCCGAGCACGCCGATCCGGCCGTGTTCGGTGTCGCGCACCAGCACCTCGTCGTCGGCGGCGCTGAAGACGGTGCGCTCGAGGCCGGTCGGTTCCCCCTTGCGGGCGACCGAGATCTCGCCCTGCACGTCGATGAGCGCCTGTGACATGAACACCTCACGACCCGCGCGCTCGGCGAACCCGATCGACACGTGAATCCCTTTGCGGCGCGCGGCATAGGCGATGGCGCGCAACTCGGGGCCGTCGGCGGTGAGCGAATTGGCGAGATAGCGCGCGAGGAACTCCTCGCCCCAATCGACCGAGTTGAGCCACATCCACCACGGGAATCCGGGCAGGAATGTCTCGGGAAACGCGACCAGCCGCGCACCACCGTCAGCGGCCTCGTCGATCAGCCCGATGGCCTGCTCGACCCCGGCGGACAGGTTCAACCACTTCGGCTCGGCTTGCACCGCAGCAACGCGTACCCGACCAAACATCGTGACCCCTTGTCGCTCAATCCTTGAAAGGTGTTCGATTCACTCTCTCGCAGATAGCGCGGACATAAACTGTCATAGCGTGCCACTCGACTGACCGTCCGTGCCAAACCGGCGATACTCCCCGGGAGTCCGGCCTGTTTCCCGACGAAAGGCCCGGTAGAACTGCCGTTCCGTGGCGAAGCCCGACGCCACGCCGATGGCAGCGAACGTCAGGTCCGGTCTGGAGACCAGCATTCCACACGCACGCCGCACACGAAGCCGCCGCAGCAGATCGGTGGGTGATTCACCGTGCTCCTCGAACACGCGGTACACCGACCGCCGGGAAACGAAACACGCCGCCGCGAGGGAATCGATCGTCAGCGCCGGATCGGTGTAGTTGGCCCGCAAATAGGCCAGCACTCCTTCGCGCGTCAGCGAATTCTCCGCGGGCCGGTTCAGCGGCCTGCCCGCCACCAGCGAGGCCGCCGAGGCGAGCAGGTCGATGGCGGTTTCGGTGAGCGCGGCGGCCTGGACGGTATCGCGATCCTGCAAGCGCGCCAGGTCGGTCAGGAACCCGCTGACGATCGCGACCGGCCCGTCGGCGGGAATGGTGCGGGCGGTCGGGATCCGGACCGTCGACATGCCCGGCCTGCGGCGCACGGCGTCCATCGGGATCTGCACGATGACCTGCTCGATATCCTCGCCGACCCGCCATTCGTAGGGCGCGTTCGATTCGTAGAACACCATTTCCCCCACCCCGACCCGGGTACTGCGGCCGTGCTGGCTGAGCACAGCCGATCCCCCGGTGTGAATACTGACCAGCAGATACTCCTCCGCGGCCCGCGCGATCAGCGACCGCGTCCTGGTGACCTCCTGGGTGGTCGAGGTCAGCCGGGACAGGCCGAAATCCGGATAGGCGTGGTGCGCGATACGGCCGTGGAACGATTCCGCGCCCGCCGGGCGGGCGGCCAGCGGCACGTAGGTCTGCGTCAGCATGGCTTCCCACTGCTGGAACTGTTCCCCGGCGCCGGCGTCGGCGCCGACGGCGAGCACCCCGGGAAGACGGGAACGATCAACTGCTGCCGGAACATCGACTGTCATGGGGACACCTCGTCGTATTCGTATTCACACGACGTAAGACTCGTCGAGTACCCCCCTCGACTGGGAAGAGGATATCACCGACGGAAAAGAATTCTTTTCAGAAACGGATCGATGGTGACAGGCCCCACTCGGCGGTCACAGACCGGAACACATCGCATATCCGGCGCGGTATTCCCCCGGCGCCATTCCGAATTCCGCGTTGAACGCCCGGTAGAAGTGACGTTCGGCGGCGAATCCGGCCGCCGCGGCCACTTCTTCGATCGGTCGCATACGCCCGTCGCGCAATAACTCGCACGCGTGTTCGAGACGCATCCTGAGCAATCGGCGGGCCGGGCTTTCCTCACCCTCGAACAGCCGGTACAGGGTGCGGCGCGAGATCGCGAAGCGCTGCGCGACGGTATCGACGGTGAGGTCGGCGTCGGCGAACCGGCGCCGCATGAAGGCGAGGATCCTGGCGCGGGTCAGCTCGGCGGCCGACGGGCCGCGCGGCACCGACCCGGCCGCGAGTTGCAGCGCCGAGGCCAGCAGCCCGACGCCGTGGCGCGCGAGCTCGGCGGCCACCTCCGGGTCGCCGTGCTGCATGCGGGCCAGCCCGCGGAAGTACGCGCCCACCGCCGCGGCGGGATGCTCGGGCCCGAGCGCGACCGCCGACGGGATCGTGGCCAGGGGCGCGCCGACCGCGGCCAGCGCGTCGATCGGCACCTGGACCACCACCTTGTCGAAGTCCTCGTCGATCTCCCAGCGATAGGGTCGCGCGCTGTCGTAGAAGACCATGCTGCCCGCGTCCACATGCGCGATCCGGCCGTCCTGGTGCATCACCCCGCGCCCGCCCAGGTAGATACTGGCCAGGATGTGCCGGTCGGCGCCTGCCTCGACCAGCCGGGGCGTGCGCCGGACGGTCTGCGCGCCGGCCTGCACCGAGGTGACCAGCAGGTCGTCGTAGGCCGTCGCCGCGATCCGGCCGCGGAAGACCTCGGTGCGATGCGGCGCGACGGCGAGCGGAATGTAGGTCTCGCTCATCAACGATTCCCACCGCTCCACCACGCCGCGCTGGGACAGCTCGCCGCCGGCTCGAACAGCCACCGTCGTCCGTTGACTCATGACCGCTCAGCCCCCTCCGTCACTCGGCTCCGAGTGCGCTCAGTATGCCACGGGAATACGGACATAACGCCCAAGAGGTGCGGGGTCACGCGGTGTGGAGCCGGGGCTCGCCACCCGGGGGCATATGCCCGGTGACCAGGCGGTATTCGCCCGGAGTCATCCCGGTCTCGACCCGGAACGCCCGGAAGAAGTGCCGCTCGGAGGCGAAGCCGGAGGCGAGCGCGATCGAAGCCGTCGCCCGGGTGGTGTCGCGCAGGAGCAGCACCTGCGCGCACTCGACCCGCATCCGCCGCAGCACCGTGCTCAGGCCGTCACCGGCCTCGTCGAAGAGGCGGTACAGGCTGCGCCGCGACACCAGGCAAGCCCGCGCGATCTCGTCCACCGTCAGCGCCGGATCGGTACATCGGGCCCGCATGAACGACAGCACCTGTTCCCGCGACAGCGCCTGCGCCGACTGCCCGATCGGCAGCGTGCCACCGGCCAGCGTGACCGCCGAGGCCAGCAGCTTGACCCCGTTGTCGGCCAGCACCACCGCCTGCTCCGGCGCGCTCTGCTGGATGCGGGCCAGATCGCGGAAGAACCCGGCGACCACGCCGGCCGGGCTCTCGGCGTGCACCGTCGTCGCGGTGGGCAGCGCACCGCGCCCGGTCGGGACGTGCTCGCCGAGTACCGACAGCGGCACCCGGGCCACCACCTGCGACCAGGAACCGTCGATGTCCCAGTGATAGGGCCGGGTGGTGTCGTAGAAGACCATGTCGCCCGGACGCAGCACGGCGATCCGCCCGTCCTGATGCAGCCTGCCGAAGCCCTCGGTGAGGATGCTGACGAACAGGAACTCGCCGTCGGTGCGCGCGATGCCGCTCTTGGTACGCCGAATGCGCTGACCGCTGGCCCCGACGGTCGACAATTCGAACCCGGGCAGACTGCCGCGCACGATGCGACCGTGGAACACCTCGTCGCGTTCGGGGTCCACCGCGAGCGGCACGTAGCTTTCCGACAGCAAGGATTCCCACTCCGCGAAAGCCTCGCCCGCCGCCAATTCCGGACTGTCGTTCAGTTTCAGCTCGACGAGAGGCTCAGACGACTCCACGCCAACCACCCCGCTTTCCTGCGAACCGACCAGCAAACCGTGGGCGCGACAACGAATCACCCGTCACCCGGTGTCCGAGCCTGCCAGATCGACCGGGTCGTTGCCAACGAGTGATTCACAATGGAAATATCGCCGCAGCTCAAATCTTCAACCGACCCCGGCCTTTACAGGTGATTCGGCCCGCGCCACCCGGTGACCACCGCAACCTTGTGATGCTAATCACCGCGGAGCGCGGTTCGTCGTGTCGCGCTCAGCGCAGCGCCACGCGCGCCCGGGCAACCATCCGGTATTCGCCCGGTGTCATTCCCGTGATCTCCCGGAACACCCGGTAGAACTGCCGTTCGGTGGCGAAACCGGAGGCCGCGGCGACCGTCGCGATCGAGCCGATCTCCCCGGCCTCCAGCAACTTTCGGGCGCGCTCCACCCGCAGCCCGCGCAGCACGGCGCCGAGTCCGCCGTCGAACTCCGCCACGATGCGGTACAGCGTCCGCCGCGACACCCGGCAGGCGTCGGCGATCCGGTCGACCGTCAGGCCCGGATCGGTGTAGTTGGCGCGCACGTAGTCCAGCACCCGCTGACTGCTCATCGCCTCCGCGTGCGCGTGGCCGGGGCGACCGCCCGCGGCGATCACCGCGGCCGCGCCGACGAGATCGATCCCGCTGCCCGCCAGGATCGCCGCGGCGTCCGGATCGGAGTGACGCAGTTCGGCCACCCGCTGGAAGAAGCGGGCGAGCGTGGTGCCGACACCGCCCGCGCCGAGCATCAACCCGGCGGGCAGCGCCTCGGCCCTGATGCCGAGGAAGTCGACGACCCGCTGGCGGGGCACCCGGATCGTGAGGTCCTCGATGGCCCCGGTCGAACGCCACAGGATCGGGCGGGAGGTGTCGTAGAAGATCATCGACCCCGGCGTCAGCACGACGCGATGCCCGGCGTGCTCCACCTCGGCCCGGCCCGCGAGCACGACGCTGCCGATGACATGGAACTCGTCGGCCCTGGCGATGTGCCGCCGGGTGCGGCGCAGCTCGTGCCCCTGCACGCGTACCGTTCCCACGGCGACGTCGCCGAAGTCGGCCGAGCGGATCCGGCCGCCGAAGTCACCGTCGACCGTCGGCGCGATCGACACCTCGGTGAGCGCACTTCCGACCAGGTCCGCCCAGAATTCGAACGCGTCCGGCGTCGCCGTCCGCTCGGTCGAGCAGACTTCGGGAAAACCCTCGAACCCCTGCATCGCCCGATCGTTGCACCAGCGCCGACCCCGTGTCAGGAAATTTGGCGAACATCACCGTTCGCCTAGCTAACGATGGGTGTGGCCTGTAGCTTCTCCCGGAACTCACCCGGGGTCATGCCGGTCGCCACCCGGAACACCCGGTAGAAGTGACGTTCCGAGGCGAAGCCCGCCGCGGCCGCCACCGCGCCGAACGGCCGCGCCGGATCCGCCCGCAGCAACGCCTTGGCACGCTCGATCCGCATTCTGGACAACCGTGCGCGCACACCGCCATCGGCACTGCCGAAGACGCGATACAGCGCCCGTCGCGAGAGCTGACAGCCGCGCGCGATGTCGTCGACGGTCAGGGCCGGATCACCACACCGATGCCGCATGAATGCCAGAACCCGTTGCCGCGCCAGGGCTTCGGCCCCGGCCGTACCCGGCAGCCGCCCGGCGGCCATGGCCAGCGCCGAGGCGACCAGCGGGATGCTGTGCCCGGCCAGCTGGGCGGCCTGCGCCGGATGCGTCGACTGCAGGGCGGTCACCCCGCGCAGGTACTCGGTGACCACCGCGGCCGACGAATTCGCCGCGATCGTGAGCGCGGCGGGCGTGCTCGGCTCGGTCCAGCCACCCCGCTCGGACAGCACCGGAATCGGCACCTGGATGACGATCTGCTCGAACAGCCCATCGGACTCCCACCAGTTCGGCCGCCTGCTGTCGACGAACACCATGTCGCCGGGCCGCAGTTCGGCGAGCCGGTCGTCCTGGCGCACCCGGCCCGCGCCGCTCAGGCAGATGCCGACGTAGAGCATCTCCGCGCTCGACCGGGCGATCAGCCGTTCGGTGCGGGTCACCCGCTGTCCGCTCGAGCGCAGCGTCGAGAACTCGACACCGTCGACCGCGCCGTAGGTGAGGGTGCCGCGGAAGGACCGCATCCCGGGCAGCGGTTCGACCGCCACCGGGACGTAGGCGTTGGACATGACGGCTTCCCACTCGTCGAACGAGTCCACCGAGGCGACGGCAGGGCCGACCATGCGCTCCGCCTTTCCGCGTCGGCCGTTGCTTCGACCCTCGACACCACCGCCCGGACCGTTGTCGCCCGAGGTGGTGCACTCTATCCGGAATCACCGCTGGCAGGGCTGTCGATCCCGCGCCCGAATGTGTCTTTCGTCATGCCGCCCGGCGCGGATGGGCGAGGATCTGCAGCACCAGCAGGGCCACCACCGCGAACGTGGCGATGAGCACAACCACCCACACCGTCGGGTAGTCCCAGAGCAGGAACACCGCCGCGGCGACGATCAGCACCACGGTCCGCAGCACCCCGAGGTTCGCGGCGACGACACCGGACACCCGGCCGCCCTCCCCGCGGCGCATCCGCGCGATCGCGCTGTCGAGGGTGTCGCGCGACTTGGTGGCAAGTGTCGACGGCCCGGCCAGGTAGGCGCCGACCGCCGTGAGCGCGCCGATCAGCGCGATCACGCGGGTGCTCACCCGCAGCGGATGGACGAGCGTGTCGTAGACCGTCCTGGCCACCTCGACCGAGACCGACCGCGCCGACAGATGATCGAGATAGACCGCGCGCGCGATCAGCAGCGCGGCGGCGAGCACCACCATCGACACCAGCACACTCAGGCCGACCGCGAGCAGCGCGCGGCGCCGGGAACCACGCCCCGCCACCAGCACCGCGCCGATCGCACAGGCCAGCGTGGCGATGCCGAACGCGATCGCGCCCCGGTCGAGCAGCCGCACGGCCCGCTGGGCCTTCGCCAGATCCTCGGATTCGACCAGGACGAATTCGCCGCGCGATTCGAGGTCGAGACGGGCCAGGGCGAAGCCGCGCTCCTCGAGTTCGGCCTCCAGCTGGCGCAGCATCGGTTCCAGCGAGATCGAGACGACACCCTCCGTATTCACCTGCAGCACACCGTCTTCCCGGCCGGTGAGCGCCGCGACCATGGCACGATGGGCCTGCCGGTTCGCCGTCTCCCACAGCCGCGCGAAGCGGTCGCTGCGCACCAGCGCGTCCGCCGCGTCCCGCACCAGCTTCTCGGATTGCGCGGTCAGCAGGGCGGGCACACTGCGCAGCGCCGCCTCGACGCGCGGGTTGCGGTCACGGCGCTCGGCGAAGGAGTCGACCAGTTCGGTCGCGGCGCCCTGCACGTCGACGCGCGTCATGACGGCCTCGGTCAGCCTGGCCGCGAGGGCGTCCTGGACCAGCGGATCCTCGGCCAGGGGCACCATGGTCTCGACGTAGTGATCGGTATCGAGGAGTTCGGCGCGCACGAAGCCCGCCACCACGGTCGTGAGGGTGAGCAGCCCGGTCACGCAGACCAGCAAGGCCACGGCTATCCGCCTGGTCGTGCGAGCAACTCCACCAGAACCGCCTGCCATCTGCCCGGCTTCCTCGCTGACGTCGAGGATCCCATCGTATCGCCGACCGACCGGCGAGGACAGCAACTACACAGCGGCTACTCGCCGCAGCACCCACCGGCGGCGGGCAGGGTCCTGGTCTCCCTGGTCTGGGCGTTGCGGGCGGCGAGGTCGGCGTCGGCCGGGTAGTCGACGCGGACCAGGCTCAGGCCGTGCGCGGGCGCGACCGTCACCGAGCTCGATCGCTCGGTCTCGGTCAGCAGGCTCGCCACCCACTCGGGCGTGCGGCGGCCCTCGCCGACGGCCAGCACCGCGCCGACCAGGCTGCGCACCATCGACCAGCAGAACGCGTCGGCGCTGACGTGCGCGTTCAGCAGCTCGCCGTCGCGCTCCCAGTCGAACCGCTGCAGCTCACGCACGGTGGTCGCGCCCTCACGGCGGCGGCAGAAGGCGGCGAAATCGTGCAGGCCGAGCAGCTGCCGGGAGGCCGCGCGCATGGCGTCGAGATCGAGACCGGGCTTGGCGGCCACCACACTGCGCGCCCGCAGCGGTTCGGCACCGTAGCGGGCGGTGGTGAGCCGGTACACGTAGTGGCGACGGGTCGCGGAGAAGCGGGCGTCGAACTCCGGCGGCGCCGGCGCGACCTCGGTGATGCGCACGTCCTTGGGCAGGAAACGCGCCATCCGGTACAGCAGTTTGTCGGCGTCGAGGTCGCCGGTCGTGTCGAAATGCGCGACCTGGCCCTCGGCGTGCACCCCGGCGTCGGTGCGCCCAGCGACGGTGAGCTGGATCGGCTCGCGGAACACCTTCGACAGCGACTCCTCGAGCGTGCCCTGCACCGTGCGCAACCCCGGCTGACGCGCCCAGCCGGTGAAATCGGTGCCGTCGTAGCTGATCCCGAGCCGCACCCGGATCGCTTCCCGCTCGGTGTCGTCCATCGCTTCCTCCACGCCTGCTGTCACTGGCAAAAGAACGAGCCCGTCACCCACGAAGGGTGACGGGCTCGGCCGGAAACCTGAGAATCAGGCGTCCTTCTTGTCCTCGGTGGCCTCGTCGGCGGCCGGGGCGTCGGCCACGGTCTCCTCGACGACGGTCTCCTCGGCCTCGGCGGCCGGGGCGGCCTCGGCCTTCTGCGAAGCGGCGACGCGACGGGCCCGGTCGGCCTCGTTGGTCACGGTCTTCTCGCGGACGAGCTCGATGACGGCCATCGGCGCGTTGTCACCCTTGCGCGGCAGCGCCTTGGTGATGCGGGTGTAGCCACCCTCGCGACCCTCGAACGAGGGGCCGATCTCCGCGAACAGCGCGTGCACGATGTCCTTGTTGCGGATGACCTTCATGACCTCGCGACGGTCGGCAAGGGTGCCGCCCTTCGCCTTGGTGATGAGCTTCTCGGCGTAGGGGCGAACCGCCTTGGCCTTCGACTCGGTGGTCGTGATACGACCGTGCTCGAAAAGCGCCGTGGCCAGGTTGGCGAAGATCGCCTTCTGGTGCGACGCCGACCCGCCGAAGCGAGCACCCTTCTTGGGCTTAGGCATTGGATTCTCCTTGGGAAAGGTTCACCGGGGGTGCCCCCCTGGCGACCTAGAGCTGTTCGGTCTCGGCGTAGTCCTGCTCGCCGCCGTCGGTGTCACTGAACGTGCCGCTGTCGCTCCACGTTCCGGTGCTCGCGTCGTAACCCACCACGGAGGACGGGTCGAACGACGCCGGGCTGTCCTTGAGCGAGAGGCCGAGCGCGTGGAGCTTGACCTTCACCTCGTCGATGGACTTCTGGCCGAAGTTGCGGATGTCGAGCAGATCCGACTCGGTGCGGGCGACGAGCTCGCCCACGGTGTGCACACCCTCGCGCTTGAGGCAGTTGTAGGACCGGACGGTGAGGTCCAGGTCCTCGATCGGCAGACCGAAGGAGGCGATGTGATCCGCCTCGGCCGGGCTGGGGCCGATCTCGATGCCCTCGGCTTCGACGTTGAGCTCACGGGCCAGGCCGAAGAGCTCGACCAGGGTCTTGCCCGCCGAGGCGAGCGCGTCCCGCGCCGTGATGGAGTTCTTGGTCTCCACGTCGAGGATGAGACGGTCGAAGTCGGTGCGCTGCTCGACACGGGTGGCCTCGACCTTGTAGGTCACCTTGAGCACCGGGGAGTAGATCGAATCCACCGGGATCCGGCCGATTTCCGCACCGGTCGCCTTGTTCTGCACGGCGGGCACGTAACCGCGGCCCCGCTCGACGACGAGCTCGATCTCGAGCTTGCCCTTGTCGTTCAGGGTGGCGATGTGCATGTCCGGGTTGTGCACGACGACGCCGGCCGGAGGCACGATGTCACCAGCGGTGACGGTGCCGGGGCCCTGCTTACGCACGTACATGGTGACCGGCTCGTCCTCTTCGGAGGACACGACCAGACCCTTGAGGTTCAGGATGATGTCGGTGACGTCTTCCTTCACACCGGGAACGGTGGTGAACTCGTGCAGGACACCGTCGATGCGGATGCTCGTGACCGCGGCCCCCGGGATGGAGGACAGCAGGGTACGACGCAGCGAGTTGCCGAGGGTGTAACCGAAGCCCGGCTCGAGGGGTTCGATGGTGAACTTCGAGCGGTTCTCCGCCACAACCTCTTCGGTCAGTGTCGGACGCTGGGAAATCAGCATGAGGATCTACTTCCTGTTCAGGGCATCCGCTATTTGATGCCTCGTCAGTGAGTGCGGGGGTCGCCCTGTGCGCGACCCCCACCAAAAGCGCTTACTTCGAGTAGTACTCGACGATGAGCTGTTCCTGCAGCGGCACATCGATCTGCGCGCGCTCGGGCAGCTGGTGCACCAGGATGCGCAGGCGGCCGGGGACGACCTGCAGCCAACCGGGAACCGGACGCTCGCCGACGGTCTCACGCGCGACCTGGAACGGCAGGGTCGGCAGCGACTTCTCCTTGACATCGATGATGTCGTACTGGGAGACCTGGTAGCTCGGGACGTTCACCTTGACGCCGTTGACCACGAAGTGGCCGTGGCTGACGAGCTGACGAGCCTGACGACGGGTGCGCGCCAGACCGGCGCGGTACACGACGTTGTCCAGACGCGACTCGAGCAGACGGAGCAGGTTGTCGCCGGTCTTGCCCTTGAGGCGGTTGGCCTCTTCGTAGTAGCGACGGAACTGCTTCTCCATGACGCCGTAGGAGAAGCGAGCCTTCTGCTTCTCCTGCAGCTGCATCAGGTACTCGGATTCCTTGATCCGCGCGCGGCCGTGCTGGCCGGGCGGGTAAGGACGACGCTCGAACGCCTGGTCGCCTCCGACGAGGTCGACGCGCAGACGACGCGACTTGCGGGTGATGGGGCCTGTATAACGTGCCATTTTAAGCTTTTTCCTTTCCCGCTGTTAGACGCGACGCCGCTTGGGCGGACGGCAGCCGTTGTGCGGCTGGGGGGTGACATCGGAGATCGAGCCGACCTCCAGGCCAGCGGCCTGCAGCGAACGGATCGCGGTCTCGCGGCCCGAACCCGGGCCCTTCACGAACACGTCGACCTTCTTGACACCGTTCTCCTGCGCCTTGCGGGCAGCGTTCTCGGCGGCGAGCTGCGCGGCGAACGGGGTGCTCTTACGCGAACCCTTGAAGCCGACGTGGCCCGACGACGCCCACGAGATGACATTGCCCTCGGGGTCGGTGATCGAGACGATGGTGTTGTTGAACGTGCTCTTGATGTGCGCGTGGCCGTGCGGGATGTTCTTCTTATCCCGGCGACGCGACTTCTGAGTCTTCTTCGGGCCAGCGGCCCGGCTCTTCGGAGGCATACGCTATCCCTACTTCTTCTTGCCGGCGACGGTCTTCTTCGGACCCTTACGCGTACGCGCGTTGGTCTTGGTGCGCTGACCACGAACGGGCAGGCCACGGCGGTGGCGGATGCCCTGGTAGCAGCCGATCTCGATCTTGCGGCGAATATCGGCCTGGACCTCGCGGCGCAGGTCACCTTCGACCTTCATGTCAGAGGCTTCGATGTAGTCACGAAGCTTGGTCAGGTCGTCGTCGCTGAGATCCTTCGAGCGCAGGTCCGGGCTGACGCCGGTCTGAGCCAGGATCTCGGTGGCGCGGGTGCGCCCGATTCCGAAAATGTAGGTCAACGCGATCTCCATGCGCTTTTCGCGCGGGAGATCGACGCCCATCAGACGTGCCATGTGGCAGGTTCCTTAATGGTTGCGGAGGTCTGCTCCCCGTCCGTCCCCCCGTCTTTCAGGTGGGGGCACCGGCCTCCGTACCGGTGGTTGGCGCGCACAAGTACGTGCGTGCTGGAGCTGGGAGTTCTTCTTTTTCGGTCAGTCCGATCAGACGATCGGTGCCCGGTGGTGCTGCTGGATCAGCCCTGGCGCTGCTTGTGGCGCAGGTTGTCGCAGATCACCATGACCCGGCCGTGACGGCGGATCACCTTGCACTTCTCGCAGATCTTCTTGACGCTCGGCTGAACCTTCACGTCCGTCCAATCTTTTCTTGGTCCACAAGGGTCTGTGAACACAGTTTTTCCCCAGCCGACGACTGGGGAAGTCTTGTAGCGCGCTCCGGCCGGGGCCGGAACACCAGGCGACGCCGCGTGCCGTCAGGCTCGCGGCGTCGAGCAGGTCTCACTTGTAGCGGTAGACAATCCGGCCGCGGGACAGGTCGTACGGCGACAGCTCGACGACCACGCGGTCTTCCGGAAGGATGCGAATGTAGTGCTGCCGCATCTTTCCGCTGATGTGCGCGAGAACCTTGTGACCGTTCTCGAGCTCGATCCGGAACATCGCATTGGGCAGCGGCTCGACAACTCGACCCTCGACCTCGATGGCCCCGTCTTTCTTCGCCATATCCTCCGCGATCCCGGTTATGCTTCTAACCTGAGTTTGGATTGCCTCGTAGCTGCCCGCTGGCATGCGAACAGTCGGCGCATAGGTGCACCGCCGCTCAAGCTTACCGGTACCGCACTCCAGAGGCAAAAACGCCCCGAACCGGCCACCGGTCCGGCGCGGTCGGCCGACCGGAGGCGCCCACCACCGTGCCGGGGTTGTCGCGTAAACTCACCGGCGTCGGAGATGTGGGTCGAGCAGATCGGGGGACCCTGGTGAGCGGAACGCGCCGGTGAGTCGTAACAACGACAGCCTCCCCATGTTGCCGCCGTGGCTGTCGGAGAGCGAAGTCACACAGGTCGGCTACGAGGCTCCGGTGGAGAACCTCCCCCAGGACGATCTGATCGACGAGGCACCCAAACGCCGCCGCTTCATGGGCCGCGGCGGGAACGACGATGCCAAGAAGGACAAGCGCGGGCGTCGGCGCAAGGGTGAGGACCAGCCCGAGCAGCATCAGCCCGTCGCCGAGCAGGCCGACCAGCGCCCGCCCGTGGAGCAGCGTCGGCCCGCCGAGCAGCGTCCGCCGGTCGAGCAGCCGCCCGCGCGGCAGTCGTGGCCGGGCGAGGCCGCGAACCCGCTCATCCCCGGCGACCAGCCCAACGGCTGGCAGGGTGGCCCGGCGGGTCCCGGCACGCCGCCGCCGTGGCCGTCACCGCACAACGGGAGCAGCGCGGCCGTACCGCCCGCCCCCGGGCCCTCCACCCCCGCGCCGGTCGGCGATCCGTCGATCCCCACCGGCCCCTTCACCAACACCCCGCCGTCGCACGGCGGCCCGAGCGCCGCGCCGACGACCGGTGCGCACGAGAGCTCCGCGACGGCCTACGCCGACCCGACCGCACAGGCCGGTGACCATTCCGGCCTCTCCCTGCCGACCCGGACGCCCGCGCCGCCGTCGACCGGGTTCACCCCGCTCGGCCCGGGCCAGCAGCAGCGTCAGCTCCCCGACCTGCCGCCGCCCCCGCCCCTGCCGGATCCCCCCGCCCGCCCCCGCCACACGGAGGCACCACCGCGCCTGACGGCACCGGGCGAACCATCGATCGGCGCCCCCGCGGACCCGCTCCTCGGCCCGATTCCGACCCCCGCCACCGAATCACCGGTGTCGTCGACCGCCGCCGACCCACTCCTCGGCCCGACACCGACCACCACCGGCGCATCGACACCAGGTGTGGACCCCCTCCTCGATGCCGCTCGACGGCCGGATCCCGCCGACGTCGTTCCGCCGGAGTCCGGTGAACAGGCACGGACCGGCCGTGGACGGCACAGCCTCGATCAGCCGGAGTCCGCGGCTGCGATCGGCGACGCCGTGTCCGCGGCCACCACGACGCCTCCGCGCCTGCCGGAACCGCCCGCACGCCTGGGCGATCCGGCCGCGACGGGTACCTCGCAGGCGGGCTTCGCACCGTCACCCGATGCGACGACAGGTCCCCCGCCGCTGCCGGAACCGCCTGCGCGCCTGGGCGTTCCGGCTGAGACGAACGTGGCCGCCCGGGATGTCCTGTCACCTGACGATGCGGTGCGGCGGAACGACCTCGACCCGGAGGCGCCCGTCCACGACGGCATATCGTCTGCCGACCGCGCCGCGACGTCCCAGGCCTCGCCCGACGCGTTCGCCGCACACGGCTCGACCGGCACGCCGTCGGCGCACACCTCGCCCGCCACGGGCGATGCCATCGCATCGCCCCGGCCCGCGTCGACCAGTCCTACGGACAACGCTCTAATCGGCCAGGTCTCGGCGGGCAATGCGCCCTCGACGCACGGCTCGACACCCCACGATGGCGCCGCCCCGTCGACGCACGGCTCCGCGCCCCTCGATGACGCCACGCGATCGACGCACGGCTCCGCGCCTCGCGATGGCGCCACGCCGGCGACGCACGGCTCGGCAGTCGGCGGCGGTAGCGCGGAAGACAGCGCACCTGCCGACCGCACCACCCGGATGAGCCTGCCGACGGATCTCACCGGCGGTACGGGTCCCGCCACCGCGAGCGCCCCCGATTCCCGGTCGGCGTACAGCGCAGGCGAATTCACGCCGTCCACCGGTGCGGGATCCCCGTACCGGCCCGGCGAGTTCGTCGCTCCGCCGCAGGCGCCGGGGCCCGACCAGCCGTCGCACTACGTCTCGCAGACGCCGACCTACCATTCGTCGCAGTACAACGCGATGCCCGGCGATCCCTCGCCCGGTGCGGGCACCCAGTCCGCTCCGGACGCGCAGACGGAGATGTTCCGCGGTGACGACCCGCGGGTGCAGGCGGCCCGGAACCAGGCTCCCGGTGGCGAGTACGCGCCGCCGTCCTGGCAGAGCGGCACCGACCAGCAGACCCACGCTCCGCAAACCGGTTACCGCTCCGGCGAATTCGCGCAGCCGGCCAACCCGTACCAGCAGACCCCGGGTCAGTACCAGCCGGGCGACCCCGCCCAGCAGTTGCCCGAGTCGTATCACCGCCCGGACGGCGGCCTCCCGCAGCCCGACGGCACCCCGGCTCAGCACGGCGCGCAGGCGCCACAGGCCGAGGCAACGCGGCACTACCAGCAGCAGGACCCCCTGGCGCCGCGGCAATCGCAGCCCGACGGCTCCTCCGCGCAGCAGTACCTGCCCGACGGATCTCCCGCGCCGACCCACCTGCGGCCCGACGGCGGCCAGCAGTTCCTGTCCGACGGCGGCCAGCAGTTCCTGCCCGACGGCAGCCCGGCGCAGAACCATCAGCGGCCCGACGGCGTCCCGCCGCAGCAGTACCTGCCCGACGGCACGCCCGCGCCGAACTTCCAGCGGCCCGACGGCGTCCAGCCGTACCAGCAGCCGGGTGACGTTGCGCCCCAGCAGTTCCAGGGCGGCCCGACCGTGGCGCCGTACCAGCAGGGCCCTGGCCAGTTCCAGCAGCCCGGCCAGTACCAGCAGCCCGGCTGGGGTGCCAACCCGCAGCAGGGGTACCAGCCGCCGTCGCTCGACAACGTCCCGGTCAAGCGGGTCAAGAAGGCGCCGGGCAGTGGCTGGCGTAAAGCGGTGCACCATGTTTCGGGTGGTGCGATCAACCCTGGGATGTCCGCGGAGGAGCGGCGCCTGCAGGAGCTGGTCGCCCGCATCCGTCAGCCGGTGCGCGGTGACTACCGGATCGCGGTGCTCTCGCTCAAGGGTGGTGTCGGCAAGACGACGACCACCACCGGCCTCGGCTCGATCTTCGCCTCGATCCGTGGTGACCGGGTGATCGCGGTCGACGCCAACCCCGACTTCGGCACCCTGTCGCAGCGGGTGGCGCTGCAGACCCGCTCGACCGTGCGCGACCTGCTGCTCGATCCGTCGATCGAGCGCTACTCCGATGTCCGCAGGCACACCTCGCAGAGTTCGAGCAGGCTGGAAGTGCTTGCCAGCGAACGTGATCCGGCAGCGTCGGAATCGTTCAACGACGAGGAGTACCGGGCGGTGGCCCGGATCCTGCAGCGGTTCTACAACATCATCCTCACCGACTGCGGCACCGGCCTGATGCACTCGGCGATGAGCGGCGTGCTCGATCTGGCGCACTCGCTGGTGCTGATCTCGTCGGCGGCGATCGACGGCGCGCGCAGTGCCGCGGCCACGCTGGACTGGCTGTCGCTGCACGGGCACGACCACCTGGTCCGCAACGCGGTCGTGGTGATCAACCTGCCGCGTGAGGGGTCACCGAATGTCGGTGTCCAGCAGTTGCGCGAATACTTCCTCTCGCGCTGCCGGGCCGTGCACATCATCCCGTTCGACGAGCACCTGTCCGAGGGTGCCGAGATCGATCTGCACCGCCTGCACAAGACGACCAAGCGGGCCTACGTGGAACTGGCGGCGACCGTCGCCGACGAGTTCGGCGTGGACCACCACCGCTTCGGCTGAGCTACGCCGCGGGCGGGCCGGTCACCACTCCGGCAGCCTGCGGCGCCCGGCGATCACGTCGCGGACCAGGTCGTCGTAGGCGTCGGCCAGCTCGGCGAGGTGGTGCCACGCGCCGTGCAGCATCTCGTCGTTGGCGGGCATGGTCATCAGGGCGTGGTGCGCGCGGACCGAGGATTCGGCCAGCCGGTCGATGACCGCGCCGATCGTCTCGGTGTGCAGGGTCGCGCCGAGGCGGTGCTGCGGGACGGCGCGATGCACCCAGTCGTCGATCGCGAGGACCAGTTCGGCTCGGCGGCAATCGATCTCACGCATCACGACCGGATCGGTATCGACGAAGCCGCCCCGCCCGACGATGCGCTTCTCGTGCAGCACCGCGAGATCACGCGCGAACCACAGCAGTGGTCCCCCCACCACCCGATGTCCGCGACACGCCCGGACGAGAAGATCGGAGAGCGGCAGTAGACCGGTAGTCGCCGGCGGCCCGGCGGTATCGACACACCGCAATGTGTCGGGGAAAGCCATTACGACCGTAGAACTCTCCGAACCAGCCACGTTGCCTCGCCGTCGTCGCCGCACAGCACCGGATCAGGACGTTCATTACAATAAACCTCGCAAGCATCCTGTCAAGCATTACTCGGCCGTAGGTAACCCAGACGAGTACACTTCGTTACCTGCACGACCTACCGAGGAGCATGATGGCGGACGGTCCGACCTACCTCCGGATCGCAGACCTCCTCCGTGAGGAGATCCGCGCGGGCACGTGGAAACCGGGCGATCGGCTGCCCAGCCATTCCGAACTGGCCGAGCAGATGCAGGTCTCGATCACCACCTCGCGCAACGCGATCCAAGTGCTCGTCGCCGAAAACCTCGTCTACACAGCTACTTCCCGCGGCACCATCGTGCGAAACCAGGAAGTGCTGGAATCCGTGGTCACCGACCACATCCGCCCCGATCGGCCGCGGTCGGCGCACGACATCTTCGAGGAGATCGCCCGCGCCGCCAATCGCGAGCCTGCCAAGGAATTCAGCACCAGGATGGAGCCCGCCGACGACCAGGTCGCGCAGTGGCTCGGGGTCGCCGTCGACTCCTGGGTGCTGGCCCGCACCGTGGTGCAGTACCTCGACAACGAACCGTGGTCGTGGGAGGTGAGTTTCTACCCACGCGATCTCGCCGAAGCCGCGAGCATCGACTCACCCCATGACATTCCCGAAGGCACGACCCGTCGCCTGGCCGATCATGGCCACGGCGAGACCGCCCATCGAGACACCTTGACAGCGCGACCCGCCACCGCCGAGGAGGCGGCCGTGCTCGGCGTCGCCACCGGCACCGTCCTGCTCGACCACCTGCGCATCGGCGCCAACCACGAACGGGTCACCCGGGCGACCCGGCATCGTTGTCTTGCCGGCCGCAACCGGCTGGCCTACCAACTCGGCGACGCGGCGGGCACCGCCGTCATCGCCCGCACCCTCGGCATCGCACCCGGACCTGCCGTCGCCTTGCCATGACCGTGGCGATGCGCCCGGCCGCCCTGGGCGACCTGCCGCTGATCTGCCGCCTGCGGGTGCAACGCACCGCCTGGCTCACCACGCGTGGGTCCGACCAGTGGACGGTCGCCGGTCGCGGCCGTCCCATCGAGATCTTCGCCGGCGCGGTCGGGCGGGCGCTGGACGCGGGCGAGACGTGGATCGCCGAGGTCGACGGTGAGCCCGCGGGCACGATCACCGTCAATCACCGGGCCGATCCGGGCCTGTGGTCGCCGTGGGAGCTGGCCGAGGCGGTGATCGTGCACTTCATGATCGTCGACCTGCGGTTCGCCGGCCGCCAGGTCGGGCATCGGATGCTCGCCCACGCCGCCCGGCTGGCCGACCAGAAGGACCGCGACTGGGTCCGGCTCGACGCCTGGACGTCCAACCAGCAACTGCACGACTACTACCGCCGGGCCGGCTTCACCCTGGCCCGCATCGCGGGGCCGTGCGCGGACGGCCCGTCCTGCGCCCTGTTCGAGCGGCGGACCGACAGCTGGTGCGGCCCGCCGATGTCCCGGCAGGCCCACCATCGCGCCGGTTCCCCGGCGCTGCCGATCGGTCGCCTGCCGGGCTGACCCGCTACAGCGGCGGCAGGTCGGCGATGTGGACCAGTTCGATGCCCTGACTGCGCGAGACCAGGGTGCCGCGACCGGGCGGCATCTTGCTCGGGCGCACGTCACCGACCAGCTTTCCTTCGTCCCGCGAACCGCTCATGATCAGCGTCTGAACCGACAGGTTCTTCATCGCGCCGAGCACCGGGTCGTAGAGCGCGCGCGACGCGCCACCGATGCGGCGGGTGACGACGAGATGCAGGCCGATGTCGCGGGCCTGGGGCAGGTACTCGAGCAGCGGCGCGAACGGGTTGCCGGAACCGGTGACGACCATGTCGTAGTCGTCGACGACGACATAGATCTCCGGGCCCGACCACCAGCTGCGTTCGCGCAGCTGCTGCTGGGTGATGTCGGAGCCGGGGATCCGCTTGGCCAGGTAGCCGGCGACCTCCTGGATCATCGGCCCACACGTCTGCGACGAGGTCGAATAGCCCGCCAGCTGGTCGCCCTCGAGCACACCGAGCATGGTGCGCCGGTAGTCGATCAGGATCACCCTCGCCTCGGCGGCGGTGGACTGCTCGGCGATGCTCATCACGATGTTGCGCAGCAGGGTGGTCTTGCCGCATTCCACGTCGGCGAAGGCCATGAAGTGCGGCTCGACACCGAAATCCAGCACCAGCGGCTGCAATTCGGACTCGCCGAGGCCGACGACGACCTTGGTGCGATCGAAGGTCACGCCCTGTTCCCGCGCGGTGGCGATGACCTGCTCGCGCGGGAAGCTCAGCGGCAGCATGCGCACCTCCGGCGCGCGCCTGCCCGGGTAGAGCGCGATCAATTCCTCCCGCGCCCTGGTGACGCCGTCGGCGATGGTCGACGGCTCGGAGTCGGAATCCAAGCGGGGCAGCGCGATCAGCATGTGCAGCTGCTCGGCCGTGAGACCGCGACCCGGCCTGCCGACGGGAACCTGGTGCGCGGTACGGCGATTCATCTCCGAATCGCCCGGGTCACCGAGGCGCAGCTCGAGCCGGGTGCCGATCTGGTCCTTGACCACCGGGCGGATCTCGGCCCAGCGGGACGCGCCGATCATCAAGTGCACGCCGAACGAGAGGCCCTGGGTGGCGATGGCGTTGATCTGCGGTTCCAGCAGATCGAATTCCTCCCGGATGGCGCCCCAGCCGTCGATCACCAGGAACACGTCGCCGAACTGGTCGGCGGCCATCGGGTCGCCGGGCGCCGCGGTGGTGCCGTTGATCTGCCGGGCTTCCAGCGCGGAGAACTTGCGCCTGCGGAACTCGGTCATCGACTCGATGCCCAGCTCGGCGAACCGTTCCTCGCGCTGGCGCATCAGGGTGGTGAGCTCGGCGATGGTGCGGCGCACCCGGTCACCGTCGAGCCGGCCGGCGACCGAACCGACGTGCGGGACACCGACCAGACCGGCCATGCTGCCGCCGCCGAAGTCCAGGCAGTAGAACTGCACCTGTTCGGGGGTGTGGGTGGCGGCCGCGGCCATGATGATGGTGCGCAGCGTCGTGGACTTGCCCGACTGCGGACCGCCCACCACGGCGACATTGCCCTGCGCGCCTGCCAGATTGATGGTCAGCACGTCGCGACGCTGCTCGTAGGGCTTGTCGATCACACCGATCGGCATCCACAGCTGACCGTGCCGGTTCACCGGCGAGCGCCAATCCGGGTCGGGCAGCAGCATGTCGGCGGTCGGCGATTCCTCCAGCGGCGGCAGCCAGACCTCGTGGGCCGGACGGCCGTGGCCGGTCAGCCGCTTGACGACGACGTCGAGCAGCGAGTCCGGAATGCCCTCCTCGGCGACCGGACCGCTCGGCGGTGGCGGCGGCAGTTCCAGCCTGCCGCGCAGGATCGGATCGTCCTCGGTCTCCGGCTGTTCCGGCGCGGCCTCGGTCACCTCGACCGGCGCCGCGGTGAACACCACCGGCCGCTGGCCGCCCATCGGCGCGCCGTCGTCGTCGACGACGGTACCGACCGGCGCCACGTACGGACCGGAGACGTAGCTCGCGTTGAACCGGAGCGGTTCGGACGCATCGCTTTTCAGGTAGCCGGCGCCGGGCACGCTGGGCAGGTGATAGGCATCGGTGATGCCGAGCACCGCGCGCGACTCGTTGGCCGAGAAGGTGCGCAGGCCGATCCGGTAGGACAGATGCGACTCGAGGCCGCGCAGCTTGTTCTCCTCCAGGCGCTGCGAGGCCAGCAGCAGGTGGACGTGCAGCGAGCGGCCGAGGCGGCCGATCATGACGAACAGCTCGGCGAAGTCGGGCTTCTGCGAGAGCAATTCGGAGAACTCGTCGACGACGACGAACAGCGCGGGCAGCGGATCGAGCGGAACGCCGGCGGCCCGCGCCTTCTCGTAGTCGTTGACATTGGCGTAGTTGCCCGCCGAGCGCAGCAGTTCCTGGCGGCGGTTCATCTCACCGGCGAGCGCGTCCTTCATACGGTCGACCAGGGAGAGTTCGTCTTCCAGGTTGGTGATCACGGCCGCGACGTGCGGCAGCGAGTCGAGCCCGAGGAAGGTCGCGCCACCCTTGAAGTCGACGAGCACCAGGTTGAGCGCGTCCGGCGAGTGCGTGGTGACCAGCGAAAGCACCAGGGTGCGCAGGAATTCCGACTTGCCGGAACCGGTCGCGCCGATGCACAGGCCGTGCGGGCCCATGCCGTTCTCCGCCGACTCCTTGATGTCGATCTCGACCGGCGTGCCGTCCGGCGTGATGCCGATCGGCACCCGGAGCCGCTCGCGCGCGGTCCGCGGCCGCCACACCCTGGCCGGATCGATCTGGGCCGCGTCGGGAATGCGCAGCAGGGCCATCAGGCCGGGGTCGCTGGTGGTGCCCTCCCCCAGGCTGACGATCTGCGCCGCCGTCGCCAGCCGGTACCTGGCCAGCGCGCGGGCGAACGCCTCAGCCTCGGCGACGCTGACCTCGTCGGCGGTCGCGAAGCGCTCCACACCCGCGGCACTGCGCGCCGACACGGCCCCGTCACCGACGACCAGCTGCAGACCGCGCCGGGCCGCGAGGCCGTTCTCGGGCGCGGTCAGGTCGAGCACGGTCACCGAGTCGAGCCCGGATTCGCTGATGATGCGTTCGTTGCCGCTGATGTAGCCGTCATCGATCACGACGACCACGTGCAGGCGACCCTGGGTCGGCTGCGGGTTGCGCATGAACCGGCCGCGTTCCATCAGCTCGGTCTGCAAGGCGGATTCGAGCTCACCGAGCGAGGTGTACATCATCCGGGCCGAGCCGAGTCCGTCGCGCACCGACGGATGCTGCACGTGCGGCAGCCATTTCGCCCAGGCCCAGTGCCCATCCGGGTCGGCGCAGACGATCGCGACGACCAGGTTGTCCGGGCCGTGGAAGGTGGTCAGCTCCATCAGCATGGCGCGCACCAGTTCGCGGCCCTCGTCGAGGTCGCCGCCGATATTGATGGCGGGGAACGCGCGCAGCGAGACCGCGGTCGGCAACTCGTGCACCACCGAGTGGGTGCGCACGAATCGGCGCAGGGCCACCGTCGACACCGGCTCGAGGTCTTCCAGCGGTCCGGTCTCCGGGCGGGCCAGCTTGGTGGCGAGGCGATGGCTGCCGACGCCGACCCGCACGTGGCCGAAGTCCGGGTCGTTGGGACGGCGTTCCCACATCCGCCTGCTGCCGATCAGCGCGGGCAGGTCGGCCGGTTCGGGATGACTCCAGTCCAGCGTCTCCAGCTGTTTGACGCCGGTGTTGCGCACGTCCTTGCGGACCTGATCGAGGTAGCGGAAGTAGTCCTTGCGTTCCTCGTTGAGCTCGACGGCGCGCTTGGGGCCGCCGCCGCGCATGCCCGCCATCATGCCGACCATCGACATGAGCATCATCATCGGGAACATCATCATCATCGGATTGGCCAGCAGATTGCGGCCCATCGAGACCATCATCGCGATCATGCCGACGACCGCGACCACCATGATGACCGGCATCAGCTTCATCATCAGCGGTGACGGGATGGCGCGCTGGATCTCCGGCGGCGGGGTGAGCGCGACTTCACCGCCCGGCGCGCGCGGCGGCGCGATCCGGGGGCGACGGACGAAACCTTCGGTAGCCATCGATCCCTCTACTCGAATTCCTGGTTGAGGTCGGCGCCGCGCCTGCGGAACGGAAAGGCGAACGCGGCTCCGATGCCCAACGCGGCCAACAGGGTCAGCGCGCCGATGATCGCGACCCGGCGCGGTCGCGGATCCGGTTCGGGGGCCGCGTAGGGCGCGCCGATCGCGTGCCCCACGTCGGCGCCCTTGCTCGGCGGCTCGGCGGCCAGCGGCGCGGTGAGCGCGGCCAGCGGGTCGATCAGCCCGGCTCCGATGGCGTCGTCACGGCCGCGGCCGGGCGCGTGCGAGGTGCGGGTGATCCGCTCGATCACCTGCTGCGCGGACAGCTCCGGATAGCGCGACCGGATCAGCGCGGCCAGCCCGGCCACATACGGTGCGGCGAAACTGGTTCCGTCGACCGGCTGCACGCCCTCCATCGTCTGGACACCGTCGACCAGGCCGACACCGCCCGGCTTGCTGTCCAGCGACACGATATTGCGCCCGATCGCGGCGGCCCCGATCCACGGACCGCGCAGCGACAGCGCCGATGGCTTGCCGTCGGCGTCGACCGAGCCGACCGCGAGCACGTAGGGGGCAAACCAGGCGGGCGAGGCCACGGTGGTCACCGAACTCCAGCCCGAACCCTCGTTCTGGTTCTGGCACGGGCCGCCCTGTTCCACATTGCCCGCGGCCGCGACGACCACCACATTGCGGTCGTAGGCGTACTTCACGGCGGCGCCGAGCGCACCGTCGGAGGTGTTGGAACCGGCCGGGGTGCAGGCCACTTCGGAAATATTGATCACCGTCGCGCCCATGTCGACCGCGCGCACGACGGCGCCGGCGAGGGTGAGGACGCTGCCGTAGCCGTCGCTGCGCAGCGAGCCCTGCCCCTTGTCCGCGCCCCGGTCCTTGGCCTCGTAGGCGAGGCTGAGCTGACGGATGGTGAGGATCTCCGCCTCGGGCGCGACGCCGACGAACGCGTCCTCGGGGACGGGACGCGCGGCGATGATGCCCGCCACCAGCGTGCCGTGCCCGTCGCAGTCGACGGTGCCGTCGGAGTCGCTGACGTAGTCACCGCCCGCCTGGAGCGCGGGCAGCCGCGGATGCCGGTTGACGCCGGTATCGATTACCGCGACCTTCTGGCCCGCACCGCGGCTGAACTGCCAGGCCGCGGGCAGGTCGAGCACCCGCTGCGCCATCGGCGGCTCGCTCGGCGCGTTGCCGCGCAGCACGGGTTCGGCGCACAGTTCGCGCTGTTCGGTGGGCTCGAGCGGGGCGGGCCTGCCGCTGAGCGCGAGCGCCGCGTCGAGCGCGCCCTGGTCGATCCGGGGCGGGGCGATCGCGCCAGCGGGCGCCGGGAAGCCCGCGACCGTGCCGAGCACGGTCGCGGCACAGGCCAGCCGCAGGACCGCGCGCCGCAGGGGTGCGCGGGTCATATGTTGCGGGCGGTCGAGTACACGTCCATGACCCACAGCGCGAGCGGGACCATCGTGATGATCAGCAGGTACTCGAAGATCTCGATCATCCGCCTGGTCACCGGGGTCACCTCGAGATGCGGGCCGATCACGCCGAATCCGATGACGCTGCCCGCGGTCAGCAACAGCAGGGCGACCGCGACGAATTCCAGCGCGTCGTGGCCGAGCCCGAGACCGGTCAGCAGCGCGATCATGATGAGCGCGCCGGTGGTGATCAACGTCGCGGCCTGCACCAGGTCGGCGTAGGAGCGCCCACGCAGGCAGAGCACGACCGCGGCGACCGCGGCGAGCGCGACGCCACCGGAGTGGAACGGCCCGAGCGGATCGGCCGCGCCGACGGCGCCGAACAGCGCGGCCACCGCGCAGGCGACGACCAGCCCGGTCTGGATCTGATTGGCGACGCGAGCACGTTCACCCAGGCCCGCCGCCGAGGGCAGCGCGATCGCGCCGACCGCGCCGATGCCCTCGATCGTCGGGCGCTGTTCGTGGTCGGCGGGGTCGATCGCCCCACCGGCCGTCGGCACCGGCGGAATCGGCAACCGGGCCGCCACCGCGGCCAGCCGCGGCACCGACGACAGCAGGATCACCGCCGCGACGAGCACCCCGGCGAACAGCTTGGCCAAGCCCGGATGCCACAGCAGGTAGACGGTGCCGGTCACCGCGCCGAACACACTCAGCGTGATCGCGGCGGCGAACAGGCCGGCCCCGATGCCGGTGATCCGGTAGCCCGCGACCGCCGCGACCAGCAGCACGACGCTGCCGAGCAACACCTGCCCCGCGCCGAGCTGACCGGGCACGAGCAGCGCGCCGCCGCCGAACAGCAGCAGCAGGGCGTCGAGCGAAAGCCAGTTGGCGGTCAGCGAATCGGTGAACTTGCGGGCGGCGATGCCGGCCGCCGCCGACGCGGCGATACCGGTGCCGAGCAGCGCGAACGCGGGGACCAGCGGATCGCTGTCGGCACGCGAGACCGCGAGCAGACCGAGCGCGGCGACGATCGCGATCGTCGCGATCACCAGACCCGCCCAGCGGGCCGCGGCACTGGACCAGCCGCGGAACTCGCCTGCGGTGAGCCGGGATACGGCATCGATCACGTCGTCGAAGAGCGCGGGCGCCTCTTTGCGCGTCACCGGGCTGAGCACGAGCAGCTCGCCGTCGTAGACCTCGGCCTCGGTGAGGGTGCGGCTGGGCGCGAGTGGGTCCTGCCCGAGCCGGGCCAGGGTCCAGTGCTGGGCACGGACCGGGGCGGAGTCCTCGTCCCCGTCCGGCAGTCGCGGATCCCGGGAACGGATCAGCGCCACCAGGTCGCCGATGAATCCGGCGATCGGTACCGTGGCGGGTAGTCCGATGTCGAGCTGCGTATCACCCCCGATCACTGAAACTCGGCATAGTTCCGGCTCATTGCCCAACAACGTCGACACCAGTGATGAACTCTCAGTCGTAGCTGACTACTTCCGTTGCGACCACACGGCAGCGTTACCTAATCTAACGGACAGGGCAAACCGGCGCGATCGAAGTCCCGCCGCCGGATTGAACAGCAGCTGTCCACCAGACGAAGATTTCGGGGTCCGACACCACATGCCAGACATTCGCCAGGCGCAGCGTGCCTTCGACGCGGGCGTCCTCTCGCTCGGTCTGTCCATCGACGGTCAGGAGTCCGCGCGCGACGAGGAGTACGCGAAGCTGGCCTTCCAGCGCGCGACGGAATGGGATTCGTCGATGTGCGACGCGTGGCTCGGCCGCGCCGCCGCGGGCGAGTTGACCAAAGAGGTGCTGTTCAATCTCCATCGCACCAGCCTCGATTCGCTCGGCCGCGAGCAGCGCAGGCTCGGCCTGGCGCCGCGGGCGATGGCGGGCCGCTTCCTGCCCGGCCTCTACATCGACTACCCGCTGGCCGGGCTCACCGAGATCTGGCTCGCCTGGGCCGCGCAGCTGATCGCCGACAAGGACTACGACCAGGCCGAGCAGGTACTCGACAAGCTCGCCGAATTGCGCGCCGCCCGCGCCGACGATCCGGACAAGCAGATCGACGACCGGATCAGCGCCTACATCCGCGGCATCATGCACTACAACACCCAGCGCTGGCCCGACGTGATGACCGTGCTGGCCGGCTCGGCGGACTGGAAGGACCCGTACCTGGCCACCGGCGCGAACGTGATGGTCGGTACCGCCTGCGCGCAGCTCGGCCTGTTCGGTGAGGCCGTGCGACGGATGGAACAGGCCGAGGCGGGCCCGATCCCATCGGCCAGGTTCACCGCGATGTACAACCGCGGCCTGTGCCTGCGCGAGTCCGGCAACGAGGCCGAGGCCCAGAAGCTGTTCGAGCAGGTCTATTCCCAGCTGCCCGACTTCACCGCCAACACCAACGCCATGCGCGACCGCACCTTCCGGATCGTGGTCACCACCCGCGAAGTGATCGACGCCCGCACCGACAAGTGGGACCCCACCTCGGCGCCCTCGCTGGCCGCGATGAACGAGGCCGCCGCCGAGGATCGCGCGAAAACCGTCCTCGCCGAGGCACGGGCGCAGCTGGACAAGCAGGTCGGGCTGGCGTCGGTGAAGAACCAGGTGGCCAAGCTGCAGTCGTCCGCGCAGCTGGCCAAGATCCGCGCGGGCAAGGGCCTGTCGAGCCAGTCCCGGGGCCAGCACCTGGCCTTCACCGGTCCGCCCGGCACCGGTAAGACCACCATCGCGCGCGTGGTCGCCAAGATCTACTGCGGTGTCGGACTGTTGAAGACCGACAAGGTGGTCGAGGCCAAGCGCGTCGATTTCGTGAGCCAGAACCTCGGTGGCACGGCCATCAAGTCCGAGAAGCTGATCGACAGCGCCATGGACGGCGTGCTGTTCATCGACGAGGCGTACACGCTGATCCAGACCGGCCTGTCCGGCGGTGACGCCTTCGGTCGCGAGGCCGTCGACACCCTGCTGGCCCGGATGGAGAACGACCGCGACCGGCTCGTGGTCATCATCGCGGGCTACGACGGCGAGATCGACCGGCTGCTGGCCGCCAACGACGGTCTGGCCTCCCGCTTCGCCAAGCGTCTCCAATTCCCTTCGTACACCGCCGAAGAGCTGGGCCGGATCGGCGAGATCGTGGCGAACGGACGCGATTCGCAGCTGGCGCCCGCGGCGCTGGAGACCCTGATCGAGACCTGCGGGTTCCTCTACGACCTGGAGAGCACCGACCAGAGCGGGCAGCCGCGCCGCGGCGTCGACCTGGCGGGCAACGGCCGCTTCATCCGCAATGTCATCGAGGCGGCGGAGGAGGAACGCGAGTTCCGGCTGGCCAACACCGACGGGCTCGACCTGGCCGAAGTCGACGACGACGTGCTGATGCGGATCGAGGAGACCGATATGCGCACCGCGCTGACCGGCATCGTCGCGACGCTCAACGTGGGTCAGGTACCCAACCTGAGCTGAGCCCGAATGTCACGGAGGCCCGGTGCGCATCGCACCGGGCCTCCGTCGCGTCTTCGGCTACTTGGTCGCGGAAGGCAGCGAATCGTAGCTGGTCAGAGCGTCTTTCGCGGAAAGCGTCGGGCCGGGGACGAGCTGACCGATGATCGACCACGGCGCGAGTCGCGGCTTGTCGCCCAGCCCAAGCACCGCGGCGGTCGCGGCGTCGGGAATGCCGTAGCGAATCCCGTTGTCGGCCACGTAGAACAGCGACTCCCGACGCAGGCTGCCCGGCTCGGTGCCGGTGACCTGCACGAATTCGCCGGTGCTCGGCGGCAGGTAGACCGCGTCCATCCGGTCGCCCGAACCGTCGGCGGTCGCGAGGGTCACCGGCTTGACCGAATCGCTCAGCGGCAGCTTGGTTCCGGCGAGCAGGGTCACCGTCGCCCGTTCGGCCGGGCCGTCGACGGAGCTGCCCTGCGCGGCCGCGACACCCGGGTTCTTGGCCCAGTTCACACAGGCCACCGGAGCGTCCTCGGCCGCCAGGATGCGCGGCTTGCGCTCGGGGAAACCGTCGACCGGCAGGGTGTGCAGCACCGGCATCCGGTCCAGCGCGTCCGGGGCCAGTGCGGCGATCTCGCGCATGCCCCGGGAATCGGCGTTGCGCAGCAGGTCCGCGGTGAACTCCGAGACCCGCTGGACCCCGTCGGCCAGCACCACGTACATCGTTTCCTGACCCGCGGCCTGCACCCCGGTCACCGAGATGATGCCGCCGATCGGCACATTCGACAGCTTGCCGGGGCCCGGCTCGCCCGCGCGCTCGATCGTCGGCACCGCCAGCGGCGGCGCCTGCGTGGTGGCGCCCAGCACCGCGCTGCCGATCGGGCGGACCTGCTTGCCGGACAGGCCGAGGGTGCGCGCGACCACCGAGTTGTTCGGATCGAGTTCGGCTCTGGTCCCCTGGTACACCAGGTAGGTCTTGTCGTCGCGACGCACCAGCAGCGCGTCGTCGGCGCCGGTGGCGCCGATCCGGTCCCCGGTTTCCGGCTTGCCGACGATGGCGGTGGTGAGCCCGCCGGTGGCGCCGGACGCGCTGCCGGAGGCCGAGAGCTGGGTGGTCTCGCACAGCGTCCAGTTCGAGCTCGCGCCCTGCTTGGATCCCGGCATGGCGGCGGGTGCGCCCGGGATGCCGAGCAGCGGGCCGCGTGGCATCGAACCGAGCTTGTCGTCCTTCACCGATTTCGGCGTCTGCGCGTCACCGGCGATCAGCCGGGCCGAGGCCAGGTTGAGCACCGGATGGAGCGTCTTCTCGCCTTCCTTGGCCTCGACGACCACGTACATCGCGCCGCTCTGCTTGCCGCTGACGATCAGCGCGTCGCCGATCGCGCCCTGCGGCTTGAGAAAGCCGAGAATGGCCGCGCCGGCCACGATGATCAGCCCGAGCACCGCGCCGACCATCATCGACCGGCTCTGCGACCGCATCGGATCGTGCAGCATGCGCACATCGCGGCGGACCAGCGCGTGGTCGAGCCTGCGCAGGAGGAAACGATAACCGTTGACCTGGGCCTTGGTTGTCAGCTGTGCCGGCACAGGGACTCCATTGCTGCGTTGATCACCATCTCGTCGGACACGGTACCGTAAATCCGGAATTGTCCTTCACCATGATTCGACGGATGCCAAGCAGGGACAACGATTTTGAACAACAGTATGAACGGCGGGCAAACCGCCGGCGACAATGCCTACGACACGCTGCGTGACCCGGAATTCTGGCTGTTCAGGATGTATCCGCTGCGCGCGTGTGTGCCGGTCGCGGTGCTCGCGGCGATCGTGGCCTGGGTCGTGCTGGCGACGACGAATTCGGGCTACGGGGCGATCGGCGGGGCCGTGGCCGTGCTGTTGATCGGGCTCGTCCCGATCCGGCGGCGCACGCTCGCCGTGCGATTCGGCGGCTGGCTGGGGCGCCGCCTGCGCGGTCGCACCGAAACCCTGGACCGGGCCCCCGCCTTCGACGTGCCGCTGCCCGAGGGCGGCGGCTGTGGCGTGCGCTGGGACGGCGATCTGCTGCTGACCATGCTCCGCATCGATCCGCCGCCGGACACGCTCACGCTGCTGCGCCGCGGCACCCTCAGCGCCGACCAGCTGCTGCCGATGACCGAGATCGCCCGCTGCCTCGACCAGTTCGACGTGGAGCTGGTGAGCATCGACGTGATCGCCACCGGCGCGCGCACCGCGGGCACCGGCGCGGCCGCGCACCTGTACGACCGGATCCTCGGCCCGCTGCCCGCCATCGCGCACCGCACCTGCTGGCTCGTGCTGCGGCTGGACCCGGTGGCCAACGCGGCGGCGGTGGACAAACGCGGCGGCGGCGCGACCGGCGCCCTGCGCACCATGATCATCGCCACCCGCCGGGTCGCCAATCGGCTCGCCACCCACGGCATCGACGCCGCGGTCCTCACCGCCACCGAGATGAACAGCGCGGTGCGCGAACTGACCCACGGCTTCGACCCGCTGCGGCTCACCGAGTCGGCGCACGGCCTCGAGTCCGAGTTCGGCAGGCACCTGACCCACTACCAGCTCACCGCGCCGATGATCGGCACGAACGGGCTGGCCGAGATCTGGTCGCTGCCCTCGCTCTCGACCACGGTCACCCTGCGTCTGCACCCCGGCGCCCGTCGCGTCGGACGCGCGTACGACAAGGCGGGGACCGTCGTGCTCAACGCCGTCGTCCGCTTCGATTCGGTGGCGCCCTACGAGCAGGCGCCGGTCGCCGGACTGCGCGAGCTGCCGGGCAGTCAGCGCCGCATCCTGCTGGACACCCTGCCCATCGGCGCGGCCGACGACCTGGGCGGCCGGGACGGCTACCGGGGCACGCTCACCGCGCTCACCGACATCTCGGTGCCGACCACCGGCTGTGGTCAGCTGATCGGGGCCGACGAGCGCGGTCAGGGCATCGCGGTCCCGCTGATCGGCGCGGGCACCCGCCACGTCGACGTGATCGGCAACCTGGATCTGGCCCAGCAGGTCGTCCTGCGCGCCACCGCGCTCGGCGCCCATGCCGTCGTGCACACCGCGCGGCCGCAGGCCTGGCAGTCGATGGTCGCGAACCTCGCGACCCCGCAGCTGCTCTCGATCGCGCCGAGGGCGGCGGGCGCGACTCCGCAGACCCCGCCGGGGCCGCCGCCGGTGCCCGCGGCGCCCTACCCGACGACGACCGTGCTGGTCTTCGACGGTATCGCCCCGACCAGCCACCTGGGTGGCGCGACCATCGTCGAGGTCCGCACCGCCGAACGTGATCCGGAGGCGCTCGCCCCCGACGTCACCCTCGTCCAGGACCCGTACGCCCCCAACCGGATCACGGTGCGGACGAGTACGGGCAGCGCGACGGTGTCCATGGTGACGACCCCCGACGAGATGCACTACATCGGCGAATCCTTGGCGGCCCGCTGATTTCGACAAAACGGGGCATGACTCGTGCCGTCGGCACTGTCACGCCCCGTTTTCCGTCGGGCCCTCAGGGAGCCACGCTGGAGCGCTCCGGCGCTCCAACAACTCAGAAGTCGGCGAAACCGTCGCCGACCTTGCCGTCGGCCTCGAGCGCGCGGTTCAGCGCGGACTCGACCTGAGCGGCGAGCTTGTCGAGCTTGTCGAGGGTGTCGGTCAGCTCGGTGGTGACGTTCTTGTGCGCGGTGTCGAAGTTCGAGATCGCGTTGTCACCCTGCAGGTTGTTGCGGAAATCCGAAGCGGCGCCCTCGAGTTCGTCGATCTCGCCCTTCATCTTCCCGCCGTAGGTCTGCAGGTCGCTGAACAGCTCGTTCATCGCCGCGGGATCGTAAAGAATGGTCATGAGCTCAGTTCCTGTTCGTTTCTGATTCGCGGTCAGAGGTTGGTGTAGCTGCCGCCACCGCTGGTGGAACCACCGCCGGACAGGCCTGCGCCGTCCATGTTCACGAGGGTGGACTTACCGGTGTTGACCGCTTCGGTGAGCCGGTCGAACTTCTTGTTCAGAGCATCGGCCTCGTCGTGCCAGGCCTGGGCGACCTTCACGAACTCGTCGGAGGCGTCACCCTTCCAGCCGCGGAGCACGGCCTGGGCCGCGTCGTCGATCTGACCGACCGACGTCCGCAGGTTGTTGATCGTGCCTTCGAGCTTGGAGACGACGCCGTCTACGCCGCCGGCTTCTACACCTACTGGTCCCTGAGGGGGCATGTGCCGAACCTTTCCTACTTGATGGTTGAAATGGGAGATGGCTTAGTCGGGCCGCCACCCCCCACCGGGAAGCCCCTCGAGGAGCGCACCGACGGCCTGGGTCAGGCGATGATCGGTGCCCGGCGTTATGGTCGACCACACCTGCCCGTCGGGCGCCGTCATCGGCGCGACGACGATCCGGCCGCGCGCGGTGTCGTACACCGCGACCGCGCCAGGGGCTCGGGTGGTCAGCCCGTCATGGTGGACGGTGGCGACGATCTCGGTGTAGCCATGGCAGGAGCCGAAGGCCGCGCCGAGGACGGTCGCCTCGTGCGCGTCGATACCGAGCGCGTACATCGCGTCCACGTACTGGGAAGTCGTTTCGGCGGCGTCCAGGCGCGCCGCCAGATCGTCGGCCGCGACGCTCACCGCCGACACCTCCGCCGGCGCGCAGTGCGGCAGCGCGGCGAGCAGCAGGCGGGTCAGTTCACGGTCGGAACCGTCGATCGCCTTGGTGCCGATCTCGAAGCCGCCGCCGACGCGGACGGCGCTGGCGTGACCGGCGCCGCGGCGCGCCAGGCAGATCCGGCGCGCGTCGCCGTCACCGTAGCTGCGCGCGACGAGTTCGGCGTCGGGCTGGGCGAGGGTGTGCAGCGCGTCCGCCAGGTCGGGCTCGACGTCACCGTAGCCGTCGAAGATTCCGGCGGCGGTGAGTTCGGCGACCGCGGCGTCTCTGGCGGCGCGCCAGTCGTCGAAGCTGTCCTGCTGCGGACCCACGGCCAGGACCAGTGGCAGGGTCTGGACGCCGAGCCGATCGGCGACGGCCAGCAGCGAATCGTTGGTGAGGGTGGTCATGGCCGCCCCTCCGCTGTCGTCGTCGACGTGCCACCGGTCTGGGGTGCCGCGCGTTCGGCGACGCCGAGCACGGCGGGGGCAGCCTGGATCTCGCCTTCGGCGACCAGCTGGTCCGATTCCTCGTAGGCCAAACCCGCGCGCGGGAAGCGGGACCCCGCGTCGTGCCCACCGGCGCCGGGCGCCATCGCACCGGGGACGACCGGGGCGGCCGGTCCGGCAGGCGTGGCGACCGGCGTGGCCTGCGGCGCGGTGGTGACCGCGGCGGTGGACTGCACGAAAACCGGTGCGCGATACGCGGTCTGCACCGGTGCGGGCAGCGACGGCAAGGCGCCGAGGCCGATCGCGCCGAGCCCCGACATCCCGGCCGCACCCGGCGACGCGGGGGTTCCCGCCTGCGCCGACTGTTCGCCGGCCAGCGCGGTCTCCGGTGCGATCGGCGGTGGCGGCGCGTGCAGCCAGGGCGTCGCCAGTGGTTCGGTGGCCGCCTCGTAGCTGCGCATCACCCGGGAGGCGACCGCCTTCGCCACGTCGGCATCGGCGTCGGTCTGCGCCGCGATGGCCTTGATCGGGGCGCCGAGCGCGGTGCCGACCTGTTCCAGCGCCTGCTGCATCGCGGTGATGGCCGCGATGTCGGCGCTGTTCGGCATCGCCAGGGCCGCCACCTCGTAGGCGAGGACCTGGGCTTGCAGCCGTGCGGCATTGGCGGTCGCGGCGGCCGCGGTGTCGATCAGCCACTCCCGCAGGGTCGAGATCCGTTCCCACACCTGCTCGCTGCTCCCGGACTTCCAGGAGCCGCGCAGGGTCTGCAGCACCTGCTCGTAGTCGAGCACGGCCGCGCCGAAGGCCGCGGCGAGCCGCGTCCAGGCGGCGGCCGCGTCGGCCATCGGCATCGGTCCGGCACCGGTGGTGAGGTCGGTGGCGAGCTTGTGCGGCTCGCGTGCCTCCCACACCACTCCGGTGAAGCCGGGCTGCGGTGGTTCGATCATCGGTGATGAATGCCTTTACGCCGCGGGCCCGTTGAAGCCGGTGGTGTTGTCGGTTTCCATCTGGTCGAACTCCGAGACCTGTGCCCGCAGAGTGGCGGCGAGCTTGTTCATCTCGTGCGCGCCCGCCTCGGCACCGGTCAGGTAGTCGTCGGCGACACCGTTGACGGTGGTCGCGGCGCGCGCGGACACCTCGTCGACGCCGGCCGGGGCCACCCGGAGGGTCGGGGCGACCGCGGACAGCTCGGTGGTGAGCCGGTCGGCGATCCCGTCCAGTGCTGCCGCGGCTTTGCTCGCCGCGGCGGAATCGAATTCGAAGGTGTTGCTCATCTGCTGCTCCTGTCGTGGTCGTGCCGCGTCACAGTGAGAGTTCTTTGTCCGGTGGCGCTTCGGTGGTCACCGGTTCGGCGGCGCCGACGACCGGAGTCGCCACCCCCGCGATCTGGCCGACGACTTCGTCGCCGTGATTGCCGGTCACCAGCTGTGAGTGCACGGCCTCGCTGCCGCCACCGTCCACCGCGCGGGCCATCGGCATACCCGCACCCGCGCCGGCGCCCATCGGCATGTAGCCCGGCGCCGAGCCCGCCGCCGAGGCGGTGGTCGTGCTCGCGCCACCCGAGGTGGTGCCGCCGGTGCCGCCGAGCGCGCCGGTCGCCCCGACGGTGGACAACCCGCCGCCGCGTCCGCCCTGCCACGGGCTCAGCGGCGAGGACGCCGCGCCCGCGCCGCCGATCGCGCCGATGCCGCCGATCGCGCCGCCACCGCCACCGCCGCCGGCCAGGCCCTCGGCGGTTTCGCTGTCGGCGTCGGTGATCTCGGTGCCGGTGGTCGCCGCGTCATCGGTCGTGCCGGTGGTGCTCGTCGACAGCGAACTCACCTGCTCGGCCAGCGAACCCAGCGACGACACCGCGGTGCTCGCCGTACTGATCAACGGCGAGATCAGGCTCATCAGCTGGCTCAGCGAATCGCTGCTCGCGTCGACACCGGTGGGCGCGTTGGTCACCTGGACCTTCTCGCCCGCCTGCGCCATCTCACCGCTGCGCGCCACCATCTCGGCCTTGGTCTCGGCCGTGATGGCCAGGCCCTCGGCCATGGCCTCCATCGTGGCCGCGATCAGCACCGCTTGACCGCCCGGCGTCGCCGCGTAGAGCGGGGCCAAGGCCAGGGTGGCCGAATAGCGCGCGATCACCGCGGCCAGCTTGGCGCCACCCACGGCGACGTTGCCCGCCGCATGGGTGAGCACCGCCTTCTCCTGCGTGCTCTGCGTCGCCAGTTTGGCGCCGTCGGACTGCGCCGCGGTCGCCTTGTTCGTCGCCTCCATCGCCGCGGCGCTCTGCCACAGCTGCATCACCGTCTGCAACGCGGTCGACCCGAGCGACATCGCCGTCTCGAGCACCGAGGTGATGTTCGACAGCGCGTCGGTGGGATTCGACGACGTGCCCGACGTGGTGCCGGTACCGCCGAGCGCACCGGTGCCGAAGGCGGAGGCCAGTTCGGTGAGCGGCTGCATCAGCGCGGTCAGGTCGATCGTCGGCAGCGCGGGCATTTCCGGCAGCTGGATGAACTCCGGCAGCTGCGGTAGCTGCGGCAGACCCATCGAGCTGAGCACCTGGCTCACCGGCTGGTCCAGCATCGGCGCCAGGGAACTGCCGCGCAGCAGATCGAGCACGGTCGGATCGACCGATGCCATCGCACCGGCCGTGCTTCCCCCGGGATATGTCATGGCTACTGATCGACCGCGGCGATGCCCAGCTTGGCCGCCCCGTCGGCGCCCTCGTAGGTCGACGCGGCCTGCGCGGCGGTCAGCGCGGTACCCGCGTGCACCGCGGCGAGCTGCGCCACCGAGGTCAGGTGGTTGGCCTGCGCGTAGGCGAACGACAGCAGGAATTCCTGGCCGATCAGGCCGAAGACGGGCACCGCGGCGGCCATCGTGGCGGCCTGGTCGACCGCGCCCGCCTGGGCGACCCCCGCCGCCATGGTGGCCGAGGCGCCCGCGTACGCACGAACTGCATCGGGAACTACCGCAACGTGATTCATGGCTCTCGTCCAATCTCGAAACAGCCCATGGTGTTTCGTTACTTTATCTACCCGTCGGAAACCCGCGCCACACAAATCGGTGGTTAAGACCAGTTGAATCTCACGTGCCGGTTCGGTTATAGGCCGTCACCAGCTCGGCGCGCTCACCGAACGCCCGGTGCGCGGCGGCCTGCGCGGTCTGCACCAGCACCCGCTCGAAATCGGCCGGTGACAGCGTGCTGACGGCGGTGGTGAACGCCAGTCCGATCAACGCGCCGCTCCCGTCGACGGTCACCGTGACCGCCCCGTCGGGCGAGGTCTCCTGCGCCCTGATGCCGCTGGTCGCCTCGGCCAGATCCTGCAGCCGATAGAGCTGGCCCTGCACCTTCGCGATCAGCTCGTCCATGGTTTCGACCATCGCCGTGTCCTCCCCGCTCCGCTCGCTAGACCGACCGTAGCCAGCTGTCCGGCTCGGTGTCGTACTCCTGCTCCTCGACGATCTCCGCCGCCGCGACCTCGGCCTCGGTCGGCAATCCGGTCGCGGCCAGCAGCGCCGGATCGAACCCGGCCGCCGCCAGCTGATTACGCCGCGCCAGGCCGGCCCGCTTGGCCGACTTCTGGCACAGCCGCAGGATCTCGGCCGCCAGGTCGGCGGGATCGCGGCGCAATTGATCCGGGTCGACGGTGATGCCCACCGGCAAGCCCTGCTCGGTGGTGCGCACCGCGATCGCGCCGGTCAGCGACGACGCGCTGAACTCGGTCGGAAACTCGTCCATCGATTCCCCTCCCATCCGCCCTAGGCCCGATCATCCCTGATGGCTCTGACAACTTCGGCGATCTGGCTGTTGATCAGCGAGACCACCCGCCGGCGATCGGCGCCGACCGCCACCGGCGGCGTACCGGGAACGATCACGTAGCGACCGTCATCGGTCAGATCGCGCCAGCCGAGCCGCAATCGGAGGATCCCCCTCGGCCCGAAACGCGACCAGCCCTGCTCGATGTCGATGAAGCCGTCACGATCCAGCCGGGCCTGCTGAAAGGTCTGGGTCTGTACCGCGGCGTCGTCGTCGTAGTGCTGCACCAGCGAGCGGCCGTAGCTGCGGTCGAACTGATCGTCGCCCGGTTCGTCGAGGCGGATGTCCTGGCCACGGCCCGCCTCGGCCTCGGGCAGGTGATCGGCGATGATGTCGCCGAGGGACAGCGCGCTGTGGCGGGTGACGACGAATCCGGCCGCGTGGTAGAGGGTTTCACCGGGCAGCTGCCGGACCAGGTAGCCCAGCTCGCCTTTGCGCACGGCGAGCATGCGCACCGAGTAGGCGGGATCGATCAGCTTCTCCCCGCCGCCGTAGCCGCGCACCGCGATCCGGATATCGGGGTGCGTGAGCACATCGATGATCTCGTCGAGCTCGTGGCCCCACCGCTGCCGGATCCGCGCCCACGCGTCCTTGCGCCCGAATTCGGCCTCGTCCGCGTCGCCCGGCGCGCCGGTGTGGATGAACGGGTCGGGCATGTACTCCTCGTCGAGACCCGTCCACAGCGCGTCGAACTCGTCGCCGGTGAATTCCCAGGTGGGCGTCACTGTTCCACCACCGGCCTGGCCACGATCGGCGCGTCACCGATGGCCTCGTCCAAGTGGTCCGTCGAGTCGAGGTAGTCGGCCCGCTTGTGTTCCTTCTGCTGGCCCTGGCCACCCGCGCCACCCATCGGCGACATGGGCATGCCGCCCATCGGCGAACCGGCGGCCGAGGAGGCCACACCCGTGCGGAAGCCCTCGGCCCCCGTGACGGCCGAGGCGCGCGGGAACAGCTTGGACGCGCTGTCCAGGCTCGGCGAGAGCGGTGCGGCGCCCGCACCCGCGCCACCGCCGCCTGCGCCCGAGCCGCCACCGCCGCCGCCCTTGCTCGCGGCGCTGAGCGCCTTCTTGGCCTGATCCTGGAGTGAGCTGAGTGCCGAGGAACCCGGAATACCCGCCAGGGAGCTCTGTTCGGCGGCCGAGGACGCCTGTTCCAGCGCGGACTGCGCGGCCGAGCTCGCCTGTTCGAGACCGGACTGCAGTGCCGAGGTCAGCTGATCGGCGCCGGAGGAACCGCTCGAGCCGCTGCCACCGTTCTGGCCGCCGGAACCGTTCTGGCCACCCGTGGTGTCCTTGCCACCGGTGTCGCTGCCCGACTTCTGTCCCTGCAGTTCGGCGAGCGCGCGATCGATGGCGGCCAGGGCTTCACCGGATTTCGAGCTGGAACCCGAGCCGGAGCCCGAACCCGACCCCGAACCGCTGCCGTTTCCACTGCCGTTGCCGTTGCCGTTTCCGTTCCCGGTGCCGTCGCCCGTGGTCGGCGCGGTCGGCTCGGGCAGCGTGGGGATATGGCTCGTCGTGCTGTTGAGTCCGGGGACATAGGTGTTCCACATGACCTGGCGGCCATTCTTGGCGCAGGTCTCCTTGTCCGCCTGGGCCTGGGTGCCGTTGGGGTCGGAATAGCAGCGGGGCAGCATGAGCGCCGTCGCCAGTCCCTTGGAGGTGGCGTTGATCCAGCCGACGGTGTAGTCGAGCGCGGCGGCCACCTGTTTGGTCTGCTCGACCAGCAGACCGTTGGCCTCGTGATACGCCGACATCGCCGACATGGCGCGCGTGGCGCCGCCCGGGCTGGTCCAGCTCTTCTTGCTCGCTTCGACTTTGGCGTTCAGATCGTCGAAACCCGTTTTGAGCAGATCCGCCAGGTCACCCCAGAACAACGCGGTGTGCGCCAGATTGCCAGGAACCGTCGACAGCGACGACATGATCGCCTGGAGCTCGTTGTAGTTGTAGTTGGGGGTCTCGGCCTTCATACCCGCCGGATCGAATGTCTTGCCGTCGGCCAGGATCTTCGGCAGATTGACCGCGGTCGCGACCGCCGGATACTGCACGACCGTCGGCGGCAGCACGACTTTCATGCTGGCACTGCGGCCCTGCTCGATCTTGGTGCGCAGCGATTCCAGGTCTACTTTGCTGCCGTCCTCGGCGCCCTTGTAGTGCCGGGCCGCGTCGAGAAAGGTGTTCGCGACATTGTCGAGGACGGTCTCGTGCTTGCCGAGCACGGTCTTCAGCTGACCGGCCTTGCCTTCGAACTGCTTCGACAGTTGTTTACCCGACTCCAGCGAGGAGAAATCGGGCAGGTTTCCCACGCCTTCGGCGGCGGATTTGACGGAATTGACCCAGTACCGCGCGTTGTTGGCGGCTTCGACCAGGTTCGGCAGCGCCGACGGCTCGAGCATCAGCGATCCATCCGAGGCTGCCGATCGCAGCCCCGCCCACTGATCCTGCGCCGATGGTCCCGTCATGAAGTCGACCCTCCCTGTCCGTACCGGTGCCGCCTCGCGCCCCGCCTGGCACCGCTACCACGACACCGCCGATTCGCACGGCTTGCTAACGATTCTACGGTCTGACAGATGAATTCCGCATGTACAGCGGAGATCCCGCTGGTGGCGATGGCTCGACCATCCGCCGACGCCGACCTCACCAGCTCGCGTCGGTGGCCGTCCGCGATGGATCCCGCGAACCGTCCGCCTCGTCGGTCGAGAGCCGTTCCCGCTCAGGCGAGTTGGGCGGTTCCAGCGATGCCTCCACGGGCTGTGGAATGGCGAATCCGTCCATCCCGTCGACCAATTCGGTGATCTTCGGCAGCCGGGCGCGTTCGCGTTGCAGCGGCGCCATCATCTCCTGCGTCTTGCGCGCGACCTCGGTCGCGGCCTGCTGCGCCGCTTCGGTGACGGCCTTGGCGATCTCGGTGTAGGTGAGATCGTCGATGTCCGGCGTGAACTTGGTTTCGATGACCTTGTAGTCGGCGTTGACCGTGACGGTCACCCGCTTGCGCACGGTGGCACTGGCGACGATCTTCGCCCGATCCTGCTGGACCTGCGCGATCGCCTTCATCTGCTGCTGCACGGTCTCGAGGATGTCGGCCATCTGCGCCTTGGCGTGTTCGTTGGTCATACCCGATTCCCTCCGACTCCCGAGCCGACCCGACCAGCCCGTCGGTGAGCGAGCACACCACACCCACCCCGCCCACGCAACAGCACGACCGGTCAGCTCACTGCGCCAAGCCCACGGTGTGCGTGCCGAGCAGACCGCCGAGATTCAGCTCGAACCAGGCGGCGTCGACGTGATATCTGTCGGCGGGGAAGACCCGCGTGAACGCCTCCCTGGCCACGGCCGCGCGCTCGGCGGCCTCGACCAGCCCGAGGACGGACTCCTTCTGCGCCTGCGACGCGTTCTCGCCGAGCAGCCCGGTCACCACGTCGACGACGGTCCTGGTGTCCCACATCCCCGGCACCGCGGGAGCGAGCGCGTCGGCGCCCGCCGAGGCACCCCGATACCAGCGGCCGCCCTCCCACCAGTAGCAGAAGGTGAGCAGACCGTTCTCGGCCCGCCGGTTGATCACCGGTGCCGCGACCCAGTCGGGGGCACCGAGGTAGAAGTCCGGCATCGGCAGATCTTTGTTGTAGACGGCGTCGAGTTCCGGTGCGTTCCACACCCCGCCGGAGAGCACGGCGCGGTCGCCGGGGAGCAGGCACAGGGTGGAACCACTGAACTTGGAACCCTCGAAGACATGGAACGCCGGTGTCACCCGTGGGCCCCACTTGGAACCGACCGCGACGAAAGCGGCGGCGATCAGGGCCCATCGGCGGGCCATCGGCACCAACGCGGGGAACTCCACGTCCGGCGCCGAGCCCGCCGCGCTGCGGCCCGCCGCGAGATCCGCGCGCGCCCGCTCGGCCGCGGCCACCGGACCGCGCACCTGCCGGTTGTCGTGGCGGATGTAGGCGGCCAGCCAGATCGGCAGCTGCGCCCGCGGATAGATCTCGATGTCGGTGCGGTACACCGTCGGTGGGAACAGCTGATCGTCCGGGAACGGCTCGTCGCCGTAGTCGTAGTCGACCTCCATCTTGCCGGTGTTGGTCAACGTGAGCAGGTAGCGCCACCACGGACCGTCGCCCATCGAGGCGGAGAGGTGCCGGTGCTCGCGCAGCAGGTCGAGCAGCTCCGGACTCGGGAAGACCCGGGCGAACCGCCCCTGCTCATCGTGGAAGACGATCATCGACACCTCGGCCGCCGCCGTCATCGCGAACGACGCCTCGACCTCGGTCCATCCCGGCGGGCCGAGCGCCGCCACGGTTTTCGCGATGCGATGGCTCAGTGCGGCGGCGCGCTCGGGAATCCCGTCGTCGGCGGCCACCACCGTGGTGAGGGTGAATCCGACATCGGGATCACCGGCCAGCTCGTCAGCCACTGCGCACTCCTTCGTCTAGTCCCGGTGCTCGCCGAACCGCGCGATCACGGCGCCCGACTCGTCCCATCGGGTCCTGGTGAGCAGCGCGCCGTCGGCGGCGAAGACGGTTTCTTCCTTGCGGTTTCCGGTGGGGAACCATTCGAGCCAGTGGCCGACCTCGTGCCGGTCGGCGTACTCGCTGGTGTAGCGCGGGGTGCCGTCGAGGTACCAGCCGCGCGTCGGCCCGTCGCGGTAGCCGTCGGCGTAGGTGGCCAGCTCGGTGACGGGGGCGCTCGGCGCGGGGCGGCGGAACTCCTGACCGGTGAACGGCACGCCACGGTAGTACATGCGGGTTTCCGTTTCGTCCCAGCGCAATTCGGGGTCGTCGGACGGGACCGCGTCGGCGGCGACGCCTTTGCGGGTGAGCTCGTCACCGAACTCGATCAGCGTTCCCGCCGCGTCCCAGACCGAGTGGGTCTGCAAGACGCCGTCGATGTCGTAGACGTCTTCGAGGCGGCGGGCGCCGTCGGGGTACCACTCCTGCCAGGTGCCGACCGGACGGTTGCGGTAGAACTCGCCGTTGTAGCGCATGGTGCCGTCGGGGTACCAGCCCGACCAGTCGCCGTCCCGGTCGCCGTCGTCGTAGCTCCAGTACTCGTGCCAGGTGCCGTCGGGGCGGGTGTGGGTCACCGCGCCGGTGTACGGCTCGTCGCGATAGGACAACCGGCCGGTCGCCGGATCGATCCGCACATCCGGATCGTCCCATTCGATCGGATCGTCACTCACCTGTGGACACCTCTCCGATCGGTCAGGCTCTGTCGCTGAACATTGTCATCCGGCTGGCCGGATCGGCAACTACGTTACGGATCAGCAGGCCGAGGTCCAGTTCCGGTGGGAGCGCGCGGTAGATGAGCTCGCCCATCGGCCTGCCGCCCACCGCGACGGTGAACCGCGTCATCCGCTGCGGCGAGCGCTCCCAGCCCACCTGCGCGGCGCTGCTGAGATCGATCGCCTGCGTACCCACCTGCACCATCAGCCGATCGGCGAGCCGGTAGAAGACCACCGTCACCCCGCCGAGATCGGCATACAGACCGTCCGCGCCGATGTGCCCCGGCGGCGCGGGCCGCAAGGCCCCGGACCGCGGATCGAACTCGGCGAGCACACCACTGCCGTACGGGCGCACGACCAGCACCACCCGCTCGACCGGCGCCTGATACTCGGGCCGATACGGCCTGCGCTGACCACCCTGCCCCGCACCCGGCGGCATCGCAGGCGGCGGATACATCGGTGCACCACCCGACGGATAACCGGCCCCCGGCTGCGCCCCGGATTGCCCGTTACCTTGCCCGTTCCCTGTCGGATACGGCTGACCATTCCCGGGCGACGGCTGACCATTCCCAGGTGGGTACGGCTGACCATTGCCAGGTGGGTACGGCTGACCATTACCGGGCGGATACGGCTGACCACTACCCGGAGGGAAAGGCTCACCACTACCGGGCGACGGCTGACCATTCCCAGGTGGGTACGGCTGACCATTGCCAGGTGGGTACGGCTGACCATTACCGGGCGGATACGGCTGACCATTACCGGGTGGGAACGGCTGACCGTTGCCAGGCGGGTACGGCTGACCGCTCCCGGGCGGGAACGGCCCACCGCCACCCGGCGGGTACGGCTGACCATTGCCGGGCGGATATGGCTCACCACTACCGGGCGGGTACGGCTGACCATTGCCCGGCGGGTACGGCTGACCGTTGCCTGGTGGATACGGCTGACCATTACCCGGCGGGTACGGCTGACCTGTCCCTGGCGGTTGGGGCGCCCAGGGCGGGAGAGGCGGCAGGTTGGGGCCACCGACCGGCGGGGTCGGCGGAACCGGCCACGAGGGGGGCGCCGGCTCGTGCGGAGTCGGTGGCACCGGCTGCTGCGGCGGCACCGGTGGGCGCGGCGGCTCGGGAACCTCCGGTGGGCACGGCGGATCCGGCCGGTCCGGCGGGCTCGGCGGCAACGGCGGACGCGGCTGTTCGGGCGGACGCGGCGGCTCAGGCGGACGCGGCGGCTCGGGCGTCGATTCCAGTGGGGGCACCGGCCATTCGACGGCGTCGAACCGCGGTACCTCGAGCTCCACCTCGTACTCGTGCGGCGGATGCGGAATGTGCGACCGGTAGGCGGACCCCGGCAACTGCCGACCCACACCCGGCCGATCCCCGTCCGGAGTACGCGGCGGCGTCTGACCACCCAGATCGAAACCCTTGTCCGGTTCCTGCGCACCTTCCCGATCGGCATCCGAATCACCGGACCTGTCCCGACCACCATCGGTATCCGGATCACCACCCACCGGCGGCCGAGGACGCGAACCATCACCAGGCTCCGACCGATCGGCACCCCGGCCGGCATCAGTTCCGGACTCCTCCGGACCACCGACCACCGGCCGACGAGCGCCCTCGCCCGCATGCCGATCAGCCGGAATACCCGGATCGACCACAGGCCTCAACACCGGCGAACGAGACGAACCAGCATCGACCGCAACACCATCCGGATCAACGGACGGCCGACGCCGTGAACCATCACCAGGCTCGAACGAATCCGCACCTCGATCAGCGTCGACTCCGGACTGCTCCGGACCACCGACCACCGGCCGACGAACACCGTCACCCGCCTGATGATCAGCCGAAAGACCCGGATCACCCGGATCGACCACGGGCCTCATGACCGGCGGCTGCGATGAATCACCCTGACTGACACCGTCACCCGGATCGACGGACGGCCGTCGACGCGAACCATCACCGGAATCCGGCGACTCGGCACTCCGATCCTCGTCCACCCCGGACTCGGCCGGATCACGCACCACGGGACCGCGAACACCCTCACCCGCAGGCGGATTCGCGATACCAGGATCACCGGGATCAGTCACCGGGTTCACCACCGGGCGCTGAGACTGACCATTCCCGGACGCGACAGCATTCGTATCAGCGGATGGGCGCGACTCGGAGGAGTCTCCCGGCAGGCCGGGGTCAGCGTGCTCCGCCGGAGGTCGGTTCTCCGAGCCCGTGGACGGTCCATTCTCCGCCGGCTGCCGGTTCTCAGGGCCCGCGGGCAGCCCGGGGCGCACCGGCGCACCGTTCACGGACGGGTCGGGCGACGGTGATCCATCGGGGTTCGGCCCCGGGGCTTCCTCGGCCGGTGCGTGCAACCCGGGCCGGTCCGGCCCGCCGAGCTCGGGGTCGGTGACGAACGGTTCGGTGAGCAGCTCCCGCAGGCGGGCGATATCGGCTGCCGTCCGGCGGATCTCGTCGCGGATCTGCTCGTGGATCTCGGCGAGCTTGTCCAGGGTGAGGCGCTCGTGCTTGTCGATGCGGCCGTCTCGGAACCAGTCGTAGACCTTCGCGACCTTCTCGTCGTCGGCGTCGGTGAGGTCGGCGCCGAGCAGCCGGGCGTGGTCGCGGCTGGGACCGGGGACGGCGTCGCCTGGCGCGGGTGGCAGCGGCGAGCGGTTGCCGAGATCGTCGGCGCCGACTTCCCGCAGGAAGTCCAGGGCGTCGCGGTCGTGCACGGGCGGATCGTCACCGACGGCACGCGGATCGGTCTCCGGGTTGTAGACCAGATCTTCGGCATACGGGTCGATCTTCGCCAGCGCTCGCACGTAGTCGGCGAGCGGACCGGTCAGATCGTCGAGATCGCCGCGCGCGGCCCGGTTCGACAGTGCCTCGGCCAGCGCGGCGGCGTCCAGCGGCAGGCCACCGCGTGGCAGCCCGAGATGCGGTGCGAGCGCGTCACGTGCCGCGTCGACCGCGGCGGGGTCGAACGCGCGCAGCAGCTTCGCGTAGTCGGTGAGGTCCCTGGCGCGCTGGCGGTGCAGCTCCACCCGCGTACCGGGATCGGCGAGTCGTTCCGCGACCAGGTCGGGGCCGAGATCGCCCGGCTCGACGCCGAACCGCAGCGCCAGCGCGCTGCGCGCATTGTGCAGGGCGTTGAAGTTGTCGACCGCGTCGACGCTGAGCGCGTAGTCGACGGCCGCTTCGAGCTGCCTGGCCCGCACCTGATTGGCCCGTTCCAGGTCGGCGAGCAGCTCGGTCAGGCGCTCGGCCGACAGGTTCGACGGATCGTCGATGCCCAGCCTGCCCGCCACCTCGGCGAGCTCGGCACGCACCTCGGTCAGCGAACGCGGTTCCCGCACCGGCTGATTCGCGTCCTCGGCGACGACCGGCAGGTTCGGCTCCGGCGCGGTGTGCCGGGGCGGGGTCTCGATCATCCGCCACGGGCCCGAGCCGTCCCGCACCATGGTCGCGTCGACGGTGCGTCCGTCCAGCTCACCCCGCAGGTGCCGGATCTCCGGAGCGTCGACCTCCAGGACGCGCACGCGCCCCTGGTCGTCGACGCCGACGATCCTGATCTCGATCTCGACCTCGCCGCGATTGAGCCGATCGATGAAGTCCGCGTCGGCGTCCGCCAGCGCCCTGGCCAGCGCGGCCTCGTGCCCGGCACCCGTGTCGACGATCGCGATCCGGTCGTTCTCGGTATCGACCACCAGGCGATCACCGGTATCCGCGGCATCGAAATCGGCCACCCGCCGAGTGAATTCACCCAGCACACCGACATTGTCATCGAGCTGTCCACGCAGCCTGGCGATCTCGCCGTCGAGATTGCGCACCAGCGCTTCCAGATCGGCGGCGGCCAGATGCGCCCACGTCGACCGCTCGTCCCGCAGCCCCGCGCGGCGCAGCGCGTCGTCGAAGATCTTGCGCGCGTCCTCGGCGTGGACGGTCCCCGAACCACCGTCGTCGCTCAGATCGGGCCAGATGTCGACCCATTCGCCGCCGTTGTTCACCCCGCGCCAGTTCAGCATGTCGAAGCTGAACTCGTCGCCCCTGGCCGCGACGACTTCCTTCAAGTAGGCGCCCAGCGGGTCCTTGCTGAAGAAGTTGGCGGGCCGGAACGGAATGTCCGCGTGCTCCTGGTTGAAGAACCGCGCGGCGGCCTCCAGCGCCTGGATCACACCGTCGCGGCGCAACAGCCGGTACTCGGCCTCGGCCAGCGCCTTGCGCAGGCCCTCCTCGCTGAAATCGGTGATCCGCACGCCGAGTTCGCGGGCGAGCGCGTCGAGCACGGTGGCGTCGGCGATGCGCTGATTCACCGCGTCGACCACGTCCTGCAACCACGGTGGCAGCGGCTCGGCGACCGCGGGTGACTGCTCGGATTCGCCCGTCAGCTGCTGCGGCTCAGCGATTTCGGTGAGCTCCGGTGCTTCTCGCGCGGCCAGCTCCGACGGTGTCAGGCTTTCCGGTTCGAGCAGGTGCTCGAGCCCGGCATCGCGCAGATCCTGCTCGATCCGACGACGCAGTTCCGGATCGGCATCGGAGATCCACGGCTTGTACTCGGTGCCGTCGAGATTGCGCAGCGGCAGGAATTCCCCGGCCTGGTTCGCGATTCGCGAGGACAGATGCTTGAGAATCGGCACCAGCTCGCGCTTGCGCCACATCTCGATGCTCTCCTTGAGAACGCGCACCGGATTGAACTTGAGCTGGAGCTGTTCGTATTCGCCGCCCGGTGCGTCCGGGGTCGCGTCCTTCATCGTGGTCAGCGGCAGCCCGGCACTGTGGCCGAGCATCGACAGCGCGGCGCTGTCCTGAGTCGACCCGGACGGGTACTTCGGGTTCTCGCCGTAGAAGCCACGGTGGGCGATCCGGTCCCAGAGCCTGCGCAGCCAGTTCTTCTTCGGCGTCTCGACGGCCTTCTCCGCGGGCGGCGTCGGCGACGTCGGCTGGGGCCGCGCGACGGGTTCCAGGTGCCAGGCGTCCGGCCCGTCCTCGACCCGGCGGACGAGCGTCTGGTCGCCGTCGACATCGACGGACAGCATCCGGTCGTCGAGTGCGGTGCGCGCCAGCCGATCCAGATGCGCGAGGTCGGCGGCGTCGCGGGTGACGCCGGCGCGCAACCGGGTGATGTCGTCGGCGGCGCGGACGAGTCCAGGATCGGCCGCCAGCCCGAGCCGGGCCGCCCAGCGACGCGCGACGGCCTCGCGCACCGCCCGCTGCCGCGGATCGGTCGCCGCCTCGGCATGGCGCACCGCCGAGGCGAACGCCTCGACCGCGCCCGCGCGCAGCAGCTGCCGGTAGCGAGCCCCGTCGAGGGAACCGGAATCGGTGAGGTCGACGCCGAACCGCGCGGCCAGCCGGTCCAGTGCCTGCTGGGCAGGCTCCATCCGCGGCCCGCCCGGCTGCTGGGTGCCGTCGGCGGGCGGCAGGATCGCGGTGGGGTGCAGCGGCTGGGCCTGCGGGTTCGGTTCCGGCTCAGCACCGAGCGAGGGCCGCGAGCCGTCCTCGAGCCCGGCCCGGCGCAGGTCGTCGGCGACCTCGGCGCGGACCTCGGGATCGCCCTCGACCCGCCACTGGTCGACACCGTCCTGGAGCTGATCCAGGTTCAGCGGCGCGTAGTCGTCCGGGTAGCGCATCGGCGCGCCCAGTGCGGCGTCGGGATCCAGTGCACTGTCCAGGAATCCGCGCGCCCTGGCCATATCGGCGATCTCGGCCAGCGCACCGAGGGGATCGCGCTGACCCGTGAGCGCGTCACCCAGACCCAGCGCCTCGGCGAGCCTGCGCACCTGCTCGGCCTGCTCCGGCGTCAGCGGCGGCGCGTCGGCGTGGGTCGACGGCGGCAGATCACCGAGATCACGCAGGAACTGCCGCACATCGTCGATCCGGACGTCGCGCTGCTCGGCACGGCTCGGCGGATCGGCGGGCGCGTCGGCGCCCGGCCGATCCAGCCCGGCGGCATCGGGCACGGCGAGTTCGGCGGGCACCTGCGGAATCCCCCGGTCGAACGGCGACGAAGTCTTCGACGGTTCTTCGGGTTCCGGGCTCAGCGCGGTCGGCGGATGCGCGGGCGGCTTCGACGGCGGACCACCGGGGGCGGGTCGCGGCGCGGGCGGGTCGCCCGGATCGTCGTCGCCCCGCGATTCGGGACCATCGTCGGTCCCGTTCGCCGCGCGGTCGGCGGGCGAGCTCGCGTCGCCGTGGAGTTCCCGCTCGGTGTTCCGCGCGGGCGGCGGGTTCGCTGAATCGTCGGCGGGGGTCGCCGGGTCACCCTCGGCGACCGGACCGGCGGGCAATCCGGCCCGCGCCGGCGAGCCGGGGACGGACGGGGTCGGGCCGGGCGGCGGTGTCCCCGGGGCACTGTCCGGGCGCTCGAGCACGTGCCGGTCCGCGCCACCCAGCTCGGGATCGGTGACGAACGGTTCGGTGAGCAGCTCCCGCAACCGGGCGATATCGGCCGCGCGCTGCCGGATCTCGTCGCGGATCTCCGCGTGCACCTGTGCGAGCTGTTCGAGGGTGAGGCGTTCGTGCTTGTCGATGCGGCCGTCGCGGAACCACTCGTAGACCTGCGCCACGCGCTCGTCGTCGGCACCGGTCAGATCGACGCCGAGCAGCCGGGCGTGATCGCGGCTCGGACCGGGAACCGCGTCCTCGGGCGCGGGCGGCAGTGGCGACCGGTCGGTGAGATCGTCGGCGCCGACTTCCCGCAGGAAGTCCAGGGCGTCGCGGTCGTGCACCGGCGGATCGTCGCCCATCGCGCGCGGATCGGTCTCGGGGTTGTAGACCAGGTCGTCGGCGTAGGGATCGATCTTGGCCAGCGCTCGTACGTAGTCGGCGAGCGGGCCGGTCAGATCGTCGAGATCGCCGCGCGCCGCACGGTTCGACAGTGCCTCGGCCAGTGCCGCCGCGTCCAGCGGCAGGCCACCGCGCGGCAGCCCGAGATGCGGTGCGAGCGCGTCACGTGCGGCGTCGACCGCGGCGGGGTCGAACGCGCGCAGCAGCTTCGCGTAGTCGGTGAGGTTCGCCGACCGCTGCCGGTGCAGCTCCACCCGGGTGCCGGGATCGGCGAGCCCACGGGCGATCACCTCCGGCGTGAGCGCCTCGGGCGGCACGCCGAAGCGCAGGGCCAGCGCGCTGCGCGCATTGTGCAGGGCGTTGAAGTTGTCGATCGCGTCGGCGCTGCGCGCGTAGTCGACCAGGCCCTCGACCTGCCTGGCCCGCACCTGATTGGCCCGCTCCAGCTCGGCGAGCAGGCTGTTCAGCCGGTCCCCCGGCAGGATCGACGGGTCGTCGATCCCGAGCCGCCCGGCGACCTCGGCGATGTCGGCGCGCACCTCGGCCAGCGAACGTGGTTCGCGGACCGGCTGATTCGACTCCTCCGGCACGACGGGCAGGTTCGCCTCGGCCTCGGCAGCGCGCGGCGCCGCGTCGACCATCCGCCACGGACCGGACCCGTCGCGCACCATGGTCGCGTCGACGGTGTGCCCGTCCACCTCGGTGCGCAGGTGCCGCACCTCCGGAGCGTCGATCTCGAGCAGGTGCACGCGGCCCTGCTCGTCGATCCCGACCGCCCGGATCTCGATCTCGACCTCGCCGCGATTGAGCCGATCGATGAAGTCCCCGTCGGCCTCGGCCAAGGCCCGCGCCAAGGCGGCCTCGTGCCCGGCGCCGGTATCGACGATGGCGATCTTGCCGTTCTCGGTATCGACGACCAGTCGGTCGCCGGTATCCGCGGCAGTGAAATCGGCTACCCGCCGGGTGAATTCACCGAGCCGTCCGATGTTGTCGTCGAGTTGCCCGCGCAGCTGGGCGATCTCGCCGTCGAGGTTGCGCACCAGCGCTTCCAGGTCGGCACCGGCCAGGTGCGCCCACGTCGAGCGCTCGTCCCGCAGCCCGGCGCGGCGCAGCGCGTCGTCGAAGATCTTGCGGGCGTCCTCGGCGTGGACGGTCGGCCCGTCGCCGTCGTCGCTGAGGTCGCCCCACGGGTTGACCCACTCGCCGCCGTTGTTCACGCCGCGCCAGTTCAGCATATTGAAGTCGAACTGCTCGCCCCTGGCCGCGACGACTTCCTTCAGGTAGGCGCCCAGCGGGTCCTTGCTGTGGAAGTTGGCGGGCCGGAACGGGATATCCGCGTTCTCCTGATTGAAGAACCGCGCGGCCGCTTCCAGCGCCTGGATCACACCGTCGCGGCGCAACAGCCGGTACTCGGCCTCGGCCAGCGCCTTGCGCAGCCCTTCCTCGCTGAAATCGGTGATCCGCGCACCGAGTTCGTGCGCGAGTGCCTCGAGGACGGTCGCGTCGGAGATCCGGTCGTTGACGGCGTCGACCACCTCGCGCAACCACGGCGGCAGCGGTTCGGCGACCGCGGGCACTTCCTCGCCGTCACGCGAGATCTGGACCGGCTCATCGGATTCCAGCAGCGCCTTCGTCTCCCGCGCGGCCAGTTCGGCGGGCGTCAGGCTTTCCGGTTCCAGCAGATGCTCGAGCCCGGCATCGCGCAGATCCTGTTCGATCTGGCGACGCAGCTCCGGATCGGCGTCGGAGATCCACGGCTTGTACTCGGTGCCGTCGAGGTTGCGCAGCGGCAGGAACTCACCCGCCTGGTCGGCGATCCGCGAGGACAGGTGCTTGAGAATCGGCACCAGCTCGCGGTTCTGCCACATGTACACGCCCTCTTTGAGGATGCGGACGGGGTTGAACTTGATCTGGAGCTGGTCGTATTCGCCGCCGGGCGCGTTTGGGGTCGCGTCCTTCACCGTGGTCAGCGGCAGCCCGGCCTGGTGGCCGAGCAGCGACTGTCCCGCGCTGTCCTGGCTGGAACCGGAGGGGTACTTCGGGTTGTCGCCGTAGTAGCCACGATTGGCGATCCGGTCCCAGAGCCTGCGCAGCCAGTTCTTCTTCGGCGGCACCTCGACCGCCTGCTCGGTGGTCCGCGTGCGCGGCGCCGGCTCGGGATGCGCGATGGGTTCCAGATGCCAGCTGTCGGGCCCGTCGACCACGAGCCGCACCAGGATCTTCTCGCCGTCGATGTCGAGCGAGAGCACCCGGTCGCCGAGTTCGGCTTGCAGCAGATGATCCAGGTGGGCGAGGTCGCCGGCGTCGCGCGTCACCCCGGCGCGCAGCCGGTTGATGTCGTCGGCGGCGCGGGTGAGCCCCGGGTCGGCGGGCAGCCCGAGCCGGGCGGCCCAACGTCGCGCGACGGCTTCCCGCTGTGCCCGCTGCTGTGGATCGGTCGCCGCCTCGGCGTGGCGCACCGCCGAGGCGAACGCCTCGACCGCACCGGCGCGCAGCAACTGCCGATAGCGCGCGGCGTCGAGCGAACCGGAATCGGTGGGATCGACCCCGAACCGGGCCGCCAGCCGGTCCAGCGCCTGCTGGGCGGGCTCGAGGCGTGGGCCACCCGGTCGTTGCGCGCCGTCGTCCGGCGGCAGGATCGCGGACGGGCGCAACGGCTGCGCGGCCGCGTCCGGCTCCGGTTCGGTGCCCAGCGACGGCCGGGAGTCGTCCGCCAGCCCGGCCCGGCGCAGGTCGTCGGCGATCGCGGCACGGTCGGCGGGATCACCCTCGACCCGCCACTGGTCGAGACCGTCCTGCAGTTCGTCGGCGTCGAGCGGTTCGTAGTCGTCGGGGTAGCGCATCGGACGCCCGAGCTCGGCATCGGGATCCAAAGCGCTGTCCAGGAATCCGCGCGCCCTGGCCATATCGGCGATCTCGGCCAGCGCGCCGAGCGGATCACGCTGACCCGTGAGCGCGTCGCCCAGACCCAGCGCCTCGGCGAGCCTGCGCACCTGCTCGGCCTGCTCCGGGGTCAACGGCGGCGCGTCGGCGTGCGCCGACGGCGGCAGGTCGCTCAGCTCCTGGAGGAACTGATGCACGTCGTCGAGGAAATCGCTGCGCTGCTTGGCACGGTCCGGCCGGTCACCGGGCGCGGGCGAGTCGGCGTCGGGCAGGACGGCCGCGGACTCCCCCGGCACCGCCAGTTCGGCCGGTGGCTTCGGGACGCCGAAGTCGAACCGCGACGAACTCCTCGACGGCTCCGGGGTTTCCGTGGTCGTCGGCGGACGCGACGGCTGGCCGGGTTCGGAACTCGGCGCCTCGGATGAACGCGGCTGCTGTCCGGGGTCCGAACTCGGCGGCGTCGACGGACGCGACGGCTCTGCGAGTTCCGAGTTCCGCGTCGACGGACGCGACGGCTCCTCGGGTTCCGGGCTCGGGGCCGTCGGCGGACGCGACGGCGGCTTGGACGGCGGACCGGCGGGCGCGGCCGACGGTGCGGGCGGGTCGCCGTCGCCGTCGTCGTTTCGTGAGCGGGTGTCGTCGTCGGAAGTCCCACGACGCGTCCCGTCGTCGCCGGGCGAGTTGTCGGCCTCGGCCGCCCCGTCGCCGACCGGCTCGGGCGCACCCTGCCGCTCCACCGCGGCGGCGAACCTGGCCGCCATTTCCGCACGGGCGGCGTCGAATTCCTGCTGCGCCCGCAGATAGGACTCCAGCGCCTGCTGGTCGGCGAGGGCTTCGGCGTCGAGGTCCTCCTGGCGGACCTGCGCCGCCTCCGCCAGCTCGGCGCGCAAGGCGTCGAACTTCTGCTGGGCCGCGAGATAGGACTCGAGCGCGGCCAGATCGGCGGCGCGCACCGCGAAGTCGGGTTCGGTGTCCTCGCCCCGCCGCGCGGCGGCCTGGGCGTCCTGGGCCGCCAATTCCTCGAACCGGGACGCGATCTCGGCCTGCGCGGCGTCGAACTCCCGCTGGGCGCGCAGATACGACTGGAGCGCGGCCAGGTCCTCGTCGACAGCGTCGAGCTCGCGCAGCGACTCGTCCAGCGCGGCGTCGGCCTGGTCGGCGCGGCGCTGATCGGCTTGGTCGGCGAGCCGGTTCTGGCGCTCGACTGCTTCGTCGATCCGCGCCAGCGGGTCGACGGGCTCACCGGGCCCGACCAGATCGTCCAGCGAGGCGATCGGTTCGGCCAGTTCGTCGGCGACCTCGTCCAGCTTGCGCATGGTCTGGTCGAGCTTCGCGTCGGCCCGGTCGTCGAGGTCGGCGCCGCGTTCCGGCGGCAGCCCGGCGTCCGGGCCGGTGCCCGAATCCGGTTGCTTCCCAGGCGGTTGCGAACCATCCACCGGCGGGGCCCCTGCGGGCAACTCACGCGGCCCACCCGGCAGCGCGTCGGGATCGGCGCCCCCGTGCGGCCTGGCCGAGGGGGAATCGGCGGCCGGCAGATCGGCGACCGGCCGGTAGAACTCGTCGGTCAGTGCCTTCAGCCGCTCGAGCTGCTCGGTCCTGAGGCGGATCTCCTCGCGGATCGCGGCGATCTCGGCCGCCAGCTTCTCCGGGCTGAGACCCTCGTGCTTTTCGATCTTGCCGTCGCGGTAGGCCTCGTAGATCTCGACGAACTTCGCGTCGTCGGCGGTGGACACGTCGACGCCGACCAATCGGGCCCAGTCCCGATTCGGCTGCGGCCGTGGATCATCCGGGCCGACGGGCTGGTCGGCGCCATAGGAGCGGGCGACATTGTCGGCGATCTGTGCGGCGAGATCGACCGGGCCTGCGCCCGGCTCGGCCGCGTCGGCCGCTGCGCGCAGCCCGTGGATCGCGTCGAGATCGTAGATGTGCGGATCACCGGTGGTGCGCGGATCGCGCGCCATGGTGCCCGCCGGATGGTCGGTGTACGGATCGATGCGCAGCAGCGCGTCGGCGTACGCGGCGAGCGCGTCCCGCGCGAAATCGCCTGCGCCCAGCCGATTCAGCCGCGTGACGAGCTTGCGGAGTTTGGTCGGATCGATTCCGCTGTCGGCGGGTCCGTACGACGGCTTGCCGAAGCGGTCGATCGTCGCGACAACCGGCCGCAGCCGGTCCGGGTTGTCCGGGCTCAGCGCCCGGATCAGGGCTTCCTGCGCGGCTTTCACCGTGGCCGCGTCGACATTGCGCAGCTGCTGGGAGTAGCCGGCGGTCTTGCTCGGGTCACGCTGCTGCCCGTCGAGCAGGTCCTCGAACTGCTGCTGGCGGATACCGCGCCGCTGCTTCGGATTGGTCAGCGCCTCGGCGATCCGGCGCGGCGTGAGCTCGCCCTCCGGAATCCCGAGCCGCGTGGCCAGCTGTCCGCGCGCGTCCCCGATCAGATGGAACGTCTCGATGTCGGCCATCGTGCGGGCGTAGTCGGCCAGTGCCTCGGTCTGCCCGGCGCGCACCGCGTTGTCCAGGTGCAGTGCGCGGATGGTGGCGTCGATATTGTCCGGGTGCAGCGCGGCCGGGCCGAGGTTCAGCTGCCGGGCCAGGTCGACGATCTCGCGCACCATGTCGGCGCGGTCGCGCGGGGCGGGCGGCGGTTCGGGCGCCGGCTGCACCGGCCGCCACTGCCCGTCCTCGTCGCGCAGCATCGTCACCTGCAGTTCGGCGCCGTCCACGGTGCGGCGGATGTGCTGCACCTCCGGGGTGGCCACCGGGTCGAGGAACTGCCTGCCCGTGCCGTCGGCGTGCACCGCCCGGAAGTCCGGCTTCAGCCGCCCGTTGTCGATGTCGACGGCCAGCTCCGGGTTGTCCCGCAGCGCGCGGGCCAGCGCCTCCTCGCGGTCGAGCGCGCCGTCGACCACGAGCAGCCGGTCGGGTCCGCCGTCGGCGTCGGGCACCCGGGCGACCTGGTCGCCGTAGGACCTGCCGACCGGTTCCGCGCCGTCACCCTGCAGGACCGGCTGCGCGGCCGCGATGAAATCGGCGAGGTTCTGGGCCCGCTGCCGCGCGGAGTCGCGCAGCTCGTTCAGCGTCGGTTCCATCCGGTCGCCGGACAGATCGCTCAGATCGCGGCCGAACATCGCTGCCCAGCTGGACAATTCGTCGCGCAGCTGGTCGCGGCGCAGCGCGTGCTCGAAGAACTCGCGGGCCCGCGCCTCGTCGCGCCCCGGTTCCCGGTCGTCGGAGAAGCTGGCCCATTCGGGCAGCCGGTCGGCGCCGTTGCCGACCCGGTCGTAGTCCCGCAGCGCGGTGACGCCCTCGAAGGCGACGATCAGGTCGCGCAGGAACCGGCCGAGCGGATCCTTGTCGAGGAAGCTGACCTCCCGCGAGAACGGCACCGGACGCGGCGCGCTGGTGTCGCCCCAGTGACTCCGCGGTTCCGCCCCGGTGGGCTCGTCGTCGAAGTCGTCGAAGTCGTCGGTGTCCTCGCGCGGCTCGCCCGACTCCACTTCGCGCAGCCGATCCGGGCCGGCGACCGACCGGTCGTCGGGCGCGGGCGCGGGATGGTCGGCCCGCCGGTAGGGCCTGCTCTGCTCCTCGTCGGCCCGCCGGGCCGCGTCGGCCAGCCCCTCGATCGCGCCGATCTCCCGCAGCAGCCGGTGGCTCTGGCGGTCGATCGCCCGGCGCAGGTCTTCCGGTCCGTCGCCGTCGAGCTCGATACCGAGCCGCTCGGCCATCTCGGCCAGCGTCTCGCCCTCGGGCGGCGGCCCCTGCTGCTCCGGCGCCGGGTCGGGCGCGCTCGGCGGCGTCTCCTCCATGACCCGCGCTTCGTCGGCATCGATGAGGCCGTTGAATTCCAGATCGTCGATCAGGTCCTGGCGCAGTTGCGGATCCCGGGCGGCGTCGAACAGCTCCTTCAGGACATCGCGGACCTCGTCGGGCTCCATCCGGTTCGCCCGCAGCTCGCTGACGACGGTCTCGCGCACGGCGTTCGGATCGGCGTCGCTGATCCACGGCCGGTACTCGGTGCCGTCGGGGAAGTACACCGGGCGATAGTCACCGGCCACGTCCGCCTGGCGCCCCAGCATCCCGCCGATGACCGGCAGATGCTCCCGGTTGTGCCAGATCGTCAGGCCTTCCTTGCCGATCCTGGCCACATTCAGCGCGGGATCACCCGCACCAGCGGGCGGCGCGCTGGCCACCGGACCGTCGACCGGGGGCGGCGCGGGGGCCGCAGGGGTCGGCGCTGGCGGATCGGTCACCAGGTGCACGCCGCCGGCCACACCATCGCGAATCGCGGTCTGGCCCCGGCCGTCGAGCCCCGACCCCGACGGGTACTTGAGATTCAACCCTTCGTACCCGGCATTGAGCTGATTGACCAAGCGCCGCAGGGTACTCCGGGTATCGACCTCCGGAATGTCGTCGCGCCGTGCCGGGGCGTGCTGCGTCCCCTCGTCACCGTCGGTGCGCGCGACCACCCACTGCCCGTCGTCCAGCCGCACATGCAGCGCGACGACGTCCCCGTTGTCCCCGAGCTCGACCCGCACCTCCCGCTGCGGCGGTTCGGGATCGGCGAAATCGGGTGTGCGGTTGCGCGTTTCGCCGTCCTCGTCGCCCATGTAGTCGATCGAGTCGTCGGCGGCGAGGCGAGTGAGCGTGTCCGGGTCGACAGGCAGCGGCACGTCGGCAAGCACATCGACGCCGTCCCGGACCAGCCGCAGGTCGGTGACGCTCACCTCGCCCTTCGCCGTGGCGTGCACCAGCTTGTATTCGACCTTCAGTGTCCCGTTCTCGCGGGCCGCGAGCAGTTCCGCCACCGCTTGGCGGAACGCCCGGCCCTCAGGGGTGTCGGGGTCGATCCCCCGCGCGCGCATCTGCTCGGGCGTCTCGTTGAGAATGCGCCGCAGATTCTGATCCATGTCGAGCGTCCGTCGCAGGTACTCCGGCGAACCCTGCTCCGCCCGAGCGATTTTCGACCCACCGAGCGTGGCACCGACACCCTTGGCCTCCACCACGAGCAGGGTCGGCGGGTCGCCGGGACGGGTCGGCGGCACGATCGAGGCCATGTCGACGACACCCGCCCCGTCGAAGGCGCCGATGAACGGAGTGAGCAGGATCGCGCCGGGCCGGCTCAGCGCGTAGTCGAGTCCGGCGGTCTCCCCGAGCAGCTTGGACAGGGCGACCATCTTCACGCCCATCGTGAAGTACTTGTTCGCCGTCGATTGCAGGGCCAGCAGCTTCGCCGCCTTGGCGTCCTTCTCGGCCTGGGACAGCGTCGCATCGTTGTCGACCGCGTCGGACAGCTCGGCGATCTTGCTCGCCACCTTGTCCGGCGCCAGATCGTTGCGAGCTGTGACGCCGAACTCGGCCATCAGGCGGTCGAGCTTCACCCGTTGTTTGTCCCGCTGCGTCTGCAGCTCGAGCCGCTTGTCCGACGCTTCCTTCAGCTCGTCGGCGCGGTCGGGATCCTGCATGGTGTGCGGATCGGTGTCGCCCTTCTGCACCTTGTACTCGTAGTCGACGCCGGCCAGCGGGTCGTCGTCGCCTCGGTAGAAGCCACCGGTGTCGTTCTGCAGCCGGAAGCGCTTGTCCCGGAAGGTATCCGCCGGATCGTCGACGTGGTGCCAGGTGCCGTCCGGTTCGCGGTAGCTGTCCGTCCGGTCCCCCGGCCGATGCAGCAGCCCGTCGTCCCCACGGACCATCCCGGGCGGCACCGGATCACCGGCGGCGGGAGTCGGGCCGGCATCGTCGTCGTCGCCCATGAAGTCCGTATCCGGGGGGTACTCCGGCGACACGAGCCGTGGCTCGATGATGTTGCCCTCGCCGGCGGCCCGTTCGATGTCGACGTGCCGGATCGGGTCGACGCGCGGAGCACCCTCGTCGATGATGTGGCCCGCGGTGCTCTCGGTGCCCTGCACCACCCGGGTGCAGTTGGCGCAGCAGGGCGCCTCGGCGTCCCGGCTCGGAACGTAGGGCGAGTTGAGGATGGAGGCCAGGCCGTCGAAGTCGGTCGGCAGCTGGTCGCTCGGATCGCGTTGCTGGTTGAGCAGTTCCCGATCGTGCAGCGCGGCATTGGTGCCGCGGATCTCGGCATGACCGAGCGGATTGTCCGTGTGCGGGAAGAACCTCGGGTCGCCGCCGTTGTGGTAGACGTCCGTGGGGTCTTGGTACTGAGAGACGTTGTCGTGCAATGTCGGATGCAGCTCGGACGGGTGGATGCGCTGGTCGGAGGTGCCGTTGGCGGCCTCGTACACGCGCCCGGTGAGGCGGTCGATGGTGATCGACGAGACGTGGCCGCGGCGGGCGGCGGGTAGCCGGTTGGCCTCGGCCTTCTCCAAGCGCTTGGCGGGCGAATTGCCTGCCTCGGCTTCGGCCTTGTCGGCGGCGATGAAGTTGTCCAGGGCGGCCTTGGCCGCCTTGGCATTGTCCTTGGCCGCCGCCAAGTCCTCCTGCGCGCTGCGGACCAGCTGCTCGCCGTCCTCGGCACCGCGGTCTCGCGCGTTCTGGGCTTCCTTGAGCGCGATGGCCGCATCGCGTACCTCACGGCCCGCCGCGGCCTTCTCGGCTTCCAGCGCCTTCTGCTGGGCTTTGTGCTGCTCGTACTCGGCGACCAGGGCCGCGTCCTGGGTAGACGCGTCGACGAACGCTCGGCCCCGCTCCTCGCTGAGCCGGTGCGAGAACTCGTCGATCGGTTCCCCGCCCACATGGGTGATCCGGGGCGGATCGCCCGCGGTCTGCACCATCGGGTCGTTCATGTCCAGCACGCCGAGCAGATGCGCGTCCACGCCGGGTGTGCGGCTGAACGGCGCGTTGACGGTCCCGACCTCGGGGGTCAGAAACGACATGGCGGAGGGGCGGGTCGACGGGTCGTCGTCGCTCATGAAGTCGACCAGGTCGCGATCCAGCGGTGGCCCGTCACCGTCGAGGGTGTCGAGGTCGCTCGGATCGCTCGGGTCGGAATCCGGGCGCAGCGAGGAGATGTCGTCGGGCACGGTGGCCGATTCCGGGCTGAACGTGCGCCACTTGCCGCCGCGATCGATCACCGGAACGGAGTCGGGCTCGTTCTTCACACCGACCCGGTCGGTGGGCGCGGTGACGTCGACGCCGAGCTGATCGGCGATGTACTGGGCCCAGCCGTTGGCATTGCCCGCGTGGCAGGACAGCAGTCGAATGGGAGTGCCCGGCACGTAATTCGGATTCGAGCGGATCGCGTCGACGATGTCCTGCGGGTGGACCGCGTCGCCGTTGCTCGGGGTGACCGAGCCGTCGCGGCGCCCGTGCACCACCACGTCGTGGGCGCCGTCGTTGCGGACGTTGTTGCTCACGCGGTGGGTGCGCGCGTCCTCGCCGATCGCGGTCCCGTCGGGGTGGTGGACGACGCCCTGGCCATTGGGCAGCCGGGCGTCGTAGACCGGTCCGCTGTCGTTGTCGTCGGGCTGCGGCTGCCTGCGGTCGTCGGCTCCGTCGGCGCGGTCGCGCGCGGTGTCGTCGGTGCCCGCGCGGCCGGGGCGGCTCGCGTCCGGTCGGGCCGGGCTCGCTGCCGAATCGCCGACGATCGGCACGACCGGCGGAACATCGGCGAGCGGATCCGCCCGCACCTCGGATTCCCCGGCGCGGACCGGCTCGGCGGTCGTCTCCGCTTCCGATCGGACCGGCGGCGCCTCACCGGGCGCGGCGTGCAGACCCTGGAGCGGGGTGTCGGCGAGACCGGCACCGCCGCGCGGTTCGGCCGCGCCCGCGCGGCTTTCGGTGTCGGCACGGGTGTCGCCCGCACCGTCGGCGTCGGCTCGCGGCTCGCTGGTCCCGCCGTCCCCGAGGACTTCCGGTGTGGCGGAACGACTTTCCGGAGTCGACTGGGTCCCGTCGGGCAGTCCGGTGCGGACATCCGGCGCACCGGGCCGGGCCGCGGGCTGACCACCCTGCCCCTGGGTCGCCTGCTGACCGGGCGTTGCCTGCTGACCCGGCGTGGATTGCGCTGGGGTGGAGGGCGTTTGCGCGGGCGTGGCCGCCGGCTGACCGGTTGCGGGAGTCGCCGCTTGACCTGTGACGGGCGCCTGACCGGTCGCCCCCGGGGTCGGTCCGCCGGTGGCCGCCGGGCCCGCCCCGGCCATCCCCGCCGCAGGAGCCGCGCCGACCTGAGAGGTGGTGTCCCGGTTGACCGTGTGGGTGTCGTTGGCCTGCGTGACCGGCTGACCGCCGGACTGCGCGTCGGTGCGGGTCCCGTCGTTGACGCCCGCCCCGTCGGCGTCCGCGTCGGCCTCCCCGGCGCGCGAGGTGTCGCGTCCCGAATCCGACTGTGCCTCTGGGCCTTCGGCGCGGGCGCCACTGTCCTGGCTGCCACCATCCTGACGCCCGCCGTCGCCGGCCTGCGCGTCCCCGGTCTGCACCTCCGGCTTGGACTCCTGCCGCCCGCTTCCAGCACCGCCGCCGTCCGAGGCGGTCTGCCCGTCGTCACCGGCGTGCTGATTCGCCTGTCCCGCACCGGTATTCGTCGGACCGTCGCCCTCGGCCTCCGGTGTGGTCCCGCCCGCCGGGCGCATGGACTGGCTGTCGTCGCCCGCGCCCGCCCTGGTCTCGCCCGAGCCTTCGCCGTCCATGGTGTCGTCGCCCGCACCGGCGCGCACGCCGTCGTCGCCGCCCGCACCGGTCGCACCGTCGTCGGCACCGGCCCGGTTCTCGCCGTCGGCGCCGGGACGGTTGGTCGAGCCGTCACCGCCCGCGGTGTTGCTGTCCTGCCCGAACGTCCCGAGGTCGTAGCCGGGTCCCATGGCCTCGCGGATCCGGGAACTGAAGCTCGGGCGCTCGAACAGGCCGGGGTTCATCTTGGACCACGCGGCGTTGGCGCCCGCCTTGTTCAGGCCGGAGATACCGCCGTTGGTCGCGCCCGCGCTCCACATGAGCGGGTCGGCGGCCGCGGTCTTGAGGTTGTCCCAGGCCTTGTCCCAGCCCTGGGTGAAGCCGTCGTAGGCGAACTGGCCGAGCATGCCGCCGCCCGCGCCGACCAGACCGGCGCCGGTGCCGGTGATCGCGCCCTTGAGCCACGGCGCCATGCCGTCGCCGAGCCGCTTGCCGAGGAAATTGCCGAACGGACCGGCCGCCAGACCGCCCGCGGCGGAGCTGACCGCCGCGGCCTTCACCTGGTTCCAGTCGATCTCCTTGCGGTGGCCCTGATCCACCTGCCACTGCTGCACACCGAGTTCCTGCAGGGTGCCGAGCGCGGTATCGATCGCCACGTGCTGGCCGATGAACTTCAGGACGCGGGTGATGACCGCCTTCGCGCCGTGGCGCAGAATCGCCGCGAGCACGCGGCCGAAGATCGTCCGTGCAACCACGCGGGTCGCCGCGATCGCGGCCGCCTCCACCGCGGGCGCCGTCGGCGGAAAGATCCACGCCGCAGCGATTTCCAGCGCCAGCAAGCCCAGCGAGGACAGGAACATGATCTTCGTGTATTCGATCTCGGTGCCGGTCTGATAGACCGAATCACCGAGGATGTCGAACAATTCGGCGAGCTTGGTCACCGACTGATCGCCGCGGGCCATCCCCTCGAAGGCCTTGAGCATGTCGTCGACACCCTCGCCTTGCGGATACGCCTTGAACGCAGCGTCTTTGGCGGCATCGATGTCGTCGACGAGACCACGCAGACTGTCAGCGGCCGTGCGCCAGTCCTCGGCCATGGCCCACATCTCGTCTTCATTGCCTTCTGGCCATTCCATGCCAGCGAGAATCGAGAGCCAGTGCAGCCCGGACGGCAGATCGATCATGGAGGGCTACGTCACCAGCTCGAGTCCGTGAACGTCGCCATCGCCCCTCATCCCTCCGCAGTGGTGCCGGATCGAGCACACCACAACTCGTTCGCCTGCGCAACAGAGTCGCAGGCACCGGCGAATCACCGGTGACGACAAAATGAACGCGAGAAGGCCGGAGCACACCCTCGGCGCCGTCATCGACCTGTCGATACGGATGAACTTGACGACCCGGCGGTGCACGCGAAGGATCGAGTCGGCGGCTCGGGCTCGCCCGATGAGCACGGACCGACGAGCACGAGAGCCGGGCACAAACTCCAGAACACCGAGAGCAGGACGCACGCAATGGAATTGAAGCCCGTGGCCATGTACCGCGAGATGTACGAGGGCGCGCACGACGAGCTGCCCTCGGTCCACGACGCGCCCACCGGCACCGTCGAGGCCGACCGCGAGCGAATCCTGAACTACATGCGCAAGGCCCGCGCCATCTTCGACGTCATGGGCGAGGCGCCCGACCTGTTCACGCCCGGCGCCGACATCGAGGGCGGCCCTTCGCTCTACTCGGACGGCGTCTGGATCTGGCGCGAGGACTCACTGAAGTACCTGGCCGACCAGCCTCTCGTCCTCCCACCGGGGTTCGTCGACCACGTCCGCGCACTCGACTACACCCCGCAGAACTTCGACACGCGCGACCCCGATTTCGACGCCGCGTTCCTGTCGTACTTCTGACCGTGCCGTCCTTGCCTGTCGCGAGCCAAGAGGAGAAACCGTTGACCGACTTCCGCACCCGGACCCCCGACGAGGTCGCCGAGCTGGGCAGTCGACTGCGCGCACTCAACTGGTCCTGGCAGCTCGCCGACATACCCGAGATCGCCGAACAATTCGGCTGGCGCGTGGTCTCCACCTCGGAGGACGACGACTGGGCCATGCTCGACACCGGAATGGGTCTGGCCAGCGGAAAGGTCTTCGCCGACGACGGTGACGTCGAACAGATCGAGGTCAGCGCCAGCACCATCGGCCCCGACACCACCGAAACCCACACCCTCGTCCAGCAGTCCTACACCGCGATGGGCGAGCGACTGGAGGCGACCTTGGGCGCCCCCAGCGCCCGGATCGCCGACGACAATCCCCAGCTGCGCTGGACCGGCTCCGCCTCGACCCTGATCCTCGCGGCACTCCCCCGCTCGATCACCCTCACCCTGGCCTCCAACGAATGGCTGGAACTCTTCGACGAAGGCGTCGAGCTCTCCAGGCAGGGGCAGCTGTGACCGACTGGACCACGTTCGCCGAGCACCTGGCGTCCGAGCTCGAGAACCTTCCGCTCGGCGCACGGGTGATCGTTTTCGAACCCGAACCGGCCCGCACCCGCCGCTTCGTTCAGTTCGCCCGCGACGAAGACGTGCTGTCCGCTCAGCTGATCGGTGACCGGTTCCTCGACGAGAACCGGCGACCCGATCCTGCCGGGTACCGGGCGATCACCGACGCCGGCTGGAACCAGCCCGACGTGGACAACGCCCATCTGTGGTGGGAAGACTTCGACGCACCGATCACGGCCGCGGACTGCCACCGCGCCGCCGACCTCGCCGTCACCGGACTCCGCGACGGTTACGGCATCACCACCCCCGCCGAACTCGTCTACGACGCGTGGACGGACCGCGCCGGTCATCCCAACCTCGACCTGCCCACCCTCGGCCTGAGCCGTCAGCCGATGCAGTAGCGGCCGGGCCGACGAGTGAGCACGTGGCGAGCCCTCCCGATCGATCAGGCAGCCGAACTCGCGGTCGGACTGCACAGCCTGGATTGGTCGTGGGCTCTCGACGACGCGTCCACGATTGTCGAACGATTCGGTTGGCAGACCATCTCCAGCCGTCCGCGCTGGATCATGCTCGACGTCGGCTTCGGCGAGGGCAGCGGCACGATCCATGCCAAGAACGGCCAGGTCACCGGGATCGAACTGCAGCTCACCGACTTCGCCGACGCGGATCAGAAGGCCGAGGTCTCCGCGGCGTTCGAAGGTTTCGCCGCGACGATCACCGCCGAGCTCGGCGAGCCGACCGCGCGCGTCGCCGGTCCGCCCCCGCAATTCCGGTGGCCCGGGCCCAACGCCACGCTTCTGCTCGAACGCTCCGCCGCTTCGGTGTGGCTGCACCTGATCACCAATGCGCGACTTGCCGCCGACGACCGCAATAGCGAGCTCGAAGAGCAGGGGCTGCTGTGAGCGCCTACGTCAACCCGTTGCGGTTGCCCTGTTCCATCTTGTCGATGTAGTCGGCGCTCTCCGTCTGGCCGTCGGCGAAGTCGCCCATGGACTTGGCCATGGTCTTGACATTGTCGCTGGTGTTGGTCCAGGAGGAGTCGTAACCGTCGTTGCCGCCGGGGCCGTCGTTGAAGCTCTGGCCGAGTTTGTCATTGCCCCAGACGTTTCCGCGCCCGTTGAGCGAGCCGTTCAGGGTGTTGATGATGTTGGTGAGTTGGGTTCCGACATTGCGCGACTTGCCTGCCGCGGTTCGGAAGTCGTCGGCGTCGTATTCGAACGTCATCGCCCTCATCCCTCCACGAGTGGTAGCACCGAGCACACCACAAGTCCTTCGCCTGCGCAACAGCTTGGCATGGCGGAGCGAACCCGGCATGACACCGTCGTGAACGGCCGGTACCTAGGCGTTCGCCTCCCAGTGGGACTCCACCCGCGACATCATCCGCTCGATCGAGGCGTTGACCGCGTCGACCAGATCCGCCCTGGACATCGGTGTGGCGACCGGGTTCTCGTTCGGCAGGCCGATGACGTAGCGACCGTCGTCGGGCAGGTCGCGCCAGACCAGGATGTCGCGATGCATGCCACGGGATCCGAACATCGACTGGTTCTGCAGGATGTTGATCGTGCCGGTGCGCTCGGCGGGCCGATTCAGGAACTCGGCACTGCGATCGACGATCGAGGTGTCGGCCTCCTCGAAGAACATCGAGGACGGCCGCTGATGGTCGCCCTGGTCGGCGCCGGTGACCAGCGGGATGATGCCCCCGCGACCCGCGCCGGTGGCGGGCATGAGGTCGACGATCGCGTCGGCGAGCCCGTACGGCCCGATGTCGACGACGACGTAACCACCACTGTGGGTGGGGGTTTCACCGGGCAGCTGGTAGATCAGGTAGCCGTTGGCGCCGGCGCGGGCGGCCCGCGCCTTGAGCCAGTACTCGGCGTCGCTGCGCGCGTCGTCCTTCCAGCCGCGCAGGCGCACATACGCTTCCGGCCGTTCGAGCACATCGAAGACGGTGCGCAGCGCCGGGTCGGCGGTGTGCTGCAGGCGCTGCCAGACCTGGTACTTCTCGGCCTCGTAGTCCTCGTGCAGCCGGGTCGTGGTCTGGAAGGTCAGCGGGCGTGGCAGATCGGTACCGACGAAGCGCTGCCACAGCACCCGGAATTCGATGTCGGTGAGTTCCCAACGCTGGCTCACGCGCCGACCTCCGGCCGCGCGCGCGTGATCGTTCCGGGATCAGTGGCGTCGAGTGGTGCTATCGGCGCGTGGAACTCCTGGTCGGGCATCGAGAACGCCTGGTCGGGGATCTCGAGCACCGGGACGGACGCTTCGGCGCCCTCGGCCGCCTCGACCTGTGCGGGCGCCTCGGTCGACAGCGACTCCGCGACCAGACCGGTGAGGGGCGCGACGAAATCGTCCAGACCGGACAGCAGGTTGGAGAAGTCGGGCAGCGAGGCGCGCGATGCCGAGGCGGTCGCTGTCGTCTCGCCGGGGACACCGGCACCGTCGGGGTTCGTGGTCGCGGTGTCGACGCCGAGCAGTTCGGCCAGCGGCGACAGCATGGGGTTGCCCGCGATCAGTCCGGTGAGCTCGGGCGACTGCGCGAGCATCTCCTTCAGATCCGGGAACTGGCCGAGCAGGTTGCCGAGCTGGGTGAAGTCGGGCAGGCCCGACGCGGTGGTCGAGCCGGTCGTGTCGGCCGAGATCTGTTGCAGCGCGGTGGCCAGCGAGGGCAGCGCCTGGGTGAGGGAACTGACGGCGGAGGTGACCGCCGACATCACCGAGGACAGGATGCTCGACATATCGCCCGAGCCCGAACCGCTGCTGGAGCCGGTCGAACCGCCCGACCCGGCGACCGAGCCGGTCGAGCCGTTCTGCCCGGTCGAGCCGGTCTGCCCGTTGGCGGTCTGCGAGCCCTTGGTCCCGTTCTGCTGCAGCGCGGACTGCGCCTGCTGGGCCGCCTGCAGCGCCGCCTGCTGGGCGGCCTGGCTGGCAGCCGTCTGCTGGGAGCCGCCACCGGAATTATTGCTTCCGCCACCGGAATTGTTGCTGCCGCCACCATTGTTTCCGGCGTTGTTGTTACCACCGCCGTTGTTATTGTTGTTGTTATTATTGTTGTTGTTATTATTGTTGTTGTTATTGTTGTTATTGTTCGGCGTGGTGACCGGCCCCTTGGGGGCTGCAGGCTCCGCCGCCGCCGGGAACAGCTTCTCGGTATTCATCACCCCGTTGACATAGTGACGCTCGTACCGATCGCGGTTCTCCTGCAGATCGTCGTCGCACTTGTCCTCGGTCTCGATCGGCATGCACACCTTCGTCGCGTACAGCCAGTTCGCGGTGTACTCGAGGTTCGCCTGCATCATCTTGAAGGAATCACTGGCGACCATCGCGGACTGACCGAAGGTGGCGATCGCCGCCCGCGCGGTGTCGCCGCCCTGGCTCTGCCATCGGTCGGCGGTGATCCCGGCGAGCTTCTGGTCGAGGTCGTAGGCGGCGCCGTGCACCGCGGTGGCCATCGCCTCCCAGATCGGGGCGTCGTTGGCGACTTCCTGCCAGCCGATGCGCTGACCGAGGTCGTACATGTCCCGCCAGGACATGTTCTCCGCCGCCCGCACCGGAATCCGCACCCCCACCGATTCCGCGGTCGCGGTGCCCGCGTGCTTGGGCACGTTCGCGGTCTCGATGTCGTAGTTGTGCTTCTCCATCTTGATTTCCATGCCGGTGCCCTGGCGAATCTTGACGTCGACTTCCCAGTGCGCGGGCGTGTAGCCACCGGCCTTGGTGACCTCGCCCTTGAGATCCTTGGCGCCGGGCGCGGACTTCACGTCCTTGAGCTGCCCCTTGAGCGCGGCGATATTGTCGCCCGAGCCCTTGTCGGTCTCGGTGTAGGACTCGCCCGCCGCCTTGAACATGGTGACCAGGTCTTCGAGCGAATCGATGTAGCGCCCGATGAGGTCCTTGGCCTGGGTGGCCTCGGTGATGAACTTGGTTCGCAGCGGCGGACCCGCGTCGACCTGGCTACCGCCGAGCTTCGACTCGTCGTAGTTGTTGAGATCGTGGTCGCGAATCAGGTTCTGACAGCCCTTGAACACCTCGATCGCCGAGCTACACGCCTTGGCGGCTTCGAGCGCGGCGCCCGTCTCCACCTTGATCTTGGCCTTGCTTGCCAACCCCTCGTAGGGAGAATCTCCCACGCCAACCGCTCCTCGCAGCGCCCCACCGACGACCCTCGCGCAGTCGGCTCGATCGCATGCATTCTAGTAAGCATTGCGAAATATGCACAGCCACAGGGAAACACCGGCTCGCTCGTGGATGAACATCCTGGTTCGCCGGACGGACCGGCAACCACCGCCGATCTGTGCCAAACTCGAACGACACACTGAACGGCCGCCCAACGGCCGTGCTCGAACGATGGATGAGGCCAGGATTGACGTCGCGATGGAACTGCTCATGACCGACCTGAGCGGCCTCGAACGGCGCGTCGCGGCCGACCGCACTGCCACCAGGAGCCAGGCCCCCGCCGACTACCTGCGCCTGGCCGGATCCCTCGCCGAGCTGGCCCAGGGCCTGCTCACCACCCGCGACGACCCGTCCGGCCGCGACCGCACCGCCGAGGCGCTGGAACCGGCGCAGGAAGCGGTCGCCATCCGCCTGCACTGGCTGGTCGGCGGGTATGTCAGCTACGAGTACGCCGGCGCGCTGCAGGATTCGCTGCGGCTGTTCGAGCAGGCGACCCGGCTGGTCGGGCATCGGCAGCTGGCCACCAACACCATTCGCAGCGCGTGTCAGGCGTACCGGCAGGTCGCCCAGGACTATCCGGATGTGCAGCCGATGTGCGCCGACGGGCTGTCCAAGTGCGGCGTGTGGCTGATGCGGCTCGATCACGACGCGGCGGTCGCGGCGACCGAGGACGCGGTGCGGATCCGGGCCGCGATGTACGCGCGCACCTCCGAGCAACCGGGCAAATATCTGGCCAGCCTGAGCACGCTGCTGCGCACGATGATGGTCGGCCGGTCGCGCAAGCAGGCCATCGCGAGCTATCGCACGCTGTACTCCGAGGTCACCTCGACCGCGAGTACCGCGCGGCTGCGCGAGACCCGGGTCGAGGAACTCGATCTCACCCTCAAGACCACCCAGGCGCTGATCAAGCTGGGCGCGCCGACGCTGGAGCGGGCGGGCAGACTCACCCAGCAGCAGATCCTTTATCAGTCGGGTGGCGACCTGGCCACCATCGACGAGATCAACTGGCGGCTGGCGCTGGTCGGGCTCAAGCCGCTGGCGGCGGGCGCGATGCCGGAACCGCCGTCGCGGCCGGTGGAGATCTCGGCGACCTACGGCGCGCTCGCGGTGCGCTGCTCGGCGCCGGACGCGCTCGAGCAGGTGCGGGCGGCGATCGTCGCGGCCTTCGCGCGTGACGGGGTCGAGCCGGTCGACGCGGGCCGGTTCGCCGGGGTGCACGAAAAGCACTGGGGAGTGAAGGAACCCGTCACGAACCCGGCGGTCGAGCTGTCCGCCGATGTGGTGCTGGTCGAGAAGTCCTCCGGCAGCTGGATTTCGGTGAAGAGCCTGAACTGGGAGATCGGCGCGCTCGGCAAGCATCCGCTCGCCGTTCGGCTCTCGGAGAAGTGGCCGGTCCTCACCGTCGCCACCATCGAGAAGATCTCCTACGAGCTGTGCCTCTACGACAACGGCGTCGCCACCCAGTACGCCGCGCTCGGCAGGCCGGCCGGACAGGCACCGCTCGACGCACCCCTGGCGCCCCTGGATTTCGCGACCCTGGCCGACTACGGCGCCGACTACGCCTCCGAGACGCAGGTCCGCGCGGCCTTCGGCAACGCGCCGATGTTCGCCAAGGTCACCGAGCTACCCGGCAGCGGCATCCGCCAGGCCGCCGAACAACGCCCGCTCACCGAGTACGGGCCGGACATCCTGTTCTTCGGCAAACCCTGACCCGTCCGGCACCTGGCATGATCGGTGCCTGTGCGAGTACTGCTGCAGCGGGTGACCAGTGCCCAGGTGAGCGTCGACGACGAGGTGGTCGGCCGGATCGATCCGGCCGCGGCGGGGGTGCCGCACGGGCTGCTCGCCCTGGTCGGCGCCACCCACAGCGACACCGAGGCGACCGCGAAAGCCCTGGCGGACAAGGCGTGGCGGCTGCGGATCCTCGACGGTGAACGCTCCGCCGCGGATCTGCACGCGCCGATCCTGGTGGTCAGCCAGTTCACCCTCTACGCCAACACCGCCAAGGGCAGGCGACCGTCCTGGAACGCGGCCGCGCCGGGCGACCATGCCGAACCGCTCGTCGACGCCTTCGCCGACACCCTGCGCGCCCTCGGCGCGACCGTGGCCACCGGGCACTTCGGGGCGCACATGCGGATCGAGCTGACGAACGACGGCCCGGTCACCATCCTGTTGGAAGGCTGACCGGGCCGTCGTCCGAAATCCTTTGCGCGCGAACTACTCCGGGCGCAGGGTGAGGATGCGGGGGCCGTCCTCGGTGACGGCGACGCTGTGCTCCCAGTGCGCGGCGCGGGTGCCGTCGGTGGTGACCACGGTCCACTCGTCGTCGAGGGTCTTGGTCTCGGTGGTGCCGAGAGTGAGCATCGGCTCGATCGCCAGCACCGAACCGACGACCAGGCGCGGGCCCTTGCCGGGGGCGCCCTCGTTCGGCAGGAACGGGTCCATGTGCATCTCGCGGCCGATGGCGTGCCCGCCGTAGCCGTCGACGATGCCGTACGCGCGGCCGTGCTCGCGCTCGGCAGCGCGGGTGCCGAGCTCGATGGCGTGCGAGACGTCGGTGAGGCGGTTGTCGGGCACCATGGCGGCGATGCCCGCCTCCATCGACAGCCTGGTCGCCTCGCTCAGCAGGGCGTCGGCCTCGATGATGGTGCCGACGCCGAACGTCCACGCCGAGTCGCCGTGCCAGCCGTCGAGGATGGCACCGCAGTCGATCGAGACGAGATCGCCCTCGGTGAGGATGTCCTTCGCCGAGGGGATCCCGTGGACCACACGGTCGTTGACCGAAGAACAGATCGAGCCGGGGAAGCCGTGGTAGCCCTTGAACGACGGGACGGCGCCCGCGTCACGGATGACCTGCTCGGCGACCTCGTCCAGCTCCAGCGTCGAGACGCCGGGCTTGGCCGCCGCGCGCACGGCCACGAGCGCCTGCCCGACGATCGCGCCCGCTGCGGCCATGGCGTCCAGCTCGCCCGCCGAGCGAAACGGCACGACCTTCTTCTTACGGTTGAAGACCATCCGGCCTCAGTACTCCGATCGGTGGTTACTGACCGAGCGCCTTGAGCGCCCGCGTGTTGACTTCGTCGACCTCGCCGATTCCGTCGACGGTCACGACCAGACCGTCGTAGTACTCGAGCAGCGGCTCGGTCTCCTCACGGTAGACCCGCAGCCGGTTGCGGATGACGTCCTCGGTGTCGTCGGCGCGTCCACGGGCGAGCATGCGCTCGACCACGGTGTCCTCGGCGACCACGAAGCACAGCACCGCGTCGAGCGGGGTGCCGTTGTGCTCGAGGATCTTCTTCAGCGCGTCGGCCTGGTCGGTCGTGCGCGGGTACCCGTCGAGCACGAAGCCGTTCGACGCGTCCGGCTCACCGACGCGGGCCTCGACCATGCGGTTGGTGACGTCGCTGGGGACGAGGTCGCCCGCGTCCATGTACTTCTGCGCTTCGCGACCGAGGGCGGTCTGCTGGCTGATATTCGCGCGGAAGAGGTCTCCGGTGGAGATGTGCGGAACGCCCAGCTTCTCCGACAGCAGGACGGCCTGAGTACCTTTGCCGGCACCCGGCGGACCGAGCAGAACAACTCTCACTTGAGGAACCCTTCGTAATTTCGATTCATCAGCTGGCTCTCGATCTGTTTGACCGTGTCGAGACCCACGCTGACCATGATGAGGACCGCAGTACCGCCGAACGGCAGGTTAGCCGCTCCGCCGGTCGCGCCCATGTCCAGGAACAGGTTCGGGAGGACGGCGACCAGACCGAGGTAGATCGAGCCAGGCAGGGTGATGCGGCTCAGAACGTAGTTGAGATAGTCGGCGGTCGGCTTGCCCGGACGGTAACCGGGAATGAAGCCGCCGAACTTCTTCATCTCATCCGCGCGCTCCTCCGGGTTGAAGGTGATCGCGACGTAGAAGTAGGTGAAGAACACGATCAGACCGAAGTAGATCGCGATGTAGACCGGGTTGCCCGGGTTCACCAGGTACTTCTGGATGATCTCCTGCCACCAGCTCGGGTCGGTCGCCGTGTTCGAGCCGGTCAGCTGAGCGACCAGGTTCGGCAGGTAGAGCAGCGAGGACGCGAAGATCACCGGGATGACACCGGCCTGGTTGACCTTCAGCGGCAGGTAGGTCGAGGAACCGCCGTACATCTTGCGACCGACGACGCGCTTGGCGTACTGCACCGGGATCCGGCGCTGACCCTGCTCGACGAAGATCACGGCCACCAGGATCACCAGCACGGCGACACACACCAGGCCGAAGATCAGGCCACCGTCGGAGTCGAGGATGTTCTTGCCGTCGACCGGCAGGCGGGCGGCGATACCGGCGAAGATCAGCAGCGACATACCGTTGCCGACACCGCGTTCGGTGATCTGCTCACCGAACCACATGACCAGCGCGGCACCGGCGGTCATCACCAGGACGATGATGATCATGCCGAAGATGCTGGTGTCGGCGAGGATGTCCTGCTGGCAGCCCTGCAGCAGCTGACCGCGCGCCGCGAGCGCGACGAGGCCGGTGGCCTGCAGGATCGCCAGGGCGATCGACAGGTACCGGGTGTACTGCGTCATCTTGGTCTGGCCTGCTTGGCCTTCCTTGCGCAGTTCTTCGAACCGCGGGATGACGACGGTCAGCAGCTGGATGATGATGCTCGCGGTGATGTACGGCATGATGCCGATCGCGAACACCGACAGCTGCAGCAGCGCACCACCGGAGAAGAGATTGATGAGCTGGTAGATACCGGCGGAATCACCACCGGAGACCAGCTTCACGCAGTCCTGGACCGCGCGATAGTCGACGCCGGGGGACGGCAGCGCGGCACCCAACCGGTACAGCGCGATCAACCCCAGCGTGAAGAGAATCTTCCGCCGTAAGTCCGGAGTCCGGAAGGCCGATACGAAGGCGGAAAGCACAGATCCTCCTGGCGAACGACATGGTCATGCCATGCGACTTCGGTTCTACGGAAACGTCAGCCGATGACGAGCTTGGCAGACAACACTTGAACTCTAACAGTGACACCGGACGAGCTCGCGACTCGTCCGGTGTCCACTGCTGACTAACAGTACCGTCAGGCCAGTTCGGTGACAGTGCCACCGGCCGAGGTGATCTTCTCCTTGGCGGAGCCGGTCACCTTGTCGGCGGTCACCTGGACCGCCACGCCGATCTCACCGTCGCCGAGAACCTTGACCAGCTCGTTCTTGCGAACGGCGCCGGCCGCGACGAGCTCGGCCTTACCGACCGTGCCGCCCTCGGGGAACAGCTCCGCGATGCGGCCCACGTTCACAACCTGGTACTCCACGCGGAAGCGGTTGGTGAAGCCCTTCAGCTTCGGCAGGCGCATGTGCAGCGGCATCTGGCCACCCTCGAACGCCGGGGAGACGTTCTTGCGGGCCTTCGTGCCCTTGGTACCGCGACCGGCGGTCTTGCCCTTGGAGCCCTCACCGCGACCCACACGGGTCTTCTCGGTCTTGGAACCCGGCGCAGGACGCAGGTGGTGCAATTTGATGGTCATGTCAGACCTCCTCAACAGTTACGAGGTGGCGCACGACGTTGATCAGACCGCGGTTCTGAGCGTTGTCCTCACGGACAACACTCTGACGGATCTTGCGAAGGCCCAGCGTACGCAGGGAGTCCTTCTGATTCGCCTTGGCGCCGATGGTGCTCTTGATCTGGGTCACCTTGAGATCAGCCATGGTCAGGCTCCCTGTCCCGCACGCGCACGCAGCATGCCCGCCGGAGCGACATCCTCGATCGGCAGACCGCGACGCGCGGCAACCTCTTCGGGACGCTGGAGCATCTTGAGCGCGGCAACCGTCGCGTGAACGACGTTGATCGCATTGTCGCTACCGAGCGACTTGGCCAGAATGTCGTGAATGCCGGCGCATTCGAGCACGGCACGCGCCGCGCCACCGGCGATCACACCGGTACCGGGCGAAGCCGGACGCAGCATGACGACACCGGCCGCCGCCTCACCCTGAACCGGGTGGGTGATGGTCGAGCCGATCATCGGGACGCGGAAGAAGCCCTTGCGAGCCTCCTCGACACCCTTCTGGATGGCCGCGGGAACTTCCTTGGCCTTGCCGTAGCCGACGCCGACCAGACCGTTGCCGTCACCGACGATCACGAGGGCGGTGAAGCTGAAGCGACGACCACCCTTCACGACCTTGGAGACGCGGTTGATCGCGACTACGCGCTCGAGCTGGTTCTTCTCGGCAGCGTTGTCCCGACGGTCGCCGCCACCGCGACGATCGCCACCACCGCGGCGGTCGCCACGGTTGCCCTCGGGGCCATTGCTGTTCTGTCCGGCGGGTCCGTTGCCGCCGTCACGCCGCTGACGTCCCGGCATCAGACGTTCCTTCCGTTCGAAATAACAGTCATCAGAACTTCAACCCGCCTTCACGAGCGGCATCGGCCAGCGCCGCGATGCGGCCGTGGTAGTCGTGACCACCACGGTCGAACACGACCGACTCGATACCGGCAGCCTTGGCACGCTCGGCGATCAGCTGACCGACCTTGGCGCCCTTGGCGGACTTGTCGCCCTCCAGCGCGCGCACGTCGGCCTCGATCGAGGACGCGGCGGCGATGGTCTTGCCCACCGAGTCGTCGACGAGCTGGGCGTGCAGGTGCCGCGAGGAGCGGTTGACCACCAGGCGCGGACGCTCGGTGGTGCCGACGACCTTCTTGCGCAGACGGAAGTGACGGCGGGTCTTGGACAGACGACGCTTGGTCGACACGTCCTTGCCCAGCGGAATCCGCTTGGCCTTCTGGTTAGCAGTTTGCGCCATGATCACTTACCCGTCTTTCCGACCTTGCGGCGAACGACCTCGCCGGCGTAGCGGATGCCCTTGCCCTTGTACGGGTCGGGCTTACGCAGTCCGTGGATGACAGCGGAGATCTGGCCGACCTTCTGCTTGTCGATGCCGGACACAGAGAACTTGGTGGGCGATTCCACCGCGAAGGTGATGCCCTCCGGGGCCTCGATCGGCACCGGGTGGCTGTAGCCCAGGGCGAACTCGAGGTTCGAGCCCTTGGCGGCCACACGGTAACCGACACCGAAGATTTCCATCTTCTTCTCGTAGCCCTTGGTGACACCCTCGATCATGTTGGCGATCAGGGTGCGGGAAAGGCCGTGCAGCGAACGGTTGGCGCGCTCGTCGTTGGGACGGGCGACCTCGAGCTCGTTACCCTCACCCTTGGTGACGGTGATCGGCTCGGCCACGGTGTGCGACAGGGTGCCCTTGGGCCCCTTCACCGTGACGACCTGGCCGTCGATGGTGACGTCGACGCCGGCCGGAATCTCGATGGGCTTCTTACCAATACGCGACATTAGTCCTGACCTCCCTTACCAGACGTAGGCGAGGACTTCGCCGCCCACGCCCTGCTTGGCCGCCTGACGGTCGGTGAGCAGACCGGTCGACGTGGAAATGATCGCCACGCCGAGGCCGCCGAGGACCTTGGGCAGGTTGGTGGACTTCGCGTACACACGCAGACCCGGCTTCGAGACGCGACGCAGGCCCTGCAGGCTGCGCTCACGGCTGGGGCCGTACTTCAGATCGACGACGAGGGACTTGCCCACGGTCGCGTCTTCGGTGCGGTAATCGGCGATGTAGCCCTCGCGCTTCAAGATCTCGGCGATGTTCGCCTTGAGCTTGGAGTGGGGCGCCTTCACCTGATCGTGGTACGCCGAGTTGGCGTTGCGCAGACGCGTCAAGAAGTCTGCGATCGGATCAGTCATGGTCATGGTTAGACCTCGACACCTTTCTCGCTGCGGTTCCCATGCAGCATCGGCGCGCTCTCGCACGCCGACCGTGGGCCTACAACAATTCGGCTGGTCCGGACGGCACTTACCGACCGGATGAGTTCTCTTTACGAGCTCTCGGCGCCTGGACCGTCCGCCGGCCTCACCTACAGTCGGCGAGGCGCCAGCGGACACAGAGGTGCCCAGGCAACCGCTCTAGTGTAGGCAATGCCGTGGTCAGGACAAAATCTGGGGCCGGGTCGCGGCCTTGGCTGTGAGCAGGATCGCCGCGCCCGAGACCGCGGTGGCCACGATCAGCATCATCTCGCCGCCGACCAGCATGCTCATGATGCCGCCGAGGAAGGCGCCGACGGCGAAGGCACCGTACTGCGTGGCGTAGCCGAGCCAATCCCGGGCGCTACCGCCGCTGACATGGCTCTCGATCCCTTGACTGAGCTTCACCACCGTCCCGGTGGCGTAGCTGAGCGGCACGCTGGTCTCGCCGTCCTTGACGAAGGCGGTGTTGAGCGCGCCGACCGCGAACGCGACGAAGGCGATGGGAATGAACCCCACCTCCTGCCCGCCCGTGCGGTCGAGCACCCAGTCGACGACGGCCGCCACGGCCAGCGCCGTCGTGGTCACCACGGCCGCGCCGTGCCTGCTGTCGCGCCACACCCGCCGTCGCAGCATCGAGGCGACGAACACGCCGAGGCCGAACGAGAACAGCAGGGTGATCGCGCCGGTGGCCAGCACCGCGTCATTGTCGAACCAACCGAGAACGGCTCGCTCGGTATTTCCGGTCATGAATGTCACGAAATATCCGGCGGAATGCGTATATGCGGCCGCGCCGATAAATCCGGCCAATATCGAAAGAAAGGCGACCATCGGCATCGCACCCGCGGGCATCCCTCGTAGCGGCCGCCGGTGGCCCAGGTCACGCCCGGTTTTCTCTGTGGTTGCCGTCACAATCCCACATCCTCCGCTTGTTCTGGAATCAGGGATCGTCTTTGACACCCGTCGCGCCGAATTTCCACGCGATCATCCCGAGCGTAGCGACGGCACCGGGACCCGGCCAGTGCGATTTCGCGATTATCGGGAAAAACACAGAATTGGCCGCGAGATATTTAACCTCACGTTCACTGAACAATTCGAAACATATTCCGGAGCGGCGGACGCCGAGCAGCCGGGCGACCCTGCCGCACGAGACCGGTACGGCGAATTCTGTTCGCCGCCAACTAGTTTCCTGAAGTAAGCATGTGATAGCTTCGCGAGGTTCGTCCGATCTGTGCAGGAGGCTCGGCAGTTGTATTCGCGCTCTGTGCGCCGTGGAACTCGCCGTAGCTGGACTCGCGTACTCGCTGTTCTGCTCGGTCTCGGCGCCCTCACCGTCCCGGCTCCCGCGCACGCGGCCGACCCGTACGTCGACCCGCTGGCAGAGGCCGCCAGCACCCCCGGCCTGCAGTGGTCGGACTGCGAGGACGGCTTCTCCTGCACCTGGGCGCAGGTGCCGCTGGACTATCACAGTCCGCGGGGTGAGCAGATCGAGCTGGCGGTGATCAAGCTGCCGGCGACCGACCCCGGTCGGCGCATCGGGACGCTGTTCGTGAACTTCGGCGGGCCGGGACCGTCGGGTGTCGACCGGCTCCGCGAGCGGGCGCGGTGGCCGTGGCTGTTCTCCGAGGAACTGCGAGCCCGCTTCGATCTGGTGTCGTGGGACCCGCGTTCGGTCGCACGCAGCGCTCCGACCAGCTGTTTTCCCTCGCACGACGAGCAACAGGCCTACTTCGCGACGTTCCCCGGCACGCCGGAGAGCCCGGCCGAGGAGGCGGAGTTCTTCGATCGCTCCGCCGATATCGCGAGCCGCTGCGGCGCGTCAGCGGGCCCGATCCTGGCACACGCCTCGACCGCGAACACCGTCCGTGACCTGGAGTTGCTGCGCCGCGCGGTCGGCGACGCGGCGCTGACCTATCACGGCATCTCCTACGGGACGCAGGTCGGCGCGGTCTACGCCAACATGTTCCCCGGCCGGGTGCGGGCGATGGCGCTGGACGGGTCGCTGGACTTCGAGGGCAACGCGAACGGACACGGCGGTGACGGCGCGAACCTCCCGCTGGACACCAGGCAGGGCGTGGCCGATGCCGTCGCCGAGACCTTCGACGCGTTCCTGCGCAACTGCTCGGCCGCGGGCCCTGGCTGCGCGTTCGCGGCGGGCGAGCCGAAGCTCAAGTGGATCGCGCTCGCCGAACGCGCGCGTCTGGCGCCCATCGTCGTCGACGGCACCGCGTGGACCTACGGTCAGATCGTGGCCGCCGCGGGCGGCCTCGCGCGCCCGGAGACCTACCCCGACCTGGCGAGCCTGCTACAGCAGCTCTTCGACGCCGGTACCGCGCTGCTCCCGGCGGTGACGCACGACGCGATCTTCGCGAAGGAGCAGCCCGGCAATCGCGTCGAGGCGTTCTATTCGATCCAGTGCGCCGACAGCGCCGTCCCGGCTGACCCCGCCGTGTACAGCCGGGTCGGCGCCATCGAAGACCTGCGGGTCCCGTATTTCGGCCGCACCGCCGTCTTCAACGCCACGCCGTGCGCCTTCTGGCCCGCGCGCGACGCCGACCGCTACACCGGTCCGTGGAATCGCGAAACCGCCGCGCCGATCCTGGTCCTGAACAGCAGATACGACCCGGCGACGCCGCTGCGTGGCGCCGTCGCGGGCGCCGCGCAGCTCGCCAACGCCCAGGTGGTCGTGGTGGAAGGTGCCGGGCACAGCAGCATGTACGTGCCCAGCACCTGCGCCGAACACGTCAAGCGCGACTATCTGTTCACCGGTCAGCTGCCCCCGGCCGACCTCCGCTGCGGGATCGACCGGTCCCCCTTCCGCTGACCCGAGGAAACCCGCCGATCAGCGGGACACACACACCGCGGTGAGCAGCGGGCCGTAGGGATTCTCCGCGCTGCCCGCGAGGACGAGCAGTCCACCGATCGGGCTGCACAGCACATCCAGGCTCGACGAGCCGGTGCCCGCGACCGGCGCCTCGGCGTGCGCGGTGGCCGCGGTGACGGCGGGGGCGAGGAGGGACAGTGCGAGGGCGGAGGACACGGCAAACTTCTTCATGGCTCTACCGTGCCGTCCGCCCCGGCGGTGCGCACGCCCCGAGTTGCCGGGGCATTGCCTCCGAGGGCACGAGTTCCATACCTTCGGAGCGACGATTCCGTCAGCCCGCCGCACCGATGACGTTCGACGGCGCCGACAGGAATCCGTCAGCCGACTGACCCGAGTACGACGCCTCCGTTGCTGCACAGCCCCAGCGCTGGGCTGGGCGCGAGGAAGAGGCCGGACGCGTATCCCGGGGTCGCCCAACTGCCGTTTCCGGCGCCTACCCCGGCAAACGACAGCACCGTGCAGTCGTAGGTGTTCAGGTCGAGGAAGGTCCCGGTGATCTTCGCCTGGACCCCCGGAGCGGGATCGGACGTGATCACCGGACCCGCGGAAGCGACCCCAGAGCCGAGGGCGAGAGCAGAGGCCAGCGTGCCGAGCGCGACGGCCATTCGGCCGGTGTGGTTTCTCATCGGAATCTCCTTGATGTGGCCGCCGGACAACGGCGGTGGTGGGGTCGGCCACCGGTCGGCGGCACACCCCAAAAGTAGGGCTTGACCTGCACATTCCACTTCCGTGAGAGCACGGAATCGGCTCCGTGGCAGCACGGATTCCGCTGGCGGTTGTGCCTCTGTTTCCGGCGGAGGATCCTGAGTAGATCGGGTAGTCGGAGGCTGTTCGATGACACCTCGCACGATCGCGCTCATCAGTGGCGTGACGGCCTGCGCCGCCGCGTTGAGCGTCGCCGTGGTGCTGTCGGTCGACTGGTCGGAGGCGGCCCTCTACGACCCGGCCCGGATTCTGCTACTCGGTCCGCGCGAGGCGTTCGCGGCGGCGCAGCATTCGCCGAAGTTCGGCAGGCTGGAGCTCACGCTGTTCCTGCTGACCGGGGCGTCGTTCGTGGCGTCGGGGCTGTTCACCTGGACGAACCGGCCACACGATCTCGCCGGGCCGCTGTTCGTGCTCGCCGGTCTGGTCTGGCTGGCCTGCGGTGTCCGCCGATCCAGCGACCCCGCGCTGTTCACCGCGGGCGCGGTACTGACGAATATCTATCTGCCGGTGATGATTCCGGTGCTGCTCGGCTTTCCGTCGGGGCGGCTGCGGCAATCCTGGGAACGCTGGTATGTGGCGGTGTGCTGGGTGCTGGCCGTGATCGGGGTATCGGCCGAGTGGCTGTTCTTCGATCCGCGGGAGGTGCCCGCGCCGCACCCGTCGACCTCGGTCAATCTGTTGCTGATCCGCCATGACGCGGCGCTGGCCGATCGGATCCAGCTCACCGTCGGCGCGATCGCCTTCGTCGTCGCCGTGACCGCGATCGTCGTCGTGATCCGGCGCTGGCGATCCGGCACCGCAGCGTATCGGTCGGGCTTCGCGCCCATCATGATGCTGGCGACGGTCGCCGGCGTGGCCATCCTGTGGATGATGCTGACCGCCATCCGGTTCCCCGGCTCGCTGCACGGCTGGACCCTGAATCTGCGCTACATCCCGATGGTGCTGCTGCCGATGGCCATCGCGTTCGGACAGGTGCGGTACCGGATGGCGCGCGCGGCCGTGGGTGCCGCGATGGTCGAGATCGGCGCGGCCCCGATCAGTTCCGGCTTCGCCGAGGCACTGCGCCGCGCACTGCACGACCCAACCCTCGCCCTGTGGACGTTCGACGCCGAGCGCGGCAGTTACGTCGACGACCAGGGCAAACTCCGCGAACTGCCGCGCGGCCCCGGCCACCGGGTGGCGACCGTCCTCGAACGCGACGGCACCGCGGCGGCCGCCCTCGTCTACGACCGGCAATTGCGGAACGAACCCGAACTGCTGGCTGCCGTGCGCGGCGCGACCGAACTCGCGCTCGACCACGAACGCCTGCGCAATGATCTGCAGACCCAGCTCGCCGAGGTCCGCCGCTCCAGGGAGCGCATCGTGGCCGCGGGCGACGCCGAACGCCGCCGCGTCGAACGCGATCTGCACGACGGCGCCCAGCAACGGCTGGTCGCCGCGGCACTGCTGCTGCGCCGGGCCCAGCGCGCCCCCGACACCGCGACCAGAGGCGACCTGGTCACCCGCGGTGCCGCCGAGCTCGATACCGCGCTCGGCGAACTGCGCGAGCTGGCCAGGGGCGTGTTCCCGCCGATCCTGGCCGAGCGCGGTCTCACGGCCGCGCTGACCTCACTCGCCGAACGCTCCCCCATCCCCGTGCGCATCCACGGCACGCTGACCCCGCGGCCACCGCCCGGGGTGGAGCTGGCCGCGTATTTCATCGCCGCCGAGGCGGTCACCAACGCGGCCAAGCATTCCGGCGGAACGCACGTCGATATCGACGTGGAGGTCGTCGACGACGCCGTGCGGCTGGTGATCGCCGACGACGGCCGGGGCGGCGCCTGCCTCGGCCCCGGCGGCGGGCTCAGCGGCCTGGATGATCGCGCGGCGGCGCTCGGCGGCAGTCTGCTGGTCGACAGCCCGCCCGGCGCGGGCACGGTCCTCACCGCGACGCTGCCCCTGCACCCGGAGGACACGACATGAGCGACCTCGAACCCGGGACGGTCTTCGCCGGCTACACGATCGAGCGGACGCTCGGCTCGGGTGGCATGGGCACGGTCTACGCGGCCCGGCACCCGACGCTGCCCCGCACCGTCGCACTCAAAGTGCTGCATCCCGCGCTCACCGGCGACGACTACGTCCGCACCCGCTTCGAATTCGAAGCCGACCACGCCGCCCGCCTCGACCATCCCGCCATCGTGGCGGTCTACGACCGCGGCCGCGAAGGCGATCGACTCTGGATCGCGATGCAGCTGGTGGCGGGCACCGATGCGGCGCGACTGCTGCGCGACGGGCCGGTCGCGCCGGAGCGGGCGGTGCACATCGTCGAAACGGTCGCGGCGGGACTCGACTACGCGCATCGGGCCGGTGTGTTCCACCGCGACGTCAACCCGGCGAACATCCTGCTGGCCGCCGCCACCGAGCCGAACGCGGGCGAACGGGTGCTGCTGACGGACTTCGGCATCGCCAAGGCGCTCGACGACACCGTGAATCTGACCGCCGCCGGGATGCTGGTGGCCACCCTCCGCTACGCAGCCCCCGAACAGATCGAGGGCCGGACCATCGATCACCGCGCCGACGAATACTCGCTGGGCTGCACGCTGTTCCACCTGCTCACCGGCAGTCCGCCCTATCCGGGACCGAGCCAGGCCGCCATCATGAACGGTCACCTCAACGGACCGATTCCGCAGCCGAGCGCCCTGCTGCCCGCCCTGCCGAAAGCCTTCGACGCGGTGCTCACCAGGGCGATGGCGAAGAGCCCGGCTGACCGGTATCCGACCTGCGGCGAGTTCGCCGCCGCGGCTGGAGCGGTGCTCACCGCGTCCGCCGACACGACCACCGAACACCCGGCCGCCGAGCCGCGCCTGCGGGTCGTGCTCGCCGACGACTCCGCACTGCTGCGCCAGGGCATCGCCCGGCTGCTCGAGGACGAGGGCATGGAGGTAGCGGGCCAGGCGGCCGACGCGGTGGCCCTGCTGGGGCTGGTCCGGGCGCACCGACCCGATGTCGCCGTGGTCGACATCAGGATGCCGCCGACCTGCACCACCGAGGGCATCGACGCCGCGGTCACCATCCGCCGCGACTATCCCGAGACGGCGGTGCTGCTGCTCTCGCAGTACATCGAGACCGAGAACGTGCTCGATCTGCTGTCCGGCGGCGCCCGCAGCCTCGGCTACCTGCTCAAGGACCGGGTCTCCGATATCGACGAGTTCGTGACGGCGCTGGAGCGGGTCGCCGCGGGCGGCTCGGCGATCGATCCCGACCTGGTCGGCCGCCTGGTCTCGCGACCGCACCACGGCGCCCTGCCGCTGGACGAACTCTCACCGCGCGAGCGCGAGGTGCTGCGGCTGATGGCCGAAGGACGGTCCAACCGGGCGATCGGCGCCGCGCTGTTCCTGGGCGAGCGCACGATCGAAACCCATGTCCGCAGCATCTTCGCCAAGCTCGGCCTCCAGCCCGAACCCGACGACCACCGCCGCGTCCTCGCGGTCCTGACCCACCTCCGGGTCGAGACCTGACTAGCCGACGATCATGCACATCAGGTCGTAGAGCGGCGGCTTCTCGACGCTGCCGGTGGCGAACAGCAACTGCGCGATCGGCGAGCAGATCAGCGCGGTCTCCGACGATCCCGACCCGCCCTGCGCGGACCCCGTCCCGCCCTGCGACGACCCGGACTCGGCGACCGGCGCGGGCGCGACGGGAGCGGCGGAGGCGACGGCGGGCGCGGACAGCAGTGCGCAGGACAGGACGGCGGCGGTAGCGATCTTCTTCATGCGCCAAGGGAACACGACACCGCCGCCTCGCAAGAGTGAAATCCACATATTTCACCTAACTTCCGGCCACCGCGCGCGCCCACCGACCGAATTGTCGGTGCGGCCTGCGATCCTGGGGATCCATCGACCACGGGGGACGGATCAATGACCTACGACGACTGCGGCTGGCACTCGGACACCACCTCGGAACTCGGCCTGGACAGCGAGGCGGGCGCGACCCATATCGGGATGTTCTACGCGTGGGCGGTCGCCAACGACCTGCATTCGCCGACCGTGCTCGCCTGGGGCGAACCGGAACCCCTGCCGCGGCCGGAGCTGGCGGCGCTGCGCGAACGCACGAAGACACCCGGCCGCTACCTACTCGACCACTGCTGCGGAGAACTGAACGAGGGCGACCTCAACGACCGCGGCCAAGCCTTCGCCGCGGCCGCCTACCGCCAGTACCTGCGCGCCTACGACTCCATCCCCGAGGTCGCGCGGTACGAGACCACCTACCACGTCCCCGACACCTGGGAAACCTACGACGCCGTCGCGTCCCTGCTCGACGAAGCCTGGGCGGAATGGCAGGCACACACCGGCTGACCCGTGCCGCGAACGCGCGAAGGCACGGACTCCCGAGGGAAGTCCGTGCCTTCGTTCGTTATTCGCCTAGGCGGCTGCGCTCACGAGGAGCGCGGGCTCACCAGGAGCTCTTGTGCACGCCCGGGAGCTCGCCACGGTGGGCCATCTCGCGCAGGCACACGCGGCACAGGCCGAACTTGCGGTACACCGCGTGGGGGCGGCCGCAACGCTGGCAGCGGGTGTAGGCGCGGACCGCGAACTTCGGCTTGGCGTTGGCCTTGTTGACCAGTGCTTTCTTGGCCATGTGCTCAGTTCTCCTTGAACGGGAAGCCGAGGTGCTTGAGCAGCGCACGGCCTTCTTCGTTGTTGGTCGCAGTGGTCACCACGGTGATGTCCATACCGCGCGGGCGGTCGATGGAATCCACGTCGATCTCGTGGAACATCGACTGCTCGCTCAGGCCGAACGTGTAGTTGCCGTTGCCGTCGAACTGCTTCGGCGACAGACCGCGGAAGTCGCGGATACGCGGCAGCGCGATGGAGACCAGGCGATCCAGGAACTCCCACATGCGGTCGCCACGGAGGGTGACCTTGGCGCCGATCGGCATGCCCTCACGGAGCTTGAACTGCGCGATCGACTTGGTGGCCTTGCGGACCTCCGGCTTCTGACCGGTGATCAGCTCGAGGTCCTTGATGGCACCGTTGATCAGCTTCGCGTCACGGGCGGCGTCACCGACACCCATGTTCACGACGACCTTGACGACGCCCGGGATCTGCATCACGTTGGCGTACTCGAACTCGCTGTTCAGCGCGTCCTTGATCTCGGCGCGGTAGCGCGCCTTCAGCCGGGGCTGAGTCTGCTCAGAGGTGGTCATGTCAGATGTCCTTCCCGTTCTTACGGGAGATCCGAACCCGCTTGCCGGTCTCTTCGTCGGTGCGGTAGCCGACGCGGGTCGGGTTACCGTCGGAGTCGACGACCATCACGTTGGAAACCTGGATGGGGGCTTCCTGGGTCACGATGCCACCCGAGGAGGCGCCACGCTGGTTCGCGGAATCCGCGACGTGCTTCTTGATGCGGTTCACGCCTTCGACGAGAACCTTGCCGGTCGCCGGGTAGGCCTGGATGACCTTGCCCTTGGCGCCCTTGTCCTTGCCCGAGATGACGAGGACGGTGTCACCCTTGTGCACCTTCATTGTCAGAGCACCTCCGGGGCCAGCGAAACGATCTTCATGAAGCGCTTGTCACGCAGCTCACGGCCGACCGGGCCGAAGATGCGGGTGCCGCGAGGATCGTTGTCCGGCTTGATCAGCACGGCAGCGTTCTCGTCGAACTTGATGTAGGAACCGTCCGGACGGCGGCGCTCCTTGACGGTGCGCACGACGACAGCCTTGACGACGTCGCCCTTCTTGACGTTCGCGCCGGGGATGGCGTCCTTGACGGTGGCGACGATGATGTCACCGATACCGGCATAGCGACGCGACGAGCCACCGAGCACGCGGATGCAAAGGATTTCCTTCGCCCCGGTGTTGTCGGCGACGCGCAGTCGCGACTCCTGCTGAATCACTTCAGCACCTCCTGGACCTGGATGTATACGTACGCCGGATTGCCGACCCGACGCACATGGTCAGTCGCCCTCCGGACGCGCGCCTGCCAGCGGAAATACCTACCACTGGGGGTTCACTGCCGGATTGCGGGCGCAGAGCTCCCGCAGGCAACCGGTCTAGTGTAGGTGAATCCCCAGGTCGACCCAAATCGGGGGTCGTTCCCACGAATCTGAAGCAGATATGTTTCAAACCCCTGTGGGCGCGGTCACGCCGTTGCTACGGTCGCCCTGCTCGTCGAGGTACGAGCGGATGAGGAGTCGCACATGCACATCACCCTGCCGACCACCCGCCGGATCGCGACCACCGCGAGCGCGTTCGCCGCCGTGCTCGCCCTGGCCACGCCGCACGCCGCCGCGGGCCCGATCATCGACATGCTCACCGACACCCTCACCGTCGGCTGCACCTCCAAGATCGATGTCGTCGGCCTCGACGACTACGTCGGCGCGCAGGTCGACTTCGTCGCCAACGGCAAGTTCTTCGCCAGCGACACCGTCGACCTGGAGGTGACCGTCGGCGGCGCCACCGTGGCCAAGGCTACCGCCTACTACCACGTCGAGACCGAGGTCGAGGTGCAGCTCTCGCTGCTGCTGCACGCCACCGGCGCGCCGCTGGTCACCAAGCGGGTGCCCACCGTCGCGAAGATCCTGAACGCGGGTAGCGGCCTGGCCTGCGACCTGGCCACCGGCAGCGCCGGCCTCTCCTCGGACTAGCCCGCACCACCGCTACCTCCCCCGATCGGCCCGGCCGCCGGTAGCCTGGGCGGATCGCAACGAGCAGGGGTGCGGCTGCCGCATCGGGGAAGGAAAACCAGTGACATCGTCCGGTCGTCCGTCGGTCGTGGATCGGCGCGCATTCCTGATCGCCATGGGCCTGGTGCCCGTGGCCGCCGCGCTGGCCTCCTGCACGTCGGATTCCCCCGAAGTGCAGCTCACCGGCGTGGACATGGGCGGCGGCGATCCGGCGATCCGCCCGCAGGACGACCTGTACCGCCACGTCAACGGCGCCTGGCTGCGCGACTACCAGCTGCCCCCGGACAAGGCCTCGGTCGGCGCGATCACCGACGCCAACGACCGCACCCTCGCCCAGCTGCGCGAGATCATCGAGGGCATCGAGAATCCCAAGCCGGGGACCGAGGCCCAGCAGATCAAGGACCTCTACGACGCCCGCCTCGACCTCGATGAGATCGAGCGCCTCGGCATCACGCCGCTCAACGGCCTGTTCACCGCGCTCGACCAGGCGGCGGGCAAGCCCGAGCTGGCCAGGATCATGGCCGAGGCGCCGATCTCCGGGCTGATCGGGATGGGCATCGGCATCGACCGCAAGAACTCCAAGGCCTACATCCCCAGCGTCAGCCAGGCGGGGCTCACCCTGGGCGAGCAGTACTACCGCAAGCCCGAGTTCGCCGCGCAGCTGGCGGGCTACCAGACCTACCTCGAGCAGCTGGCCAAGGGCCTCGGCATGGCCGACCAGGCCGGGGTCGCGCAGCGCACCGTCGACCTGGAGAAGCGGATCGCCGCCAACCACTGGGACAGCGTGCGCCTGCGCAACACCGACGCCACCTACAACCTGATGAGCTGGCAGGAGCTGACCGCGCTCGGCCCGCAGTTCGACTGGGATCCGTGGCTGGCGGGCATGACCGACCGGCCCAAGTCGCTGTTCGACAAGATGGTCGTCGGCCAGCCGTCGTTCGTCACCGCGGCCGCGCAGCTGTGGAGCGAGGTCGACGTCGCCCAGTGGCGCGACTACCTGAAGCTGCAGATCGCCAACACCTACGCCCGCTTCCTGCCCAAGGCGATCGCCGACGCGCGCTTCGACTTCGTCGGCCGGGTGCTCAGCGGCCTGGCGGAGAAGCCGGAGATGTGGCGCTCCGCGGTGGGCGTCGTCGACGACAATCTCGGCGAACCGCTGGGCAAGCTGTACGTGGACAAGCACTTCCCGCCTGCGGCCAAGGAACGCGCCATGGTGATGGTCGACGACCTGCGCGCCGCCTACCGTGACAACTTCACCAACTCGACGTGGATGTCGCAGCCAACCCGCGAGGCCTCGATCGCCAAGCTGGACAAGATCGTCGCCCAGATCGGCTACCCCGACAAGTGGGTCGACTACTCCTCGGTGCGGGTGACCCGCGGCAAGCTGATCGAGTCCCTCATCGCCATCAACGCGTTCGAGTCCAAGCGCGCGTTCGCCCGGCTCGGCACCGAGGTGGACAAGTCGGAGTGGAGCATGTCGCCGCAGACGGTGAACGCCTACTACAGCCCGACCACCAACCAGATCGTCTTCCCCGCCGCCTACCTGCAGCCGCCGTTCTTCGACAAGGACGCCCAGGACGCCGTCAACTACGGCGCCGTCGGCTCGACGATCGGCCACGAGATCGGGCACGGCTTCGACGACCAGGGCTCCAAGTACGACGGCGACGGCAACCGCCGCGACTGGTGGACCCCGGAGGATCGCGCCGCCTTCGACGCCAAGACCCAGCAGCTCATCGAGCAGTACGACGTCCTGGTCCCCGAGGGCGCGCCCGAAGGACAGCACGTCAACGGCGCCCTCACCGTCGGCGAGAACCTGGCCGACCTGCGCGGCCTGCAGATCGCGCTGGCGGCGTATCAGAAACTCGCCCAGCGCACCGGCGCGCAGCCCGATTTCCGCACCATGTTCTTCTCCTGGGCGCGGCAGTGGCGCGACAAGCAGACCGAGGAGGCGACCCTGCAGTCGCTGCAGGACACCCACTCGCCCAACGAGTTCCGCTGCAATCAGGTCGTCCGCAATATCGGCGAGTTCTACACCACCTTCGAGGTGAAGGACGGCGACAAGCTGTTCATGCCGCAGGATCAGCGAGTGACACTCTAGGGACGATTCCCCCTCCGAAACCGACGTAGGTTAGCCTAGGCTGACCTACGCTGGAACCGGCTCGTGCGAGCCGATCGAGGACCTTCCTCGATGAAGGAGGATGCAACGATGACGTCTGTTCGGACTTCGCGCGGCTGGCGGCGCGTGGCCGTGGCCGCACTCGCCGGTGCGCTCGCCTTCGGCGTCGCCGCCTGCGGTTCCAGCGACGATGCCGCGGGCTCGGGCGAGCCAGTCACCGTGACCCATGCCAGGGGCGAGACCACCGTCACCGGGACGCCGACGAAGATCGTCGCCCTGGGCAACCAGTGGCTCGACACCACGCTGGCGCTCGGCGTCGTCCCCGTCGGCTACATCGACAACGTCTCCGCGGTCTCCAAGAGCACCCCGCCGTGGGAGCCGGAGAGCCTGAAGTCGGCCAAGGCCCTCAACACCACGGGCAGCATCGCCGAGCAGGTCGCCGCGCTGGAGCCGGACCTGATCCTTGCCGATCCGTTCATCGCCGACCAGAAGACCTACGACGAGCTGTCCAAGATCGCGCCGACGCTGCCCGCGCTGACCAAGGACGCCGTCAGCCCGTGGCAGGACCAGGTCACCGCGCTGGGCAAGGTGTTGCACAAGGAATCCGACGCGACCGCGGTGATCAAGAAGGTCGACGACAAGCTCGCCGCGATCAGCGCCGCCAACCCGGGCCTGAAGGGCAAGACCTTCGCCAGCACCTGGCTGGCCAGCCCCGCGCAGCTGATGGTGCTGACCGACCCCAACGACGGCTCGGCCAAGGTCTTCACCCAGCTGGGCATGGGTATCCCGGCCAACCTCACCGCGCAGCCGTCCAACCAGGGTCGCCTGGCGCTCTCGCCCGAGCGCGTCGACGAGCTGTCCGCCGACCTGCTGCTGGCCGGCTACTCCCCCGGCCTGGACGAGAAGTACCGCCAGCTGCCCGGCTACAACGAGCTGCCGTCGGTGCAGAAGGGCTCGGTGGTCTTCCTGACCACGCAGGAGATCAGCGCCATCAACCAGCCTTCCGCGCTGTCGGTGCCCTACATCCTCGACAAGCTGGGCCCCGCCTTCGCCGCCGCGGCGAAGTAGCACCTCCCCCACCACGTTCGACCCAGCAAGGACTGCGCTGTGCTCGCCTCCACGTATCCCGCCCAGACCCGATTCTCGCTGCGCGCCGGAGTCACCTGCCTCACCACCCCGGCCGGGGCCGTGCTGCTGAATCCGCCGCGCAACGTGAAGCTGACCGGGCTGGGCGCGGGGGCGCTGCAGGCGTTGAAGACGCTCAACCAGGGCCCGGCGACGGCGGCCGAGATGTCGACCGCCGCCGCCGGTGACGACATCACCGGGCTCATGCGCAAGCTCACCGACGGCGGCTGGCTGGCCGTCACGGTGCGCGACGGCGGCCGCGACCTCTACAGCATCCGCCCGTTCGCCGAACCCGCGCCGCGTCCCGAGGTGGCCCTGCCGAGCTGGTCGGCGACGCTGTCGAAGTTCGCCGTACTGCACCGCGACGCCCAGGGTTTCGTGCTCGAGCACCCGCGGGCGTGGTGCGATCTGCGCATCCACGATCCGCGGCTGCTCGCGCTGCTCGACGGCCCGATGGCGGCCGACTCGCCGGTGCCCGCCGCGGTGAAGTCGCAGTTCATGGCCGATCTGCAGTGGTGCGGTTTCCTCGTCGACGGCGACGAGGAGGAGCACGAGTTCAGCACCCGCTCCTGGAGCGCCCCCGACCTGTGGTTCCACCGCCGCAGCACCCTCGGCGCCCGCACGGTGACCTGGGACGACTTCGGCCCGACCCGCTGGGCCGACGGCCGCTTCCCCGAATTGCCCGCCCGCCGCGCGCCGTTCGCCGGCGAGCCGATCGCGCTGGCCCGCCCCGACCTCGACGGCCTGCGCGCCGCCGACCCCAGCCTGACCGCCACGCTCGAGGATCGCGTGTCCACCCGCGCCTTCGACGACGCGGCCCCGATCACCGCCGACCAGCTGGGCGAACTGCTGTTCCGCAGCGCCCGCACCCGCGCCGACGGCTCCCGCCCCTACCCCTCCGGCGGCGGCGCCTACGAGCTCGAGATCTACCCGGTTATCCGCAATGTCGCCGGCCTGGCCACCGGGATGTACCACTACGACTCGGCCGACCACGTCCTGCGTCCGGTCGCCCCCGCCGACTCCCCCGCGGTTCAGAAGCTGCTGAAGGCCACCTCGGCCACCCTGGCCGGCGGCGCCGAACCCCAGGTCCTGCTGCTGGTCTCAGCCCGCGCGGGCCGGGTCATGTGGAGCTACGAGCAGGTCGCCTACGCCAATATCCTCAAGCACGTCGGCGTCCTCATGCAGACCTTCTACCTCACCGCCACCGCCATGAACCTCGGCGTCGTCGCCCAGGGTTTCAGCGACACCACCGCCTTCGCCACCGCCACCGGCCTCGACGAACTCGAGGAATGCAACGTCGGCAGCATCATCGTGGGCTCCCGGAGCGTCTGAAACCCGCACGAGATCAACATCACCTCGCGGAACCTTCGGCGGGTTTCGTGCGTCCAACCTTTCGACGTGCTTCCTATCGGATCGAGGGGTTCATGAACGAGGACTGGTCGGCGCCGACCCGTGCGGCCAACGACGCGTTGCGCGCGCAGGTCGATGCGATGCTCGACTCGTCACCGCCGACAAGTCCGCCCTGCTCGACGCGCAGCGACGCGCGACCGAACCGGTCAGCGTCTGGTCGGAGGACAACCTGGTCCGGGTCACCGGCACCATCGCCGGCGTCAGCGAGGTGCACATCGAGCCCGACGCCTTCAAACGGTCGACCCCCGACTCCCTCGGCCGCTCGATCACCGAGGCCATCACCGCCATGCGCATCGCGGTGACGCAGCTGCAGGAGCAGGCGATGGCGCCCATCGCGAATCTGACCGGCCAACTCCCCGACCTGCCCGATCTGGTCCCCGGCGCCGTCAGCGTGAAAGACCTGATCGCCCAGCTGACTTCGCCGCCCGCCGAGACGGAGCCCGAGGCCCCGCGCCGCCTGGTCGAGGACTCCGACGACGACGAGGGCGACTACTTCCGCAACCGGAGCTACCTGCGGTGACGCTGGAAGTCGACCCGCAGGCACTGCGCGCCACCCAACCGTCGTTCACCTCCGTCGCCGACACGATCACCACCGCGGCCGCCGCGCTGGCGAGCGTGATCACCGGCGAAGGCGAATGCTGGGGCACCGACGAGATCGGCCAGGCCTTCGCCAAGAACTACACCCCCGGCGTCGATTCCGGCCAGAAGGCCGTCACCGGATTGGCCACGGTGATGACCCAGCTCGGCGCGAACCTGGTCACCATCGCCACCGCGTTCGAGACCCAGGACACCACCAACGCGGGCGCGCTCGGCCAGCCCGCCGGGTCCGCGTAAATGGGCATCGAGATCCCCGATGAGCTGCAATGGGTAGCGAAATGGATTCTCGGCGCGGGTGATTGGCCCGAGGGCGACGAGACCGCGATGCGCCGCGTCGCCGACGCCTGGACGTCCATGGCGCAGACCCTCAACACCGTCGACGACAATGCCGCCGTCGCGCTGAACGCGGCGCTGACCGCCCTGGCCGAAGGCGAGACCCACACCACCGTCGCCGCCTTCCGCGACAAACTGCTCAACGGTGACGAGGCGACATTCACCGCCGTCCGGAAATGGTGCGAGAAGCAGGCCGAACTGCTCAACGACGGCGCCAACGACATCGAGCACACCAAGCTGGTGATCATCGGCACCATGATCATCACCGCGGCCGAACTGGTCGTGGCCGGATTCACCGCGTGGACCGGGGTCGGCGCGGTCGCGGGCGCCGCGGCCAGGGTCGCCGGACAGATCGCCGTCCGGGTGGCGATCCGGCAATTGATCGCCCGCATGCTGACCCGCGGCGCCGCCAAGGCCGCCGCCCGGCTCGCCTTGCGCGGCGCCGCCTTCGAAGCCCTGGAGGAGGGCGGCACCGACCTGTCCGCCCGCCTCATCCAGGTCTACAACGGCGACCGCTCGCTGGCGAAGTTCGGCCTGACCGACCTGGGCCTGGCCACCTTCGGCGGTGCCGTCGGCGGCGCGGTCGGCGGCCTCCTCGGCGGCGGCACCGGCGCCCTGGGCGACCTCGCCTCCTCCACCACCGGCAAGCTCGCGGGCAAACTGGTCGGCGGCACCGTCACCGAACTCGGCGCCGACGTCTCCGCCCAGGTCGCCGCCGCAGGCGTCGGCGCCGCCCTCCTCGGCCAGGAATTCAAGCTCGACATAGGCCTCGAAACCTTCACCAGCGCGGGCGCCGGCGGCGTCCAGAGCACCATCGAATCCGGCGGCCACGGCGACCCCGCCACCGCCCCCACCGTCCCAGAACTCGACACCGAAGCCCCCGACACCACCACACCCGGCGACGACGCGGCACCGAGTGATCCCGGTGCGACCACCCCCGCCGGAACCGACACCGAACCCGGCTCCACTACTCCTGCAGGCACCGACACCGAACCCGGCACTACTACGCCCGCCGGCGTCGACACCGAGCCCGCCGGCACCACTCCGGCCGAAACCGATGACGGCGGCGCGAATTCCCCCAACGGCGACACGGAAGGCGCGACGGCCCCCGCGTCCACCGGTGACCCCGACTCACCGACCGACGATGCGCCCGCCCCACAGAACAACGCACCCGACACCGAACTCTCCTCCTCCGATCCGAACAACGGCGCTCCGGCTCCCGGCGACTCCGCGCCCACCGCCCCGGACAACGCTGCCCCCGCCACGGAAGACCCAGCGCCGTCCACGCTCGACGACAACGGCCCCACAGCCCCGAATCCCGCGGAAACCGCACCGTCGACGAACCCCGACAACGCCGCCCCGACCACCGACGACGCCCCACCGTCGAACCCGAACAACGTCCCCGCTGAGGCCCCGACCACCGACGACACCGCGCCGTCCGACGGCCCCGTCCAGGCCCCCGCCTCCGCAGAAACGACCACGGACGGCCAGAACAGTCCGGACGTACCAACAGTCCCCGCACCCCGCGACACCGAATCCTCGATCACGACGACCGACCCCGCACCGGACCTGCCACCGCAGCCCCTCCCGACCGACGCGGACCAAGCGAACAACCCACCCGTACAACAGGTTCCGACAACCCTGTCCCCGGATGCCCTGACCCAGCCGGACACGACGACAACGGCGAACCCACAAACCCAGCCGACCACCACCGACACATCGACCGCCGCCACCACGACCACTCCGGCCCCACCAACCGGAACCCCCACGACCGCACCGACTGCGACGGCATCGACTACGACGCCGCCGTCGACGACTGCGACGACACCCGCATTCACGCAGAGTCCTACCTCCACCACTCCGACCCCATCTCCCAGGTCGAGCACGCCGCCCCCGGCGTCGACAACGACCGGAACTCCCCTGCCTGGACCAACGGCGACTCGGCCCACGCCTCCGACCAAGACCACCCCACCGTCCGCTGCCGATGTCCCGGCGACGGCCGACTCGGGTACGAACACCTCGACGCCCCCGACGTCGTCCATCGCGCGGCCGCCCGCGAACACTCCGCCTACGAGCTCGTCGACCACCGACACACAAGCCACCGAGAACGGCACCGGCGAAACAGCCTCCGGCCATGAGCAATCCGGTGGTGCGATCCGCCCGCGCGATATCTACGACAGCGCGGCACAGGATGCCTGGGCGGAAGCCGCGTACGAGCAGTTCCGGGCGACCGACAACGATGTCGACGGCATGGTCGACAATCTCGCCGACACTGTCCGCCCGGACGGATCCCGCGGGTATTCGCGCGACGACATAGCGCGGGTGAAAGACCACCTGTTCCGCAGCGAACACCCACTCGCCATATATGACGACGACGGCAATACCGTCGGGACCGAGATCCGGCGATACGATGCGAGCGCGGCGATCGCCGAAGCGTGGATGCGGATGTCCAACGGCACGCCGCTGCCCGAAGACATCGTCCTCCTCGAACACGAATTGACCGAGGCAGGCTATTACGAGTCCCATCCCGGGGCGTCGTACCACGAGGCACACGACTACGCCAACACACAATTCGATTGGGAATCGAATATCCCGGCACGCACCGGGGAGAACATCGACGAATGGACGGCGAAGTATGGCGATAAATCTACTGTTCCGCCTCAAGACGGAGACCGAGCAGGACGTGACCTACCAGTTCGGGAGCCCCGGTCGACTGAACCGGGAACTGACGATTCGCAAGTCGGACTACACAGTGACAGTGGCGGACGGGAAAACCGACCAACTGGCAGTGATCACAGCGGGCAAGGCGATGACCCGGCACAAGCAGGACGGAACCTGGATGAAGTCGGGCAGCGTGCAGGCCTAGAACCGCCAAGGCAAACCGGTGGCCGGCGCGAGGTGCCCCCCAGCGACCCCGAATCCACGCCGCCGGAAAGCACGGCACCTGCCGACCCTCAGTCGAGCGAGCCGACCTCGACCGATACGCCGCCAACCGATGAGGCTGCGGCGACCCCGACGACGGCGCAGAACGTGCCGCCGACACCCACCCCGTCGCCGACGTCGCCGGATCAGCAGGTCGAACCCGGCCACAGCCCAGACGCTCGGCAGCTCCGCGATTCGTTGCGAAACCTGCCGTCGCAGGACGGCCGAACTACCACCGTCGACACCAACCGGGACGCGTCCCAGTCACAACCACCCGCCTACCGAATCCGACGCTTCCACGTGGGAGGTCGATGGGTGACGGTGGCTACCGTCCGGGCCTACATTCCCAACGCGCACCTGATGACCCCGGCGGAACTACACCAGGAAATGGAGTACGCACACGCCGCGGTCGACGCCACGTTCAACCACAACCGGAAACTCCCCGGTGGCGACCGACTCCTGGTCGACGTCGAATTCTCGACGAATCCCCACGCCGACGACTTTCGCCTGAACACCCAGCAGCACCGATTCGACCTCGCCAACGACCTGCGCGCCCACATGGGTCTGCCACCCGGTAAACCCGACCAGCCACCCACCGACGACGACCTCTGTGCGATCAACAATGACATCGCCAGAGCGAATATGGCTGTGCCGTTCTCGAACCCGTCCGACCTCCGTACCTTCGGTCCGCGCGAACTCGCTCCGGTTGAGCAAGCGCAGTTCCAAACCGACGTCGAGAACGCTCTTCTCAGCGGCAACGAATTCAGGATCGGAGCCGATCCCCGAACTAATCAATACGGGTCAGCCATCAACGACGGTGGGCCGACAGTCCGGGGGCGCCGCAACAACTGCCTGGACTGTTCGCTGTCCGCGCTGTCGTCGTTCTACGGCCGACCGCAGGTGGCGGCGCCCCGCAACGACGACAAGAACCCGGATGGCACGCCGGATACCCGAACTGGCGAAGCGTCAGGTTTGGCACGGGCCGCGCAATGGCTCGGCGGGGGTTTGCTTCACTTCAAAGGACTGTCGATCGGTCAGCAGTATCAGGCACTCCACGATCACATCGCGGCGCTCGGTCCCGGTTCATCCGCGTTGGTTGTCAACAGGTGGCATGCGCAGGACGGTGCGGGCAACTTCCTCTACAACAACGACGGATCGCCGAAGATGGGCGGATCCCACGCGACCGTGATCGTCTATCCACCTGGTGCAACCGGCCCGGTGTGGTGGGATCCTCAGTCCGGCCTGACCTCTGACACACCGCCATCCTGGATGGTGGATGCGTCGTTGACTCTCGACTTCACCCCCATCGACCCCAATGGAGGAAACGCCCATGGCGGAACCAATTCTCACGGAGGATCAAGCCAGACAGTCGCTGGCCCGATGGTTCGGACCGAACCGGGAATTCACGATGATGGAAACCCGACACGGCTGGGTCAGCCAAGCGACTCTGACGGATCAGGAACTCGAGCAGGGCTTGGGGCTGGGCTTGGTGAACTACGTTCTGAACAAGCAGACCGGAGTGATCACCGAACACCGCAGCCTGCCACCGAGGATGATCGGCGAGGAGTTCGACCAGGCGATCGAGACGGGACGCCCGATACAGGGCGGCCAGGTGTACCCCCCACTTCACCGGATCAGCCTCCTACAGACCTCGGAGGATCAGAGCACGGTCCGGTACGAGATGCAGGTGACCTCACTCGACCGGACGGACCCCCCGACAACGACCCAGATCCTGACAATCACCAAGAGCCCGTACAACTTCCACCCGACCGACAGTCTGGCGGCCTCGGCGGCGTCATGGGCGGAGGCCCGCTCCCGAGCGACGGGAGCATGGCCGACGGAGGGCAGCTTCGAGGAGTAGACACTCCATCGGACGAAACTCCCGACACCACAACCACTCCCACAAACACACCGACCTCACCGCCACAACCCGTTCCGTCGACCGGGTTGCCTATCGCGCCTGGGGCCACGCCGCATTCGGCCGACAGCAACGCGTCTCCTCCCCCGCCCGCCTTCTCAGCGCCAACACCTCAGCAGGTACAAAACGCCAATCGGTCACGGGCCGCGCGTGACAACCTCCGCGCCCGCCGGCCGGACGGCGGTGTACAGCCGGTCACCGATCCCAGCGGTCGCCGACGCTTCACCTGGGGCCGGTACACCTCCGCCCTCGGCGCCCCCGTCTCGGTCATGCGGATCGGCATCCACCTCACCGGCGCGTCGAACCTCGACCCCGCCGCGGTCGCCGCCCTGCTGCAACGCGCCCAGTTCGCCGTCGACCTGCACTTCAACGGCGGTTTCCGGCTCCCCAACGGCGATTGGATGATGGTCGACCTCGTCCCGGTGACCAACCCTGCCGACGCCGACATGCATATGCCGATCGACAGCTCCGGCTTGCCCGGCACCACCCATCCGAACGTCGACTTGGCGGGACTGACCGCCCAGTTGCGCGACCAACTCGGCTTGGACCCGAACCGCGATCACGTCACCCGCACCGATCTCGACCAGCTCAGCGCTGCGGTAGACCGCGCCAGATTCACCCCGCCACCGCCGCCTTGGCTCAGCAATCCAACCACCGGCAACACCGCTTCCGAGCCGCCCCGACCGACCGCGCCGACTTCGTCTGCGAACCCCCGGAACCAGGCTCCGCACGCGGTGCCCGACAACCGTCGACAGGTCCCGCCGCCGCCCCGCCGAGATTTCCGCGCACCCGAATCCAATCCGCCACCGCGGCAAACACTCCCGACGCCGGCACCGATGAGGAACACCCCGAGGACGGCCGACAACACTGCGCCCCGCTCTGTACCGCAACCACCACACAACCCGCGGTCATGGGGTGCCCAGAATCCGAACCGCCTGCCGGTGTCTCCTGCGGGATTCGGCTCCCCCGGTCCGCGGTCGGACGGTCATCGCCCGTTCGATCCGCGAGATTTCCGCGCACCGGAATCCCTGCCGCCACCTGCGCCACCACAGCAGGGATTGCCCAGCGACAACGACAACGGCCCGTCGACAACGCCGCGAACACCTCAACGGTCTGGCGGCACTCTTCGACGGATACTTCGCAGGCTCTTCGGGATGCAGCCGCGTCGAGATTTCATGCCTCCGCAGGCAGCCACCGCACCAGATCAACAGGCGCCTTCGGCTCCACCGAGAGCGACTGAGGCGGATGCCGTTCAGCAACCATCGCCTCCGCAGGAATTCTCGGATCAGCCGTACAGCGCCGGTCCACCCTATGCGACACAGGAAATGGGTGCGACATATCGGGGTGAGCACGAGGAGAGGAACTCCGTTTGGGAATATCCGCTCCGGGTCGCGTACCTGAATGAGATCGAGCGTCTACGACTGAGACTCTTCGTAAAAGACGGAAAACTGTACACCGCTGACGGTAAACCGTTCGATACCAGTTCTGGCGTCAGCGCATGGGGTGGTCCCGGGCGCGCTGTGTTCGCTATGGATGAGCACGGAAATATCTACGCCTCGAACTACCATGCCCGTGGACTTTTCCACCATTCCAGTTTTCTGGCCGGTGGAAATGTCGCCGCCGCAGGTGAGCTCGAAGTCATCGACGGAGTACTCCAGTTGCTGACCGACAGGAGCGGACACTACCGACCCGCCCGCGGACATACGATGCAAGCCATCAATCAGCTCAGAAGCTTGGGCATCCCGATTACGCCCGGGCAGGTCGATTTCGAGGCACCACCACAATGAAAGGGAACGATGTGAGCTACTGGCGACCTGTCGTGAACGCGATCCTGTACTCGGTGCAGTTCGAGAAGAACCTCGACGAGCCTGTCGTAGACAGGATCGCGTATGCGCTGCTGACAGAGCCGCTCGCCACACTGACCCCAGAGGAGGAGTATCAGTCGCTCTCCAATGGCCTCGCGACGGGGGCACCCCTTCCAACACTGGTGCAGACGCCCCAGGGGACAGCAGAACTGCAGGAATTCTTGAGTCGAGTAGTTGCACGCATGGACGAGATGCGCCCGTGGCCGACGCTACCGTATGTCCTCTTGCCCGAAGACAGTGTGTCGTCTTTCAAGGACGCCACTCCGATCGCGCGCATATCATCCAGCGTAGACGACATCCAGGCCCGGATATCGCGCGGATTCTACTGGGGAACAGAGTATGGAATCTTCCTTCCTCTGAAGATGCGGTCGGGGAGAATTATCGGCATGTTCACCCCATTCTGGGACGACAGCGACGACATCGTGCTCGTCGACGCGACACACGACCCCGAACCGAATGCCGTTATCGATGAACTACTGTCCGTCACGCGAATTGATCCCCAACGAGTTACCCGCCTGAGCGCCGATGCCCTGGAGCAGTTCACCGAGGACTACGCGACGACGCCGATTCAAGAAAACTTTCGCGGTGAGCACCTACCCGGAAACTCCGTATGGGGCGACAAGCGCGTCGTGTACTTGACACCCAGCGAACGGGAATCGTATCGGATCATCGTTCACGATGGATTTCTCTACGATGCTCGCGGGCAACTGATCGATACGAGCGATGCCCATACGCTGTGGTCTCCCGAGGGCGGACGGGCAATTTTCGTGATGGACGGTAGCGGCGATCTCTACTCCTCGCCGCACCACGTGCTCGGCGAATTTCATCACTCGAGTTTCCTCGCGGGTGAACCGGCGGCCGGCGCCGGCGAGATCGATGTCAGACAGGGGCGCGTTCGACTGATCAGCGATCAGAGCAGCCACTACCGCCCGGCGCGGCGCTACACCGAACAAGTCGTAGACAGCCTTGCCCGACAGGGTGTTCAAGTCGATGACCTTCAGGTCGAATATCACTCGCCACCGGACCAGCCGTAGAAACAGTGTCAGCCCGATACCGAAGGACGCGATATGCCTCATGACGGCCGCTTGGCTACCGGGGAACAGGTCATCGCCTATCTCCGATGGGTGCTGAACACACCCGGAGACTTCCTCATCTGGGAAACTCCGACCCACTGGGTTTGCCAGGAGAAGCCGCATCCCCCGGATGAGCGAACTATGTGGCAAGGCGACGGAACAACGCCACCGGACCCGGGCGGCGGGTACAAGGTGTACGGGATCGAGAAGAAGAACGCGCACGTTCATCTCATCGGCCAGAATCCACCGGATCACCCCGTCCACCTTCTCGATCGCGCGAACTGGGAAAATGCCTTCTTTCGCGTGGGGCAGATCCATCCGAAGCCGTGGCAGGTGGGAATTGATCTAGTCAGGGACACCGGGCGAATACTGACGATCCGGACTCGATGCATTTCCCGGACCGACCCGCCTCAGCCACCGATCGATCAGCGGGTCACCATCGACAAGGTGACCGGGAAGATCGACTACGGCATTGTCCCCGCGCCACGTGCCCTGATCCAAGCAGTGACGAAGGTCCGGCGCTCGCTCTCCGATGGCGAGCCATGGCCGGTGGCAACAACATTCGAAATCTGAGCGTATGTCGCAGGTGGATGGATTCCGCGAAGCGCGACAAGGAGACGGATTGTTCGATGGTTGCCGGAGACGGGAAGAGGGATGGTATGGCTATCGGTGCGGGCTGGGGTGGCGATAGGAGGTTGTGTTCGGGGCGGATGGGTATCCGTATGGTCGTCGGGGATGGCGGACAGCTGCGGTCGGGGATGGAACCGGTCGGGGGTTGGGTGCGTCTAAGGATGTAGTGGCGGGGAACTGTCGCGTCTGACCAGGTAGGAGAGCTGTGCGAGGCGTTGTGGTGGTGCGGGCGGTGGCCTGTGGGCTGGCTGGTGTGGCTGTGCTTGCTGGGTGTGGGGATGGCGAGCAGGGAGCTGGCGGGCCTACGAAGGCGGCGGTCGAGGTGTTCAACCCGTGTCGGGGGGCGCTGTCGGACGAGGTGTTGCGGAGCGTCGGGCTGGACCCGGCCACGAAGCTGATCACGACCGATCCACCGAGCGGGGTGTCCGCGTGGCGAATCTGCGACTGGGCACCGACCGACGACCGATACGGCTCGGGCCGCCGCATGGTCGGTGTCGGCTCGACAAGCCACACGCTCGATCAAGCCAGGAAGAAGGACGGGGTCACCGTCATCCGGGAAACGACTGTCAACGCACGACCCGCGCTGGTTTCGAAGGAGAACAGCACTCCCGACGTCTGCTACGTGTCGTTCGAGGCTGAACAAGGCATGTTCGAGGTAACAGCAGCCTGGCTTAGCACTGAGGGGCCTCGCGTCGGTGATCTCTGCGACATGGCAGGGAAGTACGCGGCAGCTCTAGAGCCACACCTGCCGAAGTAAGCACGGGGAGGGGCACAGCATGACTCAGGATCACGCCGATTACTGGCGGAACATGAAGCAACAGGCAGTCGACGGCCAATTCAAGATCGACGAAGACCTCGGTCAGGCGATTGCCGACCTCGCGAACCAGTACGTGATCGATCTGGAAGCCCAGAAGCTTGTCGCGAGCAAGCTCGACCGTATGACTGGATGGGGCGGTCTTCCGTCTGCGACGGCGATCCAGAAGAAGCTGGAGGCCAAGGCCACTGCCGACGAATCGGCAGTGAAGCGCCTGGAACAGCACATCGCCATCGCCCGCGATCAACGTGATACGTTCCTCGCCGCCATCGGCAAACTACAAGCCGTAGACCAGCAGACCGCGGGAGCACTCGGAGCCACGGGGGCTGGTCTCTGATGTCATTCTGGACCGACGGCACCATCGGTGAGTTCTTCTTCCACGCGGGCACATTCGGCATTTTCAAGGTCGCAGACAACTACGACCGGGCCGACGAGTTCAGCAGGCTCGATCAGGATGGCCGGGAGAAATGGGAGGGCGACCGAACCATCATCAGTAGCGAGTGGGCACAACTGAGCGCCAATTCCGGTCTGACGATGGACAAAGCATCGGTGATCGACCCCGAGGAGTTCAGCACCTGGCCGCACTTGAAGATTTGGGAAGCACTCAACGGCAAGGACGGTGCGCCCGGCGTCGAGGCGACAGAGGTCAATGCAAGCGCAGACGGCTGGCGCAGGCTGACGACGGGGACCGAGACCGCAGTCAACAACTACCGGAACAACTTCGAGCGCGTGCTGTCCGAAAAGTGGTCGGGGCAATCCGGAAACGCGGCGATCGATGCGGTGAAGAGCTACACCACCGACGCAGCCAAGCTGCACACAGCGTTCCAGATGGTCGCCAACGGCATCGACCACATGGAAGGTCTCCTCGGCCAGGCGAAGATCGCGATCCCCAAGCCGGAGAACATATCCGGCTTCGACGAGTTCATCAGCCACATCCCCGGCAATGGTGTAGTCAAGGCCGCGAAGCACCGGGCCACCGAAGCAGAAGAAGACGCCCGGCTCTTCATGATTGGCACGTACCAGCCTGGTTCGATCACTGTCGACAAGCAGACTCCTGTGTTGCCGCTGCCGGTCAACAACATCGAGAATCCGGGAGACGGCGGTCTGCCCGGCACCAGAAACGGCAACGACGGCACCACCAACGGGACCACCGACGACAACGGCACCACACCGGGGACCGATCCCGCTGGGACGCAGGAGAATCCGGGGACGACGTCGCCGCAGACGACCGACACCGGCGACGATCAGACCGACGACGACGGCACCGAGGACGACTCCACCTCGCCGAGCGGTACCGATCCGTCGGCGACCACTCCCGCCACCACCACGCCGGGGACCGGCCAGCCGACGACTCCCGGTGACACCAAGGGCGGTGGGTCGCCGGGTGGCGGCTCGCCGGGGTCCGGTGTGCCCACGGGGGCGGGTGTGCCCGGTGCGGGGCGCAGTGTGTCGGGCACGCCCGGTGGCGCGGGCGCCGGTGTTCGCGCGGGGACGGCGGGTACCGCGGGGGCGCGGGGCATGAGCGGGATGCCCGGCATGATGGGCGGTGGCGGGCGTGGTGGCAACGGCAAGGACGACGAGAACGAGCACACCAGCCCCGACTACCTCATCCAGGATCGGGAGAGTGAGCTCATCGGTCAGTTGCCGCCGACCCTGCCGCCGGGTGGAGTGATCGGCGCGTGAGCTGGGATCACGCCGTGGAGGAGCGCGAGCAGGTGCAGCTCGGCCGCTGGCGACTCGACCCGCACGCGTTCGCCATCGGCGTCGAGGGCCACGGGCGCGACCGGCTGCCGTATCCGCTGACCTTCCGGCCGGAGTTCGCGGAGACGCTCGAGATCCACGCCGAGCGGCGCAGGGCGGCGGGGCTGCGCTTGCAGCAGGTCTATGACCAGCGGCTGCACCGGGTGTTCCGGGCGCTGCTCGAACCGGAAGTCCGGGTCGAGATCGAGGGGTTGTCCGGTCCCGGTCAGTCCGAGGTCGTGCGGGTGTATGCGGGGATCGTCGAGGATCACGCGGCCCTGGCGGTCCAGGCGCACGGGCCGACCAGGGAAGAAGGCGGCGACCTCACCCTGAGCATCGTGCCGCTGCCCGAACTGGCGACGGAGATCGTCGCGGCGCTGCCGCGGGTGCCGGGTGGGACCACGCCACGCTTCCAGGGGCACCGCGGTGACCTCGACGCCGCCACCTACGCCCGCCATCCCACGCGCCTGTCCCCGGCCGAGCAGACGCAGCGGTTCTTCCGCCGCGCCCGCGTCGGCACGGGTGAGATCACCGTCTACCCGGGCTTCCAGCTGGACGCGCGCCCGACCTCGGACGGCAAGGCGTTCCTCTGGCTCGACTACCCCGACGACGGCCGCTACCTGCTGCAACACCACGATGCCGACAGTTTCACGGTGATCCCCGGCCCACCCACCGAACTCCAACACCGCCTCGCCCGGCACATCGCGCTGTTCACCGACCGGAGGCCGGTTTTCAAGCCATAGCCATAGCACATATATGCTATCATGCACATATGCCACTCAAGCGCACGATGGTTTACGCGGAGGCTGATGACCTGGCTGTCATCAAAGACGCAGCCGCACACTCGAACGCGAGCGAAGCCGAGATCATTCGGGAAGCGATCCACCTCGCCGCGATGCGGCTGCGTAGACGCTCGGAACCCCTGCGCCTTCGCCGCTTCGCCAGTGGTGATCCCACCCTCGCGGCGCGTACAGAGGAGATCATCGCCGAAGACGGCGCCGCGTGACCGGAACCGGCATCGTCATTGCCGATACCTCCGGCCTGATCGCCGCGTTCGACACGTCCGCACCTGAGAGCGACGCGGCCTTCGCCACCATGGAACGCGCCGGACTCGTCGTTCTCTCCCCACTCGCCTTCGCCGAGCTCGACCACGTCGGTCGGCGTGAACTAGGCCGCGCTCATGCTCAGTCGATGATCGAGGACCTCAGTGCGCAAGTCCGCACCGGCGCCTTCGAAATCGCCGTGATTACCGCCGATGTCCTCGATCAGGCCAACGCGGTGCGCACGCTGTATCCAGGGCTGAACCTCGACCTGGCCGATGCGGTTTGTGTGGCGCTCGCCGCGGAGTACGAAACTGATGTGATCCTCACGCTCGATCACCGCGATTTCCGGGCGCTCACACCACTGACGGCGCACCACTCCTTTCGCGTTCTGCCCGCCGATCTCTGACGTGTCGGCCGCTGTGCGCGCCGACAAGTCAGATCTCCGGGCTATTTCCCACGCAGGCCGAAGGGGTTGCCGTCGGGGTCGGCCAGGACACAGATCCGCAGGCCGGGGGCCACTTCGCGGGGGGCGGAGCGGTCGGTGGCGCCGTTGGCGAGCAGGGCGGTGCGGGTGGCGTCGAGGTCTTCGACGTCGGTCATGGCGACCGGGCCTTCCGCCACGTCGCCCTGGGGGTTGAGGCTCACCTCGAAGCCTTCGACGTTGTAGCCGACGTAGTAGGGCTCGTCGGTGTGTGGGGTGCCGTAGAGGGCGGTGTAGACCTTCTTGGCGGATTCCAGATTGGCGACGGGGATGACGACGGCGCCGATGGCTGGGCTCATCTTGGCTTCCTTCCGAAGGGTGTCGGTGAAGATCGTGATGCTCCGTCAGCCAGCCTAACCACCGGAAACGACGAAAGCGGGCAGCGTGGGCTGCCCGCTGTCGTCGGTGTCTCGATCAGAGGGCGTCGGCCAGGGCGGCCAGCGCGGCAGTCCAGTGTGCGGCGAAGCGAGCTGCCTCGGCTTCGGAGAACAGGGCCGTGCTCCAGCGGAAGTTGGTGGTCAGGGCCGGGCCGTCGGGGGTGGTGCCGATGCCGGCGATGACGTCGACCGCGTAGCGCAGCGGCAGATCGGGCTCGGGGTCGAGCGGCAGGGCCGTGTCGTGCGCGCCGACCAGCAGGGACCAGGGATTGCCCTCGGTGCCGGACAGGTCGATGCGGCCCAGGTAGTTGAACTCGACCTGGGGTTCGGCCGCCGCGTGGAGCTCGGGGACCCGGTCGACGTAGCGGAGCAGGCCGTAATCGAGGCCCTGGTTGGGGATTTCGCGCAGGTGGGTCGTGACGCCGTCCAGCAGGGTGCGGGCGGCGGCCGGATCCGCTTGCGCGCGAGCGACATCCACCGCGTCGTCGCCGACGCCGAGGCGGACGGGGAAGACGCTGGTGAACCAGCCGAGGGTGTTGGCGGTGTCGGTGCCGAGCTCGGCGTCGGCACGGCCGTGGCCCTCCAGCGCGATCAACGCGCCTGCGGCTGGGTCGTTTCCGTTGTCGGCGTGGACCGAGGCCATGGTCATGGTGAGGGCGGTGAGCAGCAGTTCGCGCACACCCTCGTCCTTGCCGACATGGGCCAGCAGGCGTTCGGTCAGGGGGACCGGTGTCGCGACCGTGCTGACGCGCAGGGTGGACCAGGTGTCGGTGGCCGGGGCGGGCAGCCGAGCGCCGAGCGCGGCGTCGGGCGCGCTCACCTGGGCGGCCCAATAGTCGCGCTGGGCCAGCACTTCCGGTTCGGTGGCGCGCTGCCACAGGGTTTCGGACCACTGCCGGTAGGAGGTGAACTCGGGCAGCATCTTCGGTGTCACGCCGGCCTGGACCTGCTGCCAGGCGGCGGCCAGACCGTCGATCATGATGTGCCAGGACACGACATCGACGGCGAGGTGATGGATCGCCAGCAGCAGGACACCTTCGGCGTCGGCGGGGAACCACACCGCGCGCACCAGTTCGCCGGCGCGCGGGTCGATCGCGTCGTTGGCGGTGCGCGCGAATTCGGTGATGGCCGAGTCGAGTTCGGCACCGGCGAGGCCTCGCGGCGCCTCGATGACGACATCGGCGGCCCGCACCGCGCCGGGCGCCCTGGTGACCAGGCGCGGTCCGTCGGGGGTGTCGGTGAGCACAGCGCGCAGGGTGTCGTGTGCGTCGAGCAGGGCTTGCAGCGTGGCGTCCAGTCCGGCGCGATCGATGCCCGCGGGCAGGCGGAGCAGGGCGGTCTGGGTGAAGCGGCGGTAGTTGCCGTACTCGTACATCCACGACACCACCGGCAGCGGCGGCACCACGCCGTAGGCGTCGGCACCGGACTGGGCGGCGACGGCCGGGCCGTCGTCGGCCGCGGCGGCGAGTTCGCGGATCGTCGGGCAGGCCAGCACCATGCGCGGGTTGAGCGCGATGCCGCGCCGCCTGGCCTTGTTGACCAGCGAGATCGCGACGATGCTGTCGACGCCGAGCTCGTAGAAGTCGGCATCGACGCCGGGCGCGCGGCCGTCGAACAGTTCGGCGAAGACCTCGCTGAGCGCGATCTCGGTGGGGGTCTCGGCGGCGGCGCTGCCGTCGACCGCCGAGAGGGTCTGTTCGGCAAGTTCGTGCAGGGCGTGACCGTCGAGCTTGCCGTTGACGTTCACCGGCAGCTGGTCGAGGACGACGATCCGCGCGGGAATCATGTACGCGGGCAGGCGCTGCGCCAGATCGGCACGCACCCGGCTCACGACCACCGCGCGCCCCGCCTTGCCGACCACGAAACCGACCAGCGACGCGCCACCGGCGCGGCGCACCACGGTGACCGCGGCGGTGTCGATATCGGCCGAGCGGCGCAGCGCGGTCTCGATCTCGCCGACCTCGATGCGGTAGCCGCGCACCTTGACCTGCGCGTCGGCGCGGCCCAGGTAGCCGAAGCGGCCGCCGGGCAGCCTGCGCACGAGGTCGCCGGTGCGGTACATGCGCTGACCGGGGCGATGCGGGTCGGCGCAGAAGCGGTCGGCGGTGATGGCGGGCTTGCCGAGGTAGCCGCGGGCCAGCTGCGCACCGGACAGGTAGAGCTCGCCGACGATGCCGGGCGGCACCGGGCGCAGCCGAGAGTCCAGGACGTAGCCGGCCATGCCGCCGTTGGCGGTGCCGATGGTCGGGATCTCCGAGGTGGCGACCGGGGCGACGACCGCCTCGACGGTGGTCTCGGTGGGGCCGTAGCAGTTGTAGACGGCGGTGCCGGGCAGGGCGCGCAGGCGGGCCCAGAGGGCGGTGTCGATGGCCTCGCCGCCGAGGGCGAGCACCGGCAGTTCCCGGTCGAGCAGGCCCGCCGCCGCCAGCTGCGCCAGCATGGACGGCGTCGTATCGATCATGTCGATGCCGAATTCGGCCATGCCTGCGACGATCCGGTGCGCGTCGCGCATCTCCTCGGCGTCGAACAGGTGCAGGGCCTGACCGGCGAAGAAGCCGACCATCGGCTGCCAGGACGCGTCGAACCCGAGCGACCAGGCGTGCGCGACCCGCAGCGGGCGGCCGAGCTTCGCCATCGCGGGCCGGTAGAAGCGTTCCAGGTGGTCGGCGAAGTACCCGGCCAGGGCGGCATTGGTACCGACGACGCCCTTGGGCTCGCCGGTCGAGCCGGAGGTGAAGATGATGTAGGCGCTGTGCTCGAGCTCGCGGCGCACGGTGGGGGCCTGCGCGGGGCGCGCGGCGACGCGGTCGACGACGGCGGGGTCGTCGAGCAGCAGGACCGCCATCGATTGCCGATCGAGCAGCGCACGGTCCTCGCCGAGGACGACGGCCAGCGCCGGGTTCGACTGGCGCAGAATCGATGCGATGCGACTCGCGGGCAGGGTGATGTCGACCGGCACGTATGCGGCGCCGGCGGCGAAGGTCGCCAGGATCGCGACAATGGACGCGGTGCCGCGCGGGAGCATCAGCGCGACAACGGTTTCCGCCCCGACGCCGTTGGCGGCGAACTCCCCCGCCAGCCGGCAGGCCTGATCGCGCAGCTCGCGGTAGGTGAAGACCGCACCGGCGGTGGTGGTCAGCGCGGTCGCGTCGGGCGTCTCGGCGGCCTGGCGCTCGAACAGCTCCCACGGCGTCGAAGTCGGCGCTGGCACGAGATCGATCGCCGCCGCGCGCAGTTCGGCGTGTTCATCGGCGGTGAGCAGGTCGATCGCGTCGAGCGTGGCCGTGGCGTCGAGCTCGGGCAGCGCGCGTAGCACCGCGACCAGACGGGCGCCGAGATCGGCGGGATCGAGGTGGCCGAGCAGGGCCGGGATCGCCTCGACGAGGACGAGCAGATCGCCCTCGCTCAGGTGCGAGACGACGGTGAGCGGATAGTGGGCCAGGCTCTCCATCTCGATCGGCCGGAACCGCGCGCCGTCGGGAGCGGTGACGGTCTGGATGGCGTCGTCGATGGGGGCGTTCTCGAAGACGAACAGGGTGTCGAACAGCGAGCCGTGCCCGGCCGCGCGCTGCAATGCCGACAGGCTGAGGTAGCCGATGTCGCGCATGGCGGCCGAATCCCGTTGCAGGCGTGCGCACTGCACGACGACCGGCTCGGCCGGGTCGAGCCGGTGCACGACCGGGACGGTGTTGATGAACAGCCCGACCATGCCCTCCACGCCCGCGAGCTTCTCGGGGCGGCCGGAGATGGTGGTGCCGTAGACGACGTCGCGCCGATCGGTGATCCGGCCGAGCAGCAGCGTCCAGGCGAACTGCACGGCGGTGTTGAGCGTCATGCCGTTGGCGCGCGCCCACTGCTGCAACCGCGCTGTCTCGGTGGCGGACAGGCGAAGTCGCGTGGTCTGGGGCACGGCGGAGCCGCGCTCGCCGGTGCCGTCGGCCAGGACCAGCGGCGCGCTGACCTGCCCCAGGTACTCGGCCCATCGGCGGGCGGCGGCGTCGTGGTCCTGGGCGCCGAGCCAGCCGATGTAGTCGCGATACGGGCGCGGGGCGGGTAGCCCGGCGAGGCTGCCACCCGCCTGGTAGACGGCGAGCAGTTCGGTGAAGAACACCGCCACCGCCCAGCCGTCCATCAGGATGTGGTGCGCGGTGAGGATCATCCGCTTACGCGGCTCGGGCGCGTCGGTGACGTTCAGCAGCAGCACCCGCAGGGCCGGACCGCGACTCAGCGCGAACGGCACCCGGCGCTCGGATTCGGCGATCGCGTCGAAATCCGCTGTCCGCGCGTCGCGCTCGGCCCAGGGCAGCTCGGCGCGCGACGGGATGATCTGCACCGGCTTGGGCACATCGGTGTCCCAGAACGCGGCGCGCAGGTTCGGATGCCGGTCGAGCATCGCCTGCGCGCTGCGGCGCAGCAGGTCGGGATCGAGCGGGCCATCGATGTCGACCACGAATTGCATCGTGTACAGGTCGATCTCGGTGCCCGCCAGACGCGACAGCGAGAAGAGCCCCTCCTGCAGCGGGCTCAGCGCCAGCACGTCCTCGATCTGCGGGGCACTCATGCGATGTCCTTCCGTACCTGCGTGTTCACTAGCCCTGCGCCTGCCAGGCCGCCGTCAGCGCCGACAGCGCGTCGGCTTCCAGACCCGAGGCGCTCATCGGCGCGTGCGAGACCTGTTCGGGTTCCTCGGCATTCGGCTGCTCCGCGGCGGCGGCCGCGTCGACCGCGGCGGCCAGTTCGGTGATCGTGAAGTACTCGAACACCATCTGCGGGGTCAGCGGCAGGCCGAGGGCGGCGGCGCGGGCCGACCACTGGATCGAGATGACGCTGTCGCCGCCGAGGGCGAAGAAGCCGTCCTCACCGGTGACGTCGTCGATCTCGAGCAGTTCCTCGATCAGCGCGATGAGCTGACGCTCGGTCTCGGAGTCGGCCGCGCCCGCACCCGCGGTGGTGGCCGCGGCGATCGGGGCCGGTGCGGCGAGCAGCCGGTCCAGGTCGGCCCGCGGCAGCACCCGCAGCTCGGCGACCGGCAGGTCCGGCGTCTCGGCGAAGGCGCGCAGGGTGGCGGCCAGCGCGTCCGCGATCAGGGCGGCGGTGGCCGGGTCGTAGAGGTCGGCGTTGACGACGACGCGCACGTCCATGCCACCGTCGGCGGTCACGTTCAGGCTCAGGTTCAGGTCGAGGAACGAGACGTCGAAGTCGGCGGGTAGCACGGTCACCGTCGAAGCGCCCGAGGACGCGAACGGCAGCGTGGCCGGTGCCCAGTCCGCGCCACGGAAGTGGATCATGCTCTGGAACAACGGGTTCCGCGAGCGCGAGCGGCGCGGGTTGATCGCCTCCACGAGCCGCTCGATCGGCAGCTCCTGGTGCGCGTTGGCGTCGAGGACGACATCGCGGGCCGCGCGCACGGTGTCACGCAGGGTGAGCGCGCCCGACAGGTCGTTGCGCAGCACCACCATGTTGGCGAACAGGCCGATCAGGGCGGTGGTCGCCGGGTCGGTGCGGGCCGCGACGGGGGTGCCGAGCGAGATGTCGGTGCCGCCGCCGAGCGCGTGCAGGAGCGTGGCGACGGCCGCCTCGCACACCATGAACTCGGTGGCGCCACTGCGCAGCGCCAGCGTCTCCAGCCCGGAGCGCACGCTCGCGGGCAGCGAGAAGGTGACCACCTCACCGCGCTTGCCGAGCACCGGCGGACGCTGCCGGTCGTGCGCGACCGAGATCTCCTCGGGGACGTCGGCCAGCTTCGTCTTCCAGTAGTCGATCTGGGCCAGCGCGAACTCGCTCGGCGCGGCCTGGTCGAACAGCTCGCGCTGCCACAGGGCGTAGTCGGCGAACTGGATCGGCAGCGGGCTCCAGCCCGGGGCGCCGCCCTGCTCACCACGGGCCCGGTAGGCGACGGTCAGGTCGTCGAGCAGCACGCCGAAGGACGCGTGGTCGGCGACGATGTGGTGCACCAGCAGCGAGAGCACATGGGTGTCGGCGTCGAGGACGAGCAGTTCGGCGCGGAGCAGCGGCTCACCGTCGAGCGTGAACGCGTATCCGGCGATGGCCGCGAGTTCCGCGGTGAGATCGGCGGGCGCGATCTCGCGGATCGGCAGCGGCACGGCGGTGGCGGGGTGCACCACCTGGTACGGGATGCCGTCGTGTTCGGGGAAGGTGGTGCGCAGCGACTCGTGCCGGGCGACGACGTCGTCGAGCGCCGAGCGCAGCGCCGCGATGTCGAGCGCGCCGTCGAACCGCAGGGCCAGCGGCAGGTTGCCGACCGAGCCGGCACCCTCCATCCGGTACTGGAACCACATGGCCAGCTGCGAGTACGACAGCGGGACGCGCTCGCCGCGCGGCCTGCCACCGATCGCCGGACGACCAGGATTCGCCTGCGGGGCAGCGGTATCGACGACCACCACCTGCTCCTCGACGATCTCGTCGTCGGAGTCGACGGCGTCGAGGTCGAGGTCGAACTCGGCCAGGAAGCGGGCCACCAGGTTCGCGGCCAGCGCGGCCGGGGTCGGGCTGTCGAAGACGACGCGGACGTCGAGCTCGACGCCGAACTCCGCGCGCACCTGGGCGACCAGCCGCGCGGCGAGCAGCGAATGCCCGCCCAGCTCGAAGAACGAGTCCTCCGCGCTGACCTCGTCGAGCCCGAACAGCGTGCCGAACAGGGCGCACATCTTGCGCTCGGTCGCGGTGGCCGGCGCGCGGTGGGCGCGCACGACGGCGGGGGTCGCGGCGGGCAGCGCGCGCTTGTCGAGCTTGCCGTTGACGGTCAGCGGGATCTCCGGGATGACCGCGAAGGCGCTGGGCACCATGTATTCCGGCAGCCCGGTGGAGGCGAAGGCGTGCACCTGCTCGAGGTCGATCGACGCGTCGGCGGGTACCACGTAGGCGGCCAGCATGGCGCCGACGGCGGGGTCCTCGGTGACGACGACGACGCAGTGCGCGACGGCGGGATGCGCGGCGATCGCGGCCTCGACCTCGCCGAGTTCGATCCGGAAACCACGCACCTTCACCTGCTCGTCGGCGCGGCCGACGAATTCCAGCTCACCGAAGCTGTTGCGGCGCACCAGGTCACCGGAGCGGTAGAGCCGCGCGCCCGGGGTGAACGGGTCGGCGACGAAGCGCTGCGCGCTCAGCGCGGGACGGTCCAGGTAGCCGCGGGCCAGCTGGTCGCCGCCGAGGTAGAGCTCGCCGACCACGCCGTCGGGCACCAGGTGCAGGGCCTCGTCGAGGACATAGGTGTAGACGTTGCGGTTGGGGATGCCGATCGGCACCACGCCGGTGCCCTGCGGGCCCGCGACCGGCATGTGGGTCGAGCAGACCACGGCCTCGGTCGGGCCGTAGTGGTTGCGCAGTTCGGCGTCGAGGGTGTTGGCGAAGCGGTCGGCGACCTCGCCGGGCAGCGCCTCACCGCCGACCGGGACCTGCCGCAGCGACTGCCACTCGCTCACCTCGGGCAGCAGCAGGAAGGTGCTCAGCATGGAGGGCACCATGTGCAGCACGGTGACCTGGCGCTGGGTGATCAGGTCGGCGACATAGCGGATGTCACGGAAGGCATTGGGCTTGGGCACGATCAGCTGCGCGCCGACCGTGAGGGTGATGGCGATATCGACCAGCGAGGCGTCGAAGCTCACCGAGGACGACTGCATCAGCCGGTCCTCGGCGGACATGCTCCAGTCGGCGGTGAAGCACACGATGTGCTCGGCGATCGCGGCGTGCGGCACCGGGACGCCCTTGGGCTTGCCGGTCGAGCCGGAGGTGTAGATGACGTAGGCGAGGTTGGCGGGCAGCAGCGGGCGCAGCCGGTCCGCGTCGGTCGGCGCGGTCGCGGGCAGCGCGGCCGCCGTCGTTTCCGCGGCCGCCAGCTCCACCGCGCCGAGCAGCAGCCGGGGACGCGCGTCCTCGACCAGGTACTCGATCCGGTCGTCGGGGTAGGCCGGGTCGATCGGCAGGTACGCGCCGCCCGCCTTCAGCACGGCGAGCACGGCGACGATGAACTCCACCGAAGTGCCCAGGCGCAGCCCGACGATGTCCTCGGTGCCGATGCCCTGCCCGATCAGCCAGTGCGCCAGCCGGTTCGCGCGCGCGTGCAGCGCGGCGTAGGTGAGCTCGATGTCGTCGGAGGCGAGCGCGGGCGCGTCGGGGGTCGCGGCGGCGGCGGCCTCGAACAGCGCGACGAGGGTGGTCGCCGGCTGGTCGACGAGTACGCCGTGCGAGCGCTCCAGCAGCGCGGCGCGGTCGTCGGCGCCGAGCATGTCCAGGTCGGCGAGCCTGCGCCGCGGGTCGCGCAGGGCGGCGTCGAGGAGCCTGCCGAAGTGGGCGAGCAGCTGGTCGACGAGGGCTTCGGCGAGCACGTCGGTCTGGTACTCGGCCTCGACCACGGCGGTGCCGTCGTCTTCGAGCACGATCGCCAGCGACAGCGGCACCTGCGCGCTCACCGCGCCCAGTTCGAGCTGGGTGGAGGTGACGCCGTCGATGGCGAAGCCGTCGGCGCTCTTGCGCACGCTGAAGCCGAGGCGGACCAGCTGGTCCATGCCGTCCCGGCCGGCCACGCGGTCCGGATTCGCCTCGCGCACCACGCGATCGATGCCGACGCCGCGCCGGGCGAACCCGCCCGCGCAGGTGTCGCGCACGGCGGCGACGAGCTGGGCGAAGTCGTCCCGGTCGCCGAAGGTGGCGCGCAGCAGCAGGGTGTTGCCGAAGTAGCCGATGAGCTGCTCGGTGCCCGCCGGGCGATCGGTGACCGGGATGGAGACGAGGAAGTCGTCGGCGGCGGTGTAGCGGTGCACCAGGGCGTCGAAACCGGCCAGCAGCACCATGAACGGGGTCGCGGCGTGCTCGCGCGCGAACTGCTCGGTGCGGGTGACCAGGTCGGCCGACAGGCGGTGGGTGCGGCACTGGGCCTGCCTGCCGGGGGCCGCGGCGGGCGAGCCGGGTAGTTCCAGCGGTTCGGGCAGCGGGCGCAGGGCCGCGCGCCAGTAGTCGACATCGGCCTCGGCCGCCTCGGCGGTGGAGGCGATCGCGGCGAACTGGACCGTAGCGCCCGCGCCGGACCCGGCGCGGTAGGCGGCGTTGAGCTCGGCGAAGAACACCGACCAGGAGTCGTCGTCCCAGCAGATGTGGTGGATGGCGAACAGCACGACGTGCTCGTCGGCGCCGGTCCGGATCAGGGTGGCGCGCACCGGAAGTTCGGTGCCGAGGGCGAAGGGGCGGCCGAACTCGCGCCGGGCCAGCACCTCCACCCGCAGGTCACGGCCGGATTCGGCGAGGTCGGTCAGGTCGTGGGTCTGCCACGGCGCGCGGGCGTCGTCGGTGAACACCTGGAACGGCTCGCCCTCGGCGTCCGCGCCGTAGGTGGTGCGCAGGATGTCGTGGCGGGCCACCACGGTGTCGAACGCGGCGTGCAGGCGCTCGCCGTCGAGCGGGCCGGTGAGCCGGTAGGCGACACAGATGGACAGCGCGGTGTCGTCGGCGTCGCGGGTCTGCAGGAACCACATCCGGCGCTGGCCGGGGGTGAGCGGACGGCGCTCCCCCGCCGCGATGCGCGGCACGGCGACGGGTTCGGGGGTGGCGGCGGCCATGCCGCTCGCGCGCAGCTTCTGCTGGAGCAGCAGCTTGCGGCGCTCCGCGACGGACAGGGTGGCTTCGGTGTCAGACATGTTCGTTCGGCCCCTCAGCCCTGGTTGGTGTTCTGTGCCATCAGCAGCACGACGTCGTCGAGCGACGCGCCGCCGAGAATCGCCGCGACCGGCAGATCGCGATCCAGCTCCGCCTTGACCCGCTTGCGGAAGTCCAAGGCCTGCAACGAGTCCAGGCCGAGGGCGACCAGCGGCATGGTGGCGTCGATGGCGTCGGCGCTGTCACCGCCGATTACTTTGAGCAGTTCGGTGCGCATGCGCTGGTCCAGCGCGACCCCGTCGGCCGGTGCGCCGGCCGGCGCGGCCTGCGCCACGACGACGGGCTCGACCGCGACCGGTGCCGGGTCGACCGGCGGCGCGGGCACCGTCGATTCGAGGCCGGTGAGCACCGAGGTCAGCCCGAACGCGCCGAGCACCTCGCGCAGGAAGTCCCAGTCGGCGGCGATGATCATGCCGTCGCGGGCGGGCAGCGCGAGCCCGGCCTCGATCGCGTCGGCGGGCACCATCGGGAACACGCCGGCCTCTTCGACGCGCGCGAAGCCCGCGTCGTCCAGCGGACCGGCCACGCTCCACAGGCCCCACTGGAGGCTGGCCGCGTCGATGCCGCGGGCCCGCAGCCTGCGGGCGGCCACGTCGAGCATGCGGTTGGTCACCGCGTACAGGATCTGTCCGCGGCCGCCCAGGGTCGCGGCCATGGACGAGCACAGCAGCACGCGCGCGCCGTCCGCCAGCGGCGCGGCGTCGACGAGGTTGTCCAGGCCGCGCAGCTTGGCGCCCGCGGCGGTGCGCACATCCTCGGCGGTGATCTTGTCGAGTTCGGCGTCGACGTAGTTGACGGCGGCGTGGATCACCAGGTCGACCGGGCGATCGGCGATCTCGGCGCCGAAGGCGGCCGCGGCCGCCGGGTCGCTGACGTCGCAGGCCCGCACCACGATCTCGGTGCCGCCCAGACCGCGCAGCCGCGCCAGTTCGCCCGCCAGCGCCTCGGTCTCACCGCTGCGGCTGAGCAGGGTGACGCGACCGGCGCCGGTGCGCGCCAGGTGATCGGTGAACCGCAGCCCGAGCTGACCGGTACCGCCGACGATCACCACATGGTCGAGATCGGTACCGAGCGCGCCGGTGTCGGCGGCGGTGTCGAGCACCAGCCGCTTCACGAACACCTTGCCCGCGCGCAGCGCCAGCTCGGCCTCCCCCGTGGAGTGCACGGCGGCGACGATCTTGGCGGCCTGCGCGGCCGCGGGTTCGGACGCGGCGAGGTCGAGATGCCGGAACAGGATGCCGGGGTGCTCGATGCCGACACTACGGAAGCCCGCGGTGACGCCCGACTGGAACAGCGCGGGAATCGGATCGCCGTCGTGTACGGACTCGCCGCCGACGGTCAGCAGCCAGCACTCACCGCCGGGACGCAGCGCGGACAGCGCGGTGGCCCAGGCGCGGTCGGCGTAGAAGCCGGTCAGCGCGTCGATGGCGGCGGCGGTGTCGTCGGCGGCGGTCTCGGGCAGCAGGACGACCACGGTATCCGCGGCCGAGCCGTCACCCAGGGTGAAAGCCGTTGCGCCGGAAGCCAGGTCGGCCGGTCCGAGGACGCGCGCACCGGCGCCGTGCCGGTCGGCGGCCGCGAGCAGCGCGGTGGCGAGGTCGGCGCATTCGCCGGTGTGGTCGACCAGCAGCAGGTTGCGCGGCGCGGTGAGCGAGCGGCGCTGCAGCGGGCTCCACTGTTCCACCAGCCGTTGCGGTTTCGGCGTGCTGACGACCAGCTCGGCCGGGGTCTCGTTGACGCCGAGCGGCGCCCACAGCCGCTTGGGCGCGGTGACGGTGTGCGGGAAATCGCGCAGCGGCAGGGTGACGGTGTCGTCGACACGCAGTGCGTCCCAGCGGTAGTCGGCGTCGAGGACGGCGACCTGGGCCAGGTTGCGGGTGAATTCCGAGAGCCCGTCGGCCGAGCGCAGCGAGGTGCCGAGCACGCGGAAGTCACGCGGGGGCAGGCCGGGCCGGTTCGGGACCAGGCTCAGGTTCTCCTGCAGCGCCAGTTGCAGCACCGGGTGCTCGGCGACCTCGATCATCAGGTCGACGCCGTCGCTGCCCGCGCCGACCACGGCGCGGTCGAACCGGACGCGGTTACGCAGGTTCCAGTACCAGTACTCCTCCTGCTTGAGGTCCGGGGTGATCACTTCGCCCAGGGTCGCGCCGTAGCAGGGGATCTCGGACGCGGTGAAGTTCGTCGCGCTCATCTCGCCGCCGAGGAAGCCCTCGAATTCGGCCCGCACCTCGGCGACGATGGAGGTGTGCGCCGGGAAGGCTACCCGGATCTCCCTGGCGAACTGACCGCGCGCGGTGGCCGCTGCCACCAGCTCGACCACGGCCCCGCGTTCACCGGAGATGGCGATGATGTGCGGCGAGTTGACGACCGCCAGCTCGGCCCAGCCGGAGTTGCGCGCCATCAGCGCTTCCACGCTCTCGCGGTCCATGCCGAAGACCGCCATCGAATAGCCGCGCGGGGACAGCCGGTCCGCGAGCAGGGCGCGATGGGTCACCGCGAGCACCGAGTCGCGCAGCGTCATCACCCCGGACACCGCGCCCGCGGCGAGCTCGCCCTGGCTGTGGCCGATGGTCGCGTGCGGTTCCACACCGGCGGCCCGCCACGCGGCAGCCAGGCCGGTCATGTGGAACATCAACGCGGGCTGCACTTCCCACACCGTGTCCTCGTACTGCCCCTCGTTGCCGAGCAGGTAGTGCAGCGGCTTGGAGTGGCCGAAACGTTCGGCGTGGATGGCGGCGCACTCGTCGACGACGGCGCGGTAGGCCGGCGAGAGCTCGTAGAACACCGCGCCCATGCCGGGACGCTGGCTGCCCTGACCGGGGAAGACGAAGCCGACGCGGCGGGGCCCGGCGGGAACGTCGGCCCGGACCACGGAGGGATGGTCGGTGTCGGTGGCGATCGCGTCGAGCGCGGCCAGCAGGTCGGTCCGCGCGTCGCCGGTGGTCGACGGCGGCGCCAGCACCAGGGCGCGGCGACGACGGGCCACCCGGGTGCGGAACAGCATGTCCGCCAGGCGTTCCGGGGTCACCTCGGCATGCGCCGCGACATAGGCGCGCAGGCCGGCGGCCTCGGCGCGCAGGCCGTCGACGCTGTCGGAGGACAGCAGGACGGGAACGGTGCCGTCGGGCAGACGGTACTCAGCCATGGTTGGTCTCCTCCAGCACCGGCAGGCCGACGATGGCGTGCGCGTTGGTTCCCGCGACGCCGAACGAGGACACCGCGCCGTAGCGCATGCCGTCCGCGCGCGGCGCCCAGTCGGTGAGTTCGGCGGCGAGCCGCAGACTGGTCGTGTCCCAGTCCAGGTCGGTGGTCGGGGCGTCGGCCCACAGGCTCGGCGCGATCGCGCCGTGCGCGCCGCACAGCAGCACCTTGATCAGGCCGAGCATGCCCGAGGCGGCCTGGGCGTGCCCCGCGTTGGACTTCACCGAGCCGAGCAGCGGTCCGTCGGCGCCGCGCTCGGGATCGCCGTACGTGGCGGCCAGCGCGGTCAATTCGAGCGGATCGCCGACGGCGGTACCGGTGCCGTGCCCCTCGATCAGGCCGATGTCGTGCGCGCTGATCCCGGCGGCGGCGACGGTGGCCTCGATGAGCCGCTGCTGCGCCTGCGCGCTGGGCACCGCGATCGGCGCGCCCGCGCCGTTGTGGTTGACCCGCGAGCCGAGCAGCTGACCGTAGATCCGGTGCCCGAGCGCCCTGGCCCGCGATTCCCGCTCCAGCACGACGACGCCGGCACCCTCGCCCCACAGCGTCCCGGTCGGGTCGGCCGCGTAGGAGCGGCAGTGGCCGTCGGTGGCCAGGGCGTTGTTCTTGGAGAACTCGTAGAACGCGCCGGGCGAGCCCATCACGCAGACGCCACCGGCCAGCGCCCAGTCGCACTCGCCCGCGCGAATGGCGGAGGCGGCCTGATGCACGGCGGTCAGCGACGAGGCGCAGGCGGTGTCCACGCTGATCGACGGGCCGACCAGGCCGAGCCCGTGCGAGATGCGCCCGGCGACGGCGCCGAGCGCGGTACCGGTGGCCCGGTAGCCGCTGTAGTCGTTGACCCCGGCCACGCGTGGCCCGTACTCGGTCGCCGAGACGCCCATCCAGACCCCGGCCGAATCACCGGCGAGCGCACCGGGATTGATGCCGGCGTGCTCGAGCGCCCGCCAGGCCACCCGCATGGCCACCCGCTGCTGCGGGTCCATGGCGACCGCCTCGCGCGGGGTGATGCCGAAGTACTGGGCGTCGAATTCGGTGGCGCCGTCGAGGAAGCCGCCCGCGTCGCGCACGGCGGCCCAGCCGTCGAGCCTGCCGAGGGCGAGCAGCTCGTCGAGCGGCCACTCGCGGTCACGCGGGAACGGGCCGATCAGTTCGCGGCCCTCGGCCAGCGCCGACCAGAACGCGGGCAGGGTGTCCACGCCGCCGGGCGCCTCGACGCCCATGCCGACGATGACGATGGGGTCGTTGCTCGGCTCACTCATCGGGCGAGCGCCTGACCGGCGAGTACCTCGGCGATGCCGTCGATGTTCTCGTCGATGTAGAAGTGGCCGCCGGCGAACAGGTTCACCTCGAGCTCGGCGCTGGTGCTGGTCTGCCACGCGTAGAGATCACGGGGGCCGACGAACGGATCGTCGTCGCCGCCGAGCACCAGCAGGGGCGCGGCGACCTGGACGTCGGTGCCGCAGGAGTAGGCGTCGAAGGCGCGGTAGTCGGCCTTGAGCACCGGCAGCGCCATCCGCATGACCTCACGGCTGGCCATCACGTCGGCGCCGGTGCCGTTGAGGGCGGCCATGTGGTCGAGCAATTCCTCGTCCTCGGTGGGATGCCCGGGGAGCTCGGCGATCCGGTGCGGTGCGGCCGCCGCGGAGGCCACCAGCAAACGCACGGGCAACCCGGCGGCCTCGGCCAGCCGGACGAACTCGAACGCGACGATGGAACCCATGCTGTGGCCGAAGACGGTCAGCGGGGCGCCGGTGTCGTGGGCGGAGCCGCGGAAGGCCTCGAAGGCGCCGGCGGCGAGTTCGGGCAGGGTCTCGGCGGCGGCGTCACGCACGCGATCCTGGCGGCCGGGGTACTGGATCACCACGGTGTCGAAGTCCTGGGCCATACGCTTGGCGAACACCCGGTAGGCGGAGGCACCGGCGCCCGCGTGCGGGAAGACGATCAGCGGCGGTAGGGAGTCGGTCCTGGGGGCCTGGAATTGCCGGATCCAGCCGAGTTCTCTTGCCATGTCGTTCTCCCTCACCGGTCGCGCACACGCTGCGCGGCCGTTTCGCACTGTCCAACGCCGTGCCTACGCACGGGCCCGCCCGGCGCGGTCGTCCGGGACCGGGGCGAATCCTGTTGCGCCCGAGGCCGACCTGTTCGGTCGCACCCGGCAACCACCGGGCGATCGGTCGGGCAACAGTAACACCCGGGCATTAGTATAGGCTAGCCTTACCAATCCAGGTGACCAAGGTTACGATTGAACGGAGCACCCAGGAGATGACCCCCGCCGGGACCCCCTACGCGCTACCCCGCGAGCAGACCGATCTGCCCGCCGAGGTGGCCGCCACGCCGGCGCCGGCACTGCCGATCTTCGCGGCACCCTTCGCCCTGCGCGTCGCCGACCCGGACGGCACCGACCCCGAACTGCTCGCCGAGTGGATGGCCCGCCCGCACCTGCTCGAATCGTGGGAACAGGACTGGGACGCCGAGCGCCGCCGCGCCGACTTCCGGACCCAGCTGGCCGGAACCTATTCGCGGCCCTGCATTCTCAGCCTCGACTTCGCCGTGCTCGGCGAGCCGGAACTCGGCGTCCGCGACATCGCCTACATCGAGCTGTACCGCGCGGCCAAGGACGAGATCGGCAGGCTCTACGACGCCGCGCCCGGCGACATCGGCTTCCACATCGCCACCGCCGACACCAGGGTGATCGGCAAGGGCATCATGTCCGCCTGGATCTCGACCATGGCCGCGGCCGTCTTCGCCGCCAATCCCGAGTGCCGCCGGATGCTCGGCGACCCGGACCACCGCAACCGGGCCATCTGCCGCAGCTTCGACAAGATCGGCTGGCACCTCGTCGGCGAGTTCGACGTCCGCCCGACCCGCCGCATCGCGCTCTACGCGACCCCGCGCACCCCGGACGACCTCCCGATCCCGCGCGCCTGAGCACCCGACGGCAACAGCCCCGAGCCTTCCGGTGCGGGGCTGTTGTTCGTTCGGTGCCTCAGCGCGCGGCGAGGTGGTTCGCACCCGCGCGTGCCCGGGCGGGCTCGGTGCGCAGCACGCGGTCCGAGAGCTCGCCGAGGCAGCTGAGATTGGGGAAACCGGGGCCCTGGGCCATCGCGGCCATGTTCGGCAGATAGAGCTTGCCCGCCAGGCCGGTGACGGCCAGGTCGTAGCCGATCGAGGACTCGATCCGCTGCTGAGTCAGCGGGCCGCCGACGGCGAGCTCGAGCAGGTCGGTGCTCTGCTGATCGAACAGGTCGAGGAACCACAGCGGCTGGCCGCCGGTGGCGTCGACCACCAGATCGAAGTTGTGCACCTGATCGGCGCGCAGCTCGTTGGACAGCGTGAGCGCCAGCGCCTCGCCCTGCGGCGCGATCTTGGTGACCCGGCCCTGCAGGTGGTGCACCCGGTTGTCGCCGAGCAGGCTTTCCTGCACGCGCACCGAGAACACCCCGCGGTCGGTGCGCCGGATGACATCCCGGCGTTCCTGGATGCTCAGCGCGTTCCACTTCACCGGATCGCTGAACAGCGAGTTCTCGAAGAAGCTCTCGCCGCGGGTGTAGAGGGTGGCCATCGGCGAGATCACCGAAATGGTGAGCATCTCGTGCCGGACCAGCTCGTCCAGGGCCGAGCCAGCGGTCTCGCCGCCGCCGATCACCGCGGCCCGCGAGGCGGCGGGCAGGCTGCGCTTGCCCGCGAGGTCCCAGAACTCGGCGATGCTGAGCACGCGCGGGTGTTCGGCCAGCGCGCGGCTGCTGCGGCCGGGGCCGGTGATCATCAGGCCGTCGGCGGTGAGCTCGGTGCGGGCGCCGTCGGCGTCGACCACGTCGACCTGCCACTGGTCGCCGATGCCGTTGCCGTCGTTGCGGATCCGCTCGACCCGGCCGAGCACGAGCTCGAGGTCGATGGACTTGGCCACCCACTGCAGGTACTTGGCCCACACGTGGTGCTGCGGGCTCGGCCTGCCGCGGTCGATCCACTCGGCGTAGGTGCCGTGCTCGATCAGGAACGAGGTCCAGCTGAACGCGGCCATCGCCTGGTCGATGTCGCGGTTGCGGCCGCGGGCCCAGGTGGAGTGGTACGGGAAGCCGATGTCCTTCTCGGGGCTGGTGCCGAGGCGATGCTGACCGTCGGTCCAGCCGCCGGTGGGCAGCCAGTTGCCGCCGACCGCGTGCGATTCGACGACGACCACGCGCGGCGCGGGCAGGCCGAGGGTGCGCAGGACATGCGATTTCGCAGCCACCGCAAGGGCTTTCGGCCCCGCGCCGACTACCAGGAGGGTTTCCACCGGTTCGTTCTCCACTCTCTCACGCATTGCGCGCCGGGATCGTCCACAGGGCGATTGCCCGGACACGGTCCCCATATTTGCATAGGCTTACCTTATCTGGCCAGTGTGACCCTCGTGCGCCTATGCAGACAAATTAGTGACCTTAGGCTAACCTAACGGCATGGGTAAGGGATTGAACGGCCTGATCACCAAGGCCTGGGGCGGCGCCGACTACAAGCTGACGGTGACATCCAACGAGCAGATCACCGACAAGTTCCTCCGGATCGGTGTCGATCTCGGCGGCCTGCTCGCCGATCACCCGGTGCACCCCACCCAGTGGATCCGCCTGTGGATTCCGGACGCCGAGAGCGACAAGCTGCACCACCGCGGCTACACCCTCGTCGACCCAAACCCGGAGACCGACACCGCCTACATCGACTTCGCGCTGCACAACGGCCCCGCCGCCGACTGGGCGCGGCGCGCCAAGCCGGGCGACCCGCTCGACGCCACCGTCCTCGGCTCGGACTTCCAGCTGCCGGAGCAGACCCCGAGCGAGTACGTCGTCTTCGGTGACACCGCCTCGCTGCCCGCCATCAACTCGCTGCTCGACGCCATCGGCGACACCCCGGCGCGGGTCTGGCTGGAGTGGCAGTACGAGTCCGACCAGACCATCCCGGTGCGCAACAAGCCGCACCACCAGCTCACCTGGCTGCAGCGCGTCGACGACGGCCGCCTGATGCGCGAGGCCGCGCTGGAGATCGAGTGCGCCGCGGACGCCTTCGCCTGGGTGGCCTGCTGCGGGCAGACCACCCGCTCGATCGTGAAGACCCTCAAGGGCCAGCACGCGCTGCCCAAGACCGCGATCAAGTCGCAGGCGTACTGGAAGTAGGTCATCCCCGAGGACGACCACCGGTCGGTCTCGGTGCTGATGCGGGCGTAGCGGACACTGCGGCAAGCTGATCGGACAAGTCGGGAACGCCCGAGCCGTCCGGAGCGAATCGAGCCGCCGTGTCCGTCATCGATGCCGTTGTGCTGTTCGCCACCGTGGCGCTCGCGATCACGCTGGTCGCGTCGCCACGGATCGGCAGGCGGGTGGCGCCGTTCGCGCTGCCGGTGCTGATCATCGGCGCGCTGCTGCTGTGGGTGCTCGAGGGCTACTGGCACTGGTGGCCGCTCTACCTGCTGCTCGCGCTGATGTTCGCGTTCGTGGTGACCGATGTCGCCGGAACGCGAAGGCGGGCGTGGTTCCGCGCCGGAATCGGTGTGCTGGCGGTGGTGTCGATGCTGCCGTGGGCGGTGCCGCCGTCGCCCGAGCTCCCCGAACCCACCGGCCCGTACGCGGTGGGGTCGGAGATCTTCCGCTGGGTCGACGAGCGACGACCCGAGCCGGTGACCGCGGCAGAGGACCGGCGCAATGTCGTTGTCCAGGCGTGGTATCCGACCGAGCTGACCTCCGGCAGACAGTGGGTGTACCTCGACGGGCAGGACAGCTTGCCGTCGCGGGTGTCCGGGATTCCGGGATTTCTGCTGTCGGACACCATCATCGACACGCACGCAACCGCCGACGTTCCGGTGTCGCCCGCGCGGGAACGCTGGCCGGTGGTGCTGTTCTCCCCCGGCTACGGCGCGCCGCGCGCGTTCTACTCGGGGCTGGTCGCCGATCTGGCCAGTCGCGGGTTCGTCGTCCTGGCGATCGACCACCCCTACGAGTCGGCGGTGACCGAGCTCGCCGACGGCACCGTCGCCACCACCGTCGAGAACATCGCCGCGGACGATCCCGACGCCATCCGCTACATGACCGAGTGCCTCGAAACCCGCACGGCCGACCTGCGATTCGTGCTCGACCAGCTCGCCAGGCCCGAAGTCCTCGGCCCGCTGGAGGACCGCGTCGACCTCGGCAACGCGACCGCGATCGGGCATTCCCTCGGTGGCGCCGCCGCCCTGTCGGCCCTGGCCGCCGACCCTCGGCTCACCGCCGCGGCCAACCTCGACGGCACCCTCTACGGCGATCTGCCCGAGCGCGCCCTGGACCGCCCCGCCCTGCTGCTGGAGAGCGACCACGAGGTGACCGGCCACTCCCAGCGCTACCTCGACGGCAATCGCGGAGTCCTGGAACGCTTGCGCGCGCCCGGCTTCCGCTACGAGTTCGGCGACGCCGACCACTTCGGCTTCACCGACGTCCCCCGATTCCTCGCCGCCCCGGTGCGTTTCGTGGTGACCAGGTTCGCGGGCGGATCGCGCCCCGCCGCCGACACCCAGCGCACCGCCAACGACATCCTGACCCCGTTCCTGCTCGGCCGGACCGCCGAGGTCGCCGCCGCCGCGGCGGATCATGCCGGGGTCACGGGTGGTCCGGTGCCGCGCTGACGAGGCGTGCTGGCGGGCACGGGCGATTTCGGCCAAGGTGGACAGCGGAACGCAGTACGCCAACCCACACCCGCGAGGAGTACGCCGTGTCCGTTCTCGACGAAAGCACCCCCTTCGGCGCCACGGTCGCCCAGCGCCTGGCCGACGAGCACGTCCTCTGGCTGACCACGATCGGCGCCGACGGCACCCCGCAGCCGAACCCCGTGTGGTTCCTGTGGCAGGACGGCACCTTTCTGATCTACACCATGCCCAAAGCCAAACGGCTGCACCATCTCGCCCGCAATCCGCGGGTCGCGCTGAACTTCAACAGCTCCGCCTCCGGTGGCGACGTGGTCGTGTTCGCCGGCGCGGCGCGGATCGGCGAGCCGGTGTCCGCCGCCACGGTCGCCGACTACAGCCGCAAGTACACGCAGGGCTTCGTGGACATCAAGATGACCGAGGCCGAGTTCTTCGACACCTACTCGGTCCCGATCCACATCACCCCGGATCATCTGCGCGGCTTCTGAGCACACGAAAGGGCCGTCTCGTCGAGCGAGACGGCCCTTTCGGCGCACCGATCAGACGGCGACGGGCTCCAGGCGCCAGCCGGTGGCCCGCTCGCGCTCGTTCCAGAACGCGGCGTAGCGGCCGCCGAGTTCCAGCAGCTCCTGGTGGGTGCCGCGCTCGGCGATGCGGCCGCCGTCGAGGAACAGGATCTGGTCGGCGTGCGCGATCGTCGAGAGCCGGTGTGCCACCACCAACACCGTCTTGTCCCTGGTCAGTTCGTGGATGCCACGGACGACGACGGCCTCGCTGTGCGGGTCCAGCGCGCTGGTCGCCTCGTCGAGCAGCACGATCGGGGCGTCCTTGAGCAGGGCCCTGGCGATCGACACGCGCTGGCGTTCACCACCGGACAGCGACGCGCCGCCCTCGCCGACCATGGTGTCGAAGCCGTCGGGCAGCCGCTCGACGATCTCGTCGACCCTGGCCGCGACGGCCGCGCGGTCGAGTTCGGCGTCGGTGGCGTCCGGCTTGCCGATGCGGATGTTGTCGGCGACCGAGCGGTTGAACAGGTAGACGTTCTGGAAGACCAGCGAGAGCTGGTCGAGCAGCGTGTCCGAGGGCTGTTCGCGCACATCGTGTTCGCCGACCGAGACCGCGCCGGAGCTCACGTCGTAGAAGCGGGCGGCCAGCCGCAGCAGCGTGGTCTTGCCCGCGCCGCTCGGCCCGACGATGGCCGTGGTGGTTCCGGCGGGCACGGTGAAGCTCAGCTCCGAGAGGACGGGTTCACCGGGCCGGTAGCCGAAGCTCACGTCATCGAAGACCACGGCGGGCGCACCCGGCGTCACCGGCTCGGTGGGCGCGGGCAGGGTCGGCTCGGCCAGCAGATCGGTGATCCGGTCCGCGGCCGCGGCGGCCGAGCGCAGCGCGGCGCCGAGCTGGGCGGCCTGGTTCACCGGTTCGATGAAGCGCGAGCTCACCGCGATCAGCGCGATCGCCGCGGCCGCCGAGATCGAGCCGTCGGTCACCTGCACCACCGCGATGTAGGCCAGGACCAGGAACACGGCCTGCACGAACAGCGCGAAGACGATCAGTCCCGGCACGGTCGCGACCATCATCTTGCGCACCGCCGACCGCTGGCCGACCAGCGCGGCGTCGAGCGCCTTGTTGCCCGCGCCGACCGCGCCGAACGCGCGCAGCACCGGCTGCGCCTGGGCGAATTCCACCACCCGCGAGTCGGCCTCGGCCGCGGCGGTGTGCAGCCGGGCGTCGGCGCCGGTGTAGGCGCGGTTGGCGAGGTTGTTCACCAGGTACAGCACGGGCGCGGCGAGCAGCATGGCCAGCCCGATCCGCCAGTCGATGACCAGCATGCCGATGGCCACCACCAGCGGCACGATGATGCCGGTGAGCACCTTGGTGAGCAGATAGGCGATCAGGCCCTGCATCTCGCGGACCTGCTCGACCATGACGCGCGAGAGCGGGCCGGCGTCCCGGTCGGAGAACCAGCCCAGCGGCAGCGCGTTGAGCTGGTCGCCGAGCCGGGTCTGCAGGCCACGCTGCATGCCGAGGCCGATCCGCAGGCCGAGCACGGCCTGCAGGTAACCGAAGACGACCACGCCCGCCACGGCCGCGCCCATGCCGAGCTCCCACACCCAGGCGCCGCGCAGGTCGTCGCCGAAGAGCGCTTCCAGCACCGGGACCAGCAGCAGATACGCGATGGCCTGGCACAGTGCCTGCACCACGATGGCGGCGAGCAGGCGCGGGATCAGCGGGGCGAACTCGTCGGGGACGAGGCGGAAAACCTTGCGAATCATCGTGTTTCCTCCACCAGGGCGAGCGTGCCGAGCGCGGCCTCGTTGATCTCCCAGAGCCGCTGATACAGCCCGCCCGCGGCGCGCAGCTCGGTGTGCGTGCCCTGTTCGACGAGCGTTCCGTTCTCCAGCACCAGGATCCGGTCGACGCCGGTGATGGTGTGCAGCCGGTGCGCGATCACCAGCACGGTGCGGCCGGCCACCAGCGCGGCCAGCGCGTCCTGCACCGCGGCCTCGGACTCCGGGTCGGCGAAGGCGGTCGCCTCGTCGAGGACCAGGATCGGGGTGTCGGCCAGCAGCGCGCGAGCGATCGAGAGACGCTGGGCCTCACCGCCGGACAGGGTCGCGTCGACGCCGATCTCGGAGTCGTAGCCGCGCGGCAGCGCCATGATCCGGTCGTGGATCTGCGCGGCCCGGCTCGCCCGCTCGATCGCCGCTTCGTCGGCGTCGGGGCGCGCGAGCAGCAGGTTCTCCCGGATCGAGCCGCGGATCAGGCGCACATCCTGGAACACGAATCCGACGGTGCGGTACAGCTCTTCACTGGTGAACTCGCGAATGTCGCGGCCGTCGATGGTGATCCGGCCCGCGCCCACGTCGTAGAAGCGGGGCAGCAGTTTGGCCAGCGTCGATTTGCCGGAGCCGCTCGGGCCGACCAGGGCGGTGATGGTGCCGGGGGTCAGTTCGAGGTCGAGGCCGCGCAGCACGTCATGGCCGGTGCGGTAGGCGAATTCGACGCCCTCGAAGCGCACGACGCCGTCCTGACCCGCCGCCGGGGCGGCGGTCGCCGCGACGATGTCGAGTTCGGGCGTCTGCTGCAGTTCGTGCAGGCGCAGCGCCGCGGCGCCACCGGCCCGCAGCGCCTGCGACCCGTAGCCGAGGCCGAGCAGCGAGCTGCCGATACCCAAGCCAACCAGCAGGAACGGCAGCAGGTCGAGCGGATTCACCCAGTCCAGGCCGACGAACGCCAGCCCGCCGACGACCACGATCAGCATGACGAAGACCGGCATGACCACGATGTCGGAGGCCGACTGCACGCGCAGGATCGGCATCTTCATCCGATGCGCGGCCTGCACCTGACCGTCCACGGCGTGCTGGAACTCGGTGTGCGCCTTGCCCGCCTGGCCGAACGCCCGCACCACCTGGATGCCGTCGACGAATTCGATGGTGGCCTCGGCGGTCCGGCGCTCCCAGCGGGTGTAGACGGCGAGGCGGTCGCGGCCGTCGCGGTCCATGATCTTGCCGAACAGGAAGAAGTAGGCGATCAGCGGAATCAGCAGCACCAGGGTGAGCCGCCAGTCGACGGTGAACAGGTAGCCGAGGGTGACCAGCGGGACCACCAGCGCGCCGACGAACTCCAGCCGGGCATGGGCGACGAGGTAGTGCAGTGCCTCCACGTCGTCGCGCAGATAGGTCTTGACCTCGCCGGAGCTGCGCTCACCGAACCAGCCGAGCGGGACCCGGGTGAGCTTGTCGGCCAGGGCCCGGCGCAGCGTGAGCTGGTAGCCGGCGTCCAGCGCGTGCGACCAGGTGAGGGCGACGGCCTGCAGCAGCGCGCGCACGATCAGCACGATCACGGCCGCGCCGAACAGCCACCACACCCGATCGGTGTCGACCGGGGACTCCAGCAGTTCCCGGCAGGCGGCCACGATCAGCAGGAACGGCACGACGGTGCAGACCGAGGCGACCGCGACGAGCAGGCTCGCCAGCGTCAGCATCCCCGACACCGGTGCCAGGATCTCCTTGCGCGCCTGCGCTTCCTGTTGTTTCTGCGCTTTCGCGGCCGCCTTGGGCAGCCGGTTCCCCGACTCCGCCCCCGGCGGCGGCGCTACCTGCACCGTCATAACTTCTCGCCCTCTCGACCTGTCCACGGCAACGTGCCAAGGGTAGGTTAGCCTAAGTTGAGCGGTTGTGGCCGACCGGGGAAGCTTGTGTGAACTGGCGGTCAACCCCCTCGGCAATTCGACATTCCGGGCGTAATTTCTCCTCTACCTCCGAATCCTTTCTCGCGGCGGGAGAGCGAAAATGTTTGTCACGTCAATAATTTCGGCGACTGCGGACTGCCATATCGACCCCGGTCATCTGACACCCGACCAAGCGCATCGGGCCATGCAGATTCATCTCGAATGCAGCGTCGATCTGTGCCGGGTCCGCAGGCGCGCGCGGCACACCCTCGTCGAAGCGAAATTGATGGTCCTCGACCAGCGCGCGGGCTGATTGGCCGGGAGAATTCCGGGAAACCTTTTCTCGTGTTCACTCCACTGCCCTCCGCGGCCGCCTGGACGCATCACGAGGCGCGCACCGGATTCGAAGTGACCTATTTCCGCGACGGCGATCGCGGCGTGCTCATCGAGGGCTGCGCGACCGCCGTCGAGGACGGTCTCGTTTGGGCGATCGACTACCGCCTGCGGGTCGACGGCAGCTGGCACACCAGGTCGGCGCAGATCACCGGCCGCTACCCCGACACCCGGCGCTCGCTCACCCTGCAGTCCGACGGGCTCGGGCGCTGGCAGCTCGACGGAACGCCCGCCCCTGAGCTCGATGGGTGTCTCGACGTCGACCTCGAGGCGTCGGCGTGCACCAACGCGCTGCCGGTGCACCGGCTGGGGCTGACGGTCGGCGACGCGGCCGACGCACCCGCGGTCTACGTGCGCGCCGCCGACCTCGGGGTCATCCGGCTGCCCCAGCACTATCGGCGGATCACCGACGGCGCAGGTCAGCGCTATGACTACCGGGCGCCGACGCTCGATTTCCAGGCCACGCTGGACTACGACGAGGCCGGGTTGATCGTCGACTATCCGGGGCTGGCGCGCCGTCACGCCTGAGCGCCGACGAGACTGGCGGTATGCGACGCAGGCAGCAGCCGCCGCTGCCCAAGCGGCACGGCCTCGATCCCGCCCGGCTCCGGCTCCCGGAGGACGGGCACTGGCCGACCGTGCGCGATCACCTGGTCGAGCGGCTGCCGCGGGTCGATCCGGCGCGCATCGACGAGATGCTGAGGGCGGGCGAGATCGTCGATCTGGACGGGCCGCTGGCGCCGGACGCGCCGTTCGTGCCGGGTGGGGCGGTGTGGTTCCACCGAGATCTGCCGGTGGAGACCGAGGTGCCCTTCGAGATCGGGATCGTGCATCGCGACGACGACATCCTGGTCGTCGACAAACCGCACTTCCTGGCGACCATTCCGCGCGGTCAGCACATCCTCCAGACCGCGCTGGTCCGCCTGCGCCGTGACCTCGACCTGCCCGAGCTGATTCCGGCCCACCGGCTCGACCGGGTGACCGCGGGCCTGATCCTGTTCGTGGTGAACCCGGCGGCGCGCGGGGCGTATCAGACGATGTTCCACCGCCGCACCGTGCGCAAGGAGTACGAGGCCGTCGCGCCCTACGATCCGGCGCTGGCGCTGCCGAGAACCGTGCGCAGCCGGATCATCAAGGAGAAGCAGGTGCTCGCCGCGCAGGAGGTGCCCGGCGAGCCCAATGCCGAGACCGAGGTGGAGCTGGTCGAGCACCGCGACGGGCTCGGCCGCTACCGGCTGCGGCCGCACACCGGCCGGACCCATCAGCTGCGGCTGCACATGAACAGCCTCGGCGTGCCGATTCTCGGCGACGATTTCTATCCGGTGGTCACCGACAAATCCGTCGACGACTACACCCGGCCGCTGCAATTGCTGGCCGCGTCGCTCGAATTCACCGATCCGATCAGCGGGCAGCCGCGGCGCTTCGAGACAGCGCGCAGTCTGCAAGCGTGGACGGACCTGCCCGGATGGTCCGGATCGGCTGTCGAGTAGCTCACAGGAGATTCATCGCACCGTTTCCATTCTGTGATATTTCCGTACACTCGGTCGGGTGCCCGTACCCGCCAACGTCGCCGATCCCCGGCCCAAGCTGCACGCCTACGTCGATATCGCCGTGGTCGTCGTGGTGCTGGCCTGCACCAATCTGATCGCGCACTTCACCACGGCGTGGGCCAATATCGTCACCGTGCCGGTCGCGGCGTTCGCGCTGCTGGCGCTGATGCGCAAGCGCGGGCTCGGCTGGGCCGAACTCGGCCTGTCCCCCAGGCACTGGCGCCGCGGCACGATCTACGCGCTCGGCGCGGTCGGCATCGTGCTCACCGCCGTCGCGATCGGCGCGATCCTGCCGATCACCCGGCCGTTCTTCCTCGCCGACCGGTACGCGACCATCTCCGGCGCGCTGATCGCGTCGATGATCGTCATCCCGTTGCAGACGGTGATCCCCGAGGAACTCGCCTTCCGCGGTGTGCTGCACGGCACGCTCGACCGGGTGCTCGGCGTCCGCGGGCTGTTCGCGGCGGGCTCGCTGCTGTTCGGCTTCTGGCACATCGCCTCCTCGCTCGGGCTGACCAGCGGCAACAAGGGCCTGTCCGGGATCGTCGGCGGCGGACTCGTCGGGCAGATCATCGGCATCGGCCTCGCCGTCGCGGCCACCGCGGGCGCGGGCGTCGTGTTCACCTGGCTGCGCAGGCGCAGCGGCAGCCTGCTCGCCCCGATCGCCCTGCACTGGTCGCTCAACGGCGCGGGCGCCCTCGCGGCTGCCGTCGTCTGGCACACCGCGCTGAGCTGAGTCAGATCTCGTCGGCCAGGGCCGGGTCGGTGGCCCGGACGGCGGCGAAGACGTTCGCGCAGACCGTCACCAGGTCGTCGGGATCGGTGGTGCGGCCGTCCATCAACCAGTCGACCAGCAGGTGGTTCACGCCGCCGACCACCGTCACGCACGTCAGGCGGCTGCGTTCGGGCAGCGGCTGGGCCCGCGCGGCGGCCCACAGGCCGGCGACCAGCTCCGCGTAGTCGCGCAGCACGCCGTGCCTGCGCTGCTCCATCCGCGCGGAGACGCCGACCACCTCGATCAGCACCACCCTGGCGCGGCGCGGGTCCTCGGTGAGATAGCCGATGAAGGCGGCCAGGCCCGCGGTGATCACGTCGTCCAGGCGGGACCCGGCCGTCGCCAGTGCCGCGACCGTGCGCTCGCGGAGCTGGGCGGTCGTCTCGTCGTAGAGCGTGGCCAGGCAGGCTTCGCGGTCGCGGAACGATTCGTAGAAATAGCGCTCGGTGAGACCGGCAATCCCGCACAGCTGCTTGACCGTGCCCGCCGCGTACCCCTGGGTGCCGAAGAGTTCGAGCGCGGCGTCGAGCAGCGCGGTTCGGCGCTGCTGGACTCGCTCCGCAGAGGTCCGTCCCGAGTACCGCCGACCCGCCGGTCGATCGGCGGACTGCTCTGTCATCGAAGTCTGTCCTTCTGTGCGACTGCGTGGAATACTAGGCCACAATTTCTGACATGACGACATGTCAGAAGCGCTGTTTCCGCTGGATCGAAAGGCTTCGACGATGAAACGCACCCATGCCGGCTCGGTCGTCGCGGTGACCGGCGGCGCCGCGGGCATCGGCCGCGAGATCGCCCGGCAGTTCGCGGTCGCGGGCGCGCGCGTCTGCATCGGCGACCTGTCCGGCACGGCGGCCCGCACCACGGCCAGGGAACTCCCCGGCACCGTGCACGGGTGCGAACTCGACGTCACCGACGAGCGGTCGTTCCACAATTTCCTCGCCACCACCGAGGCCCTGCTCGGGCCGATCGACGTGCTCGTCAACAACGCGGGCGTGATGTGGGTCGGCGCGTTCGACACCGAACCCGATACCGCCACCACCCGGATGATCGCGGTGAATCTGCACGGCGTCATCCGTGGGGTGCGGCTGGCCGCGCCCGCGATGCGCACGCGTCGGCGCGGGCACATCGTCACCATCGCCTCCGCGGCGTCCCGGCTGTCCCCGCCCGGCGAATCCACCTACGCGGCAACCAAACACGGCGTGCTCGGCTATCTGACCGGTGTGCGCGAAGAACTTCGGGGCACGGGCGTGCGGATCTCGGTGATCATGCCGGGTGTCGTCGACACCGAACTGGCGGCCGGAACAGCAACGGGCGCCGCCGAACTCCTGCAACCCGCCGATGTCGCGAAGGCCGTGCTCGACGTGGTCGAGCGGCCGCGATTCGAGGTCTCCATCCCCGGCTACATCGGCCCGCTGACGCATCTGGCCGGACTGCTGCCGCAACGGCTGCGCGATATCGTGCTGCGCCGCGCCGTCCCCGACCAGGTGGCGGCGGTCGCGGGGTCTTCCGCGCGCGGGAAATACGAGAAGCGCACGCTCTCCTAGATCCGCTCCGATCGCCCGGTTGTCGTTGACCACGACGCGGACGGCGTTTACGCTCTCTGGCAATCACACATATGTTCGATAGTCCATATGTTCGAGTGACCGGAAGGCGCCAGATGTCCGACGATCGGTCGATGGAGGATGCCGTCAGCTCGCCGAACACCGAGATCACGGCACTCGCACAGCAGGTCGCGACCGCGCGCGGCAAGCTGCCGCTGCAGCACGACACGGCGCTCTACGACGCACTCTCCGACGCCGAGATCAGGGCCGAACGCGAACTCGCCGAATGGATCCGCGCGCAACGCCGCAAACAGCGCCGCCACGCCGTCGCCGACGAACTCGCCGCCGAACAGCGCGACCGGCGCACCGGCGCCCTGATCCGCCGCGCCGACGAAGCCGACGCCCGCTGGCATCGCAAGGCCCTGGCCGCCCGGCGGCGGGTCTCCAGCGCCGACGCGCGGCTGGCCCAGCTATATAAGCGAGCGGAGTGGTCCTCGCGCGCGCTGATCGGCGTCGTCATCCTCGGCATGGTCTGGGCCGGGGTGAACGTGCAGCACAATCTGGTGCCCAGCGGGGACATGAGCGACCCGCTGTACTGGCTCAGCTTCGGCATCGAGGCGATGATCTCGATCCCGATCATCACCATCATGGTCGCCGCCACCACCGCCGCCCGCTGGGGTCGCGAACTCGAGCGCGGCAAGGTGCTGCTGTTCGAGCTGGCCCTGCTCGGCACCACCGTCGCCCTCAACGCCGGACCCCACCTGGCCTCCGGGTCGTACGGGCGCGCCGCCGAATACGCCATCGCGCCGGTGATGGTGGGTGTGGTGATCTGGCTGCACGCGTGGGTGTCGGCGCGGTACGCGCTGTTGATCGAGGGGGCTTCGGTCGAGCTGCCCGGGGAGGCGAGCTACTCCCCCGCCGAGCGGGTCATGTCGATGGCCGGGGTCGCCTCTGTGCCTGCGAGCACGTCGGAACATGGTGCGGTGCAGGGTGACTCCCGGATGCGGGCGGTCGAGCGCGAGACCGTCGCGGCCGCGCGCGATGTCGCGGAGACGTCGGTGGCGGGATCTGCCGTCGACAAGGAGCGCGCCGTCATCGGTGCCATGCAGACCAGTGTGCCTGAATCGCAAGAGAACTCCGCCGCGCAGGTTGCCACGGCCGTGGGAAGCGCAATGAGCGCAGCCGACACCGAGGTTCGGGCTGCGCGGGAACACCCCGCCGCGCAGGACGCCACGGTGGTGGCGACTGCCCTGGGCGCAGTCGATTCCGACGCCCAGGCCTGGCAGGATGCCTCGCTCGGCGGTTCCGCTGCGCAGGCCACCACGGTGGCGGCGACCACCCTGGGCGCAGTCGATTCCGACGCCCAGGCCTCGCAGAATGCCGCGCTCGGCCATTCCGCTGCGCAGGCCACGACGGTGGCGGCGTCTGCCCTGAGCACAGTCGATTCCGCCGCCCAGGCCTCGCGGAATGCCGCGCTCGGCGGTTCCGCTGCGCAGGGCGCCTCGGTGGCGGCGACCACCCTGGGCGAAGCTGACTCCGACGCTCGGGCCTCGCAGGATGCGGTGCTCGGCCATTCCCCTGCGAAGGCCGCCACGGAGGTGGAGACCGTCCTGAGCGATGCCGATCCCGACGCTCAGGCCTCGTGGGATGCGGCGCGGGAGCGTCCCGCCGCGCGGGTCGATTCGACGCCCAGCGAGACGTTCGCGGGTCGTGGCCAGCTCGCGCATGGTGTCCGTCGGCCGTCGACCGACAAGATCGCCGCGCCCGGCACCCTCGAACTGATCCACAAGGCCGCCGCCGAGCACCGGCGCAACGGTGATCACGCCCGCGTCAACGGTGCCACCCCGACCCTGCGGCGAATACCCATCACCGCCGCCGCGCAGGCGACTGCGGGCGAGGCCACCGGTACCGACCCGGTTCCCGAGGCGACGGCGCACGCCGGCTCCGTCGCCCGTGACCGCAACGGCGACACCGCGGCACCCACCGCATCGGTGGTGGTGCACAACGATCCACAGCCTCCGGCTCAGCCCGAACAGCTCACCCTGACGGCGGACCTCGAACAATTGCCGAGTGCCGCTTCGGGGCCCGGCTCGAACCAGCCTGCGGAGCGCGAGTCGACCCCTTCCGCGGATCGGCAGCCGTCGAAGTCCGAGCCGCAGCAGGCCACGTCAGCTCCCGCGGCCGGGCTGCAGCTGACCGATGACTTCGCTGTGTCGAGGAACCAGCAGCGTGCCGAGACCGACCAAGCTCCCGTTGCAATGCGGGCTTCTGTCGATGAGCAGACTGCCGACCAGGTCACGAAGTCCGCAGTGGCAGGCGTTGCGCGGCAGCAGGATACGACGTCCGGGGCCAACCATTCGCCGCAGACGGATACAACGCCGTCGGCGAACGATACGCGGCAGCCGGATACGTCGTCCGCAGCGAGCGATACACGGCGCCCGAATACGACGCCCAAGGCGAGCGATGCGCGGCAGCAGATCACGAAGTCCGCAGCTGGTGCGAAGCAGCAGCTCGCTGAGACGGAAGCCGTTACTCCCGAAGCGGAGTCGTCTTCGCAGCCTGCGCCCATGCCCATCGCCAAGAAGCAGCTGACGAAGGTCGCGGCGGTGGCTGCGGCCCCCATCAGCGAGCAGTCCCCCGAACCGATCGAGCTCGACGACGAGGACGAAGACGAGGACGACCTCACCGATGACTACGACTTCGACGACGACACCGAGGTCCGTGCCCTGGCCCGGCAGATCGCACACCGCAGCCCACTGCGACTGACCCTCGATCAGATCGAGGAGATCCTCGAGCTCACCGATCAGTCGTGGTCGGCGCGCAGCATCGGCGCCGAGGTCGGCGTCTCGGGCAGCACCGTCACCAATATCGTCGAATTCGCCCGCAAGATCCGCCAGCCGTACGCCTTCACCGGCTGACCCCACCGACCGCGCCCCGGCCCCGGCTCGACCGGGGCCGGGGACGCTTCACCCCGGTGCCGGACCGACGACCGCTTTCGGCGCGGACCGCATCCCGACCAGCAGCGCGAGCCCGACACCCGCCGCGATCCCGAACACACCGGCGACCCCGAATCCGGCGCGCGCACCGCCGATCTCGATCATCGATCCGCCCAGCACGCTGCCGAGGGCGCCACCCAGCGTCATCGCCGCGCCGTGCCAGCCGATGGCCTCGCCGCGTCCGCCCTCGGGGACGATCCGGCTCAGCTGGTCGATCGCCGCGGTGAGCGCGGGGGCACACAGCAATCCGGCGACGAAGCCGGTGACGCCGAGCGACAGCGGACCGACCGCGATCGCCATCGGGACCGTCACCACGCCGAGCGCGATCAGCAGCACATCGGCCGGAATCGGCCGCCGTAGCGCGCCGTAGAGCAGACCGCCGACCAGCGAGCCCAGCCCCCAGATCGCCAGGATCACGCCGAGCCAGCGGTCGGCGCCGAAACCGCGCACCGCCGAGACGAAGGTGAGTTCGGAGGCCGACACCACGCAGACCGCCGCTGCCGCGACGCCACACAGGGCGACGAATTCGATGCGGAACCAGCTGCGCCGGGCCACCGGCCCCGCGCCGTCCGCCGATTCCTCGGCACGCAGCGCGGGGTTCCACCACCACAGCACGATCCCGGCGAGCACCATGCACATCTGATTGGCGAACAGCGCCGCCGTCGTCGACCAGTGCAGCGCCGCCGCCACCCCGAGCACCGGCCCCACCATGAACGCAGCCTCGACCGAGACCGCCTCCAACGCGAGCGCGGGCTGACGCTGCTCCTCCGTCGTCGCCGCGATGATCGCCAGCCGCAACACGCTGAACACCGGAATGTCGTACAGCCCAGCGAGACCCGCGAGCAGCAACAGCGGCAGATACCCGACGAACGGCGCCACCGACCAGCACACGGCCCCCAGCACGATCGCCGGCGCGATGGTCGCCCGCAACCCGAACCGATCCACCAGCCGCCCCCGCCACGGCCCACTGGTCGCGACACACACGGTCACCACCATCGCCAGCGTCCCCGCCTGCAGAAACGACCCACCCAACGTCTCCACCACATGCACCGCGAGCAGCACCGCCCCGGCGAAGTGCGGCACCCGCACCAGCACCCCGAGCAACACGATATTGCGTACCGCCCCGATAGACAGCACGTCCCGATAGGCCCGCATCGTCAGAGCCTGACAGCCCCCACCCCCACCCGCCACCGATTTTCCCCGGGCACGACGAAGGCCCGCTTCCCACGGGAAACGGGCCTGCGTGGCAGTGATCTCGATGGAGGTCGATCATTCGAAGTCGTCTGGGAACAGCCGGAAGGCTGGATAGCCGTTGAGCGGACGTAGGACTCGGAAATCTCGTCGGTCGAGGGTCAGAATCGCGTCCGTGTCGAACTGGGCTGCCGAGACCACGCAGACCGCGTCGACGAGATCCAGGTCCAAACTGTCGTAGGTGGCACGCACGGAGATTGCCGCGTCCAGCTGATTCGCATCGACCTCGGACAGAACGATGCGCGATTCGGCGATCCGTTTCGCCAACGAGCCCAGGATCTGATCGGCCACCTTACGACCTCCCCGCACGCTGGCGACGTGGTGCACTTCGGTCAGTGCCAACGGGCTGACCACCACCGCGCTTGCGGAGTCGGCGGCGCGGCGTACCGCGAAGTGCTCGGGATCGGCACGGTTGAACATCGCGAGCAGACCAGAGGTATCCGCGACAACGATCATGCGGATCGGTTCATCGCCGCGCGAATCTCGTCCTTGCCGATCGGCCCGCCGAGATCGAAAGTCTCGTCGTCGCCGAGTATCGGCGTCTCCCACTGTCGATTGCGCAGGAGGTAGGCCCGCAGCGCATCACGCATGATTTCGTTCTTGGATCGACCCTCGCCGTCGGCTTGCGCAGCGAGCGCCGCCTCTTCGTCATCGGTGAGCCGCATTGTCCACGCCATGAGACCCATGGTATCAATCATGACACCACATTGGTACGACCTCGCGCACGACGAAGGCCCGCTTCCCTGGGGAAACGGGCCTTCGTGGCAACGATCTCGATGGATCGTGGAGGGACCTTACTTGGCCTTCTCCAGGACCTCGACCAGACGCCAGCGCTTGGTGGCCGACAGCGGGCGGGTCTCCATCAGCTGAACGCGGTCGCCGACGCCGGCGATCTCGTTCTCGTCATGCGCCTTCACCTTGGAGGTGGTGCGAATGATCTTGCCGTAGAGCTTGTGCCGGTGACGGTCTTCCAGCTCGACGACGATCGTCTTGTTCATCTTGTCCGAGACGACGTAGCCGCTGCGTACCTTGCGGCTGTTGCGCTCTTCCTTGTTCTCGCTCATGCCGCATCTCCCTTGCCAGCGGGTGCCGTGGCCAGGCCGAGCTCGCGCTCACGCATGACCGTGTAGATCCGCGCGATCTCATGACGGACGACGCGCAGACGTCGGTTGTTGTCGAGCTGACCCGTCGCCATCTGGAAGCGCAGGTTGAACAGCTCTTCCTTCGACTCGCGCAGGCGGGCGACGAGCTCCTCTTCGTTGAGCTCGCGGAGCTCTGCGGCCGGTGTTCCGGTAGCCATCAGAACTGCTCCTCCCTGGTCACGATCCTGCACTTCATCGGGAGCTTGTGCATCGCGCGACGCAGGGCCTCGCGAGCGATCTCCTCGTTCGGGTAAGACATCTCGAACATGACCCGACCGGGCTTCACGTTCGCGACCCACCACTCCGGCGAACCCTTACCGGAACCCATGCGGGTCTCGGCAGGCTTCTTGGTGAGCGGGCGGTCGGGGTAGATGTTGATCCAGATCTTGCCGCCACGCTTGATGTGGCGGGTCATCGCGATACGCGCCGACTCGATCTGACGGTTGGTGACGTAGGCGGGCTCGAGAGCCTGGATGCCGTACTCACCGAACGCCACCGCGGTGCCGCCCTTGGACATGCCGGAGCGGGACGGGTGGTGCTGCTTGCGGTGCTTGACGCGACGGGGCATCAGCATGCGTCAGCCCTCCTGGTTCTCTGCCGGTGCGTCCGCCACAGCGGTGGCGGCGCGACCGACCTCGGTCGAGGTCGCGGTGGTGCCGGCGGAACCGGAACGACGCGGGCGGCTCGGACGCTCGCGGCGCGGGCGCTCCGGAGCAGCAGCGGCGGCGGTCAGCTCACGACGACCACCGACGATGTCACCCTTGTAGATCCAGACCTTCACGCCGATGCGACCGAAGGTGGTCTTGGCCTCGTAGAGGCCGTAGTCGATGTCCGCGCGCAGCGTGTGCAGCGGGACGCGACCCTCGCGGTAGAACTCCGAGCGCGACATTTCGGCGCCACCGAGGCGGCCCGAGCACTGCACGCGGATGCCCTTGACGTTCGGCGAACGCATGGCCGACTGGATGGCCTTGCGCATCGCGCGACGGAACGCCACACGGTTGCTGAGCTGCTCGGCGACACCCTGAGCGACCAGCTGCGCATCCGACTCGGGGTTCTTGACCTCGAGGATGTTCAGCTGAACCTGCTTCTTGGTGAGCTTCTCCAGCTCGGCGCGGATGCGGTCGGCCTCCGCGCCACGGCGACCGATCACGATGCCGGGACGCGCGGTGTGGATGTCCACACGCACGCGGTCACGGGTGCGCTCGATCTCGACCTTCGAGATACCAGCCCGCTCCATGCCGGTGGCGAGGAGCTTGCGGATCTGAACGTCTTCCTTCACGTATTCCGCGTACTGCTTGTCCGCGTACCAACGCGACTTCCAGTCGGTGGTGATACCGAGGCGGAAGCCATGGGGGTTGATTTTCTGTCCCATTTACTTTGCCCCTCCCTTCCGGCGGCTACGAGTGGCAGCGCCGGCGGTGGGCACGCTCTCGACCTCGATGGTGATGTGGCTGGTGCGCTTGCGGATCCGGAACGCACGGCCCTGGGCCCGCGGCTGGAAGCGCTTCATGGTGGCACCCTCGTCGACGAAAGCCGTCGAGATGACCAGGGTGGCCGGGTTGAGGCCGAGGTTGTTCTCGGCGTTCGCCGCGGCGCTGGCCACGACCTTGGCAACCGGCTCGCTCGCGGCCTGCGGCGCGAACTTCAGGATCGCCAGGGCGTCCTCGACACGCTTGCCGCGGACCAGGTCCACGACGCGACGCGCCTTCATCGGGGTGACCCGCACGTGCTTAGCGGTAGCGCGGGCAGTCGGGTTCTGAACCGTTTCGGTGTTGGTTTCAGTCATCGCCGCTTGCTCTTCCGGTCGTCCTTGACGTGGCTCTTGAACGTCCTGGTCGGCGCGAACTCACCGAGCTTGTGGCCGACCATGTTGTCCGACACGAACACCGGGACATGCTTGCGACCGTCGTGGACGGCGAAAGTGTGGCCGATGAAATCGGGGATGATGGTCGAGCGACGCGACCAGGTCTTGATGACCTGCTTCGTGCCCTTTTCGTTCTGCACGTCCACCTTCGCGAGGAGGTGGTCGTCGACGAACGGGCCCTTCTTGAGGCTGCGTGGCATTTCTTACCTCCTCCTTAGCGCTTCTTGCCGGTCTTGCGGCGGCGAACGATGAGCTTGTCGCTCGGGCGGTTGGGCTTGCGGGTACGGCCCTCAGGCTGACCCCACGGGGAGACCGGGTGGCGACCACCGGAGGTCTTACCCTCACCACCACCGTGCGGGTGGTCGACCGGGTTCATGACGACACCACGGACGGTAGGACGACGGCCCTTCCAGCGCATACGGCCGGCCTTGCCCCAGTTGATGTTCGACTGCTCGGCGTTGCCGACCTCGCCGACGGTGGCGCGGCAGCGCACGTCGACACGGCGGATTTCACCGGAGGGCATACGCAGGGTCGCGTACGGCCCTTCCTTGCCCAGCAGCTGGATGCTCATGCCTGCGGCACGGGCCATCTTGGCGCCGCCGCCCGGACGCAGCTCCACGTTGTGGATCGTGGTACCGGTCGGGATGTTGCGCAGCGGCAGGTTGTTGCCCGGCTTGATGTCGGCCGTGGGGCCGGACTCGATCGGGCTGCCCTGCTGGATGCCCTTCGGCGCGATGATGTAGCGCTTCTCGCCGTCGGCGAAGTGCAGCAGTGCGATGTTGGCGGTGCGGTTGGGGTCGTACTCGATGTGAGCGACCTTGGCCGGGATGCCGTCCTTGTCCAGGCGACGGAAGTCGATGACACGGTAGGCACGCTTGTGACCGCCACCGCGGTGACGAGTGGTGATGCGACCGTGCGCGTTACGACCACCGGACTTGGTGAGCGGGCGCAGCAGCGACTTCTCCGGCGTCGACCGGGTGATCTCGGCGAAGTCCGAGACGCTGGAGCCACGACGGCCCGGCGTTGTCGGCTTGTACTTACGGATTGCCATGAGTTCTTCTCTACTTTCTGGATGACCAGCCGCTTACGCGACCGGGCCTCCGAAGATCTCGATGGGCTTGCTGTCGGCCGAGATGGTCACGAGCGCGCGCTTGGTGTCCTTGCGCTTGCCGTAACCGAAGCGGGTCCGCTTGCGCTTGCCCTGACGGTTGGCGGTGTTGACGCTGGTGACCTTGACGCCGAAAACCTTCTCGACGGCGATCTTGATCTGCGTCTTGTTCGAATCCGGGTGCACCAGGAAGGTGTAGGTGCCTTCCTCGATCAGTCCGTAGGACTTCTCCGAGATGACCGGTGCGAGCAGGATGTCGCGGGGGTCGGCGATGGTGCTCACTTGCTCTCCTCCTGGGCCGCCTCGGCGGGACCGTGAACGAACGCGTTCAGGGCCTCGACGCTGAACACCAGTTCGTCGCTGTTGAGGACGTCGTAGGTGTTGAGCTGATCCGGGGCGATCGGCAGCACGTTCTGCAGGTTCGCCACGCTCTTCCACGCGGCGACGTCCTCGCGACCGACGACGACCAGGAACTTCTTGCGGTCCGACAGCTCGGACAGGAAGCTCTTGGCGGCCTTGGTCGACGGGGTCTGACCCGCGACCAGCTCGGTGATCACGTGGATGCGCTCGTTGCGGGCCCGGTCGGACAGGGCGCCACGCAGGGCGGCGGCCTTCATCTTCTTAGGGGTCCGCTGGCTGTAGTCACGCGGCTGCGGGCCGTGGACGGTGCCACCGCCGGCGAACTGCGGCGCACGGGTCGAACCCTGGCGGGCGCGGCCGGTGCCCTTCTGGCGGTACGGCTTCTTGCCACCACCGGAGACCTGACCACGAGTCTTCGTGGCGTGGGTGCCCTGGCGAGCGGCGGCCAGCTGCGCGATGACGACCTGGTGCATCAGCGCGACGTTGGCGGTCACGTCGAAGATCTCCGCGGGGAGTTCGACGGTGCCTTCGGTCTTGCCGCCTGCGGCCTTAACGGTCAGCGTCAGGTTGGCCTTCTTGTCGAGGCTGGTCATGCGTGCGCACCACCCTTCACGGCGCTCTTGACGATCACGACGTTGCCCTTGCGGCCAGGGATGGCACCCTTGACCAGGAGCAGGCCGTTCTCGGCGTCGACCTTGTGAACCGAGAGGTTCTGCGTGGTGACGCGGTCGTTACCCATACGGCCCGACATGCGCATGCCCTTGAACACGCGGCCGGGAGTGGCGCAGCCACCGATGGAGCCCGGGCGACGGTGCACAGCCTGCGCACCGTGCGAGGCGCCCTGGCCCTTGAAGCCGTGACGCTTCATGGTGCCTGCGAAGCCCTTGCCCTTGCTGATGCCGGTCACGTCGACGTAGGTGCCCTCTTCGAAGACGTCGGCGGAGAGCTCCTGGCCGACCTCGAAGGTGGAGGCATCCGCGACGCGGATCTCGGTGACGTGGCGGCGCGGGGTGACACCGGCCTTGGCGAACTGGCCGGAAGTCGGCTTGTTCACCTTGCGCGGGTCGATGGCGCCGAAAGCGATCTGGACGGCCGAGTAGCCGTCGCGCTCCACGGTGCGGATCTGGGTGACCACGTTCGGGCCCGCCTTGATGACGGTGACCGGGACGACGCGGTTCTTCTCGTCGAAGACCTGGGTCATGCCGAGCTTGGTGCCCAGGATGCCGGCTGCGGGCCGGTTCTTGTTGTCAGTCATATCTCGAGTCCCCGTCACTGAATGTTGACGTCGACGCTGGCCGGCAGGTCGATGCGCATGAGCGCGTCGACCGTCTTCGGCGTCGGGTCGAGGATGTCGATGAGGCGCTTGTGCGTACGCATCTCGAAGTGTTCGCGCGAGTCCTTGTACTTGTGCGGCGAACGGATGACGCAGTACACGTTCTTCTCGGTGGGCAACGGCACAGGCCCGACCACACGGGCGCCAGTGCGGGTCACCGTCTCCACGATCTTGCGCGCAGACGCGTCGATCGCCTCGTGGTCATAGGCCTTGAGCCTGATGCGGATCTTTTGTCCCGCCACGCTAAGTGTCCTTTTCTCCGCTTTCCTTCGTGGTCACAGGAGCTGGCTCCTGCACCACCCTCATTTGCACAGCCCGAACACACGAAAGACGCCAGAACGCCACCGGGCACCGCCCAGTCTTCGCCGCTGTTCATCTGTCATGGTTCTCCGGTCCACGCGGTCGGGCGTGTCGCCTTTTCGCTCATTCTTCAGCCCTGGTCACTTGCTCACCGTTGGCCTGGAACGTGGTCCCGGACGTATCCACACCGGCGGACCGGCGGGATACAAACTACTGCTCGCCTCGCTCGACCCGCTTCTCCGTGGAAAAGACATGATCCTGTGCAAGGCAACCCGAACAGTATGCACCATGCCGACGACGCTCTTCAAATCGGGGGTCGTGAGGTATCGATCACGCCCCTGCGGGGCCATCTACCTGGACCGCATCGCCGGCTGGGCTGTACCGAACCATGGTAGCTGGCGCGACGCTCGCGCCGGTCGGCGGAGGGTTCCGCGCTATCTTACTTTTGAGTAAGATAGCGGTATGACACAGGAAACCGCGACGTACCGCGGCTGGAAGAAACTGCCCGACAACCGCCTCGGGCACACGCTGTTCTCGCTCGGCATGGTCGCCCGGGTGCCCTATTTCGGCACGGTGCTGCCGCAGGTGGTGCGGCTCGAGCCCGGCATCTGCGAGGTGACCTCGCCCAAGTGGTTCGGCATCCACAACCACCTGGGCACCTTCCACGCGATCGCGGCCTGCAATCTGGCCGAGGTCGCGATGGGCATGCTCAGCGAGGCCACCGTGCCGACCACGCATCGCTGGATTCCCAAGTCGATGAACGTGCAGTACCTGGCCAAGGCCGAGTCCGGGCTGCGCGCGGTGGCCAGGCTGACCGAGATCCCCGACTTCGACGCCATCACCGAGGGCACCGAACTCACCGTCCCCGTGTCGATCTACGACAAGGACGGCATCGAGGTCGTGCACGCCGACATCACCACCTGGGTCACGCCGCGCTGAGCTGAACATCGAGCCCGGTGCGGCGTCGGATCGGTACCGTTGGGGCGAGACGACAACAGACGGGGAGTTCGATGTTGGAAGTCGCGCAACTCATCCGGCGCTTCGGCGACAACGTGGCGGTCGACGAGGTGTCCTTCACCGTGCCGCCGGGGGCGCTGACCGGGTTCGTCGGGGGGAACGGGGCGGGCAAGACCACCACCATGCGGATGATCATGGGGGTGCTGGCGGTGCACGGGGGCGAGGTCAGGTGGGACGGACGGGCGGTGACCGCGCTCGATCGCCGCTCGTTCGGGTACATGCCGGAAGAGCGCGGACTGTATCCGAAGCAGCCGGTGCTCGATCAGCTCGTCTATCTGGCCAGGCTGCGCGGACTGAGCGCGGCCGAGGCGAAGGCGCGGGCCGCCGAACTGCTGGGGCGGTTCGGGCTCGGCGACCGGAGCAAGGACAAGCTCGAGTCGCTGTCGCTGGGTAATCAGCAGCGGGTGCAGATCGCGGCCGCGGTGATCGCGCAGCCGACGGCGCTGATCCTGGACGAGCCGTTCTCCGGGCTCGATCCGGTGGCGGTCGATTCCATGGCCGAACTGCTGCGCGAGTACGCCGAGCTGGGGGTGCCGGTGCTGTTCTCCTCGCATCAGCTGGATCTGGTCGAGCGGCTGTGCGATCAGCTGGTGATCCTCGCCGCGGGACGGGTGGTCGGGCAGGGCACGGTGGCGGCGCTGCGGGCGACGGGCGCGGCGCGGTATCGGCTGGTCGTCGGCAGCGATCCGGGCTGGTTGCGGGAGTTCGCCGGGGTGCGGGTGATCGAGACGAACGGGTCGGCGGCGGTGATCGAGCTGGCGGACGCCAGTACCGACGCGGTGCTCGCCGAGGCGCTGACTCGGGGATCGGTGCGCGAGTTCGCCGAACTGCGGCCGACCGTCGCCGAGATCTACCGGGAGGTGACGGCATGACCGCCCCCGCTTCGCGTGGCGTGTGGCGGATCGTCGCCGCCAGGGAGATCGTGGTGAAGCTGCGCGATCGCAACTTCGTCATCTCGACGGTGATCACCATCGTGGCCATCGTCGCCTCGCTGGCCGTGAGTGGTTTCGTCAGCAGCAGGCCGGACAAGATCGAGGTCGCCGTCACCGGGCCGGAGACGGTGGCGGTGGTCCAGGTGGCGGGTGGCCTGGCCGCGGCGGCCGATACCGACATCTCCTTCACCGCCTATCCCTACCCGGATCGGGCCGCCGTCGAGCAGCAGGTGCGCGACGGGACGGTCGAGGTCGGATTGGTGCCGGTGGACGGCGGGTGGCAGCTCATCGGCAAGACCGCCGAGAACGACGACGCCACCACCTACATCTCGGCCGCCGCCGCGCAGCTGGCCCTACAGCGCAATGCCGAGGCCGCCGGGGTGTCGCTCGAAGAGCTCGCACGCGGGGCCGGGGTCACCTACGCGCTGCTGGAGCAGGGCGGGGTCGATCCGGGGCTCGCCAGGATCGTGGCGTTCGTGTTCGCGTTCCTCTTCTATCTGGCGTCGGTGCTGTTCGGCATGTCCATCGCGCAGAGCGTGGTGGAGGAGAAGCAGAACCGGATCGTCGAGATCCTGGCCAGCGCGATGCCGTTGCGGCAGTTGCTGATCGGCAAGGTGGCCGGCAACGCGGTGCTGGCGTTCGCCCAGCTCAGCCTGTTCGTCGGCGCGGGTCTGATCGGCTTGGCCGCGACCGGGCAGGCCGATCAGCTGGGCCGGATCGCCGGTGCGGCGGGGTGGTTCATCGTCTTCTTCCTGGTCGGGTTCCTGGCGCTGGCCAGCCTCTGGGCCGTCGCGGGTTCGCTGGCGACGCGCAGCGAAGACCTCCAGTCCACCGCCACTCCCCTGTCGATGCTGATCATGATCGTGCTGTTCGCCGGCATCTTCCTCACCGGCGGCGCCCGGGTCGTCGCGTCGTATGTCCCGATCATGTCCATCGTCGCCATGCCGGGCCGCCTCGCCGACGGCACCGCCGCCTGGTGGGAACCGTTCGTCTCGCTCGCCCTGATGGCCGTGGCCACCTACGGCATCGTGGTCGTGGCCGAACGCGTCTACCGCCGCTCCCTCATGCAGACCCAGGGCCGGCTCACCTTCCGCCAGGCGCTGGCCCTGGAGGACTGAGCCGAGCAGCGGTGCTTGCGCCGTGACGGCCGGTGCGGTTTGAATGCGGGCGTGAGCGTTGTGCGGGAATTCGATATCTGCGTGGTCGGGTTGGGGCCGACCGGGCGGGGGTTGGCGCATCGCGCCGCGGTGGCGGGGTTGCGGGTGGCGGCGGTGGATCCGCGGCCGGACCGGCTGTTCCCGCCGACCTTCTCGTGCTGGGTCGACGAGCTGCCGGAATGGCTGCCCGCGAGCGTGATCGCGCAGCGGATCGAGGCCCCGACGGTGTGGACGAAGACCGAGCACCGGATCGCGCGGCCCTACTGCGTGCTGTCCAAGGCGGGGTTGCACGCGGCGCTGGCACTCGACGACGCGACGGTGTTCGCGGATCGGGCGCGCCGGGTCGACCAGCACGAAGTGGAGCTCGCGGACGGGACGGTGATCGCGGCGGCGGTGGTGTTCGACACCAGGGGCCTGCCCGTGCTGGGGCAGCGCCGGGCGGCGTCGGCGCACGGGATCTTCGTCGACGCCGAGACCGCGGCGCCGATGGTGGCCGACGGCGAGGGCCTGCTGCTGGACTGGCGGCCGGAGAACGGGGCCGGTCCGGACGAGCCGCCGTCGTTCCTCTACGCCGTGCCGCTGGGCGACGGGACGGTGATCTTCGAGGAGACCAGCCTCGGCCTACGCGGCGGGATGCCGCAGCACGAGCTACGCAAGCGCACGCTGAGCAGGCTCGCGGCGCACGGCATCCGGCTCACCGGGGACGAGCCGCACGAGGCCGCCCACTATCCGCTGGATCAGCCGCCGCCGAAGAAGGGCACCGCCGTGGCCGTGCCGTTCGGGTCGCGCGGCGGGATGATGCACCCGTGCACCGGGTACTCGGTGGCCGATTCGCTCGCCCTCATCGATACCGCGATCGACGCCGTCCGGGCGGGTCGCGACCCGATCGCCGCGCTGTGGCCGTGGCGGGCGCGCGCGGTGTACTGGATGCGGATGCGCGGGCTGTGGGGCCTCGGCCGACTCACCACCGACCAGTCGATCGCGATGTTCGAGGCGTTCTTCACCGAATCCGAACGCGGTCAGCGGGCGCTGCTGACCGCCCACGACGACTACGCCGCGCTCGGCGCGGTCCTGTTCAACACCGTCGCGCACACCTGGCCGTTCCGCTGGCGCTACGACCTGGTCGGCTGGACCAACCGGAATCGCTGGCTGGACTACCCGTTCGCGCCCGCGGACGCCGAACGGCCCGTGGGCTGAGCCCCGAGCCGCCCGGCAGCCACTACGACGACTGCGCCGCCTTCTTGTAGCCGACGATCGCCGGGTAGGCGAACACCGCGATCATCCCGATCGTCCAGGCCAGTGTCTTCAGCAGCGGCTCGGCGACCGGCCCGCCGTAGGACAGGCCGATCATCGCGTTGATCGCGCAGCTCATCGGCTGGTTCTCCACGATGGTCTGCAGCCAGGTCGGATAGGCGAAGATCGGGACGAAGCCGGTGTTGAAGAACATCAGCAGCGTGTTGACGATGCTGATCAAGCTGATCAGCATGACGCCCTCGGTGACGGTGGCCAGTGCGGTCACCATCACCGCGAAGCCGAGGCCGAACAGCACCGGCACACTGACCAGCGCGATATTGGTGAGCGGGTCCTCCATGAACAGGAACCCCAGCGGCACCGCCACCAGCAGCACGATCACGGTGGTGATCAGGATACGCACCGCCTCGGCCAGCAGGCGGCCGGTCAGCAGCGAGGCCTTGTTCAGCGGCATCGTGTAGAACCGGCTGAGCAGCCCGGCCGCCTTCTCGCGCTTGAAGCCGAGCGCGCTGACCACCGCGCCCGTCATGGCCGCCACCAGGGTGAGCAGCGCGGCCTGTCCGTAGATCGCGGGCATGCCGCCGTAGGCGGTGATGTAGTCGCCGAGCACGATGCGGAACATCAGCAGCGTCACCGCGGGGTAGACGATGGTCTGGATCGTCGTCGCCGGATCACGCAGCCACACCATCAGCAGCCGCTTGCACTGGAGCACGCTGTGCGTCGCCCACATCGACACCGAGCCTTCCGGCTTGGCGTGCACCACCGGCAACAACGCCGCGGTCTCGTCGACCGGCAGCGTGTGCTGGTCGGGCGTTGTCGTCGTCATGATCGCCTCACACTCGCCCACACAGCCAGTGGGAGGAAGAAAATGGTCAGACCGGCGAGCCACGCCAGCGACACCCAGGTGCCCGCCCAGCTCAGGTGGCCCGCGGCCATGTCGCTGAGGGTCTGGGCGGCCTGCGAGATCGGCTGATTGCGGGCGAAGCCCCGCGCCCAGCTCGGGAACGCCTGCTCGGGAACGAACCCGGTGGACAGCATTCCGAAGATCAGGATCGGCAGGGTGAGCGCCTGGCTCAGCGACTCGGGGTTCTTGGTGAGGCTGCCGAGCGCGTCGGCGCCGAGCGTGAGGACCAGGCCGACCGCCAGCGCGAAACCGCAGAAGGCCAGCGCCTGCAGCCAGCCGCCGGAGAACCGGAAGCCGATCAGGTAGCCGTAGCCGATGGTGGCGATCAGCGAGATCACCGAGCGCACCAGACCGGCGCTGATCCGCGAGACCAGCGGCACCAGCGAACCGATCGGCATGGTCTGCAGCCGCGAACTCAGCCCGGTGAGCGCCTCGAACGCGGCGAGCTGGGCGTTGGACATCATCGTCATCGCCATCGTCTGGAGCACGATGATCGGCATGACGTACTGCGCGTAGTCGATGCCCTGGACCTTCATCACGTACCGCAGCGGCAGATAGAAGGCCACGGTGATCACCAGCGGGAAGAGCACCGCGACGATCAGCTCGCCCTTGGTGACCATGGTCCACACGACCCGGCCGGTCAGCGCGCGCCACTGCGCGAAGCTGCTCGGCTGGGCCGCGGGTAGGTCGTCGAACAGGGTGGTCCCCGCGACGGTCGGAGCGCTCACTAGTGGCCGCCCGAATGACCGGTGATCGACAGGAACACGTCGTCGAGCGAGGGCCTGCGCAGCGCGATGTCGGCCAGGTCGATGCCCGCGCTGTCGAGCCTGCGCAGCGCCTCGGCGAGCGTGGCGGCACCGTCGGGAGCGGGCACCGACAGCTTGTCCGCGCCGGCGATGTCGGCGGCCACGGCAGCGGGGACCAGGTCGCCGAGCGCCTCGACCGTCGCGGCCAGGCGGCTCGGGTCGAGCGGGACGATCTCGCAGAAGCTGCCGCCGGTCTTGGCCTTGAGCTGATCGGCGGTGCCCTCGGCGATGACCGTGCCCTTGTCGATGACGATGATGTTGTCGCTGAGGACGTCGGCCTCTTCGAGGTACTGCGTGGTCAGCAGCACCGTGATGCCCTGGTTCTTGAGCGCGGTGACCAGGTCCCACACGCCCTGGCGGCTGCGCGGGTCGAGGCCAGTGGTCGGCTCGTCGAGGAAGACGACCTCGGGCCGCACGACCAGCCCGCAGGCGATGTCGACACGGCGGCGCATGCCACCGGAGTAGTTGCGCACGGCGCGCTTGCCCGCGCTGACCAGGTCGAACTCCTCGAGCAGCACTTCCGCGCGCTTGCGGGCGGCCGACTTGGACAGACCCATCAGCCGACCGAACAGTTCCAGGTTCTCGCGACCGGTCAGGTTCTCGTCGAGCGCGGCGTACTGGCCGGTCATCATGATCGCCCGGCGCACGCCCGCCGCGTCGGTGCGCACGTCGTGCCCGGCGACGATCGCGGTGCCGGAGTCGGGGCGCAGCAGCGTCGACAGGATCTTGACCGTGGTGGTCTTGCCCGCGCCGTTGGGGCCGAGGATGCCCAATACGCTGGCCTTCTCGGCCTGGAAACTGATGCCCTGCAACGCGTGCACATCGCCGAAGGATTTGCGCACATCGGACACCAGCACCGCGGGCTCACCGCCGGGCGACGCGACGCCACCCGCCGGCGAATCCACTGAGATCGAACTCGGCATCAACTCTCCACCATCAGCCGGGTGCGGCGCCCTGGCCGGACGAGCGCACACGGAATTTGCTTCTCGGTAGGTGATCCATACCGTTCGGCGCGATGTTACCGGTCCGGCGGTTTTCCGGGTCGCGTCTGCGCGCACCCGGCCGGTTTCCCGCGCGGCTGTGGTCTTGCTCACCAGGGCAGTGGAAGGGCAGTGCGCCGACCTTGTCGGCGCGCTCGGGCGCCCATACGCTGGCGACGGGGAAACACTCGTCTCACCGGCCCGCGCGCGGGCGTGTTCGATCTCGTGAGAGGTGACAATGGGCGACTCAGCACCGGCAGGCGCCGCCGTGCCGACGGGGCGATCCGACGTGCTGACGTCGTTCGACCCGCGCACCGGCGAACAGCTCGCGCAGTATCCCGTGCACGGGCAGGCCGAGGTCACCCGCGCGGTGCGCACCGCGCGCGCCACCCAGAACTGGTGGAGCGAACTGGGATTCGCGGGCCGCAAGCGGCTGCTACTGGACTGGCGCACGCATATCGCCAGGCGCACCGGTGAATTGGTGGAGCTGCTGCGCGCCGAGACGGGCAAGCCGGAGGCCGACGCCGCGCTCGAGGTGATGCTCGCGGTGGAGAACCTGGACTGGGCCGCCCGCAACGCCGAGCGGACGCTGGGCCGAAAGCGCCTGGCCACCGGGTGGTTCACCCGCAATCAGCACGCCTCGGTCGGGTATCTGCCGCTCGGTGTGGTCGGGGTGCTCGGCGCCTGGAACAACCCGGTCTTCACGCCGATGAGCTCGATCGCCTACGCGATGGCCGCGGGCAACGCGGTCGTCTTCAATCCGCACGAGCTGACCACCGGCGTCGGCACCTGGCTGGCCGAGAGCTGGGCCGCGGTGGCGCCCGATCAACCGGTGCTCCAAGCCGTCACCGGTGACTCACGCACCGCGACCGCGCTGTGCAAGTCCGGCGTCGACAAGATCGCCTACGCCGGGCCCGAGGCGGCCGGGCGCGACGTGATCGCCCGGTGCGCGCAGACGCTGACGCCGGTCGTGGTGGAGCACAGCGGCAAGGGCAGCATGATCGTGCACGTCGACGCCGTCCTGGACGCGGCGGCCGAGGCCGCGGTCTTCGGCGCGATGGCCAACGCCGGGCAGAACGCCTCGGGCATCCAGCGCTGCTATGTCGCCGATTCCGTCTTCGACGACTTCCTGGCCAGGGTGGCCGAACGCGCGGCGAAGCTGCGCCCCGGCGCCGACAACCGCGCCGCCTACGGCCCGATGATCAACGCGGCCCAGGTCGACGTGGTGCGCAAGCAGGTCCGCGACGCCATCGCGCGCGGCGGGCACGCGGTGCTCGGCGGCCTCGATTCCTTCCGCGATCCGTACGTGGAACCCATCGTGCTGGCCGAGGTGCCGGAGGAGAGCATCGCGATCACCGGTGAGGGCACCGGCCCGGTGCTGGTGGTGAATCGCGTCGCCGACCTGGCCGACGCGGTGACCAGGGTGAACGCGGCGGGCAACGGCATCGCCGTCACCGTCTTCACCCGCGACATCCCCAGCGCGGAGTTCATCGCCGAGCAGCTAAGGGTCGGTGTGGTGACGGTGAACTCGTCGACCGCCTTCACCGGGATCCCGGCGCTGCCGTTCGGCGGGGTCGGCGAGTACGGGCAGGGTCACAGCCACGGTCAGCAGGGCCTGCGCGAATTCAGCCGGACCATGTCGATCGCCCGCAGGCGCTATCGGGCCCCCGTCCGACTATCGACCTTCGACCGGCATCCCCGGCATCTGCACACGGCGCGCGCCCTGTTCCGGCTGCGCCACGGCCGGGCCTAGGTTTCGGCGGCGTCCGGCTCGGCCTTGTCGCCGAGCAGGACCGCGCCGGTGAGCGCGGCCAGCCGGGCGAGCTGTTCGGGCCTGGAGTCGAAGCGCAGCAGCCGGCCGACATCGATGATCTGACCGATCGCGGCGTGCACCCGGAACCTGGCCTCGATCGGGTCGCCGTCGAGCAGGTTGGCCCATTCGAGGACGTTCTGGCGCTGGATGGCGCGCAGCCGGTGCTGTTCGGCCTGCGGGAGGTTGCTGAACTCCGCGTAGTACACCGGCATGATCTCCGGCGTCGCGAAGGTGAGCCGGGCGTAGCGGTCGGCGATGCGGCGGGCGGCGTCGGCCCGGCTCTCCGACTCGGCCAGTGCCTCGCCGATCGCCACGGCGAGCCGGTCGCCGGTGCGGTGGAAGGCGGCGGCGAGCAGGTCGGCCTTGCTGTCGAAGTGCCGGTAGACGCTGGAGGCGTTGATCCCGACGGCGGCGCCGATCTCCTCGATGCCCGACTCGTGGTAGCCGTTGCGGCCGAAGATCCTGATCGCCTCGGTGAGCAGCTGTTCACGTTTCGATGTCACCGGCAGGCCGCGATTCTGCCGGTCCGGTTCCGCGGCGGCGGGGGCGGGCGGCAGGTCGGCGCGCACGATCGCCCAGGACATGTCGAGCTGGAGCGCGAGGACGCGCGCGTGCGACAGCGTGGTGCGGTGCGCGGCGATACTGGCCAGCGAGCTCAACGCGCCGACCGCCCGCAGGGTGACGTTGTCGGGGCTCTCGCCGGGGTGCAGCTCGGCGATCGGCGCCGCGACCATGGCCTCGAGTTCGCGATAGAACGCGCGGATGCGCACGCGGTCCTCGCGCTCGAGATAGCGGCGTTCCCAGCGGTAGAGACCGGCCTCGCGCCGGAAGTCGATGTTCTGCTCGGCGACCGCCGTGAGCAGCGCGTCGAGCCGGGCCTCCGCGGGCAGCGACGGGTCGTCGGCGGCCGCGGCGCAATCGCGCAACCCGCGCGCGCCCTCCTCCGCGGCGGCCACGAGCAGGGCGTATTTGTTGGCGAAGTGGCGGTACAGGGCGGGCCCGGAGATGCCGACCTCGGCGGCGATCTCGTCCACGCCGACCGGGTAGTAGCCACGGGCGCTGAACGCGCGCGCGGCGGCCCGCATGATCTGGATCTTGCGGTCCTTGGGCCTGCGGCGCACGACCCGCGCCGGCGCGGTGGTCGGCTCGCAGGCGCGTTCGGCCTCACTGCGATCGGCGACCATGCACTCACTTTCCGTTCCGCGAACCGGCTTCTGACGACTGGCTGCGCGCCCACCGGGCGGCGCCGGACCAGTCAACCTAAGTTAACCACAATTCGCAAACGTCGAGAGGCAGTCCGGGAAACGAAAACCGCCCCGGCGATGCCGGGGCGGCCTAAGTGGAACGCGACGCGCTTACAGGCCGAGACCGCGGGCCAGCACCGGCCACGACAGCTTCAGCTCATCCTTCCAGTAGCCCCACGAGTGGGTGCCGTTGGGACGGAAGTTGAAGGTCGCCGGGATGCCCAGCTCGTTGAGCCGGTTGGCCAGGTTGTGCGTGCAGAAGTTGGTGCCCGCCTCGATGACGCCGCCGATGACGATCTGGTTGGCCAGGCCGTAGGCGCCGGGCAGGGCGTACGGACCGTCGAGGGTGTCGTACGGGCCCGGCAGGCCGTTGCCGGTGGAGATGTAGAGATCCAGCCCGCGCAGTCCCTCGGCGTGGACGTACGGATCGTTCGCGACCCACTCCGCCGAGCCCTGCGGGCCCCACATGTTCATGGTGTCGCCGCCACCCCAGGTCTCGACCGTGAGCTTGACGAACTCCGAGCCGACCGGGTCGGAGGTCTGCGCGCACCCGGAGTAGGCCGCGGCCGCCTTGTACAGGCCGGGCTTGGCGATGGGCAGCGCGAGCACGGTGGTGCCGGAAGTGGACAGACCCGCGATGGCGTTCACGCCGTTGGTGCCCAGCGCGCCGTCGACCAGCGGGGGCAGCTCCTCGGTGAAGAACGTCTTCCACTTGTTGCGGCCGACGACCGGGTCGTCGGCGATCCAGTCGGTGTAGTAGCTCCAGGCGCCACCGATCGGCTGGATGACGTTGACGTTCTTGTCGCTGAGGAACTCCAGCGCGTCGGTCTTGGCGACCCAGGACGCGGAGTCCTCGCCACCGCCGGCACCGTTGAGCAGGTACAGGGTGGGGCGCGGCACGGAAGCGTCGGCGGGGCGCTGGACGTCGACGATGATGTTGGAGTCCATCGCCGCGGAGTACACGTGCAGCCGCAGGCTGCGCGAGTCCTTCACCTCGGCCTTGACGATCTTGGAGCCGTCCTCGGAAACGGGGTTGGCGAGCAGGCTCTTGGAATCGATGATCGGATCAGCCGAGGCCGGGCTCGCGCCGATGCCGGACAGCAGTCCGGCGGCCACTGCGGTCGCCGCGATCATCGCCGCGGCGCGGGAGCCACGACGCCGGGAGTGCCGACGAATCAATTTCGCACCTTCGCTTCGTTTCGAATGGGTTGCACCACGCCAGAACCCTACGGGTTACCCAGGCGATACAACAGTAGGAATCGTTACAACAGCGCGGTCACATCATGCCTCACCAGCATCACCGATGTCATCGTGCCCCGGACTCCCGGTCGCCGACATCCAGCAACTCCGCCAGGCGCGGGCCGATCTCGGCCAGCGCCTCCGGTGAGGTCATCTGATCATGCACCACCGCGACCGGCCGATCGCGGACCTCGCCCTCGACATACGGCGCCCAATTCCGTGCTGCCGTCTCGTGTCCGAGCGCGCTGAAGTACTCCAGCCTGCCCCGGTACATCGCGGGCTGGTGCTCGGCGATCAGCTCGGCCGAGCGCACCGCGCTGCGGTAGATCCGGCGCAACCGCTCGGGGGTGAGCACGGCCATGTTGGCCGGGACGATCGCGTGCAGCGCGGCCAGCGCGTCCTCGCTGAGTTCGCGCACCCCGGAGGCGGGCAGCGCCGCGCCGAGGTCGACGCCGAGTTCGGCGAGCGCGTCCCGGACGGCGGTGTGGAAATCGGGCACATCGATGTCGGGATGCGAGTCGAGCATCGCCAGCAGCGCCACCCGCTCTCCCTGCGCCTGTAGTTCGGTGGCGACCGCGTGCGCCAGCACACCGCCGAGCGACCAGCCCATCAGCCGGTACGGGCCGTGCGGCTGGGCGGCCTTGATCTCGGCGACGTAGCGGCGGGCCATCTCGGTGAGCGTGCCGGGCAGGTAGCCCGCCTCGCTCAGCGCGGGCGACTGCAGGCCGAAGATCGGCCGCCGCGCCGGGATGTACTGGGCGAGACCGGCGTAGCACCAGGACAGGCCGTACATCGGATGGACGCAGAACAGCGGTCCGCCCGCCTCGGTGCCGTGCGGCACCCGGTTGCGGATGGGCAGCAGCACGCCGAGCGCGTCGTCGGAGTCGACGTCGTAGTCGCCCGCGTCGGACTGAGTGGCGTCGATGCGGGCGGCGAGCGCGGCGACCGTGGCGTCGGTGAAGAACCACTGCACCCGCACCTCGGCGCCGACCCTGGTCCGCAGCCTGCTGATCGCCTTGGTGGCGACCAGCGAGTTGCCGCCGAGCTCGAAGAAGTCGTCGTCGAGGCCGACCTTGCCCGCGCCGAGCACCTCCGCGTACACCTCGGCGACCGCGCGCTGTAGCGGGGTCGTCGGCGGACGGTAGGGCCGGGTGGTGAAGGCGGGCACCGGCAGTGCCTTGCGGTCGAGCTTGCCGCTGGCGTTGAGCGGCAACGACTTCAGGGTCACCAGGGTCGACGGGACCATGTACGACGGCAGCGCGGCCCTGGCGTGCGCCAGCAGCGCCGCCTCGTCCAGGCCGTCCGCGCTCGCGCCGCTCTCGATCGAGTAGCCGGCCGCGGGCGGCGCGATCTCGGCCTCGGCGGGTTCGGCCGCGTCGACCGGGACGACGTAACCGACCAGCCGATCCCCGGTCGGGCCGTGCACGAGCGCCACGGCGGCGTGCCTGACCTCGGGGTGATCAAGCAGCACGGCCTCGACCTCGCCGAGCTCGATCCGCTGACCGCGCAGCTTCACCTGGAAGTCGCTGCGCCCCAGGTACTCCAGCTCGCGCTCCTCGGTCCAGCGGACCACGTCGCCGGTGCGGTAGAGCCTGCCGCCGCCGGCCTTGGCGACGAATCGCTCGGCTGTCAGCGCCGCGGCACCGAGGTAGCCGCGGGCCAGCTGCACGCCTTCCAGATACAGCTCGCCCGCGGTGCCGGGCGGCACCGGCCGCAGCTGCCGGTCCAGCACGTGCACGCGCGTGTTGGCGACCGGGGTGCCGATCGGAATGCTCACGGCGGCACCGGCTTCGGCCCGCGCCGCGGTGACGACGGTCGCCTCGGCCGGGCCGTACCAGTTGATCAGGTCGACGCCGGGCAGCGCCTGCGCGAAGCGCCGCGCGGTCGAGGCCGACAGCGCCTCACCGGCGGCGAACACCCGGCGCAGCGCCGGGAAGCCGCCGTCGGCGCGGTCGGCGAGGAACGCGTCGAGCATCGACGGCACGAAATGCACCGTGGTGACGGCGCGTTCGGCCAGCACCTCGGCCAGGTAGGCCGGGTCACGGTGCCCGTCGGGCGCCGCGATCACCACGGTCGCGCCGGTCTGCAACGGCCACAGCAGTTCCCAGGTGGAGATGTCGAAGGTGACCGGCGTCTTGTGCAGGACCACGTCACCCGGCCCGTGCGGGTAGGCGCGCTGCGCCCAGCGGAACTGGGCGACCAGCTGCCGGTGGGTGAGCATGACTCCCTTGGGCGTACCGGTGGAGCCGGAGGTGTGGATGACGTAGGCCAGGTTGTCCGGCTGGACCGTCGCGCGCGCCACCGGTGCCGAGCCGGGCTCGAGCGTGTCGACGGTGACGACGGAAACCTCGGCGGCGGTGGTGAATCCGGTGCCGGTGGTGGTGAGCACGCAGACGGGCGCCGCCGCGGCCAGCACCCGGTCGGTGCGCTCGGCCGGATGGTCCGGATCGACCGGCACGTAGGCGGCGCCGGTGCGCAGCACCGCGTAGATCGCGGTCACCAGGTCGACGCCGCGCCGCATGGCGACGGCGACCAGCGCGTCGGGACCGGCGCCCCGCGCGCCGAGCGCCGCGGCGAGCGCGCGGGCCTTCGCATCGAATTCGCCGTAGGTGAGCGAGGTTTCGCCGTCGACGAGGGCGATCGCGTCGGGTGTCTCGGCCACCTGCGCGTCGAACAGCGACAGCAGCGTCGCGTCGTCGAGCAGCTCCGGCGCGTCGGTGGCATTGGCCGCCGACAGCACGGCCCGCTCCTCGGCCAGCAGCACATCGATCTCGGCGAGCCTGCTCTCCGGCGCGGCGGTGAACCGGGCCAGCAGCATCGAGAGCCGTTGCGCCAGTGCGGTCGCGGTGGCCTCGCCGAAGACGTCGCGCAGGTACTTGACCGACACCCGCAGTTGGCCGTCGGCGACGACCTGCACGGTCAGCGGGTAGTGGGTGCCGTTGGCGGCGTCCATCCCGGTGACCGCGGCGGAGCCGGACGCGGCCTGCGCCAGCCCTTCCCGGTCGACCGGGAACGACTCGAACACCACCAGCGTGTCGAACAGCGCGTCGATGCCCGCGATCTCCTGGATCTCACCGAGGCCGAGGTAGTGGTGCTCGAGCAGGGCCGCCTGGTCGTCCTGCAGTCTGCGCAGCAGTTCGGCGACGGTGTCGCCGGGGTGCAGCCGCACCCGGACCGGGATGGCGTTGAGGAACAGGCCGACCATGCGTTCCACGCCGTCGAGGGTGGCGGGCCTGCCGGAGACGGTGGCGCCGAACACCACGTCGTCGCGGTCGACCAGGCGCGCGATGAGCAGGCCCCACGCGGCCTGGACCACGGTGTTCACCGTGACGCCGAGCCCCGCCGCGAGCGTGCTCAGCGCGGCGGTGTCGGCGGTGGACAGCTCGAAGCCGGTTTCGCCGGTCCCGGTGGCGATCTCGCGACCCTGATCGACCGGTGCCAGCGGCGTCGGCTCGGCCAGGCCGGTGAGCGCGCTGCGCCAGGCCTGGCGCGCGGCGTCGAGGTCCTGTTCGGCCAGCCAGGCCAGGTAGTCCCGGTAGGGCGCGATCTTCGGCAGGCGGCGCGAGCGGCCGCCGACCGCGTAGGCGGTGAGCAGTTCCTGCAGCAGCAGCGGGGTCGACCAGCCGTCGATCAGGATGTGGTGGCTGGTGACCAGCAGGTGCGCGGTCTCGGGCGTGCGCACCAGGGTGAAGCGCAGCAGCGGCGCGGCCGCCATGTCGAAGTGCGTGGTCAGGTCGGCTGACTTGATCCGCTGGTAGGTGGCCGCGTCGGCGTCGATGACCTGCCACGGCACGTCGATGTCGTCGAGCACCACCTGCAGCGGGGTGCCCGCCGCGTCGGCGGCGAAGGCGACGCGCAGATTGTCGTGCCGGTCGAGCACGGCCTGCGCGGCCTGGTGCAGCCGCTCGTCGTCCACGGCCGGATCGAGGTCGAGCGCGAACTGGGTGATATAGGGGTCGACCGAGTTCTCCGCGAGCAGCGCGTGGAACAGCATGCCCGACTGCAGCGGGGTCACCGGCCAGACATCGCTGAGCAGCGGGTAGCGCCGCACCAGCCGGCTCAGTTCGGTCTGGCCCAGGCGCACCAGCGGGAAGTCCGACGGGGTGAATCCGCCCGCGCCGGGGCGCAATCCGTGTTCGGCGAGGCCGCCGAGGGCGCGGATCCAGTGTTCGGCGAAGGTCTTGACCGCGTCGGCGGTGAGCGCCGCGGTGGCGTAGTCGAAGCGGGCGACCATGCCGTCGTCGGTGGCGTCGACGGTGAGCACGAGCGCCAGATCGTCGGCGGCGACGTCGGTGTGCACCTTGGCCGGGCGCAGGTCGCGGAAGCGCACCGCGAACCGGCCCCGATCCAGCGAGCGCACGCTGTCGGCGGCCTCGGCGTCGAGATAGCGCAGCAGGCCGAAGCCGGCGCCGTGCGCGGGCACCGTCCGGCGCAGTTCCTTGATCTGGGCCAGCGCCGTCCCGGCGGCGGGCCCGCCGACCAGCGCGTCGGCGATATCGACGCCCTCCAGGCGCAACACCAGCGGGTAATCGGTGGTGAAACCGCCGACCACGCTCTCGGCGTCGGGCCTGCCCAGCACGCGCTGATCGGCGCGCAGCCGGGCCACGGTGCCGATGACCCGCGCGACGGCGGTGTCGGCGGCGGTGTGCAGGGCCAGCGCGGCGGCGGTGAGCAGGACCTCGTCCACGGTGGCGCGGTAGGCGTCGGCGACGGTGGTGACCGCGGCGGTGCCCTCACCGGTGATGCTCAGCGAGACCCGGTTGCGCTGCCGCAGATCGGCGGATTCGCCTGCCCTGGACCGGATCGCGCGGTGCCAGTACTCGCGTTCGGCGCGGGCCCGGCCCGAGGACGGGTATTCGGCGAGCCTGCGGACCAGGTCGCCGAGTCCGGCGTCGGGTGCGGCGGGCGCCGCGTGGCGGCCCCGGCTCCACGCCGTGGTCAGCTGGTCGACGATCGAGCGCCAGGACGGCTCGTCCAGGACCAGGCTGTTGGCGACCACGACCAGCGTGGAGCTGCGCTCGCCGTCGCCGGTGAGCACGAAGTGGATATTGCGACCCTCGTCCGGGTCGAGCGCGGCGGCGGCCGCGGCGACGATGTCATCGACCGGCAGCGAGGACTCGCCGTCGGTGGCGTCGAGCCTGCGGAAGGCGTCGCCGGTGCGCTCCTCCTGCGACGGGATCACCAGCACCGGGGCCCTGCCGCTGCGGTCGAGCACCGCCCACAGCATCGGGTGCTGGTTCATCACGGCGTGCACGACCTCGGCGACGGCGTCGTCGGAACAGTCGACGGGCACGTCGAGCAGCACGGCCCTGGGTTCGACGGCGTTGTCCCCGGTCTCCATCAGCTGGGCCGCGGTGGCGGTCAGCGGCAGGGCGGCGGGCCGCGAGCCCGCGTCGAGGGTGATCTCGGCGCGCCCGGCGAGCGCACCGACGGTCCGCGCGTCGAAGAGGTCGCGCGGCCGCAGCCCCACCCCGGCCGCACCGGCCCGCGAGACCACCTGGATGGCGGTGATGCTGTCGCCGCCGAGGGCGAAGAAGTCGTCGTCGAGGCCGACCCGGTCGTGGCCGAGGACCTCGCCGATCACCCGCGCGAGCGCGCGTTCGGCCGCGGTGCGCGGCGGACGGTGCTCGCGGCGCACGGTGACCGGATCGGGCAGCGCGCGCCGGTCCAGCTTGCCGACCGGCGTGAGCGGCAGCTCGTCGAGGACGACGATCGCCGCGGGCACCATGTAGTCGGGCAGCACGCGGGCGGCCAGCGCGGTGAGTTCGGCCGGGTCGAGCCGCTCCCCCGGTTCGGCCAGCACGTAGGACACCAGCATGGTGGCGCCGGTGCCGTTGTCGCGGCCCAGCGTGGTGACCCAGGAGACGCCGGGCGCGGCGGCCAGCACCGCGTCGATCTCGCCGAGTTCGATCCGCAGGCCGCGGATCTTCACCTGGAAGTCGTTGCGGCCCACGAACTCCAGCACGTCACCCCGGCGGCGCACGAGGTCGCCGGTGCGGTAGAGCCGGGTGCCCGGCGCCCCGAACGGATCGGCGACGAAGCGCGCCGCGGTCAGGCTCGCCCGGCGGTGGTAGCCGCGGGCGAGCTGGATGCCGCCCAGGTACAGCTCACCGGTGACGCCCTCGGGCACCGGACGCAGCCGCCCGTCGAGGACCAGCGCCGTGGTGCCCCGGATCGGACCGCCCATGTGCGCGTCGGCGCCGGGGGTCAGCGGATCGCTGATGGCGGCCATGATGGTGGTCTCGGTGGGACCGTAGCCGTTGTGGAACTTGCGCTGTGCCAGCGTGTTCCAGCGCGCGACCAGGTCGGCGGGCACGTGCTCGCCACCGACGACCAGATGCCGCAGCCCCGGCACACCCGCCGGGTCGAGGGTGGCCAGGACGGTGGGCGTGAGGAAGGTGTGGGTCACGCCTTCGGTGCGGATCAGCTCGGCGAGTTCGGTGCCGCCGACGGATCCGGCGGGCGCCACCACCAGCGTGCCCGCGCCACCGAGGGCGAGCAGCAGCTCGAGCATCGAGGCGTCGAACGACGGCGAGGCGAAAGCCAGTGCCCGCGAACCGGAATCGAGCCGGTAGCGCTCCTTCTGCTCCGCGCAGAAGTTGGCCAGGCCCGCGTGGGTGACGACGACGCCCTTGGGCAGACCCGTCGACCCCGAGGTGTAGATCATGTACGCGCCGTTGGTGGTGCTCGGCTGGGCCCGCAGTTCGATCTCGCGCAGCGCCACCGAGGCGTAACCGGCGACCTCGGCGGTGAATTCGCGATCGTCGAGGGCGACCCAGCCCGCGTCGCCGGGCAGGGTGGGCAGCCCGGTCAGCTCGGCGGCGAGGGTGACGCCGAAGACCGCGCCGGAGTCGGCGGCCATGTGGGTGATCCGCTCGGCCGGGTAGCCGGGGTCGATCGGCACGATCATCGCGCCGGTGCGGGCGATGGCCCACACCGCGAGCACCGATTCGACCGACCGCCGGATCGCCACTGCCACCGCGACTTCCGGTCCGGCGCCACGGGCGATGAGGCCCCTGGCCAGCTGGTTGGCCGCCGCGTCGAGGTCGGCGTAGGTGAAGCCGCGTCCGTCACCGCGCACGGCCACCCCCGTCGGGTTGGCCAGCACGGCGGCGTCCATCAGCTGCGCCAGCGTGCGCTCCGGCTCGGCGGGCGGACCGGTGAAGGTGGTCTGCGCGGTGAACTCGGCGTCGTCGAGCAGCTCGACAGCACCGACGGCCACCTCGGGATCGGCGACGAGCTCGCCGAGCAACCGGGCGAACCTGGCGCCGAAGGCCGCGACGGTGGCTTCGTCGAACAGATCTGTCGCGTAGGTGAATTCGGCGTGCATGCCGCCGTGGTCGGGCAGCTCGCGGACGGTGAGCAGCAGGTCGAACTTGGCCTCGGCGGTGCGCGCGTCGAGCGCGCCCACCGTGATGCCGGGCAGCTCGAACGCGACCGGGGCGAGGTTCTCGAACGACAGCGCCACCTGGAACAGCGGGTGCCTGCCCGCCGACCGGACCGGCTGCACCGCCTCGACGACCCGCTCGAACGGGATATCGGCGTGCGCGAAGGCCCGCAGGTCGGTGTCGCGGGTCTGCCGCAGCAGCGCCGTGAACGGCTCGGCCTCCGACACGTGGCTGCGCAGCACCAGGGTGTTGACGAACATGCCGACGAGGTCGTCGAGTTCGCGGGCGCCACGACCGGCGATCGGGGTGCCGATGGCGACGTCGTCGGTGCCGCCGGTGCGGGCGAGCAGTACCGCGAGGGCGGCCTGCACCACCATGAACACGGTGACGCCCTCGGCCCGCGCCAGCCCGGCCAGACCCGCGTGCAGCGCCGCGTCGATCTCCACGGTGCTCAGCGCACCGGCGAAGGACTGCACCGGCGGCCGCGGCCGGTCGGCGGGCAGCGCGATCTCCTCGGGAAGCCCGGCGAGCTCTTCGGTCCAGTAGCTCAGCTGCGCGGCGGCGGTGGACGCGGGATCGGCCTCGTCGCCCAGCGATTCCCGCTGCCACACCGCGTAATCCGCGTATTGCAGCGGCAGCGGCGACCACGCGGGCGCGGCGCCTTCGGTGCGGGCGGTGTAGGCCAGCACCAGGTCACGGGTGAGCGGGCCCATCGAGAAGCCGTCGGCGGCGATGTGGTGGGCGACGAACACCAGGACGTGGTCATCGGCGCCCAGCCGTAGTAGTCGCAGCCGCACCGGCGGCGCGGCGGTGACGTCGAAGCCCTCGGCCACGGTCCGGCGCACCTCGTCGACCAGGTCGTCGGCGGTGACCAGCATCGGCGTCAGGTCGACCCGCACCGCGCCGGGCGCGAGCACCTCCTGGACCGGACCGTCGCCGCGCTCGGGGTAGCGGGTGCGCAGCACCTCGTGCCGGGCGAACAGGTCACCGACGGCGACGGCCAGCGCCGCGAGGTCGAGCGTGCCGGTGAGCCGGATGGCGGCCGGGATGTTGTAGACGGTGGCCTCGGGATCGAGCCGGTTGAGCAGCCACATCCGCTGCTGGGCCAGCGACAGCGGCAGCCGGTCCGGGCGCGGTCCGGCCACCAGCGGCAGCGCGGCGAGCTCGGCGGACCGGTGCACGCGCAGGGCGAGGTCGGTGACGGCCGGCGCCTCGAACAGCAGGCGGACCCCGACCGCGCGGTCCAGCGCGGCGCTGATCCGGGCGGCGGCCCTGGTGGCGAGCAGCGAGTTGCCGCCGAGAGCGAAGAAGTCGTCGTCGGCGCCGACCGCGTCGACCCCGAGGATCTCGGCGTAGACCTCGGCGACCAGCTGTTCGGTCGGCGTCGTTGGCGCGCGGAAGGCCGCGGCCTCGAACACCGGGGCGGGCAGCGCGGCCCGGTCCAGCTTGCCGTTGACGGTGCGCGGCAGCGTGTCGAGCACGACGAACGCCTCGGGCACCAGGTACGCGGGCAGCTTGTCGCGCAACGCCGACTTCAGCTGCGCCGCATCGATATCCGCTCCGACCACATAGGCGACCAGCCGGTCCCCGAAGTGCGCGTCGGTGCGTGCCAGCACGGCGGCCTGGGCGATCCCGGGCAGCCCGAGCAGCACGGACTCGACTTCGCCCGGCTCGACCCGGAAGCCGCGGATCTTCACCTGGAAGTCCGTGCGGCCCAGGTAGTTCAGCGAGCCGGTGCGGTCACGGGCGACGAGGTCGCCGGTGCGGTACATCCGCGCGCCGGGCTCGAACGGGTCGGCCACGAAGCGTTCGGCGCTCAGCGCCGCCTTGCGCAGATAGCCGCGCGCCAGCTGGGCGCCCGCGAGGTAGAGCTCACCCCGCACGCCCGGCGCGACGGGGCGCAGGCGCTCGTCGAGGACGTACACCCGGGAGTTCCATTCGGGGGTGCCGATCGGCACGCTCAGCACGTCGGCCGAGGTCACCCGGTGGTCGGTGATCGACACGGCCGCCTCGGTGGGGCCGTACAGGTTGTCGATCCTGGTGTCCGGCAGCGCGGTCAGCAGGCGCTGGGCGAGCGCGGCGGGCAGCGCCTCGCCGATGGCGAGGATGCGGGTGAGCGGCTGCGGCCGCGCCTCCCAGTAGCCGGCCAGCGCGTCCAGCAGCGAGGGCACCGCCGTGAGCGTCGTGACCCCGGCGTCGGTGATGAGCGCGTCCAGGTAGGCGGGATCGCGGTGCCCGTCGGGCGCGGCGATCACCAGCTTGCCGCCGCAGACCGCGGCGGACCAGAACTCCCACACCGACAGGTCGAAGGTGGCCGGGGTCTTCAGCAGGAACACGTCGTCGGCGCCGGTGCCGAATTCGCCGCGCAGCCACTGCAACTGGTTGACCACGGCGGCGTGCGGCACCGCCACGCCCTTGGGGCGGCCGGTGGAACCGGAGGTGAAGATGACGTAGGCCGTGTTCTCCGGCCGCAACGGCGCGCGCCGGTCGGCGTCGGTGATCGGCGCCGGGTCGGCCGAGGCGATCACCGGATGGTCGACCCGCACGACCGGCGCCGCGTCGGTCCGGAAACCGTTGCTGAGCACACAGATCGGGGCCGCGGTGCCGAGGATGTAATCGGTGCGATCGGCGGGCTGATCCGGATCGATCGGCACGTAGGCGCCGCCCGCGCGGGTCACCGCGAACATGGCGACGACGAGATCGATCGAGCGCGGCAGCGCGAGCGCCACCAGCGACTCGGGACCGACGCCCAGCGAGATCAGGTGCCGGGCAAGGCGATTGACCCGCGCCTCGAATTCGGCGTAGGTGAGTTCCAGCCTGCCCTCGGGCAGATCGGCCACCAGCGCGACGGTTTCGGGGCGCGCCAGTGCGGGCAGGTCGGCCAGCGTGCCACCCGGGATGGCGAGATCGGCGGCGCCCGAGGTGATCTCGGTCGCGCGCTCGGCCGACGTGCGCAGGTCGACATCGCCGACGACGACGCCCGGCTCGCGCACCACCGCGTCGAGCAGCAGACCGAGCCGGTCGGCGAAGGCCCGCACGGTCTCCGCGTCGAACAGGTCGGTGGCGTAGGTGAAGAAGCCCTCGATGCCGGTCGGCGTGCCGTCGGCGGCGTAGCCGTCACCGACGATCAGGTGCAGATCGAACTGGGACACGGCCAGTTCCGCCGACACGGGGGCGATCCGCAGACCGGGCAGTTCCAGCGCGGCGCGATCGACGTTCTGGAACGACAGGCCCACCTGGAACAGCGGATGCCGCGCGGTCGAGCGCGGCGGGTCGAGCACCTCGACGAGCCGCTCGAACGGGATGTCGGCGGCGGCGAAGGCGGCCAGGTCGCGGGTGCGCTGCGCGGCGAGCAGGTCGGTGAACGACGCGCCGCCGTCGTAGTGGGTGCGCAGCACGACGGTGTTGACGAACATGCCGATAAGGTCGTCCAGCTCGCGCTCGCCACGACCGGCGAACGGGGTGCCGACCGCGACGTCGGCGGTGCTCGCCGTGCGGGCCAGCAGCACCGCGAAGGCGGTGTGCAGCACCATGAACACGGTGGCGCCGCTGTCCTTGGCGAGCTTCGCGAGCCCGGCGTGGGTCTCGGCGTCGATGCGCACCGGGACCCGGCTGCCCGCCAGCGAGGCGACGGCGGGACGCGGGCGGTCGGCGGGCAGTTCGAGCAGGTCCGGCAAGCCGGACAGCTCGTCGCGCCAGAACGAGATCTGCGCGGCGGCGGCGGATTCCGCGTCGGTCTCGGCACCGAGGCGATCCAGCTGCCACAGCGCGTAGTCGGCGTATTGCACCGGCAGCGCGGGCCACCCGGGGGCGTGCCCGGCCGTCCGGGCCAGATAGGCGGTGGTCACGTCACGCACCAGCGGCGCCATCGAGGACGCGTCGGCGGCGATGTGGTGCACGACCACCGCGAGCACGTACTCGGTGGGCGCGTCGGGGCCGTCGCCGGTGATGTCGAGCAGCCGGACCCGCAGCGGGACCTCGGCCGTCACGTCGAAGGCGGTCGCGGCGAGCGCGCCGACCTGCTCGATCAGCGTGGCCGGATCGGCGCGGCGCACGGTGACATCGAGGTCGACCTGCTCGACCGGCAGCACCCGCTGGATCGGGCCGTCGCCGGTGTCGGGGTAGACGGTGCGCAGCACTTCGTGCCTGGCCAGCACATCGCGCAGCGCGGTGCCGAGCGCGGCCACGTCCAGGCTGCCGGTCAGGCGCAGCGCGAACGGCAGGTTGTAGGCGGCGGCGCCGTCACCGGCGGCCGCGCCCTGGTCGAACCGGTTGAGGAACCACATGCGCCGCTGCGCGGGCGAGAGCGGCAGTTCGGCGGGCCGGGTGAGGGTGCCGAGGCCACTGGTCGCGGCGGTCTCGCCGCCCGTCCCCAATGTCGCGGCGAGACCGGCGACGGTCGGGGTCTCGAACAGGGCGCGCACGGCGACCCGGTCCCCGGTGGCCGCGCCGAGACGGGCGACGAGTCGGGTGGCGACGAGCGAGTTGCCGCCGAGGGCGAAGAAGTCGTCGTCGGCGCCGATATCGGTGCGGCCGAGCACTTCCCCGAACAACCCGGCGACGAGCTTCTCCTGCTCGGTGCCCGGCGCCCGGAAGGCGCGGGCCGAGAAGTGCGGCGCTGGCAGGGCTTTGCGGTCGAGCTTGCCGCTGGCGTTGAGCGGCAGCGCGTCGAGCACGGTCACCGACGCGGGAACCATGTACGCGGGCAAGGTCTTCGACGCGACGGTCCGCAGCCGGTCCGGATCGGCGGCCCGGCCGGGCGCCGGCACGACATAGGCGACGAGCTGATCACCGAGTTCGGTGGGCGCGACCAGCGCGACCGCCTGGCTGACGGAGTCGTGCGCGAGCAGCGCGGTCTCGATCTCGCCGAGCTCGATGCGCTGGCCGCGGAACTTCACCTGGAAGTCGATGCGGCCCAGGTAATCCAGCCGATGCGGCGCGGTCGCGGTGGGACGGCGCCACACCACCAGGTCACCGGTGCGGTACATGCGCTTGCCCGCGTCGAACGGGTCGGCGACGAAGCGGTCGGCGGTCAGGCCGGGCCGGGCGACGTAGCCGCGCGCGAGCTGATCGCCCGCGAGATAGAGCTCACCCGCGATCCCGGGCGGCACCGGTCGCAACCGCGAATCCAGTACGTAGACCCGGGTGTTCCACTGCGGCAGGCCGATCGGCACGGTCCGCTCGCCGGCGCGGGCGGGCCAGTAGGTCACCGAGACCGCGGCCTCGGTGGGACCGTAGAGGTTGTGCAGCCGGGCCGAGCTGATCTCGGCCATGGCGTCGACCGTCTCCGGCGGCAGCGCCTCACCGATCACGAACACCTCGCGCAGCGACGGCATCGCGCCGGCGGACCCGGCCTGGGCGGCGAAGACGGTGAGCATCGACGGGACGAAGTCGGTCACCGTGACGTTGTGCCGGGCGATCAGCTCGATCAGATAGGCCGGGTCGCGGTGCCCGTCCGGGGTGGCGAGCACCAGCGTCGCGCCGACCCGCAGCGGCATGAAGTAGCCCCACAGCGACACGTCGAAGGTCGTCGCGGTCTTCTGCAGGTAGACATCGCCCAGGGCCAGTGGGTATTTCGCGAGCATCCACACCAGCTGGTTGTGGATGGCCGCGTGCGAGATCGCCACGCCCTTGGGCTTTCCGGTGGAACCGGAGGTGAAGATGACGTAGGCCGGGTGGTCGGCGCGCAGCGGCGCGCGCAGTTCGGCCGGGCGCACCGGATCGACCGGTACGCCCCGCGTATCGAGCTCGTCGAGCCGGAGCAGTTCGGTGCCCTCGGGCACCGGCATCGGCTCGGTGCTCAGCACGGCGGCCGGGCGCGCGGTGTCGAGGATGTAGGCGATGCGCTCGGCCGGATGGTCCGGGTCCAGCGGCACGTAGGCGCCACCGGCGGTGAGTACCGCGTACATGGCGACGACGAGGTCCGGCGAACGCCGGATCGCCAGGCCGACCAGGCCTTCCGGGCCGACCCCGGCCTGGATCAGCAGCCGGGCCAGCGCGTTGACCCGCTCGTCGAACTGCCGGTAGGTCAGGTCGGTGCCCTCGTAGACGAGCGCGATGGCGTCCGGATGCGCCTGCACCGCACGGCGATACGCGTCGAGCATCAGCTCGGGTGCCACCGGGTGGCCGGTCCCGTTCCAGGCGGTCAGGGTCAGTTCGCGCTCGGCGGCGGTGAGCAGATCGATCTCGGCGATCGTCAGGTCGGCGTCGGCCGTGACGGCGGCGAGCAGGTGGGTGAAGCGCGCCGCCATCGTCTCGATCGAATCGGCGTCGAACAGATCGGTGGCGTAGTTGAACGACGCGGCCATCGGCTCGGCCGGGTCGGTGCCCGGCACGACGGTCAGCTGGAGGTCGAAACGGGCGACCGCGCCGCCGAATTCGACCGGCGTCGCGTCCAGGCCGGGCAGCCGCAGGTTCGGCAGGTCGAGGTTCTGGAAGAACAGCGCCACCTGGAACAGCGGGTGGTGCGCCTGCGAGCGGACCGGGTCGAGCAGCTCGACCAGGCGCTCGAACGGCAGGTCGGCCTGGGCGAAGGCGGCGATGTCGGCGCGCTTGGTCTCGCGCAGCAGCTCGGCGAAGCTCGCGTGCTCGTCGACGCGCGACCGCAGCACCAGGGTGTTGACGAACATGCCGATCAGGTCGTCGAGTTCGCGGGCGCCGCGACCGGCCACCGGGGTGCCGATGGCGATGTCGTCGGTGTGCGCGAGCCTGCTCAGCAGCACCGCGAACGCGGCGTGCACGACCATGAACTCCGAGGCGCCGCTGCGCTGGGCCAGCGCGGCGATCGCGGTGTGCACCTCGGCCGGGATCCGGAAGCCGAATTCGGCGCCACGGCCGGTGAACACCGGCGGGCGCGGGCGATCGGTGGGCAGGTCGAGCCGGTCGGGCAGCCCGGCCAGGGTGTCGCGCCAGAAACCGATCTGGGCGGTGGCGACCGAGTCGGGATCGTCCTCGTCGCCGAGCAGTTCCCGGTGCCACAGCGTGTAGTCGGCGTACTGCACCGGCAGCGGCTGCCAGCTCGGCCGCGAGCGGTTGCGCCGGGCCAGGTAGGCGCCGAGCAGATCGCGCAGCAGCGGCGCGACCGAGGCGCCGTCGGCGGTGATGTGGTGCAGCGCCACCGCGAGCACATGGTCGCGCTGGCCGAGTTCGGCCAGCGCCACCCGCAGCGGGACGCCCTCGGCCACGTCGAAGCCGGTGGTGGCGAATTCGCCCAGCCACAGCGGCAATTCGTCCTCGGTGAGCTCGTCGACGAGCACATCGGGCACGGCGTCGGCCATCGGCAGCACCACCTGGTGGCCGACACCGTCGATCGCCGGGTAGTAGGTGCGCAGCGACTCGTGCCGCAGCACCAGGTCGGTCAGCGCGGAGTGCAGGGCCCGCGCGTCGAACGGGCCGGACAGCCGCAGCGCGAACGGGATCGTCTCGGCGACCGAGGCCGGGTCGAACTGGTTGAGGAACCACATCCGCTGCTGAGCCGGCGAGAGCGGGATCAGCTCCGGCCGCTCACGGCGCGTCGGAGCGGACTGGCCGCCCGCGCCCTTGAGCGGCTCGAGCAGCTCGGCCAGACCGGCCACCGTCGGCCGTTCGAAGACATGACCGGCGGGCACCCGGGCCGACAGCTCGGCACCGAGCCGGGCCGCCGCCCTGGTGGCCAGCAGCGAGTTGCCGCCGAGCGCGAAGAAGTCGTCGTCGGCGCCGATCGCGCGCTCGGGGGCGAGCAGCTCGGTGAAGATCTGCGCGACCAGCTCCTCCATCGCGCCCGACGGCGCGCGGAATTCCTCGGTACGCAGGGTCGGTGCGGGCAGCGCGGCCCGGTCCAGCTTGCCGACCGGCGTCAGCGGGATGGTGTCGAGCACGGTCAGCGCGGTCGGCACCATGTGCGCGGGCAGTCCGGCCCTGGCGTGGGCGAGCAGCTCGTCGGAGTCGACCCGCGCGCCCGGCGCGGCGTGGACGTAGGCGGCGAGGATGGTGGTGCCGTTGTCGAGCTGGTGCCCCACGGTCACCGCGAAGTCGACGCTGTCGTGCGCGGAGAGCACCGCGTCGATCTCGCCCAGCTCGATCCGGAATCCGCGGACCTTCACCTGGAAGTCGTTGCGGCCGACGAATTCCACCGCACCGTCGGCGCGCCTGCGCACCAGATCGCCCGTGCGGTACATGCGGCCACCGGCGGGATCGAACGGGTCGGTGACGAAACGGGCCGCCGTCAGCGCCGGTCGCCCGTGATAGCCGCGGGCCAGCTCGTTGCCCGCGATGTACAGCTCGCCGATCATCCCGTCCGGCACCCGGACCAGGCGCTCGTCGAGCACGTACTCGGTGACCCCGCGCAGCGGCGGGCCGAAGTTCACGGCCGCGCCCGGCGCCAGCGCGGCGCTGATGTTGGTCATGATGGTGGTCTCGGTCGGCCCGTAGCCGTTGTGGAAACGCCGGGTGCCCGAGGGTAGTTCGATGGCCCAGCGGCGAACCATGGCGGGCGGGACGTCCTCGCCGCCGCTGGCGATCACGACCAGGTCGTCCAGCCCGGCCGGGTCGAGCGCGGCGAGCGCGGCGGCCGTGATGAACATGTGCGTCACCGACTCGCGGCGCAGCACCTCGGCCAGCTCGGCGCCGCCGAGCATCCCGGCGGGCGCGACCACCATGGTCGCCGCGGCGCCGACCGCCATCAGCAGTTCGAGCACGGCGCCGTCGAAGGAGGGCGAGGCGAAGTGCAGGGTCCGCGAGGTCGGCTCGACGCTGTAGAGCGCGCGCTGTTCGGCGCTGAATCCGGCCAGGCCGGCGTGGGTCACCACGACGCCCTTGGGCAGGCCGGTGGAGCCCGAGGTGTAGGTGATGTAGGCCGGGTGCGGCAGCCGCAGCGGGCGCACCCGGTCGGCGAAGGTCACCGGGTCGCCGGGCTGCTCCTCGGCGGCGCGGCGCACGGCCGGATCGTCGAGGCACAGCCAGTCGACGGTGCCGGGCAACTTGTCCAGCGCGACGGCGACGGCGAGGCCGAGGACCGCGCCGGAATCGGCGAGCATGTGGGTCACCCGGGCGGGCGGATAGTTCGGGTCGACGGGCAGGAACGCGGCGCCCGCCTTGGTGACCGCCCACATGGCCAGCACGGAGTCGGCCGAGCGCGGGATGCCGATGGCGACGATGTCCTCCGGGCCGACCCCGCGCGCGATCAGCAGCCGGGCCAGCCGGTTGGCGCGTTCGTCGAGCTCGGCGTAGGTCCAGCGGACGGGAGCGGACACGCCGTCGTCCCAGGACAGCGCGATGCCGCCGGGGTTGGATTCCACGGCGACGGACAGCAGTTGCGGCAGCGACTTCCCCCGCTGCCTGGCACGGGCGCCGGACGCCCTGCTGGCCCGGGTCACGCCCGTTCCCTCCGCTCGACGGAGTCGACTAGCCGTTCCCCGGTCATGCGCACCTGCACCTATCCATCCATCCCGACCGCCGCTCGCCGCTGCTGCGGCACTCCGGCGTTGCCGATCATCTCACTCAAAGCCACGATCGTCGCACCGGTGCCGTCGCCCGGCGCGGCCACCGCGACCGCCGACTCGGTGAACACATGGCTCACCTCGTCCCCACCACCGTCATCCGGCGCCAGCACCAGCGTCGCGCCGGCAATTCCGGCCGCGACGATCTCCAGCACCCCGGCCACCGAATCCGGCCTGCCCGCCGCCCTGGTCCGCGACTCGAAATTGAGCCCGGTGCGCTGGGCCACCCGCTCGGCGGCACCGGCCAGCTCGTCGTAGCTGAGCGTGCGGCCGCCGCCGATGAAGGCGACATCGTCACCGCGCAGCGCCCTGGTGCGGTGCGCGTAGCCGATCGGGCGCGGCGATTCGGCCGCCAGCTCCGCGATCAGCGCCGGATCGGCCAGGTCGTACCAGTCCAGGCCGTCGGGCGCGTCGAGGATATCGATGGTCAGGCCCAGTTTCACCTCGAGCCGGTCGGGCAGGCCCGCGTCCAGCGTCATCAGCGGCACCACCGCGGCACCCGCCTTGAGCACCGCCCAGGTGGCGATCGCCGCGTCTACGCCCCGGTCGAGGCGCACCGCGACACCGGTGCCGGGACCGGCGCCGCGCGCGATCAGCGACCGCGCCAGCTGCGAGGAGCGGGCGTCGAATTCGTGGTAGGTCAGCTCGGCGTCGCCCAGGTCGAGCGCGGGCGCCTCCGGGTCCTCCTCCACCGCGGCGGCCAGTTCCTGGGCCAGTGCGGCGCCGTTGGCCGACGGGGCCGGGGCGTACGCCGCCGCGGTCAGCTCGCGTTCGCGTTCCCTGGCGTCGCGCAGGTCGATGTCGCCGATCCGGACCTTCGGGTCGGCCGCCACCGCGGCGACGATCTCGACGAGTCCGCGCGCGAAGGCCGCGACGGTGTGCTCGTCGAACAGGTCGGTGGCGTAGGTGAACACCACGCCGAGCTCGTCGGGCTCCCCGGACGCGGTGAGGCGCGGCTCCACATTGACCTGGAGGTCGAACTTGGCGGGCCGGGCCGCCAGGTCCATCGCCTCGACGGTGAGCCCGGGCAGCCGCAGGACCGGCGCCTCGGTGTTGTGGAACGACAGCACCACCTGGAACAGCGGGTTGTGCGAGACGGCGCCGCTGGGCGCCACCTCGTCGACGATCCGCTCGAACGGCAGGTCGGCGTTGGCGAACGCGGCCAGGTCGACCTCGCGGGCCAGGGTGACCAGCTCGTCGAAGCCGCGCAGCGGCGAGACCTCGGTGCGCAGGGTCAGGGTGTTGACGAACATGCCGACGAGGTCGTCGAGTTCGGGTTCACCGCGCCCCGCGATCGGCGTGCCGATCGCGATGTCGGTGCTGCCGGAGATGCGCGCCAGCAGCACCGCCAGCGCCGCGTGCACGACCATGAACAGCGACGCGTTGTGCGCGCGGGCGATCTCGGCCAGCCGCGCGTGCACGTCGGCGGGCAGGATGGTGGTCACGTCGGCGCCGCGCAGCGAGGCGTGCGGCGGCCGCGGATGATCGTGCGGCAGGTCGACGGTCCCCGCCTGGCCGGCCAGCGTGTGCCGCCAGAAGTCGAGTTGCCGTGCGGCGGTGGAGCTCTCGTCGGACTCCTCGCCCAGCACCTCGCGCTGCCACAGCGCGTAGTCGGCGTACTGCACCGGCAGCGGCGCCCAGCTCGGCGAGCGGCCCTCGACCCTGGCCCGGTAGGCGATCACCAGGTCGCGGGCCAGCGGCGCGAGCGAGGCACCGTCGGCGATGATGTGCTGCACCACCACGGCGAGCACGTGCTCTTCCTCGGCCAGCGGATCGGTATCCGGGACGGTGAACAGCCCGGCCCGCAACGGAACTCGCTCGGCGACGTCGAATCCGCCCGCGAGCAGCCACATCACGCGATCGCGCGGATCGGCGCACTCCTCGATCACCAGCCCGGTCGGCAGCACCGCGCTGACCGGCAGGATCTCCTGGTACGGAGCGCCGTTCGCGTCGGCGGGGAACCGGGTGCGCAAGGCCTCGTGCCGTTCCAGCACGTCGGCGACCGCGTAGCGCAGCGCCGAGGTGTCCAGCGCGCCGCGCAGCCGCAGCACCAGCGGGATGTTGTAGGCGGGCGAGTCCGGGTCGATGCGGTTGAGCAGCCACATCCGCTGCTGGGCGGGCGAGAGCGGGATGACGCCCCGATCCTGCGCCGGGATCAGCGGCGGTCGCGGCGCGGTCACCGCGCCGGGGCGCACCCGCGCGGCCAGCGCGGCCACGGTCGGCGCCTCGAACAGGTCGCGGACCACCAGATCGGCGCCGAGCGCCTGATCGATGCGGGCGATGGCCCTGGTGGCCAGCAGCGAGTTGCCGCCACGGTCGAAGAAGTCGTCGTCCAGGCCGACCTCGGGGACGCCGAGCAACGTGGCGAACACCTCGGCGACGCTCAGTTCGATCGGCGTCGTCGGTGCCCGGAACGCCGCGGCCGCGGTGAACTCGGGCGCCGGCAGCGCGGCCCGGTCGAGCTTGCCGTTGGCGGTCAGCGGCAGCGCGACCAGCACCACGACGGCGTCGGGAACCATGTAGCCGGTGAGGAATTCGGCCACGACGGCGCGCACGGCCACCGGATCGAGGGCGGCGCCGTCGATCGGGACCACATAGCCGATCAGCCGGTCGCCCGCGTGCTCGTCGGCCCGCACGACGACCGTGGCCTGGCCGACCCCGGGCACGCCGAGCAGCGCGGCCTCGATCTCGCCCGGCTCGATCCGGAACCCCCGCAGCTGCACCTGCTGATCGCCGCGGCCGCCGTATTCCAGTGCGGGCGTGCCGCGGAAGCCGATCCAGCGGCCGAGGTCACCGGAGCGGTAGCGGCGGGCACCGGGCGGGCCGAACGGGTCGGCCACGAAGCGCGTCGCGGTGAGCCCCGGCTTGCCGAGGTATCCGCGCGAGACCTGACCACCGGCGATGTAGAGCTCACCGGCGACACCGAAGGGCACCGGCCGCAGCCGGTCGTCGAGCACCGCCACCGACAGGCCGGGCAGCGCCCGCCCGATCAGGCTGCTCGGCAGCTCGGCGGCGCCCGCGTCCATGGTCAGATGCGAGACGTGCACCGTGGTCTCGGTGATGCCGTACATGTTCACCAGTCGCGGTGCGCCGGGCCCGGTTCCGTAGCGGGCGTACCAGCGGTTGAGCTTGCGCGGGTCGAGCGCCTCGCCGCCGAACACCACGTAGCGCAGCGGCAGCGGCGCGGCACCGGCGGCCTGGGCGGCCCGGTCGGCCTCGTCGAGCTGGGCGAACGCGGTGGGGGTCTGGCTCAGCACCGTCACCTGTTCGCGGGCGAGCAGTTCGCGGAACTCGATCGGCGAGCGCGAGGTGAGATGGTCGACCACGACCACCGACGCGCCACCGGCCAGCGCGCACCACAGTTCCCAGATCGAGAAGTCGAAGGCGAAGGAGTGGAACACCGTCCACACGTCGTCGACGTCGAACTCGAAGAGCCGATGGGTGTTGGCGAACAGCTCCAGCACATTGCGATGGCTGACGCCGACGCCCTTGGGCAGGCCGGTGGAGCCGGAGGTGTAGATGACGTAGGCGAGGTGGTCTGGCCGCAGCGGCGCGCGCCGTTCGGCGGGACGCAGCGGCGCGGTCGAATACCCCAGCTGCGCGTCGAGCAGCACGACCGGAAGGTCGGCGGGCACCAGCCCACGCTCGGCCGAGGTCGTCAGCAGCACAGTGGGTTTCGCGTCGGCGAGCACGTATTCGAGTCGCTGCGCGGGATAGCCGGAATCGATCGGCAGGTACCCCGCGCCGGCGAGCAGTACCGCCAGCAGGGCGACCGGCAACTCCTCGGTGCGCGGAACCGCCACGGCCACCAGGGTTTCCGGGCCGGCGCCGTTGGCGATCAGCGCGCGGGCCAGCGCCGAGGCGCGGCCGAGCAGGTCGGCGAAGGTCAGCGAATACCCACCCGCCCTGACCGCGATCGCGTCCGGGCGCTGCTGGGCCTGCATGCAGATCAGGTCGGCCAGGGTCACCTCGGGCACCGCGATGCCGGGCGAATCCCCTTCGCGCAGCACGAGTTCGCGCTCACCGGGGGCGAGCACGTCGATATCGCCCACCGGCACCGACGGATCGGCGACCACCGCGGCGAGCACCCGCGACCAGCGGTCGGCGAAATCGGCGACGGTGGCGTGATCGAACAGATCGGTGGCGTAGACGAACGCGGCGGTCAGGCCCTGCGGCGCGCCGTCGGCGCCGATCCGCTCGGCCAGTTCCACCTGGAGATCGAACTTCGCCAGCGGCACCGCGAAGTCGGCCGCCGAGACGGCGAGGCCGGGCAGCGCCAGATCGGAGCGGGCCAGGTTCTGGAAGGTCAGCATCACCTGGAACAGCGGGTGCCGCGCGGTCGAGCGCACCGGCTCCAGCAGTTCCACCAGACGCTCGAACGGCACGTCGGCGTGGCCGAAGGCCGCCAGGTCGTCGGCCCTGACCTCGCTGAGCAGCGCGCCGAAGCTCGCCGCCGGGTCGACCTGGGTGCGCAGCACCAGGGTGTTGACGAACATGCCGATCAGCTCGTCGAGCGCCTGCTCGCCGCGCCCGGCGACCGGGGTGCCGATGGCGATGTCGCGGGTGCCGGAGAGCCGGGCCAGCAGCAGCGCCAGCGCGGTGTGCACCACCATGAACAGGGTGGCGTTGTGGTCGCGGGCCAGCCCGGACAGGCCGGCGTGCACGGAGGCGGGTATCTGCACGGTCAGCGTGCCGCCCGAACGGCTGGCGACGGCGGGACGCGGCCGGTCGGTCGGCAGTTCCAGCTGTTCGGGCAGCCCGGCCAGGGTCCGCCGCCAGAACGCGACCTGCGCGGCCAGCAGCGACGACGGGTCGGTCTCGACGCCGAGCAGCGCGCGCTGCCACAGCGTGTAGTCGACGTACTGCACCGGCAGCGGCGGCCAGTGCGGCGCGCCGCCACCGCGACGCTCGGCGTAGGCGGTCAGCAGGTCCCTGGTCAGCGGCGCGAAGGAGAAGCCGTCGGCGGCGATGTGGTGCACCACGCAGACCACGACGTGCTCGGATTCCGACAGGGCCAGCACCCGCACCCGCACCGGCGGGGCGGCGGTGACGTCGAAACCGGTCAGCGCGGCCGCGGCGATGGCGTCGCCCAGCTCGTCCTCCGCGATCTCGACGACCTCGAACTCCGGCGCCGCCGCCGGATCACCCGGGGCGAGCACCACCTGATGGCCCTCGCCGTCGAGCACCAGGCCATCGGCGGCCAGGCCGTCCGACACCGGGTACACGGTGCGCAGCACTTCGTGCCGGGCGATCAGGTCGGCGACGGCCGCGCGCAGGGCGGGCAGATCGAGCCGGCCCGACAGCCGCACCGCGACCGGGATGTTGTCGACCGCCGAGGCGGGATCGAAGCGGTTGAGGAACCACATCCGCTGCTGGGCGTACGACAGCGGGATCTGCGCTGGCCGCTGCTGCCTGGTCAGCGGCAGCGCGTGCGCCGAGACCCGCTGCTGTTCGGCCTTGTTCGCCAGCGCGGCCACGGTCGGCGCCTCGAAGACGGCCTGCACCGGCACCCGCACGTCGAGTGCGGCGCCGATCCGGGCGACGGCCTGCGCGGCGAGCAACGAGTCACCGCCGAGCTCGAAGAAGTCGTCATCGGCGCCGACGCGACCGGAGCCGTCGCGCAGCAACAGCGCGGCGAACACATCGGCGACGACCTGTTCGGCGGGCGTCGCCGGGGCGCGGAACCCGCGCGCGGTGAACACCGGCGTCGGCAGCGCGGCCCGGTCGAGCTTGCCGACCGAGGTCAGCGGCAGCGCGTCGAGCACCATGATGACGGCCGGAATCATGTACGCGGGCAACGAGGTGGCCAGGAATTCCGCGAGCGCCCCGGTGTCGACCGTGCGCCCGACGCGCGGCAGCACGTACGACACCAGCGCGGTCGCGCCCGAGGGCATGGTCTTGCCGAGGGTCACCGCGTAGTCGAGATCGGGATGCGCGGTGAGCGCGTTGTCGATCTCGCCCAGCTCGATCCGGAAGCCGCGCACCTTGACCTGGAAGTCGGTGCGGCCCAGGTATTCCAGCGTGCCGTCGTGTTCGAGCCTGCGCACCAGGTCGCCGGTGCGATAGAGCCTGCCCGGCCCGAACGGCGAGGCGACGAACCGCTCGGCGGTCAGCCCCGGCCTGCCCAGATACCCCTGGGCCAGCGCGGGACCCGACAGATACAGCTCACCGACGACACCAGCGGGCACCGGCCGCAGCCGGGCGTCGAGGACATAGAGGCCCATGCCGGGCACCGCGTTGCCGATGGTGATCGGCGCGCGCGGATGCAGCGGCGCGGTGCTGGTGGCGAGGATGGTCGCCTCGGTCGGACCGTAACCGTTGTAGAAGGCGCGCCCGCCGCTCGCCCAGCGGCCGACCAGTTCCGGGCCGAACCGGTCACCGGCCACGACCACCGTCCGCAGGTCGGGCAGCCCGGCCGGGTCGACCGACTCCAGCGCGCCCGGCGTGATCAGCACATGCGTGATCCGTTCGCGCCGAAGCAGATCCGACAGCTCGAAGCCGCCGAAGATCCGCGGCGGCGAGATCACCAGGGTCGCGCCGGTCGCGAAGGTCAGCAGCAGCTCGAGCACCGACACGTCGAAGTTCGGCGAGCAAACGTGCAGCACCCGCGAATCCGGTTCGACGCCGAAGTGTTCGCGCTCGGCGGCGACCAGCGCGCCGAGCCCGGCGTGGGTCACGACGACGCCCTTGGGCTTGCCGGTGGAACCGGAGGTGTAGATGACATAGGCCGGGTGGCGATCGTCGATCTGCCGGACCCGGTCGGCGTAGCTCACCGCGTGCGCCGGGCGCGCGCCGATCCGCTCGGCGACCACCGGATCGTCGAGTTCGATCCAGTACAGGCCGGTCCCGAGCGCGGCCCGGTGGGTGGCGGTGGTGAGGCCGAGCGTCGCGCCGGAATCGGCGACGATGTGCGCGATCCGGTCGCTCGGATAGGCCGGATCGACCGGCACGTAGGCGGCGCCCGTCTTGGCGATGGCCCAGACCGCGAGGACGGACTCGATGGAGCGCGCGATCGCGATCGCGACCACGTCGCCGGCGCCGATGCCCCGGTCGATGAGTTCACGTGCCAGTCGCGAGGATTCCGCGTCCAGCTCGGAGTAGGTGAGCTGCCGCTCACCACCCGGCATTCCGGTCGGGTTGTAGCGAACAGCTATCGACCCGGCCGCGGATTCGACCGCGGCCGTGAGCAGTTGACCGAACAGCGGTGCGCCGGTCGTTCGTCGGCGACCGGCACGGCCAGTGCGGCGGGGGGTTTCCACAGACCAATACACCTCTCGCGTCCGGCAGCCGAGTCGGACACAGCATAGTCACACCTATATCGCTGTCGCCGACCGTCGCCGAGGTGTGCGCCACGACACACCAACTCTCTGCAACAGAATCGTAATCTGCGCGGAGCCTGTTACGTGGAGCTATCGATGGACCGCCCGGAAATGGCGATGACCTGCGCCGTTACCGGGCCGACTGTGGTGACTGCCACCGGGCCGAGCATCTGCTGATGACTCGCGTCGACCGGATGATCGGTGATGACCCCACTGAAATAGGGGCGCCAGCGCGACGCGCCACCCGGCGCTTTCCCGGCCGTCCGCAGGGCGGTGAAGAAGGTGAGATCACCCACGAATCGATCCGGCATCAGTTGGGTAACCAGTTCGACAGTCCGCAGCGCACCCCGGTACATCCCGACGAAGCGCGGCAGCGAGATCGGCGTCGACCCGGCCAGCGCGCCGTGCAGCGCGGCCAGGGCGTCGTCGCCGAGACCGACCAGTCGGTCTGCGGCGGGCAACTGCTGGTCGGGGATGCCGAGTTCATGGAACGCCGCCCGCAATTCGGCGCCGAAATCGGCCAGGTCGGCGCCGGGCACGCTGTCCAGCAGGGTCAGCGAGGCCACCGTCTCCCCCGCCGCCTGCAACCGGGTGGCGACCGCCTGCGCGAGCACGCCGCCCAGCGACCAGCCGAGCAGGTGGTACGGCCCGTGCGGCTGGGTCGCGCGGATCTCGGCGAGGTAGTGGTCGATCAGCGCGTCCACCGTGGCGGGCCGGAAGTCCGGGTCGCTCAGGGCCGGCGACTGGAGGCCGATGATCGGGCGGTCCTCGGGCAGGTGCGGGGCCAGACCCGCGTAGGCCCAGGCCAAGCCGGAGACGGGGTGCAGGCAGAACAGCGGCTCCCGGTCGCCGCCCCGGCGCAGCGGCAGGGTGGTGGCCAGCGCCGCGTCGAGGTCACCGCCGAGCCCGGCCGGACCGGCGGTGAGCCGGTCCGCGAGTCCGGCGACGGTCGGGTCGGCGAAGAAGGCGGCCACGGTCAGCTCGGTGCCGGTGCGTTCGCGCAGCCGGTGCACCACCCGGGTGGCCAGCAGCGAGTTGCCGCCGAGGGAGAAGAAATCGTCGTCGAGACCGGGCCGGGCGACGCCGAGCACCTCGGTGAACACCTCCGCCACCGCGATCGCGCTGTCCCCCACCGGTTCCCGGTAGCGGCGCGGTTCGAGCACGGGCGCGGGCAGCGCGGCGCGGTCGAGCTTGCCGTTCGCGTTCAGCGGCAGGCGATCGAGGACGACGAAGGCGGCGGGCACCATGTACGACGGAAGCACCTGCGCCACCGCGGCTTTGGCCGCGCTCGCGGTGAGCTCGGTGTCCGGCGCCGGCACCACGTAGGCGACGAGCCGGTCGCCGAGCTGCGCGTCGGACTGCGCGAGCACGGCCGCCTGCGCGACCTGCGGCGCGGCCAGCAATGCGGCCTCGATCTCGCCGAGTTCGATGCGGAAGCCCCGGATCTTAACCTGGAAGTCGGTGCGGCCCCGGTATTCCAGCTCGCCATCGGCCGTCCAGGCCACCAGGTCGCCGGTGCGGTACATCCGGGCGCCGTGCGGGGACCGCGTCTCGGCGTCGACAACTCGGTCGCCGGAACCATCGGCGGCGCTGTCGGTTCCGGCGAGCGAATAGGCACCAAGGTTCTCGGCTGCCCGACCGGAAGCAGCGAACGGGTCGGCGACGAAGCGGTCGGCGGTCAGGTCGGGGCGGCCGAAGTAGCCGCGCGCCAGCTGCGCGCCCGCGAGGTAGAGCTCACCCGAGACGCCCACCGGCACCGGACGCAGACGCGCGTCCAGGACGTAGACCCGGCTGTTCCATTCCGGCGCGCCGATCGGCACCGTCGCCCGGTCGGCCGTGGTCACCCGGTGATCGGTGATCGAGACGGCGGCCTCGGTCGGGCCGTACAGGTTGTGCAGCGCGGCGGAATTCGTGGCGACGAAGCGTTGCGCGGTCGCGGCGGGCAGGGCTTCGCCGATGGCGAGCACCCGGCGCAGCGCGGGCGGCAGTGCCCCACCGGACTCGGTGAGCAGCGCGTCGAGCATCGACGGGACGACGTGCAGCGTGGTCACCGACCGTCCGGCGAGCACGCTCAGCAGGTACGCGGGGTCGCGGTGCCCGTCGGGCGCGGCGATCACCAGCGTGCCGCCGCACACCGCAGCCGACCAGAACTCCCACACCGACAGGTCGAAGGTTGCGGCGGTCTTCAGCAGCACCGAATCATCGCGGCCGAGCCCGAACGCGGCGGTCTTCCACCGCAGCTGGTTCACGATCGCGCCGTGCGAGACGGCGACACCCTTCGGCTTGCCCGTCGACCCGGACGTGAAGATCACGTACGCCGTGTTCTCCGAGCGGAGCACGCCACGGCGCTCGTTCGCTGCGATCGGCTGATCCGACAGCGCTGACAAGTCCAGCGCGTCGACGACGACCACCGGCACCGCGCCGAGTCCGGCACCAGCGGTGGCAAGTTCGCCACCCTGCACGCCGCCGGCGGCAGACGACCCACTGGCCGATGTGTCCGTAGCGGCAGACGCCCTACCACCCAGCACGTTGGCGGTGAATCCCGCCGCTGCCGTGGTCAATACGCAGACCGGGGCGGCCGTATCGAGCACGTGTCCGATCCGGTCGGCCGGTTGCGACGGGTCGACCGGCACGTAAGCGGCACCGGTCGCCGTCACCGCGTACATCGCGACGACGAGCTCCACGGATCGTGGAATCGCCAGCGCGACGCGGTCTTCCACGCCGACGCCCTGCGCGATCAGGTGTCGTGCCAGCCGATGGACCCGCGCGGCGAAGTCGCGATAAGTCAGCGACACGCCGTCGGGATCGATCAGCGCGACACCGTCGGGGTGCCCGGCGGCCGTCTCGGCGAACAGCGAGGCCAGGGTGGCGGGCGGACACGGATGCCCGGTCGCGTTCCAGCCGTGCAGGATTCGCTCCCGCTCGCTGTCGGAGAGCAGCTCCAGCTCGTCGGCGGGGCGCTGCGGCGCGGCGGCCACGGCCGCGAGCACGCGGGCGAAGCGGTCCGCGTAGCCCGCCGCCGTCACCTCGTCGAAAAGGTCGGTGGCGTAGGTGAAGACACCGCTGATGCCCTGGGCGACACCGTCGGCGTCGTAGGTATCGGCGACGACGGCGTGCAGATCGAACTGCGACACCGCCAGATCCACGTCGACGCCCTCGACCGCCAGTTCACCGAGCTCGAGCCCGGTGCGGGTCAGGTTCTGGAAGGACAGACCCACCTGGAACAGCGGGTGCCGCGCGGTCGAGCGGGCCGGGTTGATCGCCTCGACGAGCCGCTCGAACGGCAGGTCGGCATTGGCGAACACCTGCAGGTCGGTGTCGCGCTGCCGGGCGAGCAGCTCGGTGAACGGCTCCCCCGGCCGCAGCGTGGTGCGGAAGACCAGGGTGTTGACGAACATGCCGATCAGGTCGTCGAGCGCGGCCTCGCCCCGGCCCGCGATGGGCGTGCCGATGGCGAGGTCGTCGGTGCCCGCCAGCCGGGCCAGCGTCACCGCGAGCGCGGTGTGCACCACCATGAACAGGGTCGCGCCCCGCTCGTGCGCCAGTGCCAGCAGCGCGCGATGGGTCGCGGCGTCGATCTCGATCGGCACCCGGCCACCGGCGAAGGTCTGCACGGCCGGGCGCGGGCGGTCGGCGGGCAGGTCGAGCTGATCGGGCAGCCCGGCCAGCGCCTCGCGCCAGTAGGCCAGCTGGGCCGAGGCCAGCGACCGCGGATCGTCCTCGCTGCCGAGCAGGGCGCGCTGCCAGAGCGCGTAGTCCGCGTACTGCACGGCCAGCGGCGCCCACTCCGGTGCCGCGCCCGCCGAGCGCGCCGCATAGGCGAGCATGAGATCCCTGGTCAGCGGGGTCAGCGAGGAGCCGTCACCGGCGATGTGGTGCACCACCACGGCCAGCACCGACTCGTCCGGGCCGAGCTCGAACAGCGCGACCCGCAGCGGCACCTGGCTGCGCACATCGAAGCCGGACGAGCCGAGCGCGTGCATGGCCGCGCCCAGGTCGGCGGGCTGGACCCGGCGCACCTCGAGCTGCGGCGTCGCGGCCGACTCGGGCAGCACCCGCTGGATCGGGCCGTCCTCGGTCTCGGGGTAGACGGTGCGCAGCGTCTCGTGCCGGGCGACCAGATCGCCGACGGCCGCGCGCAACGCGTCCACATCGATCGCGCCGCCGAGCCGCACCGCCATCGGGATGTTGTAGGCGACCGAGTCCGGGTCGAACTGGTTGAGGAACCACATCCGCTGCTGCGCCAGCGACAGCGGAATCCGTTCCGGCCGTTCGGTCGCCACCAGCGCGGGACGCGCGCCCGCGCCTGCGGACTCGGCGAGCCGCTGGGCCAGCGCCTCCACCGTCGGGGCCTCGAACAGCAGCCGGACCGGGAAGTCGGTGTCGAGCGCGGCGCCGAGCCGGGCGGCGACCTGGGTGGCCAGCAGCGAGTTGCCGCCGAGGGCGAAGAAGTCGTCGTCGAGGCCGAGCTGGGTGTCTTCACCGAGGTCGAGCACCTGGGCGAAGGTCCCGGCGACGATCTGTTCCACCGGCGTCGCGGGCGCCCGGAACGCGGCGTGCTCGAGCACCGGCGCGGGCAGCGCCCGGCGGTCCAGCTTGCCGACCGGGGTCAGCGGGATGGTGTCGAGTTCCATCAGCACGGTGGGCACCATGTGCGCGGGCAGGCTGCGCTCGGCGAAGGCCGTGAGCGCGGCGGTGTCGATCGTCGCGCCGGGCGCGGCGTGCACGTAGGACACCAGAATCGTGGCGCCGCTGTCGAGTTCGTGCCCGACGGTGGCGGCGAAGTCGAGGCTCTCGTGCGCGGAGAGCACCGCGTCGATCTCACCGAGCTCGATCCGGAAGCCGCGGATCTTGACCTGGAAGTCGTTGCGGCCCACGTATTCCAGCGCGCCGTCGGCGGTCCAGCGGACCAGGTCGCCGGTGCGGTAGAGCCGGGAACCCGCCGGATCGAAGGGATTCGGGACGAAGCGCGAGGCGGTGAGACCGGGCCGCGCGTGGTAGCCGCGGGTCAGCTGGGCACCGGTGATGTAGAGCTCGCCGGTGACACCGGGCGGGACCGGACCGAGCCGGTCGTCGAGCACGTACTCCGCGACGCCGCGCAGCGGGCCGCCGATGGTCAGCGGGTCACCGGGCTTGAGCGGCACACTGATATTGACCACGATCGTGGTCTCGGTGGGTCCGTACACATTGTGGAACTGCCGCAGGGTGCCGTCGGCGAGCGGAATCGCCCAGCGCCGCAGCAGATCCGGCGGTACCGCCTCGCCACCGACCGCGACCACCCGGAAGTCGTCGAGGCCGTCGGGATCGATCGAGGCCAGCGCGGCGGGGGTGATGAACGCGTGGCTCACCCGTTCCCGGCGCAGCAGCGCGGCCAGGTCGTCGCCACCGTAGACACTCGGGTCGACGATCACCATCGTCGCGCCCGCGCCCACCGCGAGCAGCAGCTCCAGCAGCGAGGCGTCGAACGACGGCGAGGCGAAATGCAGTGTGCGCGAACCGATCTCGATGCCGTAGTGCAGCCGCTGTTCCTCGCAGAACCCGGCCAGCCCGGCCTGGCTCACCGCGACGCCCTTGGGCAGACCGGTGGAACCGGAGGTGTAGATGAGGTAGGCCAGGTCCTCGGCGCGGATCTGGCGCAGCCGGTCGGCATTGGTAACCGGGTCACCGGAGACCTCGTCGAGCAGCGGGGCGAGGCCCGCGTCGTCGATCGCCAGCCAGTCCACCCGGGTGGGCAACCGATCGGCGACCGCCGTCACGGTCAGCCCGAAGACCGCGCCGGAGTCGGACACCATGTGCGACACCCGATCCGGCGGATAGTTCGGGTCCACCGGCACGAACCCGGCACCCGTCTTGGCGACCGCCCAGACCGCCAGCACCGACTCGATCGAGCGCGGGATGCCGATGGCCACCAGGTCACCGGCCCCGATGCCCCGCGCGATCAGCAGCCGCGCGATCCGGCTGGAACGCTCGTCGATCTCGGCGTAGCTCAGGCTGCCCAGCGTGCTCGCGGCGTCGGCGAGCACCACCGCGACACCGTCGGGATTGGTCTCCACGGCGGTGGCCAGCAGCTGCGGCAACGCGGTCACCCTGGCGCGGCGAGTCCGCACCGGGCGCGTCCGTACCGGTCGTGTCATCGCGATTCCACCTCACCCATCACCGGAACTCGTCGCCCCGTCACCACGGTCACGGCTCAGGACACCGACGGACGCGGGTCCCCGAGCACCAGTACGACTTCGGCCGGGCCGGGGTTGCCCGGCGCGACCTCGTCGGCGATCAATGCCTGCAGGTCGTCGAGCCCGGCGGTGTCGACCGCATCGAGACCGGCCCGATCGCCGAACAGGTGGCTCACCCACTCCTCGGCCAGTACCGCCGACAGGTCGTCGCCCGCGGCGGGCGCCAGCACCATCGACGCGCCCGCGACACCGGCCGCGACCGGCTCGACGAGCACGGCGAAGCTGTCCGCCGCGCCGTTGCCGAAGGTGCGCGACTCGAAGGTCAGCGCGGCGTCGGCGCGCACGCGCGCACCCGCCGTGGCGAGTTCGTCGTAGCTGCGGACACCGTCGACGCCGACGAAGGCCGGGTCGCCGCCGCGCAGCGCCCTGGTGCGGTCGGCGTAGGTCACCGGGCGGGCCGACTGGGTCGACAGCTCGGTGCGGATCGCCGGGTCGTCCAGGACCACCCACTCGAAATCGCCGTCCGGCGTCGCGCCCGCCGTGATGCCGATCTTGGCGGCCGGTTCGGTGGGCGCCGCGCCGATGCCCGGCGCGGGCAGCACCGCGGCACCGGACTTGAGCACGGCCCAGACCGCCACCGCCCAGTCGACACCACGCGGAAGATCAACGGCCACACCGGCACCCGGCCCGAAGCCACGGCCGATCAGCAGCCGCGCCAACCGCGAGGAGCGGGTGTCGAGCTGCTCGTAGGTGAGCGAGTCGTCGCCCCAGACCAGCGCGGGCCCGTCCGGATCGTCCTCGGCCGCGGCGGTGAACGCCTGCGCCAGCGTGGTGCCGCCCGACGGCGCGACCGGTGCCGGGGTCTGGGTGGCGCCCGCGAGCAGCCTGGCCCGCTCCTGCTCGTCGAGGATGTCGATATCGCCGACCCGGACCTGCGGATCGGCGGCCACCGCGGTCAGGATGCGGGCGAAGCGCGCGCCGATGGTGCGCACCGTGGCCTCGTCGAACAGGTCGGTGGCGTAGTTGAACAGCGTGACCAGCTCGTCCGGCGCGCCCTCGGCGGTGAACCGGGGCTCGACGTCGACCTGCAGGTCGAATTTCGCCGCCACCGCGGTCTCCAGCGCGGTCACGCTGAGACCGGGCAGTTCGAGCGCGGCCGCCTCGTTGTTGCTGAAGGTCAGCGCCACCTGGAACAGCGGGTTGTGCGCGCTGCCCTTGCCCGGCGCGACCACCTCGACGACCCGCTCGAACGGCAGGTCGGCGTGCGCGAAGGCGCCCAGGTCGGTCTCGCGGGCCAGGTCCACCGCCTCGTCGAAGGACCCGGCCGGGTCCAGCGCGGTGCGCAGGGTCAGCGTGTTGACGAACATGCCGACCAGCTCGTCGAGCGCCCGCTCACCACGCCCGGCGACGGCGGTGCCGATGGCGATGTCGGTGGTGCCCGAGAGCCGGGCCAGCAGCACGGCCAGCGCCGCGTGCACGACCATGAACAGCGACGACTTGTGCTCGCGCGCGAGGTGGTTCAGCCGCGCGTGCACCTCGGCGGGCAGCCGCAGCTCGGTGGTGGCGCCCCGCAGCGTCGGCGTCGCGGGCCGCGGGCGGTCCTGCGGCAGTTCCAGCAGCGGCGGCACGCCGGCCAGCTGGGTCCGCCAGTAGTCGAGCTGCGCGGCGGCGACCGAGTCCGGCTCGTCGTCGGCGCCGACGACCGCGCGCTGCCAGAGCGCGAAGTCGGCGTACTGCACCGGCAGCGGCGTCCAGGCCGGGGCCTGCTGTCCGGCGCGGGCGACGTAGGCCGTCATCAGGTCGCGGGCCAGCGGGGCCAGCGACGCACCGTCGGCGGAGATGTGGTGCACCACGAACACGAGCAGCCAGTCGGCCGCCGATCCGTCGGTGAGCAGCCGCGCCCGCACGGGCACTTCCCTGGTCACGTCGAAGCCGGCCTCGGCGAGCGCGGCGGCGCGGGCGAGCACCTCGGTCGTGGTCTCCACCTCGAGCCCGGCGGGCAGCACCTCGGCGACCGGCAGGATCTCCTGGACCGGGGTGCCGTCCGGTGACGGGAAACGGGTGCGCAGGGATTCGTGGCGGGTGAGCACGTCGGTCACCGCGGCGTCGAGCGCGGCCACGTCGAGCGCGCCGGTCAGCCGGATGGCGAATGGGATGTTGTAGGAGCCCGACGCCGGATCGAGCTGGTTGAGCACCCACATGCGCTGCTGGGCCAGCGACAGCGGAATCCGTTCCGGCCGTGCGGTGGCCACCAGCGCGGGCCGGGCCGCGCCGCCGACCGCGCCGACACGCGCGGCCAGCGCGGTGACGGTCGGCGCTTCGAACAGGTCGCGAATGGTCACCTCGGCGTCGAGCGCCTCGTTGATCCGGGCGATCGCGCGGGTGGCCAGCAGCGAGTTGCCGCCGAGCGCGAAGTAGTCGTCGTCGGCGCCGACGCGCGCCATGCCGAGCAGCTCGGCGTAGACGCCCGCCACGATCTCCTCGGTGGGCGTGGCCGGTGCGCGGAACTCGCCCGCGGTGAACGTCGGCGCGGGCAGCGCCTTGCGGTCGAGCTTGCCGCTCGGGTTCAGCGGGAACGCGTCCAGCTCGACCAGTGCGGCCGGAATCATGTACGCGGGCAGCGAATCACCGATCGCGGCGAGCAAGGCCGCCTGCTCGATCCGCTCCCCCGGCTTGGGCACCACATAGGCGACCAGCTGCTCACCGGCGGGCGAATCGGCGACGACGGCGACGGTCTGGCTGACCGACGGCTGCGCCAGCAGCGCCGTCTCGATCTCGCCCAGCTCGATGCGCTGACCGCGGAACTTCACCTGGAAGTCGGTGCGGCCCAGGTATTCCAGGACGTGGCCCTCGTCGGCGGGCGTGCGCCAGACCACCAGGTCACCCGTGCGGTACATCCGCGCGCCGGGCGTGAACGGGTTGGCCACGAAGCGATCCGAGGTCAGATCCGGCCGGGCGACGTACCCGCGCGCGAGCTGATCGCCCGCCAGATACAGCTCGCCGACCACTCCGGCGGGCACCGGCCGCAGCCGCGCGTCCAGCACGTAGACCTGGGTGTTCCACTGCGGCACACCGATCGGCACCGAGCCGCGATCGGTCTCGCCCGCGGGCCAGTAGGTCACCGACACCGCGGCCTCGGTCGGGCCGTAGAGGTTGTGCACCTGCGCGGGCGAGACCGCGCGCAGCGCCGCGACGGTCTCCGGCGGCAGCGCCTCACCGATGGCGAACACGTCGCGCAGCGTGGGGATGGTGCCGGGCGCGGTGTGCGCGGCGAACACCGTGAGCATCGACGGCACGAAGTCGGTCATCGTGACGCCCTGCGCCGCAATGGTTTCGGCGATGTAGGCGGGATCGCGATGGCCGTCGTGGGTCGCGACGACCAGCTTCGCGCCGGTGCGCAGCGGCATGAAGTAGCCCCACAGCGACACGTCGAAGGTGGTCGCGGTCTTCTGCAGGTACACGTCACCGGGCGCCAGCGGGTACTCCGCCAGCATCCACGCGATCTGGTTGTCGATCGCCCGGTGCGAGACCGCGACGCCCTTCGGGCGGCCGGTGGAACCGGAGGTGAAGATGACATAGGCCGGGTGCTGCGGCAGCACCGGCCGGACCAGCTCGGCCCGGCTCAGCGGCGCACCCGAGAAGTCTTCCAGCGCAACGGTGTCCATGGTGATCACCGGCGTCGACACCGGCACCTCGACGGCGTCGGCGGTGGTGGTCAGCACGCACACCGGCCGCGCGGTGTCGAGGATGTGCGCGATCCGCTCGGCCGGATGATCCGGGTCGAGCGGCACGTACGCGCCACCGGCGGTGACGATCGCGTACATGCCGACGACCAGATCCAGCGACCGGCGCACCGCCAGCCCGACCAGCGACTCCGCGCCGACCCCGCGCCGCACCAGCAGCCGGGCCAGCCGGTTCACCCGCTCGTCGAACTCGCGGTAGGTCAGCTCGGCGCCCTCGAAGGACAGGGCGATCGCGTCGGGCTGCGCCGCGACCGCGGCGCGGTAACCGTCGAGCAGCAGCGCGGGCGCGAGCTCGTGCTCGGTGTCGTTCCACCGCTGCAGGATTCGCTCGCGCTCGACGGTGTCGAGCAGCTCGATCGCGCCGACCGGGCGGGCCGGATCGGCCACGACCTCGGTCAGCAGGCGCACCAGCCGGTCGGCGAACCCGGCGACCGTGGCCTCGTCGAACAGGTCGGTGGCGTAGGTGAAGGCCGCCGACACCCCGCTCGCGACACCGTCGGTCTCCAGCGGGACGAGGGTGAGCTCGAGGTCGAACTTGGCGAACGGCACGGCCAGATCGACACCGGCGACCGTGAGGCCGGGCAGCGTCAGTTCGGCGCCCGCGAGGTTCTGGAAGGTGAGCATCACCTGGAACAGCGGGTGGCGCGCCATCGACCTGGCCGGGTCGAGCAGCTCGACCAGCCGCTCGAACGGCACGTCGGCGTGCCCGAAGGCGGCCACGTCGGTGCCGCGGACGCTGCCGAGCAGTTCGTCGAAGCTGCGGGACTGGTCCACCTCGGTGCGCAGCACCAGGGTGTTGACGAACATACCGATCACGTCGTCGAGCACCGCTTCGCCACGACCGGCGACGGGGGTGCCGACGGCGATGTCGGTGGTGCCCGACAGGCGTGCCAGCAGCACGGCCAGCGCGGTGTGCACGACCATGAACAGCGTCGAATTGTGTTCGCGGGAGAGCCGATCCAGCGCGGCGTGGGTGTCGGCGTCGATCCGGAAGTCGTAGCTCGCGCCGCGGTTGCTCATCGCCGCGGGGCGGGACCGGTCGGCGGGCAGGTCCAATTGCTCGGGCAGCCCGGCCAATTCGTCACGCCAGAACGAGATCTGCTGGGCCAGCAGCGAATCCGGGTCGGACTCGGCGCCGAGCGTGGCCCGCTGCCACAGGGTGAAGTCGGCGTACTGCACCGGCAGCTCACGCCAGGCGGGGGCACTGCCGCGCAGCCGGTCGGAGTAGGCGGCGATCAGGTCGCGGGTCAGCGGCGCCATCGAGAAGCCGTCGGCGGCGATGTGGTGCACCACGCACAGCAGCACGTGTTCCTCGGCGCCGAGGCGGAACAGCCGCACCCGCACCGGCGGCGCGACCGCGACGTCGAAACCGGCCACCGCCTGCTCGGCGATCAGGCCGGGCAGCTGCTCAGGGGTCGCCTCGACCACGTCGACCTGCGGGACGGCACGCGGATCACCCACCGGCAGCACCAGCTGCACGGCGTCACCGTCGACCTCCGGGTAGATCGTGCGCAGTACCTCGTGCCTGCCGACCAGGTCGGCGACGGCGGCGCGCATGGCGGCCACGTCCAGCGCGCCGGACAGCCGCACCGGCAGCGGAATGTTGTTGGCGCCGCTGTGCGGATCGAAGCGGTTGAGGAACCACATCCGCTGCTGCGCGTAGGACAGCGGGATCTGCTCGGGCCTGGCCTGCGCGGTCAGCGGGTTACCGGTACCGGCGCCGACGTGCGATTCGACGCGCGCGGCCAGCGCCGACACCGTCGAGGCCTCGAACACCAGCTGCACCGGCACCCTGGCGTCGAGCGCGGTGCCGATCCGGGCCACGGCCTGGGCGGCCAGCAGCGAGTTGCCGCCGAGCTCGAAGAAGTCGTCGTCCGCGCCTACCTGCTGGTTGTCGTCCGAAACCAGCAGCGCCGCGAACACCTGGGCGACGATCTCCTCGATCGGCGTGCTCGGCGCGCGGAACTCGCGGGCGGTGAAGGTGGGCTCCGGCAGGGCCTTGCGATCGAGCTTGCCGACCGGGGTCAGCGGGATCTCGTCGAGCAGCACGATCGCCGCGGGCACCATGTACGCGGGCAGCAGACCCGACAGGTGGTGGGCCAGATCCGCCGGGGTCACCGCGGCGCCCGCGCGGGGCAGCACGTAGGCGACCAGCGAGGTCACGCCGTTGGTCAGGGTGCGGCCGAGGGTGGCCGCGAAGTCGACGTCCGGATGGGTGGTCAGCGCGTTGTCGATCTCGCCGAGCTCGATGCGCAGGCCGCGGATCTTGACCTGGAAGTCGGACCGGCCCAGGTACTCGAACTCACCGGAAGTGTTGCGGCGCACCAGGTCACCGGTGCGGTACAGACGCCCGCCGGGTGCGCCGGCGTCGGCACCGAACGGGTTGGCGACGAAACGCTCGGTGGTGAGCTCGGCGCGGTCCAGATAGCCCTGGGCCAGCGCCGGCCCGGCCAGGTACAGCTCGCCGACGACACCGGCGGGCACCGGGCGCAGCCGCGCGTCCAGCACGAAGGCCGCGACGCCCGGGATCACCGAACCCAGCGTCACCGCTTCGCCCGCGGTCATCTCGCCGGTGGTCACCATGACGGTGGCCTCGGTGGGACCGTAGGCGTTGAACACCGAACGGCCCTGGGCCGCCCAGCGATCCACCAGCTCGGCGCCGAGCTTGTCACCGCCGGTAACGACCACGCGGACGGTGTCGACCCGGGTGGAGTCGACCGATTCGAGCGCGCCCGGGGTGATCAGCAGATGCGAGACCTGTTCGCGGCGAACCAGATCGGCGAGTTCGTCGCCGCCGAACACGGTCGGCGGGACCACGACCAGGGTCGCGCCCGCGGTGAAGGTGAACAGCATCTCCATCAGGGAGAAGTCGAAGCTGGGCGAACTCAGGTGGGTCACCCGCGAACCCGCGTCGACCCGGTACTGCCTGCCCACCGCGGCCATCGTCGACAGACCGGCCTGGGTCACCACGACGCCCTTGGGCAGACCGGTGGAACCCGAGGTGTAGATGACATAGGCCGGGTGCCGCTCGTCGAGCGTGCGCACCCGGTCGCTGTAGGAGATGGCGTGCGCGGGCTGGGCCGCGACGCGCGCCGCGACGGCCGGGTCGTCGAGCTCGAGCCACTCGGTCGACGTGCCGAGGGCGGGCCGGTGCGCGGTGGTGGTGACGCCGAGGACGGCGCGCGAGTCGGTGACGATGTGGGCGATGCGCTCGGCCGGGTAGGCCGGGTCGATCGGCACGTAGGCGGCACCGGACTTGGCCACCGCCCAGACGCTGAGCACCGATTCGATCGAGCGGGTGATCGCGACGGCGACGATGTCGCCGGGGCCGACGCCGCGGGCGATCAGTTCCCTGGCCAGCCGGGAGGATTCCTCGTCCAGCGCGCGGTAGGTGAGTTCGCGCTGGTCGGCCTGGTCGCCCGTGGGGTTGAACCGGATGGCGGTGGCGTCGGCGGCCGATTCGACGGCGGCCGTCAGCAACTGACCGAATGTCGGACTGCTCGACCGGCGACGGCGGTTACCGCGGGCAGAACGACGGGCGGTTTCCATTCGGGTTCATTCACCTCTCATCGAGCATGGACGCGCCGACAGCCGCCCCGTGCAGATCGAGCCATCATATCGAGCGACCACAGACCGGCCGAACGTCGTGCCGACAGCCCCCGATTACGGGGCCCCCGGTTCCACGGGCCCTGAGGAGTATCGGCCCGTCGATCAGGCGTGTTGCCGGATCACACAGCAAAGTGACGGGGCTCATACTGAACCACCGTCACTCGGCTTTCGCGGAGAAGTCCGCGACTCGAAGAACTCAGTGCGCGGACGGGCCCCACTCGAGCGGCACACCCTTGGCGGCGAGGTAGGGAATGGGGTCCATCTTGCCGCCACCCTGATCCCAGATCTCCAGGTGCAGGTGCGGGCCGGTGGACTGGCCGCGGTTGCCGACGGTCGCGATGACATCGCCCGCGTTGACCCGCTGACCCTGGGTCACCAGCATCTCGTTGACGTGGCCGTAGACGGCGGTGGTTCCGTCGTCCTGGAGCACGCGGACCCACAGGCCGAAGCCGGAGGCCGGGCCCGCCTCGATGACGGTGCCGCTGGACACGGAGTGGATCGGGGCGCCGATCGAGTCGGCGAAGTCGACGCCGTAGTGCATGGCGCCCCAGCGGGCGCCGAAGCCGGAGCTGATCGGACCCGCGACCGGACGGGCGGCCTGCGGCGGCGCGACCTGGTGCTGGATGCCCTGGATGATGTCCTCGACCTGGGCCAGCGGGCCCGCGATCTCGGGCGGCAGGTTGCCGATGCCGAACGGGGCGGCGACCGGGGCCGCGATCGGCGCGGCGACGGCGTCGACCTGCGCGGGCGCCTCGGCGGGCGCGGTGACCTGCTTGGCGGCGACGAAGTTCACGTCGGCGGCCTGGCGAGCGGAATCGGGGACGACGGATTCCTCGACGTCGTCGTTGTGCGTCGGTAGCAGCGGGGCCGCGTAGGAGATCGCCGGAGCGATCGAGGCGGCGGTGCCGACGATGGCGCCCGCGGCGACCGCGGCGCTGGCGGCGACCCGCATCCGGTCGGAACGCGACGGTTCTGCGCGGTGCCGGCTCGGGCGCCCGGCGCCTCCGTCACCCAGCAGGGCCTTGACGGAGATGGATTCGGGGCCCATACGGTGCTGCGACAAAGTCTCGTCCTAGCGTCCGACAACAAGGAAACGAAACCGGCTTGCGACCGGCCCGGAATCCGCCTGAGCGGTTCCCGCCACCTCACCGTGTGTAACGGTTCGGCATCCGTTGTGACGGGAACTCTACCCCGTCGTGATCATTCCGCAACCTTCTGTATCGAACTCGCTGGTGGGAGGCCCATCGCACAGTAACGATCCCGTTGCCGAGCGGGTCACACGCGCCCATGCGGACGCCGCACCCGGCGCCGACCGGACAGACTCGGGACATGGTGATCGAGAGCTTGCGTGTCCCCATCGTCGCCGCGCCCATGGCGGGCGGCCCGTCCACCCCGGAGCTGGTGGTCGCCGTCTCGAACGCGGGCGGGTTCGGCCAGCTGGCCGCCGGCTACCTCGCGCCAGCGGCGATGGCCGACCAGATCGCGGCGACCAGAGCCGCGACCGCCGCGCCCTTCGGCATGAATCTGTTCGCGCCGGGCCCGGTCGCCGAGCCGGCGACCTACGCGGCCTACCTGGCCGAACTCGGCGAGGAGTACCCGCTCGGCACGCCCAAGCACGACACCGACGGCTGGGCCGAGAAGATCGACCTGCTGGTCGCCGACCCGGTCGCGGTGGTGTCGACGACCTTCGGCTGCCCCACCGCCGTCGAGGTCGACCGGTTGCACGCGGTCGGCACCGAGGTCTGGGTGACGGTCACCTCCCCCGCCGAGGCGGCGATCGCCATCGACGCGGGCGCCGACGCGCTCATCGCCCAGGGCGCCGAGGCGGGCGGGCACCGCGCGAGCTTCCTCGACGATCCCGCCGACGACCAGATCGACCCGCTGAGCCTGCTGGCCCTGCTCCAATTGCTCACCGCGAGCACCGACCGCCCGATCATCGCCGCGGGCGGCATCGCCACCGGCGCGGGCCTGGCCGCGGTGCTCGCCGCGGGCGCGGCGGCCGGGCAGCTGGGCACCGCACTGCTGCGCTGCGCCGAGGCGGGCACCAACGCCACGCACAGCGGCGCGATCGGGTCGCCGGAACCGACGATGCTCACCCGCGCCTTCACCGGACGACGTGCGCGCGGAATCCGCAACCGTTTTCTTCGGGAGCACACCGCGACCGCCCCCGCCGCCTACCCCGAAATTCATTACGCCACCGCACCGTTGCGGGCCGCCGGACGGGCCGCGGGCAACACCGACGATGTGAATCTGTGGGCGGGGCAAACGCATTCACTGGCGACCGAGCTATCGGCAGGCGAACTGATCGCGGACCTGGCCGCCGACGCGAAAAGCGCACTACGGAAAGCACTTTCAGAATGAATCCAGGGTTATTGACAACGGATTTCGTTTAGACTCGAAGGGGCATCGCATCCCGCCGACCACCACCAAGCAGGAGGAGAGCGCCATGTCCCTCGATGTTCCCGCAGCATTGCTCGAGCGCGCCGAACAGGGCGATATCGACGACGCCGAATTCGTCGAATGCGTCCGCACATCACTGCCCTACGCCTGGGAAGTGGTGAGCCGGGTAGCCGGCGACCTGCGGGCGGGCGACGCGGAATTCGCCGACAACGTGGTGCCGCCGCCGGACGAGGTCGCGCGCGGCCAGCTGCTGCGCGCCCTGGCCTCCGACGCGATCCGCGGCGGGCTGGAACGGCACTTCGGCGTGAAACTCGCCTTCCAGAACTGCCATCGGGTCGCGGCGTTCCCGCTCTCGGCGGTCGGCGGCGAGACCTACAGCCGCTACATCAGCCCGCGCGCCCAGCTCCTCAACCAGAGCCCGGAACTCCGGAACTGTTGAGCACCAGCGTTTCTGTCGACAACTGAATATCGACAACTGCATCGCACAACAGGATCCGACAACAGAACAAACAACTGAACAGAAACGGCGGGCGTGGAAGCGATTCCACGCCCGCCGTTGTTCGTCCGGGGATCAGCCCACGGTCGTCACGTCCAGCTCGCCCTCGGCGTACTGCGCGCGCAGCCGCTTCTTGTCGAACTTGCCGACGCTGGTCTTGGGCACCTCGGCGATGAAGGTCCAGCGCTCCGGCAGCTGCCACTTGGCGAACTTGTCGGCCAGGAAGTCGCGCAGTTCGACGGCCTCGGCGGCGGCGCCGTCGGCCAGCACGATCGCGACCAGCGGGCGCTCGTCCCACTTCTCGTCCGGCACACCGATGACGGCGGCCTCGGCGACGGCCGGGTGGCCCATCACCGCGTTCTCCAGGTCCACCGAGGAGATCCACTCGCCACCGGACTTGATGACGTCCTTGGAGCGGTCGACCAGGGTGAGGTAGCCGTCGGGGCTGATCTTGCCGACGTCGCCGGTGCGCAGCCAGCCGTCGTCGAACTTGTCCGGGTCGATCTCCGCACCGGTCGGCGAGTAGTAGGAGCCGGTGATCCACGCGCCGCGGACCTCGAGCTCGCCGAGCGACTCACCGTCGTTCGGGACGACCTTGCCGTCGTCACCGACGAGCCGGGCCTCGACATTGGCCGGGAAGCGGCCCTGGGTGTAGCGGTAGGCCCAGGCCTCGTCGCCGTCGACACCGGCGGGCGCGTGCGCGACGCTGCCCAGCGGGGAGGTCTCGGTCATGCCCCACGCGTGCAGGATGCGCACGCCGTGCTTCTCCTCGAACGCGCGCATCATGGCGGGCGGCACCGCGGAGCCACCGACGACGGCGGTGCGCAGGTGCGAGATGTCCTGCGGCTGCGCGGCCAGGCCGGCCAGCACGCCGCCCCAGATGGTCGGCACGGCGGCGGCGAAGGTCGGCTTCTCGGCCGCCATCATCTCCAGCAGCGGGCCCGGCTGCAGGAAGCGGTCCGGCATCAGGATGTTCGCGCCCGACATCAGCGCCGCGTACGGCAGGCCCCACGCGTTGGCGTGGAACAGCGGCACGATCGCGAGCACGTAGTCCGAGCCCTGGAAACCCATGCCGTTGGGCTGATTCACCTGCATGGCGTGCAGCCAGTTGGAGCGGTGCGAGTAGACGACGCCCTTCGGGTCGCCGGTGGTGCCGGAGGTGTAGCACATGGCGGCGGCGGACCGCTCGTCCACGACCGGGAAGTCGAATTCGGCGGGCTGGCTGTCGAGTAGCTCGCGGTAGGAGTGCACCTGCACGCCCTCGGGCGCGGTCAGCGCGGCCGCGTCACCGTTGACGACGATCACGTGCTGGACGGTCTTCAGGTTCGGCAGGTACTGCGCGAACAGCGGCACCAGGGTGCCGTCGACGAGGACGACCTTGTCCTCGGCGTGGTTGGCGACGAAGACCAGCTGCTCCGGGAACAGGCGGATGTTGAGCGCGTGCAGCACCGAGCCCATCGCGGGCACCGCGATGTAGGCCACCATGTGCTCGTTGTTGTTCCACATGAAGGTGCCGACGCGGTCACCCTCTTCGACGCCGAGACCACGCAGCGCGTTGGCCAGCCGCGCGGCGTCCGCGCCGAGCTCGCGGAAGGTCATGGTGCGCACACCGTCGCCGGTCCAGGTGGACACGGTCGAATTGCCCTGGAAGGTGGCGGCATAGTTGAGCAGTTTGGCCAGCGACAGCTGGTCGTCCTGCATGGTGCTCAGCATCGAAAACTCCTTCGGTCCCGCCGCGGCATGAGCCACGTCACAAGCGGATGCTACCGAAGGGAGAGCGGGCGGCAACCGTTTCCCGGCGTAACTTTTCCTGGTGAACGGCGTGTTCAGCGTCAGCCCTCTTGCGCCCGGTGCGGCGGCTGCGCGTCGGGTCCGCGATGGTGCGCCGGCACGCCCGGACCCGCGTGCTCGGCGTTGTACACCGCGTCGAGGACCAGTTGGCGGACATGATCGTTCTCCAGGCTGTAGAAGATCGTGGTGCCCTCGCGCCGGGTCCGCACCAGCCTGGCCATCCGCAACTTGGCCAGATGCTGCGACACCGACGGCCCCGGCTTACCGACCGCGGTCGCCAGTTCGTTCACCGACAATTCACCGTCCGCCAGCGCCCACAGCACCTGGACCCGGGTCGGGTCGGCCAGCATCCGGAAGACCTCGACGACGAGTCCCACCTGGTCGTCGGCCAGCGGCGCGCGGCCCGGTCCGCCGTCTGCGTTCATACGCAGATGGTAGGCCCGCTCAGCGCAGGGCGAGGTCGGCCAGCGCGGTCCAGTCGGCCAGCACCTGCTTGCGCCGGACCCGGTCGCGCCCGACCATCTCGTCGAGGGTGGCGCCGCGGACCAGGTTGATGGTGAGCCAGAAGGTGCTCTCCAGCCGCTCGCGGGTGATCGCCGGGTCGATCAGCCCGGCGCAGCGGTCGAGCAGCTCGACGGTCAGCTCGTGCTGGACCCGCAGCATCTCGCGGCGCAGCGGCGGGTCGTTGGCGATGCCGACGTAGAGCTCGACGGCGGCGCGACCGAGCTGCCCGGCGAACGTCGCGGTGACCAGTTCGACCAGCACCGCGCCCGCAGCGCTGTCGCCGGGCAGGGCTTTCGCCTTGCGCTGCATGGCCTCCCGCTGCCGCTCGGTGAGATGACCGATGGTCTGCGCGAACAGCTCGCTCCTGGTGTGGAACTGGTGCAGCTGCGCGCCCCGGGTGACCCCGGCCCTGGCGGTGATGTCGGCGATCGAGGCGCCCGCATAGCCGACCTCGGCCAGGCTCTCGATCGCGGCATCGAGCAGCAGCGTCCGCGTTCGCAGACTCTTCTCCTGATGCTTGTTCGGTGGCAGCTCGGGCATCGACCCAGTATAGGGGGTGAAAATTCCATGCTGCCTTGCACGCAATTCAATGCTGGACGTACTGTGTCGAGCATGGCTGTTGACCGGATGCTGCCCACCGACGAAGCGCGCGAGCTGATCGAGCTGACCCGCGACATCGCCGACAAGGTGCTCGAGCCGCGTGTCGCCGAGAGCGAGAAGACCGGCGTCTTCCCCGACGGCGTCTTCCCCGCCCTCGGCGCGGCCGGGCTGCTGAGCCTGCCGTACCCGGAGGAGTTCGGCGGCGGCGCGCAGCCCTACGAGGTGTACCTGCAGGTGCTCGAGGAATTGGCGAGCCGCTGGGCCGCCGTCGCGGTCGCGGTGAGTGTGCACGGCCTGTCCTGCCACCCGCTGTTCACCTACGGCACCGACGAGCAGAAGCAGCGGTGGCTCGCGGGCATGCTCTCCGGCGAAACCATCGGCGCCTACAGCCTGTCCGAGGCGCACGCGGGCTCCGACGCGGCCGCCCTGCGCTGTCGCGCCACCCCGGTCGACGGCGGCTACCGGCTCACCGGCACCAAGGCGTGGATCACCAACGGCGGCCGCGCCGACTTCTACACCCTGTTCGCCCGCACCGGCGAGGGCTCGCGCGGCATCTCCTGCTTCCTGGTCCCCGCCGACACCGCGGGCCTGAGCTTCGGCAAGCCCGAGGAGAAGATGGGCCTGCGCGGCATCCCCACCACCACCGCCGCCTACGACGACGCCTTCCTGCCCGCCGAACGCCGCGTCGGCGACGAAGGCCAGGGCCTGTCGATCGCCTTCAGCGCCCTGGACGCGGGCCGCCTCGGCATCGCCGCCGTGGCGACCGGCGTCGCCCAGCGCGCGCTCGACGAGGCCGTCGCCTACGCCAAGGAGCGAGAGGCGTTCGGCCGCAAGATCATCGACCACCAGGGCCTCGGCTTCGTGCTCGCCGACATGGCGGCCGCCGTCGACACCGCCCGCGCCACCTACCTCGACGCGGCCCGGCGCCGCGACGCCGGTCTCCCGTACTCGCGCCAGGCCAGCGTCGCCAAGCTGGTCGCCACCGACGCCGCGATGAAGGTGACCACCGACGCGGTCCAGGTCTTCGGCGGCTACGGCTACACCCAGGACTTCCCGGTGGAGCGCTACATGCGCGAGGCCAAGGTCATGCAGATCTTCGAGGGCACCAACCAGATCCAGCGGCTGGTGATCGCCCGCCATCTCGCGGGGTGAGCTACCCCGCAACGCGCTGATCAAGCAGCCTCAGCCCGATCCGGCAACCGGCCAGTAAACTGGACGGCGTCTCGAGACCTCGGGCGAAAGAGGTGCGCGATGCTGTGGTGGTTGATCGTGATCGTCATCGTGTGCGTGGTGGCACTGCTGTATCTGCGCGCCGAGCAGAACAAGCGGAACGCGCGCGAACTCGACGAAGCGCAGGCCGACGCGCGTGTGACGATCGAACGGCTCGGCGGCCAGGTGTACCAGCTGTCGCCGCGCAACGAAGCGGCCCGGCAGGCGCTGGCCGACGCCTCCGAACGCTACAACGCGGCGGGCGGGCAGATGGACAGGGCGAACTCGCCCGCCCAGGCCCGCCTGGCCAAGCAGACGGCGATGGAAGGGCTGTACTACATCCGGGCTGCGCGCACCGCGATGAATATGGACCCGGGCCCGCCGGTACCGGCCCTCGATGGTCAGGACATCGCGGGACAGGTCGACGAGCTACGGGTCGTCGAGCACAACGGCCGCCGCATCGCGGCCTCCCCCGCCCCGTCCCAGGGCACGCCGAACTACTACCCCGGCGGGCGGGTGGCCGGTCGGCCGGTCCCCGCGGGGTGGTATTCGGAGCCGTGGTGGAAGCCCGCGCTGATCGCCGGCGCCTGGGGCGCCGGTTCGGCACTGCTGTTCACGACATTGTTCGCCGGGATGTCCGGAGTCGGCTACGACGCCCAGGCCTTCGAGGACGGCACCGGCGAGGCGGCGCTCGACCAGGATGCCGGTCAGGGCGAGGTCGGCCAGGATCCGGGGTACGACCCGGGTCAGGATTCAGGTGGGTGGGGCGGCTCCGAGGGTTTCGACGGTGGTGGATACGACAGCGGCGGGTTCGACGGCGGCGGACTCGACTCGTTCTGAACCAGCCGGTGGTCCTGGACCGGCTCTGGCGCCGCCGAGATAGCCGGGGCCATGGTGGGTGAAGGGTGTCTCGCGGTGGTTAGGCGGGTTGAGGTCGTCCGGGGCTCGGCCTTCGGCCCAGCTCACGTGATGCCGGTGCCGACCGTCCGCGCGACCGACCGCCCGTTCGACCCGGAGACCGGGGAACAGCCGGTGGACCCCGACGACCAAGTCACCTCGATCCGCCCAGGGCGCACCGCGCACAGATAGACCGACCTGCGCCGGAATCTTCCAGAGTCCGCCTGGGCCGAGGTCGATCGCATCAACGCCGACCTGGCCTCGCTCGATCCCGCCGAACCCGATCCGGCCAGAGTCGATCGCGCCGAGGCAGACCGGTCCGCCGGCCCCGATCGGCTGCCCTGCACCTGCCCCGGCCGCCGACTCCACAGCAACGCCCTCGGCCACCCCCGCAGGTCCAGCCCCGACCGTCGACTCGGCAGGAGCACCCTCGATCGTCGGCTCAGCGGAATCGCCCCCGGCAGGCGGGTCGGCAGGCTCGGTTCTCGCACGGGGTCGGGGCGGACCGTCCTCGGATGCCGGTTCGGCATAGCCATGTCCGGGACCACTCTCGGTCGACGGCTCGGGCGGCTGGACTTCAGCCGCGGGCTCGGATGAATCGACGCCGGGAGCGGGCTGATCAGGGTCGGCCTGGTGCGGTAATGCGATGCCGAATGTGTTGAGCAGCGACAGGATCGGCTCGATGGGTGATGGGCTCGCCGGGAGGATCCGGTCCAGCGCAGGGCTGGTGACGGCCAACGGCGTTCCGGGTTCCGAGGGCGGAATACCTTCCGCTGTCGCGTCTTCCGTGCGTCCGAGATCCGGAGCGATGGGCACGATCGCGTCGACGATCGGCGGCGACAAGGACGGACCGAACGCGGTGACCAGCGGAATGGTCGGAGTGTGATCGTCGGCGGCGGCCACGCCGGCCACCGACAGGGCGGCGAACAGCATGCCAGCCAGCAGCCCGCCACGGAGGAAACCGGCTGCGCGCATCACACACTCCTTCCTTTCTCGTCAGGACTGGTTCTTTCGGGCTATCGACAGACCACGCTCAGCTGGGCGTCCGGCACTCGGTCAACTCCCCCGCGTCCCGCCGCACCTGCTTGGACGCGGGTAGCCGCTGGGCGACGACCCGGATGCGCGGGTTCTCGTTCTCGATCTGCTGCGCCGAGGCCGCGAGCAGGTCCCTGGCGACGCCGCGCAGCCGGTCGGTATCGGCGAGGTCGGCGCCACCCATCTCCCCCGCCCGCACCCGGTCCGCCTGTCCGAGCCGATCGAAGAGCCCGACCAATTCGCCCTGCGCGGAACGCCATTCGTCGGGGAACAGATCCGGAATCGGCAAGCGGTGCGCGGTGTCGCGCGCGCCGTCGGCCGCGGCGGCCCGGCCACCGAGGATCATCGCGGCCACGTCGCGGTACTGCGCCGGGGTGAGCGTCCCGGCGTCGCGGTCGGCGGCTTTCAGGTCGGCGCGATATCGCGTCTGCAAAGCACAGACGGACCGGTAGAACGCGAGCATCGTCGATTGCGTCGCCGCGCTCGCGCCCTCGATCTCCTCCGTCCGCGCCGCGGCCGCCCGATCCGCCTGCGCCGACGGCGAATCCGCATCGACCAGCCCACCGTCGACCGCGCACCCGGCCAGCCCGACGCACACCGCCGCGGCCAGCACGAGCGCCCTCACCACCTGCGCACGTCGAGCACCGTCTTCGACACGAACAACCCCGGCGGCACGGCGCGCCTCAACACGCCGTGCCGCCGTAAGCGGAACCCCACAACCATGACCACGTACTCCTCTAGCGAAGGCAGAAAGTCATTGCGTGCACGAATGCCCGGCCGGCCGGGCGGAAACCACCGGGAACGCTAGAACACCGAAACCCCACCTCAGGGGCCCACACCCGTTTCAGATCAGCGTGTCGCCAGGATCCCCACCAGGATGGGTAGATGTTCTTCGAAGACCTCAGCGAGTACACCTACGACGACGAGGATTCGTTCATCGATATCGAGTCCGGCTACAAGGCCGCCTGGTTCCGCCCGACCTACACCCGCCTGAACGTCGGCTGGCTGGCGGCAGGCCACCCGTATCCGACCGGAACGGTCCCCCACAAGTTCGTCGAGAAACTACACGCCGTGCAGCGGGTCCAGATGATGAACTACTGCCTCGGCCTGCACGCCTGCGACCTGTGCCCGGCAGCCGAGGCCCCGGAGCACTCCGGCGAGGTCCGCATCCCCGGCGCCCCGGGCACCGCCTACGCCGCCCCATCCATGATCCGGCACTACATCACCACCCACGCCTACCGCCCACCCCAGTCCTTCATCGACGCCGTCCTAGCCATCGACCTCACCACCTGGCCCACCGCCCGCTGGCCCGACCTCCCCTTCCCCTGGATCCCCGACAACGCCGAACGCCAGCTCGACTAGCCATCCCCAGCTTTGCTTCCCCGTACCCCCCGCACGCTATACTCGGCACGGTCGAACCGGGCCCAACCCGACCCCGACCAACCCCGCCTTCGTAGCTCAGGGGATAGAGCACCGCTCTCCTAAAGCGGGTGTCGCAGGTTCGAATCCTGCCGAGGGCACAACCTGCGCAGAATTTTCCACAGTTCAACCGGTCGGCCGACGGCCTAGAGGTTCATGGTCAGTGCCACGATGGCGAAACCGCCGCCGACGGCCAGGATGTCTTCGGCCAAGGCGACCGGGAAGTCGCGGCCGCCGGTTCGCTCGACCAGGAGTCGTCGTGCGCGGAATCCGGCCAGGGTGCCGATGACCGCGCCGATCACGCCGCAGATCAGCGCGACGAAGGTGTCGTTCCAGCCGGCACCGATGACGGCGCCGGCGAACGCGCCGGTGGCGATCCGGGCCAGGAATTGTGGGGGCACCGTGCGGGGTGGGGTCGACGGGAGTTGATCGGTGATCAACTCGAGCACCAGCAGGATGGTCAGCACGGTCACGGTGATCCAGTGCGCGGTCCAGTCGGCCCAGGTGCCCGCCACCGGTAGCCAGCCCAGCCAGGCGCCCCAGGCCACCACCGCGGGCGCGGTCATCGCCCGCAGACCCGCGACCACACCGATGAGCAGGGCGAACAGCAATACCAGCGCGTGTGTCACGGAGCCTCCGTCCCGTTGGCGCGATACCGAACGTGTCATCGATTCCTGCTTGAAAGATACCCGCCCGACCGTGCCGAACTCAGCTCCCGCTGCGGCGCTGGGTCAGCCGAGGCGGTAGGCCAGGGTCGCCGCGAGGGTGACGACGGTCAGTGTCAGGAAGGCGGAGACGGGGCCCAGCGCGTAGTCGCGGACGCGGAGGTGGGCGATGACGGCGCCGAGGAAGTACAGGACCAGGCAGGTCGAGGCGGCGATGCCGAGGACCGGAAAGGTGAGGCCGGCGAGCAGGCCGAGGGCGCCCGCGCCGAGGAGGGTGCCCATGACGGGAATCCAGGACTGGGGCACCTGGACCACCTTCGCCGCGGCGACCGGGATGGGGTGGCGGGCATAGTTCATCCAGCATCCGACGGCGGCGGCGCTCGCGGTGAGCAGCGTGCAGACGAGGTAGGCGGCGAACATAGGACCTCTCCTTCGGTGGTGCGAAAACGGTTCGGCCGGAGAAGCACTCGGCGGGCTACGGCGCGCCGACCGCGCGGACGAACGCCTCGGCGAGTTCCTTGGCGATCGGCTCGAAGTCGGCCGCGGACAGCGGCTGACGATTCACGATGTGGGCCATGTTGAACAGCACGATCGGGCCAGCGAACAGGCTCAGCAGCACCGACGGTGACAGGGGCCGGATCCGGCCGGACTCCAGGAACGGGCGCAGCCACGCTTCGAGCGCGGCGGCCGAGCGGGGCGCGTAACTGGACCGGAGGTAGTCGGCCATCGGACCGTCGGGGCGCGACAGCATCTCGGCGATCAGGGCGATCACCACCGGTGGGTCGCCGAACACCGATTCCATGATCCGGCGATAGCGGGCCAGCGCCCCGGAAGCCAGGTTCGCGGCCGGCTCGGCCAGCGCCCGCTCGATCTCCGGTAGCGGGCTGTACCGGTCGGCGACCGCGAGCAACAGCGCTTCCCGACCGCCGATCTGCCCGTAGATCGCCTGCACGGTGCAGCCGGCCTCGGCGGCGACATCGTCCAGGCTCACCGGGCCGACACCACGTTCCGCGTACAGCCGCGCCGCGGCCGCGATCGCCCGGTCGGCGGCGGTGCTCCGCCGACTCGCCTCGCCCATCCCCCGCGCTCGCAGCGCATCCTCCAGTGCGCCCCGGCTACCGATCCGCCGGATGAGCGTCGACCGCGAAACGCCCGCCGCCGTGGCGATCTCCGCAAGGGTGAGGTCCGCGACGGGGCGGTCCAGCCGCCCGGCTTCCCGGACCGCGCGCTCGGCGATCTCGTCCAGCGTGGTCATGACACTGACCCTATAACTTGAGTGAACCTAAAGTCCAGTGTCATACCCCGGGGTGCTCGCGGCGAAGCAAACGGTGCGGGGGATTACCCAGCGTGGAAGACTGCTGAACATGCGATGTTCGGCATCGGTGGCGCTGAAAGCGGTTGAGACCGTGCGGGTTCGACCGGGTACCGCGGGCGTCGATACGTCGCGTTGCGAGTTCTTTGCGATGGATCGAGGGTTTGATGAACGTAGGGCATGCGGTCAGATGGGCGGCTGAGCACGGGTTGCCGCGGCTGGGGCTGATGGCGCTGCACCGCAAGGGTGACACGTTCGCGCAGTTGCTCAGCGGCGACGAGGGACGCAACGATCCGTACACGCTGATCGATCAGCTGCGCGGGGAGGGCGGGGTGCAGACCGTCAAGACCGGATACGCCGTCTTCGAGCACGGGCTGTGCAAGGAGATCCTGCGGGACCGGCGCTTCGGCGTGCGGACCCCGATCGATCCGATGCTGCCGGGGCCGATCCGCCGCTACGTCGAGTCGATCGAGTTGCCGCCCAATCCGATCGAAGCGCCGTCGATGTTCATGATGGACCCGCCCGAGCACAGCAGGCTGCGCAAGCCGGTCGCCTCGGCGTTCACTCCGCGCGCGGTCGCCCGGCTGGGTGACCGGGTCCGTGAGGTCACCACCGAATTGCTCGATTCGATGGCGGCCACGGGATCGGCCGAGCTGATCAGCGAATTCGCCGCGCAGGTCCCGGTGGCCGTGATCGGCGAGATGCTCGGATTCCCGGACTCCGACCGCGAGATGTTCCTGGCCTGGGGCGAAGTGGTCACGCCGCTGCTCGACGTCGGCATCTCCTGGGAGACGCACCAGCGCGCGATGTCGGCGACGGCGGCGATGAAGACCTACCTCGCCGACCACATCGAGAAGGTGCGCCGCGACCCCGGCGACGACATCTTCAGCACCCTGGTGACCTCGGGCGAGCTGAACACCACCGAGCTGATGGCCAGCGCGAACGTGCTGATGGGCGCGGGTTTCGAGACCACGATGAACCTGCTCGGCAACGCGATCCCGCTGCTGCTTGCCCATCCCGACCAGCTCGAGCTCCTGCGCGCCGAGCCGCAGCACTGGCCCAACGCGATCGAGGAGATCCTGCGGTTCGAGCCGCCGGTGCAGCTCACTGCGCGCCGGGTGCTGGAACCCGTCGAATTGGGCGGCGCGCCACTGCAGCCAGGCAAGTCGGTCATCATGTCGCTGGCGGGCGCCAACCGCGACCCCGCGAAGTTCGAGGATCCGCATCGCTTCGACGTCACCCGCGCCAACGCCAAGGAGCACCTGGCCTTCGGCAGCGGCGTGCACGCCTGCATCGGCGCGAGCCTGGCCAGGCTGGAAGGCATCAACGCGCTGCCCGCCCTGTTCGAGCGCTTCCCCGACCTGCGGCTCGACGGTGAACCGCACCGTCGCGGGCTGTCGACGCTGCACGGTTTCGATCGCATGCCCGCGCTGCTGAGCCAGGCGGCGGAGGTGGTGCCCGCCGCCACCGCCGCGTCCGAGGACTGAGCGCCCGCCTCAGAACTTTCCGGTGTGGTGCCCGATTCGATGACCGAGTCGGGCACCCAGCTCGGCGACGAACTCGTCGCTGAGCGGCGGCCAGCCCCAGAAGTCGAAAGCGAGCGCGCCGAGGGCGAAGTCGTCGGCCCACTCCCACTCGGTGACGGGACTCGCGGTGCCGCAGGAAGCGCAGGTCGCCGCGCCGGAGCCGGTGTCGCGCCAGGCGTCGATCGCGTCGGCGAACGGCTGCCAGACCGCCTCGTCCGCCTCCCACTGCTGCGGGTAGTCGATGATCACGGTGGTGGCCCGGCAGCGCGGACAGTCGGTGGCGGAGGGTTCGATGGCGCCCTGCCCCGGGAAGTGCGGATGCCTGCCGACGATGACGGCGACCGGGCCCGGCGTCCAGTCCGCGCCCCAATCCTGGGTGATCCGCGACCATTCGGGGCCCGGCCGATAGCCTTCGTCGACCTGGAGGCTGTACATCGCGTCCCGCGAGGTCTCGCGCAGCAGCCAGCCGCGCGCCACCATCCAGTCGACCGTCCGCGCCGCCAGCGCGCCCGCGTCGGCCGCGGTGACGTCGATGTCGATGATGCGTTCGAAGAAGTCACCCACACCGGCATCGTGCCATCGGGCGCCGACAACAACCCCGATACCGAGGTCAGCGCACCGCCTTGCGCACCAGTTCGGCGATGCGGGCTTCGTCGGCGGGGGTGAGGGCGGTGAGACCGAAGGCGGTGGGCCACATGGTGCCGTCGTCGATGGTGGCGGTGTCGCTGAAACCCAGGGTCGCGTAGCGGGTCTTGAACTTGGCCGCCGACTGGAAGAAGCACACGACCTTGCCGTCCTTGGCCCAGGCGGGCTGGCCGTACCAGGTCTTGGGGGTGAGTTCGGGGGCCTCGGTCATGACGATCTCGTGGATGCGGGTGGCGATCGAGCGGTCCGGTTCGGGCATCTCGGCGACTTTGGCGAGCAGGTCCGCCTCGCCGTCGGCCTTCGACGTCTTGCCCCGCCGGGCCGCGGTCTTCAGCTCCTGGGCGTGTTCCTTCATCGCGGCGCGTTCCTCGGCGGAGAACGCGGCGGCGCTGCGAGACTTCGAGGTAGCCATGGACATTCCTCCTAGTCGATCAGCGACGGCGGCTCGCCGTCACGAACAGGGCGATACCGGCCGCGAGCGCGAGGACGATCGCGACCGTCAGCAGGATGAGCGGTGTCGTCGCGGCGCCGGCGCCGGGCGCGCCGCTGCGGTGGATCAGCAGGGCCGCGACGAGCGGGCCGATCATCGCCAGGCTCGCGGCGGTCAGCAGGAGACCGACGGTCGTCAGTTCGACCGAGCTGAACGACCACTTGCCGCCCCGAGAGCCGGTGTGTAGCAAACGATGCTCGACAGTCATGCCATCCCCCTTCGGGAACCCACTCGGAAGTGCATCTGAACCGCGCACCAACGGTACCGCGCCGAACCGCCGAACCGGGTGAGGCGAGCCTCGGTCACCTACCGTCGATGTTGACACCGATTCTCGGTGACGAACAGGATCGTTCTCATCGTGTCCGCCGCTCGACCCGGTGCCGTGCCCGGCCGTGGGCGGTGCGCAGGAGGTCCCGGACGGCGGCGTCGGTGCGCGCGCCGGGGTTCACGACGGCGAGCCAGTTGGCGGCGGCGTAGACCGGGTGGGCGATCAGGGTGTCCTCGGTGGCGGCGTCCACCTGGGGATTCGCCCACTCGCCGAACGCTTCCCGGCCCGCGGAGATATTGAGCCGGAAGGTGCCGGGACGGTCCAGGCGCGAGTCACGGTCGTCCGGGTAGTCCTTGGTCACGATGGTGGCGAAGGGCTGGGTGGTGGTCGGGACGACGCCGTCGGGGGCGTAGTAGAAGAAGGAGTCGCCCCAGCTGATCTCGGGCCATTCGCCGCCGGGGCCGGGCGCGAGGTGCAGGACACCGCCGAGGCCGGTCACGTATTCGATGATCTCGTCTATCGTCATGGTTCGAGCGTCTCATTGAAGTGCATGTGTGGACTTTTTCGCCGATGACGAGGAGTTTCCGGTGACAAACCTCAACTCGCCGGTCGGCCGCACGATCGATGTGGCCCGGCGGGCTGGGTACTCGGTCCAGCAGGTGCGCAATCTCGAACGCGACGGCGTGCTGCCGCCCGCCGACCGTTCGCCGGGCGGGCACCGGAGCTATCGCGAGATTCATGTGCGGTCGGCGCTGGCCTACCGCGCGCTAGCGGCGGGGGTCGGTCCGGTCGAGGCCAAACGGATCGTCCGTACGGTGCACACCGGGGACCGGGCGGAGGTGCTGGCGCTGCTCGATGCCGCGCACGCCGGGCTGCACACCGAACGCGTCGAGCTGGCGCTGGCGAGGGAGGCCGCCGAAGCCATTGCGGCGGAGCCGATCACCGAGGTGCGCGGTTCGGACGCGATGAGCGTCACCGAGCTCGCCGCGGCGCTCGGGCTGCGGACCTCGACCCTGCGGCATTGGGACGCCGAGGGATTGGTGGTGCCCGATCGCGCGGCGGCGGGCCGCCACTACTCCCCCGCGCAGGTGCGCGACGCGCGGATCGTCCATCAGCTGCGGCGGGCGGGTTACCGGATCGCGCAGGTGCGCGCGGTCATGCCGGAGTTCCGGCGGCATTCGGGACAGGTGCGGGCGGCGCTGGCCGCCAGGGACGCGGCGATCACCGCGCGTTCGCTCGCGCTGCTCGACGGCGCGGCGGCGCTGCGCGCGCTGCTCGCCGAGTGATCAGGGCGCGTCGGCGGTGCTGCCGGACAGCGGCATGGCGGGCAGGCCGAGCTTGCGGTGGTCCCAGGACCGCACGCGGGTCGGCTCGACCCGCACGACCACCCGGTTGTTCATCATGGCCTCGACGAACGGCCGGACCTCGGGGCTGTACGGACCGACGTAGCGCTCGTAGATGTCGATGCCCGCCTTCCAGTACTCCTCGTCCTCGGTGTCCTCGATCAGGTGCGCGGTGCCCTCGATCGAGACCCCGCGCAGCTGGTCGTAGGTGTCACCGGCCTCGGCCATGCAGGTGATGGTGGGATCGCGGCGCAGGTTGACCGCCTTCTGCGACTTCGACTTGGTCTCGAAGTAGAGGACGCCGTCGATGTGCCCGAACCACATGGCCGTCAGATGCGGCTTGCCGTCGGCATTCAGCGTGGCCAGCGTGAGCACCCGGCTCCGGTCGAGAAACGCCGCGATCTCGTCCGCGCTCATCTGCACCACGGCCCGCTGCTTGATCCCCACCACATCCACCTTTCCGGCCACAACCATTCCCGCCGACCATACCGAGCCGCCCGCCACCCCGAACCCGAACCGGGAACACCGCCGGGCCGGTCACCGTTTGGCGCGGTGCGCCTCGGCCAGTGCCGCCGCGATCTTGTCGGCGCCCGCGCGCCGCTGCACCCGCGCGGACAATCCGGGCGCGATGGCGGCCAGGAGGGCGCCGACGCGCACCTGCGGCGAGGCCACGTCGATCTCGCCGACGTTGCGCTCGACCGCGCGTCGCACCGCGGCCGCCACCTGGGCGGGCGTGGAGGTGCCGGTGCCGAACGCGGCGGGAACGCCCGCGTCGGCGAACATGCCCGCGTCGCGGACGAAGCCGGGGAACACCGTCGAGACGCCGACACCGTGCGGCGCGAGGTCCTGGCGCAGCGCCTGGGCGAAGCCGCGCAACCCGAACTTGGTGGCGTTGTAGAGCGAGGCTTGGGGTGAGGCGAGCTTGCCCGCGATGGAGGAGATGAACACCAGGTGCCCATGCCCCTGGGCGATGAGGGATTCGGCGAGCAGGCGGGCGGTGAGGATCGGGGCGCGCAGATTCACGTCGAGTGCGCGGTCGATCTCCTCGATGGAGTAGTCGGTGAGCAGTCCGCTGGCGGGCACGGCCGCGTTCGCGACGACGATGTCGACCGGGCCCGCCGCGGCGAGCAGCGCCGCCACGCCGTCGCGGTCGGCCAGATCGGCGGGCACGGCGCGCGCGCCGGTCTGCTCGGCCAGCGGGGCGAGCACGTCGACGCGGCGGCCGGTGAGCAACAGCTCGGCGCCGCGTTCGGCGAAGGCGTGGGCGATGGCGTGCCCGATGCCGCCGGTGGCGCCCGTGATCAGAACTCGTGAACGTTCGATCTTCATCGGCTGTACCGTCCCCTGTCGCAGCGGTGCTCGGAACGCGGCTGTTGTCCCGTGTCTGGGAGCACGGTAGCGAGCCGACCGGGTCGAACACATCCGCGCGCGGTCGGATCTGTGGCTCCTACCCCGGTAGTGGTTCTGCTAGCCCACCGGTGGGTGTTCGGGGAGGTCGGCGGCCGCGGCGGCGACCGTCGGGTAGACGCCGATCGGGGTGTCGCCCGCCTCGGCCGAGCCGAGGACCTCGCCGAACTGGGCCACCGAGCGGGCGATGCGGAAGTCGATGCGCCGGTGGGCCAGGGCATTGCGCAGGTCGAGCAGCATCGCGGTGGCGGTGACGTCGAGGGCGGGTGAGGTCTCGGCGTCGAGCACCACCAGGCGGGTGGCGTCGGTGCACAGGGCCTCGATCCGCGACCGGACGTAGTCGGCGTTGGCGAAGAACAGGCCGGACTCGACGCGCACCACCAGCAGATCGGGGCGCGGGGTCAGGTCGGGGTGGCGGACCGTATCCACCCACAGCGAGCCCTTTTTCGCGAGCGCGGCGACGTGCGGCTGCGAGGCGCGGTAGACCAGCAGCAGCACCGAGACGCCGATGCCGATGAGCAGGCCGGGCAGGGTGTCGAACAGCAGCACACCGAACATGGCGGCGAGGGCGGCGAGGAAGTCGGCGCGCGCGGCCTTGCCGTAGATGCTGCCGAGCAGCTGGGTCCAGACCCGGTACAGGCGGCGCAGGGCCGCGATGTCGACGAGCTCGATGACCGCGGCGATGACCACCGCGGCCAGCGTCGCCTCGGGCAGCTTCTCGAACAGCCCGGTGAGGAACAGCAGGGTGAGCACCGTCAGCACGGCCACGATGAGCCCGCTGGCCTGAGTTTTCGCGCCGGCCCCACCGTTGACGGCGGTCTTGGACAGACTCCCGTTGACCACCATGCCCGAGCCGAGCCCGGACCCGAGATTGGCCGCGCCGAGGCCGAGCAGCTCGCGGTTCGCGTCGATCGAGTAGCCCGCCTTGGCCGCATAGGTTTTCGCCGCGCCGAGCCCTTCGGCGAAACCGATCAGCAGCACGCCGACGGCGGGACCGAGCAGGTCGAGGTAGTCGTCGAAGCCGACGCCGGACGGCAGCCCGATCGACGGCAGGCCCGCGTCGATGTGACCGACGATGTCGACGCCCTTGTCGTCGAGGTCGAACAGCCGCACCGCGAGGATGCCGAGCAGCACGGCCAGCAGCGAGCCGGGCACCAGGGGCAGCCAGCGCTTCAGGCCGAGCACGACCGCCAGGCTCAGCAGGCCGATCAGCAGTGTGCGCCACTGGGTGTCACCGAGGTGGCCGAGCACGCCCCAGGCCTGTTCGAAGAAGTCGCCGTCGTGCTTGTCGATGCCGAGCAGCTTGGGCACCTGGCCGATGATGATGGTCAGGGCCAGCCCGACGATGAAACCCTTGAGCACCGGCTCGGAGATGAACGCGGCGATGAACCCCAACCGGATCAACCCGGCCAGCAGGCCGACGATGCCGGTGGCGATGGCCAGCGCCGTCGACAGCGCCAGGTAGCGACCGGCGTCGGCGCCGGCCAGCGGGGTGATGATCGCGGCCGACAGCGCCGCCGTCGCCGACATCGGGCCGACGACGAGATGCCGCGAACTCCCGGCCAGGGCGTACAGGACCAGCGCGGGCACCGCCGCGTAGAGGCCGATGACCGGCGGCACCCCGGCGATCGAGGCATAGGCGAGGGCTTCGGGGACCAGCACCGCCCAGACGGTGAGCCCGGCGATGACGTCGGGCCGCAGCCACGACCGCTGATAGCCGTGCAGCGATTCGAAGATCGGCAGCCGGCGCACCTCAGAGACCGCCGATACCCTTGCCGACCACGACAGCGCCCATCACCAGCAGCACGATCGCCATCACCGCGTGGTTGTTGGCTTGCAGCCACTGCCTGGCGCTGTCGAGGGTGGGGCCGAGCCTGTCGGCGGCCAGCGCGTAGCCGAGCACCACCGCGAGCACCGTGGTCGAGGCGAGCACGGTGAACACCACGATCGCGACGAGGTCGCCGCCCGCGCTCAGCCCCGCCGAACCGATGACGACGCCCGCGGACAGGCACAGCAGCAGGTTCTTCGGATTCACCGCCGACAGCAGCGCGCCGAGTCCGGCCGCCTTGACCACGGTGAGGGTGTCGATCGCCTGCATCCAGGCGGGCACCGCGGTGTCCGATCGCGCGTGCCACTGTTCGGCCGCGAGGACCAGAAGCAGCACGCCCAGCACGATTTTCAGCCAGGACGCCACGGCCGAGGGTTCTTTCTCGCCCGAATCGCCCAGAGCCCCGGCGAGCAGCGTCACCACGGCGGTCACGATCAGGATCCCGCCGACCCAGCCCGCCGCGAATCCTCGCGCCGCGCCGCCCGCGTTCTTGGACAGGATCATGAGGATGGCCGCGACGATAGGGATCGGCGAGATCGCCACACCCACGGCCAGCGGAAGCAGATCACCGATGACTGAGCCCATCCGGTCACGGTAGGTCGGGCCGAGACCAGGACGCGTCACACATTGTGGGTGAGATCGGCGTTTAACGCTGATCGTGAGCACGGCGAAACACCGTGTATACGAGAGACGAGGGAGGACGTTTCATGTCGTATCGATCCACACTCATCGCACTGTCCGGTGTCGCGCTCGGGGTCTGCGCCGCCGCCGGGCCCGCCGCCGCGCAATCGGGCCTCGACGACTACACGCCGGTCGACCGATTCGACTACCAGGTCGGCGAACCCGAGTACGCGGGGACGGTCTTCTTCACCACGCCCGACGGGCGGCACTGCGCCATCTACTGGAACAACGGTCCGGCCGGTTGCGACGCGGTGTCGATGGACGCGCCGGCGGGCACCGATCAGCTGCGGGTCGGGATCCTCGAGGCCGCGCACTTCGTCGATGCCGACCGGCCGATCTTCACCCACCCCGCCGCGAAGGTACTGCCGGAGGGGCATCGGATCAGCCTGGAGAACACCACCTGCGGGATCGGGTATCAGGGGACGGTCAGCTGCGAGGTCGGCGAGCACGGCTTCACGCTGTCGGCCGTGTACAGCGTGCTGCGCTGATCAGCCCGCGAGCAGGTCGTAGAGGGCGGTGATGCTCTGGTCGCCGCGGCCCGCGTCGACGGCGCGGCGGAGCAGTTCGTGCATGGGTGCGTGCCAGGACAGGTCGACGCCGGTTTCGGCGGCCAGCTGCGGGTCGTCGACGAGGGCGGTGTGGAACAGGTCGACGCTCGCGCCGAGGCGGGTGTAGTCCTTGTTGTCGATCTCCTCGGCCAGGACCGGCAGCAGCGACTCGATCATCTGCAACCACTTCACCGAGTACGGCACCATCGTGCGCGCGGGCAGTCCGCGCGAGGCCAGCACCGCGGCGCCCTCGGCGAAGCCGAGCAGCGCGGGCAGCAGGGTGGCGCCGACCGCGGCTTCGTAGAGCGCGGCGAGATCCGGTTCGGCGCCGAGGAAGTCGAGCTCGCCGCCGAGCACGCGCAGGGTGGCGGCATGGGTGTCGAACACCGCGCGGTCGCCGCCGAAGTACAGCAGCGTGTCGCGCAGGCCGACCGCCGCGGGCACGTTCTTGATCGCGCCGCCGAGGAACCGGGCGCCCGCCGCGCGCGCCCACTGCGCGAATTCCCGGGCCTGGGCGGGTGTTCCGCTGTTGAGCGTGATGATGTCGCGGCCCGCGAGCGACGCGGAGGCGAGCGACATGCTCGCGCGGGTGGCGGCGAAGGTCGTCAGGGCGCTGATGGTCACCGAGCCCGCCGCGATCGCGTCGGCGATGTCGCGATGGGCGGTCGCGCCGACGGCGACCAGGGTCGTCGTACGCTCCGGGCTGCGGTTCCACACGTGCGTCGGGTGCCCGGCGGCGAGGAGGGCCTGGGCGAGCGCGCCGCCCATCGAGCCCGTGCCGAGCACTGTCACCGGCGGTTTGTCGGTTGCGGTCATCTGCGACTCCGATCCACTGCGCGGCGCCCGGTGTGGGCCGCGGTGTTCCGAGTGTCGGCGCGGGCCGCGCGGGCCGACAAGTACGCACTTTTGCCGTCAGTTGCGCACCTTCGGGTAAACATCCAGGTCAGTGCGATGGCTCCGGCAGGGCTGTGCCGGGTGTCACCGGCGGCCGGGCGAGCCGGGCCGGTCTTTGTGAAGATCGCCAAGGTCGCGTCGGGCCGACCTGCGGTTCGAGCGCGCGTCGTAGAGTTTCGCTCATGTCGGATGCCGAAATGACCGAGCTGGTGCAGCGCAGTGTGGAGGAGGCGCTGCTCGGCGGACCGCGCCGCTACACGCGCACGCAGGTCGCCGAGCAGTCCGGGGTGCCGGAGGCGGAGTCGCGGCGGCTGTGGACGGCGCTCGGCTTCCCCGCCACCGACGACAACCAGGTCGACTACACCCAGACCGACATCACCTCGGTCACCAACTTCCGCAGCATGATCGTCGTCGCCGCCTCCGACATCCGGCAGCAGGCCGCCGCCGCCCGCACCATCGGCCAGGGCATGGCGCGGCTGGCCGAGTGGCAGGCCGACCTGGTGCTGGCCGAGATCAAGGCGCGCGCCGCCGCCGCCGATCCGGCGCTGCCGCTCGACGAACGGGTCAGGGCGGCCACCGAATCCACCATGGCGGGCATCGAGCAGTTGCAGTCGTATGTGTGGCGCAGGCACCTGGCGGCAGCCGTCGCCCGGTCGGTGGACGCCACCACCGGCGAGGACTCGACGCGGACGCTGGCGGTCGGATTCGCCGACATGGTCGGCTTCACCCGGCTCACCCGGCACCTGCATCCCGACGAATTGTCCACGCTGCTGGAGGCTTTCGAGTCGACCACCACCTCGGCGATCACCGACAACGGCGGCTGGGTGATCAAGAACGTCGGCGACGAGGTGATGTTCGCCGCCGAGACCGCCGACGACGCGGCCCGGATCTCGCTGGCCATCCAGGAGTCGACGATGCTGGTCGGCGGAACGCCGGAACTGCGGGTCGCCTTCGCCTACGGCGAGGTGCTGCAGCGCTTCGGCGACCTGTACGGCTCGGTGGTCAATATCGCCGCGCGGCTCACCGGCGTCGCCAGGCCGGGCAACATCCTGATCGACGACGCGGCCGCCGAGGCGCTCGCGGGCAACCGCGAGTTCGCCATCCGGCATCTGCGCAGCGTGCGGGTGCGCGGCTTCAACCGGCTGCGCCCGCACCGGCTGCGCCCGGCCTCCTGACCGCCGGGCCACACCGTTCTCTAGGGTGTCGACGTGGAGATGGACTGGCAGAGCGTGCGCGAGCGGTACACCGTGTTCGCCGACGACGCCGTGCTCGCGCTGAACAAGCCGGCCGGGATCTCGGTGACCGGGGAGCGGCACGACACCGACCTGGTCGAGCTGGCGCAGGCGGCGGGCACCCAGCTGTATCCGGTGCACCGGATCGACAAGGTCACCTCCGGCCTGGTCCTGCTGGCCGTCGACCTGGCCGCACACGGCCAGCTGACCAGGCAGTTCACCAAGCAGACCGCGCGCAAGGCGTACCTGGCGATCGTGTCGGGCACCGACCTGCCCGAGCGGGGTGAGATCGATCTGCCGCTCAGTGTCGGGCGCAAGAACCGGGTGCGGATCGCCGCGCCGCGCGAGGCGATCCGCCGCGACGGCGACCGCTGGTCCGTCGACGACGCCGATCTGCTGCCCGCGAAGAACTACCCCTCGCTCACCCGATTCGCCACTGTCGCCCGGCACGGCGAGCACACCCTGCTCGCCGTCGCGCCGGTCACCGGCAGACGCCACCAGATCCGGGTGCAGCTGGCCTGGATCGGCCACCCGATCCTGGGCGACCCCCTCTTCGACCGCACGGCCACCTTCCCCCGCACCCACCTGCACTCCTGGCAGCTCGGCCTCGACGCCGACTGGCTCACCCCGCCCGTCCTCGACCTCGAGGCCACCCCGGGCCCCGACTTCTGGACTCCGCTGGCCGCCGACCCGGACGCGGCGGAGAAGTTACTCCGCACCGCGTCCGAGCGGCTGGCCGAACTCGCCGTCTGATCCGTCACGGAGCGACGAACTGGTCCGTTTCGGCCGCGGTCGTGATGATCCGGCGACGACGGCTCGGCATCATCAGGGTCGGGTGGGCGACGCTCCACGCGGCGCCCGAGCAGATGAACTCCTTGACGCGGGCGCCGAGCCGGCCGGTCAGCACGGTCGAGGTCGGCTGATCGTCGAAGGTCACCTTCTGGAGGATGCCGTCGCGGCGGCCGAGGCTGATGCACTGGGTGGCATAGCCGATCTGCTCGTCGGGGACCGGTCGGCCGGTCAGGCGCGCGGCGATGGCATCGCCCGCCCGCCAGGCCATCGGGCTGCCGGTCGCGCACGCCATCCGCAGCGGCACCCCGCCGGGTCCGTCCGCGAGCGCGGCGTCGCCCACGGCGTACACGTCGGGGTGCGAGACCGAGCGCATGGTGGCGTCGACGATGATCCGGCCGGTGTCCGACACCGTCAGCGTGGTGGCCGCGGCGATCGGATGCACCGCGAAGCCCGCGGTCCACACGGTCAGCACCGCCGGAATCTCGGTATCACCCGCGACGACGGCGTTCTCGGTGACACGGGTGACGCCGGCGTGGTCGTGCACCGTGATGCCGAGCCGGTCGATCACCGTGCCCAGGTGCCGCTGCGCCTTCTCGCTCAGCCAGCCGCCGACACCGCCGCGGGCGGCGATCGACACGGCGAGATCCGGGCGGGCCTCGGCGATCTCGGTCGCGGCCTCGATGCCGGTCAGGCCACCGCCGACGACCACCACCGGCGCGCCCGCCGGCAGTTCGCCCAGCCGCGCCCGCAGCCGCAGCGCGGCCTGCTTTCCGGCGAGACTGTGCGCGTACTCGGCGACACCGGGGACGCCCTGATCGGTGCCGGTGCTGCCCAGCGCGTAGACGAGGGTGTCGTAGGCGATGGTCGTGCCGTCCGCCAGGGCGACCTGCTTGCGCTCGACGTCGACCGCGGTGACCCGGTCGACCACGACCTCGACGCCGGTGCCCGCGTACACCTCGCGCAGCGAGCGGGTGCGCAGTTCCTGACCGGTCGCCAGCTGGTGCATCCGCACCCGCTCGACGAAATCGGGGTCGGCGTTGACGACGGTGATCGCGACATCATCGCGATGCAGCCGCTTGGCCAGACGTCCGGCGGCGATGGCTCCGGCGTACCCGGCGCCGAGGACGACAATGCGGTGCTTCATGGCTCGCTCCTATCGGGATGGACTCCCCTCCTGAACCGGACAGGCGCGCGAACCCTGACACTTCACTGATGTGATCTGGGTCACCAGGCGAAATCGAGCGGGGTATGCGGCCCCTCGGCCGTCCACTGCTGGGTGACCCGGGCCAGCTTCGCCGGGTTGACCTGGATCTGCACCCCGGCGATGCCGTCGGGCGTGACGTCGAGCCCGACGACCGCGATCACCTCGTCGCCGACCATCGCCAGCGCGCCGGGCCCGCCGTTGACCACGCAGGCGTAGAACACCGGCGTCCCACCGACATAGGCGCGCTTGGCCGCCGTCGGCCGGAACACGTGGCTGAGGTAGCGGGCGATGCCGAGCGCGCCGAGGACCGGGGACTTGCGGGCCGGGATCCGGCCGCCGCCGTCGGCGATGCCGACCGCGTCGTCGACCAGCAGCCGGACCAGCGGGTCGGTGTCGCCGCTGAGCACCGCCGCGAGGAACTCCTCGACGATCCGCTCCGCCGTGGCCGCGTCGACGGTGACGCGCGAGCGCCCGCCGACGTGCTGCTTGGCCCGCCGGTAGATCTGCTGACAGTTCGATTCGCTGATCTCGAGCATCTCGGCGATCTCGCGGTGCTGGTACCCGAACGCCTCGCGCAGCACGTACACCACGCGCTCGTTGGGCGAGAGCCGTTCCATCACGGCGAGCATCGCGAGCGAGACGGATTCGCGCTGCTCGACCGTGTCGGCCGGGCCGAGCATCCGGTCACCGGCCAGCACCGGCTCCGGAAGCCACTGTCCGACATAGGTTTCCCGCCGCGACCTGGCCGAGGTGAGCTGATTGAGGCAGATATTGGTGAGCACCTTGGTCAGCCACGCGACCGGGGTCTCGATCCGGTCCCGGTCGGCCGCGTGCCAGCGCAGGTAGGTGTCCTGTACCGCGTCCTCGGCGTCACCGGCCGAGCCGAGCAGCCGGTAGGCGATCGCCTCCAGGCGGCCACGGGAGGCCTCGAACACATCGGCCTGGTCGGTACTGAGCATCATCCCCCCATGGTCGGCCATCCGGGCGGGCCGCCGCTACTCGGTGCGAGGTCACCGGCCGCGCGACTCGGCACAGCCGGAAACGGGACGGAGACGCCGAGTGACACGGATTCAGCCGGCCCGACCGGACGGCCGCCAGCGCGGCGAACGACCGAGGGCACGCAGGATGCGGTCGAGCGTCGCCTCGTCGTCAGCGATCTCGAGCGGCGGGGCGAAGGCCGCGCCGGGACGCTGACGCGATTTTCCGGTCGGGACGGCCAGGGCGACGCGCAGCGCGATCGGAGCCAGGTCGGGATCGAGATCGACCGTGCGGCCGACGGATCGGGCGACATCCCACGCGTGCACGACGCTGTCGATGAGATGGAAGCCCAGGGCGATCGTGGCCGGGAACCGCCCGGGCGGAATCTCCGGCAGGGCCAGGGTGCGGGTGAGCGCGCCGGGTGCGGCGAAGGCGGCGAGCACCTCGTCGGCCGAGCGCAGGTAGTCGCCGACCGGGTCGGCGGCACGCCGGACTTCCCACACCGCGGGGTCGTCCTCGCCGCGCGCCGCGGCCGCGAAGCCCCGGTTCTGGGTGCCCATGTGGTCGAGCAGGTCGCGCAGATCCCACCCGGCGCAGGGCGTTTCGCCGGTCAGCGGAGCGTCGCCGACCACCGAGACCGCGTCGACGCTCAACCGGACGGCGCGCCGATGCCGGGCGAGCAGGAGTTGATCCTCCGAAATAGTATTCATATGTAGATCGTATGCATCTGCTTATGATCTGCCAAGGCGATCACCCCGGTAGATTTCGACCATGCCGAAAGCGACCCGCCCCGACCTCGCGGCCATGCTCGTGCCGCTCGGCCGCGCGCTGACAGAGGCGGAACGGCCCGTCCTCGACCGGCACGGGCTCACCATGTGGGCCTACGTGGTGCTGCTCGGACTCGACGAACAGCCGGTCTACACCCAGGCCGCGCTGGCCAAGGCGGTTCGCGCGGACAAGACCAGGATCATCCCGGTCCTCGACGACCTGCAACGGCGCGGCCTGATCCGGCGCGAACCCGACCCCGCCGACCGCCGCGTCAATCTGGTCCAGCTGACTCCCGCCGGAGCGAGCCTGCGCGACCGCGCCCAGCGCGACATCCAGACCCAGGAACAGCGACTTCTAGCCGACCTCCCCGCGGCTGATCGGAACACCTTCCTGCGAGTACTACAAACGCTGTCCGAACGCAGCGGAACGCCGATCTCCGACGCGTGATCGATGACACAGACCGGCGATGAGGTTACCGGCCGTGGTACGCCTCATGAAGACGGATAAGCCCAGGTCATCTAGCCTTGAGAGGTGCCGAAGACTCATACCGGCACACTCTGACGCAACGGAGCGATCCCAGAGAAGAAAGCGACTGCCGATGATCCTGGCGGCTCAGCTCAGCGACACCCACTTCGACCTCACCCCGCGCAACACCGAGCGCGTGGAGCGAGTGATGGCCTATCTGGCCGACCTCCCCCGCAAGCCCGACGTCATCCTCGTCACCGGCGACATCACCGACTCCGGCAAGCCGGAGCAGTACGCCGAAGCCCGCCTGGCCCTGGCGGCCGACATCCCCGTCTACCTGCTGCCGGGCAACCACGACGACCGCGTCGCCTTCCGCACCGATCTGCTGGGCGAACCGCCGTCCACCGCGCCGATCAACAGCGTCCACCGCGTCGGACCGCTCACCGTGATCCTGCTCGACTCCAGCGTTCCCGGCGAATCGGGCGGCCTGCTCGCCGACGAGACCTTCGACTGGCTGCGCGCGACCCTGGCCGCCGCGCCCGCCGACGGCCCCATCCTGGTGGCGCTGCATCATCCGCCGAAACCCGTCGCCAGCCCGGTCGTCGACGTGATCGCGCTGGCCGAGCCGGACCGCCTCGCCGCCGTCGTCGCGGGCGATCCGCGCATCATCGGCGTCCTCACCGGCCACGCGCACTCCCCCATCGCGACCACCTTCGCCGGAAAACCCATGGTGACCTGCCCGAGCACCGCGTCCGTGCTGGGCGGCGCCTGGGAGGTGACGCTGCCGCACAAGGTGATGGACTACGCGCCCGATCCGGCGGTCGCCCTGCACGTCATCGATGAGACCAATACCCTCACAACTCATTTCCGCACGGTGGCGATGGGCGGCTGGCTGGCCGAACCGCCGGTCTGAGCCCGGTTTCTCCACCGATTCCTCACACAACCGCTACACGAGGTCACAGACCGGCCACATACACCCCTGGCAGACTGGGACAGGTGAGAGACACGCCCGCGGAACTGCCCCGCGGACCCCTGCGCCCCATCGAACTGGCCACCGGTGCCGTGATGGCCGGTCTGACCGTCGGCCTGATCACCGTCGGTTCCCTGGTGCCCATGGCCGCGGCCCTGCAACTGGTCGCGGCGGTTCCGCTGGGTCTGCTCGCCCACCGCTATCGCCTGCGCGCGCTGGTCACCGCCAGCGTCGCGGCGGGGCTGGTCACCTTCGTCGCCGCGGGCATCATGCCCGCGCTCGGTGTGTTCGGCGCCGCGACGCTCGCGGGCATCATCGGCATCGTGAAGCGGCGCGGCGGCGGACTGCCCGCGGTGCTGGCGCTCGCGACGCTGGCCGGCGTGGGCTGGGGCCTGTTCTCGGTCGGCAGCCTGCTGCTCTTCGCGCGCACCAGGGAGCTGTTCTTCGAGGCCATCCGCAATACCGCCAAGGGCATCCAGAACCTGGCCGCCCGGCAGCCCGCGCTGGAACCGCTCGGCCGCGCCGCCGCCGACCTCACCGACGCGCTGCTTCGCAATTGGTGGCTCTACCTCGGCGGATCGGTCTTCCTCGGGGTGCTGGTGAGCGCGATCGTGTCGTGGTTCGTGCTCGGCACGGTGCTGGACCGGCTGGCCTGGCTGCCCGGCAGCGACCGCCTCGACGCCCCCGACGACGACCGCGCGATCGGCCCGCTGCCGGTCACCCTGCACGGTGCCGGCTACCGCTATCCCGGCGCCACCGCCGACGCGCTGTCCGGCATCGACCTGACCATCCACCCGGGCGAGTTCGTCGCCGTGGTCGGTCACAACGGCTCGGGCAAGTCGACGCTCACCCGCGTGCTCGCGGGCAGGCCGCCGACCTCGGGCGCGGTCAGCAGGCCGGGCTCGGCCGGACTGGGCGAGCTGGGCGGCACCGCGCTGGTGCTGCAACGCCCGGAGAGCCAGACCCTGGGCGTCTCGGTGGCCGACGACGTCGTGTGGGGCCTGTCGGCCGAGCTGGCCGCCGAGGTCGACGTCGACGCGCTGCTGGCCGAGGTCGGCCTGACCGGCATGGGCAGGCGCGAGACCGCGACCCTCTCGGGCGGTCAGCAGCAGCGCCTCGCCGTCGCCGCCGCGCTGGCCCGGCGCCCCGCGCTGCTCATCGCCGACGAGGCGACCTCGATGATCGACCCCGACGGCCGCCGCGACCTCGTCGCGCTGCTGGCCGAACTGCCGCGCAGGCACGGCACCGCCGTCGTCCTGGTGACCCACCACGAGGCCGACGCGAGCGCCGCCGACCGGGTGATCCACCTGGCGAACGGCCGCATGGTCGACCACCTCGCCCGCTGGCCGCAGCCCGCCCGCGACCAGCGCCGCGGCCCGATGGGCGCGACCATCCTGGAACTGACCGACGTGCGCCACACCTACAACCGCGGCACGCCGTGGGAGGCGCCCGCGCTGCACGGCGTCGACCTGTCGGTGCGGCAGGGCGAGGCGCTGCTGATCGTCGGCGGCAACGGTTCCGGCAAGTCGACGCTGGCCTGGATCATCGCCGGGCTCATCGCCCCCAGCTCGGGTCGCTGCGAGCTGCGCGGCGATCCGGTGGACCAGCAGATCGGCCGGGTCGCGCTGGCCTTCCAGCACTCCCGGCTGCAACTGCAGAAGCAGACCGTCGGCGCCGAGATCGCCGACTGGGGCGGCCGGGCGACCGGCTCCGGCGCGGTCGGCCGGGCGCTGGACGCGGTGGGCCTCGACCGCCGCCTCGCCGCCCGCTCGGTCGAGGAACTCAGCGGCGGGCAGGCCAAGCGGGTGGTGCTCGCGGCGATGGTGGCCAGTCATCCCCAGGTGGTGGTGCTGGACGAGCCCCTGGCCGGACTCGATCCGCAGGGCCGCGCCGAGATCGTCGAACTGCTCGCCCGGCTGCGCGACGCGGGGCAGACGCTGATCGTCATCTCCCACGACGTGGCCGATGTGACCGCGGTGTGTGACCGGACCGTGCACCTGGACGCGGGCGTCGTCGTCGAGACCGCGGGCGCGCGGCGCCCGGTCGGCGCGCAGCCGGCGCCGCTGCTGCCGGGACGCCCGGAAACCGTCTGGCGACTGGACAATCCACCGCACAACGAACCGGGAAGCGGGGTCGTCCGATGAGTACCGTGCTGCTGCGTGAGGTTCCGGTCGACAGTGTCGTGCACCGGTTGTGGGCGGGGACCAAGATGATCGCCGCCTTCCTGATCAGTCTGCTGCTGATGTTCCTGCCGACCTGGCCGGTGCTCGGCATGATGATCGCGTTCCTGGTGCTGATCTGGGTGGTGGCCCGGCTGCCGCTGGGCGCGCTGCCTCGATTGCCCTGGTGGTTCTGGGGTTTGGTGCTGCTCGGCGGACTGATCAACGCGCCGATCGGGATGAAGGCGGTGCTCGGGTACGCGCAGGTCTTCGTGTTCGGCATGGTGCTGGTGGCGGCGTCGTTCCTGATCGCCTACACCACCCCGATGGGCGAGGTGGCGCCCGCGCTGGCGAAACTCGGTGCGCCGCTGCGCAAGCTGCGCCTGCCGGTGGACGAGTGGGCGGTGGTCGTCGCGCTGACGCTGCGTGGCCTGCCGCTGCTGCTCGACGAGATCCGGGTGCTGCGCGCGGCACGCAAACTGCGTCCCAAGGAGAACCTGCTGCATCGCGCCGCCGATGCCAACCCGCTCATCGACATCCTCACCGCGTGCATGGCGGTATCCACCCGCCGCGCGGGCGAACTCGGCGAGGCGATCACCGCGCGCGGCGGCACCGGCATGCTCACCGCGCACCCCAGCGCGCCCACCCGCCGCGACGCGATCGCCCTCGGCGTCGTCGTCGCGGTCTGCGTCGGCGCGATCGCGCTGAGCGTCGCGCTCTGAACCCGGCCGGGCGTCCTGCGCCGCACGGGGCGCGGGGCGGGCGATACTGGCTGGCGTGACGCACAGCGAGCGCGCGGTACCCGCCTGGCGCGAGCCCACCGAGGGCGAATCCCGCTTGGCCGCCACCGCGGCGATCCTGACGATCGTGGTCGTCCAGGTGCTGCTGCCGAGCGAGTTCCTGCCCGCCCCGGTGTGGTTGCTGCCGATGCTCGAGCTCGGCGTGATGGCGGTGCTGCTGATCGCCAACCCGAGCCGGATGGATCGCGAGGAACCCTGGATCCGCCGGCTCAGCCTGCTGCTGTCCGGCCTGATCAGCTTCGCGACCACGGTGTCGGCGCTGCGCCTCGTGCAGACCATCTTCACGGGCGAGGACAACCGCGGGGCGGGGACGCTGCTCGGTAGCGGGGCGATGATCTGGGCGACCAACATCATCGCCTTCTCGCTGCTGTACTGGGAGTTCGATCGGGGCGGTCCGGCCGCGCGCGCCAACGGCCGGAAACCTCTACCAGACTTCTTGTTTCCGCAGATGCAGGACGAGCGGCTCGGCGGCAAGGAATGGCGGCCGGAGTACCTCGACTACCTCTACCTGGCCTTCACCAACGCGGCCTCCTTCGCCCCGGCCGACGTGCTCCCGCTGTCGCGGTGGTGCAAGGTGCTGATGATGGCGCAATCCGCCATTTCCGTGGTCATCGTCGTCACGATCGTCGCGCGCGCGATCAACATCATCGAGTAGTGACCGAGCACGGTTCGTGATAGCGAATAACTATGAAAGATTTGATGTTTAAAACCTGAATTCACTGTCCAGCTACCCTCGGGCAGGCTATGGTTCATCTCGACATCGAGCTGGACCGCTTTACGCGCCGTCACTAGCTTTCTCGGGGGAGCCATGATCACGGCGCATTTCGTTTGGGCACGTCACCTGATGAACCAGATGGGAACGTTCACATGATCATCCGCAAGATCGCCGCCGCGGCCATTCCGGTCCTCGCGGTAGCGCTCGTCGGCACCGGTGTGGCAGGGGCGGATCCGGTAACCCCGGACGTCGAGTACCGCACCGACCTGGTCGGCAACAAAGTCATCACCACCCTCACCCACGGCACCTTCGCCATCGACGGCGGCACCGTCCACGTCCGTGACGAAGCGGGCGCGACCCTGGTCTCGCTGCCGCTCTCGATCCGTGACGGCAGCCTCGAATACCCGCTGCCGCACACGGTTCGGGAGGACAGCCGAGTCCTCGAACTGACCGCGGTCAAGGACGTCGCGGCGGCCAGGCCCAACCTGACCCCGGTCGCCTCGCCCGCGGAAAACTATGCGGCGCAGGCGAACTTCGCCTCCACCTTCGGCCTGGCCACCGCCATCGGCAGCTTCGTCGGCATGGCCGTCGGCGCGGTCATCGGCCTGGTGATCGGCGCGGCCGCGGGCGGCGTCGGCGCGATTCCCGGCTTCATCACCGGCGCCACCGTCGGCGGGATCATCGGCACCCTCGTCGTCGGCGGACCCACGCTGGCCGTCGCGGGCTTCGACCTGATCAACACCCTGCTGGCGCCGCCGGGCACCACGCAGTGGGCGCAGCAGACCAAATAGTCTGCGCAACAGCCCTATTGCCGGTCGCATCGACGCCTACACTGGCGTCGGTGCGACAAGGCAACGGACTCGACATTCCCGATACCCTCGGCGATCTGTGCGCGCCCGACCGGATGGCGCTGATCGTCTACGACATGCAGGTCGGCGTGCTCGGCCAGCTGCCCGACGGCCAGGAGGTCGTCGAACGGGTGGTGCGCGTGGTCGAGGCCGCCCGCAGTGCGGGCTATCCGGTGATCTTCCTGCGGCACTTCTTCCCGCCGCGCCGCCTCTCCGGCGTCTACGCGATGCGCCTGCTGATGGGCTGGCAGCACGCGGAATCCGTCGATGACGTGCAGTTCATCCTCCAGCGCGATACCCCGGGCTTCGAACTGGTGCCGGAGCTGGTGCCCCGCGAGGACGAGCTGGTCCTGGACAAGATGACGATGTCGGCCTTCGAGGGCACTCCCCTGGCCGCCCTCCTGCGCGATCTGAAGATCGGCGCCTACGCCATCGCCGGCGTCGCGCTCGAGATCGGCATCGTGCCCACCGTGGCGCATTCCACCGACCTGGGCTTCGTCCCGGTGGTGATCGGCGACGCCTGCGGCGGCCGCGACGAAGAAGCCATGGCGCGGGCCTACGACGAATTCGCCTTCCAGGGAAACGCGCTGGTCACCGACGTCGCGACGATCACCGACCTGATGAAGAACCCCGCTGGCTAACCTGTGGCACACGGTTTTCGGTCATCTCGCGCCCGAGGTGCGATACGGAACGCCGACGGCGCGGTATCGCTTCTCGGACGCGAGGTGACGAGGCCGGTAGCCCTGCGGCACCGGCCGCCGAGATCTCAGTCCCGGATGGCCTTCTTGGCCGCGTCCTGGGCGGAATCGACCTGACCGGAGAACTTCCCGCCGGTCTTCTCGTCGACCACGTCACCGGCCTTCTCGATGACCCCGTCGACCTTGTCCGCATGCTGGGCGGCCAGATCCATCGCCTTGCCCGCCAGGTTCTTGAAATCCACCGTGCACTCCTCGCTGATTCGAACCGGTCCAACGCGATCACCCTAGCAACACCACAGCTTTCACGGCAGGGTCAGCTCGGTGAACTCGTCACGCCGTCCCACACCGGATGCCACAGCCTGCCGGTGTCGGTCCAGGACTGGAAACGGACGGTGCCGGTGAGTTCGGGGGTGACCCACTGCGCGTCGTGGCGCTCCTCGGCGGTCATCTCGTTGACGAACGGCGAGCTCGCGCGGTGCAGCCGCCGCAGTTCCGCCGCGATCCGCCGGGACTGCTCGACGCCGAAACCGGTACCGACACGGCCGATGTAGACCAGCCCGTTCTCGTGCGGGATACCGAGCAGCAGCGATTTGAACTCGCGCTTGTCGCTGCGCCGCCACCCGCCGACGACGACCTCCCTGCTGCGCCAGTTGCGCTGCTTGAGCCAGGTCTGGGTGCGCTTGCCCGGCTGATACATCGAGTCGACCCGCTTGGCGACGACCCCCTCCTGCCCCTGCTCCCGGCTGACCGCCATGGCCTCGGCCCCCGACCCCGCCAGCAGCGGGGAGACGTTCATCGACGGCGCCAGCTTGCCAAGGGCCTCGAGCACCGCGCGCCGGTCGCTGTACTTCTTACGCAGCAGCGAGGTGCCGTCGAGGTAGAGCACGTCGAAGGCGACGAACACCGCGAGCGCCGAATCCGCTTGCAGCGCCGAGATATCCGAGAGCCCGTTCGCGTCGAGGACCACGGCCTCGCCGTCGAGCACCACGTGGTGCCCGGCCAGCTCGCCGCCCAGCGCGGCCAGCCGGGGGTAGCGGGCGGTGACGGTGTTGCCCGCGCGGCTGCGGACGGTGACGATGCCGTCGTCGATCTCGACGATCACCCGGAAGCCGTCCCACTTGGTCTCGAAGGCCCAGTCCCCCGCGCCGAGCCCGTCCACCTCGCCCGCCGTGGCGAGCATCGGCGACAGGCCGCGCGGAAAGTCCCCGGGGCCGGTGTCCCCCACCGGTTCTCGTGGGTTCTGGTCGCGCATGAAGTGCATCAGCCACTGGTCGCCGTTGGTGCGGATGAAGGCGTAGCGGCCGTGCAGGCGGCCGCCGTCCAGTTCCACGATCACCTCGTCGTCGCGCCATTTCTCGGTGCGGTAGGTGCCCGTGTCCCAGATCGTCATCTCGCCCGCGCCGTACTCGCCCTTGGGGATGGTGCCGTGGAAGTCGAGGTATTCGAGGGGATGGTCCTCGGTGCGCACGGCGAGCCGATTGTGTCGCGGTTCGGTCGGCGGGCCCTTGGGCACCGCCCACGACGCGAGCACGCCGTCGCGTTCGAGCCGGACGTCCCAGTGCAGCCGGCGCGCGTGGTGCTCCTGGACGACGAAGCGATCACCCGGCCCCGGCTCCGGCGGCGCGGCGGGCACCGGCTCGGGCGTGCGGTCGGGATCGCGCATGCTGCGGTACTTGGTGAGCGCGTCGGGTCCGCTTGGCAGCGGCGGATCGAGCTCGGCCAGCAGGTCGCCGTCGTGCTGCCAGCGCACGAGAACCTCGTCGAAGCGCAACTGGCGCAGCGACTGCGCGTCCTCGATCTCGGCCCAGTCGCGCGGGGCCGCGGCATTGGGCTCGGCCCGGCCACGCAGCGAGTACGGGGCGATGGTGGTCTTGGCCGCGTTGTTCTGGCTCCAGTCCAGGAAGACCTTGCCAGCGCGGGCCGACTTCGCCATCGTCGCGGTGACCAGATCCGGGTGCAGCTGTTCGAGATTGGCGGCGACCTGTTTGGCGACGGTGGACGCGCCGCGCGAACTCACCACCCGATCCAGCGGCACGTAGACGTGAATTCCCTTGCTGCCGCTGGTCACCGGGAACGCGCGCATCCCGATCTCGGCGACCAGGTCGCGCACGGCGAGCGCCACCCGCGCGCATTCGGCCAGGCCCGCACCGGGACCGGGATCGAGGTCGAACACGATCCTGGTCGCCGGGCCGCGCTGGTCACCGTCGAAACGCCATTGCGGCACATGGACTTCCAGGGCCGCCTGCTGGCCGAGCCAGGCCAGTCCCGCTTCGGAGTCGATCAGCGGGTAGGTCACCGTGCGGCTGGAATGCTCGATCACCCGGCGCTGGATCCAGGCGGGTGCGTGCTCCGGCAGATTCTTCTCGAAGAAATCGGGGTGGTCCACCCCGTTGGGCCACCGCTTCCTGGTGACCGGCCGCCCCGCGAGATGGGGCAACATCGCCTCGGCGATCGCCGAATAGTAGGCGATCACCTCGCCTTTGGTCGTCCCGGTCGCCGGGTACAGCTCCTTGTCGAGGTTGCTGAGCTCAACCTCGATCGCCGGTTCTCCCGGCGGACCCCGGAACTCCCGGCGGACCATCGACGCGGTTCGGCGGCGGGGACCGACGGCCTGCGGCCCCCGCGCACCGAATCAGGCCTGCGGTCCCGGATCGGTCGGGGCGGCGCCGCCTGCGGTGCTTCCGGGGTCGGCCTGCGGCGGAACGACCTTCTTCGCCGCGTCCTTGCCCTTCTCGATCTTGTCGCTGTATTTGCCGCCGGTCTTGTCATCGATGAAGCTGCCGGCCTTGTCGACCGCTTCGTTGATCTTGTCGGCGTTCTGCGCAGCCGCTTCCTTGCCCTTACCGAGCAAGCCCTTCAAGGTATCCACGAGACTCATCTGCCGATGTTCCTTTCCCGTAAGAAGGTGTCACTCCACATCCTCCCACCACGAAACCCGCGGTGGGAGGTCATTCGGAACCACCCGCTGGCCCGGCTTGGGCACCACTGTGGAGGTACCCGCCGCGGCCGCCGCGGACACCAATCGATGCACCGGCTCGGACCATCCGTGGAAGGCGAGGTTGAAGGTGGCCCAGTGGATCGGGACCAGCAGCCCGTACCCGGGGTCGCCGAGGCACAGGTCGGCGTGCGCGCGCACCGCCTCCTCGGGATTCATGTGCACGTCGGTCCAGCGCTCGTCGTAGGCGCCGATCGGCAGCAGCGTCAGGTCGAACGGGCCGAGGACGGCGCCCGCCTGGGCGAAGGCCTTGGTGTAGCCGGTGTCACCGCCGAAATAGACCCGCTTGGTGGGTCCGGCCAGCGCCCACGACGCCCACAGCGTGGTGTTGCGGACCAGGCCGCGACCGGAGAAGTGCCTGGCCTCGGCACAGGTGATGGTGAGGCCGCGGTCGTTCTCGTCGCGGCCGAGCGAGACCGAGCCACCCCAGTCGAGCTCGATGATCCGGTACTCGGGCACACCCCAGTGGCGCAGGTGGGCGCCGATGCCAGTGGGCACGACGAACGGCGCGAGCTGTTCGCGGACCAGGGCGTCGACGGTGGCCTTGTCCAGGTGGTCGTAGTGATCGTGGGAGATGATCACCGCGTCGACGGCGGGCAGCTCCGTCAGTTCGCCGGGCACCGGGTGCAGCCGGGCCGGGCCGATCACCGGCGACGGCGAGACCCGCTCGCTCCACACCGGGTCGGCCAGCACGCGGTAGCCGTCGAGCTCGATCAGCGCGCTCGCGTGCCCGTACCAGGTCACCGCCAGGTCGGCAGCCTCGGCGGGCGGTGCGGGCGTCTCCAGTGGCACCGGACGCGACGGCCTGCCCACCCGGCCCTTGGTCAGCCCGGACCACAGCAGCGACGGTGCCGCGCCCGCGGCCATCATGCTGCTCGGTTCGGTGTTGTGGAACCGGCCGTCCCGATACGACGACTTGCCCAGTGCGGTCGGTTCGATGTCCGCGGGGCCCGCGCCGAGCGCGGTGGGCAGTCCCCACACCGCACGCGCTACCCAGGCGAGCCCGAGCGTGCTCGCCACCGACCCCGCAACGCGTGCGACCCGCATCAGCGGCCCACGAACTTCGCCGGGCGCTTCTCCTGCCGAGCCAATCGGCCCTCCTTCGCGTCGTTGCTTGACCAGGCGGCTTCCAGCGCGGCCCGCTGCTGGGCGCTGGCCGGATCGCGGGTGCCGTCGTCGTTGAGCATCAGTTTCATCGCCTGCAGCGACAGTGGCGCGAGCGCGGCGATGGACTTCGCCCAGTCCTGCGCGTCGGCGAGGGTGCCGAGCTTGTTGGCGAAGCCGAAGGTGTAGGCGTCGGCGGCCGAGACCGGGTCGGCCGCGAGCAGGATGGTGCGCGCCGGACCGCCGCCGATCAGCGAGACCAGCCGCGAGACCGTCCAGCGGTCGACCGAGATGCCCAGCTTGGCGGCGGGCACCGCGATGAACGCGTCCGGCTCGATCACCCGCAGGTCCGAGGCGATCGCCAGCTGCACGCCCGCGCCGAGCGCACCGCCGTTGATCGCCGAGATCACCGGCACCGGGAGGGATTCGATGGTGTGCAGCATGTCGAGCAGGCCGCCGAGGAACGACTCGGAGTACACGCCCGACAGATCGGCACCCGCGCTGAAGATCGGCCCACGGCCGGTCAGCACGATCGCCCGCGCGCCCTGCGCCACCGCGTCGAGCATCGCGTCGCGCAGCAGACCGACCAGTTCCTCGCTGAGCGCGTTGCGCCGTTCCTCGCGCTGCATTTCGATGGTGATCACGTCACCATCGCGAGTCACGCCGAGCATGCGTCCTCCCCAGAAGTACCGACACCATCGTTGCCCTAACTCTGCCACAGGCGGCCGTCGGCGCCCGGTAAGGCGATAGCATCGGCGGCTGTGGCGACCGACTTCGACATCCTGGTGATCGGTGCGGGCCAGTCCGGACTCTCCGCCGGTTACCACCTGCGCCGCCTCGGGTTGGTCCCCGAACGCGACTTCCTCATCGTCGACCACGCCCCCGGCCCCGGCGGCGCCTGGCAGTTCCGGTGGCCCTCCCTCACGCTGACCACCGTCAACCGGGTGCACGATCTGCCGGGGATGTCTTTCGCCGAGACGCTGCCGCCCGGCTCGGAGTCGGCGCCGGCGGCCAGCGCGGTGCCGCACTACTACGAGCTCTACGAGAAGCGCTTCGACCTGCGGGTTCGCCGGCAGGTGACGGTGAACGTGGTGTGCGACCGGACCGCCGACGGCCAGTCCTGCGCCGGTCGCGGCGAGGTGCTGCACGTGGAGACCGAGGGCGCGGGGACGCTGCGCACCCGCGGATTGATCAACGGCACCGGCACCTGGGAGCACCCGTTCATCCCGGTCTACCCCGGCGCGGACAGCTTCGCCGGACGGCAACTGCACACCCGCGACTACCGCACCGCCGCCGAGTTCGCGGGCAAACACGTGGTCATCGTCGGGGGCGGCATCTCGGCGGTGCAATTGCTCGACGAGATCTCCCAGGTGACGTCCACCACATGGGTCACCCGCAGCGAGCCGGTGTTCCGCTCGCTGCCGTTCCGCGAGGACGACGGGCGCGCGGCCGTCGCGATCGTCGAGGACCGGGTGCGCCGCGGGTTGCCGCCCGGGTCGGTGGTCTCGGTGACCGGCCTGCCGCTCGACGAGCGCCTGCGCGCCGCGCGCGACCGCGGTGTACTGGTCCGGCAGCCAATGTTCGAGCGGATCGAACCGACCGGGGTGCGCTGGGCCGACGGACGGTTCCAAGCCGCCGACGTCATCCTGTGGGCGACCGGCTTCCGCAGCGCGCTCGATCACCTGGCGCCGCTGCGGCTGCGCGGGCCCGGTGGCGGCATCACGATGACCGGCAGGCTGGCCACCCAGGTGGCGGTCGACCCGCGCGTGCACCTGATCGGCTACGGACCGTCGGCCAGCACCATCGGCGCCAACCGGGCGGGCCGGGCCGCGGCCGCCGAACTGACCGGCTACCTGGGGATCACGCCAGCCCGGCGCTGAACGTGCCCGGATCGGGGCCGACGCGGGTGCCCGTGTCCAGCCGGTTGATCGCCTCCATCGCCTGCGCGTCCAGTTCGAAGGAGAACACGTCGAAGTTCTCGGCGATGCGCGACGGGGTGACCGACTTCGGGATGACGATATTGCCCAGCTGCAGGTGCCAGCGGATGATCACCTGCGCGGGCGTGCGGTCGAGTTCCTTGGCGATGGTGACCACGGTGGGGTTGTCCAGCAGCGTGCCCTGCCCCAGCGGGCTCCACGCCTCGGTGGCGATGGCGTGGTTGGCGTCGTACTGGCGCAGTTCGCGCTGCGCGAGGGTGGGATGCAGTTCGATCTGGTTGACCGCCGGGGTCTCGCCGGTCTCGGCGATCACGGTCTCCAGGTCGATCACCCGGAAGTTGGAGACGCCGATCGAGCCGATCCGGCCCTGCGCCTTGAGCGCCTGGAAGGCGCGGAAGGTATCGACGTAGCGACCGGCCGATGGCACCGGCCAGTGGATCAGGTACAGGTCGAGATAGTCCAGGCCGAGGCGCTGCATGCTGGCATCGAAGGCGCGCAGCGTGCTGTCGTAACCCTGCTCGGCGTTCCAGAGCTTGGTGGTCACGTAGATCTCGTCGCGAGGGATGCCCGAGGCTCGGATGGCGCGGCCGACGCCCTCCTCGTTGCCGTAGATCGCGGCCGTGTCGATGCTGCGGTAGCCGACGTCCAGCGCGGCGGCCACCACCGGGGTGACGTCGTCCTCCGGCACCTGGAACACACCGAAGCCGAGCTGCGGAATGACGTTCCCGTCATTGAGCACGATGGTGGGAACAGGGCTGTTAGCGCTACGGAAGGTCACCCATCCGACGGTAGAAGTGCTTCGCCGTACCGTCAACGACGCGCCCTCGCGTGTTTCCCCCGGTTCCGGACCGGGTAGGAAGCGGGGCGCCGGTCAGGGAACGACCCCGGGAAGGCCGATTCGCCGGTAGCGCGCCTGCCGCAGGACGCGCAGTTCCGCCGTCGGCGTGGCGCGCAGGGCGGCCAGTTCCTCGGTGACCGCGAGCACCATGCGGCGGGCGAAGGCGACGGGTTCGTCGGCGGCGTCGGGGTGTTCGTCGACGATGCGGTCGACGACGCCGTCGGCGTGCAAGTCGATCGCCCGGATGCCTTGGGCCGCAGCGAGTTCCGCCGCGTGCGCGGTGTCACGGAAGACGATGGCGCTCGCGCCCTCCGGCGGCAGCGGGGCCAGCCACCCGTGGCCGGCGGCCAGCACGCGGTCGGCCGGGAGCAGGGCCAGCGCGCCGCCGCCGGTGCCCTGGCCGAGCAGGATGGAGACGGTCGGGGTGTCGAGGGTGACGAGATCGGCCAGGCAGCGGGCGATTTCGGGAGCAAGGCCGCGTTCTTCGGCCTCCTTCGACAGCGCCGCGCCGACGGTGTCGATCACCAGGACGAGCGGCAGGCGCAGCTCACGGGCCAGCGCCATCGCCCGGCGGGCCTCGCGCAGGGCGGCGGGGCCCATCGTGTGCTCGCCCTGCTGGCCGGAGCGGTCGTGGCCGAAGACGACACAGGGCTGTCCGCCGAAGCGGGCCAGTGCCAGCACCACGGTGCGATCGGACTCGCCCTGGCCGGTGCCGCTGAGCGGAACCCGTTGGGTCACATGGCGGAGCAGGTCGCGGAGACCGGGGCGGCCGGGGCGGCGGGTGCTCAGCACCGAGTCCCAGGCGGTCGACGCGGAATCGGCGGCCGCGGCCGGACTGCGCACCGGCGCGGCCCATCCCGGTTCGGCCGCCATCGGCAGCACGACGCCGCTCGCGACGCTGAGGGCCCGGTGGGCGATCCGGCGGAACACCTCGACGGTCACCACTCCGTCGATCACGCCGTTGCGGTACAGGTTCTCCGCCGTCTGCACGCCGGGCGGAAAGGGCTTGCCGTACAGCGCTTCGTACACACGCGGCCCGAGGAAGCCGATCAGCGCGCCGGGCGCGGCGAAGGTGATGTGGCCCAGCGATCCCCACGACGCGAACACCCCGCCCATCGTTGGATCGCGCAGGTACACGAGGTAGGGATGCCCCGCCGCCTTGTGCACCGCGACCGCCCCCGCGATCTTCACCATCTGCACGAAAGCGACTGTGCCCTCCTGCATCCTGGTCCCGCCCGAGGTCGGCGACGCGATCAGCGGCAATTCCAGCTCGGTCGCCCGCTCCACCGCCGACACGATCCGCTCGGCCGCCGCCACCCCCACCGACCCGGCCAAGAACGCGAACTCACAGGCGATCACGGCCACCCGCCGCCCGCGCAACAACCCCTCCCCCGTCACCACCGACTCGTCGGTACCCGCCCGCCGCTCCGCCGCAACGAGCTCCTGCCGGTACTTAGGCGAGACCACGGGCTCGACCGGCGGCCGATCCCAGCCCAGAAACGAATCGGTATCGAGCAACTGCCCGATCAGGTCGAACGCCGACGTACGCACGCGCCGAGCCTAGCGGGATCCACCATCGGCGAGGTCACAACAGTGCAGCGGCCCTGCGCGCTCGAGCGCGGCGACCACTACCCCAGCCTCGACCCGCCAGTGCGCATCTGCGATATGTCCGAGCCGGACGCCGGCGGTGCACGCGCTGCTCACGCTCGATCGCCGCCTGGGTACGGGGTACGCGGGGCGGTTCGTCGAGGGTTTCGGTTATGCGCGACTACCGAATGCTGCCGAGCAGTTGATCGATCCGCTGTGTGGGCTGGCGGAGCGGATCGGGGCTGCGGGGGGCTGAGGGGCGAAGCGGGGCTGCTGCCTTCATCGCGGCAGCCCCGGACTCGGCTCAGTAGCCCTGCATGACCTTGCGCAGGGCGTACTCGGTCAAGGAGACCAGGGCCTGCTTGGCGGGTTCCCGGCGGCGGGCGTCGATCGACATGATCGGCACGTCGGCGGGGACGGCCAGGGCCTGGCGGATGTCCTCGAGCGGGTACTTCGGTGCGTCGTCGAACTCGTTGAGCGCCACCAGGAACGGTAGACCGCGAGCCTCGAAGTAGTCGACAGCGGCGAAGCTGTCTTCCAGCCTGCGGGTGTCGACCAGCACCACGGCGCCGATGGCGCCGCGGATGAGGTCGTCCCACATGAACCAGAACCGGTACTGGCCGGGCGTGCCGAACAGATACAGGACCAGGTCGTCGGCGAGGCTGATCCGGCCGAAGTCCATCGCCACCGTGGTGGTCGACTTCATCGGAATGCCGGTCAGGTTGTCGATTCCGGTACTGGCATTGGTGACCAGCGCCTCGGTGCGCAGCGGAACGATCTCCGACACCGCACCGACCAACGTGGTCTTACCGACACCGAAGCCACCGGCGACAACGATCTTCGCCGAAGTCGGCTTGCTCGTGCGGGTGTCGACCTGCGCCGTCGAATCAAATACGCCGGAGTCCACTGAGAACCCTTTCGATCAGCTCGCGACGTTCATCGTCGCTGGAATCGTCTTTCAAAGTCGCCGAGACCCGGACATGACCGGCCTCGATGAGGTCGGCCACGAGTACCCGCGCTACACCGATCGGGATACCCAATTGGGCAGCTATCTCGGCAACGGACGGCGATTGCCTGCACAACTCCACGATGGACGTTTCGAGGTTGTTCAGTTCGAACTGCCGCTCCATGGCGACCGGATGCGATGCAACGAGTGCCTCCAACGCCAACTCGACCGCCGGCCTGGTGCGGCCGGCAGTCAATGAGTACGGGCGGACGAGGCTGGGCTCGGCGCTCCCCATGCGGTGATCGTCTATGTCCATCCCACCATCAGGAACCCATCTTGACGCGTGGCGTGGCCTGGACGGTCTGACCCACACGCTCGACCAACAAGGCCATTTCGTAGCCCACCTGACCGATGTCACACGAGGTGTTGGTCAGGACTGCGAGATACGAGCCGTCGCCGACTGCCATGAGCAGTAGGTAACCGTGCTCCATCTCGACGACGGACTGCAGTACCGTACCGCCTTCGAACAGATTGGACACGCCGACGGAAAGGCTTGCCAGTCCAGCGGTGACGGCGGAGAGCTGCTCCGCGCGGTCGACCGGGAGCTGGGCACTCGCGGCCATCAGCAGGCCGTCAGCCGAGACCAGGACGGCATGGGCTACGCCAGGAACCTCGTTGGCGAAGTTCGAAACCAGCCAATCCAGCTGACGGTTCGTACCACCTAGATCGGGGTTCATCGGTCTCCTTTATCTCCGGTTAGGTTCATTGCCTTCATTGCGCGGCCATCCCGGACGCCCTGCTGGTGACGACTCAAGCTGGACCTGATCGTTTCGGGATCACGTTGCGGGTTGGTGTCGGCCTTACCGGTCACACCGCCAGGCACGAGCCTGCCGCCCGGGTTGCGCTGAGGCAAGCCCGCAGCGGTACGGACCTCGGGCTGAGCCTCGCTGGCCCGTCGAGCGGCCTGCCATCCTTCGTCACCCGGTGATTCGAAGGCAGCGGCCACCTGGGACCGGTCGGAATTCTCATCCGTGAGCCACGCCGACATCATCTCCGCGAAGATCGGCGTTCCGCCCATGACGGAATCACCTTCCGGTGCCGGCTGCAACCTGGTCTGGAAGAACGACGCAGCCTTGGCCGGATTCGACCGGAAACTGTGCCGACCCGGATCGCGCCCTGCCGACGCAGCGTTCTCCGGCCCCGCAGGATCCCGATCCCGTTGCGGCAGAGCCACTCCGGGCCCGGCGTTCGCCTGCGGTACCACAGTAGCGCCGGGATCGCGCTGGGGCAGCCCAATCGGCGCAGCCGGACGCTGCGGCAGGCCGTTGGGCGCCTCCCGCTGCGGCAGACCGGCCGCGGGAGCCCGCTGCGGGAGCCCGTTCTCGCCGGAATCGCGCTGCGGCGCAGGGGTACCCGGCGCGCCACGCTGCGGCAGGCCGTTGGCCGGACGCGGCTGCTGACCGGCCGGATCACGCTGCGGCAGACCACCCGGCTGGGCGCCGCGCTGCGGCAGGCCGGTGGCCGGGTCGCGCTGCGGGAGACCACCGGTCTGCTCACGCTGGGGCAGGCCGTTGGACGGATCGCGCTGGGGCAGGCCACCGGTCTGCTCACGCTGCGGGAGACCGTTGGACGGATCGCGCTGCGGGAGACCACCGGTCTGCTCACGCTGGGGCAGGCCGTTGGACGGATCACGCTGCGGGAGACCACCGGTCTGCTCGCGGCCCGGCAGGCGCGGAGCCGGGTCACGCTGCGGTAGTCCGCCGGTCTGGTCCCGCTGCGGCAGCCCGTTGGACGGGGAGCGCTGCGGCAGCCCGGTCGACGGATCACGCGACACCGGACCGGAATCACGCTGCGGCGCACCGTTGCCCGCGGGGTCACGCTGGGGCAGACCACCGGTCTGATCGCGCTGCGGGAGACCGTTGGACGGATCGCGCTGGGGTAGGCCACCGGTCTGGTCCCGCTGGGGCAGGCCGTTGGCGGGACGCTGCGGCAGCCCGGCGGACGGGTCGCGCGGCGGCGCGCCGTTGGCGCCCGGCGAGCGCTGCGGCAGGCCACCGGCGGTGGTGTCGCGCTTGGGCGGCGCGGTGTCGCGCGGCGGCTGTGCCTGATCACGCGCCGGAGCGCCGTTGGCACCCGGCGAGCGCTGCGGCAGACCACCGGCCAGCGACTGCGGCGCACCGGCGGGTGTGGCGTCGCCCGGCTGACCCGGCGCGGACGGCGCACCCTGCGGACGCTGCGGTCCACCGGGTCCACCCGGTCCACCGGCAGCGAGGTTGCGCTTGGGCAGGTTGGCCGCGGCCAGCTTGCCGCGCTGCGGCACATTGCCCTGACCGGGCGCGGGCGGACGCAGGGTCGGCGAGGACTGCTCGGCGGCGTCCTGCTGGAGCCCCTGGGCCATCGAGTTACCCGGCTGTCGCTGCGGCAGCCCACCCTGACCGGCCGGGATCGGCCCGCTGCTGACGCCGGGATCGACGGTGACCATCACGTTGCCGCCCGGAGTCCGGGTGATCGCGCGGGTCTGCATCGTGCTCGGCTGGTTCTGCGGGGCCGGGCGCTGCTGCTGCGGCGCCTGCTGCGGTGCCTGCTGCGGCGGGATCACCGGGCCACCGGCACCGGAGACGATCAAGCCGACCGGCACGTGCACGGTGACGGTGACGCCCGGATCGCGCGCGGTGTCGAAGGTCGGCCGCAGGCGCACGGTCAGGCCGTGCCGCTCCGCGAGCCTGCCGACCACGAACAGACCCATGTGGCGGGCGGTGTCGGGACCGGGCTCGGCGGTCTGCTCGAGCCTGCGGTTGATCTCCGACATCTCCTGGGGCGGCATACCGATACCGCGGTCGGCCACCTCGATCAGCAGACCCTGGTCGTGGGCCTGGGCGAAGGTGAACTTGACGTCGGTCTCCGGTGGGGAGGCCCGCAGCGCGTTGTCGAGCAGCTCGGCGAACAGGTGCGCCATATCGGAGGCGGCCGGTTCGACCAGCGAGCCACGCGGGGTGGCGCCGAGCTTGACCCGCTCGTAGTCCTCGACCTCGGAGATCGCGGCACGCAGCACGTCGGCGATCTCGACCGGGGCCGACTTGGTCCGTCGCTGCTTGGTGCCGGCGAGGATGAGCAGGTTGTCACCGTTACGGCGCATGCGCGCCGCGAGGTGGTCGAGCCGGAAGAGGTTCTCGAGCAGGCGCGGGTCCTTCTCGTCGTACTCCATCGCCTCGATGAGGGTGAGCTGATGGTCGACGAGCGACTTGGAGCGCCGGGCCAGGGTCTCGAACATGTCGTTGACCTGCGAACGCATCTGCGCCTGATCACTCGCCAGGCGCAGCGCCTGACCGTGGATGTCGTCGACGGCGCGGGCCAGCTGGCCGATCTCCTCGTCCGAGCGCACCGGCATCGGCTCGAGCGGCACGTCCTCGGGCGCGGCACCGTTACGGAGCTGGGCGACCTCGTGCGGCAGATCGGATTCGGCGACGCGCAGCGCGGCCAGGCGCAGGCGGTGCAGCGGCACGATCATCGAGCGGGCGACGAACACGGCGAGCAGGAGCGCGGCGAGGATCGTCGCGATGACGACGCCGGTGTAGGTCCACGCGCCGGTCGCCGCGGCGGCGGCGAGCTCGTCCATCGAGGACTCGATCGCCTTGGTGGCCTCGTTGACCACGCCCTCGTAGCCGACGAGGCTGGTGTACAGCGAGGTACGCAGGTCGCCGACGGGCAGCTTGCCCGCCTGCACCTCGGGCCCGCTGATCAGGTTCTTGCGGGTGTCGGCCTGCGCCTTCAGGTCGGCGACGACCCGGTCACCGGCCGGGAAGCGGTTGGCGAGCACTTCGAGCAGGTGGTTCTCGGTGCTGACGCCGGTGAGGAAGTTCTGCGCTCCCGTCGGCATACCGCGCAGCATCTCCGAGAGACCGGCGAGTTCGTCGACGAGCAGTGACCGGGTGTTGAGCGAGTCGACCAGGCGCAGCTTCGCCGTGTCCATGACCGGGTCGCTCACCTGCGCGACGGTCGTCTCGACGATGTCGACGCTTTCCTTACGCATCTGCTCGACCGAGGCGAGCGCGGGCTCGGCCGAGGTCGTCATCGCCTTGCCCTGCCCGCGCACCGTCTTGGCCTGCGCGATCATCCGCTCGAGCGCGGCGTGCGCCTTCGGCAGATCGGTCAACCTGCCGATCGAGCCCTCGGCCGCCGCGATGGCGGCGTCGAGTTCGGTGAGGTCCTTGTCGGTGACCATCGTGACCCCGGGGCCAGCTGGCACCAACTGGCTGCCCGCCACCTTCGCGGTGCTCGCACTCAGCGAGGTGACCGACGGAATCGTGTCGATCTGCTCATTGATGCTCGACAGTCGGTTGGCCTCCGAGAACTCCGAGGTAATTCTCGACACGCCGAGCCCGACCGCGACCGCGAGCGGCACGGCCAGTACGGCCGTAACCTTCCAACGCAGGTCCCAGTTGCCGAGCGCCCAGCGCTTGCTGCCGGACCTAGCGGCGTCACGCATCTCCCACTCACTTTCCAAACTGGCCTCTACCAAGCGCCATCAGCGAACCTCCACAGGCGCAATGGTGGCTCGCCAGGCTAGCTGGCCGAGAACTGCGGCTGGCCGAGAAATTGCGTCTACGACTGCCCGAATAAGTGACATCAGATTCTAACGGATCAATAACTTCTTGGCTGACTCCCGGTAGAGGTCCGCGCGATGACCTGCCCGTTCCAGGCAAAACCAAAGGTCGCGGCACCCCCTCGGGTGTCGCGTGAAGTCTGCCACAATCATCAGGATCTATCGAGCGGGCATCGAAGCGAGGCTAGGGAGTCACGGGCTTGGACGTGGAACACGAGTACCGACCGGTCTATCAGACCAGTCTGGTCGACCCCGCCGACTTCTGGTCCGCCGCAGCTCAGGCCATCGAGTGGGACGTGGCCCCGCAGCAGATCGTCGACGCCGCCGACAAGCGCGCGGCCCGCTGGTTCCCCGACGCCCGGCTCAATACCTGCGTCAACGCTCTGGACCGGCACGTCAGGGCTGGCACCGTCGCCGAGGGTGGGCACGCCGATCAGGCCGCCCTCATATATGTCTCCGCTATGACGGACACCACCACCGTCTACACCTACGCGGAACTGCTCGACGAGGTCGCCCGATTCGCCGGAGCCATGCGTGATCTCGGCGTCGTCGCCGGTGACCGGGTCGTGATCTACCTGCCGATGATCCCCGAGGCCGTGATCGCGATGCTGGCCTGCGCGCGCATCGGCGCGGTGCACTCGGTGGTGTTCGGCGGCTTCGCCGCGCCCGAACTGGCCGCCCGCATCGACGACGCCGAACCGGTCCTGGTGGTCACCGCCTCGGGCGGGCTCGAGCCCAACCGCCGCATCGAATACCCGCCGATCGTGCTGCAGGCCCTCGACCTGGCGCAGACGGCGTCGGTGCGCACGGTGATCGTCAAGCAGCGCCCCGAGTTCCCGACCATCGAGTTCCCGGCCGCGCTGCCAGCCACCGACGTGCTGCCGTCCTCGGAGCAGACCGTCGCGGCCCGCTGGGTCGACTGGGCCGCCACCGTCGCCGACGTGACCCCGGCCGAGCCGGTCTCGGTCGCCGCGACCGATCCGCTCTACATCCTCTACACCTCGGGAACCACCGGCAAACCCAAGGGCGTGGTCCGCGACAACGGCGGGCACGCGGTCGCGCTGGCCTGGTCGATGCGCAATATCTACGACGTCGGCCCAGGTCAGGTGTTCTGGGCGGCCTCCGATGTCGGCTGGGTCGTCGGCCACTCCTACATCGTCTACGCGCCGCTGCTGGTCGGCGCGACGACCGTGCTCTACGAGGGCAAACCGGTCGGCACCCCCGACGCTGGCGTCTTCTGGCGGATCATCGACGAGCACGACGTGCGGGTGCTGTTCACCGCGCCGACGGCGTTGCGCGCGATCCGGCGGGCCGACCCCGAGGCCACTACCGCCCGTCGCCACGACCTGTCCCGGCTGCGGGCGCTGTTCTGCGCGGGCGAGCGACTGGACCCGGCCACCTTCGAATGGGCCTCCGACACCCTGCTCGCCGAGCACCCCGACACCCCGGTGGTCGATCACTGGTGGCAGACCGAGACCGGCTGGCCGATCTGCGCCGACCCGCTGGGCCTGCAGGAACTCCCGGTCAAGCCCGGTTCCTCGTGCGTGCCGGTGCCCGGTTACCGGCTGCGGGTGCTCGACGCGAACGGCAATCCGGTACCGACCGGCGTCGAGGGCAACATCGTCATCGGGCTGCCGCTGCCGCCCGGTGCGCTGACCGGCCTGTGGCGCGACCGCGAGCGGTTCATCCGCTCGTACCTGTCGGCCTTCCCCGGCCACTACCTGACCGGCGACTCCGGCTACTTCGACGAAGACGGCTACCTCTACGTCCTGGGCCGCAGCGACGACGTGATCAACATGGCCGGGCACCGGCTCTCGGCGGGCAGCATCGAGGCCGCCATCGCCGGGCACGACGCGATCGCCGAATGCGCCGTGATCGGCGTCCCCGACGAGCTCAAGGGCCACCTGCCGCTGGCGTACGTGGTGCTCAAGCAGGGTGTCGAGGTCGATCCGGAACAGCTGCGGACCGAGCTCGCCGAGCGGGTGCGCGAGCAGATCGGCGCCATCGCCACCCTGCACAGCGCGATCATCGTCTCGGGCCTGCCCAAGACCCGTTCCGGCAAGATCCTGCGCAAGACGATCCGCCAGCTCACCGCCGGTGAACACGTGGAGACCCCGGCCACCATCGAGGACCCGGCCGTGCTCACCGCGCTGGCCGACCGCATCCTGGCCAACCCCCCGCTGGGCAATCCGCCCCCGGCCGCGCAGGACACCCCGACCCCCGACCTCGACGGCGACCCGGTGGCACCGACGGCCTGACCATCGGGCCCGGTGGCGGCCACCGCCCCTAGGATTGCGGCGTGACCGATCGTGCTGCCTCCACTGTCCTGGTCGTCGACGACGACGAGGACGTCCTCGCCTCGGTCGAACGTGGCCTGCGGCTGTCCGGGTTCCAGGTGCTGGTCGCGCGCGACGGCGCGGCCGCCCTGCGCGCCGTGTCCGAGCACGCGCCCGACGCGGTGGTCCTCGACATGAACATGCCGGTGCTCGACGGCGCGGGCGTGGTGACGGCCCTGCGGGCGATGGGCAACGACGTGCCGGTCTGCGTGCTCAGCGCCCGCGCCTCGGTCGACGACCGGATCGCGGGCCTGGAGTCCGGCGCCGACGACTACCTGGTGAAACCGTTCGAGCTGGCCGAGCTGGTGGCCCGGATCCGGGCGCTGCTGCGCCGCCGCACCGACACCCCGGAGCCGGTCGCGCCCGGCGCGATCACCGTGGGCCCGCTGCAGCTCGACGTGGCGGGATACCGCGCGCTGCTGCGCGGCAAGGAAATCGAGCTCACCAAACGGGAATTCGAATTGTTGTCCACCCTGGCCAGGAATGCGGGTGTGGTGTTGACGCGCGAACGGCTGCTGGAATTGGTGTGGGGTTACGATTTCATAGCCGATACGAATGTCGTCGACGTGTTCGTCGGATACTTGCGACGCAAACTCGAAATAGATGACACGCCAAGGATTTTGCACACGATTCGCGGCGTAGGGTTCGTGCTCCGGGAACCGAAATGATCGAGGCCCCGCCGAAACGCCGTCGGAGACAATCGTTTTCGCTGCGAACCAGGGTCGCGGGAGCGGCCGCGGCGGGTGCCGTCGTCATCGTCTCGATCGCCGCTTTCGTGGGTTTCCAAGCGATCGAACGCAACAATGTGACCCAGACCGACCAGCAGCTCGAGATCGCCTCGCGGATCGTGCTGATCGAGCCGGTGCTGGCCACCGGCTTCGTCAACCTGACCGGGCTGCAGACCACCATGGCGCTCACCGTGCGTGACAACGGCCAGGTGACCGCGTCCAGCTCCACCCAGCTGCCCGATCTGCCGCCGGGCTCGCAGACCGTCGAGGTCAACGACCAGCCCTATCGGGTACTCACCACCACCGAGAACCAGCCCGCCGGTCGCACCGTCTCGCTGGCCATCCCGACCACCGAGGCCGCCAAGGCTACCGCCGATCAGCAGCGCTGGGTGCTCGCGGGCGCCGCGATCGCGGTGGCGGCGGCCGCGGCACTGGGCTGGCTGCTGGCCGGGCGCGCGGTCGGGCCGATCGTGAAGCTGACCAAGCAGGTCTCGGCGCGCAGTTCGTTCGGCGACCCGGACCACGCCGCCCAGCCGGTCGACGGGTCCGGGGTCGACGAGGCGGTGAAGCTGGCCGACGCGGTGAACACCATGCTGGCCCGCGTCGACGAGGCGCAGGCCGAGACCGCCGCCGCGCTGGAGACCGCGCGCGATTTCGCCGCCGTCTCCGCGCACGAGCTGCGCACCCCGCTCACCGCGATCCGCACCGACCTCGAGGTCCTGCGCACCCTCGATCTCACCGACGAGCAGCGCCGCGAGATCCTCGACGACCTCGCCCGCAACGAGACCAGGATCGAGACCACCCTCACCGCGCTGGAACGCCTGGCCCGCGGCGACCTCACCGCCGAGGCCGACCACATCCCCACCGATGTGGCCGACCTGTGCGATCAGGCCGCCCACGACGCCATGCGGCACAACCCCGGTCTCTCGGTCCGGATCGATACCGACGCCGAACTCGTGACCCGCGGGCTGCCCGCCGGGCTGCGCCTCGCCATCGACAACGCGCTGACCAACTCGGTCAAACACGGTGGGGCAACGCACGCCGTCGTCTCGGCGCATCGCGCGCCCGGCGAGCGCATCGTCATCGCCGTCGACGACAACGGCACCGGCGTGCCACCCGCCGAGCGCGACGCCGTCTTCGCCCGGTTCGCCCGCGGCACCAATGCCAGCAAGGGCGGTTCCGGCCTCGGCCTTGCCCTGGTGGCCCAGCAGGCCCAGTTGCACGGCGGGCGCGCCTATTTCGAGGACAGTCCGCTCGGTGGCGCTCGCCTGGTCGTCGAACTGCCGATCCGCGACGCGCCCTAGACGCGCGATAGCCCCGCCGCCGCGCCGATGCGCGAGGACGGGGCTATCGCGGAGCTATTGATCAGCCGCCCACGGAGATCAGGGCAGCACCTGCGGCACCGACTCCGGGATCACCAGGCCGATGACGGCACCGATCACGGCACCGGTCAGCGCGGTGGAGATCACCGACGGGATGGCGCAGAAGACGTAGCCGATGATGAACGCGGCCAGCGCGGGCACGCACATGATCGCCGCGGCCAGCGCGCCGATGGTGGCACCGGCGGCCGCACCGTTCTGGACGGGGTCGTGGTTGCCGGCCTCGGGGTTGGTGGCGATGTCCTTCAGCTCGGTGCTGGTGTCGGTCGACAGCTGCGGCGCCATCTGCACGGTCTTGCCGTCGGCGGAGACCACGGAGGCGATCGCGATGGCGTTGCCGTCGACGGTGTTCAGCTTCAGCGGGACCTCGCCGACGGTGACACCGGCGGCCGAGACCACGGTGACAGCGTCAGGGGTGATCACGAAGCGGCCGTTGTCGACGCTCGCGGAGATGGTGCGCAGGTCCGGCGAGACGGTGGTGCGGAAGTCGACGCCATCGGCGGCACCGGCGCTGGCCAGGCCGGTGGCGATCTGCGCCTGACGCTCGGTGTCGACGTCAGCGGCCGCGACACCCGCGGTGACCAGCGACGTGGCGACGGCCAGCGGCAGCGCGGCGACGAAGGCGCGCCGGCTCGCGCGGGTGATGGTGCGGTGGAACATGTTCGATGTCTCCCTCCCGATGCCCCCGGCGAATCCCCGAACCCCCCGGACGAATCGATGAAATCTCGATCTCGATTGACTCGAGATTTGTATCGGACCCAGCGAAACAATGGAAGGTAGTGTGACGTACGACATATTCCGGCGCGGTTTGGAGTCCCGATGAGCGGGAATCGCCCGCGCGGGAGGCGGTTCCGGCACACGGTCGGCTATCACCGCCGCCGCTGTCCTCACCGAACTCTCAGACATCTCCCACGACCCGGCGCGAACTCGCTCGATACCGTCGGCGGCGTGATCGGAAAACGCACCAGGTTGGTCTGTCTCGTCGCTGCTGTCGCGCTGGCGGGTGGTGGCATCGCGGCGTGCGCAGGCACGTCGGACGCCCCGACGGGGTTCGCGCTCGTCAACGCCGATACCGGGCCGACCGGGGAGCGCGTCGCCAAGGCCGTCCAGGACGCGGGCGGCTACGAGTGGACGGTGGCGAAGCCGGGCGAGGTGGACGCCGCCGACTACGCCGCGGTGATCACCCTGCCCGCCGATCTCACCGCGTCGATGGCGACGCTGGCCACGCCGGAACCCAAGCGCGCCAAGGTCACCGTCGCCGCGCACGACGGCGCGGACGAGAACGTGGTGAACGGCGCGGTCGCCGCCGTGACCCACCGGATCGGCGCCTCCGGGGTCGACGCCGCGCTCGCCGCGGTCGCGCAGGCCCGCAATCAGATGACCTCGGTGCAGTTCACCGCCCAGCTGCTCAACGCCGGTGTCAACGCGGCCGCCGACGGGGCCGCCCAGTTCAGCGGCGGCGCGCAGGAGATGCTCGGCTTCCTCGACTTCGCGAAACAGGGTGCGGGCGAACTCACCTCGGCCATCGCGCTGCTGAACCAGACCGTCGACGGCGCGACGAAGCAGGCGAATCAGCTCGCCGACGCGCTCGGCGCCACCGGCGTCACCATCGCCGGTGTGGAGCGCAGCGCCACCGCGCTGTCCACCGGCCTGGACCAGATCCTGCCGCTGCTGCGCGCCCTGCCGTTCGCCACCGACCCCCAGCTGGCCGACATCATCACCAAACTCGAAGCGCTGCGCGGCATCTCGAGTCAGGCGGGCGCCCAGCTGACCGGCCTGGCCGACCTGACCGGCGCCGCCGTCGACCCGAACACCGACCTCGGCACCCTGCTGCGCACCGTCGTCACCCGGCTCGACAGCGCCCGCACCCAGCTCACCCAGGGCGCCGAACTCGCCGAGGGCCTGCCCGCCCTCGCCGAACAGGGCGGCACCCAGATCACCTCCGCCATCGAACAGATGACCACCGGCGTCGGCGCCCTCCAGACCATCGTCGGCAACCTCAACACCCAGACCGGCAAGGCCATCGAAGCCCTCCCCACCCGCAGCCCCACCCAGAACTCCGCCCTCGCCCTCGCCCTCACCGACCCGGTCGAAGTCGTCCACGAGTAGACCGCCGAAGACGACTGTGGCCGGGTTCCGAAGGGAACCCGGCCACAGTGGCGTTCGGCTGGTCAGTTCGCGTTGAGCAGGTCGATCACGAAGACCAGGGTCTTGCCGGAGAGGTGGTGGCCTGCGCCGGCGGGGCCGTAGGCGAGCTCCGGCGGGATGGTCAGCTGGCGGCGGCCGCCGACCTTCATGCCGGGAATGCCTTCCTGCCAGCCCTGGATCAGGCCGCGCAGCGGGAAGGTGATGGACTCGCCGCGGTCCCACGAAGAGTCGAACTGCTCGCCGCTGTCGAACTCGACGCCGACGTAGTGCACCTCGACGGTGCCACCGGGCACCGCTTCCTTGCCTTCGCCCTCGACGAGGTCCTTGATCACGAGCTCGGTGGGCGCGGGGCCCTCCTGGAATTCGATCTCCGGCTTGGTCATTCGGCTATCCCCTTCGATAGTTTCGGTTCGGACTAACGACCAGCGATATCGCGGTAGTCACGCTCACCGTAACCGGTGTAGATCTGGCGCGGGCGGCCGATCTTGAGCGGCTCGGAGTGCATCTCGCGCCAGTGGGCGATCCAGCCGGGCAGGCGGCCCATGGCGAAGAGCACGGTGAACATGCGGGTCGGGAAGCCCATGGCCCGGTAGATGACGCCGGTGTAGAAGTCGACGTTCGGGTACAGCCGACGCGAGACGAAGTAGTCGTCGGTGAGGGCGGCCTCTTCGAGCTGCTTGGCGATGTCGAGCAGCTGGTCGTCGCCACCGATCTTCGACAGGATCTTGTCGGCGGCCTGCTTGACCAGGGTGGCGCGCGGGTCGTAGTTGCGGTAGACGCGGTGCCCGAAGCCCATGAGCTTCACGCCGTCTTCCTTGTTCTTGACCTTGCGGATGAACTCCTTGACGTCACCGCCGTTGGCCTTGATCTCGTCGAGCATCTCGAGCACGGCCTGGTTGGCGCCGCCGTGCAGCGGGCCCCACAGCGCGTTGATGCCACCGGACACCGAGGTGAACAGGTTGGCGTCGGAGGAGCCGACGAGGCGCACGGTCGAGGTGGAGCAGTTCTGCTCGTGGTCGGCGTGCAGGATCAGCAGCATGTCGAGCGCGGCGGCGATCTCCGGGTCGACCTCGTAGGGCTCGGCCGGGAAGCCGAAGGTCATCCGCAGGAAGTTCTCCACCAGCGACAGCGAGTTGTCCGGGTAGAGGAACGGCTGGCCGACCGACTTCTTGTACGAGTAGGCCGCGATGGTGGGCAGCTTGGCCAGCAGGCGGATGGTGGACAGCTCGACCTGCTCGGGGTCGCGCGGGTCCAGCGAGTCCTGGTAGTACGCCGACAGCGCGTTCACCGCGGACGACAGCACCGGCATCGGGTGCGCGTTGCGCGGGAAGCCGTCGAAGAACCGCTTCAGGTCCTCGTGCAGCAGCGTGTGGCGGCGGATGCGATCGGTGAAGTCGTCGAGCTGGGCCTGGGTCGGCAGCTCGCCGTAGATGAGCAGGTAGCTGACCTCGATGAAGGTCGAGCGGCCCGCCAGCTGGTCGATCGGGTAGCCGCGGTAGCGCAGGATGCCCGCTTCACCGTCGATGTAGGTGATGGCCGACTTGGTCGACGCGGTGTTCATGAAACCGGGGTCGTAGGTGACGTAACCGGTGCTGGCCAGCAGCTTGCCCAAGTCGAGTCCGTCGTTGCCCTCTGCGGCCTTGGTGACCGAGATCGGGAACTCGCCTCCGGGGTACTGCAGTACCGCCTTGGCGTCATCGGCGACGTTGGTGATGTTCTCAGCGGGCACGGAAGGATCCCTCTCAGGCTAGAACCGTAGGCACCGGTGCGGTCGGCACGCGGTGCACTTGCGCTAACGCTAGCTGTTGTTCGGTCGAGACGAGCAATCAGGGTTGTCCTGCGCCGTTCTCACACCGGAGCCGATCGGCGGTGAGGTCGGCGCACAGGTGCCGACCTGCGCCGATCCCCTGTTCGCCGACGTCACGGACCGGCTCCGCGCAGGGCGGTGGGACCCGGTGGTCGCGGATCGGCGAAAACCATGTATTCCCTTCTCGCACAACTCAATTGACCAGAGAATCGGAGTGCGCGCGGGTCACCCGGTAGCGGACGAAGGCGGGGAAGGCCAATGCCGCCAGCACCACCCCGATGACGACCAGGACACCGCCACCCGCGGCAGCTACAGCGGTACCCAGGCTCGCCGCGGCGAAACCGTGGGCAACATCACCGATCCGCGGCCCACCTGCGACAACCACGATGAACACGCCCTGCAGGCGGCCGCGCATCTCGTCGGTGGAGACGTTGAGCAACATCGCCGTGCGCAGCGCCGCCGAGATCATGTCGACCGCGCCGCCGAGGGCCAGGAAGGCCACCGCGATCCACAGCCACACGCCCAGCCCGAACAGGTGCCCGGCCAGCCCCACCGCCAGGCCGAACCCGATCATCGCCACGCCCCAGATCACGATGCAGACGATCACCGCCAGACCCTGCCTGCGGATCCGCGGCACCCAGCCGGAGAACACCCCGCCGAGCACCGCGCCCGCCGAGATGGCCGCGAACAGCAGGCCGAGCGCGACGCCGCCCTCGGCCGGGTCGTGGAAGGTCTCGTGCGCGATCTGCGGGAACAGCGCGCGCGGCATGCCGAACACCATGGCGATGATGTCGACGACGAACGAGGCGAGCAGGATGCGCTGCCCGGTCAGGTAGCGGAAACCGTCGATGACGGCGCGCAGCCCGGCCCGGCGCTGATCACCCGTCGGTGGGAAGGCGGGCAGTTTCCACACCGCCCACACCGTCGCGAGCAGGGCGATCGCGTCGATCAGATACAGCGTCGGCAGGCCGAGCACCGGGATGAGCAGCCCGGCCAGCACCGGGCCCGCGATCATGCCCACGTTCTGCACCGTCATGCTCAGCGAACTGGCCGCGGCGATCTGCTCGGGCGGCAGCAACCGCGCGATGGCCGCGCTGCGGGTGGGCTGGTTGACCGCGAAGAACGCCTGCTGGGCGGCGAACAGGCCGAGCACCAGCCACACGTTGTTCATCCCGAGCGCGGCCTGCACCCAGAACGCCACCGCCGTCACGCCGGTGCCCGCGGTGGTGATGATCAGCAGCGTGCGCCGGTCCATCACGTCGGCCAGCGCGCCGCCCCACAGGCCGAACACGATCAGCGGGATCAGGCCGAACAGGCCCGCCAGGCCGACGTAGCCGGAACTGCCGGTGATCTGGAAGATCTGCTGCGGAACCGCGACCACCGAGAGCTGCGCGCCGATGACGGTGACGATGTTGGTCGTCCAGAGCCTGCGGTAGTCGGGGTGACGCAGGGGTTCGGTGTCGGCGAGCAGTCTCACTCGCCGCAGATTAGCCACTGCCGGGCGATCCGAGAACGGATGCGCTCGGTGACATAGCCCACCGCTCGTTAGGGCTGCAAACGTTCCACGGTTGTGCCTGCGTCCCCGATCCGCAGGACGATCCGGTTGTGCAGCCTGCCGCGCCTGCCCTGCCAGAACTCCACCTCGTCGGGCCGCAGCAGGTAGCCGCCCCAGAACGGCGGCACCGGGATGTCGTCGACGTCGGCGAAGCGGGCGGTGGTCTCGGCCAGCGACCGGTCCACCTCGGCGCGCGAGGCCGCGGGCCGCGACTGCCGCGAGGCCCAGGCGCCCAGGCGCGAGTCGCGCGGGCGGGTCTGCCAGTAGGCCGCGGTCACCTCGGGCGACACCCGCTCGGTGATCCCGCGCAGGTGGACCTGCCGAGCCAGCGCGGGCCAGACGAAGGTCGCCGCGGCGTACGGGTCGGCGGCGAGCTGGTTGCCCTTGGCCGAGTCGTAGTTGGTGTAGAAGGTGATGCCATCGGGCGCGAGGCCCTTGCACAGCACGGTGCGCGCGACCGGGCGCGGGGCCGGGCCGGTGAGCGACACGGTGGCCAGCACCATCGCGTTGGATTCGGCGATGCCGAGGCCGCGCGCCTGCTCGATCCAGCGGCGCAGCAACGGTTCCCAGCCGCCGGCCACCCAGGTCTCGTCGAGGTCGGTCTCCTCGGGCACCGACAGCGGGTCGCCGTAGTCGACGCGCATCGCGGCGAGGTCTGCCGCGGTCGCGGGTTCCTGGTCAACCATGGGGACAGACGGTACGCCGGGACGTCGGCCGGGAAGGGGTCGAGGTCAGGCCAGGGGCGACGTTACTACCCGGTATCCCCAGGGCTATGGTTCAGAAAGATCGGCATGCCCCTGCAAGGAGAGTCACCATGACTACCAGCTCGGTACCACAGGATTTCGTCAGCGGATTGGAAGGCGTGGTGGCCTTCACCACCGACATCGCCGAGCCGGACAAGGATGGTGGCGCGCTACGTTATCGCGGCGTCGACATCGAGGATCTGGTCGCCAACCGGGTCACCTTCGGCGACGTGTGGGCCCTGCTGGTCGACGGCCAGTTCGGCCGCGGCCTCCCGCCCGCCGAGCCGTTCCCGCTGCCGGTGCACACCGGTGACGTGCGTGTCGACGTGCAGGCAGGCCTGGCCATGCTCGCCCCGATCTGGGGCTACGAGCCGCTGCTCGACATCGACGACGAGACCGCCCGCGAGAACCTGGCCCGCGCCTCGGTGATGGCGCTGTCCTATGTGGCGCAGTCCGCCCGCGGCATCTACCAGCCCGCCGTTCCGCAGCGCAAGATCGACGAGTGCACCACCGTCACCGAGCGGTTCATGACCCGCTGGAAGGGTGACCCGGACCCGCGCCACACCGAGGCGATCGACGCCTACTGGGTGTCGGCGGCCGAGCACGGCATGAACGCCTCCACCTTCACCGCCCGCGTCATCGCCTCCACCGGCGCCGACGTGGCGGCGTCGCTGTCGGGCGCGATCGGTGCCATGTCCGGCCCGCTGCACGGCGGCGCCCCCGCCCGCGTGCTTCCGATGATCGAGGCCGTCGAGCAGAGCGGCGATGCCCGCGCGCTGGTCAAGGGCATCCTCGACCGCAAGGAGAAGCTGATGGGCTTCGGCCACCGGGTGTACCGGGCCGAGGACCCGCGCGCCCGCGTGCTGCGCGCCACCGCCAAGCGCCTCGACGCCCCGCGCTTCGAGGTCGCCGCCGCGCTGGAGCAGGCCGCCCTGGCCGAGCTGCGCGAGCGTCGTCCCGACCGCGCCATCGAGACCAATGTCGAGTTCTGGGCCGCGGTGATCCTCGACTTCGCCGAGGTCCCCGCGCACATGATGCCCGCCATGTTCACCTGCGGCCGGACCGCGGGCTGGTGCGCGCACATCCTGGAGCAGAAGCAACTGGGCAAGCTCGTCCGCCCGGCCGCCATCTACACCGGCCCCGGCCCCCGCACCCCCGAGGAAGTCGCCGGCTGGTCCACCATCGCCGGCTGACCCACCCCCGCATCGCCCGACCGGGCGTCGACGGCCTCCCCGGCCGCCGACGCCCGGTCGTTCGCTGTTCAGCGACTGTTCGTCGCCGCGCAACCCGGTGCCGACATGATCTGCTCGCGGAACACGGCAGGTAGACGGCCTGTTCGGCCTGGTGGATGTGCTCGGCGGAGGTAGTGTTCAGCCGACCTGAACGATAAGGGTGGGCGGTGCGGAACGAGGGTCTGTCCCGGCGTGGGCTTTTCGGCGCTGGTGCCGCGCTTGCAGCGAGTGTGATCACCGGCTGTGCTGCCGCGCAGGGTGATTCGGCCGCGCCCGAGGTGGCTCCCGGGTCGTCGAGTGCCGCGCCACTCGCCGGCGGGCCGTCCGGTGCCGGGCCGATCACAGGCGGGCCATCCGGCGCCGCGCCGATGTCCGCGCGACCGATCTCGACCGTTGCCGCGCCGCCCGCCGTCTCCCCCGCCGCGGTCGCCGCCCGGCACGCGGGTGCGCGGCCGCACGCCTGGGGTGTCGATCTGCCCGGCATCACCAGTGGTTTCCCGGCCGCGGGCAAGCAGCTGGCGCTCACCTTCGACGCCTGCGGCGGGCCGGGCAACGGCGAGATCGATCAGGCGCTGATCGACCTGCTGGTCGCCGAGCGGGTTCCTGCGACGCTGTTCCTCAACAAGCGCTGGGTCGACGCGAATCCCGGCCGGGTCCAGCGGCTGGCCGCGAACCCGCTGTTCGAGCTGGCGAGTCACGGTGTCGCGCACAAGCCGCTCTCGGTGACCGGGCGGGCCGCCTACAACATCGCGGGCACCACCTCGGCCGAGGAGGCCGTCCACGAGGTGTGGGCCAATCACGAACGCCTGCTCGAGCTGACCGGCCGGGCGCCGCGGTTCTTCCGGGCGGGCACCGCGCACTACGACGACGTCGCGGTCGCCATCGTCACCGAGCTGGGCGAGACTCCGCTGGGGTTCACTGTCAACGCCGACTTCGGCGCCACCGCGTCGGCTGCCCAGGTGCAGCGCGCGATGAGCGCGGCCGCGCCGGGCGGCATCGTGCTGGCCCACATGCACCGGCCGAAGTCCGGTACGGCGGCGGGGATGGCCGCCGCGATTCCGGCACTGCGCGCGTCCGGGTTCACCTTCGTCCACCTGTAGTCGTGGACGCCGGTCGCCACCGTCCACCGGTAGCGCGGGCCCCGATCCGCCGCAGTCTGTGGCACTCGCGGACGCCGGTCGCCGCCGTCAACCGGTAGCGCGGGCCGCGATCCGCCGCCGTACGTGGCACTCGCGGACGCCGGTTGCCGCTGTCCATCGGTAGGGGCGGGCGCGGTGCCTGCCGATCAGGTTGTGATCAGGCCAGGCTGGTGAAGTCGATGGCGACGGAGGCGCCGCGATCGACGGTGAAGAAGGCGGCGTCGAGACGGGTGCCGAGCTCGATGAGGCCGACCGCGGCCAGGGGCACCGGCTGGATGAGGCGGACCCGCCACGGGGTCGGCTCGTCCCAGGCGCGCAGCTCCAGGTCGAGGCGCAGGACCGGGTCGTCGCGGCCGGTGTAGTCGGCGGCGATGGGAGCGACGGCAAGGACCGTGGCTTCGGCGCGGCGGCCGTTGGCCAGGATCTTGGCGGCCGCGCTGCGGCCCGACTGTGGCACCTCGGGGATGAACAGCACCACGCGTTCGCGATCACCCGGATCGACCCGGCAGCCGACGGAGTCGCCGGGCTGCATCCATTCCAGGTCCTGGCTACGGACCCGCTGCCGCACCCGCGCGTCGTAGGCCAGCTCGCCGGGCAGCTGCACCCGCACCGAGATCCGGTAGCCGCCCTCCCCGCGCCGGGACCGTACCGACAGCACGGTGGCGGTCGCGGGCAACCCCCTGATCAGCAGTTCCCGCCGGGAACTCTCCGCCAGCAATCCCGGCCGCCGCCCGAACGCCCAGGCGAACCGGTCGAACAGGGTCCGACCCGAGTCGGCCACGGCGAGGCTCATAGCGAAAGCGTAATGCGAACCGCCTTCCGACAGGGGCAAATTCCCCGCACCCGCCCGACCGACAGCCGCGATCCCCGCGAGGAACCGTTCGCGGCCCCGATGCCGCCGATCCGGCGATCCGGCGCATCCGTCCGGCGCGACGGCGGCGACCGGCGGCGACGATCGCCGTGTGCCCGATCCCGGCCCCGCGCCTGGGCGACCACGCGACCCCCGGCTCGGCCGACCTCCGACCCACACATCCTGAGCAAGCGTCCAACCGACCGCGCGCACGAGTGGGCCGACTCACAGCCGCTCCGTGACCTCGCCCCCGTGCGCGTTCGACCATCGGCGGACCACTAAACTCGCCCCCATGACCAGTGCGTTCCCGACCATTCCCGCCGACCTCAAGCCCGCCGACGGACGGTTCGGCTGCGGCCCGTCCAAGGTCCGCCCGGAGCAGCTGCAGTCCCTGGTGACTGTCGGCGCCTCGGTGTTCGGCACCTCGCATCGCCAGAAGCCGGTCAAGGACGTCGTGGCGCGGGTGCGCAACGGCCTGCGTGAGCTGTTCTCCCTGCCCGAGGGCTACGAAGTGGTGCTCGGCAACGGTGGCACCACCGCGTTCTGGGACGCCGCCGCCTTCGGCCTGATCCGCGAGCGCTCGCTGCACCTGACCAACGGCGAGTTCTCCTCGAAGTTCGCCTCGGTCGCCAAGGGCAACCCGTTCATCGGTGACCCGATCGTCGTCTCGTCGGAGCCGGGCAGCGCGCCCGAGCCCGTCTCGGACCCCTCGGTCGACCTCATCGGCTGGGCCCACAACGAGACCTCGACCGGTGTGTCCATCCCGGTCTCGCGTCCGGCCGGCTCGGAGAACGCCCTGATCGCCATCGACGCCACCTCCGGCGCGGGCGGCCTGCCGGTGAACATCGCCGACTCCGACGTGTACTACTTCGCCCCGCAGAAGTGCTTCGCCGCCGACGGTGGCCTGTGGATCGCGATCATGAGCCCGGCCGCGCTGGCCCGCGTCGAGGAGATCAAGGCCTCGGGCCGCTGGACCCCGGAGTTCCTGTCGCTGCCGATCGCCATCGACAACTCCACCAAGGACCAGACCTACAACACCCCGGCGCTGGCCACCCTGCTGCTGTTCGCCGACCAGATCGAGTGGATGAACGCCAGCGGCGGCCTGGACTGGACCGTCAAGCGCACCCTGGACTCGTCCTCGCGCCTGTACTCGTGGGCCGAGTCGAGCTCCTTCGCCACCCCGTATGTCACCGATCCGGCGCACCGTTCGCAGGTCGTCGGCACCATCGACTTCGACGACGCGGTCGACGCCGCCCAGGTCGCGAAGATCCTGCGGGCCAACGGCATCGTCGACACCGAGCCGTACCGGAAGCTGGGCCGTAACCAGCTCCGCGTCGGCATGTTCCCGGCGATCGATCCGGAAGACGTTTCGCAGCTGACCCGCTCGATCGACTGGGTCGTCGGTCAGCTCTGAGATAAGACCGCAATCAGGGCCGGTGCCCGATGAACCTTTTCCGGTTCATCGGGCACCGGCCCTTTGCGTCGGGTTCTCCACGGGTTCGCAACATTTGCATTCGAGCACACCGCCGCGAGCCGGTATTTGATGTTGATCTATCACCAAACTCCCTGCACACGACCAGGATTCGTATGGTGAGCCGATCAGATTAGCGGGACCTGGGGTCCCGGTGCGCGATTTCGGTCGTGCGTGTCTGCTGCCGCGGGCAAGTAATGTGCACTACTGTCTAGGAAAGTGGGCGGTGTCGTAGCCGACGCGATAGGGAGGTAACGGTGCGTGAACTTCGAGTGATCGGGGTGACGCCCGACTCCACGCACATCGTGTGCAGTGACACCGAGTCCGGCACCAAGTTCCGGTTGCCCGCCGACGACAAGCTCCGCGCGGCGGCGCGCGGCGACCTCGCACGATTCGGCCAGATCGAGATCGAAACGGAAGCGTCTATGCGTCCTCGCGATATCCAGGCCCGTATTCGAGCCGGTGCGTCCGTCGAGCAGGTCACGGCGGAGTCCGGGATGCCGGCCACCAAAGTCGAACGTTTCGCCTACCCGGTGTTGCTGGAACGCGCCCGCGCCGCCGAACTGGCGCAGAAAGCGCATCCGGTGCGCCCGGACGGTCCCGCGCTGGAAACGCTGCACGAGATCGTCACCGCGGCCTTCGCCGAACGCGGTCACACCATCGAACAGGCCGAATGGGACGCCTGGAAAGACGAAAAGGGATTCTGGGTCGCCCAATTGCAGTGGCGGCACGGACACTCCGAGATCGCCGCGCACTGGCGCTACCAGCCGGACGCGCACGGCGGCTCGGTCTCCCCGCTCGACGACCCGGCCAACGACCTGATCGATCCCGATTTCGGGCGCGCGCTGCGCGGGCTGGCCACCATCCTGCCCACCCCGGTGGAGAAGGCCCCGCCGATCGTGGAGCCGCCGACCCCGGTCGAGCCGCGCCCGCGCGAGCAGGTCGCCCCGACCGCGCGTCCGACGGCCCGGCCCGCCCAGCCGACGCTGGACGAGTACTACGAGCAGCGCGCGGTCGCCGCCGGTGGTGGCGCGGCGGCGATTCCGGCCGCCCCGGTCCCCGCGGCGCCGATCCCGGCCGTCCCGGCGACGCCGGCCCAGCCGGTGGCGCAGCAGGACACGGAGCCGGTGGCGAAGGAGCCCGCTCCGGAGAAGCCGGCGACTCCGGAGAAGCCCGCCGCCAAGCCCGCACGGGCCAAGCGCGGCAAGGCGCCGATGCCGTCCTGGGAGGACGTCCTCCTCGGCGTCCGCAGCTCCGGACACTGACCGCCGCCCCGGGGTTTTTCGGCCGGGCTGCGGTGCGGGGGTCGGGGTTCGTCGGTGGGGTCGAGGTGGCCCGCTCCCGGTGAGTTATCCATGTTCTTGCGTGAGCTGGTGATTCGGTCGAGGTGGGAGGTGGTTGCCGGTGCTTTCCGCTTCCACGCTCTGGTATGTCGACACGCCGGATCCCGTGGCCGTGCTGCGGGAGCGGCCCGAGCCCGACCCGGCGGCCGCCTCGGCGCTGGCCGGGCAGTTGTACGCCGAGCACGATGTGCGGCCGATCATGATCGGCACGCTGAACGGGTGCGCCGCGCCGGATCGGGACGAGGTGTACATCGGGTGCTATCCGGGGCTGACGGTCGTGTGCACGGCCGAGGCGGCCCTGGTGCGGCCGACGAAGCTGCCGGATCTGCTGGTGCGCCCGCTCGCCTCCGAGCACACCTACCTGGTCTCCTTCGACGCCAAGCTGCACTGGGGCGCGTTCGCGCACTGGGAGCGCGGGGAGTTCCGGCGCTCGTTCAGTTCCACCCGGGTCGACATCCTGGAGAACGAGGGGCTGCCGATGGTGTGGGAGCGGCCGTTCTGGGCCGGTGACCATCCGGTGCCGTGGCAGGCGGCCGACCATCCCGGACCGCAGTCGCTGCCCTTCGATCCGCCCGACTTCGCCGACGCCGCCAACGACGAATGGCTCGGCTTCCGCTACCGCACCCCGGCCGAGCCGGGCGGCCTGATCCCCGGCGACCTGGCGGTCTGCGGCTTCACCCTGTACCCGAAGGGTCAGGCACCGCAGCCACCACAGCTGCAGACGGCCAGCCCCGGTGCGGCCACCCGGCGCAAGCGCGGCCTGTTCGGCTGGCTGCACCGGACCGACCGGGTGCTGTGAGCCGGTTCAGCCGAGCTGATCGCCGACCAACGTCAGCCAGCCCAGCACCACCCCGAGCGCCGCGCCGGCCAGCACCCACCGCACCACCGGCGTGAACCGCCAGCGCCACGCGGTCGGCGCCACCCCGATCGCGGCGACCACGTTCACCGCCACCGCGAGCAGCCAGTGGACGGTCGCCAGCGCGGCGCCGAACGCGTACACCGCCACGGCACTCAGCACCGCGACCAGCACCACCACCGTGACGCCCGCGGCCCACGGCACCGAATCCGGTTGCGCGCGATAGGGACCGTCCGGTTCCTGCTTCACGATTTTCGCACCCGCTCGTAGAAGGCCATCGCCGCCGCCGTCGCGACATTGAGCGAATCGGTGCCCGGCGACATCGGAATTCGCGCGCGAACATCGGTGGCGCGCATGGCCTCTTCGGTCAGTCCCGGCCCCTCCGCGCCGAGCAGCAGCGCGACCCGCTTCCCCGTCATCGCCGTCGCCAGGTTGACCGCCGCCGGATTCGGCGTCAGCGCGATGATCTGGAAGCCACGCTCGCGCACCAGCTCCAGCCCGTCCGGCCAGGTCGGCAGCTGCGCGAACGGCACCCGCAGCACGTGCCCCATCGAGACGCGGACCGCGCGCCGGTACAGCGGATCGGCGCAGCGGTCGCCGAAGAGCACCGCGTCCGCGCCGAGCCCGGCCGCGTTGCGGAACATCGAGCCCAGGTTCTCGTGATCGTTGACGCCCTCCAGCACCGCCACCGTGCGGGCGCCGTCGAGCACGTCGTCGACCGACAGCTCGGTCGGCCGCGGCGCCACCGCGAGCACGCCCCGGTTGAGATGGAAGCCGACCACCTCGGCCATCACCTCGGCGCTGGCCCGGTAGTACGGGATGTCGCGGCCCGCCAGGTCCTCGGCCAGCGCCTCGTAGCGTTTCCCGACACCCAGCAGCGCGCTCGGAGTGAACCGGGAGGCGAGCATCCGCTGCACGACAACGACACCCTCGGCGATGACCAGGCCCTTGCGCCCCGGCAGGTCGGGCCTGCGGTCGGCGGAGGACAGGTCACGGAAGTCGTCGACCCTCGGGTCGGCGGGGTCGTCGATGTCGATCACTTCGGCCACTGGACAATCCTGGCATGATGGATGCATGAAGATCGTGCAGTTGATCTTGAACATCCTGTGGGTGGTGCTGTGCGGTTTCTGGATGGCCCTCGGCTACCTGCTCGCCGCCCTGATCTGCTTCATCCTCATCATCACCATCCCCTTCGGTATCGCGTCGCTGCGGATCGCCGGTTACGTGCTGTGGCCGTTCGGGCGCAGCGTGGTCGACAAACCGGGCGCGGGCGCGGGTTCGCTGATCGGCAACATCATCTGGTTCATCTTCGCGGGCTGGTGGCTGGCGATCGGTCACATCGCGACCAGCATCGCGCTGGCGGTGACGATCATCGGCCTGCCCTTCGCCTGGGCGAACCTCAAGCTGGTGCCGCTGTCGCTGTTCCCGCTGGGCCACGAAGTCGTCGACTCCGACGAGGCGCGCTGATCACTCGGACTCAGCGACGATCTGGTTCATGATCTCGACCGCCCGGTCCAGGATCTCGATCTGCTCCGGCTCCAGGCGCGCGAGCTGATCGGTCATCCAGGCCTCGCGGGCACTGGTCTCGTCGGCCACCAGCGCGCGCCCGGCCGGGGACAGGGAGACGATGATCTGCCTGCCGTCGGTCGGATGCGGACGGCGCTGCACCAGGTCCAGGTCCGACAGCGACGCGATGACGCGGGTCATCGACGGCGGCTGCACCCGTTCCTTGCCCGCGAGCGCCCCGGGGGTCATGGCACCATCACGCGCCAGCGTCGCCAGAGCCGACAGCTGGGTGAGCGAGATCTGCGCGTCGGCACGGCGGCCGCGCAGGTGTCGCGTGAGCCGTACGACGGCCAGTGAGAGATCACCGGCCAGGGCACGGACGTCCGATGGCGTTGTCACAGTGCAGAACTCTACGGTACGTCCGCGCCACCTGATGTGTTTCACGCGGCTACTGTTTGGGTATGGATAACGGTCACGTCAGCTCGGCGGTCCCCGAACTGCCCCGAAGTCTGGTAGATCCGCGTCCGGTGGTGGTGGCCGGATTCGTCGCCTGGCTCGTCGCGACCGCCCTGGTGTGGCTGAATCCGGCCTGGTCAGAGGCCAGGCCGGTGTGCCTGATGGGGCTGGCGGTCGGCGTGCTCGGGGTCTCGATCTACCTGGCCCAGCTGCGCTCGGCCCGCCGTGGCGACAAGGGCGCGCAGGTGGGTCTGTCGACCGACTAGCCGGTCACCTCGAATTCGGCGCTGGTCCCGGTGAGCGGACGCAGCGCGCCGTCGGCGCCCAGCGCGTCGGCGTAGTGCACGAACCTGTGCACCCCCGTTGCGGTGGCGGGCACGTCCCAGGTGAACCTGGCGATGGAGACCGCGTCGCCCTCCTTGCGCCAATGGAATCGCACGTCCCACTCACCCTCGTTGGCCACCCGCGCCCAGTCGCCCGCTCCGGTGCGGCGCTGCACCTCGAGGAAGGTGTCACCGCGTCGCGGGTTGTGTTTCGGATGGGCCGAGACGAATTCGACCGCCACCCGCTCGCCGGGCGCGCACCGCGCGGGCGGCTGCACCAGGACGTCACCGAAGCCGCGGCCCTGCGGGGTCGCGTCCGGGCCGGGCACGGTGGCGAAGTTCGGCTGGAGCGCGGAGACATCGCGCGGTGCCGGACCGCGCCCGATCGCCCCGCCCGCGACGAACGCGGCGGCCAGCCGGGCGAACTCCTGCTGGTACGCGCACAGCGTGTAGCGGCCGAACAGCGTCGAGGCGCCCTCGTACTGCTGCGCGTCGTACTCCTCCGGCGTGGTGACGTACTCGTGGTAGGAGTTCGCGTAGCCCTGTAGCAGCACCTGGTCGGGATCGACACCGAGCACCGCCGCCACCGCCCGCCGCACCCGCAACCCGGCGACGATGGTGAACTCCGCGCCCGCCGCGGCCAGATAGAGCCCGCCGATCCGGATCAGCTGGATCGGCACCACATTCGGCACCCAGGCCACCGGCGGGAGCAGACCCAGCGGCACCGCGACCGCCTTGGGCGCCTGCGCGTCCGCCAGCCACGCCGGATGCGGATGATCGATCCCGCCGAGGAAGTCGACCATCGGATTGCGCACGCCCTCGGGAATCGGCCCGCCGGGCAGGCCCGGCCCGTCCTCCACACTGCCCGCGGCCAGCGAAACACCCGCGGCGGCAGCCGAAGTGCGCCGCGGCGCACCGTCCGGGGTGAAGCGGCCGTCCACCGCGATATCGGCCAGGTCGATGTAGCACAGCGACGCGGAGACCGAGCCAGCCATCGACACCGCGTGCGCGGCAGCCGCTCTCGACGCGTCGTGCTGGCGCTCGCCGAGGATCCTGGTGTTCTCGAACTCATCGGTGGTCGGTCCGTCGCCAGGGCGCAGATTCAGATTGGGCGACATGTCACCGGCATTGGTCTGCGCGAACGCCGCGATGTAGGACGGCGCGCCGTCGAGATGCCGCACCCCGTGCTCGATGTGTTCGGCGGCGAAGCTGGCGTAGCCCTTGTTGTCCGAGCTGATCAGCCGGTTGGCGTTGGTCATGGAGGTGTTGTGGGTGGCGAACCAGGTCAGCGCGCCGACCTCGCGGCCCGCCCTGGTGAAGACCAGCGTGGTCACGGCCGGGTCGATGGCGTCGGGGAACACCGCGCGCTCGGCCTCGGGATTGCGCTCGAAGGCGACGCGGGACCGGTTCACGCTGGCGTCGTGCAGGGTGGCCCGGCCCAGCGCGATGGCGCCCGGCCCGAAATCGGCGTCGGCGGCGACGATCGCCTCGACGATGCCGTTCACCTCGGCGTCGTAGACCTGCTGCTGAAATCCCAGCGTCGCCAGCGTATAGGCGTAGTCGTGCGCGGAGCCGCCACAACTGGCGTGGGTGTGGGTCGAGGTGAGCACCACATTTCGCTCGGTATAGCGGTCGCCGAAACGCTGCGCGAGGGCGAGCAGTACCCCGCTGTGTACCGAGCCGAACACCGCGCCGTTCTCCACCGCGACGTAAGCGATGCGATTTCCGTCGGCGCCGATCACGAACGCGCGCGCCCGGGGCCGCAGATGAATTCCCGCGGTCGCCTGATCGAGTTGCGAGTAGCCCATCATGCCGCATTCCGCGGCCGGGCCGGTGAGATCGGCGATGCCGAGCCCGAATTCGAATCCGCCCGGTTTCGGATCGGCGCGCGCGGCGGGGGTCGCGGCACCGGTGAGGGCCGAGACGGCGGGCACAGCGGCCACACCCAGGGCCGAGGCGGCCAGGACGGTACGGCGGGACACGGACATCAGGCGACTCCTTCGCAACTTCCGATTCGGAGACAACCACATCAACTGGTCAGATGTCCAGGATTTTCTCGCGGACCGGCGAATTGACTGTTTGCCACGCGGGCGCTTAACTCGCACACGTGTCCTCCCGATTGAGCGTCGAAGAACGACGAGCCCACCTGATCGAGGCAGCGATCGGTCTCGCAGAGAAAAAAGGCGTCGCGGGCGTGACCACGCGCGATGTCGCACAAGCAGCGGGCGTCTCACTCGGTGTGGTGCATTACTGTTTCGAAAACAAGGACGCACTGATGACCGAGCTGGTCAAAGCGTTGTCCATGGAATTGCGCGATTCCGTCGATGCCGATGATTCGCTCTGGGCGGATGCCGGAACCGGAAAAGAAGCGCTTCAGAAATTGGTGCGTTCCGGTTTGGAACTGATGTGGCGCAACATCGAAGCCACTCCGGAGCGTCAGCTGCTCACCTACGAGACCACCACCTACGCCCTGCGCGAGGGCGAGGCGACGCCGGCCAAGATCGCGATCGCCCGCGAGCAGTACGCGTTCAACGACACCACCGTCGCCGACGTCATGGACCACTGCCGGGAAGCCACCGCGACCACCTGGACCACTCCCGTCACCGAGCTGAGCCGGTTCATCCTCAGCGTCATCGACGGTGTGGTGCTGCGCTGGCTCGTCGACGACGACAGCGAGGCCGTGCAGACCCAGCTCGACCTGCTCGCCGCGATGGTGGCCGCGCACGCGCGCTAGCCCCGCGGCACCTGCACGTGCACCGCGTCCTCGGTGTGCCACCACGGCACCCGCACCGTGCCCGTCAGCGCACCGCGCAGATGCACCTCGAGCGTCTCGTGCAGGACCAGCGCGCCCGCGGTGTCCCGCGGTGACCACAGCTGACGCAGCACGACGCCCAGCGCGTCGGCCGCCCAGGTGGTTCGCCTGCCGGTGCCGAGCACCTCGGCGCTGACCTCCTCCGAGACCAGCGGCACGTCCAGCAGGGTCGCCAGCCCCTCGGCGCTGCCCGCGTCCCCGGCCACCAGCCGCTCCGGCGGGACGACCAGGCCGAAGCAGGGCTGGTCCAGGACCAGCACCGTGCTCGCGTCGACGACCGCGCCGGACAGCGCGCGCACCTGCTCGGGCAGATCCAGCTCGCGCGGGTCCAGCGCGCCGGACTGGACTGCGGCGGCCAGCCGGGCGTGGGTGTGCGCGATGACCTCGGGCGCGGGGGTTTTCGACGGATCGGCGAGCGCGTCGAGGAGTTCTTCGGCCAGTTCGGCCGACATCACGTCCGGGCGGACCAGCAGCGAGCGCAGCACGTCCAGGTCGGGCCCGGTGATGCCGTCGACCTCGAATGTCGGGAGCAGGCCAGCGAATTCGTCGTCGTCAGGGTGGCGCAGGCGGCCGAGGGCGATATCGCCGATGTGCGCGTGCCGGTGCAGCCACCAGGCGGTGTAGCCGTCGCGGTCGGCGAGCAGGGCCCGGGTGCGCGGCTCCGACAGCAGCTGACGCAGGGCGGTGGGCCAGCGGTTCTCGGCCACCAGATCGAGGTCGCGGACGGCGGCCAGCTCGCGCGGGTCCGCGGAAAGACCGTCCCACCAGGTGTGTTCGTCGTCGAGGTCGTGGTCGGGGCCGACCGGGTCGGGATCGGTGACCACCGCGAAGTCCCAGCCGACGCCGATCGCGCGCAGGGCGTCGGTGCCGTATTCGGCGACCGTGTCGGCGTCGACGGTGCCGAACGGTGAGTCCTCGACCAGCACGGCGGCCAGCGGCGCGCCGGGGAGCAGCAGCTCGTCGGCGGGCCGTGGTTCGCCGGTGTCGTCGGGCAGTTCGAGCAGGCCGAGCCAGGTCGGGAGCAGCTCCGGGGTGGCGAAGGGCGCCAGCCGCAGCACCGCGTCGACGGTGTCGGGGTCGGCCGGGTCCTGCTCGAGCAGGTCGTGCAGGCCGGGGTCGGTGAGCAGGTCCTCCGCGGTGGCGCTGCGGGCGCCCAGCCGGGCCAGCAGGGCATGGGTGGCGTCGGGGTGCACCAGGCGAGCCCAGTGCACCGGAACGGCCACCGTGAGCTGATCGTCGAGGACGACGGTGCGCGGACCGGTGACGAGCCTGCCGTCGGCCAGCGGCACCGCCAGCGCGCCGAACTCCTCGGCGGTCCTGGTGTCGACCACGAACGGTTCGAGGGCGGCGTAGAACCGCTGCCACCAGCGCGGTTCGCGATCCAGGCCGCTCGACAGCTCGGCCAGCGCGGCCGGGCCGAGGCGGTGCACGTCGAGGACGGACAGCTTCTCCTGCTGGGCGCGACCGGAGAGTTCCGGGATCAGCAGGGGGCCGGTGATATCGGCGAGCTGCGCCGCCAATTCCGGTGTGAGGTCCGGGAATACGCTGGCGCGGGTCGGGACGGCGACCTGGTCCGTCGTGACGCCCGAGAACCAGGCATCGAGACGAGCCGCGTCGGTGCCGGTGGTCGTCCCGGCCTGCGTCTCGACCACGCGACCGGAAGCTTCCGGCAGGTCGAACCCGCCCAGCGCGATGGCCGCGGCTCGTGCGGCGTCCGTCGCGGGTGCCGGGGAGTCACCGGTCGGCGGCGATTCGGGGTCGACGAGCTCCGGGTCCGCGAGCCGGGTGGCGCAGACGGGGAGCCACGGGTTGGTGCGGAGTTCGGTGGTGACGGCTTCGCGGAGGAGGCCGTCGGCCTCGCTGCGGGCGAAGCCGGGGGCCGGGACGAGGACCAGGCGGTCGCGGGGCGGGAGGGCGCGGGCGAAATCGGCGTAGCCCGCGGCCAGTTCGGACAGGCGGGCGCCGGGGAGGAGGCGGCGGCGATCGGGCTGCATGGCGATGTCGGCCACCAGGATCGCGGGCAGGGACAGTTCCTCGTCGGAACGGGTGGGGGCGCGCAGCACGTCGGGCGCGGCAGCCACGGGGCGGCCCGCGCGCAGCGGGAGCAGCCAGCGCGCCCTCGGGGTGCGGTACTGCCACCAGCGCCGGGTGGTGCCGTCCGGCTGGGTGACACCCAGTTCGGTGAGGCCGTCGGCACCGAGATCGGTGCCGGTGCTGGTGAATTCGTCGGCGCCGATCCGGATGCGACGCAGGGCGGGCAGTTCCAGCAGCAGGTCGGTCGCTTCCGCGCGCAGGGCGGCGAGCAGGGCGTCGGCGTCGATATCGTCGCGCAGGTGCACGACGACCTCGGTGTCGGCGCCGGCGACCGGGGTGGTCGGGACGGGCCAGGCCAGGCGCAGCACCGGCGGCTCGATCGTCGGCAGGTCCTCGGGGATCTCGATGCCGATGTCGTGCAACGCGTTCCGGGTCGCGGTCCGGGAGAACCGGATCGAGCCGGTCGTCGACCTGACCTCGATCTCGTCGCCCACCGACCGCACCGCCGTGAAGCCGACGCCGAACCGCCCGACCTGTTCCGCCTCGGTCTTCCCGGAGGCACGCAACGCGGTGAGCGCGTGCACGCCGGAAACACTCAGCGGCGCACCGGTATTCGCGACATGCAGTCGCCCGTCGAGCACCCGGACGCTCAGCTCACCCGCGACCCCGGCCTTCGCCGCCGCGTCGGCCGCGTTCTGCGCCAGCTCGGTGAGCACCCGATCCCGGTAGCCCGCGGCCACCAGATCCGCCTCGGTGGCGCTGTCCTCGCGCAACCGGGTAGGCGAATCCCGCCAGGCGGCAAGCACTCCGGCACGCAGCTCCGCGGTGCCGAAGGGATCCGCCGATCCGTTCAGCGCGCCACCGACGATCCGTGCTCGTCCACCGAGTCGCTCTGCACGGCGTCGGACTCGGCACCCGAAGCCGTTGCGGCCGTGGTGTCTTCGCCCGCCGCGTCGGCGGCAGTGGCGACGTCCTCGACGGCCTGGGCGGCATCCTCCGCGACCTCGGTCACCGTGTCGGCGGCAGCAGCCTGCGATTCGGCACCGACCGTCTCGGCATCGGACTGCGTTTCCGCAGCGGGCGCGGACTCGGCACCCAGGTCGCCGGTAGCGATCTCGGCAGCGCCGGTCACCGCGGCGGTCTCGGTCGTCGACTCGGTCGCAACGGTCTGCGATTCGGTGGTGGTGTCGGCTTCCGTCGCGCCCGAGGGCGCCTCGGTCACGACCTCGGTGACCACGGCGGCCTCGGCCGTGGATGCCGACTCGGCGGCGACGACCTCGGCGGCCGACTCCGGCTGCGCGCCTTCGGCGAGCGCTGCGCGGGCGGCGGTGGCCGCGTCGACGGCCTCGGCCTCGGCGGTCTCCTGCTGATCGGCGTTCTCGCCGGTCTCGACCGCGGCGGTGTCGGTGTCCTCGGCAGACGGCACGGGCTCCGGTGTCATGCGGACGATCTCGACGAGTTCCACGGCGTGGTCGTCGAACGCCTCGTAGCGCGGCGAACCGTTGCCCGAGGGGGCGATCACGTCGGAGTGGGCGCCGCAGCCGTATTCGATGTGGACGACGTGGCCGTCGGCGCCCATCGCGTTGCCGCAGACGCCGAAGGATTCGCGCAGGGCGCCGGCCAGCGGCAGGAAGAAGCCGCACAGGCCGCAGGTGGAGGGGGCGGCCTTGGCCATCTCGGTGTCGGGGCCGAACTCGGTATACCAGCGCTGGGCCGCCTCGACACGGCCCTCGAGGCTGAGCACCTGGGTGCGGCCGAGGCCGATCTCGTGACACACCTCGTCGACCACGGGATCGCCGGTCGCGATGTAGCCGGGGACCAGGCGGGGATCGTCGGCGGGCGGGGCGAGCAGATCGCCGGGACCGAGGTCGCCGGGGCGGACCCGCTGCTCCCACGGGATGAAGTCGGGGGCGATCAGGGCGTCGGGGCCGGGTAGCAACGCCGACTCGCTGACCGTGGCGTATGTGGCCTCGGGCGGCGCGGCGACCACGACGGCCCACTGCCAGCCGCGGTAGCCGGGCAGGGTCGCCTCGAACCGGTGGGTGGCCGCCGACTCGTCCTCGCCGGACACCCCCAGATGCGCTCCGACCCCGTCGGGCTCCAACTCCACGAGCGCACGACGTGCGACTTCGGCCGCATCGGCCAGAACAGGACGCACGCCGGACTCCGAAACAGATACTGCGCTCACGGCATACATTTTGCCGTATGAAGTGCAATCGGAGTTCGTTGGCCGTCGCTGCGCTGGTCAGCCTGCTCGGCGTGGGGGCTTGCGGGGGCCGGGAAGAGCCTGGACCACCGCGCTGGCGCGTCGAGGTGATCGGCTCGTCACCGCACGATCCGCGGGCCTTCACCCAGGGGCTGGAGGTGGTCGACGGCGTCCGCTACGAAAGCACCGGCATGTGGGGCGTGTCGAGCGCGCGCGCCGCCGATCAGGCGACCGGCGTCGAGACCGCGCGCGTCGATCTGCCGGGCAACCTGTTCGGCGAGGGCATGACGAAGGCGGGCGGGATCGTCTGGCAGATCACCTGGCAGGACCACCTCGCCATCGCGCGCGACCCGGTCACCCTGGCCGAGACCGGCCGCGCCGAGTACGAGGGCGAGGGTTGGGGCGTGTGCGCCCAGCCCCAGCGCCTGGTGATGAGCGACGGCACACCCACCCTCACCTTCCGCGACCCGGTGACCTTCGCGAAGACCGGTTCGGTGACGCTGTCCGGCTACCCGTCCCCGCAGCCGAACGAACTCGACTGCGCCCCCGACGGCACGGTCTACGCCAACAACTACCCCTCCGACGAGATCCTGCGCATCGATCCGGAGACCGGCCGGGTACTCGCCGTGATCGAGGCGGGCGGGCTGCTCACCGCGGGCGAGCGCGCTGGCACCGATGTCCTCAACGGCATCGCCCACCTGCCCGGCACCGAGCGATTCCTGCTCACCGGCAAGTACTGGCCGCGCATGTTCGAGGTGCGATTCGTCCCGAAATAGGCGAGCTGTGGCGAACACTGCCGCGCCGCGAGTGAACACGGAGAACCCGCGTGGGCCAGAATTGGACTGTGACTACTCCCCGCGATCCCTCCGGTCCCGACCGTGGTCGCCGGGACGGTAACCCCGCGGGCAGGCATCCCGGCTTCGGGCAGTACCCGCCGCGCGCGGGCACTCCGCGCAAGGTCTTCCCCCGCCCGGACTCGCCCGATCCGCCGACGGTCCGGTCGAAGAACCCGTTCCGGCGCGGACGGTCCGAGCCCGACGCCGCCCCGACCGCCCCCCTGCGCGGCCCCGCGCCGCGCGCCAGGCCGGTGCCGCCCGAGCAGGACGCAGGCCCGGCGGGCACCCGCCCGCTGCCCCGGCCCGAGGAGCCCGCCGACGACGAGGTCAAGCAGCGGGTACCGCGCAAGCTCACCGTCACCCGGGTCGCGGCCATGCGCAGCCGCGAACTCACCGAACGCGGGTTCGCCACCTTCCAGCGGGCCGCCAAGGCCGACGGCGCCGACCAGTCGGGCCTGACCGCGCTCACCTACGCCACGATGGCCAACTTCGCGCTCGACGCCGCGATCGCCGTCTCGCTGGCCAACACCCTGTTCTTCGCCAGCGCCACCGCCGAGTCCAAGACCAAGGTGGCGCTGTACCTGCTGATCACCATCGCCCCGTTCGCGGTGATCGCGCCGCTGATCGGCCCGCTGCTTGACCGGTTGCAGCGCGGCCGCAGGCTGGCCCTGGCGACGACGTTCGGGCTACGCGCGATCTTCGCGCTGCTGCTGATCATCGAGATCGACACGTGGGGGCTGTATCCGCTGGCCCTGTGCATGATGGTCGGCTCGAAATCCTTCGCGGTCCTCAAGAGCGCGGTCACCCCGAGGGTGCTCCCACCGGACATCGACCTGGTCCGCACCAACTCCCGGCTGACGGTGTTCGGCCTGGTCGGCGGCACCATCGGCGCCGGGGCGGTGGCCGCGCTCGCCGCCATGATCGCCGGGTCCACCGGCGCGCTGGTGCTGGCCACCGGCATCGCGGTGGCCGGTGCGTACCTGAGCCTGCGGATTCCGTCGTGGGTGGAGGTGACCGAGGGCGAGGTGCCCGCGACGCTGAGCTATCACGGCGACGACGCGCACACCGAGGTGCTCGAACCCGGCACGGAATCCTCGGTGCCCGCCCGGAAACGACGGCAGCCGCTGGGCCGGGCCGTGGTCACCGGGCTGTGGGGCAACAGCTCCATCCGCGTGCTGACCGGCTTCCTGACCTTCTACATCGCCTTCGTCGCCAAGGGCTCGGGCGGCAGCCCGACCGAGCAGGCGGCCATGCTCGCGGTGGTCGGCGTCGCGGCGGGCATCGGCAACTTCGGCGGCAACGCGACCGGGGCCCGGCTGCAACTGGGCAGGCCGTCGCTGGTGGTGCTCGGCTGCACCGCGGCCTGTACCGCGGTCGCGCTGTTCGCGATGTTCACCGGCAATCTGTTCGGCGCGGCGTTCGCGGCGCTGATCGCCTCCGCGGCGAGCGCGCTGGCGAAGGTGTCGCTGGACGCGGCGATCCAGGACGACCTGCCGCCGGAGTCGATCGCGTCCGGTTTCGGCCGGTCGGAGACCGTGCTCCAGCTGAGCTGGGTGATCGGCGGCGCGGCCGGTGTGCTGTTGCCGATCGAATTCTGGAAGGGTTTCGCGGTGATCAGCGTGATCCTGGTGATCGGCCTGATCCAGACGTTCGTCAGCTACACCGGACATTCGCTGCTGCCCGGCCTCGGCGGCAACCGTCCGCAGCACGCCGAGCAGGAAGTGCCCAACACCCATCCGCACCGGGCAGGCCCCGGTGCGGTTCCGCGAGGGACAGGAGACCCCATCCGGTGAGCAAGCTCAACGTCCGCACGATCGTCGCCCTGGTCGCGGCCGGACTCGTCGCCGTCGCCGCGGTGACCGCGGGCCTGGTGGCCTACGGCGTCTCGAAGGCGCCCGAGTACGAGCCGCAGATCACCGCGTTCGCGCACGGCAAGGCGGTCACCGTCGACCCGTTCCTGTACTGCACCGTCACCATGCAGGACTGCCGGTACGGCGAGACCACCGAGCTCGCGACGGTGGCGGGCCTTCCGGTGCAGCTGTCGCTGCCGGACAAGATCGCCGAGTCACCGTGGCTGGTCCAGCTGATCTACCAGCGTCCCTCCGGCGAGCAGGTCGACCGGGTGCTGAGCTTCGCCGACTTCCCCTCGGGCGCACGCGCGCTCACCATCGACACCAAGCCCGAACCCGACCTGCGCCTGGCGGGCATCGAGGTGCAGCTGCCGATCCTGGCCCGCGACACCGTGACCGGCCGCGAGACCTACATCCCGCACGCCGCCTGGTCGATCAGTACCCCCGAGGCCTGAGACGACTCGGTCCCGGACACCGTGGTGCCCGGGACCGAGGAATCGAATCAGTGGTCGAGTTCGCGGGCGACGGCCCGCACGACCTCGGAGATCCGCTGGGACAGCTTGCGATCCGGGTACTTGCCGCGCCGCAGATCCGGCTGGACCTTGGTCTCGAGCAGCGTGATCATGTCCTCGACCAGACCGTGCAGTTCGTCGGGCGACTTGCGCGGGCCCGCGTCCTTGCGGGCGGGCTGCTGCGCCTGGTTGCCGCGCACGGTCGGCGGCGCCTCCAGCAGCTTCAAGCTGAGCGCCTGCGGGCCACGACGGCCTGCGGCCATGCCGAATTCGACGCGCTGACCGGGCTTGAGACCTTCGACGCCCTCGGGCAGCGCGGAGGAACGGACGTAGACGTCCTCGCCCTCGTCTTGGGAAAGGAAGCCGAAGCCCTTTTCGACGTCGTACCACTTCACCCGGCCGGTCGGCACTGCGCTCACCCGTTCATCATTCGACACCCGGACCCTTGTGGCCCGGGTTACAGCTGCTTGTCGCGAAAAGAACGCGCCCCACAGCAAGGCAGGACGCGATGTGCTGAGAGTCTACCCCGGTTGCTATAACGCGAGCACATCAGTTTTACGGTGCACCGGTGACCAACTCACCTCCGCCCGCCGCCACTCCGCCGGAGCGCGACCCCCGTCGGCCGAGCGATCGCCTGCTGCAACTCGCCCTCGCGCTGTTCGGGGTCGGAATCCTGGCGGTGATCGCCATCTTCGTGACACCGATCGTGTCGGACTCGTCGCCGGGGCTGTGGCTGTACCTGCTCGCGATGCTCGCACCGGTCGGCTTCCTGCTCGCCGTGGTGTTCGCGCTGTGGTCGGGCCGACGCGCGCGTTGACGCGTCAACTGGTTACCCCGGCGAATCGATACCCAGACAGCAGTGTGATCCTCGTCACATAACGGGTAGATAACGAACTGAGCGTGCAACCGTCGCGCACACATGGCACCGCGACTACCTGCGCGGACGCCTCGGGGATCACCCTGAGACCACCCCGAGACCCACCCGTACACGCCGGTTACCAAATAGTGACTTTCCCCGCTGTCCGTCGTACCGTTTCTCTCAGCCGGGGCAACCCCCGGAACCACCGGCCCGCCGCACCGAACCTCACCCCGCGGGTACCGGACCCCGATTGGAATCAGGAGTGAGGGCGGACCGGGAGACCTCTCAGTCCGGGCCACATGCAGGTGCGCACGAGAGGAAGAAACCCGATATGAGTGGACGCCACCGCAAGCCGACTTCCACCGGCCGCACTGTCGCCAAGGTCGCCGTCACCGGCGCGATCATCGGCACCGCCAGTGCAGCTTTCGCAGGAAACGCCAGCGCGGCCCCCGACTCCGACTGGGATCGCCTCGCGCAGTGTGAAGCCGGCGGCAACTGGGGCATCAACACCGGCAACGGCTACCAGGGTGGGCTGCAGTTCTCGCCCTCCACCTGGAACGCGCACGGTGGTGGCGAGTACGCCGCCACGGCCAACCAGGCCACCCGCGAACAGCAGATCGTGGTCGCCGAAAAGGTTCTCGCTTCGCAGGGTTGGGGCGCCTGGCCCTCCTGCTCGTCCCAGCTGGGTCTGAGCAGCGGCCCGAGCGAGCGGATCGCCCCCTCCACCCCGAGCTGGGCCCCGCAGGTGACCGTCCCGCAGGTGCAGGATCCGAGCCAGGAAGTCTTCCAGGCCGTCGATCGCGCCCTCTCCGTCGTGCAGCAGCAGGGTGTCGCCGTGCCGCAGCAGGCGCTCGATTTCTTCAACGCCGCCAAGGGCACTCAGCTCGACCCGGCCGTGATCGACTTCTTCGAGGCGAACAAGGGCCTGCTGCCCTCCTGATCGTCCGCGCAGACAACTAGAGCCCGCATCCCTAGGGATGCGGGCTCTTGTCTTTCCCGTCCGAACTACACCCGGTTGATCACCGTCTGCGGGTGGATGTACGGCAGCGACGATGCCGGGACGGGAAACTCGGTGTCCTCACCGAAGGGCGAGAGGTTACCGGCGCGGGTCGCCGACAGTTCGGTCACGGCGTGCTCGCCGTCGGCCACCTGCGGCCAGCCGTTGTCGACGTAGGGTTTCTTCGATTTGTTCACCACGGGCTCATTCTGGCATACGCACAACGTAGGCTGGATCGGATGATCGCGACGGACTCCCTCGCCGATTGGCTCGGTGCGCGCACCGACCCCCAGCTGGTGAAACTGCTGCAGTTGCGGCCCGATCTGGCGGTGCCGCTGCCCGCGTCGATGTCGGTGCTCGCGGTGCGTGCCCAGCAGCGGGCCTCGGTGCTGCGCGCCGCCGACGATCTCGACACCCTCGAATTCGCGATCATCGAGGCGCTCACCGCCAACGAGGACGCCCGCACGATCGGCACCGAGGTCACCCCGCTGACCCGGATCACCCTGCACGCGCAGCTGAAGGACCGGGTCACCAAGACCGCGCTCACCGCCGCGCTGACCCGCCTGCTCGACCGCGCGCTGGTCTGGCAGACCGGCGACGGCCTGCACCTGGCCCCCAGCGCCGCCGAAGCCCTCCCCTGGCCCCTGGGCGCGACGACGGCGCTGCCCGACGCCCTGACCGAGCCGGAGGTCGCCACCGCGCTCACCGCGGCGAGCCCGGCCGAACGCGCGCTGCTCGAGAAACTGGCCACCACGGGCCCGCGCGGGCGCACCAGGGACGCCGCACCCGGCACGGCCCCCGATCGTCCGGTACCTCGGCTGCTGGCGGCCCGGCTGCTGCACCGGATCGACGACGAGACCGTCGAACTGCCGGTGACGGTCGGCCAGATCCTGCGCGGCGAGCCGGTGACCGACCCGCACGCCCTCGCCCCGCCCAAACCGACGCTGACCAAACACGCGCCCGCCGAGGTGAACGCGGTCGGCGCCGGCGAAGTCGGTGAGCTGCTGCGCGATTGCGCCGATCTGCTCGACGCGCTGGGCCGACTACCCGCCCCGGCGCTGCGGGCCGGCGGGCTCGGCGTGCGCGAGCTGCGCAGGCTGGCCAAGCAGACCGGCGTCGACGAGACGCGCACCGGTCTGCTCCTGGAGCTGCTGGCGGCGGCCAAGCTGGTCGAGAAGGGCCTGCCCGAGCCGGTGCCGGACGTGGACTCCACCGACGACTTCTGGGCCCCGACGCCCGCGGCCGACGCCTGGCTGGACGCGCCGCCGGCCACCCGCTGGGTGCTGCTCGCGCAGGCCTGGCTGGATCTGGACCGGATGCCGTGGATGATCGGGCTTCGCGATGCCGCCGACAAGCCGATCGCCGCGCTCTCGGCGGAGCTGCGCATCCCGCACGCGGTGCGCGACCGCCACGCGATCCTCGGTCTGCTCGCCGAGTACCCGAGCGGAACCGCGCTGACCGCCACCGATATCGGCAAGCTGCTGGCCTGGCGGATGCCGCGCAGGCGCAGGCACTTCCGGCTCGACGCGGTGACCGCGACGCTGGCCGAGGCCGCCACCCTCGGCTTGCTCGGGCGCGGCGCGCTCGATTCCGCCGCGCGGGCGCTGCTGCACGGCGCCGACACCAGCGTCGCCGACGCCGAGGCGGAGATGGCCGCCGCGCTACCGGAGCCGGTCGATCACGTGCTCGTCCAGGCCGACCTGACGGTCATCGCGCCCGGCCCGCTGGTGCCCGAGCTACGCGGCCGGATCGCCCTGGTCGCCGATGTGGAGTCGGCCGGCGCTGCCACGGTCTACCGGGTCGGCGACACCTCGGTGCGCCGCGCGCTGGACGCCGGGATGACCGCCGCCGAACTGCACGCGCTGTTCGCCAACCACTCCCGCACCCCGGTCCCCCAGTCGCTGACGTATCTCATCGACGATGTCGCCCGCCGCCACGGCCAGCTGCGGGCGGGCATGGCGCAGTCGTTCCTGCGCAGCGACGACCCGGCGCTGCTCGCCCAGGTGCTGGCCGCGCCGGTCGCCGACACCCTGGCGCTGCGCGCGATCGCGCCCACCGTGGCCATCGCGCTGGCCCCGCTGGGCGAGCTGCTCGAACAGCTGCGCGCGGCCGGTTTCGCACCGGCCGGCGAGGATTCCGCGGGCGCGATCGTCGACCTGCGGCCGCGCGGTGCCCGCATCGCGGTCCGCCCGCTGGCCCGCAAGCCCTATCGCCCGAGCCCGCCCAGCGACGAACAGCTCGCGCTGCTGGTCACCGAACTGCGCGCGGGCGAACGCGCCGCCGGTGCCCGCACCGGCCAGTCGGTGCGGGCCGACGGCACCCGCACCGGCACCGCGGCCACCCTGGCCCTGCTCCAGCTGGCCGCCAGGGTCGGCCGCCCGGTGAACATCGGTTACGTCGACGCCCAGGGCGTCGCGAGCCAGCGCGTGGTCGAACCGCTGCGCGTCGGCAACGGCCAGCTCGACGCCGTCGACCCCGTCACCGGCGCGACCCGGCACTTCACCCTGCACCGGATCGCGTCGGTCGCCCTGCTGGATTGAGCTAGGCCGGCTTGGCCATGCAGAAGGTGGCCTTGGGGTCGGCGACGGTGCGGAACTGCGTCGCGTCGACGCCGCACTGGAGCTCGTCGGCCACGCCGTCGATGCGCTTGACGACCTTGAAGGTCGCCTCGGGGGCGGTGCAGGCCACGGCCTCGGCGGGGCGCTTGCCCGCGTCGGCGTAGCAGCTGCCCTGGGCGAAGTTCGGCGCCAGGCACAGCGCGGTCTTGGTGTCACCGACCGTGCCGTTGAAGGTGGCGTCGGAGACGTCGCAGGTCAGCGGGGCCGTGCCGACCTGCACGATCCGGTAGTTCGACGTCGCCGCCGCGCAGTCACCGAGCGTGCCGACCATCGCGTCGGCCGCGTTGTCGGTGACCTCGACGCACGAGCCCTTGGCGAGCGAAGCGCCCGCCGAGTCGCTGTCCGACGAACAGGCGGCGACCGCCCCGACCAGTGCGACCGTCGCCACGGGGGCGAGCACAACCCGTGCCAGCAGTCGCTTTCCTGGGAACAACACTGAAAACCTCACTCACCGAACGGTTCAGGCGAACATGACCGCCGGTGACGATACCCAAGCCCGCCGCGCCCGCGCTCGGCCCCGTCGAACCCTGGCTACCATCACAAAGATGACCCTCGACGATGTCGCAGGCGAGCTGTACGGCCTTGACCCCGGCGACTTCGTGCCGACCCGCACCGAGCGGGCCGCCCAGGCCCGCGCCGACGGCGACCGCGAGCTCGCGGCGGCCATCACCGCGCTGCGCAAACCGACGGTCGCCGCGTGGACGGTCAACCTGCTGGCCCGGCACGCGCCGCAGGAGATCGCGGCCCTGCTCGACCTCGGCGAGGCCCTGCGCGCGGCCCAGCGCCAGCTCTCCGGCGACAAGCTGCGCGCCCTGGGCGCTCAGCGCCAGCAGGTGGTCAACGCCATGACCAAGCGGGCGGGTGAGCTGGCCGCCGAGCACGACCGCCCGGCGAGCGACCAGGTGCTGCGTGAGGTCGGCCAGACCCTGACCGCCGCGCTGGCCGATCCCGGCGTCGCCGACCAGGTCCGCGCCGGCCTGCTGCCGACCACCGTCACCTACGACGGCTTCGGCCCGGCCGGGTTGGTCGCGATCACCGGCGGCAAGGCCGCCGCCCCGGCGAAGCGCGCGCCCCGCAAGGCCGGGAAATCACCCGAGGATGCCGAGGCGGCCCGCCGCGCCGAGGCCAGGCAGGAACTCGACGACGCCGAATCCGCGCTGGCGACCGCCCGTTCCGCGCGCGACGAGGCCGAAGCCGCCGCCGCCCAGGCGAAGACCGCGCTCGACGAGGTCGAGTCCCGCATCGACGAGTTGCGCGCCGCACTCGAGCACGCCGAGCAGCAACGCCATTTCGCCCGCACCGCCGACCATCGCGCCCGGGGCGAATTGACCTCGGCGCGCAGCCAATTCGAGCGGATGCAGCGCTGGGCCGAGCGGGCCCGCGCCCGCGTGGACGAGGACTGACCGCGCGGGGTGGGTCAGCGACCCAGCGTGCCCGGATAGAGGAACGCCTCGCGCGGCGGCGTGGTCGCGTCCAGCCATTCGGCCAGGAACTCACCGAGCGGCAACGAGGTCCGGCCCTGGAGGAACTCCCGGAACTCCGGCATCGAGCCGTGGCCGTCGCGGCGCGCGTTCACGAAATCGTGGACGGCGGTGAAGAACACGTCCTCGCCGAGCAGCTTGCGCAGCGCGTGCAGGAACAGCGGTCCGCGGTAGTAGACCGAGGTGAACTCGTTGCCCGCGCCGGGGCTCGCCAGCGCGACCTCCCAGAACTCCGGATCGTCACGGTATTTCGCGATCTTCTCGCGGTACTTGGTGTCGACGTCGGCGCCATCGATCCGCTCCGGCCACAGATAGTCGGCGGTGTAGCTGGCGAAGCACTCATTGAGGCAGATGTCGGACCACTGCCGGATCGACATCGTGTCGCCCCACCATTGATGCGCCAGTTCGTGCACGACCGTGTTCAGGTCGGTCCACGGCGCGTAGGTGGGGCGGGTCTGGGTCTCCAGTGAGAACGGAAGTTCGGCGTCGACGTAGATGCCGCCCGCGACATCGAACGGGTAGGGGCCGTACAGGTTTTCGAGGAAGGCGAGGATCTCCGGCAGCCGCTGCTCGTCGTCGCGGTTGCTCTCCGACTCCGGCGCGAAGGCGCTGAGCACGGGTGTGCCGTCGGGCGTGCGCTGTTCGAGGAAGGAGAAGTGGTCGACGGCGATCGTGGTCAGGTACCCGATCACGGGTTGCCTGGTCTCCCAGGTGGTGTGCAGGCGACCGTCGCGCACCTCGTGCCGGGTGCGGTCACCGGTCGACATCACCTCCCACCCCTCGGGCACCGAGGCGTGCAGGGTGAAGGTCGCCTTGTCCAGCGGGGTGTCGTTGAGCGGGTACCAGGTGCTCGCGCTGTGCGGCTGGCCGACGGCGAACGCGCCGCCGCTGGGCGCGTAGGTCCAGCCCTCGCCCTCGGTGTCGGCGGTCGTGCCCGCGTAGTCGACGACGACGCGCATCGGCAGCCCGGCGGGCAGCGGCAGCAGCGGCGTGACGACCAGCTCCTGGTCCTCCTCGCGGGTCCAGCCCGCGGGCTGGCCGTTGATCGTCACCATCAGCACTTCGGGACCGCGGTAGTCGAGGTCGAACCGGGCCAGCGGCTGGGTCGCCCTGGCGTCGATGGTCGCGGTGCCGCGCAGGACATAGGTGGCCGGGTCGTAGTCGACCGCCAGGTCGTAGTGGGCGACGTCGTAGCCGCCGTTGCCGTCGAGCGGGTAGTAGGGATCGCCGAGCCCCGGCGCCCCGATCAGGCCGGGGTCGGCGCCGATCGGGCGCACGCCCAGCGCCAGCAGGGCGAGCACCGCGCACACTCCGGCCGACCATCGCATCGTCGACTGACACCTTTCGCCTGCTCTGGCTCGGATCCCGCGGACACCTTCCATCGTTCCAGCCGCGCCGCGCAGGTCCTAATATCCGTCGCCCGCGCGCTCAGCCCAGGTCGCCGGGCAGCTGCTGCGGGTCGAGCAGCAGGCGCTTGGTCGCGGTCCGCTTCACCCGCGCGGCCAGCGCCAGGTTCTCGGCGAGCAGCCGCCATTCCCGCTCGGTGATGGCGGCGCGGGCGCGCTCGATGACCAGCCGATCACGGGTGCCCCAGGCGATCGGCATGGCCGTGACCAGCTGCCACCGTTCGCCGACCTGCCGGGGCGCGCGATCGGTGCGGACCGCGACGGCGGGCACCCGCTCCCCCGGCTCGGGCAGATGTCCGGGCAGCGCGCGCACCTTGCGGGTGATCAGCGCCCAGCTGCGCGTCGGCGCGGCGGGCTCGGCGATGTCGACGAGGGCCAGCAGCACGATGCCGGAATCCTCGGCCTCGGTGACCACGGCGGGCACCAAAGCGCCGTCCTGGTAGAGCTTTTCGATACTGGAGCGATGTGGCGTCCACAGCGCGACCCACAGCGCGATCGCCGCGACCAGCACGCACACGACGGCGAGCAGATACCCCCAGGCCTGCCCGCTCCACAGCAGGGCGGCCGTTGCCGCGACGGCCAGCCCGGCCACCAGCAGGGCGACCACCCGCAACCTGCGTAACCCGGTGAACGTCTCGTTGACCGCATGGGCGTGCTCACGGTCGACCACGAATTCGAAGCGGCGCACGGTTCCTTCCTAGCACAAGTTGCGGAGGAGTTGCCTCCACTTATCTGCCGAGGACTTCACCGCACGGTACCGCGTTCCGACCGGCCGATCGTTACTACGCGCCGTCCCCGATCGGCGGTCCGAGCAGATCGTCGGCGTCGGTGATGCGGTAGGCGTAGCCCTGCTCGGCCAGGAAGCGCTGCCGGTGCGCGGCGTATTCGGCGTCGAGGGTGTCGCGGGCGACCACCGAATAGAAATGCGCCTGTCCCCCATCCTGTTTCGGCCGCAGCAGCCGGCCGAGGCGCTGGGCCTCCTCTTGACGGGAGCCGAAGGTGCCCGAAACCTGCACCGCCACCGAGGCTTCCGGCAGATCGATGGAGAAGTTCGCGACCTTGCTCACCACCAGCACCGGCACCTCGCCGGACCGGAACGCGTCGAAGAGCGCCTCGCGCTCCTTGTTCTTGGTGGCGCCGGTGATCACCGGCGCGTTCAGGTCGACGCCCAGTTCCTCTAGCTGGTCCAGGTACGCGCCGATCACCAGCGTCGGCGCGTCCTTGTGTCTGGCCAGGATCGACTCCACCACCGGGATCTTGGTGCGCGCGGTGGAACACAGCTTGTAGCGCTCCTCCGGCTCGGCGGTGGCGTAGGCCATCCGCTCGGCGTCGGTGAGCGTCACCCGCACCTCGACGCAGTCGGCGGGCGCGATCCAGCCCTGCGCCTCGATGTCCTTCCACGGCGCGTCGTAGCGCTTCGGGCCGATCAGCGAGAAGACGTCGCCCTCGCGGCCGTCCTCGCGCACCAGCGTGGCGGTCAGGCCGAGCCTGCGCCGGGACTGCAGATCGGCGGTCATCCGGAACACCGGCGCGGGCAGCAGGTGCACCTCGTCGTAGATCACCAGGCCCCAGTCGCGGCTGTCGAACAGCTCCAGGTGCTTGTACTCGCCCTTGGTCTTGCGGGTGATCACCTGGTACGTGGCGATGGTGACCGGGCGGATCTCCTTGCGCTCGCCGGAGTACTCGCCGATCTCGTCCTCGGTCAGCGTGGTCCGCGCCAGCAGCTCGCGCCGCCACTGCCTGCCCGCGACGGTATTGGTGACCAGGATCAACGTGGTCGCCTTGGCCTTGGCCATGGCCGCCGCGCCGACCATCGTCTTGCCCGCGCCACACGGCAGCACGACCACGCCGGAGCCGCCCGCCCAGAACGAGTCGGCGGCCATCTCCTGGTAGTCGCGCAGGTGCCACTTGCCCTCGGTGTAGTCCAGGCCGATGTCGTGCGCCTCGCCGTCGACGTAGCCGGCCAGATCCTCGGCGGGCCAGCCGATCTTGAGCAGCATCTGCTTGATGTGGCCGCGCTCGGACGGGTGCACGATCACCGTGTCGTCGTCGATCCTGGCGCCGAGCATGGGGGCGATCTTCTTGTGCCGCAGCACTTCCTCGAGCACCGCGCGGTCCAGGCTCACCAGGCACAGCCCGTGCGCCGGATGCTTGACCAGCTGGAGCCTGCCGTAGCGGCCCATGGTGTCGACGATGTCGACCAGCAGCGGTTGCGGCACCGCGTAGCGCGAGAAGTTCACCAGCGCGTCGACGACCTGCTCGGCGTCGTGTCCGGCCGCGCGGGCGTTCCACAACGCCAGCGGCGTGATCCGATAGGTGTGCACGTGTTCGGGCGCGCGCTCGAGCTCCGCGAACGGCGCGATGGCCTGCCGCGCGTTGCCTGCCAGCTCGTGGTCGACCTCGAGCAGCAGGGTCTTGTCGCTCTGCACGATCAGCGGACCGTCGGTCACAGTGTTCCTTAGCGGCCGGGGCCGCGGGTTCGGGGCCTCGTGCCCCCTCGATCGAGCACTCGATGAGGGGCGGCCCCGAACGGGCTCGTCGAGCTCGCCCTGTGCGGGGTGCGTTCGGCCGGATGGTTGTGTGGCCGGCGCCTGCGCGATGGATCGCGTCGCCGGCCTTTGTCGATTGTACGGACCCGGGCCGACACGACCCGGGGCGAAGCTAGCGACGTGCGGTCCAGCAGGTGTCGACTGGACCGCGACAAGGCCGCACTGACCAGGTCAGACTCGATGCGTGCTTCAGACGACGGCGGTTCTCGGGGTTGGTGCGGCAGCGCTCGGCATGGTGCTCACGCCGGGGCCGAACATGATGTATCTGGTGTCCCGGACGGTGGCGCAGGGACGTCGCGCCGGGCTGATCTCGCTGGCCGGGGTCGCCGCCGGGTTCGCGGTGTATCTGCTGGCCGCGGCCGCCGGGATCACCGCGGTGTTCGCCGTGGTTCCGGGCCTCTACCTGGGGCTCAAGCTCGCCGGCGCCTGCTATCTGCTGTGGCTGGCCTGGCAGGCGGTCCGCCCGGGCGGGGTGTCGGTCTTCGCACCGGTCGACCTGCCCGTCGATCCCGCCCGGCGCCTGTTCACCATGGGCTTCGTCACGAACCTGCTCAATCCCAAGATCGCGATCATGTACATGGCGCTGATCCCGCAGTTCGTCGACCCCGCACGCGGCGCGCTGTGGTTGCAGAGCCTGTCGCTGGGTGCGATCCAGATCACCGTCGCCCTCACCGTCAACGCGCTGATCGTGCTCGGTGCGGCCGGCCTGGCCGGCTTCCTCACCGCGCGCCCGCTCTGGCTGCGCACCCAGCGGTACCTGATGGGGACCGCGCTCGGCGGGATCGCGATCATGCTCGCCACCGACCGCGCCCGCCCGGCCCCGGCCTGACCCGCGCCGCTCGACACGGACGCGCGACATGCGCGGCCTGGTCGGCTGCCACCCTCACCGCCGTGTCACGCTGCTGGGTGATCCGGGCGAGAAGGAGTGAGCGGTGAGTGGTGGGATGCTGGTGGCGATGGTCGCGGCCGGGCCGTCGGCGACGGAGCTGGACTCGGCGCTGACCGCCGTGCACCGCGGCGGCGAGCTGATGGGCGTCATCTCGTTCGCGGCATCGGGCGCGCTGGTCGCCGTGCGCAAGCGGCTCGACCTGTTCGGCATGGCGATCCTGGCCACCGCGACCGCGCTGGGCGGCGGCATCGTGCGCGACCTGCTGATCGGGCGCACGCCGCCGGGCGCGTTCACCGACCTGACCTACCTGTCCGCGTCCCTGGTGACCGCGCTCGTCCTGTACTTCATCGCGCCCTCGCGCCGGCTCACCAAGGGACCGCTCGAGATCGCCGACGCGATCGGGCTCGGCCTGTTCTGCGTCACCGGCACGGTCATCGCGTACTCGGCGGGCGTCGGCGCGCCCACCGCCGCGCTGCTCGGCATGACGACCGCCATCGGCGGCGGCGTCCTGCGCGATGTGCTCAGCGGCGAGGTCCCGTTCGTGCTCCGCCCCGACCAGGACCTCTACGCGATCCCCGCCCTGTTCGGCGCGGCCGCCACCGCCACCCTGCTGCACTTCGACCTGTACCGGACCTGGACCGGCTTGCTCGCCGCGCTCGGCGCCATCGGCTTCCGCCTGCTGGCCCGCCACTACCAGTGGCACGCGCCGACGGCCCGGCACGCTCGCGACTGAGGACGCACCGGCAGGCGACAGCCGGAACACCCCTCAGCGCACCGCCATCCCGGCCCGCAGGCGGCGCACACCCTCGTCGATGGTCTCGTCGCGCTTGCTGAAGGTGAAGCGCACCAGGTGTTTCCAGTCGTCGGCGTGGTCGGCGAACACGCTCACCGGCACCGCGGCGACACCGAGCCGCGCGGGCAGTTCGCGGCAGAACGCCATCCCGTCCTCGGCGCCGAGCGGGCGGATGTCCGCGCAGACGAAGTAGCCGCCGGAGCTGGCCGCCACGCCGAACCCGGTGTCGCGCAGCGCGGCCGAGAGCCGAAGGCGCTTGTCGGACAGGCTGTCGCGCAGCGCGTGCACCCAGTCGATCTCGGCGTTGATGGCATGCGCGACGGCAGGCTGGAACGGTCCACCGCCGACGAAGGTGAGGAACTGCTTGGCCGCCAGCACGCCGTCGAGCAGCGGCGCCGGCGCGCACACCCAGCCGATCTTCCAGCCGGTGACATTGAACGTCTTGGCCGCGCTCGACACCACGATCGTGCGCTCGCGCATGCCGGGCAGCGTGGAGATGCTGATGTGCTCGGCGCCGTCGTAGACCAGGTGCTCGTACACCTCGTCGGCCAGCACCAGCAGATCGTGCTCGCGCGCCAGCTCCGCGATGGCGGTGAGGTCGGCCCGGTCGAGCACCGCGCCGGTGGGGTTGTGCGGCGAGTTGATCACCAGCATCCGGGTTTTCGGGGTGATCGCGGCGCGCAGGCTGTCCAGGTCGAGGACGAACCGATCGCCGTCGGCGACCAGGCGCGCGGTGCGCCGCTGCGCGCCCGCCAGCGCGACGGCGGCGGCGTAGGAGTCGTAGTACGGCTCGATCAGCGCCACCTCCTGGCCCGGCTCGACCAGCCCGAGCACGGCGGCGCTGATCGCCTCGGTGGCGCCGACGGTCACCAGCACCTCGGTGGCCGGGTCGTACGCCGTGCCGTAGCGGCGGGCGCGGTCGTCGGCGATCGCCTGGCGCAGCACCGGCATGCCGCGGCCCGGCGGGTACTGGTTCAGGCCGTCGGAGATCGCGGCCTTGGCGACCTCGAGCATGCCCGCGGGCCCGTCGGTATCCGGGAATCCCTGCCCCAGATTCACCGCGTCATGGCGGATCGCCAGTTCGGTCATCTCGGCGAAGATGGTCGATCCGAACGGGCGCAAACGGGAGACGGTGGGCGGCGCAGACGACATCTCCGCAGCGTATCCCACTTTTCCCGACCGTTGCCGTCCGATAGCGAACACGCATGTTTCACAAACGTTTTGCGGGGTTGACCTGCACTATTGTGCGATCACCCAGGCTGAGCTAGCCTCGCCGTGTTCTACCTCACACACCACAGCGTGGTGGCATATCGAAAGGGGCTCCCTATGGCCTCACCCTTGCTCGATTTCATTGTCGGCCCGGCTGCGTCGGAGGTTGCCGGTTCGGCTCTGCGGTTCATCCACGATCACCTGATGGGCAGCCCCATCGTCGACTACTTCACCGGCTCGGCGACCCCGGACAACAACATGGGTTCCTCCACCGGCGACACGAACCTCGGTTCGTCCACCGGAAACCACCAGTGGGGGTCGACCTACCCGTAGACACCCGGCGCATCGGACCGGATCGCGCGGGTCCGGTCCGATGCCAGGTCAGCGCAGCCGCGCACCCGACAGCTTCGCCACATTGGCGAAATCGTAAGCAGCCCAGATTCTTCCCTCGCGCACCGCGAAGCCGAGCACCCGCACCGGCCGCCCGAACGGCGAGTTCGGATCGGTGACAACGAGGCCCGATTGCCCGTTCACCGTCGCCGAACCCAGCTCCAGACCGAGCTCTTCCTGCTGCTTGCGCCACAGGCCGAGCGCCAGGCGCGCGATCTTCTCCGCTCCCGCAACGATATTCAGCGCCGTCTTGGTGGTGCCGCCCGCGTCGGCGACGAAGGTCGCGTCCGGATGCAGCGTGGCCGCCACCGCGGTGACGTCGCCGGTGGCCAGCGCGGCGAGGAACCGCCGCACCGCCGCGTCGTGCACGTCGTCGGCGACCGGTTCCGGCGCCTTCGCCGCCGCCTTGCGGGCGCGCACCGCCAACTGCCGCGCGGCGTCGGCAGACACGCCGAGGATGTCGGCGATCTCGTCGAACGGCACGTCCAGGCTGTCGTGCAGCACCAGCGCCACCCGCTGCTGTGGGGTCAGCGCGTCGAGTACAACCAGCGCCGCCAGCCGGCTGTCCTGATGGCGGACCACCACGTCCAGCGGGTCGGGGGTGCGGCTCGGGGTGGTGACGATCGGCTCCGGAAGCCACTGCCCCACATAGGTTTCCCGGCGGACCGCCGCGCTGCGCAGGTGGTCCAGGCAGATCCGGCTGACCACGGTCGTCAACCAGGCGCGCAGGTCGTCGATCTCGGACTGGTGCACGCCCGCCATCCGCAGCCAGCTCTCCTGCACGGCGTCCTCGGCGTCACCGACACTTCCGGTGAGTCGGTAGGCGACCGAAAGCAGATGCGCTCGATGCGATTCGAACAGGTCGGCGAGTAACGGGGAAACCATCGCCGCTGATCCTACGGTCGGCGAAAACCAGCTGAGAAACCGGGCGCCGACCTGTCACGATGGCTCGATGTACGAGCACACGCTCACCGACGGCACCCTCTGGCTCACCCGCCCCACCGGTGCCGACATCGACCGCATCGTCGAATGCTGCCAGGACCCCGAGGTGGGCCACTGGACGACGATCCCCGTCCCGTACACACGCTCCGACGCCGAGGAATTCCTCGACAAGGTTGTCGCCCCCACCTGGGCGGGCAATGCCGCGGTCTGGGCCCTCCGCACCGCGCCGGACGGCCCCGTCGAAGGCATGCTCGGCCTGCACACCCGCGGGCCGGGCGTCTGCGAGATCGGCTTCTGGCTCACCGAGGGCCACCGCGGCAAGGGCCTGATGACCCGCGCCATCACCCTGGCCTGCGACTTCGCCTTCGACCCCGATGGCCTCGCCCTCGCCAGGATCACCTGGCGCGCCATGGTCGGCAACCACCCCTCGGCCGCCGCCGTGCGCCGGGTCGGGTTCCACTACGAGGGGCTGGCCCGGCAGGGTGGCATTCAGCGGGGCACCCGGGTGGACGAATGGCACGCGGCGCGCCTCGCGTCCGATCCCGGTGTCTTCGCAGAGGGGTGGCCCGCCGACATCGCGCCGCGCTGAGCTGATCGCACCCGGGTGGGGTACGACGGCGCCGAGCTTGTCCGCAGGGGTCGGGTGCCGTGGGCGACCGCGCCGAGCTGGTCCGCCCGGGTGGAGTGCCGGGGGACCGCGCCGAGCTGGTCAACCCGGGCGGACCAGGCCAACGACCTGGACAGCCGTGTCAGCATGTGTGTACGGGCACGCCCACACCGAGGAGCACCGATGCCTGACGACGCGCGGTTCGAGTGGTTCGCCGACACCATGGGTGTGCGGGCCGATGATCGTGTGCTCGAGCTCGGCCCGGGGTCGGGCGCCTCGCTGGTGCGGATCGCGAAGCGGTTGCGGGGCGGACGGATCGTCGGTCTCGATCGATCGGCCACCGCGATCGGCCGGGCAGCGGACCGGTGTGCCGCCGAGATCGCGGACGGCAGGGTCCGGTTGGTCGAGGGAGCGGTCGGACCCGGTTCGACGCGCGCGGTGCTGGCCCAGCTCGACGGGGACGAACGATTCGACCTGGTGTTCGCGGTCAACGTCAACCTGTTCTGGACCGGCCCGGCTACTGCGGCGTGGTCAATGATCCGAGAGTGCCTGTCCCCCACCGGCCGCCTATGGCTCTGCTACGGCTACGGCAGCCCCACCAGCCCTTCGACCAGCCCAAAACCCACCCTCGACCAGCTCACCACCCGCCTGACCGCTGCCGGATTTCACTGCGACATCACGACTTCCGGCGATCTCCTCGCCGCCCACGCTGTCCCTGCCCGGCCGTAGTGCGTCAGTTCACCGGCGCCTTCGGGCGGTGGCGGGGTCAGCGGTTGGCGCTGCGGGCGGTGCCTCGGTGGGCGGTGACGGTGGTGGGGTCTTCTGGCCAGGCGTGTTTGGGGTAGCGGCCGCGGAGGTCGGCGCGGACCTGGGGCCAGCCGTTCTGCCAGAAGGACGGGAGGTCGGCGGTGACGGCGACCGGGCGCTGCGCCGGGGACAGCAGGTGGAGGACGATCGGTACGCGGCCACCGGCGAGCGTGGGCGGCTGGGTCCAGCCGAAGATCTCCTGGACTTTCACCGCGAGGACCGGCGGGTCGGCGCTGTAGTCGAGGCGGATGCGGCTGCCGGAGGGGACCTCCAGGCGTTCGGGCGCCAGCTCGTCGAGGCGGGCCGCCTCGGGCCACGGGAGGAGTCGGCGCAGCGCGGTGCCCGCGTCGATACGAGCCAGGTCGGATCGGCGACGGGCCGTCGCGAGTTCGGGGCCGAGCCACAGATCGAGGTCCGCGAGGAGCGTGTCGTCGACGACGGCGGGCCAGGGTGCGCCGAGGGTGCGGTGCAGGAAGTCGAGGCGCTGCCGCAGACCACGGGCGTCCTCGTCCCAGCGCAGGAGCCCGAGCCCTTCCGAACGCAGACCCGCGCGCACCGCCTCCGCCAGCAACCGCGAATCCGGTTCGCGCAGCGCCTTTTCCGACAGCACGATCGCCCCGAGCCGTTCCACCCGCCGGGCCACCACATCACCCGACTCCCAGCGCACCTCGTCGGCCCGCGTCACCAACCCCGGCGCCGCCGTCCGCGCGAGATCCTCATCGGCGATGGCCGCCAACCGAATCCGCCCCTCGGCCCGCCCCGGATCCCGATCCGCCACCGCCACCGCGAGCCACTCCGCCGCCGCGAGCCCGGACCCCGGCGGCAAGGCCACCGCCGTCCCACCCGCCATCAGATACGAGGCCCCGTTCGCCCGCCGCCGAGCCAACCGCTCCGGATGCGCCAACGCGATGAGCAGCGCCGCGGATTCCGCCGCCGACCCAGCGTTCCCACCGCCGGCGGCTTCAGTTCCTCTGCCGCCACCAGCTGTTGCCGCTCCGCGGCGCCCACGGCCGGCTGCCAGCGAGCCATCAGTGGCCGACTCATTGTTCTCGTCGGCGCCGGCGCTCACGTCATGTGCGCCGATCAGCCGGACGAGTCGTTGGACCTCTCTGGTCCAGCGGGGCGGTCGCTCGGCGCGCAGGGCGCGGAGGGCGGCTGTCGCGTCGACGCCGGAGGCGAGGGAATCGTCGTCCATCAGGACCACCATCTCGGCGGCCGCGCGGGCGCCGACGTGGGCGGCACCGTCGAGGAGGGCGCGGGCGAGGCGGGGGTGCAGGCCGAGGGCGGCCATGGCGCGACCGCGGTCGGTGATGCGGTCGGCGTCGTCGAGGGCGCCGAGCGCGTGCAGGACCGCGCGGCCCGCGGCGAGGCCACCTTCCGGCGGGGCGTCCCACCAGGCGAGGCCGGTGCCGCCGGGAGTGCCCCAGCACGCCAATTCCAGTGCTAGGCGGGTGAGTTCGGCGGTGCGGATCTCGGGTTCGGGGTAGGCGGGCAGGGTCTGATGCTCGTATTCGGGCCAGCACCGCCAGGCGTGACCTGGCGCTTCACGACCGGCACGCCCCGCCCGCTGCTCGGCGACCGCAGCCGAAACACGCACGGTTGCAAGGCCGGACAGGCCACGCCGATGATCAATGCGGGGCACCCGCGACAAGCCGGAGTCCACGACCGCACGAACACCGGGCACAGTCAGGCTGGATTCCGCCACCGCCGTGGACAATACGACGCGCCGCCGCGCCCCCTGCCGCAACGCGACATCCTGCACCGCGCTACCCAATCGCCCGTGCAGCGGCACCACGTCGACCCCGTCGAGATCCCGCAACAACCCCGCGGTCCGATTGATCTCACCGACCCCGGGCAGAAACACCAGCACATCCCCCTCGGTCTCGGCCAGCGCCCGCCGAGTAACCCGCGCCACGTGCGCCTCGACCCGCTCCCGAGCCAGCGCCGGAACATAGCCGACCGCCACCGGATATGCCCGCCCACGCACCTCCACCACCGGCGCCATCCCACCGCGTTCAGCGCTCACCCGGGCCATCGCACCGCGGTCGGACGCATCCGCCTCGGGCCGAACACGCGGGGCCGAGTCATCGCCCGGCACCACGACCGGAGTCGCCGGGCCGTCATCGGCTGCGACAGAAGAGACCACCGCACCACCATTGGGCGCGTCCACCGGCTGCACCACACCACCATCGGGCGCGCCCACCGGCTGCACCACACCACCATCGGGCGCGCCCACCGGAGCCGCCGCACCTCCAGCAGCCGCGACCACCGCCGCCGCACCATCGGACGCGGACCCCGATGCCACGGAGCCCGGTGCCACGGAGCCATCTCCAGTCCAGACCTCTGAAGTCGCCGGGCCGCAGTCGAGCAAAGCCACTTCACTCGTCGCGGATGATGCGACCGGCTCGGGCACGGCATCCCCCGCACCGAGCAATGCCGCGAGGCGTCCGGCCGCGACCGTTGCCGAGGTGGCGAGCACCCGCAGGTCAGGCCGTAGTCCGGATCGGGCGTCGAGCAACAGGGCGAGCAACAGGTCGGCGTCCAGGTGCCGCTCATGGCATTCGTCGAGCACCACGGTGCCGACACCGTCCAACTCGGGATCACTCTGCAACCGCCGCACCAGCAGCCCGGAGGTCACCACCTCGATCCGCGTCCGCGCCCCGACCTTCCGATCCCCGCGCACGGAATACCCGACGCTCTCCCCCACCTTCTCCCCGAGCAACGCCGCCATCCGCGCCGCCGCGGCCCGCGCAGCCAGCCGCCGCGGCTCGGCCACGACCACCTTCCCCTCGGTCCCCGCCGCCAACGCCAACGGCACCAGCGTCGTCTTCCCGGTCCCCGGCGGCGCGACCAGCACCGCCACCCCACGCCCGACCAGCGTCTCGACGATCTCCCCCAGCGCAGACCGCACCGGCAGCTCGGGCAACTCAGGCAGCTTCATCACCCACCAGTCTGCCGACCCGCACCGCCCCGTCCAGCACCCACCCGACCAGCCCACCACCGGACCCCGCCGGTGCGCCGAAGATCAGCGGAGCGTTTCCTCGATCGAGTCCGCGGTAAGAATCTGCCCAGCCCACCGATTCAGATCCTCGGGATCAGCAGCCCGAACGGTCTCGACAACAGCAGCAGGCACACCACCGAACTTGAGCTGAAGCTGATTCAACAACGTCTTGACGACGCCCCGAACCTCTCCCCGAGCCTCACCCTCGGCACGCCCACGCAACTCCCCCTCGGCACGAAGCCGATCAGCAGCAGTCACGAGCGCCTCCTTCGCTTCCGGCCCGAACCCATCGAACAGCGGCGTCAACGCCTTCTCTTCGGTCTCACCGACCAGCATAATGTAGCGAACCAGCAGATTCAGTACCCGAAAAGCGTCCGCACCCTCGGCGACCTCCGCCAGGTCCTCGGTCCATTGGGCGAGTGCGCTGTCCAATCCGGAGTTGTTCGGGGCAGCCTTCATGACGTTCAGCATCAGCCGCACCTCCGGGACCAGCGGACGCTCCGCCAGTTCGGCCGCATCGAGCGCGGTGACGTCGTCGAGCATGAACCGGAATCGCGGCAGATAGTCACCCACCACGTCGGCGACGCCTGGCGGGAGCTGGAAAAGGTCGGCGAACTGCGTCGAGTGACACCACCGGGCTCCCTGTGAGCCGATGTGCACAACCAGCGGAATGATGACGGGCAGCCGTCGCGGTCGCGGTTTGGTCATGCGCAGATGGCGTGCCCAGATCTGCGTCAGGTACTCGAGCATCCGGAACGGCATCAGCTCGTCGCTGCTGCTCTGATGCTCCATCGCCACATAGATCAGCGCCGCACCATCTCGGCTGTCGATCTCGAACAGCAAGTCACCGAACCGAACCCGCATCTCCTCGGTGACGTAGTCCGCGGGCCCTTTGCGCAGCGTCGACCAATCCAGCCAGGCCGATAGAGGTTCAGGTAGCACCGAACGCAATTCGGAGGCCGCATAGGCCGGCTCGCCCATGATGCCGCGAAACAAGCTGTCGTGTGGGTTGTCTCGGCGCCCGGTCACCGGCACACCATACGCTCGCGCGGAAAGGGTCTTCCTCGATGTGGGTCGGGCGGTTACCCTGCGGGAGATGAGCATCGAGTTCGTTCTGACCACGCTCGTCATCGTCGCTACGCCGGGGACCGGGGTGCTGTTCACGCTCGCCGCCGGGCTGGCGCGTGGAGTGCGGGCGAGTGTGATCGCCGCGTTCGGGTGCACGCTCGGCATCGTGCCGCACATGATCGCCGCCGTGACCGGGCTGGCGGCGGTCTTGCACACCAGCGCGATCGCGTTTCAGACATTGAAGTATCTCGGTGTCGCGTATCTGCTGTACATGGCGTGGAGTACGTTCCGCGACAAGGGGGCGCTGGGGGTTCCCGAGGCGGGGGCGGGGCCCGCGCCGTCGGCGCGGAAGGTGATCGGGTCGGCGATTCTGCTCAATGTGCTGAACCCGAAGCTGACGATCTTCTTCTTCGCGTTCCTGCCGCAGTTCGTGCCCACCGGCGCGCCGAACGCCGTGGCGCGCATGCTCGAACTGAGCGGACTGTTCATGCTGGCGACGTTCATCGTCTTCGCCGTCTACGGTGCGGCCGCGGCCGCGGTGCGCTCGCACATCCTGGCGCGCCCGGTCGTGGTGACGTGGATGCGCCGGGTATTCGGCGCCTCGTTCGTCGCGCTGGCCGGCCGCCTCGCGGTACAGAACCCGTAGCGGAAAGCACTGTGGCCCCGGATTTCTCCGGGGCCACGGTACGGAAGGCACTCAGCCGCGACGGGATTCGACGGCGGCGGCGAGCCGGTCGAGCTGGGCCGCGGTGACGTTCCAGTCGATGCACGCGTCGGTGATGGACTGGCCGTAGGTGAGTTCGTCGGCCTTGCCGAGGGTCAGGTCCTGGCGGCCCGCGACGAGGAACGACTCCAGCATCACGCCGACCACGCCCTGCTCACCGGCGGCGAGCCGCTCGGCGATGTCGGTGACGACGTCGACCTGGCGGTTGTGGTCCTTGTTGCTGTTGCCATGACTGGCGTCGACCACCACGCGCTGGGCCAGTGACGACTTCTCCAGCCGGAGCTTGGCCTCGGCGACGGAGGCGGCGTCGTAGTTGGTGCCGTTGCTGCCACCGCGCAGGATGACGTGGCAGTCCGGGTTGCCCGTGGTGCGGATCAGCGCGGAACGGCCGTCGAGATCGGTGCCGGGGAAGACGTGGCTGGCCGCGGCGGCGCGCACACCGTCGACGGCGACCTGCACGTCACCGTCGGTGCCGTTCTTGATGCCGACCGGCATGGACAGCGCCGAGGACAGCTGCCGGTGCACCTGGCTGGCGGCGGTGCGGGCACCGATCGCGCCGTAGGAGACCAGGTCGGCGATGTACTGCGGGGTGATCGGGTCGAGGAACTCGCACGCGACCGGCAGACCGAGCGCGGTGATGTCGACGAGCACCTTGCGGCCGATGCCGAGGCCGGTGTTGACGTCGAACGAACCATCCAGGTGCGGATCGTTGATCAGGCCCTTCCAGCCCAGCGTGGTGCGCGGCTTCTCGAAGTACACCCGCATCACCACGTGCAGCCGGTCGTTCAGCTCGGCGGCCTTGGCGGCCAGCTTGCGGGCGTACTCCAGCGCGGCGGCCGGGTCGTGCACCGAGCACGGGCCGACGATCACCATGAGGCGGTCGTCGTCGCCGTTGAGCACGTCGACGGTGGCCTTGCGGCCGGCACGCACGGTGTCGGCGAGCTGGTCGGTGATGGGGTGGACGGTGCGGACCTCGGCGGGCGAGCGCAACGGGCTCACGCTGAGGGTGCGCTGGTCATCGAGATCGGAATGCCGCGAGTCGACATCGGCTGCGGTGGTCATGTGTGGGTTTCCTATTCTTCGAGGCCGACCCACGGACTTTCGCGAACCCGTCGAGCCGGTCAGTGTCCGGCTCGGGGTGGAAGAGGTCAGCGCGCAGGGTCGCAGACCGGCCCACCCAGGGCCGGCTCGCTAAACCAGAAATATGCGCGCTGCATGCCGTGGACTGTACCACCGGTGAAACGTCGACGGCCGGGGCCTGGTTGCCCGAAGTGCGGACCATCACACCTCCGGGCTCCCGAAGGTTCCGGCCGAAAGCCCTTGACCTCTACCTTGCTCGAGCTTTTACCGTCGGTAGCCGAGGAAAGGAAATCGACTGTGACAACACTGGTTACGGGCGCGACCGGCAATACCGGCCGCCAGGTGGTCCGCGAACTCGTCGGCCGCGGGGAGAAGGTCAAGGCGCTCACGCGCGATGCCGCCGCCGCGCGCACGCTGCTCGGTCCGGACGTGGAACTGATCACCGGCACGCACACCGTGCCGTCGACGCTCGACGACGCCTGGCACGGTGTCGACCGGCTGCACGTGACGTCGACGGCCGGGCTCGCCGAGGTCGGGCCGGAGCTGATCGGCCGGGCCGTCGCGGCGGGCGTGCGCCGCATCACCGTGCTCTGGGGCGGCGGGGTCGGGCCGGTCGAGCAGGCCGTCGCCGAGTCCGGCGTGGAATGGACGCGACTGGAGCCGCAGGAATTCATGTCGAACGCGCTCACCTGGCGGGAGACGATCGTGGCCGACGGCGTGGTCCGCGAGCCCTACGACCACCCGAGCGCGGTGGTCCACGAGGCCGATATCGGCGCGGTCGCCGCGGTCGCGCTGCTGGAGGACGGCCATCACGGCCGCGCCTACAACCTGACCGGGCCCGCGCCGCTGACCACCCACGAGCGGATCGCGATCCTGGCCGCGGCGGCGGGCAGGCCGATCGAGTTCGCCAGGATCACCCATCAGCAGGCCGTCGACCGGTTGATGGCGACCGGTGTCTCGCAGGCCGACGCCGACTACGTGATCGGCTGGTACGCGGAGTCGAGCCCGGAGTCGTACACGGTGGATCCGACGGTGGAGAACGTACTCGGCCGCCCGGCGCGCACCTTCGCGCAGTGGGCGGCCGAACACGGACACCGGTTCGCCAGGGCCAGCTGACCGCGCCGAGCGCCGATTCGCTCAGCCCGGCCGACCGGGCCGAGCGCCCGGTGCACTCAGCCCCACTGGCCGGGGACGTAGTCGCCCGCGGGGGTGCGGGCGATGGCGTTCATCCGGTTCCAGGCGTTGATCATCGCGATGGCGGCGATCAGCGCGGCGGTCTGGTCGTCGTCGAAGTGCTTGCGCACCCGCTCCCAGGTGTCGTCGGAGACGTGACCGCCGTCGGCGACGCGGGTCGCCTCCTCGGTCAGCGCGAGGGCGGCCCGCTCGGCCTCGGTGAAGACGGTGGCCTCGTGCCAGGCGGCGACCAGGTTCAGCCGCGTTGTCGACTCGCCCGCGTGCACGGCGTCCTTGAAGTGCATGTCGGTGCAGTAGCCGCAGCCGTTGATCTGCGAGGCACGCAGCTTGACAAGCTCGTAGGTCGCCTTGTCCAGTGTCGAGTCGTCGATCACCTTGCTCGCCATGGTCAGGCGCTTGGTGAAGCTGGTGGCGACCGGGTTGCCGTAGAGGTTGAAGCGCGGTTCCATGATGACTCCTTCGTCGTTCTGCGGGGTTCTACAGAGACGACGAGGGAGTCACCCCGGGTGTGACACCACCAGATGTGATGCCGGTCACCATGAATCAGATCAGGCCGCAGAGCTTCTCGGAGAGCTCCCACAGCTCGGCCGCGAGCGCGCGATTCTTCGACGCGGCGGTACTGCCGCAGCGAGCCGGATAACCACGCAGGCCGAGCAGGCCGTCGGGGCCGTAGAACGCGCCGGGCACGATGTCGGCGGTGGCGGCGTACAGCGTCGGCAGCGCGCCCTGCTCGGCACTCTGCGCCAGGGTGCGGTTGCCCAGCCACATCACCGCGTCCTGGATGGACTCGGTGTGCGACATGAGTTCGGTGGCGGCGTAGCCGGGGTGCGCGGCGACCGAGACCACCGCGGCGCCCTCACCGGCCAGCCGGCGCTGCAGTTCGTAGGCGAACATCAGGTTGGCCAGCTTGGACTGGCCGTAGGCCAGCCAGCGGTCGTAGCGGCGGCGCTCCCAGTTGGGGTCGTCCAGGTCGATCCGGCCGATCCGGTGCGCACCGCTGGACACCGTGACCACGCGGTCGGTGATCCGGTCCAGCAGCAGGTTGGTGAGCGCGAAGTGGCCGAGGTGGTTGGTGCCGAACTGCATCTCGAAGCCGTCGGCGGTGCGGCGCAGCGGCAGCGCCATCACGCCTGCGTTGTTGATCAGCACGTCGACCCGCTCGATCGAGTCGGCGAAGGCGCGGACCGAGTTCAGATTCGCCAGGTCGAGCTCGCGGACCTCGGTCTCGCCCGGCAGACTCGCCGCGACCCGCTCCGCCTTGCCCGTATCTCGACACGCCAGGATCACCTGGGCGCCCGCGGCGGCGAGCGCGCGCGTGGTGGCGGCGCCTAGGCCACTGTTGGCTCCGGTGACGACGATGGTGCGGCCGGTCTGGTCGGGCAGGTTCGCGGTAGTCCACTTACTCACCGGCGAAAGTCTACTGCGACCTGCGAAAAGCGCGAATCGGCAAGAGCCGGTGCGTGGTTCGCACCGGCTCTCGTCGTCAGGACTGCGCGAGGATCTCCTCGTCGGTCATCGCGGCGACCTCGAGGTACATCGTGGCGACCGCGTCGAGCCTGCCGGTGGTGCCCGCGGCGGCTTCGCGCTCGAGCATGCGCGCCGCCAGCCCGGCGATATCGCGCGCGGTGAACAGGTCGGCGACCACGGTGTCGGGGGCGTCGAGCCACTCGCGGACGCGGGCGACGGCGGTGGTGGCGAGCACCGAGTCGCCGCCGAGGGCGAAGAAGTCGTCGGTGACGCCGATCCGCTCGGTCGCGAGCACCTCGCCGATCACCGCGGCGAGCGCGCGCTCGAGCTCGGTCCGCGGCGCGACGAACTCGACGGCCGCCTCGTTCTGCTCGAGCACCGCGCGCACCGCCTTGCGGTCCGGCTTGGCATTGGAGGTGAGCGGGAGCTCGGTGAGCAGTTCCAGCCGGGTCGGGACCATGTAGGCGGGCACCAGCTCGGCGGTCGCGGCCAGCACGGCGTCGACGTCGATGGCGGCGTCCGGGGTCGCCACGATCGCGGCGACCAGCTTCGGTGCCGCGGCGCCGACCACGGCGGCGACCGCGTGCCGGATGCCGGGAACCGCGCGAAGGGCGCTCTCCACCTCGCCCAGCTCCACCCGGTAACCCCGGATCTTGACCTGGTGATCGGCGCGGCCGAGGAATTCCAGGCCGCCGTCGGGCAGGTAACGCGCCAGGTCACCGGTGCGGTACCAGCGCACACCCTCGTGGGTGACGAACCGGTCGGCGGTGCGCTCCGGATCGGCGCGGTAGCCGGCGGCGACACCATCCCCACCGATCCACAGCTCACCGGTCACCCAGTCGGGGCAGTCGTTGCCCGCGGGGCCGACGACGCGGCAGCGCACATTGCGCAGCGGAGTGCCGTAGGGCACCGCGCTCCACTCGGCGGGCACCTCGGCGTCGACGACCTCGCAGATGGTCGAGTGGATCGCGGTCTCGGTGGCGCCACCGAGACCGGCGAACCGGCAGTCCGGCGCGACGGCGGCCAGGCGCGCGGGCAGGGCCACGTCGACCCAGTCGCCACCGAGGATCACCGTGCGCAGCGACGGCAGCGCCTCGCCCGCCGCCGCGGTGAGCAGCATGTCGAGCAGGCTCGGCACGCAGTTGAGCATCGACACCCGATGGCGGCGGATGAGGTCGACCCAGCGGGCCGGGTCGGCGCGCTGGGTGTCGTCCACGGCGACGACCGCGCCGCCGACGGCGAGCAGGCCGAAGATGTCGTAGACGGAGAGGTCGAACTCCAGCGCCGAGAGGGCGAGCGCCCGATCATCGGCGCCGAGGCCGAAGCGTTCGTTGAGGTCGTCGATGGTGTTCATCGCGGCGCGATGCGGCACCTCGACACCCTTGGGCTTGCCGGTGGAGCCTGAGGTGAACAGCACGTAGGCGATGTTCTCGGGATCACCGAAGACGGGGCGCGCCAACGGTTCCGCGTGATTGCGAGCCTCGGCCAGGTCGATCGCGCGCGCGTCGGGGATCAGCGCGCCGCCGACGGTGAGCACCGCGACCGCGTCGGCGGTGCGCAGGATCTCCGCGCGCCGGGCGGCGGGCTGATCGAAGCCGATCGGCACATACACCGCGCCCGCCGCGAGCACACCGAGCACCGCGACGACCTGATCCGGCCCCTTCGGCAGCTGCACGGCGACCGAATCACCCGGCGCCACACCGGCTTCCCGCAGCGCACCGGCCACGGCCAGTGCGTCGGCGGCCAGTTCGCCGTAGGTCAGCTGCCCGGCGGGCTCCCAGAGCACCGCGGGCGCGGACGGAGTGGTGGCGGCGTTGGCGAAGAAACCGGTGTGCAGCAGTCCACCGCTGACCGGGCCCGCCGTGGCATTGACGCGAGCACGAGTCGCGGCCTGCTCCACGGGAATTCGCACACCGGCCTCGGCCTGCCAGCCCGCGTCGCCGACCGCCTGCGCGGTTCGTCCGCGGCGGTCCGCGGCAGCGGACGCGAGGTCCACACTCGACACCGGCTCGGTCGCGCTCACCGCACCACCTGTCAACGGCGCTCGGCCCGCAACGCCGACGTCGATCGTCCCCGCCTGCGCGGCTGCGGCGATCGAACCCGCATCGCCCGATGCCGACTCGGCACCGTCCAGTGTGGTGCTCTGGCCGCCGAGCCGCTCGATCGCATCGATGTAGCGGGCGAACATGGACTCGACCATGCCGGCGGGGAAGGCGGATTCGCGGATGTCCCAGTTGAGCAGCAGGCCGCCGCGGACCTCGGTGATCTGGGCGTCGAGCAGCACCTGCGGGCCCTGGGAGATGATCCAGACCGGCTCGCCGAAGGTGTCGGTGACGGTGTCGGCGAACAGCTCGCCCAGGTTCAGCGCACTGGTGTAGACGATCGGGGCGAGCACCGGCTCACCGCGGTGACGGCCCAGGTCACGCAGCACTTCCAGGCCGGAATAGGCCGAGTGCGCGCCCGCCTCGTGCAGCCGCTGCTGGAGGGCGCGGGCCCGGTCGGCGACGGTGGCGGGCTCGGTGACGTCGACCTCGAGCAGCACCGAGGAGGTGAAGTCGCCGACGACGCCGTCGACCTGCGGGTGCACCGGTTCCCGGTGGAACAGCGGCAGATTCAGCAGGAACCGGCGCTGCGCCGACCAGCCGCCGATGGTCTCGGCGAACACCGAGGCCAGCGCCATCGCGGGGGTGATGCCGCGCGCGTGGGCGGCGTCGAAGACCTGGGCCTTGGCCTGCGGGGACAGCCAGCGGTGCAGGCGGACGGTCCGGCTCGGGTCCGAGAGGTGCTGGGACTGCGGCAGTTCCGGCGAGCCGGGCAGCTCGGACAGGCGGTCCTGCCACCAGGCGCGGTCGCGGGCGTGCTCGTCGCCGGTGCCCGCCGGGTGCTCGGCCAGGTACTGCCGGAAGGTGTAGTCCTGGGGTGGCAGCTGCTCGCCGTGGTAGAGCCGGGCCAGGTCGGTGACGAGGACGCGGTAGCTCATCGCGTCGGCGGCGAGCATGTCGACATCGAGGTGCAGGCGGGTGCGGCCGTCGGCCAGGCGGGTCAGCGCGATATCGATCACCTGACCCTCCTGCACCGCCATCCGCTGATGGGTGCGCGCGGTCCGCAGTTCCTCGAGCCGCAGCTCGGCCTCGTCGGTGGCGGATTCGCGCAGGTCGGTGACGCTGTACACGGCGCGGCCCGGACGGTCGAGGGTCTGCTGGGTGCCGTCGGGCAGGAACCGGGTGCGCAGCATGGGGTGCCGCGCCAGCAGCTGCTCGACGGCCCGCTCCAGGCGCTCGGGATCGACATCGGCACCGTCGAATTCGACGTAGAGGTGCGCGGCCACGCCGCCGAGTTCCTGCGCGTCGGACCGGCCGATCCAGTACGCGTGCTGCATCGGAGCCAGCGCGAACGGAGTGCCGTCGTCGGGCACGATCGCGAATTCGCCTGCGGGCGTGCCGAAGTCGCCGCCCACGGCCGGGCCGCCGTCGGGCACAGCCGGGCCGCCGTCGGGCACGACCGAGCCGCCGTCGGGCACAACCGGGCTGCCGTCGGGCACAACCGGGCTGCCGTCGGGCACAACCAGGCTGCCGTCGGCGGGCACAGCCGAACTGCCGTCGGCGGGTCGTGCGGCTCCGGATGCGGCCGCGTCGCCGGGGCCTGCGGGCAGGTCGGCGCTCGCCCCGGCGTCGGCCTGCGTCCCGCCCTCCGCGGGCGGTTGCGGCGCGTCGGCGGACCCGGCCGCGAGCTCGTCGGGGTCGGTGCCGTTGAGTAAGGCGTACCAGGCGTCGACCGTCGGATGAGCCGCCAGCAGCGCGAAGTTCACCGCGATGCCGCGCTTGCGCCAGCCACCGGCGAGCTTCATGGTGCGGATCGAGTCCAGGCCGAGCTGGATCAGGTCGGTGGCGTCGGCGACGTCTTCGGGCGTGAGCTCGAGCTGGCGGGCGATCGCGGCACGGATCTCGGCGCGGTCGATCACGACGCCTGCGGGTGCTGTGTCCATCTGCCGGTTCACTCCTTGCTCGCCGTCCTGGCCGGACGGATTTCGGTACTGCTCGGCGGCAGCCTACTCCATTGAGATAGGGTTGCCTAACCTATGCAAGGGTAGCCTGCGACGCGGGCGCCGAACCACCGCACTACCGGCCAGAGCAGCGAGGCAGCACGTGACGTCGACATCAGCCGCAGCAGACCATCGCGAGGGCTACGTCCCCTTCCCCGAGGCCGCCGCACAGCAGTACCGCGCCGACGGCTACTGGGCCGGGCGCACCCTCGGCGACCTCCTGCGCGACTCCGCCCGCAGCGGGCCGGACCGGCCCGCGATCCTGACCGACACGGGCGCGCGGACCTACGCCGAACTCGACGCCGCCGCCGACCGGATGGCGCACGGACTGCTCGCGCTCGGCATCAACCCCGGCGACCGGGTGGTCGTCCAGCTGCCGAACATCCCGGAGTTCGCCACCGCCCTGTTCGGCCTGCTGCGAGCAGGCATCATCCCGGTGCTGACGCTGCCCGCGCACCGCCGCGCCGAGATCGAGCACCTGGCCGCGCTCTCCGGCGCCGTGGCCTACCTGATCCCCGGCACCCTGGCCGATTTCGACTACCGCGAGCTCGCCGCCACGGTGCGCGCGGCCGTCCCGAGCCTGCGCCACGTCCTCGTCGCCGGCGACCCGGGCGAGTTCACCGCGCTGGCTTCGATCGCGGCCGACGGCACGTCGCTGCCGGCGGTCGACCCGTCCGAGATCGCGCTGATGCTGGTCTCCGGCGGCACCACCGGCCTGCCCAAGCTGATCGCCCGCACCCACGACGACTACGCCTACAACGCGACCGCCAGCGCGGCGGTCTGCGAACTCACCGCCGACGACGTCTACCTCGCGACCCTGCCCGCCGCGCACAACTTCCCGCTGGCCTGCCCCGGCATCCTCGGTGTCGTCGCCACCGGCGGCGCGATCGCCTTCACCCTCGACCCGAGCCCGGAGGCGGCCTTCGCCGCGATCGAGCGGCTCGGCGTCACCGTCACCGCCGTCGTCCCGCCGCTGGCCCAATTGTGGAGCGCCGCGGTCGAATGGGAGGACGCGGACCTGAGCTCGCTGCGCCTGCTCCAGGTCGGTGGCGCGCGCCTGGCCGAGGTCAACGCCCGCGACGTGGAGCCCGCGCTGCACTGCCGTCTCCAGCAGGTGTTCGGCATGGCCGAGGGCCTGCTCAACTACACCCGCCTCGACGATGCCGACGAGCTGGTCTACACCACCCAGGGCCGCCCGCTCTCCCCCGCCGACGAACTGCGCGTCGTCGACGCCGACGGCAACGACATCGCGCCCGGTGAGGAGGGCGAACTGCTCACCCGCGGCCCGTACACGCTGCGCGGTTACTACCGCGCGCCCGAGCACAACGCCCGCGCCTTCACCCCCGACGGCTACTACCGCAGCGGCGATCTCGTGCGGCAGCTGCCCAGCGGGCACTTGGTGGTCAGCGGCCGGATCAAGGACGTGATCAACCGCGGCGGCGAGAACATCTCCTGCGACGAGCTCGAGGAGCACCTGCTCGCCCACCCCGCCGTCCGGCACGCGGCCGCGGTCGGCCTGCCCGACGCCTCGCTCGGCGAGAAGGCGTGCGTCGTCCTGGTCGTCACGGGCGAACTGCCCAGCCTCGGCGAGATCAAGACCTTCCTCACCGAGCGCGGCCTGGCCACCTACAAGCTGCCCGACGTGGTCCGCCAGGCGGACGCACTCCCGATCACCGCGGTCGGCAAGATCGACAAGAAGGCCCTGCGCGCGCTGCACGGCTGACCGGAACGCAGAACGGCGGCCCACCGAAAGGTGAGCCGCCGTTCTGCTGTCTCAAGCCTTGACGACGTAGGGTGCTACGCTGCCCAGCTTCTCGCAGGTCTCCTCGAACTCGCGCTCCGGCCGCGACTGCCCGACGATGCCCGCGCCGGCGCGCAGCCAGGCGCCCGCACCGGTCTGGTAGATGGCGCGCAGCACCAGGGTGGCCTCGAGCGCACCGGTCGGCGAGACGCACACCACCGCACCGGAGTACAGGCCGCGCGGGTCGTGGTCGTTGCGGAAGACGGAGTCGACGCCCTCGCGCTTGGGGATGCCGGAGGCGGTCACCGACGGGAACAGCACCTCGAGCGCGTCCCAGCTGGTCCGGTCGGCGGCGAGGGTGCCGCGCACGGTCGAGGCCAGGTGCTGCACGCTGCCGCGCTCACGCACCGCCATGAAGTCGGAGACGGCGGGGGTGCCGGGCACGGCCACCGCGGTGATCTCGGCGAAGGAGGTCTGCACCGAGATCGCGTGCTCCACGATCTCCTTCGGATCGGCGAGCAGTTCGGTGCGGGCCGCGTCGTCGGCCGCGGCGCCGAGCCCGAAGGCGCGGGTACCCGCCAGCGGCTCGGTGGTGACGATGCGATCGTCGTCGACGGAGGCCACCAGCTCCGGGCTGAACCCGGCGGCCTCCAGCCCGCCGAGACGCAGCAGGAATGAACGCGCGGGGGTGTTGTTGGCCCGGCCGAGCCGATAGGTGCCCGGCACGTCGACCGCGAAGGGCAGCGCGACCTTGCGCGACAGAATGACCTTCTGGTATCTGCCGGAACGGATCTCGGCCACCGCGTCGGCGACGCGGCCCTGGTAGTCCGTCGGGTCGGGGCGCACGTCGACCGGGTGCGCGACCGGCAGGTCGGTGCCCTGCGACGCGGCGATCAGGTCGTGGATATCGCAGGCCTCATTCGGGGTGGCGCCACTGATCCGCACGCCTGCGGCGTCGATGCGCACCTCGATCCGCGGGATCATCAGATGCGCGAGGGGGGTCCGCTGGTTCAGGTAGCGGGTGGCGTCCAGCGAGTAGGCGCAGAACTCGAACCCGATCCAGCCGAAGGCGTTGCGGCCGTCGAGCGGCAGCTCGGCCAGCGCGGCGTCGACGACCTGCGCGGGGCTGCCCGTCCACGCGCGGGCGGTGGTCCGCCCGCCCCAGACCGTGCGCAGCTCACCGGCGTCGAGTTCCACACTGCCGAGCGGATCGGCGGCGAACACCCATTCCCCGGGCTGCTCGTACATCACGTACTCACCGAAACGGTCCGCCGCTGCCAGGCGGGCCATCGCTGCCGCTGGATCGGTCACATACTCCACCCGTACGGGCTGCTCCGTCGACGACAACGATCCTCCAAGGTAATGCTGACCTAACTTTCTCGGGTTAGGTTAGCATTACCTCGTCGGTTGGCCAGACCAGTATTGGGTAACCTAGGCCACCCCGATCGGCCGTCGCAACGCGCGGTAGCCCAAGTTCGGTGCGCCGAGGCGGATCTGCCGCTTGAATGGAGGGATGATCGACATCGGTGGGCGGCGCGGCCCGCGAACGGGATCCGGGGCGGACTCGGTGGTCGCCCTGGTCGACGCGGCCTCCGGCGTCGAACGCGAACTGATCGGCAACTGGATCGCCGAGGGCGGCCTGGCCCGCGACATCGGCTCCGATGCGCCGGTGACCCAGCTCGACCTCGACGCGAAGGCGATCACCAAACGCCTGGTCGGCAGGCACGACGACCCGCTCGTCGTCCCGGTCCGGGTGCTGTGGCTACCGCCCGAGCGCGACGGCGTCCGCCGGGTCACCTTCGCCGATCTGGCCCTGCTCACCAACCCGCGCAAGCCCAATCGGCTGGTCCAGCGCAGGCTGCTGCGCACCGAACCCGACCGGCACCGGGTGCTGGTCGGCGCGCCCGCCCGGCTCAGCGAACTGCGCACCAACAACCCCGAGGCCGCCGCCCTGCTGCGCGCCGGCACCGCCGATCCGTTCGCGCGGTCGGTGGTGCGCGCGGCGGTCGTCGCGCTGGAGCGGGCCGAACGCACCGTCATCGGCGACCGCTACAAGGTGCCGCAGCTGGTGGCCGAGGAGATCCTCGACTCCCCCGAATTCCAGCGCAAACTCGACTACATCGCCGAGGAGATCGGCTCCGAGCCCGATCAGGTGTACCGCAACGCGGAGAAGGCGCTGCGCGAACTCGTCGCCGCGCAGAGCAGGCTGGTCTCGGACCTGTTCACCCAGGCCATGCGGCCGGTGCACGCCTCGACCTGGAAGGTCGACACCGACCTGCACGGCCTGGACGCGCTGCGCAAGCTCAACCGCAAGTACCCGCTGGTGTTCCTGCCCTCGCACCGGTCCTACGTCGACGCCTTCGTCCTCGGTGACGTGCTGGCGCGCAACGACTTCCCGCCCAATCACGTGATCGGCGGCGCGAACCTGAACTTCTGGCCGATGGGCCCGATCGCCCGGCGCACCGGAACGGTGTTCATCCGCCGCAGTTTCGGCGACGACGAGGTGTACAAGGCCGTCGTCGAGGAGTACTTCGCCTATCTGCTGGCCAAGCGCTTCAACATGGAGTGGTACTTCGAGGGCGGGCGCACCCGCACCGGCAAGCTGCGCCCGCCGCGCTATGGCCTGCTGAATTACCTTGCCGCCGCCGTGCGTTCGCGTCGGGTCGAGGACGTGCTGCTGGTGCCGGTGTCGATCACCTACGAGCGGCTCAACGAGCTGGGGGCGATCGCGAGCGAGCAGTCCGGCGGCAAGAAGAAGCCGGAGGGTATCGGCTGGCTCGCCAGATACGTCCGCAGCCAGCAGCATTCGGCGGGCCGGGTGTACGTGCGCTTCGGCGAACCGCTCTCTGCCCGGGAACGGCTCGGCGCGCACGGTGATCCGATGGACCAGCGCCCGCTGACCATTCCGCTGCGCGACACCACCACCGGCGCGACCAGCGTCCCCGACGAGTCGGCGCTGAGCGAGACCGAGCGCAAAGCGGTGCAGCGGTTGGCCTTCGACGTCGCCGTCGGGATCAACGCGGTCACCCCGATCACGGTGAACGCGCTGGTCACCCTGGCCCTGCTCGGCGTGCACGAGCGCGCGCTGACCCTCGGGCAGGTGCGCACGGTCGTCGATCCGGTGCTCGGCTACATCGCCCAGCGTGGCCTGCCCAGCGGCGAGTTGTCCACGCTGCGCGACGAACAGGGCCTGCGCGTCGTCCTCGAACAGCTCGCGCTGGCCGGCGTGGTCACCGTGTATCGCGGTGGGCTGGAACCGGTCTACGCGATCGAACCCGGTGCGCACCTGGAGGCCGCGTTCTACCGCAACAGCGCGGTGCACTGGTTCGTCAACCGCGCGATCCTCGAGCTGGCCGCACTCACCGCCGTCGAGGAACCCGGCGAGGATCCGCTGCGCTCGGCCTGGAAGGCCGCCTTCGCGCTGCGCGACCTGCTCAAGTTCGAGTTCTTCTTCCCCGAGCGCCAGGAGTTCGCCGAGCAGATCATCGACGAGGTGCGGCTGATCGTGCCGGAATGGGACGAGAACACCCCCGACGACCGGCTGGATCGCCAATTCCTCGGCGCCCTCACCGATTCCGGCTTCGTGATGGCCCATCGCGTGCTGCGCTCGTTCTTCGACGCGCAGCTCGTGGTGGCCGAGCGGCTGGCCGCGCGCCCGGCCGACGCGACGATCGATCGCAAGGAGTTCATCGACGAGTGTGTGGCCGTCGGCAAACAGATGCTGCTGCAACAGCGGCTGCACAGCCCCGAATCGGTGTCGACCGAATTGTTCACCAGCGCCTGGAAACTGGCCGCCAACCACGGCCTCATCGGCCCCGCCACCGAGGGCGCCGAGGACGACTTGACCGCGCGCAGAATGGAATTCGCCGAACGCCTGCGCGATCTCGGTGACCGCATCGCGCGCGCGGCCAGCCTCGACCCGTCGAACCGGACCACGATCTGATGGGCACCCTCGCCGAGGCCGTCGCCGCGATCAGAACGGGTCCGCAGGGACCGGGCGTGGCCGCCGTCTTCGATTTCGGCGGCACCGTCGTCGACGGGCTGCCCCGCCGCGGCCTGGCGCGCCGGGTGCTGCGCCGTGGTGACGCCCGCCGGGCCGCGCTGCTCGGCGGCATCCGGCGCGGTGGCAGCGACGGCGACTTCGGGCGGTTCCTGCAAGCCGTCGACCGGACCTGGGCCGGGATGTCCGAGGCCGAGCTGGAAGAGCTGGGCCGCAGCGCTTTCCGCCGGGAGATCTACGGGCGGCTGTTCCCCGAGGCGTGGCAGCTCGTGCGCGCGCATCAGCTGGCCGGGCACACGGTGGTGCTGGTCAGCGAGCTCACCCGCTTCCAGGTGCAACCCGCCGCCGAGCGGCTCGGCATCGAGCACGTGCTGTGCACGCAGCTGGCGGTGCGCGACGAGCTGGTGACCGGACAGCCGGACGGCGCGCCGCTGTGGCGGGTCGAGAAGGCCGAGGCGGTGGCCGAATTCGCCGCCGCCGCCGAGGTGGAGATCGGCTACGCCTACGCCGACAGCATCACCGATCTGACCCTGCTCGACCTGGCCGAGATCCCGACCGTCGTCGACCCTGACCCCGAACTCGCGCGGATCGCCACCGACCGCGGCTGGCCCGCGCTGACATTCCGTCCCCGGCTCGCGCCCAAGCCCATCGACTATCTGCGCACGGTCGCCGGATTCGCCGCGCTGCTCGGCGGCGCGCTGGTCGGCGTGCTGCGCAAGACCTACACCCGCAAGCGGCAATCGATGGCCGACGGGCTGATGCACGACGCCACCACCGCGACTCTCGCGGCGATCGACGTGGAACTGCGGGTCGTCGGGGCCGAACACGCCCGCTCCCCGCGCCCTGCGGTGTTCCTGTTCAACCACCAGAGCCAGTTCGACGTGATCATCGTGCCCAAGGTGCTCGACGGCGCGGTCACCGGCATCGGCAAGAAGGAACTCGCCAACCATCCCCTCTTCGGCCCGCTCATGCGGTTCGTCGGCGTCACCTTCATCGACCGCACCGACACCGAACGCGCCAAGGCCGCGCTGGCGCCGGTGGTCTCGACCCTGCGCGACGGGCTGTCCATCGCCGTCGCACCGGAGGGCACCCGGTCCTACACCCCTGGCGTCGGCCCGTTCAAGAAGGGCGCCTTCCACATCGCCATCCAGGCGGGTGTCCCGGTGATCCCGGTGGTGATCCGCAACGCGGGCGAGATCGCCTGGCGCGATTCACCGATCGCCCGCTCGGGCCTGGTCGACGTCGCCGTGCTGCCGCCGATCGACGTCTCCGGCTGGGACCCCACCGACATGGACGACGAGGTCGAAGGGGTCCGCCGACTGTTCGAGAACACCCTGCTGGACTGGCCGCAGGCCGGCTGAGTCCGGCCGGGTGGATGCCCGGCCGGACTCGGTCTCAGCCCTCGAACAGCTGCTGGCCCAGGTAGTGGCCGGGGCCGGGGACGCCGGGCGGGATGGCGAAGACCGCCGAACCGACCGGGGTCGTCCATTCGTTCAGCGCGTCGAACTCCGCCAGCCGGGCCTGGACCGGGAGGTACTGGGCGGCGACATCGCGCTGGTAGGCGACGAACAGCAGGCCCGAATTCGACACCTGCCCCGGGGCCGGGGCCTCGTCGTAGTTGTACCCGCGGCGCAGGAACCGCTCCCCGTCATAGGTGTGCCTGGCCCTGGCGACGTGCGACGACGGCGGGATCACCGGGATGCCGTTGCGGTCGACGGCGGCCAGGTCCGGCTCGTCGTGTTCGGCCGTGCCGGTCAGCGGGGCGCCGTCGGCCACCCGGCGCCCGACGGTCAGTTCGCGGCCGTCGGCGTCGAGCTCGTCCCAGGTGTCGAGGTCCATGGCGATGCGGCGCAGCACCAGGGAGGTGCCGCCCGCCAGCCACGGCGCCGAGGTGCCGTCGTCCCACACCAGCCGGTCGAAGTCGACCGTGCGCGGGGCGATGTTGACGGTGCCGTCGACCTGGCCCATGAGATTGCGCATGGTCTGCCCGCGCGGCGCGTCCCGGAAACCGCGCTGCACCCAGCGCACCGTCACCAGCGACTTCACGTGCTTGGACAGCACCCGCACCGCGTGCGCGACCGTCGTCGCCTCCTCGGCGCAGACCTGGAGGACCAGGTCGGCGCCGGTGTAGGCGGGTTCGAGCCGGTCGATGGGGTACGGCGGCAGCTGCCGCAGCCAGCTCGGCCGACGCGCGGTCAGGCCGGTGGCGGTGAACAGCTCGGGACCGAAACCGACCGTGATCGTCAGGCGCGCCGGCCGGACCGCCAGCTCGGGCTCGGTGTCGGCGAGCGCGGGCAGGCCCTGGGTGAGCCGGGACGCGTCGTCGGTCCAGATCCGGAGCAGGCCGATGACGTCATCGCGGCCGACGCCCGGCGCCAGATCGAAACCGGCGAAGGCGACGTGACCGGGTGGCGTCGTCTCGATGCCCGCCTGGTGCGCGCCGTAGAACGAGACGACCTCGAGCGCGTCGTCTCGTTCGGGCTCCCGCTCGGCGAGACCGGCCGCGCCCCAGCCGATCCCGGCCGCGCCGACCACGCCGACCGCCGCCGCTCCCCCGCCGAGCAACCGCCGGCGGGAGAGCTTGGTATGCGGATCAGCCACCGTGCGAGGAGTTCTCGGTGCCCGGCGCGTAGTTCTCCTTGCCGCCGGCGAAGTCGCGCACCTGCGCGGTGACGACGGTGCTCGAGCCGTCGGCGAAGGTCAGGGTCAGCGAGGTTTCCGAGCCGGTGCGCAGCGGCTGCTTCAGGTCCATGAACATCAGGTGCTCGGCGCCGGGCTTCAGCGTCACCTCACCGTGCGCGGGGATGGTGATGCCACCGGCCTTGGGACGCATGGTCTTGGCGCCGGTGCTGTCCGGGACCACCTCGTGGATCTCGACCCGGTCCGAGGCGGGGCTGGTCGCGGCGACGAGGGTCACCGGCGCGTCACCGGTGTTCTGCAGATTGCCGAAGGCGGCGGACATGCCGGAGTCGGCGGCCTTGATCCACTGATCGCTCATGGTGACCCGGTCACCGGCCGCGGCAGGCGCGGGCGTCGGCTCGGAATCCGCGCAGGCGGTGGCGAAGACGGCGAGGACGGACAGCGCGGTCGCGGCGCCGAGCCGACGGGCGGCGCGGGGCGAACGCAGGTGGGTACGCGGGAATGCGGACACGAAAGATCTCCGATCATCGGGTGAGGTGAGAACCCGGACCGGCACGGCGAATCATCCGCGGCTACGGCGGATTTCGGCGGCTACGCCGGAACGGGGTGACGTGTGATGTGGCCGTCGGCGGGCGGACCGCGCAGCCCGATTCCGGGTCGCAGGAGGAGTTGCCGCAGCACCGCGCGATCGTCGGCGCGGGGTAGCGGACGCGGCCGCACGGACGGCGACGACACCCCGCCGAGCACGCGGACCAGCCGACGCACGCTGGTGATCGCCCGGCGCACCCCGACCTCGGCGGCGCGGATCGCGAGCGCGCCCACCGGGATCGCCACCAGGTGGGCGAGCAGCATGGTGGCGGAGAAGGTGTGGTGATGCTGGGCGTGTCCCAGCGAGAGCGCGGTGTGCCCGATGCCCTGGCCGACGGCGAGCACCGCCATCGTCGCCAGCGGCGTGTTCCCGCGCGGCAGGGCCGAGGCGACGACGCCGATCAGCGCGCAGGCGGCGAGCAGCAGGGCCACCGACGATCCGCCGGGAACGGCGGTCGCGCCACCGAGTCCGTGCGCGAGCATCGCGACCGCACCCGAGGCGGCACCCACCGCGGCGCCGCGTAAGCGCGCGGTGTGATCCGTCGGTGAACACACCCCGCCATGCTACGACCAACTGTCGTAGCAACCGGGCGCAGGGCGTATGACCAGCGTCTCATCGATCCGGCGAAAAGAATTCGGATGCGGGCTTGACCTCAAGGATTGTTTAGGTTTCATGATTGTCTCACCACCGAATGAGGGAGCACATCATGACCACCACCACCGCCTCCGCCACCCGCTCGCTGACCCTGCCCGCGCTGAACCGGCCCGTCGCCGTCCTGGGTGGCGTGGTCGCCGCCGTCGTGGCGAACTTGATCGTCTGGGGCATCGGCGCGGCCGCGGGCGGATCCTTCATCACCACCGAGGGCGGCAAGGTGATGGACGTCGCTCCCGGCGGCGTGATCTTCATGTCGACCGTGCCGCTGCTGATCGGCCTGACCGTCGCCGTGCTGGTGTCCTACCTGTGGACCGGCGTGCTGCGGGTCGCGGCGGTCGTCGGATCGCTGCTGTCGATCGCGACGATCGCGATGACCGTCGACGCCGACTTCGACACCGCCTCCACCATCGCGCTGTCGGTGATGCACGTGGTGCTGGTGCCGGTCATCGTGGTCGCGCTGGAAGGTGTGCGCCGCAGCATCACCACTCGGTAGTCCGAAGATGACGAAGGGCCCCACCGGAAAACCGGTGGGGCCCTTCGCCGTATGCCCTAGACCGAGCGGCCGAACAGCAGCTTCCACGGCATCAGCGCCGACTCCAGCTGCACCTTCAGGCTCATCTTCGACGCGCCGAGGGTACGCTCCTCGAAACGGATCGGCACCTCCGCGATCGTGTAGCCCTTCTTGATCGCGCGGTAGTTCATCTCGACCTGGAACGAGTAGCCGTTGCTGCGGATCGAGGCCACGTCGATCGCGCGCAGGGTGTCGGCCTTCCACGCCTTGAAGCCGGCGGTCGCGTCCTTCACGCCGAGGCGCAGGATCAGGTTCACGTAGAAGTTGGCCCAGGCCGAGAGCGCCTTGCGGTACCACTTCCACTCCGCGGCGGTCGAACCACCGGGCACGTAGCGGGAACCGAGCACGACGCCGGTATCGGCGGAACTCAGTTTCTCCAGCATGGCCGGGATCACCTCGGCGGGGTGCGACAGGTCGGCGTCCATCTGGATCACCACGTCGGCGCCCTCGTCGAGAGCCTTGGTGATGCCCGCGATGTAGGCGCGGCCGAGGCCGTCCTTCTCGGTGCGGTGCAGCACGCCCACCACGTTCGGCAGCTCGGCGGCCAGCTTGTCGGCCACCTCGCCCGTGCCGTCGGGTGAGTTGTCGTCCACCACCAGCACGTGCAGATCGGGAACCGGCAGTGCCGTCAGCCGCTCCACCGCCACCGGCAGATTTTCCCGCTCGTTGTAGGTCGGCACAACAACGGTAACCCTCAAGGGTCGCCCTCCCTGCTCACCTGGTTACGCCCCGCGCCCCACCGAACGGGCGCGCGAGCATGTCATCGATTCGTTATGACCGTACTCGATCGACCTGACGCGAACCTGAGCGGCCGTGGCCGCGTCACCACAGCTGGCGGGCGTGGACCAGCGCGTCGACCACCAGGACGACGCCGAAAACGACGAACAACACCCGGACCACCGGCGGCCCGTAGCGGGTGATCCACCGCACCAGCAGCCGGTAGACCCGGCGGCTGCGCGGGGTCTTGCGCAGGGCCAGCGCCAGCACCACCAGCGGCACCAGCAGCGCGATCGCGCAATAGACGACCACGATCAACGGCCACACCACCGGCAGCGGACGCTGCGCCGACACCAGCGCCAGCGCGGCCAGGTACGGCACCGAGGTCGGCACCTTCGCCAGCCCCAGCGTGACCCCGACCACCCCCATCAGCCACGGATACTTCCGCACCGGCCGGACCCAGCGCCCGCCGCCGCTCATCGTCGTGTCCATCGGCAACGCCGCGACCGCGATCAGCACCACACCGATCAGCAGCTCACCCCAGTACCGCAGCACCGGCGTCAGCTCGAAGTCGAACAACCGGACCAGGAAATCGATCCCGAGCACCGTCGCGATCCCGAACGCCACCGACACCGCGAACACGCCACCGAGAAAACTGAGCCCACCCACCACGGGCGACCGCCGCGCCAGCCGGCTGTCCGCCACCACCGCCGTCGTGATCGCCACCAACAGCACATCCAGCGCGTCGACCACCGCAAACCCCAGCAACGTGATCAACAGGACACCCATGACCCCCGCGACCCTACTCGCCGCGCCACGCGTGTCCCGGTCGGTGGGTCCGACCCAGTACCACCCACAACCGCGCCGATCTCGTTACGCTTTTCGTGCCGGGAGTGCCCGACGAGCACCCGCGATCGTGAAGGGGAAGAGCATCGTGGCGGAAATGTCATTCGACCCATCAGCGCTCGACGCGTATCAGCGCGCTGCCGCTCGGGTCGCGGATCTACTCGGAGAAGCGGCGACCAGCACGACGACGGCGGCGGGGGTGGACCTGTCGGGGCTCGGGATGCTCGGGAAGGAATTCGCGGCCGCGTGGACGGCGGCCGCGGGAGCGCACGCGTCGACGTTGAGCACCGCGGGGAATCTGGTCACCGCGTATCAGGACATCCTGAATCGGTACGGCGCCGATGTCACCGGGGTCGATACCGGGCTGGCGGGCGACCTGGTCGCGATCGAGAGCGAGGTGGCGTGATGCGCGCGAAATCCCTGGTCACCGAGACCACACTGAGCACGATCACCCAGGAGGAGGCCGAGGCGAAGATCGCGCCGGTGGTCGCGCTGCTGGAGGTGCCGCTGCTGGAACTGCGGAAATCGCTGGGCTCCAACACCTCCGCCGACCCCGACGCCACCGTGGTCAGCGCGCTGACCACCGCGAGCACCGCGACCAGCGCGACCGAGGACCCGCACCGGCTCGGCCTGTACGCGCTCGAGTCGACCGACACCGCCGCACCGGCCACGCCGGCCCTGCGCCAGACCGCGACCGAGGTGTCCGCGGCCGCCGACCGCGGCCAGCGGCTCAGTACCCTGCTCGGCCAGGCGCATTCGACCCAGTCCACCGCGGCGGCCAAGGTCGACGCGATCATCGCCGACTTCCGTGCCAAGGCGAAGGCCGCCGCACCCGCGGTGAACGGCAACAACCTGGACGCGATCGTCGAGCTCGCGGAGGAGGCGATCCAGGAGGCCGTCACCGTCGTCGGGACCGCGAGCACCGAGATGGACGAGCACACCCGCAACACCAAGGAGCTCACCTCCGACCTGGGCGGCACCAACGGCGTCACCGTGCCGCCGGGCGCGGTCGAGGTGTCGCCGGGCGTCTACGTCCTCGGCACGGGCGGCACGTCGACGAACACCATCGACACCGACACCACCACGACCGATCCGGCGACGGCCGCCCAGATCGCGCTGCAGGAGGCGCTGATCGACGGTGGTGTCGCGCTGGGCACCGCGGCGATCGACGCGGGCGTCACCTTCGGCACGCACCTGATCGACAAGATCGCCGAGGTCGCGATGCACGGCATCGACGCGGGCGCCGACCTGGCGACCACCGGCATCGACACCCTCGCCGCGAATGTCACCGGCACGGGCACCGACGGCACCGCGACCACGCCGGCCACCACGACACCGTCGCCGACCACACCGTCCACCAACGGCGGCGGCAACTCCGGCGGCCTGTTCGCCGGGCTCGGCAACGGCGACACCACCACCAAGCCGGAGCCGTCGAACAACAACAACGGCGCGTCGACCAAGCCCGCCCCCGCAGCCCCGTCGACACCGGCGCCCTCGGGCCAATCGCCGGTCGTCGAGCAGCCGCAGCAGGCACCCGCCGCGCCCGCGCCCGCACAGCAGCAGCCGAGTCAGACCGGCGTGATTCCGCCGGCGAGCCGTCCGCAACAGGATCAGGAGAGCGAGCGTCCGTCGGCCGCGCCCAAGCACGGGCAGCCGGGAGTCGTCCCGGCGACCGCGTAAGGGCACCGGATGGACAATCCGTTCGGGGCCTATTTCTCCTCGCCCGCCGATCCGGCGCGCCGTCGTCCGCAGGGCAAACGGCGACGCAGGCGGCGGCGCGAGGCAGAACCGCAGACCATCGGCACCAATCCCGAGACGTGGCCGCCGCCGGAGCCGGAGCACTTCGACGAGGCCGCCGGCGTGCTCGCCACCGCGCCGACCGAGCCGATCTATCGCACCGCCGCCGAGGAGGACGGGTTCACCGGCGACTGGAACGACTGGAACGACGAGGCGCCCGCCGAGGAGGCGCCGCACCGCACCGACGATGTCGACTGGAACGACTGGGCGACCGCCACCGCGACCGAACAGAGCGGTGACCGGGTCGAGATGCCGGTCCTGCCGCGCCTCAAGGACTTCGGCGGTGGCGGGCCGATCGCGCGCAGGCCGCGCAAGAAGTACGACGACGAACGCTACGACGACCCCAACGGCCGGGCGAAAGCCGCCGCCGCGGTGAAGGGCATCGTCGGCGCGCTCGTGTTCGTGGTCGTGCTCGGCCTGGCGGCGAACATCTTCCTCGGCTCCGGCGACAAACCGGTCGCGGCGAAACAGGCGTCCGTGTCCGGTTCGCCGACAACGGGATCCACCGCGACCACCGTTCCGCCACTGCCCGCGCACGCGGTGGCCGGCTGCGAATCCTTCCGCAGCCAGTCCATCACGATCAGCGCCGAACGCGGCGACACCGCCACCCCGCAGGGCGCGATCCTCGGCTTCGAGTACAGCTACTACGTCGACCGCGATGCCGCCAAGGCCCGCACCTACGTCACCGACGACGCCCATGTCGGCGACGAATCAGCCCTGGCCGCAGGCATTTCCACCTTCCCGACCGGCGTCAAGTACTGCATCCACATCACCCGCGCCGACTCCACCGACCCCACCGTCTGGAACGTCACCGTGCAGCAGCAGTGGCCCGGCGACACCGCCATCGAGAAGATCCAGCAGACCATGCGCACCGCCGAAGTGGCCCCCGGCCGCTACCGCATCACCAGCATCGACCACCGCCGCTGACCCCGGAAACGCGAGATCCCCTCACCGATGATCGGTGAGGGGATCTCGTCTGCGACCCTGACGGGACTCGAACCCGCGACCTCCGCCGTGACAGGGCGGCGCGCTAACCAACTGCGCCACAGGGCCGTGATGTATCGCTACAACGAGGGTGGACTGTACCCCGTGGAAGCGTTCGGGCGGTAATCGTGCAGGTGGGCCGGTCGACCGAGCGTTGACATTGACGTCAATGTCAACGACACTCGGGCGGTGACCACCAGCGAGGCGCAGCAACGGGCCAGGTCGGCGCGCAAGGACAGTGCCGGGCCGCGGCGGGGCGAGTTGCTCGACGCGGCGGCGGGGTGCTTCGCCGAGCTCGGGTACGACCAGACCTCGGTGGAGACGATCACCACGCGGGCGCGGGTCTCGCGAGCGACGTTCTACGCGTACTTCTCCTCCAAAGACGAGGTGTTCCAGGCGATCACCGAGCGGGTGTGCGCGCAGTTCCTGGACGCGCAGCTGGTGGTCGACGTCGAGGTCACCGCACCGGTGACGGTTATCGCCGCCACCACACGGGCTTTCGCGGCGGCGGTGTTCGCCAACGGCGCGCTGGTGACGTTGATCGAGCATCGCGCCGATGTCGACCCGGCGATCGGCGCGCAATGGACCCGGGTGCGCGAGCGCCTGCGGCATCGGTTCACCGCGTTTCTCGAACGTGTCGAGGGCGAGATCGACCCCTGCGCGCCGCTGCCACGCATCGTCGAAACCCTCTCCGACGCACTGCTGATCGGCGCCGCCCGCGCCCGCCCGGACCAGCGCGAACAGTTCGTCACCGACCACATCGCCATCGCCCAACGGCTGATCGGCTTCGCCGACATCGAGGACGCCACGTGACCCTGTTGATCGCCAATCGCGGCGAGATCGCCCTGCGCATCATCCGCACCGCCGCCGAACTCGGCCTGCGCACCGTGGCGGTCTACGCCGAGGACGACGCCGGCAACCCGAATGTGCACGCGGCCGACGAGGCGATCGGCCTGGCCGGCGCCGGACCGGCGCCCTATCTCGACCAGGCCGCGATCCTGGCCGCCGCCAAGGAATCCGGCGCCGAACTCATCCATCCCGGCTACGGCTTCCTGAGCGAGAACGCCGAGTTCGCCAGGGCGTGCGCCGCGGCGGGCCGCACCTTCGTCGGCCCCGACCCCGCCGTGCTCGACCTGTTCGGCGACAAGTCGGCGGCCCGGCGCACCGCCGTCGCCGCGGGCGTCCCCGTGCTGCCCGCCACCGACGGCGCGAGCACGCTCGCCGAGGTCGGCGCGTTCTTCGCGGCCCAGCCGGGCCCGATCATGATCAAGGCGCTGGCCGGTGGTGGTGGGCGCGGCATGCGGGTGGTCCGCACGGCCGCGGAGATCGACGACGCCTATCGGCAGTGTGCCGCGGAGGCCGAACTCGGCTTCGGCGACCCGGCGGTGTTCGCCGAGGCACTGCTCGCCGACGCCCGGCACATCGAGGTGCAGATCGTCGCCGCGCCCACCGGTGACGGCACCACCGCGCTGGCGCTCGGCGATCGGGATTGCAGTGTGCAGCGCAGGCATCAGAAGCTGCTCGAAATCGCCCCGGCGCAGGGACTTTCGGACAGCCTGCGCCGGAATCTGCACGAGGCGGCCGCCCGGCTGTGCGCGCGGGTCGGCTATCGCGGGCTCGCCACCGTCGAATTCCTGGTCACCGGTGAGCGATTCGTCTTCCTGGAGGTGAATCCGCGGATCCAGGTGGAGCACACCGTCACCGAGGAGGTGACCGGTGTCGACCTGGTGGCGGCGCAGCTGGCCATCGCCGGGGGCGCGGCCTTCGCCGAGCTGGGTCTGCCGAACGGAATCGTCTCCGACGGAACGCGATCCGACGGCGCACCCGCCACCGCCGACGGCATCGCGATCCAGGCCAGGGTGAACATGGAGACGATGACGGCCGACGGGTCGGCCGTCCCGACCGCGGGCACGCTGACCGCGTTCGCCCCACCGACCGGCCCCGGCGTGCGCGTCGACACCTTCGGCCGTCCCGGCCTCACCCCGAGCCCGCGCTACGACTCGCTGCTGGCCAAGGTCATCACGCGCACCCGGGGGAATTCCTTCCACGCCGCCGCGCGCAAGGCGGCCACCGCGCTGGCCGAATTCACTGTCGACGGCCCGCGCACCAATCTCGGCTTCCTGCGGGAAATCCTCGGCGACCGCCGATTCCAGACCGGCACCGTCACCACCGGCTATCTCGGCGAACACCTGCCCGCGCTGGTCGCGGCGGCCGACGCCGGGCGGCCGGAGATCGCGATCGCCGCGGTCGAGCTGTATCCGGGACAGGAAGCGGTGCGGGCGCACCTGGCGGGCACCGTGGTCGAGGTGACCGGCGAGGGCACCGAGGTCGCGGCCGGTGGACAGCTGATCGTGCTCGAGGCCATGAAGATGCAGCACGTGCTCGCCGCACCGGCCGCGGTGCGGACCGTCCGGGTGCTGGTCCACCCGGGCCAGGTGGTCGCGCCCGGCGATCCGCTGGTGATCGTCAGCCGCACCGGCGCCGACGCCGCCGACCGCGCGCAGGCCGAGCTGGACCCCGGCCGTTCGCGGGCCGATGTCGACGAGATCCGCGCGCGCCACCTCGGCACGCTGGACGAATCCCGCCCGGACGCGGTGGCCAAGCGGCACGGGCTCGGACGCCGCACGGCCAGGGAGAACATCGCCGACCTGGTCGACCCGGACAGCTTCGTCGAATACGGCGCGCTGGCCGTCGCCGCCCAGCGCAGCAGGCGCACCGAGGAAGACCTGATCGCCAACACCCCCGCCGACGGCCTGATCACCGGCCTGGCCACCATCGGCGCCGACCGCTTCGGCCGGGCGGCCGCCGAAGCGGTGGTGGTCTCCTACGACTACACCGTGCTCGCGGGCACCCAGGGCAAGAACAATCACGCCAAGACCGACCGCGCCTTCGACCTGGCCGCCCGCAAGCGGGTGCCGGTGGTGCTGTTCGCCGAGGGCGGCGGCGGCAGGCCCGGCGACACCGACGTGACCGGCATGGGCCTGGATGTGCCGACCTTCCGCGCGCTCGCCGCGCTGCGCGGGCAGGTGCCGCTGGTGACGATCGTGTCCGGGCGCTGCTTCGCCGGGAACGCCGCCCTGGCCGGGGTCTGCGACGTGATCATCGCGACGCCCGACGCCAACCTCGGCATGGGTGGCCCGGCGATGATCGAGGGCGGCGGGCTCGGCGTGTACCGCCCGGAGGACATCGGACCGATCGAGGTCCAGCGGCGCAACGGCGTGGTCGACCTGGTCGCCCGCGACGAGGCGCACGCGGTGGCGCTGGCCAAGCAGTACCTCGGCTATTTCCAGGGCCCGATCGCGGACTACACGGCGCCCGACCCGCGCCTGGCCCGGCACGTGGTGCCGGAGAACCGCTTGCGCGCCTACGACATTCACCGCGCGATCGAGGCGATCGCCGATCTCGGCTCGATCCTGGAACTGCGCTCCGACTACGGGGTCGGCATCGTCACCGCGCTGATCCGGGTCGACGGCGTGCCGTTCGGCCTGGTGGCCAACAGCAGTCATCACCTCGGCGGTGCCATCGATGCCGAGGCCGCCGACAAGATGGGCGATTTCCTCGGGCTGTGCGAGGCGTTCGGGCTCCCGGTCGTCGCCCTGTGTGACACACCGGGATTCATGGTCGGCCCGGACGCGGAGCGGACCGCGACGGTGCGCCGGTTCAGCGACCTGTTCGTGCGCGGCGCCCGGCTGAGCGTCCCCTTCGGCACGATCATCCTGCGCAAGGGCTACGGCCTCGGCGCGATGGCGATGGCGGCCGGGCACTTCCGCGCGCCGGACTTCACCGTCGCCTGGCCGACCGGCGAGATCGGGCCGATGGGGCTCGAGGGCGCGGTGCGCCTCGGCTTCCGCAAGGAGCTGGCCGCCGCCGCGGACCCGGCCGCCCGCGAGATCCTGTTCCAGCAGCTGCTCACCCTCGCCTATCAGCAGGGCAAGGCGCTCACCGCGGCGACCGGATTCGAACTCGACGACGTCATCGACCCCGCCGACACCCGCGCCTGGATCGCCACCCTGGTCCGGCCGTAAGCCACCCGCCCAGCTCAGCCACCCCAGCTGGGCGGCGTCGACGGAACAGACTTGAAGTTGACGTCAACTTCTAATAGGTTCGCTGACAAGTCACCGCCGATCATCGGGAGCTCCCATGTCGCTGTTCGATCTCTCCGAGCGCGCCGAGAAATACCGCGCCGACCTGCTCGATTTCATGGACGCGCACGTCTACCCCGCCGAACCCGTCTACGAGGAGCAGATGCGGGAGTCCGGTGACCCGCACTTCCAGCCGCCGATCCTCGAGGAGCTCAAGGCCGAGGCCAAGCGACGCGGCCTGTGGAACCTCTTCCACCCGCACCCCGGTCGCGGCCCCGGCCTGACCAACCTCGAGTACGCGCCGCTCGCCGAGATCATGGGCCGCAGCCATCTCGCCTCGGAGGCCTGCAACTGCAACGCCCCCGACACCGGGAACATGGAGGTGCTCGAGCTGTTCGGCACCGAGGAGCACAAGCGCAAGTACCTCGAACCGCTGCTCGACGGCACCATGGCCTCCGCGTTCGCGATGACCGAACCCGGCGTGGCCAGCTCCGACGCCACCAATGTGGAACTGTCGATGGTGCGCGACGGCGACGAGTACGTGCTCAACGGCCGCAAGTGGTTCGCCACCAACGCCCTGCACCGCAACTGCAAGGTCCTGATCGTGATGGGCAAGACCGATCCGACCGCCGCGCCGCACCGGCAGCAGTCGATGATGGTCGTCCCGATCGACGCCCCCGGCGTGACCATCCTGCGCGGCCTGCCGCTGTTCGGCTACCAGGAGCGCGAGGGCCACGCCGAGATCGATTTCGCCGACGTGCGGGTGCCGGTCACCGACGTGCTCAAGGGCGAGGGCGAGGGCTTCGCGATCAGCCAGGCCCGGCTCGGGCCCGGCCGCATCCACCACTGCATGCGCAGCATCGGCATGGCCGAACGCGCGCTGGAGATGCTGTGTCAGCGGGCATTGTCGCGGGTCACCTTCGGCAAGCCGATCGCCGAGAACGCCAATATCCAGGACTGGATCGCCGAGTCGCGGATCAATATCGAGATGATCCGGCTGCTGACGCTCAAGGCCGCGCACCTGATGGACACCGTCGGCAACAAGGCCGCCCGCACCGAGATCGCCGCGATCAAGGTCGCCGCGCCGACCATCGCGCTCGAGGTCCTCGACCGCGCGATCCAGGTGCACGGCGCCGGCGGCGTCACCGACGACTTCCCGCTCGCGCTGGCCTGGGCCCAGCTGCGCTCGCTGCGCCTGGCCGACGGCCCGGACGAGGTGCACAAGCGCGCCATCGCGCGCCAGGAACTGAGCAAGTACCGCGGCAAGGAGAGCAACCGATGACCGGACCCGACCTGACCGGGCGCACCGCGATCGTCACCGGTGCCTCCCGCGGCATCGGGCTGGCGATCGCCCAGGCCATCGCGGCGGCGGGCGGCAATGTCGTGCTGACCGCGCGGACCCAGGAGGCGGCCGACGCGGCCGCCGCGCAGGTGACCGGCAACGCCATCGGCGTCGGCGCGCACGCCACCGACGAGGCGGCGGCCCGACGATGCGTCGAACTGACCGTGGAGCACTTCGGCAGCGTCGACATCCTGGTCAACAACGCGGGCACCAATCCCGCCTACGGCCCGGTGGTCAGCCAGGACCACAGCCGGTTCGCCAAGACCTTCGACGTCAACGTGTGGGCGCCGATCCTGTGGACGTCGCTGGTCACCGAGGCGTGGATGGGCGAGCACGGCGGCGCCGTCGTGAACAACGCCTCGATCGGCGGGCTGGTCCTCGACCCGAACATCGGCATGTACAACGGGGCCAAGGCCGCGCTGATCCACCTGACCAAGCAGATGGCGCTGGAGCTGTCGCCGAAGGTGCGCGTCAACGCGATCGCGCCCGGCGTGGTCCGCACCAAACTGGCCGAGGCGCTGTGGAAGGACAAGGAGGACGCCGTCGCGAACAGCATCGCGCTGAACCGGATCGGTGAGCCCGGCGATATCGCCGACGCCGTCACGTTCCTGGTGTCCGACGCGGCGCGCTGGATCACCGGCGAGATCCTGGTGATCGACGGCGGACAGCGCCTGGGCGACGCGCCCCTGTTCCGGAGCGGAGCCTCGATCGGTGTCTGACACGCGAGCAATCGTCGGGATCGACCCGGCCGTGGTGACCAGCTGGTTCGCCACCCTCGGCATCGAATGCGCGGCGCCGCTGCGCTTCGCCCGGATCGGGCTCGGTCAATCGAATCTGACCTACCTGGTCACCGATGCCGCGGACCGGCGGTGGGTGCTGCGCAGGCCGCCGCTCGGCAAGCTGCTGGCCTCGGCCCACGATGTCGTGCGGGAGGCGCGGATCATCGCCGCGCTCGAGTCCACCGAGGTGCCGGTGCCGCGGATCTTCGGCGTGCTCACCGATCCGGCGCTGGTCGACGCGCCGCTGGTGCTGATGGAGTACGTCGACGGGCAGGTGGTCGACACCATGCCGATCGTGGAATCGCTGACGCCGCAGCGCCGCCGGGCGATCGCGGAATCCCTGCCGCGGACGCTGGCGCGCATCCACGCGGTCGACCCGGCCGCGGTCGGCCTGGCCGATCTGGCCGCGCACACCCCGTACGCGCCGCGTCAGCTCAAGCGATGGAGCGGTCAGCTGGAACGGTCCAAGACCAGGGACCTGCCCGAGCTCGACGATCTCACCCGCAGGCTCACCGCCGCGGTGCCGGAGCAGACCGAGGTCTGCCTGGTGCACGGCGATTTCCACCTTCGCAACGTCATCACCTCCCGCGAGACCGGCGCGGTGACGGCCGCGCTGGACTGGGAACTGTCCACCCTCGGCGACCCGCTGGCCGACATGGGCAGCATGCTCGCCTACTGGGCGGAGCCGGGCGAGCTCATCGCCGGTGACTTCCCGGCGTCCACGCTCGACGGCTTCCCCGACCGCGCCGAGCTGGCCCGCCAGTACCTCGACCTGACCGGCCGCGATCCGGCCGCGCTGAAGTTCTGGCAGGTCCTCGGGCTGTGGAAGCTCGCGATCATCGGCGAGGGCGTGCTGCGCCGCGCGCTGGACAACCCCGAGAACAAGGCCGCGGCGGGCGCGCCGACGGCCGAGCGCCTCGACGCCGTGCTGCGTCTGGCCCGCGACGTCGCCGACGACGCCGGAATCTAGCAGGAGGTCATCATGAAGGCTTGGCAGGTGCACGAGCTCGGCGAACCACGCGCGGTGCTGCGGCTCGACGACATCGACGACCCCGTCGCCGGGCCGGGCCAGGTGCTGGTGCGCGTGCTGGCCGCGCCCGCCAACTTCCCGGACGTGCTGCTGTGCCGCGGGGAGTACCAGATCAAGCCACCGCTGCCGTTCACGCCCGGCGTGGAGTTGAGCGGCACGGTGCTCGCGGTGGGCGCCGATGTCACCCGGTGCGCGGTCGGTGACCGGGTCGTCGGCACCACCACCCTGCCCGGCGGCGCGTTCGCCGAACTGGCGGTCCTCGACGCGGACAACGTCTTTCCCGCTCCGGCGGCGCTCGACGACGCCGAGGCCGCCGCGCTGTCCATCGGCTACCAGACGAGCTGGTTCGCGCTGCACCGGCGCACCCAGGTGAAGGCGGGCGAGACCCTGCTGGTGCACGCGGCCGCGGGCGGCGTCGGCAGCACCGCCGTGCAGCTGGGCAAGGCCGCGGGCGCGACCGTGATCGGCGTGGTCGGCGGGCCGGACAAGGCCGAGTACTGCCGTCGGCTCGGCGCCGACCTCGTCATCGACCGGCGCACCGAGGACTTCGTGCCGATCGTGAAGGAGTTCACCGGCGGCCGCGGCGCGGACGTGATCTACGACCCGGTCGGCGGCGACGCCTACGCCAAGTCGACCAAGTGCGTCGCCTTCGAGGGCCGCATCCTGGTGATCGGCTTCGCCGGCGGCACCATCCCGCAGCCCGCGCTCAACCACGCGCTGATCAAGAACTACTCGATCATCGGCCTGCACTGGGGCTTGTACAAGCAGTACAACCCGGGGGCGATCGCGGACTGCCACGCCGAACTCACCCGGCTGGCCGCCGCCGGTCAGCTGAAACCGCTGATCAGCGAGCGGCTTTCGCTGGCCGACGTGCCCGACGGCCTCGGCAGGCTCGGCGACGGCAGCACGGTCGGCCGCGTCGTGTTCCAGCCCTGAGCGCTATAAATACTGCATGGACCACACCGACAGCGAAGGCGCGCCGCCCTCGATGGCGCGCACTTCGCTGCTGCGTGAGCTACCCGCCACCCCGCGCGGCCTGCGAACCAGGTCGGCCCTGATCGACGCGGGCCGAACGGTCTTCGAACGGCTGGGCTACCTCGACACCCGGCTGGTCGACATCACCCAGGAAGCCAACTGCTCCTCGGGCACCTTCTACACCTATTTCGCGGGCAAGGAGGAGATCTTCGCGGCCATCCTCGAACACGCCCAGGAAGACATGCTGCACCCCGGCATGCGGCACGTGGCAGACGACGACGACCCCGCGTCGATCGTCGAGGCGAGCAACCGCGCCTACTTCGAGGCCTACCGACGCAACGCCAAGCTGATGGGCCTGCTCGAGCAGGTCGCCAATATCGATCCCGAGTTCAGCAAGCTGCGCCAGAACCGCGCCGACGCCTTCATCCACCGCAACGCCCGCAGCATCGCCGACCTGCAAAAACGCGGCCTCGCCGACCCCGAGCTCGACCCGATGCTCACCTCGCGAGCCCTCTCCGGCATGGTCAGCCGCCTGGCCTTCCACTACTTCGTCGTCGCCGACGGCCACCTCGACGGCGAGCCCCGCCCGCTCGAGGACCTCGTCTACACCGTCACCCGCCTGTGGGTGAACGCCCTGCGCATGCCCACCACCCGCTGACGCGGCGAATCCCCCGCCCGGCCGCACCGCTGGCCTATTCTGTGCTGGTAGGCGCGTTTTCCCTTCGAACGAAAGCGGGGCCCGATCATGGCAGGAAAGTTCGAGATCTTCGCCGACGCGGCGGGTAAGTTCCGGTGGCGGCTCAAGGCGGGCAACAACGAGATCATCGCCCAGTCGCAGGCCTACGAGTCCAAGGACGCGGCCAAGAAGGGCATCTCCTCGGTGCAGACCAACGCCGCGGGCGCCGCACTCGTCGACCTCACGACCTAGCCTCGCTACCGAGCCCGGAAATGAGTGAAGACCAGCCGAAAGGCTGGTCTTCATGAGTGGCCAGGGCCGGGATCGAACCGGCGACCTTCCGCTTTTCAGGCGGACGCTCGTACCAACTGAGCTACCTGGCCGCAGGCACCCGTACGGAATGCCATACGCGAAGCGCCGGATCACTCCGGCGCTACTTGCGACCCTGACGGGACTCGAACCCGCGACCTCCGCCGTGACAGGGCGGCGCGCTAACCAACTGCGCCACAGGGCCTTGCTGTACTACACAGTCCGAAGACTGTACCCCCTACGGGATTCGAACCCGCGCTACCGCCTTGAAAGGGCGGCGTCCTAGGCCGCTAGACGAAGGGGGCTCGTCCCGGATCTCTCCGGACCGGCTTTCAACGTTTCCGTTGGGAGCTCGCATAGCTTATGACAGGTGTGCGCAGACTTCCAAATCGGCTGGTCAGGCGCCCAAACCGAGGTCATCCAGGCGCGCCTGTGAGCGCCACCCGTCGCTGCGGAAGTTCTGGATCCACACCGGCGTCGCCATCGCCTCCACGATAACCTCCAGCACCTCCGCGAACCGGGCGCGCAGATCGGCGGCCGAGCCGTTGGCGATCGGGTCGACCAGGTAGCGCTGGCCGGCCAGCGCCGCGGAGAGCGTGCGGGTGAAGCGGTCGGGGTCGGCGTCGGCGCGCAGCTGTCCGTCGTCGATCGCGCGCACGGCCAGCACCCGGGTGGCCCGGCCGACGATGCGGCCGCCGCCGTTGCCCGCGTCGCGATGGAACTCGGGCTCGATCACGAGCCGGTACTCCGCCTGCACGATGGTGTCGTGCTCGAGCCGCAGCGCGATCTCGTCCACCATCCCGTGCAGGACGTCGAGCGGCCCCAGATCGGCGCGGGCCAGCCAGCGCTCCGCACAGGTGCGGTAGCGCTCGACCGCGGTCTCCAGGACCGCGCGCGCGAGGTCTTCCTTGGAGTCGAAGTGGAAGTACATCGCGCCCTTGGTCGCGCGTGAACCTTCCAGAATGCGGTTGAGCGATGCCGCCGCATATCCGCTCTTCCCGAACTCGACGGCCGCGGACTTGATTATCGCCGCGCGTGTCCGGCGCGCCCGCTCTTGCTGCCGTGCCATGCTCGAAACGCCTCCGAACCTTCTCGTCGCTAACGATCAATAACCAACCGGTAGCGCGAATTGTGGTTTTATTACAAACTTTCGGTATGAAATCTCGCAGAAAAGCCGGTACCCCTCCGGCTGGTATAGTTCGCCTGCCCGAGTGCGCCGCAGGGGGTGCACACTCGGGCTCAACTACCTGTGAGAACCGCCTCCTCCTGCGGTAACGATTGCCCCTTTGCCGAAGATTCGCGCGCCCATCGCGTTTGCCCCGGCACTTCGAACCCTCGATGAATTCCTCGACACCGCACCCAGCACCGGGCGGCCGTCGGATAACGCAGCACCGGTGATTGTTCCGAAATTCACCAGGCAATCACCGTACCCGCATTCCGCAGCCGACACGCGGCAAATGGAACACCCATCCGAACATCCGGTTCGGTTATCCAGGCCAGCAAACGAGGCGCAACCGGAATGGTTTCGTAAGCTACGAATTCCATAGGCGCACAGCCCGGTTGACCTGGCCCACCGCCCACGCGCGAACCCCCTGCCGTTCGCCCGCAGGTCGCGAGAACCGCGCCAACACCGGACCACCTCATCGGCCACGAAACCCCTGCTCATCGAAAACTGTTGCAATACAACAGTATTCGATACCACGTCAGCGCCCCAAGCGCGAACGGTGATGGGTACCAGTTGTTTACCACGAATCGTCCGGCCCGGACGGTTCGTTACCGGCGCCCACCAGCGCCTCCCCCGACTCCCGGCGGCGCCGGGGGTCGGTATTCGGCCCGACGGGCCGGTGTCGGTTAGACTCCCCACCGCGCCCCTTTAGCTCAGTTGGTAGAGCTGGTGACTTTTAATCACTAGGTCGTAGGTTCGAGTCCTACAGGGGGCACCATGTTTTACCTGGCTGACCTGCGGGGATAGGCAGGCTGAGCCACCACACCCGCCCGCAGGCCACGATGAAAGAACTGGCCACGCGCGTGTGCGCCGCCTACATCCCGACGAATCCCACCCCCTCGCCTCACTGCGCGCTATTCGCCGGCCGCAGGCCCGAGGTTCCGTCGGCGCGAGTACTTGTGATTCCCGCCACGCCCAGTCCGTGTCAGCGGTCGTCGGGGTGGGGCGGGAGCTCGGGGCAGACCGAGTGGTACTCCAGGTCTGGGGACACCCATTCCGACCACTGCCGGCGGCTCATTTCATGAGGGAGTTTGTCGCACAGCAGCCGTGCCCATGCCTCGGGACCAGGCCAGGTCCAGAGGGTGGTCTTGTCGTCGAAGTCCCGTTGCATGGTTCGGACCGTCGCGCTGTCCGCACTGATCCACACGCCTTCGATCCAGCCGGGCGCCCCCTGCAACGGCTCACCGATCGCGTGGCCGTCGGCCAGATCCCAGAAGCGCAGGGTCCGGTCGCTGGATCCGGAAACGATATAGCGCCCATCAGCGCTGATGGCCAAGCTCCGCACCCAGTCCGTGTGCCCTGCCATCGGAGGGCCGATCTGCTCGCCGGTTCGCGTATCCCATCGGCGCAGGATCGCTTCCTCACCGGTGACGAACCGGGACCCGTCGGGCGCCATCGCCGCCGCCCAGATGAATTTGGCACGAATCTCCTTGACGAGGGCACCGGTGCGCACGTCCCAGAGACGTACCGAATCGGGGCTGTGGGTGAGCAGGCGCGTTTCAGCAGCATCGAATTCGATGCTGCTGATGTCGGAGGTGTGTCCGGTCAGCGGGTCGCCGATCGGTGCGCCGGTCTCGGTGTTCCACAGCCGGACCGTCTTGTCGTCGGCCACCGCGAGATAGCGACCGTCCGGGCTGAGCACGATCCCGTCGACCTCGGGCAGTCCGTCGAACGGCCCGCCGACGAGCGCGGCGGTGTCGGTGTTCCATACCTGTACGACATTTCCGACGGTGGCGGTGGCCAGCCGAGAACTGGTCGCGGCAAAGTCCAGATCGCCCACCTGCTCACCGAATCCGGTCAGTGGGCGGCCCACCTGCTCGCCGGTCTCGGTGTCGTAGAAGGTGACGGTCTTGTCAGGGCCGGTGACGGCGACGCGGCGGCCGTCCGCGCTCACCGCCGCCCGGGCTCCGAAATCGTCCGGGTAGTCGACGAGACGGATGCTGCGGCCGGTCTGCGCATCGACCACCCACACCGAGGCGTCCGCGTCGACCTGCTTGGCATAGAGGCTGCCCTCACCCTCGAAAGCCAGCACCGCGCCGAAGCCCGGTTCCGATGATCCCTCGTCCGACGGCCAAGGCGAGCCGAGCGAACCGGATCGACTGATGTCCCAGATACGCATCGTCCCGTCGAACGCCGTGGAAGCGAGGCGGCGGCCGTCGGGGTCGAATTCGACACCCATCACCCAACCGGAGTGGCCTTCCAGCGGCGTCCCCTCCGGTGTTCCGGTGGCCACGTTCCACAGTCTGACCGTGCTGTCGGTCGATCCGGAAGCCAGTCTGGTGCTGTCGGGGCTGAACGCGACGGAGGTGATGAGCCCGTCGTACCCCATGAGCGGTTGTCCTACCGGTTGACCTGTGTCGGTGTCCCAGAGCAAGAGGCCCGTGCCGAACTCGGGCGCTGAGGCCGCCATGCTGGCCACGCCGATGCTGCCGGACGCGATACGTCGACCATCGGGACTCCAGGCGACGGATCTCACGATTTGACCGTGCCGACGCAAAGTCGCCGGCGGGGCGGTAGGTGAATCGACGTTCCAGATACGCACGGTGGTGTCTTCACCGCCGGAGACGAAACGCCTGCCGTCTGGGCTGAACGCCACCGAGTTCACCGCGCCTTCGTGGCCGGTGAACACCTCAGTGCGACCGTCGACGATGTCCCACCACCGAATCGTGCCGTCTTGTCCACCCGCCGCCACCACCGATCGGCCATCCGGGGAGAAGGCGATGCTATTGACGGCGCTTTCGAAGCCCACCAGCGGTGGAGCGACCGCCTTTCCGGTCTCGGCATCCCAGATCTGGACCGCGCCGTCGGCGCTCGTGCCCGCGATCCGGCGACCGTCCGGGCTGAACACCGCACGCAGTGCGCGCGGCTGAGGATCGAAGGCGCGATCGATGCGATCACCCGTTGCCGCGTCCCACAGTCGCATCTCGATGCCGCTGGTGAGGATTCGGTCGCCCGCCGGGCTGTACGCGATACTGAAGTCCGGCGTGGCTGTCCGGTATGCCTCGGCCATCGCGTCGAATCCGTCGAGGACTGCATTCGTGCTGAACGGTTTCCCCGTCTGCACGATCTTGTCCACCGCCGCTTCCGCATTCAACGTCCGCAGCAACGCTCCCTCGTCGAAGTCGGGCGTGATCTGGCGCGCCGCCAGCGTCTGCTGGATCGCCCGCACGTCGTCGCGCGGACGGGCACCGGCCAGCATGGACTCGGTGTCGGAGACCAAACGCAGCCCGATCGCCTGGTTGCGTTGGCGCACCGCCTCCCGCTGCCGGTCGATGGCGACGAAAGCGGCGATGAGCGCGAGCACGGTGAGCAGGACCAGCCCCGCGACGGCGGCGCGGCGCAACCGCCGGAACCTCCGCTGTTCCCGCAGATCCTCCCCCGCCAGTTCGTATTTCGGCTTGCCGTGGATCGGCGCCGCGAGGTCGGTGAGCTTCTCGCGGAAGAGGGCGGCGCGCGGGTCCCACGGGGCGTCCTCGGTGACGTCGACGTAGAGGGGTTCGGTGGGGAGCGCGCCGGGCTCGGTCAGGACCGGGAGTGCGACGGTCGAGCGGTCGGGATCGAAGCGGTGCAGCTCGCGGTCCCATTTCACCTGCCCGCCCGCGACGACGAACAGCAGGTGTTCGGGGCCGCGGGTGCGCAGCCAGTAGGCGATCTCGCGGTCCACCCATTCCGAGGCGGCCGAATGCGGGGACAGCACGACGATGCAGTAGCGGGCCTGGTCCATCGCCTCGGCGACCTTGCCCCACAGGTCGGGGCTGGCGGTCAGGTCGGTGGCGTCGCGGAAGACCCGCAGGGCGTGCAGGCGGCCGACGCGGCGGCCGATGCGGTGCAGGCCGCGCTGGATGCCCGCCGCGATGGCGCGGTCGGCGTGCGAGTAGGACAGGAAGGCGTCGTAGGTGGGCGGCGACGCCTGCTTCGGCGGCGGGTCCGCCGCGATCGTCATCGGCTCGGCCATCGTCCTCACTCCCAACAGGTTGCGCCGTTCCCTCCACCGTCGGCTTCCGCGGTCGCCGGGGCACGCGTAACCGGCTACTCGGGTTGACCAACGAGGCCCGGATGACCAACGTCACGTGGCGACGCGCCAGACGCAGACGCCGCCGAAACCCCCGGTTCCGCCATCTCGGTCCCCTACCCTGAGCCCGACCCGGGCACTACCGGGCCCCATTCGACACAGGCGGAGCCGATGACTTCCTTCGATGATTTGCTCTCCCAGGTACCGATCGCCCAGATCGCCGACCAGCTCGGCGTCGACCAGGCGACCGCGACCAACGCCGTCCAGGCGGCGCTCCCGACGCTGCTCGGCGGGCTGCAGGCCAACGCGGCCGAACCGCAGGGCGCCGCGTCGCTGCTCGGCGCGCTCGACAACCACGGCGGTCTCGTCGAGGGCGAGGGCGCCGTCGATCTGCAGCAGGTGGACGTGGCCGACGGCGAGAAGATCGTCGACAACGTCTTCGGCGACGAGAAGAACACCGTCATCAGCGCCCTCGGCGGCACCGGCGGGACCGGCGGCAACGACCTGATCGGCAAGCTGCTGCCGATCCTGGCGCCGATCGTGCTCGCCTATGTCGCCAAGCAGCTGACCGGCGGTGGCGGTGCGGCCGCGCCGGCACCGGCACCGCAGCCGCAGGCTTCCGGCGGCGGTCTCGGCGATCTGCTGGGCGGGCTGATCGGCGGCAGCACCAGCAGCGGCGGGCTCGGCGGCGTGATCGGCGAGGCGCTGGCGAAGAACGCCGGCGGCGGTCTGGGCAGCATTCTGGGCGGCCTGCTCGGTGGCAAGCGCTGAGAGGTTCCCCACCGGGGGCTAACACCGCGCGGCCCGCAGCGATAGTCCCTACGCTGCGGGCCGAACACCTAGACTCGTCAGCACGACGAGACGGCGTCGGCCGAGGTTGTGGCGTTGATCAAACTCGGCAGGATTCCGCTCAGTTGCGTTTCGCATCACACCTACGGTGCCGTAAGGTATGGCCGCATCGCGACGTTCGACCGTAAGCACGACAGCGAAGGGTTTTTTACATGGCAAGGGATCTGACTCAACTCGAACTGCTCACAGAGTTGGAGCCGGTTGCCGAAGAGAACGTCAATCGGCACCTGTCGCTGGCCAAGGAATGGCATCCCCACGACTACGTCCCGTGGGATGAGGGCCGCAACTTCGCCGCCATGGGCGGCATCGACTGGGATCCGGAGCAGTCCAAGCTCAACGAGGTCGCCAAGGCGGCCATGATCACCAACCTGCTCACCGAGGACAACCTGCCGTCCTACCACCGTGAGATCGCCGAGAACTTCTCCCAGGACGGCGCCTGGGGCACCTGGGTCGGCCGCTGGACCGCCGAGGAGAACCGGCACGGCATCGTGATGCGCGACTACCTGGTGGTCACCCGCGGTGTGGACCCGGTCGCCCTCGAGAACGCGCGCATGATCCACATGACCAACGGTTTCGCCTCGCCCACCGAGGTCGACGCCGGCTTCCTGCACTCGGTCGCCTACGTGACCTTCCAGGAGCTGGCCACCCGCGTGAGCCACCGCAACACCGGCAAGGTCTGCGACGACCCGATCGCCGATCGCATGCTGCAGCGCGTCGCCGCCGACGAGAACCTGCACATGATCTTCTACCGCAACCTCTGCGGCGCGGCCCTCGACCTGAGCCCCGACCAGGCGATCGAGGCCATCTCCCTGATCGTGGAGAACTTCCAGATGCCCGGCGCGGGCATGCCGAACTTCCGGCGCAACGGCGTGCTGATGGCCAAGCACGGCATCTACGACCTGCGTCAGCACCTCGAAGAGGTCGTCCAGCCGGTGCTCAAGAAGTGGAACATCTTCGAGCGGACCGACTTCACCGCCCGCGGTGAGGCCACCCGTGAGCGCCTGGCCGACTTCCTCGACAAGCTGGGCGCCGACGTGCTCAAGTTCGAGGAGCAGCGCGACAAGATGCTGGCCCGCGAGGCCAAGAAGCTCGAGCTGGCGCGCGTCTAGGCTGTCGAACCACTCAGCGCCGCCCTCCGGATTCGGAGGGCGGCGCTGTTTTCGTCAGTGGGGCTACTTGGTGGGCAGGGCGCCGTCGGTGCTGCCGACGTCGGTGATCTTCCAATCCTTGCCCGCGTCGACGGTGATGTTGTAGGTGACGGTGTTGCGCAGGCCGTCGGGGTTCTGGGCGTTGGTGGTGCTCACGTCGACGAACGCGGCCACCTTGTAGACGTCGCCCTCGTGCGACATCACCTTCGCGGTGATCGGCGTCGCGCTGGAGGTCCACTTGAGCGGGATGATGATCTGCTCCAGCTTGTCGCCGGTCGCCTCGAACTTGCCGGACAGCTCCGTCGAGGTGCCCGCCTTCAGCTTGGCCACCCAGGCGTCGACGTCCTGATAGTTCAGCGTCGCCGAGCCGACGGCATAGTCGAGGGCGATCTGCTCGGCCTTCGCGTCGTCGGCGGCCTGCGCCTTCAGGTCGGACAGCTCGGAGCGCGCCGAGCCGAGCAGCACGCCGAGCACGATCGCGATGATCGCGAGGACGGCGATGACAGCGCCGCCGATCAGCGACGAGATCTGCACGGCGACCGTCCCCTTGTCCGGCTGCGCTGGGGCGGCGGGCTTGGTCAGGTCGGTGGCGTCGTCAGCGGGTTCGGCCATGGGGTGGTTTCTCCGATTACGTGGGAACAGCGCACCGCCCGAGGCGACGGTGCCGGCAGACACAGGTTACTGAGCCGTAGCGCGCGCGGCGATCGGCCACGGCCGAATGCTGTCGTGTTGCTCACACGCGCGGGCGCTCCGGCGCGGTCATGATGCTGTAACCACGCGAAACAGGTAGTACGCGATATCGATCACACCGCGCGTGTCCGGTCGGCGACACGCCCTGCGAGCCGGTCCGCAACGGCCGCTGTGATCGGTCGCACCAGGGCTTTTTGTGGTCGCGACCTCGGGTGATGAGACAATGGCCGACGTGACTACCACGATGCCCCAGGTGACGACGCCGCTGCGGATCGGGCCCTACCCGGTCGATCCGCCGGTCGTGCTCGCCCCGATGGCGGGCATCACCAACCGCGCGTTCCGCACCCTGTGCCGCGAATTCGGCAGCGCGACCTCGATCTACGTCTGCGAGATGATCACCGCGCGCGCGGTGGTCGAGCGCAACGAGAAGACGCTGCACATGATGTCGTTCGACGCCGACGAGAACCCGCGCTCGATGCAGCTCTACGGTGTCGATCCGAAGACGCTCGGCGAGGCCGTGCGGATCATCGTCGGCGAGGGCTGGGCCGACCACATCGACCTCAATCTGGGCTGCCCGGTCCGCAAGGTGACCAGGCTCGGCGGCGGCTCGGCGCTGCCGTACAAGCGCAGGCTGTTCGCCAACATCGTCCGGGAGATGGTCGCGGCGGCCGAACCCGCCGGCGTCCCGGTGACGTTCAAGTTCCGCGTCGGCATCGACGACGACCACCACACCTACCTCGACACCGGCCGCATCGCCGAGGCCGAGGGCGCGGCCGCCGTCGCGCTGCACGCCCGCACCGCGGCCCAGCTGTACTCCGGCGCGGCCGACTGGTCGGCCATCGCGCGGCTCAAGGAAACCGTCACCACCATCCCGGTGCTCGGCAACGGCGACATCTTCTCCGCCGACGACGCCCTGCGGATGATGCGCGAGACCGGCTGCGACGGTGTCGTCGTCGGCCGCGGCTGCCTCGGCCGCCCCTGGCTGTTCGCCGAACTCAGCGCCGCGCTGCGCGGCGAGCCGATCCCCGACGGGCCGACGCTCGGCCGCGTCGGCGAGATCCTGATCCGGCACGCGACCCTGCTCACCGCCCACGACGGCGAGGACAAGGCGATGCGCGACATCCGCAAGCACATGGCCTGGTACCTGATGGGATTTCCGGTCGGCTCGCAGCTGCGCCGCAGCTTCGCCACCGTCTCCCGGCTCGCTCAGCTCGAGGACCTCGTCGCCCAGCTCGACCCCGCGGTCCCCTTCCCCACCGACGCCCTCGGCCCCCGCGGCCGCCAGGGCTCGCCGCAGACCAAGGTCGCCCTCCCCGACGGCTGGCTCGACGACCCCGAGGACGACACCGTCCCCGCCGCCGCCGACGTGATGCACAGCGGCGGCTGATTTCCGCCTGCCCGACCTTCCGCCTTCCGCGCCGGTCAGAGCGTCGCAACGAGATCGTCAGCGAATCTGTTGTGCACAGGAGTGGCCACTCGTGGCGGAATCGTTATCATTGCGGACATCGTTCGGCTGCGGTTCGAAGCGGAGCCGGGCGATGACGCGCATGCTGCGGCAGATAGAGAAGTGAGGTTCGTTGGTGGGTGACGATCGGCGTGGGCGAACGCCCCGGCCCGGAAGTCGCGCCCCCTGGGAGCGCTATCCGACGGCCGAACCCACCGAGCAGCCGGAGACGGGCGCGCGACGTTCCCGGCACGCGGACGCGGCACAGGACCCCGCGGCGGCCCCGCTGACGGTGCAGGACCTCGTCGACCGCGTCGACAGCGAACGGACCCGGCGCGGCAGGCGCAACGGCGCCGCCGAGCCCGAGGGATCGCGGGCGGGCCGCCGGGCCCGCGAGCAGGCGCCCCGGCCCACCCAGCGCCCCGACCTATCCCCGCGCGTCGAGAGCTCGCCCGTCGTCGACGACATCGCGGGCACCCCGCATCGCGCCGAATCCCCCGCCGACCGCACCGCCACCACCGCGCTGCCCGCCCAGGCCCCCGAGGCGGGCCGGGCGCCGCGCAAGCCGACCCCGCCCCGCCGGACCCACGATCCGATCGGCGACCCGGCCACCGACATCCTCCCCGCGGTCACCGCCGAGCCGCCGCAGCGCGCCCGCCCGGTCAAGACCGCCGCGGGTGGCGCGCCTCCGCGCCGCCCCTCCGCCGACGGCCGCCGCGGCAAGCAGGCGCGCATGGCGGGCCGGGGCGCCCTCATCTTCTTCGCGGTGCTGACGCTGGTCGTCACCGGCGGTGGCTGGAGCTATCTGCGCGCCACCAACAACAGCTTCAACCAGGTCTCGGCGCTCGACGGCGCCACCGAGGACGTGCTCGACGGCGACATGCAGCTCGGTGACGAGAACTACCTGATCGTCGGCACCGACACCAGGGCGGGCGTCAACGCCCAGCTGGGCGCGGGGACCACCGACGACGCCGAAGGCGCGCGCGCCGATACGGTCATGCTGGTTCACATCCCGAAGAACCGTTCGCGCGTCGTCGTCGTCTCCTTCCCCCGCGACCTCGACGTCACCCGGCCGCAGTGCGCGGGCTGGGACAACGAGAAGGCCGCCTACACCGACCAGAAGTTCCCCCCGTTCATGGGCGACAAGCTCAATGCCGTCTACGCGATCGGCGGCCCCCGCTGCCTGGTCGACGTGGTGCGCAAGATGTCGGGTCTGAGCATCGGCCACTTCATCGGCATCGACTTCGCCGGATTCCAGGCGATGGTCGACCAGGTCGACGGCGTCGAGGTCTGCTCCACCAAGCCGATCATCGACGGCGTGCTCGGCACGGTCCTCGAGACCTCGGGCAAGCAGCGCATCAACGGTGAGACCGCGCTCAACTATGTGCGCGCACGCCACGTCGTTGGTGAGGAGCGCAGCGATTACGACCGCATCCACCGGCAACAGCAGTTCCTGGCCGCCCTGCTCCGCGGGGCGTTGTCGAGCAAGGTCCTGCTCGACCCGGGCAAGCTGCAGGGATTCGTCGATGCCTTCCGGCAGCACACGTTCGTCGACGGCGTCGGTACCCAGGACCTGATGCTGCTCGGCCGATCGCTGCAGAAGGTCAATGCCGGTGCGGTGACGTTCATTACCGCACCGACCGCCGGGACCACGACCTACGGGAACGAGATTCCGCGCGAGTCCGATATCAAGGCGATCTTCCGCTCGATCATCGACGACCAGCCGCTGCCAGGAGAACAGACCGCCCCGCCGGTCACGAGCTCGGTGGAGGCGCCGCCGACGCAGGCGCCCAAGGTGCATGCCGTCAGTCCGGGTTCGGTGTCGGTCCGGGTATCCAACGGAACCGGCCGCACCGGCGTCGCGCAGCAGGCCGCCAACAAGCTCAGCACGATGGGTTTCGGCATCTACAGCGTCGGGAACTACCCCGACGGCAGCGAGTCGACGGTGGTGCACTACTCGATGGGCAACGAGGCCGCGGCCGCGACTGTGGCCAGTTCGATCCCCGGCGCTGTCATCGAACGCGACGACAGCCTGGACGGGATCGTCGAGGTCATCCTGGGTTCGAGCTTCGCCGGACAGGTCCGCACCCCCACCGCGGTCGGTACCGAAATCCCCAACGTGGAGACCGGCAAAGCGATCGCGGCCGCACCGGTGGCCCTCCCGTCCGACCTCGAGCACATGAACGCGGCCGACACCAGCTGCGACTGAGCCCCACGCAGCCATCCGCCACCACTCGAGCCGTGGCAATTCGTGCTGTAGATCACAACGCGGAACCGTACGGCCTTCCCTCGCGTCCAAATGTGTAGATCGACCGAACACCATTGGCACGGAAGGGAATTGATCCCTCCGGCTCAATCGATCCGTGCCGTCTACCGTGGGGAGAAGTAGATGAAGAAGACGATGTCGGCCGCCCTTGTTATCGGAGCTGCCGCGGTGGGGATCACGATGTTCCCAGCAGTCGCGGCCGCAGTCGAAGCGGACGGGCTCTACGCGTCCTCGGATGAATGCTGGGCCGCGATCCGGGCCATGACCCAGAACGGCACCTACGACGCCCCGCCGTTCACGTACTACTGCGCGCAAACGGCGAGTGGACACTGGATCATCACCCGCTAGTTCGAAGGGCGGCGGGTCGGCGAGCGGCTCAGCGGTAGCAAACCCCGCTGAGCTGGCACGACACTGCCACGCGGCATTCACCCACCGTTGGGTGACAGCGCCGGGGGTACCCACTAGGGTCTGCAATCATGCGTGTCATCTACAACGAGCAAATGGCCGATCTCGCCAACCTCCTGGGCGAGATGGCCGGTCTCGCTGGCCAGGCGATGGAACAGGCCACCCAGTCCCTGCTGCAGGCCGACCTCGCCCTGGCCGAGCAGGTCATCGGTGAGCAGGACCGGATCTCGGTGATGATCACCGAGGCCGAGGAGAAGGCCTTCGCCCTGCTCGCGCTGCAGGCCCCCGTCGCGGGCGACCTGCGCCAGGTGGTGAGCGCCATCCAGATCGTCGGAGACGTCAACCGGATGGGTGCGCTGGCCCTGCACGTCGCCAAGGTGACCCGGCGCCGCCACCCCAACCACGCGCTGCCCGAGTCGGTCAACGGCTACTTCGCCGAGATGGGCCGGATCGCGGTGAACATGGGCGCGGGCGCCAAGGAGGTGCTGGAGACCCGTGATCCCGAGCGCGCCGCCCAGCTCAACCAGGACGACGAGGCGATGGACGACCTCCACCGCCACCTGTTCACCCTGCTGATGGACCGCGAGTGGAAGTACGGCGTCGCCTCGGCCGTCGACGTCACCCTGCTCGGCCGCTACTACGAGCGCTTCGCCGACCACGCCGTCGAGATCGGCCGCCGCGTCATCTTCCTGGTGACCGGCGTGCTCCCCGGCGACGAGGACCTCGAAAGCTAGGACACGGCAACGAGAAAGCCCCCGCACTCCGATCGGAGGCGGGGGCTTTCTCGTGCTGGTGTCTACCCGAAGCGGCCGGAGATGTAGTCCTCCGTGGCGCGCTGGGTGGGGTTGGAGAAGATCTTCTCGGTGTCGTCGATCTCGATCAGCTTGCCGGGCTTGCCCTGCGCCTCGAGGTTGAAGAAACCGGTCTGGTCACTCACACGCGCGGCCTGCTGCATGTTGTGGGTGACGATGACGATGGTGAATTCCTTCTTCAGCTCGGTGATCAGGTCCTCGATCGCCAGGGTGGAGATCGGGTCCAGCGCCGAACAGGGCTCGTCCATCAGCAGCACGTCGGGCGAGACCGCGATCGCGCGGGCGATGCACAGACGCTGCTGCTGACCACCGGAGAGGCCGCCACCGGGCTTGTCGAGCCGGTCCTTGACCTCGTTCCAGAGGTTGGCGCCGCGCAGCGAGCGCTCGGCGACCTCGTCGAGTTCCTTCTTGTTGCGCACGCCCTGCAGCTTCAGGCCCGCCACCACGTTGTCGCGAATGGACATGGTGGGGAACGGGTTCGGCCGCTGGAACACCATGCCGATGGTGCGGCGTACGCCGACCGGGTCGATGTTGGCGCCGTAGATGTCCTCGCCGTCGAGCAGCACCGCGCCCTCGACGCGGGCGTTCGGGGTCACCTCGTGCATCCGGTTCAGCGACCGCAGCACGGTGGACTTGCCACAACCGGAGGGACCGATGAAGGCGGTGACGCTGCGGGGCAGCACGGTCAGCTCCACGTTGGACACCGCGTGGAAGGCGCCGTAGTAGATGTTGAGATCTTTGACGTCGATCCGCTTGGCCATCTGAGTTATCCGTTCGCTTCTATCGGTTCCGGGTGAGCCACTTGTTGACACCGGCGGCGGCCAGGTACAGCGCCGCGATCATCAGGATGAGCGTGAGCGCCGCACCCCAGACACGTTCGCGACCGGCGGCCTCCGGGTTGGCCAGCTCTTGGTAGATCAGCAGCGGCAGCGAGGCCATGTTGCCGTCGAAGATGTTCTGGTTGATCGACTTGCTGTAGCCGACCAGCACCAGGACCGGCGCGGTCTCACCCATGACGCGGGCCAGGGAGAGCAGGACACCGGAGATCATGCCGGGCGCCGCGGTAGGGATGACGATCCGCAGGATGGTCTTCCACTTCGGCACACCGAGCGCGTAGGACGCTTCGCGCAGCTCGTCGGGCACCAGCTTGAGCATTTCCTCGGTGCTGCGCACCACGACCGGCAGCATCAGCAGCACCAGCGCCAGCGAGACGGCGAAGGAGCTCTGCGGCATGCCGAAGGTGGCGATCCAGAGCGCGAAGATGAACAGCGCGGCGACGATCGAGGGCACACCGGCGAGGATGTCGACCATGAAGGTGGTGACCTTGGCGAGTCGGCCGCGACCGTACTCGACCAGGTAGACCGCGGCCATGATGCCCAGCGGCACAGCGATGATCGAGGCCACCGCGGCCTGCACGATGGTGCCGTAGATCGCGTGGTACACACCGCCGCCGGTCTGATCCGGCAGGATGCCCTTCTGCGAGTTCATCCACCAGTCGGCGGAGACGATCGCGGTGATGCCCTTGGTGACCACCAGGCCGAGCACCCACACCAGCGGGATCAGCGCGATCACGAAGCACAGCGTGACCAGGCCGGTCGCGACGTTGTTCTTGATCCGCCGACCGGTGCTGACGTGCCGGAAGGTAGGTGCCTTGACCGGCTTGTCGAGGGTCGTTGTGCTGGTCATCAGCCGTTCACCTTTCCGCCGGAAGCGAGGCGGGCCAGCGCGTTGACGACGAAGGTCAGCGCGAAGAGGACGAAGCCGGCCGCGATGTAGGCGCCGGTCGGCAGCGGTGAGCTGAACTCCGAAGCCGCCGAGGCGATCTTGGAGGCGAAGGTGTAACCGCCGTCGAACAGCGACCAGCTGCCTGCCTGGCTCGCGGTGCGCAGCACCACGAGGACGGCGATGGTCTCACCGAGCGCGCGGCCGAGGCCGAGCATGGAACCGGCGATCACACCGCTGCGGCCGTAGGGCAGCACGGTCATCCGCACGACTTCCCACTTGGTGGCGCCGAGCGCCTGGGCCGCCTCGATGTGGGCGCGCGGGGTCAGCGCGAACACCTCGCGGGCGACGGAGGTGATGATCGGCAGGATCATCACGGCGAGCACGACACCGGCGGTGAAGATGGTGCCACCGCCGCCGATCGAGACGTTGCCGTCGGAGAACAGGAAGAACCAGCCCAGCTTGTCGTTGAGGAACTGCTGGACCGGCGCGATCTGCGGCGCCAGCACCAGGAAGCCCCAGAGACCGAACACGATGGACGGCACCGCGGCGAGCAGGTCGATCAGCATCGTGAACGGCCTGCCGAGCCGCGACGGCGCGTAGTGCGTGAGGAACAGCGCGATGCCGACGCCGATCGGCACCGCGACGATGAGCGCGAAGATCGAGCTCAGCACCGTCACCATGAACAGATCGCGGATGCCGAACCGCAGGTGGTTGGCATCGTTGGTGGCGAACTCGGTGCTGGTGAAGAAGTTGACCTCGTCGGCCCTGACCGACGGCACCGCGCGGATCAGCAGGAACAGCGCGATCAGCGCGATGGCCGCGACGATGGTCGCACCAGCTGCGGTGGCCAGCCACCGGAAGATCGTCTCGGCGTTCAGACGGCCTACGCGACCCGACTCAGGGGCCTTGTCGATTTTCGGTTCGGTCGGCATATTCGCAGTATCTCCGGCCGCCCGTGGGCTCGTCGAATTCGACGAGCCCACGGCGGTCACCTCAGGGTGCATGGTCATGGCCAGGAAGCGATCAGGAGATGGCGTTGATCGCGGTGGTCAGCTTGGTCTTGAAGGCGTCCGGCAGCGGCACGTAGCCGGCGTCGGCCAGACCGGCCTGACCGTTGGTGACGACCGAGGTCAGGAACGCCTTGACGGCCTTGCTGGTCTCGGCGTCGGCGTACTTGGAGCACACGATCTCGTAGGTCGCCATCATGATCGGGTAGGAGCCCGCGGCGGTCGGCTTGTAGAACGAGCTGGTGTCGAGCACCAGGTCGTTGCCCTCGCCCTTGACCTTCACACCGTCGATCGACTTACCGGCCGACTCGGCCGACAGCTTGACCGGGTCCTTGGACGCGGAGGTGATGATCTGCGCGATCGACAGGCTCTGCGCCTTGGCGAAGGACCACTCGTTGTAGGTGATCGAGTTCTTGGTGTTCTTGATCGCGGCCGAGGTGCCCTCGTTGCCCTTGGCGCCTTCACCGACACCGCCGTTGAAGGTCTTGCCGCCACCCTTGCCCCACGCGCCGTCGGAGGCGGCGTCGAGGTAGAGCTGGAAGTTGTCGGTGGTGCCCGACTCGTCGGAGCGGAAGATCACGGCGATCTTCTCCGCCGGCAGCTTGGCGTTGGGGTTCAGCGCCTTGATCTCGGGGGCATCCCAGGTGGCGACGGAGCCGTTGAACACCTTGGCGGCGGTCGGGCCGTCGAGGACCAGGTCGGTCACGCCGTCGACGTTGTAGGTGATGGCGATCGGGCCGAAGACGGTCGGCAGGTTCCACGCCGGGGCGCCGCAGCGCTCCTGAGCCTTGGCCGGCTCTTCCTTCTTCGAGCTCAGCGCCGAGTCGGAGCCACCGAAATCGGTCTGGCCGCCGATGAACTCGTTCACGCCCGCGCCGGAGCCGCTGGAGGTGTAGTTCAGGGTGTAGCCGTCGCAGTTGTTCTCGTACGCGGCGACGAAGCGCTCCATGGCGTTCTTCTGCGAGGAGGCACCGGACGCCTTCAGCGCCTTCTTGCCACCGCAGGCCACGCTGGTGTTGGCGGCGTTGCTGGTGTCACCCGTGGTGTTGTCATCGCTGCCACAGGCGGCCAGGGTCATGGCGCCCACGGCGAAGACGCCGACCAGGGCACTGGTGCGCTTGAAGTTCACTTTTCCTCCGACATTGCTGACGACTCGCTCGGTCCCTCACCGGCCCGGGCGAGTTGGGCGGTGCGGATCGCGGGGAACGCGCGCACCAGGCGACGACTGTGCCGCCCAGAAGTAACGTAAGGTCGCCCGGTTGACAGTTGGCCCGACGTGGGTTAACGCAAAATGAACAGCCCGGCGCGATTAGGGCCACGATTGTGACGTTTGCCCCAGTTTTACTCGCGCGTACCCCGTCAGCCGCGCACTATTCAGCGGCGCAGAAGAATTCACCGCGGGTGTGAGGTGTCTCGCACCCGGTCAGGACGCCGCGTAGGCGACGTCGATATGCGCGGGCGCGAACCCGAGCCGGGTGTAGGTGTGCACGGCGGCCGTGTTGTCGGCCTCGGTGTAGAGCAGCACCTCGGCGAGCCCTTCCGCGCGCAGGTACCGCAGCCCGGCCAGGGTCAGCAGCCTGCCGAGACCGCGACCCTGCGCGGCCGGATCGATGCCGACCACGTAGACCTCGCCCGCGGGCGCGGCGTCCGGATGCACCTTGGTCCAGTGGAAACCGAGCAGGCGGGCCGGATCGGCGGCGTCGAAGGCCAGGAACAGCCCGGCCGGGTCGAACCAGGATTCGGCGCGGCGGGCGGCGATGTCGCGCTCGGTCCAGCCGCCCTGCTCGGGATGCCAGGCGAAGGCGGCGTTGTTGACGCGCAGCAGTTCGGCGTCGTCGGCGGGACCGGCGTAGGTGCGCAGGACGAGATCGTCCGGCACCACCAGCTCGGGTAGCTCCGGTGTTGCCAGCGAGCGGCGCATCTGCCACAGTTCCCGCGCGGTGACCAGTCCGAGGCCGGCGGCGAGCGCCTTGGCGGCGGGCAGGTCACCGTGCGCCCACACCCGCGCGCCGGGTCCGCCCTCGGCCAGCGCGGCGCGCACCAGCTCGGTGCCGACGCCGGCGCCCCGGGCCGCCGGGTCGACCGCGACCTCGGCCATGGCGGGATGTTCGGCATGTGCCGCAACGAGATTCGCGTAACCGACGAGTTCGCCACCGCGTTCGGCGAGCAGATGCCTGGTCGCCGGGTCGGTCTCGGCGAGGGACAGCACGGCTTGCTCGGAGACCGGCGCGACGCCGTCGGCGGCCTTCGCCCTGGCGAGCAGCTCGCGCACCAGCGGCGCGGTGCCCGGCTCGACCCGGTCGATCCAGGTCAGGGTTGCTGTCTGCGACATCGACGTCCTCCTCGCTGTGCGCGGCGAGCCGTTGCCGCGCCGCGCCGTACCGTCCTGGCGCTGCTCGGCGCGACTACTGCGCGGTGCCGTTGAGCGGGGCCAGCGTGTCGTCGCCGTCGACGTCCTCGTCGGGGAAACTCACCACGTCGCCCTTGGCCGCGGGCGTCCTGGCCGGGCGCACCGCCTTGTAGCCGACGTTGCGCACGGTGCCGATCAGCGATTCGTACTCACTGCCCAGCTTGGCGCGCAGGCGCCGCACGTGCACGTCGACGGTGCGGGTGCCGCCGAAGAAGTCGTAGCCCCACACCTCCTGCAGCAGCTGGGCGCGGGTGAAGACCCGGCCCGCGTGCTGGGCGAGGTACTTGAGCAGCTCGAATTCCTTGTAGGTGAGGTCGAGCGGGCGGCCGCGCAGCCGCGCGGTGTAGGTGCCCTCGTCGATCACCAGCTCACCCAGGGTGATCTTGCCCGTGTTCTCGGGGCTGGCCACACCACCGTTGCGGCCGACCAGCAGGCGCAGGCGCGCGTCCAGCTCGGCGGGGCCGGTACCGGGGAGCAGGATGTCGTCCAGGCCCCAGTCCGCGTTGACGGCCACCAGACCGCCCTCGGTCAGCACCGCGACGACCGGCACCGAGGAGCCGGTGCTGCCGAGCAGCCTGCACAGCCCCCTGGCCGCGGCCAGGTCGGTTCTGGCGTCGACCAGCGCGACGTCGGCGCTCCCCGCCTCCAGCAGGGACGACACCTCGGTCGGCGCGGGCCGCACGTTGTGCGCCAGCAGCGACAACGACGGCAACACCGCATCGGGGTTGGGGTCGGAGGTCAGTAGGAGCAGCTCCACCGGGCTCTCCTCCTATCTCGTGGCTCCGCGGACGACAGCAGCCGCGTAGCTACGTCGCCGAAACACAGGTAAGTCGTCTGCAACATTAGCGCGTGCGCGGCCATGACCTCGCAACATGGTGGCCACGAGGTAACGCGTCGGCGCGCGCTTCGCCCGAACGGTAGCGCCGGATAGGCTGGCTCGCATGCGCAAGCTGATCATCGGGCTGCTGTGCCTGGCCGGTGTGGCGGTGGTGATCGATTTCGGCGCCGCCGCCTACACCGAGTACCACGTATCGCGGCAACTGCGGGCCGGAGCCGATCTGTCGGCCGACCCCGAAGTGACCATCAAGGGATTCCCGTTCATCGCCCAGGCGGTGTCGGGCCGCTACGACGACGTCCTGGTCCGCGCCCGCAGCATGCGCCCCGACATCCCGGGTGAGATCGCGCTCGAGGCCAATCTGTACGGCCTGCACGCCTCGGCGAGTCAGCTGATCGACGGCACGGCGCGCGCGGTGCAGGTCGACCGGGTCGAGGCCCAGATGGCGATCGAGCCGACCGAGCTCGGCCGCCTGTTCGGTATCCCCGACCTGCAGGTCCTCGGCCCGCCCGCCGACAAGGCCGACGGCACCGGCGGTTCGGGTGGTTCCGGCCTGACGACCGCGGGCGCCCATGTGCTCAAGGGCACACTGCCGGTCGCGCCCAACGGCCGGATCCTCGCGCCGGGCGTCACCCCGTCGAACAACACGACCAGGGTCGAAGTGCAGGTCGAGGCCGACCTGATGCTGGACGGGGACAAGATCCGGATCCAGGCCACCCGCTTCTACAAGGACCGCTCCGCCACCGCGGACACCCCGGTCTCGACCACCAAGACCGAGATCCTCGACGTCGATCGGCCCGCGGTGCTCGAGCGCTTCAGCCGTACGATCGACACCAAGGAATTGCCGTTCGGCATCGCCCCCACCGAAGTGGAGGCCAAGGGTGGCCAGATCATCGTCTACGGTGTCGGCCGCTCCCTGACCATCGACCTGGACCGATTGCTGCAACCATGATCGAACTAGCCATCCTCGCCGCCGTCGTGCTGGCCGCCGTCGCGGTGGGCCTGCTGCTGCGGCGCAACCAGGGCCGGGTCCGCCCGGCCGCCCTCGACCCCGAGACCGCGCAGCGCGCCCGCCTGCTCGACGCGGCGGGCGTCACCGGTGCCACCCCCGCGGTGCTGCACTTCTCGGCCGACTGGTGCGGCCCGTGCGACGCGGTCCGCCGCGTGGTCGCCGGCGTCACCGCCGACCTCGCCACGTCCCCGAACGCCCCGCGCGACATCGAGATCGACATCGACGCCGACCCCGCGCTGGCAAGGGAGCTCAACGTCCTCTCGCTGCCGACGACCTTCGTCTTCGACGCCGACGGCAAGGAGCGTTTCCGCATCTCCGGGGTGCCGAAGGCGGGCGATCTGCGCACCGCGCTGGAACCGCTGACAGTGTGATCTGGCCCCTTGTTCCGGGGGGCCGGGACATTTCCCGACGAGACCGGGTAAACTACTCCCCGTGCAATCCGACCACGAGCTGATGCTCACCCGACGCCGCACAGTTGATCTGTGTCGGCTCGGTGGTTGTTGCTGCCTGTGCCGCTGAACGGTCGGCTTCTCTCCCGAGATTCCTGACGCCGACCTCTGTCCGCCGCGCGAGTGATCGACACGATCCCCCGGCGAACTGCAGTTCCCACTGAATCGACTCAGCGCAGGAGTTCGCACCATGACCATTTCCCCTGATGCCACCCCCCGGGTGGATGTTCGCGGGCCGCGTTTCGTGGCCTGGATCACCACCGGTGTGCTGGTTCTCGTGCTCGTCACCGCCGCGTTCTCGACCGCCGCCGCCGCGCTCCTGATCGGCCTGCAGGCCGTCGTGTTCGCGATCGGCGCGTCGGCAGGCCCCGCCAAGCACCCTTACGGCCGGATCTACGCCGCGCTCGTCGCGCCGCGCAACGGTCCGACCACCGAGACCGAGCCCGTGCCGCCGCTGCGTTTCGCGCAGCTGCTCGGCTTCGCGTTCGCCGGTCTCTCCCTGCTGGGCTTCGCGCTCGGCTCCCCGATCGTCGGCGCGGTGTTCGCCGGCTTCGCCCTGTTCGCGGCGTTCCTGAACGCGGCGTTCGGGGTCTGCCTGGGCTGCCAGATCTACCCGCTGGTGGCCCGCTTCCGCCGGTCCACTGCCCCGGCATCGAACTGAACCCCTGCAAGTCATCTCTGAAAGGAACAACATGGCTCGCTCCGATGTCCTGGTCTCCGTTGACTGGGCCGAAGAGAACCTCAACGCCCCCGGCGTCGTCTTCGTCGAGGTCGACGAGGACACCTCCGCCTACGAGGGTGGCCACATCGAGGGCGCCGTCCGGCTGGACTGGAAGACCGACCTGCAGGATCACGTGCGTCGCGACTTCGTGAACCAGGAGCAGTTCTCCGACCTGCTGTCCGCGCGTGGCATCGGCAACGACGACACCGTCGTGCTGTACGGCGGCAACAACAACTGGTTCGCCGCCTACGCCTACTGGTACTTCAAGCTGTACGGCCACAACGACGTCAAGCTGCTCGACGGCGGCCGCAAGAAGTGGGAGCTCGACGGTCGTCCGCTCTCGCGTGACGCGGTGGCGCGCCCGGCCACCCAGTACAAGGCCGCCGCCCCCGACACCTCGATCCGCGCGTTCCGCGACGAGGTCATCGCGGCCATCGGCGCCAAGAACCTGGTCGACGTGCGTTCGCCCGACGAGTTCTCCGGCAAGATCCTGGCTCCCGCGCACCTGCCGCAGGAGCAGAGCCAGCGGGCCGGCCACATCCCGACCGCGATCAACGTGCCGTGGAGCAAGGCGGCCAACGAGGACGGCACCTTCCGTACCGACGCCGAGCTCGCCGAGCTCTACAAGGACGCGGGCCTGGACGGCGAGAAGGAGACCATCGCCTACTGCCGCATCGGCGAGCGTTCCTCGCACACCTGGTTCGTGCTGCAGGAGCTGCTCGGCCACCAGAACGTCAAGAACTACGACGGCAGCTGGACCGAATACGGTTCGCTCGTCGCTGTGCCTATCGAGTTGGGAGCGTAATCAATATGTGTGCAGCACCTACCCAGGGTCAGGCCATCCCGGCCGGCGTCGACGTGGAGAAGGAGACGGTCATCACCGGCCGCGTCCTGAGCGCCGACGGTCAGCCGGTGGGCGGCGCGTTCGTGCGTCTGCTCGACGGCAACGGTGATTTCACCGCCGAGGTCGTGGCCTCCGGCACCGGTGACTTCCGCTTCTTCGCCGCGCCGGGTTCGTGGACCCTGCGCGCGCTGTCCTCGTCGGGCAACGGCTCGGCCGAGGTCCGCCCCGAGGGCGCCGGCATCCACTCGGTGGACGTCGAGGTCGCGAAGTAAGTACCTCACAACGGCCCTGGTAGTTCCTGTGCGGGAACTACCAGGGCCGTTTTCGTGTCCGCCCGCCGGAGTCGCTAGACTCCGATCGTGGTCCTCTTCTTCGAGATTCTCCTCATCGCCGTGTCGATCCTCATCGGCTGGTTCGGCCTGTACGTCTTCTACCGGCTGTTCACCGAGTCATGAGCGGGCTCGCGAGCGAGGGTTCCGATCCGGCCGAGCGAGCGAGCACCGAGCACGACGCTCCGGCCGAGCGTCGAAGCGGCGACGAGGCAGTGAACACCGCTGCCGAACGCGCGAAAGAGACCGGCGTCCGAAACATTTCGGTCCTGCCGGGTCTTCCGCTGCCCGAGGACACCGCGAATCTGCGCGAGGGTCCCGATCTGAACCACGCCATGCTGGCGTTGCTGCCGCTGGTCGGCGTGTGGCGCGGCGAGGGCGAGGGCAATCACTCCACCGACGGCGACTACCGCTTCGGCCAGCAGATCGTCGTCTCGCACGACGGCGGCGACTACCTGATCTGGGAGTCGCAGACCTGGAAGCTCGACGGCGAGGGCGATTTCGAGCGCACCGATCTGCGTGAGAGCGGCTTCTGGCGCGTCGGCACCGAGGGTGACGACGAGATGCTCGAACTCCTGCTCACCCACAGCAACGGCATCGTCGAACTGTTCTACGGCACCGCCCGCACCCAGTCCTCCTGGGAACTGGCCACCGACGTGGTGATCCGCAGCCAGTCCGGCGCGGTCGTCGGCGGCGCCAAGCGCCTCTACGGCATCGTCGAGGGCGGCGACCTGGCCTACGTCGAGGAGCGCGTCGACGCCGACGGCGCCCTCGAACCCCGCCTCTCCGCCCGCCTGCAGCGCTACATCGGCTGACAGACGCACCGAAGGCCCCGCACGTACTCGTGCGGGGCCTTCGACGTTCTCCGGTGGAAATGGAGCGACCCCCGAGCCGTTCCGCCACGCTCGAGAACATGACGGTCCCGGTTGGATAGTCCGGGGGCTCGGGGGTCGGGTGACTGCCTGGGATTCGCTCAGCGCACCGCTGGGGAATCTCCCGCAGTGGTGCTGCTAGCGGGCAGCCACCTCACGCATCCGATGAACATACATTCTTCAGACCACCTCCTCTCTTGTGTACCGACGAATCTATCGGTGCGCCACGAGGTCGGCAATTGATTTTCTCGCGGGTCTGACCTGGGCGGATGCCGGTCAGTGCGCGGGGTGGACGACATGGCGGGCGCCGGTCGCTTCGACGGTGACGATCGTGTCGGCGCGGTGGTGCGCCGGGAGCTGGTGGGTGACCACGACGACCGTCCGATCCGGGGCGACCAGGCCACTGTCGATGTCGAGCAGATCCAGCAGCAGCTGCTCCCCCTCGGCGGCCGCCAGGTGCTCGGTGGGCTCGTCGAGCAGCAGGGTGTGTGCCGGGGCGACCAGCGCGCGGGCGAGCAGGAGGCGGCGGCGCTGACCACCCGAGACCGTGGCCGCGCCCGCCGTGAGCCCGGTGTGCACCCCGTCGGGCAGGGAGTCCAGCCAGGGGCCGAGGCCGACGAGGCGCAGTGCGGCCGCGGCGTCCTCGGTCGTCAGGTCGCCCCTGGCGACCCGCAGGTTCTCCAGGATCGAGGTGCCGAACAGATGGGCGTCTTCGGCGAAGAAGGTGACGCCGTCGCGCGGGGTGTCGAACAGGCCCGCCCAGGCCATGAGCAGCGTCGTCTTGCCCGCCCCGCTCGGACCTACCACGACGATTCGGCGGCCGTCGGGTAGCGGGATTTGCGGCGAGGACGGTTTCTCGCCCGCCCCGCGCCCTCGATCCGCCGCACTGTGGGCAGCGGTGCCGTGACCTGCGGTGTCGGTCGGGCCGGTCGCGGCAGTCGCACGCGGCGCGGCAGTCGTGCCCGACGCGGTAGTCGCGCCCCGCGCGGCAGTCGAGTCGGTCGCGGTGGCCCCGACATCGGTATGGGACGTCTCGGGCGCGGCAGCGTCGGTCGTGGCGGTTTCGGCGGCGCGGAGGCGGTGGAGGGCGGCTCGGGAGGTGGTCAGGGTGGTCGCGGCGGTGGGGAGGGCGCCGACGGCCTCGAACGCCGACAGGGGGACGAGGACCAGGATGGTGAGGGCCATGGGGGTCATGCCGCCGGGGAGGCCGCCGGTCGGGCCGTAGGCCGCGATGCCGACCAGGAGCGCGCCGAGCGCGCTGACGCCGATCGAGAGCGGGGTGGCCGCGGCGGCCCACGCGCTGTGCGCGGCGGCCGTATCCTCGGCCCGCACCGCGCGCCCATTCGCCGTGTCCGCCTGGGCGAGCGCCGCGTCGAGCTTGCCCGCCACCCGCAGTTCGGCCGCGTGGTCGAGCACGGTGACCGCTTCCGCCGTGAACTCCGCCCGATCGGCCCGCACCGCCTGCTCGGCTTCCCGCGCCGACACCCCCGCCAGCCAGGGCGCGAGCATCCCCGAAACAGCAAGGGCGACAGCCAGAATCCCCGCCGCGGGCACCGAGATGAACGCGATCAGCCCGATCGCCGCCAGCGACAGGATCACCGCCACCGCGACCGGAACCAGCACCCGCACCACCACCGCACCGAGATCATCGATATCGGCACCGACCCGCACCAGCAGATCCCCCCGCCGCATCTCCCGCAGATCGGCATACCTGCCCGCCTCATCCGCAGCGCCCGGCGCCTTGCGCAGATTATCGGCAGCGCCCGACCCCACCCCCAGATCTGCATACCCGCCCGACTCGTCCGCAGCGCCCGGCGCCTCACGCAAACCGTCGAGCGCACCCGACCCCTCCCGCGGATCAGCACGTCCGTCGAACGACATCGCCGCAAGCCGGTCGGCCGACGACCCGCCCCACCACCAGATATCCGCGTGCGCGAGCGTGCGATACACCGTCGTCCGCGCCGTCGTCATCGCCCGCAGCGCCACATCATGGGTGGCCAGCCGCTCCAGATAGCGGCACAGCCCGCGCGAGATGCCGAGTGCCCGGACGGCGACGACCGCCACGCTCAGGTACAGCACCGGCGGCATCTGCCAGGCCCGCGCGATCAACCAGGCCGCCAGCGCGGCCAGCGCGAGCCCGCTGCCCAGCGCCGCCACACCCCAGGCGATCGCCACCACGACCCGCCACGGCGAGAGCGCCAGCAATCGCCACATCTCCCGCAGATCCCCGAGCAACGACCCGCCCCCGAAACCCCCACGCACCGACCCGATTCCACTCACGACACCGACACCCCCTCCACACCACGAACGCCCACATCGCCCCGTCCCCGCCCGCGCGATCCGGAATCGTCGCCACCGAGCACCGTCGGCGACTGGGCGGGAGCGGGGTCTTCGATGCCGGGCGCGCTGCTCCCGACCACCTCCACGACGACATCGGCGGCGGCCAGGACGGTCGGGCGGTGGCCGACGATGACGACGGTCGCGCCCGCGGTGGCGAGGGTGCGCAGGGTGGTCAGCACCTGCTGTTCGCTGTGGGAGTCGAGGTGGGCGGTGGGCTCGTCGAGCAGGAGGACGGGGCGGTGGGCGGCCAGGACGCGGGTGAGGGCGAGGCGTTGGCGCTGACCGAGGGACAGGCCCAGACCGCCCTGGCCCACCCGGGTGTCCCAGCGGGCGGGCAGTTCATCGAGGACGGTGTCGAAACCCGTTGCGGCGCTGATCTCGTCGAGGTCGGCGGCGGTGGAGTGCGCGCCGAGTAGTTCGATGTTCTCGCGCAGGGTGCCGGGGACCAGCACGGGGCGCTGGGGCAGCCAGGCGATGTTGGCCCACCAGCTGTCCGGGTCGAGCGCGCGGACGTCGGCACCGTCGACGAGGACAGCGCCGGCATCGGGTGCGATCAGGCCCAGAATCGCTTGCAGCGTGGTCGATTTGCCGCATCCGTTCGGCCCGGTGAGCACCGTGATCAGGCCCGGGGCCAGGTCCGCGGTCAGGCGATCGGGCGCGTTCCCGGATCGCGCTGCGATGGTCAACCCCCGCACCACGATGCGCGGTCCCGCCTGCCCACCGCGGTCCGCACGGCACCGGGCGATCTCTGCCGCGCCGGGTCCGTCGCCGCGATCCACACCGCCCGGGTCGAGCCCGGCACCGCGCACCGCCTCGGCATCCTCGGCGGCCATCCCGGGCGTCTCGCGCTCGACATCGGTTCCGTGGGCACCGAGGGCCGCCCCGCCGGGCCGCGAGCCCGTCGAATCCACGTGATCGGCTGACGAATTCGCCGATTCCAGGACCGCGAATGCCCTGTCGGCCGCCGCCATCCCGTCCTGCGCCGCGTGGAACTTCTCCCCCACCTGCCGCAGCGGCCAGTACACCTCCGGCGCGAGGATCAGCGCGACGAGCCCGGCGTACAAGGTCATCTCGCCGTAGACCAACCGCAGGCCGATGGCGACGGCGATCAGCGCGACGCTCAGCGTCGCCAGCGATTCCAGCACCATCGAGGACAGGAAGGCGATCCGCAGCGCGCGCATGGTCCGCTGCCGCAGCGAATCTCCCAGCGCCCTGACCTGATTCACCATGCTGGGCCCGTCGGGCCCCTCGCGGCCGAGGGCACGCAGCGTCGGCATACCGGCGAACAGGTCGAGCAGTTGATCGGACAGGCGGGTGGTGGCGGCGAGGGTCGCCTCGGCGCGGCCCTGGGTGAGCAGCCCGATGAGGATCATGAACACCGGGATCAGCGGCACCGTGATGATCGCGATCATGGCAGAGGTCGGATCGTGGAAGGCGATGACCACCAGCACGATCGGCGGCACAAGGCAGGCCAGCAGCAGGGCGGGCAGATAGCCGGTGAACCACCCGCGCAGCCCGCTGAGGCCGTTGCCGACGACCACCGCGATCTCGGTGCGCCGGGCGTCGAGTTCCCGTGGCGGCAGTTCGGCACCGGCCCGCAGCACCGCCGATTCGAGTTCGGCGACGACCGTCGCACCGGCCCGGTGGGCCAGCCGCGCCTGCCACCAGCTCGCCACGGCGCGCACCGCGACCGCGATCGACAGGCCGATCAATTCGCCTGTCCACGCGCCGAACTCACGCTTGCCGGGATCGGTGATCACCCCGGCCAGCACCCGGCCGAGCAGCACCGCCAGCACCACGATCGTCGCCGTGATGACCAGCGCGAGCAGCACCGACACCACCAGATGCGGCCGGGCCGAGCGGGCGTACTTCCACAGCCGTGGGTCGACGGGCGGACGCCTGCCCGGCCGCTGCCGCTCGGCGGCCGATCCGTCCGCGGCCGCGTCCGCCCGTGTCATCGCTCAGTCCTTGCTGCGCAGCGGCAGACCGGTCGGTGCCGGGATCTGCTCGACGGTCAGCCGCTGGCGGAACACCCAGTAGGTCCAGCCCTGGTAGACCAGCACCACCGGGGTGGCCAGCACCGCGGCCCAGCTCATCACCTTCAGCGTGTACGCGCTGGAGGCGGCGTTGTAGATGTTCAGGTCGTAGAGCGGGCTGATGGTCGAGGGCAGCACGGTCGGGTACATCGAGCCCACGATGAGCACGGTCGCCGAGGCCACGGTGACCGTGGTGCCGACGAAGGCCCAGCCGTCGCGGCCCGCCACGTTCGCCGCACCGGTGAGCACCAGGCCGAGCACCGCCGTCACCAGCACCGCCCAGGTCCAGCCGGTGCCGTAAGCGAGCTGGGTCCACAGCCCGAACGCGCCGACGACCACCGCGGTCGGCACCAGCAGCAGCCGGACGATGCGCTGCGCGTCGTCGCGGACCTCGCCGCCGGTCTTGAGGACCAGGAACACCGCGCCGTGCAGGGCGAACAGGATGCCGGTCGCCAGGCCACCGAGCAGGGCGTACGGGCTGAGCAGATCCCACACCGAGCCGACGATCTGCCGCTCCGCGTCCAGCGGCACGCCGCGCACCAGGTTCGCGAACACCCAGCCCCAGGCCAGCGCGGGAATCCAGGAGCCGATCCCGATGCCGATATCGCACCAGGCCCGCCATTTCGGATCGTTGATCTTGGCGCGGTACTCGATCGCGCAGATCCGCAGGATCAGCGCCACCAGCAGGAGCAACAGCGCCAGGTAGAACCCGGAGAACATGCTCGCGTACCACTCGGGGAACGCCGCGAACATCGCGCCGCCCGCGGTGATCAGCCACACCTCGTTGGCGTCCCACACGGGTCCGATCGTGTTGAGCACGACCCGCTTACGGGTATCGGAGCCCTTGCCGAGGATCGGCATCAGCATGCCGACGCCGAAGTCGAAGCCCTCCAGCACGAAGTAGCCGGTGAAGAGCACGCCGATCAGGACGAACCAGAATTGCTGCAGATCCATCACCGGCTCCTAGTAAGCGAAGGAAAGTTGCTCGACGGCAGGCTCTTCCGGTTTGCGATGCCTGCCGGTGTCCGGGCCGTCGGGCCCGTCGTCCGGGGCCTGCGGCGTCGGCGCGTCCGGCCCGGCGATCGTGTACCGGCGGATGAGGTAGAACCACACCACCGCCAGCACGCCGTAGAGCAGGGTGAACACGATCAGCGAGAACACCACCGTCGCCGGCGCGTGGTCGGAGACGGCCTGCTGCACCGTCATCCGGATGTTCGGGTCGCCGGTCGGGTTGGGCACCACCGCCCACGGCTGACGCCCCATCTCGGTGAACACCCAGCCCGCGCTGTTGGCCAGGAAGGGCGTGGGGATCGCGATCAGGCAGAGCCAGGAGAACCAGCGCTGGTCGGGGACGCGGCCGCCGCGGGTCACCCAGAAGCCGACGAGCAGCAGCAGCACCGAACCGGCGGCCAGGCCGATCATCGCGCGGAAGGACCAGTAGGTGACGAACAGGTTCGGCCGGTAGTCGCCGGGGCCGTACTTGACGGTGTAGGTCTGCTGCAGGTCGACGACGCCGTCGAGGGTGACGCCGGTGAACTGGCCCTCGGCCAGGTACGGCAGCACGTAGGGCACCTCGAGCACGTGGGTGACGCTGTCGCAGTTGTTGTGCGTGCCGACGGTCAGGATGGAGAAGTCGGGGTCGGTCTGGGTGTGGCACAGCGATTCCGCCGAGGCCATCTTCATCGGCTGCTGTTCGAACATCAGCTTGCCCTGGATGTCGCCGGTGAAGATCACCGCGACGCCGGCCAGCGCGACCACCACCAGCGAGGCCCGCCCGACCGGGCGCCACATCGTGCGCGCCTCGTCGAGTTTCGCCGGGTCGCCGCTGCGCGCGTTGCGCACCATCCACCAGCCGGCGATACCGGCGACGAAGGTACCCGCGGTGAGGAACGCGCCCGCGACGACGTGCGGGAACGCGGCCAGCGTCGTGTTGTTGGTGAGCAGCGCCCAGATGCTCTCCAGCTCGGCGCGTCCGGTCTCGGGGTTGTAGTGCGCGCCGACCGGGTGCTGCATGAACGAGTTCGCGGCGACGATGAAGTAGGCGGAGGCGTTCACGCCGAACGCGACGATCCAGATCGTGGCCAGGTGCACCAGTTTCGGGAGCCGGGTCCAGCCGAAGATCCACAGGCCGATGAACGTCGACTCCATGAAGAACGCGATGAGCGCTTCCAGCGCCAGTGGCGCGCCGAAGACGTCACCGATGAAGCGGGAGTACTCGCTCCAGTTCATCCCGAACTGGAATTCCTGGACGATGCCGGTCGCGACGCCGATGGCGAAGTTGATCAGGAACAGTTTGCCGAAGAACTTCGTGAGGCGGTACCAGTGTTCCTTGCCGGTGATCACCCAGGCGGTCTGCATCATGGCGATCAGCGGCGCGAGACCGATGGTCAGCGGTACGAAGATGAAGTGATAGACGGTGGTGATACCGAATTGCCACCGGGAGACGTCCACAATGTCCATCCGACCCTCCAGCTTCTACTACGACAAGTCGTAGTAGATCGTACGCCCGGATTTACCCCCGTGGCGCGTGACAACCGCCACGACACGCCGAAAAGTTGCTGCACGATTGGATATACGCGGTCCGACCGGGCAACCCCGGCGCCGCAGGGGCACGCCCACCCGTGCCCCTCACACGACTCACCAGTCGCCGATGGTCCCCGGCCGCTCGATCCCCAGATCCACCATATCGATGATTTCCTGCGCGTTGTCCGGTGCCGACATGCGCACACCGTCGAGCTGGTTCACCCGCGCGGCCAGCGTGATGCTCGACAGCAGCCAGATGCTGTCGCAGTCGAACAGGTCGGCGGTGAACAGCGACTGGTACTTGCACTCCCAGCCCTGCTTCTCGGCGACCGCGAACAGCGAACGCTGGGTCACCCCGGGCAGCACACCGCTCTTCGCGGGCGGGGTGATGAGCTGCTTGTCGCGCGCGATCACCACGGTCGAGCGCGGGCCCTCGAGCACGCGGTGCTCGGTGCTGTGGAAGATCACGTCCTCGGCGCCCATCCGCCGGGCGAAGCGCAGCGCGGCCATGTTGGTCGCGTAGGACAGCGTCTTCGCGCCGAGCAGCTGCCACGGCGCGGCCTGCGCGAGGTCGACCGAGATGCCGCGGGCCAGCGACATCACCTTGACGCCCTCGGCGCGGGCGGTCGCGACGCGGGCCGGGACCGGGGAGACGAGCACATACGCGGTGGGCTTCGGGTCCGTCGAGGTCAGGCCGGTCGGCGCGTCGTATTCCGAGTCGCGGCCGCGGGTGTAGATCAGCCGCAGCAAGCCCTCTTCCTCGGAACCCCATTCCTTGACCGCGACCTCGACGGCAGCGCGCCACTTCGACAGTCCCGGCTCCGGCAGATCCAGCGCCTGCGCCGAGCGGCGCAGCCTGGCCAGGTGGAATTCCAGCGCGGTCGCCGTGCCGCCGCGCACCAAAATAGTTTCGAAGACGCCATCGCCGCGCAGTGCGCCTATGTCGTCGGCATAAAGCGACGGCGCGTCCGCATCAGCGACCGCGCCGTCGAGTGTCACAAGAACCCGTTCTCCCATGTGACGAGCGTAGGCGTTATCGGTCCGTTATGCCTATGGCTGCTCCAATTCGGACGCCCGGCTGCGGCGCGTGTCGGTGGACGCGCCTACAGTGGGTGATGTGTCGGTGGTCGTCGCCCCCAGTCCTGTTCTCCACACTCCGGGTGCTGTCGCGGGCGCGCCGGGTTCCCCGGACGCTGCCGTCGCCTGGCATTACGGCGATCCGTTCGGTGAACAGAAGGCCGCCGTGCAGCGGGTCGCGGTGGTCGATCGCTCCCATCGCGCCGTCGCCACGATCACCGGCGCCGAGCGCCTGAGCTGGCTGCACACCATCACCAGCCAGCACATCGCCGCGCTGCCCGACGGGCACAGCGCCGAGAATCTCGACCTCGATCTCAACGGCCGCGTGCAGCACCATTTCGTGCTCACCGACCTCGACGGCACCGCCTGGCTCGACACCGAGGCCGAGCGCGGTGCCGAACTGCTGTCGTTCCTGCAGAAGATGGTCTTCTGGGCCGACGCCAAGCCCGTGGCCGCGCCCGACTACGCCGTACTGAGCCTGCTCGGCCCGCAGGTCGGCACGCTGCTCGGCGCGCTCGGCATCGACGCGCTGCCCGAGGTCTACGTCGCCGTGGCGCTGCCGGGCGGCGGCTTCCTGCGCCGGATGCCGTGGCCGGGTGAGGACGCCTTCGACCTCGTCGTCCCGCGCGCCGACCTCACCGCGTGGTGGAGCAAGCTCACCCAGGCCGGGGCTGCCCCCGCGGGCATGTGGGCGTTCGAGGCGCTGCGGGTGGCCGCGCTGCGGCCGCGCATCGGCGTCGACACCGACGAGCGCACCATCCCGCACGAGGCCCGCTGGATCGGCGGCGTCGACGAGCACGGCGCGGTGCACCTGAACAAGGGCTGCTATCGCGGCCAGGAGACGGTCGCCCGGGTGCACAACCTGGGCAAGCCACCGCGCAACCTGGTGCTGCTGCACCTGGACGGTTCCGCCGACGAGCGCCCGGCCACCGGCGACGACGTCACCGCGGGCGGGCGCACCGTCGGCAGGCTCGGCACCGTCGTCGACCACTACGAACTCGGCCCGATCGCGCTGGCGCTGGTCAAGCGGTCCGTCCCCGCCGGCACCGAACTGGTGGTCGGCACCATGGCCGCCGCCATCGACCCCGACTCGATCCCCGCCGACGACGTCGTGCAGGCGGGCCGGGCCGCCGTCGACCGGCTGCGCGGGCGATGAGCCGCCCGCTCCTGCGTGTCGGTGACACCGGCCGGGTCGAGGCCGTGTGCGTCGTGCACGCCGAGATCGAGGTCCGCGGCCGGGTCGGCCGCAGCGCGATCGACAAGCGTCCCGTCGACGGCCGGGTCGCGGTGAGCACGCTCGGCCTGGCCGGTGACCACGTCTGCGACACCGTCAATCACGGCGGCGTGCACCAGGCCGTCTACGCCTACGACGAGCACGACGCCCGCCGCTGGGGCGGCGAACTCGACCGCGACCTGCCCGCCGGCTGGTTCGGCGAGAACCTGCGGCTGAGCGGGCTGCCGATCAGCGACGCGGTACTCGGCGCGCATCTCACCATCGGCGACACCCTGCTCGAGGTCAGCGCGCCGCGGGTGCCCTGTTCGAGCTTCCAGCAGTGGACGGGCGAACGGCAGTGGGTGAAGCGCTTCACGCTGCGCTCCGACACCGGCGCCTATTTCCGGGTGCTGACCGAGGGCACGATCGGCGCGGGCGACGAGGCGCGCGTCGTGCACGTCCCCGCGCACGGCATCACCGTGCGCGACCTGTTCACCGGTGCCGACCCCGTCCTGCTCGAACGCCTGCGGACCGAGGAGCCGACCATCTCCGACGACGTCCGCAGGCAGATCGACCGGCACACCAGAACCCGCGCCGACGTCGACCTGGAGGTGCGGTCATGAGCGTGGAACTGGTCGAGGTCGTTCGCTCGGGCTTCCGTGAGTGCGTGCACCGCGGGTCGGTGGTGGTGCTCGACGCCGACGGCACCCCGACGCTCGAACTCGGCGAGGTGCACGGCCCGATCTTCCCGCGTTCGACCAACAAGCCGATGCAGGCGCTGACCCTGCTGCGCAACGGTTTCGACCCCGTCGACGACGACGAACTGGCCGTGGCCACCGCCTCGCATTTCGGCGAGCCCGACCACATCGCCCTGGTCCGCAGGCTGCTCGACCGCTACGGCTTCAGCCCGACCGACCTCGCCTGCCCGCCCGACCTGCCCTTCGAGGAGCGGGCCCGCGCCGCCGCGCTCACCGGCTCGGGTCCGAGCCCGCTGTACATGAACTGCTCGGGCAAACACGCGGCGATGCTGGCCACCTGCGTGATCAACGACTGGCCGCGCACCGGGTATCTCGACGTCGAGCACCCGTTGCAGCAGGCCGTGCTCGCCACCGTCGCCGACGTCACCGGCGAACCGGAGACCGACCTGGGCATCGACGGCTGCGGCCTGCCGATAGTGCCCGTCTCGCTGATCAATCTCGCGCGCGCGTTCGCCGGCTTCACCACGGCCGAGCCCGGTACCGCGCCGCGCCGGATCGCCGATGCCGTTCGGGCGAATCCGCGAGTGATTTCGGGCACGAAGGGCCCGGACCTGCTGGCCATGGCGGCGACCCCCGGCCTGTTCTGCAAGATCGGCGCGGACGGCGTGCACGCGGGCGCGCTCCCCGACGGCCGGGCCTTCGCGTACAAGATCGACGACGGTCACGACCGGGCCAGGATGCCGCTGACGCTGGCGATTCTGCGCAGGCTCGGGGTCGACTGGACCGACCGGCACACCGACCTCGCGGCCACCGCGGTGCTCGGCGGCGATGCCAGAGTCGGCGTCATCCGGGCGATCCCGGGAGTGCTCTGAGACCAGGCGGTTCGGGCGAAGAAGGGGCAAACGGCGGCGGTTCGGTAGTTCTTCACCCACTCCTGGGAGCGCGACCGTCTAACACACGCTAAAGTGTCTGTCAGGAAGAGTATTAATTCGAACGGGGCCGCCAACAAACCCCAGGCCGCCCCGCAGTGACGCGAGGGGGTCAGCCATGGGCCGTGGCCGGGCTAAGGCAAAGCAGACCAAAGTCGCACGTGAGCTCAAGTACAGCTCCGCGCCGACCGACTTCGCGAGCCTTCAGCGCGAGCTGTCGGATAGCACTCCGCACTCTCAACCGAGAAGTGGCGGCGTGATTTCCGATGAGCACGACGCAGACGAGTCGGCATCCCGTTGGAACAACGAGGACGACGACTACGACAGCTGGCGCCGCTGACCGAACGCCGGTGAAGGGGGAGGCCACCGCGGCCTCCCCCTTCAGCCGTTGTCCGGTCCACGGCGCCAGGCTCGCAGGAGTACGGCGAACATCCGAATAGACGACGAGCGTCCTGTGCACACACAGGACGCTCGTCGTGTTCGCCGCCTCGAGGCCCCGACCGCCCCGAGCCGACGGGCACCTACCCCACCCGTTCGGGATAGCCGTTTCTACGGCGAACAAACAAACCGCCGCAAAGACGTGAGCCGGGCCGCAGCAGCGACCCGGCTCACGTGGTGGAGACAGTGCGTCAGAACCTGGGGTGATCGCCCAGCAGCACGGCGCGCGGGGCGTCGGCGTCGGCGGCCTTCTTGACCTGGCCCAGGGTCCAGCAGTCGATGTGGCGAGCGGTGAGCACCGCCAGCGCGCGGTCGGCGTCCTCGGGCGCGACGATGGCGACCATGCCGACGCCCATGTTGAACGTCTTCTCCATCTCGACGCGCTCGACACGACCGCGCTGGGCGATCAGCTTGAACACCGGCGCCGGGTTCCAGGTGCCGCGGTCCAGCTCGGCGACCAGGCCGGCGGGCAGCACGCGCGCCAGGTTGGCGGCCAGGCCACCACCGGTGACGTGCGAGAAGGTGCGCACATCGGTTTCGGCGATCAGCGCGAGGCAGTCCTTGGCGTAGATGCGGGTCGGCTCGAGCAGTTCCTCACCGAGGGTGCGGCCGAACTCCTCGACGTAGCCGGTCAGCGACATCCGGTCGATGTCGAGCAGGACCTTGCGGGCCAGGCTGTAGCCGTTGGAGTGCAGGCCCGAGGAGCCCATCGCGATGACGACGTCGCCCGGGCGGACGCGGTCGGGGCCGAGCACCGAGTCGGCTTCCACGACGCCGACGCCGGTGGCGGACAGGTCGTAGTCGTCCGGGTCCATCAGGCCCGGGTGCTCCGCGGTCTCGCCGCCGAGCAGCGCGCAACCGGCCTTGATGCAGCCCTCGGCGATGCCGGAGACCAGCTCGGCGACCTTCTCCGGGACGACCTTGCCGATGGCGATGTAGTCCTGCAGGAACAGCGGCTCGGCGCCACAGACCACCAGGTCGTCGACGACCATGGCGACCAGGTCGAGGCCGACGGTGTCGTGCTTGTCCAGCGCCTGGGCGACGGCGATCTTCGTGCCGACACCGTCGGTGGACGCGGCCAGCAGCGGCTCGCGGTATCCGCCCTTGAGGGCGAACAGGCCGGCGAAGCCACCTAGCCCACCCTGCACCTCGGGCCGGCTGGCCTTCTTCGCCAATGGTCCGAACAATTCGACGGCGCGGTCACCCGCTTCGATATCCACGCCTGCCGCGGCGTAGGAAGCGCCGGCACCGCTGGGGGTCTGTTCAGTCATTGTGGGGGAAAGCTCCAAACCGAATCGGCGGACAGATGCCTAGTAACTCTAAGTGATCCGCCGGTTCAGCCCGCTGGCGGCTCCTAACTCATTGTTCCAGCTCCGTGGCGAAAGTGGCGGCGATCTCAGCCCGGCGCCCGCGCTGCCGCACGGGGTCGGGGACGGGGACCGCGGCGACCAGGCGGCGGGTGTACTCGTGGTTCGGGTGGCGCAGGATCTGTTCGTTGTCGCCTTCCTCGACGCAGGATCCCTCGCGCAGCACCATGATCCGATCGGCGAGCTGGTCGACGACGGTGAGGTCGTGGCTGATGAACAGGCAGGCCCAGCCGCACTCACGTTGCAGCTGCGCGAACAGCTCGAGCACCGCCGCCTGCACCGAGACGTCGAGCGCGCTGGTCGGCTCATCGGCCACCAGCAGGTCGGGATCGAGCACCAGCGCCCTGGCCAGACTGGCCCGCTGCCGCTGCCCGCCGGACAACTCGTGTGGGTACCGCTGCTCGGTGCCCGCGGGGAGCTGGACGTCGTCGAGCAGCTTCCTGACCCTGGCCCGGACGGCGTCCCGGTTGCCGGTGCGGTGCACCACCATCGGCTCGGCCACGCACTCGCCGATGGTCAGGCGCGGATTGAGCGAGCCAGCCGGGTCCTGGAAGACGAACCCGAAGCGCCGCCGGATGGGCCGCAGCTTGCGCTGGGACAGCTCCGCGATGTCCTGCCCACGGATCAGCACCCGCCCCGAGGTGGGCCGCTGGAGTGCCGCGACGCACCGGCCGATGGTCGACTTGCCCGACCCCGACTCCCCCACCAGCCCCAGCGTCTCCCCCGGCCGGATCCGCAGGCTGACCCCGTCGACGGCCCGGAACGCCGGCCGCCCGAACGGCCCGGGAAACTGGACCACCAGATCGTGCACCGCGAGCACCGGCTCGGCGTCGGGGTCGATGGCGGGCCGCGCGCTGGTCGCCGCCCCCAGATGCGGGACGGCGGCCAGCAGCGCCCTGGTGTACTCCGCCTGCGGGCTCGCGAACAGCTCGTGCACCGGCGCCTGCTCGACGACCTCGCCCGCCCGCATCACCACCACCCGGTCGGCCAGGTCTGCCACCACGCCCATGTTGTGGGTGATCAGCACGATCGCGCTGCCCAGCCGGTCGCGCAGGTCGCGCAGCAGTTCCAGGATCTCGGCCTGCACGGTGACGTCGAGCGCGGTGGTCGGCTCGTCGGCGATGATCACCTTGGGCTCGCACGCGATGGCGATGGCGATCATCACCCGCTGCTTCTGCCCGCCGGAGAGCTGGTGCGGGTAGTAGTCGACCCGGTGCTCCGGATCGGGCAGCCCGACCGTGCGCAACAGTTCGATCGCCTTGGCCCTGGCGTCCTTGCGGCCCATCCCGCTGTGCGCGCGCAGGGCTTCGCAGATCTGGAAGCCCGCGGTGAACAGCGGGTCGAGCGCGCGGGCCGGCTCCTGGAACACCATCGAGACCTCGCCGCCGCGCAGCGCGGTCAGCTGTTTCTCGGTCATCGAGGTCACCGCGCGGTCACCCAGGGTGACCAGCCCGCGCACCTGCGCGGTGTGCGGCAGCAGCCCGATCGCCGTGCGCGAGCTCACCGACTTGCCCGACCCGGACTCGCCGACGATGGCGAGCACCTCGCCGGGGAACACCTCGTAGGACACCTCCCGCACGGCCGCGACCGGCCCGCTGTCGGTGGCGAAGGTCACCGACAGCCCCGACACCGACAGCGCCGGGGTGCGGATCGCCGTCTCAGTCATCGGTCGTCTCCTTCTCGTCCACCGTGGTGACCGCCCGCCGGGTGCGCAGCAGCGGGTTCAGCGTCTCGTCGATGCTCTCCCCGACCAGCGTCATCCCGAGGACGACGAGCACGATCGCGGTGCCGGGGAAGATCGAGGTCCACCAGATCCCGTTGGACACGTCGTTGAGCGCCTTGTTCAGGTCGTAGCCCCATTCGGCGGCCTGGGTCGGCTCGATGCCGAAGCCGAGGAAACCGAGCGCGGCCAGCGTGAGGATGGCGTCGGCGGCGTTGATCGTGATGATCACCGGCAGCGAGCCGGTGACGTTGGACAGGATGTGCCGGAACATGATCCGCGCCGTCGAGGCGCCGGTGACCCGCGCCGCGTCCACGAACGGCTCGGTCTTCACCGCCACCGTCGCGTTGCGCACGACCCGGAAGTACTGCGGCACATAGACGACCGTGATCGCGATGGCCGCCGACAGCATGCCGCCGAGACTGCTCGACGTGCCGCCAGCGACGACGATCGACACCACGATGGCCAGCAGCAGCGACGGGAACGCGTAGATGGCGTCCATGACCAGCACCAGCACCCGGTCGACCCAGCGCCCGACGAAGCCGGACAGCAGCCCGAGCGGCACGCCGACCAGCAGCGAGAGCACCACCGCGATCACGATCACCAGCAGCGCGGTGCGCGCGCCGAACAGCACCCGGCTGAACACGTCCTCGCTGCGCACCGAGGTACCGAACCAGTGCTCGGCCGACGGCCCCTGCTGCGGCACGAAAGCGACACCGTCGGCGCTGTTCTGGGCCAGCCCGTAGGGCGCGAGCAGTGGCGCGAACACCGCGACGAACACGAAGCCCGCGACCAGCACCAGCCCCGTGACGAGCGTGATCCGTTGCAGCCCAGCGGTCATCGACAGCAGCCCGGCGCCCGGTATCCGGCGCCGCTTCACCGTTGCGGTGCTCATCAGAACCTCACCCTCGGGTCGATCAGCGCGACGATGGCGTCGACGACGAAGCTCATCACCGCGACCACCAGCGCGATGAACGCGACGATGCCCTGCACCGCGATGAAGTCCCGCGCCCGCAGATACTCGGCGAGCTGATAGCCCAGGCCCTTCCATTCGAAGGTGGTCTCGGTGAGCACCGCGCCGCCGAGCATCATCGCGATGCACATGCCCATCACCGTGATGATCGGGATCAGCGCGTTGCGCACCGCGTGCCTGCCGGTGACCACGCGCTGGGACAGTCCGCGCGCCTTGGCCGCCTCCACGTAGTCGCTGCGCAGCGTCTGGATCAGGTTCACCCGCACCAGCCGCAGGAAGATGCCGCCGGTGAGCAGGCCGAGGGCCACGGCGGGCAGGACCGCGTGCTCGAGCACATCGAGCACATAGGACGGTTCGCCGTACAGGATCGAATCGATGATCAGGATGTTCGTCTTCGGCGAGACGTGCTGCAGCGCGAGTTCCACATCGGTACTCGCCCGCCCGCCGACCGGGAACCAGCCGAGCCACACCGAGAAGATCAGCTTGAGCAGCATGCCGACGAAGAACACCGGCGCCGCGTACGCCAGCACCGCCGAGAACCGCAGCACCGCGTCCGAGGTCGAATCCCGGTGTGTCGCGGCATATCTGCCCAGCGGCACGCCCACGGCGAACGCCACGAGCAGACCCCAGAAGACCAGCTCGAACGTGGCGGCGCCGTAGGTGATCACCACCTCGCCGATGGCCTGGTTGTCCTGCGTCCGCCCGAAGTCACCGTGCAGGAAGCCGGTGAGGTACTCCCAATACTGGGTCAGGATCGGACGATTGAGGCCGGCCGCCTCCTTGCGCTGCTCGATCTGGTCCTGGGTCAGCCGGCCACCCATGGCCGCGCTGATCGGGTCGCCGATCACCCGCATCAGGAAGAACACCACCGTCACCAGCAACCACGCGGTCGGCAGAATCAGCAGCAGCCGGATCAGCAGGTACCGCAGCAGCGCCACCTGGCGGGAACCCCCGCCGCGCGTCCACCCGAAACGCCGCGCCCGGATCAGCAATCCGGGCGCGGCGGGTACGTCACTCACTTGCTCAGTACCGTGAACCGGAACTTGAAGGAGCCGTCGAGGGTCTGATCGACTCCCGAGACGCCGGGCTTGGACACCGCGACCTGCTTACCCGACAGCAGTGGGAGCGTGGGCAGGAAGTTCTGCGCCAGGTCGGTCTGGATCTTCTGCAGCAGCTCAACCCGCTTGGCCGGATCGGATTCGGTGGTCTCGGCGGTCAGCTGGGCGTTGATGCCGGGGTTCTCGAAGTGCGACTGCAGGAAGTTGTTCGGGCCGAAGAACGGCGAGAGGTAGTTGTCGGCGTCCGGGAAGTCCGGGAACCAGCCGAACTGATACATCGGGTAGCCGTCGGAGGCCCGTTCCTTCTGGTAGGTCACCCATTCGGTGGACTGCAGGTTCACCTTGAACAGGCCCGACGCCTCGAGCTGCGACTTCACCGCGGCGTACTCCTCGGACGAGCTGGAGCCGTAGTGGTCCGGGTTGTACTGCAGGTTCAGCGTCACCGGGGTGGCCACGCCCGCGTCGGCCAGGAACTTCGCCGCCGCCGTCTTGTCCGGCTTGGCGCCGTAGAGCTGCTTGAGCGGCTCGGCCGCACCCGTCATGCCCTGCGGCACATAGCCGTACGCGGGCTGATAGGTGTTCTTGTACACCGCCGAGGCCAGCGCCTCACGGTCCACCGAGGACGCGAACGCCTTGCGCACTGCCAGCTTCTGCTCGGGGGTGTTGCCCGGCATGGTGTTCATGTTGAACACGATGTAGCGCAGCTCGCCGCCCGGCCCGTCGGTGACCTTCACCTTGGAATCGGCACGCAGGGAATCGATGTCGGTGGGCGTGAACGAGCGGTAGCCGACGTCGATGGCGCCGTTCTGCAGGTCCAGCTTGAGGTTGTCGGAGGTGGCGTAGTACTTGGTCGAGACCGTGGAGTTCTTCGGCGTGCCGAGGATGCCCTGGTAGTCCGGGTTGGCCTTGTACTCGACCAGCTTGTTCTTGTCGTAGCTGGTGATCGTGTACGGCCCGGAATAGCCCTTGCCCGCGACGACCTCGTCGTCGGTGGCGACCTTGTCGGCCGGGAACACCTTCTCGTCGACGATCGGGCCCGCCTGGGTCGGCAGGATCGTCGGGAAGGTCTGGTCGTTGGCGACCTTGAGCGTGAACGCGACGGTGAGATCGTCGACCACATCGGTCTTGTCGAGATTACCGAGCAGCGATGCGGGACCGTGCGGATCGTTGATCTTCAGCATCCGGTCGAAGGAGAACTTGACGCTCTTGGCGGTCAACGGATTTCCGCTGGCGAATTTCAGCCCGGATTTGATCTTGCAGGTGTACACGGTGGGCGTGCTGAACTCGCACTTCTCCGCCGCGTCGGGTTTGGGCGTGGTGTCGCCGGGCGCGAAATTCAGCAGATACGAATAGATCTGGTTCTCCACCAGCAGCGAGCCGTTGTCGTAGGCGGCCGCCGGGTCGAGCGAGAAGATCTTGTCCGTCGTGCCGACGACCAGCCCCGCCCCGGACCCCGCCTCATCGGTGCGCCCCGAACCGCAACCCGCCAGCGCGGCCGCGACCACCGCCGCGACACCAACTGCGGCAACTTGTTTCGCGCGATTCTTGCGAGCGCTCAATGCACTGTTCAACATCAGGTCCCATTCTCGAACGCCACGTCGCCGCCGCGCCCGGATCACGGGAGCGGCGACCACACGGTGAGCCAGCGATATATCGGGGGACCGTACAGGCGAACCATTACCGCCCAGTTTCAAATCGGGCGAAAAATTGCGGGGATGTTATGAACTAATCTTACGTAATTATCGGTTACCGGAAATATTCACGTACACAGCGCAAAAGGGGCCGATCAGGTTTATCCTGACCGGCCCCTCCTGAAAAGCGTTGCGGCGCTACGGCCTGCTCAGCGCGTCGACATTCACGTTCTCGCCCAGCAGCTTCGACTCCGGCTGCCCCGAGAGCATGCCCTCGAGGACGTTCTTGCCGATGGCCGCTTCCTGCGGCAGCGGGATCGGGTAGTCGCCGGTGAAGCAGGCGGTGCACAGCCGGGTGGCCGGCTGCTCGGTGGCGGCGATCATGCCCTCGGTGGAGATGTAGCCGAGGCTGTCGGCGCCGATCGAACGGCGCACGTTCTCCACCATGTCGGCGTAGCTGTCGTCGGCGCCCGTGCCGTTGGCGATCAGCTCCGCGCGCGAGGCGAAGTCGATGCCGTAGAAGCAGGGCCACTTCACCGGCGGCGAGGCGATGCGGACGTGGATCTCCAGCGCCCCCGCCTCCCGCAGCATGCGGATCAGCGCGCGCTGGGTGTTGCCGCGCACGATCGAGTCGTCGACGACGATGAGCCGCTTGCCGCGGATCACCTCGCGCAGCGGGTTCAGCTTGAGCCGGATACCCAGCTGACGGATGGTCTGGCTCGGCTGGATGAAGGTGCGGCCCACGTAGGCGTTCTTCATCAGGCCCTGGCCGTAGGGGATGCCGGAACCCTGGGCGTAGCCGACCGCGGCGGGCGTGCCCGACTCGGGCACCGGGATCACCAGATCGGCCTCGATCGGGTGCTCCTTGGCCAGCTTGCGGCCGATCTCCACGCGGGTGGAGTGCACCGAGCGCCCGGCGATGGTGGTGTCGGGACGGGCCAGGTACACGTACTCGAAGACGCAGCCCTTGGGCTCGGGGTTGGCGAAGCGCATGGAGCGCACGCCGTCGGAGTCGATGGCCAGCAGTTCGCCCGGCTCGATCTCGCGGACGAACGCGGCGCCGACGATGTCGAGCGCGGCGGTCTCGGAGGCGACCACCCAGCCGCGGTCGAGCCTGCCCAGCACCAGCGGGCGCACGCCGTGCGGGTCACGCGCGGCGTAGAGGGTGTGCTCGTCCATGAAGGTCAGGCAGAACGCGCCGCGCAGCTGCGGCAGCAGCTCCATCGCGGCCTGCTCGATGGACGAGTCGGCGGCGGCGTGCGCCAGCAGCGCGGTGACGATATCGGAATCGGAGGTCGCGCCGGTCATCTGCGGGCGGCCGTCGATGACGCCCGCCCCGATCAGGCCGAGTTCGCGCGCGCGACCGGCCAGTTCGGCGGTGTTGACCAGGTTGCCGTTGTGCCCCAGCGCCAGGCCGGAGCCGACGGCGGTGGTGCGGAAGATCGGCTGTGCGTTCTCCCAGGTGACGCCACCGGTGGTGGAGTAGCGACAGTGACCGACGGCGATATGCCCCGGCATCGCGCCGAGGGTCTGCTCGTCGAAGACCTGGGAGACCAGGCCGAGATCCTTGAAGACCAGGATCTGGGAGCCGTCGGAGACGGCGATACCGGCCGCCTCCTGCCCGCGATGCTGCAGGGCGTACAGGCCGTAGTAGGTGAGCTTGGCGACGTCCTCATCGGGAGCCCAGACGCCGAAGACGCCGCACTCCTCACGGGGCTCGTTCTCGGGCTCTAGGGGGTCATTCACCGTTTGCTCCCTGTTCGGGCGGGCTGGGGGCACCCGTCATTCTACGGGTGATTCGCACCGCGACGTACACCGCGGCGCAAACCTCGCGCAATCGACCGCGGGCGATCACACGGATTCCGGGAGGCACAGCTGCTACCGTGCCGATCGTGACCACCGATGGCAGTGCGCACGAACCCGCTGATTCCCCTACGGTCAACACCGATTCGGAACCGGGGGATTCCGGGACATCACCGCGGACCGATGCGACATCGGCCACAGTCCGGATCTCCCCCCGGCAGTGGGTCAGGATCATCGTGGCGCCGACCACCGTTCTCGCGGTCGTGCTGTCCCTGCTCGGCATCATGTACCTGGCCTACATCGCCGATCCGGAGGGCAACCTGCACGATTTCCCGATCGTCCTGGTCAACCAGGATGTCGGTGACACCATCGACGTCGGCGGGCGGACCGAGCAGGTCAACTTCGGCAAGCAGGTGGCCGACGGACTGGTCGCCGGTGTTCCCGCCGATCAGGTCGACCTGCGCGTGGTCGGGATCAGCGAGTCCGAACGGCTGATGCGCACCGCCCAGATCTACGGCGCCATCATCATCCCCAGCGACTTCAGCAAACGGCTGGGAATTCTCGGGGTCGGCAGCGTGGTCGGCGGCGAGATCGAGCGCCCGATCATCACCGTGCAGACCAACCCCGGCATGGGCCCGTACTCCGCGGGCATCGTGACCCGCATCGGCGCGCAGGCGATGGCCGAGGTGAACGAACAGGTCGGGCAGCAGCTGACCACGCGGGTCCGCGACACCATCGCCGCGACGCCGGCGGGCGCACCGGCACCCGAGATCTCCGGCGCCGCCCAGCTGACCCTGGCCCAGCCGATCCAGGTCGTCGAGCAGGACTGGCGACCGCTGCGCGCGGGCTCGGGACTCGGCCTGACCGCCTTCTTCTACGCGCTGCTGATCCTGATGGCGGGCGTGGTCGGCGCGATGGTCATCCATACGATGGTCGATGCCCAGCTGGGTTTCCAGCCCACCGAGTACGGCCCCTGGTACGTGCACTATCCGCCGACGCCGATCTCCCGGTTCCACACCCTGCTGATCAAGTGGGGCGTGATGGTCGTCGTCGCCGTCGTGGTCTCGCTGCTCTACCTGGCGGTGGCGAAGGTCCTCGGCGTGGCCGGTGACCAGCCGACGCAGCTGCTGCTGTTCTCGATACTCGCGCTGATCGCGGTCGGGATGACCTGCATGGCCTCGCTCGCCGCCTTCGGCACCGCGGGCCTGCTGATCAACCTGGCCGTGTTCGTGATCCTCGGCCTGCCCTCGTCGAGCGGCACCGTCCCGATCCAGGCGGTCCCGACCTACATCGCCTGGCTGGCCGAGTTCGAGCCGATGCATCAGGTGTACCTGGGCATGCGCTCGATCCTGTACTTCGAATCCGACTACACCGCGGGACTGGGCCGGGGGATCTGGATGTCGCTGCTCGGACTGTTCCTGGCGCTGGTCGGCGGCGTGTCGATCACCAAGTACTACGACTTCAAGGGACTGCACCGGGAGAACATGGTCGGCAAGAAGGAAACCGCCGCCTGACCCCGTCCGGCCTCAGACGTGTCGCATCCAGATGTTGGGTTCGTGGTACACGCCCTGATCGGCGGAGCGGTCGACGCGCAGCACGCTCAGTCCGCCCCGGATCACGTAGTCACCGGACTCCGGCAGCGGCAGGCGGGTCCAGCGTTCCCATTCGGACACCGTGCCCGTCATCGTCTGCGAGGCGGGGGCAGCGGTGAGGATTTTCGCGCCCAACCGCTCATGGGTGCGGACCCAGGGATCGAACGCCGTTCCATCGTCGCGGCGCCACGTCATGAAGCTCTCGATCGGCGTGAGTGGGTAGAAGGCCTTCGTCGTCGGACGGACCGGCACGATCACCCGGCTGAGCCCGGCCGCCTCGGCGACCCGCCGCAGGGCCATCAGCGCCTGGCCCGCGTATCCGCGCCCCCGCAGCGACGGAACGACGACAGCGCCGCAGATCACCAGGGTGTCCGGCGGCACGCCCCGCTCGTGGCCCTCGACGGCCTGGACGAGAGCCTGGGTGTACCCGGTGGGGAGCGTGGCTGTCCGCCCGTCCCATCGGATCGGCACTCCCGAGCCCGACGCGACAGGCACCTCCTGCTCGTCCAGCAGCATCAGGCTGAGTTCAGGGAAGAATTCCAGCACTCTGCTCATGTACTGGTCCACCACCCGATCGGCCCTGATGAATTTGGGGAACTTCTCGTTCGCGAGTTCCTCGGCGTGCTCGCCCGCCCACTCCCTGGCATCGGTCCGCACGACCCGCAACATCGTTCGCTCGTTCGACGCCATCCGGCTCCTCCCGCGCAAGGGGACCGCTTGTTGTCGCCCAGCATCCGGCGGTGCCGCTGAGCAGAGCGGGCAGGCCCAGGATTCGAAGCCTGGCACTCCTACAGCCATTGTGTGGGTTCTTCGCGACTCCGGGCAAGTAGTCGAGGAACGCCGGAACAGCGCAGGTCAGTGCCGGTAACCGCGGGCGAGATGGCGTGCGCGGGACGACGAGGTGCGCGACCGGCGGCTCACTCCGCCAGTGGGACGATCGGCAGCCATCCGGCGATCTCGGCCGCGCGCAGTCCCGAGACCGACAGCGCACCGGATGCCACCGCGTCGTCGAATTCCAGCAGGCCCGTGGCCAGCAGCAACCAGGTTCGCGGGTCGGTCTCGACGACGTTCGGTGGGGTTCCCCTGGTGTGCCGTGGACCCTCGATGCACTGCACGGCGACGAACGGTGGCACCCGGACCTCCACCGAGTGTCCCGGCGCGTCCGCCGCCAGTGCCCTGGCCGTGCCCCGCACCGCCGCGGCCACCTGGGACCGCTCCGGCGCCGCCGCAGCCGCCGACCGCAGCCAGTCCGCCACCGCGAGCACCGCCGCCCGCACCTGCGCGGGCTCCACCGTCTTCCGTCCAGCCATCCCGGGAACGCTACCGAAGGGGGTGCGACGGGTCAGCCGCGTCCGGCGCGGAGGGCATCGATGCGCAGGTCGAGGTACTCGACCATCATCGCGCGGGCGTCGGCCCCGCCGAGCAGGGCGAGGCGCTTGGTGTGGGCGAGCAGGAGCAGGCCGGACAGGTGCGCCAGGACGTCGGCGGTGATGACGCGGGCGCGCTCCTCGGTGGCGCCGAGTTCCACCGCCGCCGAGACGATCGGACCGAGGCCGCTCAGCATGGCCGCGTTGAGACCGGCGTCCAGTTCGGCGCCGAGGCCGTGCGGGCGGATGCCGCCGCGGAAGAGATAGAAGCCCAGGTCCAGGTCGCGGGGGTTGCCGTCGTAGAAGTCGAAGAAGGCCAGGCCCGCAGCCCGGAACCGGGCGGCGGGGTCGTCGAGGACGGTCACCGCCGCCACCTCGGCCGAGAGCCGGGCCAGCGATTCGCCGAGCAGGGCGGCGTAGATGTGCTCCTTGCTCGGGAAGTAGGCGTAGAGCGCGCCGGGGGTGTAGCCGGCGGCGGTGGCGATGGCCCGGATATTGGCCGCGTCGACGCCGTCTTCCTCGAAGATCGTCCTGGCCGCGCGCAGGATGATCGCGCGCTTGGCCTCGGCGATCTCGTCGCGACGCCCCGCCCGGCTCGATTCGGCCACTGGTCCCCACTTCCCTTCGATCGGGGCCTCACGCTACATTCTGAACAACGTTCAGCACAGTGAACCACGTTCAGGAGGTGTCATGCCGAGCTCCACCGAGCCGACCGAACCGACGACCCTGCGGTTGCGCAGCTCCGACGAGCTGACCCTGGTGGCCGACAGCTTCGGCACCCCGGGCGGCCCGCTGGTCGTGATGCTGCACGGCGGCGGCCAGAACCGGCACTCGTGGAAGCGCACCGGCCGCGCCCTGGCCGCGGCGGGCATGCACGTCGTCGCGGTGGACGCCCGCGGCCACGGCGACAGCGACTGGTCGCCCACCCGCGACTACACCCGCGACGCCATGGTCGGCGACCTGCTCACCGTGCTCGACCAGCTCGGCGCCACCCCCGGCAACGGCGCGGTCGTCGTCGGCGCCAGCATGGGCGGCATCACCGGCCTGCTCGCCACCGCCGCGCCCGGCGGCGCCGCCATCCGCGCGCTGGTGCTGGTCGACATCGTGCCGCGCTCGGAATCCGCCGGCGTGGAACGCGTCATGGACTTCCTCGGCAGGCACCGCGACGGCTTCGACACCCTCGACCAGGTCGCCGACGCGGTCGCCGCCTATCTCCCGCACCGCCCGCGCCCCGACAACGCCGACGGCCTGCTGCGCAACCTGCGCCAGCGCGAGGGCCGCTGGTACTGGCACTGGGACCCGGACCTGCTCACCGGCCTCGAGGACAACCCGCAGGCCCGCATCGACGACATGGAAGCCGCCGCCGAGGCCCTCACCATCCCGGTCCTGCTGGTCCGCGGCGGCAAGTCCGACGTGGTCAGCGACGAGGGCGCCGCCGCCTTCCTCGCCCTGGCCCCGCACGCCCGCCTGGCCGAGATCACCGCCGCCGCCCACACCGCCGCCGGCGACGACAACGACGCCTTCACCGACGCCGTAGCAGGCTTCGTCGCCACGGCCTGACCAGCACGCGACGACGAATTCCTGACCGGGAAACGACGGCGGTCAGGCCCCGCGACCCGACCTGAGTTCGATTCGTTGGGCCACCAGGGGAAGCACCGCTCCCCCGGCGTTGATCGCCAGGTGTAGCAGCGCGGGGGCGGTCGCGCTGTCGGTGTGTCTGCGCAGCGCGCTGAAAACCAGACCGGCGAGGGTGGTGAGGGCGACGGTTCCTGGCACCGATTCGCCGGTGGCCTGGGCGAGGCGGATGTGGCACAGCCCGAAATCCAGCGCTCCCGCCAGGGCCGCGGCGCGTGGTTCGGTGGTCTCGTCGAGCAGTGGGTCGAGGGTGCCGCGGAACATCGCCTCCTCGGCCAGCACGGTGCCGACGGGGATGTGCAGGGCGATCCATTCGAGCGTTGACGTCTCGGGCACTCGCTCGGCCACTTCGAGCGGCAGCTTCCGCAGCGCCGGAACCGCCAGGGCCACACCGTAACCGGCGAACACCAGCGCGGCACCACCCAGGCCCCAGCGAAATCCCTTGGCCGACGACCAGTTCGGCCTCCCCCCGAACACCATCGCGTAGCTCGCCGCGAAGCCGAGGTTCGCCACGGTGCGGCCACGCAGCCGAAGGCGCGACGCGGGCAGCAGCCAATTGCTCCACAGCGGTGGCAGACTCAGCGCGAAACCCACCCGCGCCCGCTCGCGCAGACCGAGGGCGCGTACTCCGCCGAGCCTCACGACCGCCCCTCGCACCCGCGATCCGCGCCCGCCACAGCCCACCGGCGGCACCGCCCACCGCGAGGCGCGCGGTACGTGAGCGCCGACGCGACCCGGCTCACTTGACGGCCCGCTCGTACTCGTCCGCCGATTCCAGTGCGGCACGGATGCTCTCGACGACCTCCGGGCTCACCCCCGGCGGCGCCCCGACCGCCAGCCACCCGTCCAGCACCAGACTCCCGTAGCGGTGCCCGTGCCCGTCCGAAACCCCTTGGGCATTGGTGAGATCCGCGGTGACCTGCCAGAACGTCACGAACGGCGCCCACCGCATCTGGGTGGACACATCCGGTCCGCGCGGCTCGCTGAGCCAGTCCGGCTGGGTGAGGATCAGATCGGCCGACCACCACACGATCGGGTCGGACGGGTGCTGGAGATACGCGATGCGGGGTTCGCGCCAGGTCGCGGCGGGACCGAGATCGACCGCGTCATCGGCGAATCGGACGACGAGCCCGTCCGCGTACATCGGCGCCACCGCGGGCGAACCGGGGTCGCGCCGGTCGACGAACTGCCGCCACAGCCGATTCGAATTCGGCGGCCCCACCCACAGCGCCCCGTCGACCTTCTCCCGCAGGTCACCGAGCCCGCCGAACGCCTCCTCCGAGCCCTGCGACCCCAGGCTCTCCCCGTAGACGAACAGCTTCGGCCGATGCTCCGGCGGCTGCGCCAGCCACCGCTCATACACCGCGTCGAACAGCTCCCTGCCCGCCGCGGCCGCCTTCTCCCGGTCCGACAGGAACGACAGCACGCTGGGCAGATACGAGTACTGCGTGGCGACGATGGCCGTATCGCCCCCGTACAGGTACTCCACCGCGCCCGCCGCCGTCGCGTTGACCCAGCCGGTCCCGGTGGTGGTGACCACCACCATGGCCTCACGGTCGAACGCGCCGGTCCGCTCGAGCTCGGCGACGGCCAGCTGCGCGGCGGTCTGCTCGCCGGTCACCGATTCCAGCCCGACGTAGGCCCGAATCGGTTCGCGCGCGGTCTTTCCCGTCACCTCGGTGATGTCGTCGGCGCTCGGCCCGTTGGCGACGAACCAGCGGCCCTCGAACCCGAGGGTCTGCCACGGCGCGAGCGATTCCGGGCTACCCGAGCGCTCCGGTTTCGCCGGCTGGAGCGCGTAGTCGGAGGTGTGGTCGTTGCGCACGCTGAACGCGGAGTTGGCGACCGCGAAGAACGCCCGCGAGGCGACACCGTTGAACACCGTCACCGCGAAGACCACCAGCACCAGCGCGCCCGCGGCGGGCGCGAGCTCGCGCGGCACCCGCACCCAGCGGTTGAGCTGGCGCGCCAGCACCAGCACCAGGATCCGCAGCGTCCGGTAGACGGCGACGACCGCGACCCCGACGGCCACGCTGAGCAGCCCGGTCCGCAGGTAGGCGGGCGTCGTCGTGCCCGTCATCCCCATCAGCGAGGTGATCTCGCGCTGCCAGCGCGCCGACTGCACCAGCATCACCGCCGCGACCAGCGCGCAGACGACAAGCACGGTCGCCTTGATCGCGTAGCGCAGCCGGTCCGACGGGCTCGGAATCGGGATCCGCGCGCGCACCCAGCGCCGGAAGAGCCACTCGAGCACACAGCCGAGCCCGTACCCGATCGCCGCGTTGATCCCGCTGATCAGGCCCTGGAACAGCCAGTCGCGCGGGACCAGCGACGGCGTCACCGACAGCGCGAAGAACAGCGTCGCCAGGACCAGGCCGGGGTAGTTGAGGTCGACGACGTCCTCGACCCGGCGCAGCAGCCGGGCGCCGCGCGCACGCAGCGTCACGAGGGTCGAGCCTGTCGCGGACACCAGACCAGTATGGCTGGCCGGTTTCGCCCGGCGGGCCGTTGTGGATGGCGGGTCGGTCACTCCCGGCCGGGTCCGGCAACTACCCATCGCACTCGAGTAGTTTCACGCGCCCGCGAGAATCCCCCGGTCAGCACACTGATGGACATGAGCACACCCAATGCCAAGCCGAAGAACACCTCGGCGTACATGGTCCAGGCCGCGATCGCGTTCGGCGTCAGCCTGATCGGCACCGGCGCCGGGATCGCCTACCTGCCGCTGGACGCCTGGCAGCGCGGCTTCCTCGCGATGTCGGGGCTGTTCCTCGTCACCAGTTGCTTCACCCTCGCCAAGGTCGTGCGCGACCAGCAGGAGGCCCAGTCCCTGATCGGCCGGATCGACGAGGCGCGGCTGGAACAGCTGATCGCCGAGCACAATCCGTTCCGATCGGTGTCGTAGCCGGGTCCGGGCAGCCCCGATCGAGGGGTTCGGTGCTGCCCGGCCCGGTTACTTCAGCTGATGCTCGGTGGCGGCAGACTCGACCAGATACGCCTTGATCCGCTCCGCCAGTTCCGGTGTGTAGTCCGGTGGTTCGGCCACCGCGGCCCACGCATCGGGCACCACGTTGCCGTAGTTGTGGCCGTGCCCGTTGGACACCGTCTGCGCGCGGGGCAGATCCGCCGCGACCTGCCAGAACGTGACGATCGGATACCACGACATCGCCGGGGACACATCCGGTCCGCGCTTCTCGCGCAGCCAGTCCGGCTCGGAGAACAGCAGATCCGGTGACCACCACACCACCGGGTCGGACGCGTGCTGCAGGTAGACGATGCGCGGGTCGGTCCAGTTGTCCGATGGACTGCCCAGCTGATCGGCGCTCGCGGCGAAGCGCACCGAGAGCCCGTCCGCGAAGATCGGGGTGATCTCCTCGGTGCCCGGATCACGCCTGCGCACGAATTCCGACCACAGCCGGTTCGAGTTGGGCGGACCCACCCAGAGCACACCGTCGGTGCGGTTGCGGATGTCGGCCAGGCCGGAGAACGCGCCCTCGGAGCCCTGCGAACCGAGGCTCTCGCCGTAGACCAGCAGCTTGGGCCTGGCGTCCGCGGGCAGCGCCGACCAGCGTTCGTACACCTTGTCGAACAGTAGCCGCCCCATGGTCATCGACTTGTCGCGGTCGGACAGGAACGACAGGGCGCTGGGCAGATACGAGTACTGCGTCGCCACCAGGGCGCTGTCGCCGTTGTACATCAGCTCGATCGACTCGGCGCTGGTCGAGTCGACCCAGCCGGTGCCGGTCGTGCTGATCACCACCAGCACTTCCCGTTCGAAGGCCTTCGTCCGGTCGAGTTCGGCGACGGCCAGATCGGTCTGCGCCTCGAAGCCGTCGGCCGATTCCAGCCCCGCGTACACCCGGATCGGTTCGCGCGCCGGCTTTCCGGTGACCTCCCCGATGGCCAGCGCGGTCGGCGCGTTGGACACGAACCACCGGCCCTCCGAGCCGAGGGTGTCCCACTTCGCCAACGACTCGGGGCTGCCGGAGCGTTCGGGCAGCGTCGGCTGGATCGCGTGCGGGGAGGTGTGGCTGTTGCGGGCGCTGAACGCCGAATTCGCCACGGTGAAGAAGCCTTTCGCGAGCACGCCGTTGAACAGCAGCACGGCGGCGATGATCACGATGACCACACCGAGCGGCCGCGCGAACGAGGCCGGGATCCGGACCCACTGGTTCAGGCCGCGCGCCACGAACCGCACCAGCCGGACCACGCCGCGCGAAAGCCAGATCAGCAGGCCGACGACCACCGCGCCGACCAGCACGGTGCGCGGATAGCCGGAGTCGGAGATCGGTTCCATCGCCATCAGGTCGGTGATCTGATGCTGCCAGTGCGCGGACTGGACGCTCAGCGCGATCGAGACGATCAGGCAGGCCAGCACGATCACGGACTTCACCGCGATCGACGTCCAGCTCGGGCGCTGCGCCCAGAGCTCGGCGACCCGGGCGGGCAGGGTGATCCTGGGCCGCACCCACTTGCCCCAGGCCCAGGCCAGGGCCGAGCCGATGCCGTAGCCGATGGTCGCGTTGATGCCGCTGACCAGGCCCTGGAAGAACCAGTCACGCGGCAGCAGCGACGGTGTCAGCGACCAGCAGAAGAAGATCGTGGCCACGACGAGGCCGGTGTAGTTCGGGTGGAAGAACCGCTCGACCAGATGGATTCCGCGCAGGACCAGATTGTCCGGCGCGGTCGTCTTGTCGGGCACAGCCGTATCAGGCGCGGCCGGAGTGTCGGGCGCGGCCGGAGTGTCGGGCGCGGCCGGAGTGGGAGTCGAGCTCGTGTCCTCTGTGGTCAAGCTCGACTCCTCATCCGACGTTTCAGGCGGTGTGCGCTCCGAACAGCTTAGGCAGCGTGCCCTCGAACGCCTCGCGCAATTCGGCGAGTGTCACCGAGAACTGGCCCTGCACCTCGATCGAATCCGAGCCCTGGTCCACCACGCCGATGCGCACCCACGGCAGCTGCCGCGCGTCGCACATCTTGGTGAAGCGGGTCTCCTCCGAGCGCGGCACCGCGACGAGCACGCGCCCGGCCGACTCGGAGAACAGCTGCACGAACGCATCCGTTCCCTCGGGCAGCACGATGCGGCAGCCGGTCTCGCCTGCCAGCGCGGCCTCGACGACGGTCTGCGCCAGGCCACCCTCGGACAGGTCGTGCGCGGCGGAGATCATGCCGTCACGCGAGCCCGAGGTGAGCACCTCCGAGAGCAGCTGCTCGCGGGCGAAGTCGACCTTGGGCGGCACGCCGCCGAGGTGATCGTGCACGACCTGCGACCAGATCGAGCCGTCCAGCTCGTCGTGGGTGTCGCCGAGCAGGATCAGCGACTCGCCCGGCTCCAGGCCGAGGCCGGTCGGGATGCGGCGGTGCACGTCGTCGATCACGCCGAGCACGCCGACCACCGGGGTGGGCAGGATGGCGTCCTTGCCGGTCTGGTTGTAGAAGCTGACGTTGCCGCCGGTCACCGGAATGCCCAGGGCCGCACAGCCGTCCGCGAGACCGCGCACGGCCTGCTGGAACTGCCACATCACGCCCGGGTCCTCCGGCGAACCGAAGTTCAGGCAGTTGGTGACGGCCTTCGGGGTGGCGCCGGTGGTGGCGACATTGCGGAAGGCCTCGGCCAGCGCCAGCTGCGCGCCGGTGTACGGGTCGAGCTTGGTGTAGCGGCCCGAGGCGTCGGTGGCCAGGGCGATGCCGCGGCCGGACTCCTCGTCGATGCGCACCACGCCGGCGTCGGCGTGCTCGGCCAGCACGGTGTTGCCGCGCACGTAGCGGTCGTACTGCTCGGTGATCCACTTGCGGCTGCACAGCTGCGGGCTGGCGACCATCTGCAGCAGGGTCTCGCGCAGCTCGTCGGCCGTCTTGGGCCGGGGCAGCGTGGCGGTGGTGTCGGCGATCAGCGCGTCCTGGGTGTCGGGACGCTGCACCGGGCGCTCGTAGACCGGGCCCTCGTGGGCGACGGTGCGCGGCGGCACGTCGACGACGGTCTCGCCGTGCCAGGTGATGACGAGGTGGTCGCCGTCGGTGACCTCACCGATGACGGTGGCCAGCACGTCGTGGCGCTTGCAGACGGCCATGAAGGCGTCCACGTTCTCGGGGGTGACGACCGCGCACATGCGCTCCTGCGACTCGCTCGACAGGATCTCGGCGGGGGTCATGTGCTTGGCGCGCAGCGGGACCTTGGTCAGGTCGATGTGCATGCCGCCGTCGCCCGCCGCGGCCAGTTCCGAGGTGGCGCAGGACAGCCCGGCGCCGCCGAGGTCCTGGATGCCGACGACGAGGCCGGCCTTGTACAGGTCGAGACAGCACTCGATGAGCACCTTCTCGGTGAACGGGTCACCGACCTGCACGGCGGGCAGCTTCTTGCGGCCGGTGCCGGTCTCCTCGCCGGAGAAGGTGTCCGAGGCGAGCACGGACACGCCGCCGATGCCGTCGAGGCCGGTGCGCGCGCCGAACAGGATGATCTTGTTGCCCGCGCCGGAGGCGAAGGCCAGGTGCAGGTCCTCCACGCGCATCGCGCCCGCGCACAGCGCGTTCACCAGCGGGTTGCCCTGGTAGGAGGCGTCGAAGACGGTCTCGCCGCCGACGTTGGGCAGGCCGAGGGAGTTGCCGTAGCCGCCGATGCCGCGCACGACGCCGTCGACCACGCGACGGGTGTCGGCCGCGTCCGCCGCGCCGAAGCGCAGCTGGTCCATCACCGCGATCGGGCGCGCGCCCATCGCCATGATGTCGCGCACGATGCCGCCGACGCCGGTGGCCGCGCCCTGGTACGGCTCGACGTAGGACGGGTGGTTGTGGCTCTCGACCTTGAAGGTGACGGCCCAGCCGTCGCCGATGTCGACCACACCGGCGTTCTCGCCGATGCCGGCCAGCATCGAGGCCTTCATCTCGGGCGTCGTCGTCTCACCGAAGTAGCGCAGGTGCACCTTGGAGGACTTGTAGGAGCAGTGCTCGCTCCACATCACGGAGTACATCGCCAGCTCGGCGTCGGTGGGCCGACGGCCGAGGATCTCCTTGATGCGGGCGTACTCGTCGTCTTTGAGACCGAGTTCCTTGTACGGCTGCGGAGCATCCGGGGTGGCTACGGCGGTGGCGACGGTGTCGACCTGCAGTGTCACGGGAGACCAGGGTCCTTTCGGCCGGGGGACTTGCCACCAGAGTCTAGTTGGCTACGCGGAAGCCGCCCGCCCAGGGCCTGTGTTGCGAACAAGTGACAGACCTCGCACCCGGCCTGGTCACACCTACGCTTCGCCTCGCTACCTACCCGTTAGTCTGACGCCGTGAACGAGAGTCCGGGGGTTGCCGAGCAGGTCGAGTCGACTGCTCCCGCGCATGACGCGGTGCCGAGTTCCACTCCGGCCGGACCGTCGGCTCCCCCACCCGCGCGGACCGACCGGGACCGGCGGCTGCGCTGGCTGGCCGCCGCGATCGGATTGTTCGTCGTCTCGGCCGCGATCGCGCTGCTCGCGCACTGGTGGCACGGCTACATCGACCTGCGGGTCTACCGCAACGGCGCCCGCGTCTGGCTCGACGGCGGCGATCTGTACGGGCCGATGCCGCCGGTCTACGGGCTGGGTCTGCCGTTCACCTATCCCCCGCTGGCCGCGGCGTTCTTCGTGCCGCTGGCGCTGATGCCGATCCCGGTCGCCGAGGTCGTCGTGCTGGTGACCTCGCTGCTGAGCCTGGGGATCGCGCTGTGGCTGGTCCTGGTCCGGGTGCGTCCCGAGCTCGACCGGATCGCGGTGCTGACCGTGGTGATCGCCGGTCTCGGCCTGGCCCAATTCCTCGAACCGGTCCGCCAGACCTTCAACTTCGGCCAGATCAACCTGATCCTGATGGCCGCGATCGCCCTCGACATCCTGGTGCGCAAACCGTTCTGGCCGCGCGGCATGCTGATCGGCATCGCGGTCTCGATCAAGCTCATCCCCGCGGCCTACCTGCTCTACTTCCTGCTGAAGCGGGACTGGAAGGCCGCGATCACCCTGGTCGTGTCGGCCGTCGGCGCGGTCGGGCTCGGTTTCCTGCTGTTCCCGGCCGATTCGGTGGAGTACTGGTTCGACACCGTCACCGATACGGGCCGCATCGGCACCCCGTACTTCGCGGGCAATCAGTCGATCAAGGGCACGCTGTTCCGCCTCGGGATGGACGAGTCGGTCGCCACCGGGCTGTGGATCGCGCTGTCGGCCGTCACGGTCGCGCTGGCCGCGATCTGGATGTACCGGCTGATCGGCGCGGGCAAGGACGTCTCGGCGCTGCTGGTCAACGCGGCCGCCGTGCTGCTGGTGTCGCCGGTCTCGTGGTCGCACCACTGGGTGTGGGTCGCGCCGGCGCTGGTCGTCGCCGTCGATCAGGTCACCCGGCGTCGCTCGCGGGCGTTCACCACCGTGGTCGCGCTGTTCACCGTGATGTTCATCATCGGCCCGCAGTGGGTGCTGCCGCATTCCGGCGGCAAGGAACTCGACTGGGCGTGGTGGCAGCAGATCATCGGCAGCGCCTACGTCTGGACCACCTTCGCGGTGATCGTCTACGCCGTGATCACCTACCACCCCGCCAAGAAGGCCCCCGCCGCACCGGAACTCGCGACCGCCTGACGGCGGGATTCGCGCGGCGGCCCGGCTCACACCGGACCGGCAGGCTGCCACGCGGGGACACGTCGCGACCCGCCCGTGGCCCCGCCGACGGTGCGGTCCTTCGGTGTTCGCTCAGTCCAGGGCAGCCGGGGTGAGGAAGGCGGCGAGCGCGGCGGCGTAGGCGGGAACGTCGGCAGCGCCCATGAGTTCGCGGCACGAGTGCATGGCCAATTGCGGTGCGCCGACGTCGACCGTCGAGATGCCGGTGCGCGCCGCGGTCATCGGCCCGATGGTCGACCCGCACGGCAGATCCGCGCGATGCACGTAGCGCTGCAACGGAACTCCCGCCTGGGCGCAGGCCAGCGCGAACGCACCGGCCCCCGCCGCGTCGGTGGCGTAGCGCAGGTTCTGGTTGACCTTGAGCACCGGGCCGCCGCCGACCTCGATCCGATGCGCGGGCTCGTGCCGGTCCGGGTAGTTCGGGTGGGTCGCGTGGGCCATGTCACCGGAGGCGACCACCGAACCGGCCAGCGCGGCCAGGTAATCGGCCCGGCCGCCGCCGCGCGCCAGCACGATGCGCTCGAGCACCGCGGGCAGCAGGTCCGACTGCGCGCCCCGGTCGGACTGGCTGCCGACCTCCTCGTGGTCGAACATCACCAGCACCGGCGTCGCGGCGCCCGGCTCGTCGACGGCGGCGAGGAACGCCTGCAGCCCGGCGTAGCAGGTGCCCTGGTTGTCCAGGCGCGGCGCGCTCACCAGGTCGTTGTCCCGGCCGACCAGCGTGCTCGGCGCGAGATCGTGGGTCATCAGCTCCCAGCCGAGCACGTCGGCACCGTCGACGCCGGCGCGGTCGGCCACGAAATCCAGGAAGGAGGCCGGGGCGTCGCCGATGCCCCAGATGGCGTTCACGTGCCGCTGCGGGTCCAGCGTCACCCCGCGCCGGTCCTCGGACAGGTGGATCGCCAGCTGCGGCACCCGCAGGATCGGGTCGTCGATGCGGACCAGCACGTCGCTCATCCGCGCGCCGTCGCGCACGCTCAACCGCCCGGAGAGACCGAGTTCGCGGTCCAGCCAGGAGTTCAGCCACGCACCGCCGTAGGGCTCGAGCCCGACCAGCTGCCAGCCCGCCGTCGCCAGGTCGGGATGCTGCTTCACCCGCAGGTTCGGGCTGTCGGTGTGCGCGCCGACCACCCGGAACGGGTCGGCGGGCGCCGCGTCGAAGTCGGCCCACGCGATCAGCGAACCACCGCGCACCACATAGTGTTTCCCACCCGCGCTGTCCCACGCCTGCGCCTCGGTCAACGGCGTGAACCCGTTGGCGGCCAGCTCGGCGGCGACCGTCGCGCACACGTGGAACGGCGAGGGCGAGGCATCGATGAACGCGCACAAGCCACTCGCCGTGGCCGCAGTCAGGGATACAGGCACAGCCGCGATCCTAGCCCCAGGGTCGCCTGCCACGCGGGTCCGTAGCCTGGACGAGTGGGCAGTGTGGATGTCGACCGGCGGTCCGACGGTGACTGGGAATTCGCAGGTCCGGCCGCGGTGATGACGCCGGGTACCGGGATCATCGGCTACCGCGACGCGGCCGGGGCCGGGTTGGATCTGCGCGTCGCCGGCGCGGCGTCGGTCACCGTGCTGATCGGATTCGGGGATCGCGACCTGCGCGTCGACGACGCGTTCGGCAGCCGGACCCTCGGCGGCTTCGTCGCCGGACTGCCCATCGAGGCCATGCGGGTGCGGGCCGCGCGGGCGGCGTGCGTCGAGGTCCGGCTGTCACCGGTGCGGGCGTACTCGCTGCTCGGTGTGTCCCCGGCGGAGCTGGGCCGGGGCGCGGTCGACCTGGAGGACCTGTGGGGCGCGCGAGCCCGGCGGCTGCGTGCCCAACTCGCGTCCGCCCCGACCTGGGACGACCGCTTCGCGATCACCAGATCGTTTCTCGCGCACGGCGATCGGCCGACGCGAACGCCCGACCCGGAGGTGCTCGCCGGCTGGAGCCGCATCCTCAGCACCGGCGGCCAGGTGCGGATCGGTGCGCTCGCCGCCTCGCTCGGCTGGAGCCACAAGCGGCTGTGGGCGCGGTTCGAGTCCCAGATCGGCCTGACCCCCAAGCGGGCGGCCATGCTGGTCCGCTTCCGGTCCGCGGTCGACGAGCTGCTGGCGGGCACACCGGCCGCCGAGGTCGCGGCGGCCTGCGGGTACACCGATCAGGCCCACCTGTGCCGGGACGTGTCGGCCTTCGCCGACCAGACACCGGGTGCGCTGGTCCCGGCCTATCTGCCCACCATCGCCCGGGACCGCTACCGGGCCTGGGGAAGATTCGTCCAGCGCCCGGCGAATTCCGGCTAGAGCTCGGCGATGACGGACAGCGCGGCGGCCAGCTCGCTGTAGCGCCGCGCGCCCAAGCGGGCACGGAGCTCTTCCTCCGCGAGCTGCTCCTCGGCCCGGATCTTGGTGACCAGCTTCGCCCCGAGACTACTGAGCCCGATCAGGATCCGGCGGCGGTCGTCGGTGGCGGCGACCCGGAAGATCAGCCCGCGCTCGGCGAGATGATCGGCGTGCCGGGTGGCCGAGGACGGCGCCAGCCGCGCGGCCGCCGCCAATTCCGACATGGTCATGCCGTCGTCGGTGGACAACTGCGACAGAATCGCCCAGTGGTCGGCCGTGAGATTGTCGGCCGACAACGCCGATTCCAGCTGGCGCACCCAGTTACGTTCTGCCGAGCGCAGCGCGCCGTGCAGCGTGGAACACCCACTTATGATGGACACCGATTGCATTCCCACCTGCCGACACATTCATTCGAACAAACCTGTTCGCACTAGGCGTTAGAGTACAGAATGCCCACGTTCGACGAGAGTCGGGACGAAACGATCGAGATTCTCTCGATCGTGCCCACTCAGGGCCCCGGTGGCATCATCGCACCGTCGTGCACCGCCGCCATTTCCCTGGCTGTCGATGAAATCAATAGTGGGACAGGAATTCTGGGCCGGGAAATTCGGCTGACAACCCTCGACGGCGGCCGTCCGCCGTACGAGGTGGCCGCCGAAGTCGACGCGTTCCTGGCGACCGGAATGGTCGGCGCGATCACCGGCTGGCACACCTCCGCCGTGCGCCGCGCCGTCGCCGACGCCGTCGACGGCCGGGTTCCCTACCTCTACGCGACCGATCACGAGGGCCTGCCCGACGAGCGCCCCGGCGTCCTGCTTGTCGGCGAGCATCCCGATCACCAGACCGTGCCCGCCGTCGCCTGGATGGCCCGTGAGCTGGGCGTACGCCGCTGGGCGGTGATCGGCAACGACTACATCTGGCCGCGGCAGACCGTCAACGCGCTGCGCCGCGCGCTGCCCTCACCGGCCGACCTCGTGCTCGAGCAGTACGTGCCGCTCGGCACCACCGATTTCCACGTGTTCCTCGACAGCCCGGCCCTGCTGCGCGCCGACGCGGTGCTGATCCTGATGGTCGGCGCCGACACCGCCCGCTTCAATCGCCAGTTCACCGCGACCGGCCTGCCCGCGATCATGCCGCGACTGAGTCCGGCCGTCGACGAGAACGTGCTGCTGAGCGCGGGCCCGGCGGCCAATGCCAACATGTTCGTCGCGTCGAGCTTCTTCGTCGACGAGCACACCGCCGACGGCCGCGACCGCCGCACCCGCTACCGCGAGCACCACGGCGCCTTCGCCCCCGCGCTCACGACCTTCAGCAACTCCGCCTACGAGGCCGTCCACCTGCTGCGCACGCTGGCCGACACCGTCGGCACCCTGGACGTCCCGACCATCTCGGCCAGGCTCGCCGACGGCATCGTCCTGGACGGCCCGTCCACCCGCAACGGCTTCCTCGGCAACCAGGCCGTCGGCCCGGCCCACCTGGCCCGCACCGACGGCGTCGACTTCGACATCATCGACCGGCTGCCCTGAAACGGACGACGCCCCGGTCCTCGAAGCGAGGCCGGGGCGTCGGTGCGGGAGAACTCAGGCGTTGATCAGGCTGTCGATCACCGAGAAGAACATGCCGAGACCGTCGTCGCTCGGGCCGGTCAGCGCCTCGGTGGCGTGCTCGGGGTGCGGCATCAGGCCGACGACCCGGCCGTTGGCCGAGGAGATGCCCGCGATGCCGCGCTGCGAGCCGTTCGGGTTGTCGCCCGCGTAGCGGAACACCACGCGACCCTCGCCCTCGAGCTCGTCGAGCACCTGCTGCGACGCCTGGTAGCGGCCCTCGCCCGACTTCAGCGGGATGAGGATCTGCGCGCCCTGCTCGTAGCGGGAGGTCCAGGCGGTGTTCGTCGCCTCGACCTGCAGCCACTCGTCGCGGCAGATGAAGTGCAGGCCCTCGTTGCGGGTCAGCGCGCCCGGCAGCAGCCCGGCCTCGCACAGCACCTGGAAGCCGTTGCAGATGCCGAGCACCGGCAGGCCCTGACCGGCCGCGCGCACGACCTCGCCCATCACCGGCGCGAACCGGGCGATGGCGCCGCAGCGCAGGTAGTCGCCGTAGGAGAAGCCACCGGGCACGATCACCGCGTCGACGCCCTTGATGTCGGCGTCGGCGTGCCACAGGCTCACGGCCTCGGCGCCCGCCAGCTTCACCGCGCGGGCGGCGTCGACATCATCGAGCGTGCCCGGAAAAGTAATAACGCCGATGCGTGCGCTCACGAGACCCGAACGACCTTCCAGTCCTCGATCACCGTGTTGGCCAGCAGCGCCTCGGCGATCTGCTCGAGCTCGGCGTCGGAGACACTCTCGTCCACCTCGAGCTCGAATCGCTTGCCCTGCCGCACATCCGAGATTCCAGCGAATCCCAGACGCGGGAGCGCGCCGACCACGGCCTGTCCCTGGGGGTCCAGGATCTCGGCCTTCGGCATGACCTCGACCACGACTCGTGCCACGCGTTGCTCCTCATGTGGTGTGGGGGGTTACCTCGGAAATCCTAGTTGACCCGGCCGTCGTACCCGCCTTCCGGGGTAGCGGCGGCTGTGTTCGATGGCGCCGACCCCCGAGGGCCCTGCGTGGCCACACTCCGCTTCCGCCTCCGGGCCCACCGGGATCGGCGGCGATAGCATCGGGTATGCGCATCGCCCACTTCGGTCATTCCTGCATCCTCGTGGAACTGCACGGCGTGAAAGTGCTGTTCGATCCCGGCACCTTCGCGCACGGCTTCGAGGGCATCACCGGACTGGACGCGATCGCGGTGACCCACCAGCATCCCGACCACATCGATCCGACCCGGATCGAGGCGCTGATCGAGGCCAACCCGACCGCCCGCCTGCTGTCGGACCCGCAGACCGCCCAGCAGCGCGGCGAGGGCTGGGAGCCGGTCTCGGCGGGCCAGGTGCTCGACATCGGCGACCTGCAGATCACCGGCGGTGGCGGACGTCACGCCGTGATCCACCCGGACATCCCGGTGATCGACAACACGGTCTTCCAGCTCGGCACCGCGGCCGATCCGGCCCAGCTGGTGCACCCCGGCGACTCGCTGTGGGTGCCGCCGGTCCCGGTCGGCGTGCTCGCCATCCCGGCCGTCGCGCCGTGGATGCGGATCTGGGATACCGTCGACTACCTGCGCGCGGTCAATCCCCGCACCGCCGTCCCGGTCCATTTCGGGATCGTCGAGCCGGCGGCGCAGGGCATCTACTTCGGCAGGCTGACCGAGATGGCCCCGGCCGGGACCGAATTCCGGGTGATCCAGCCGGAGGACCAGGCGCAGTTCTGATCAGTGGTAGGTGCTGAGGAACAGCGCCTCGGCCAGCGCCATGTGCTCGATCTCGGTCGGGTCGACGCTCTCGTTGGGCGCGTGGATCAGGCACTTCGGCTCCTCGACGCCGATCAGCATGATCTCGGCCTTCGGGTAGGTGTCGGCGAAGACATTGCACAGCGGGATCGAGCCGCCCTGCCCCTCGGTGGTCACATGCCTGCCGTAGGAGGTCGCCATCGCCTGCTCCAGCGCCGAGCGCGCCGGTCCCTGTTCAGAAGCGACGAACGGCTCGCCGAGCGCCTCCACCTCGATCTCGAGCTGGGCGTTCCACGGCAGGTGCGCGCGCAGGTGCTTCTCCAGCAGGTCGAGGGCCTGCTTGGGTTCGGTGCCCGGCGGGATGCGCAGGTTGAGCCGGGCCCTGGTGCTCGGCTGGATCGCCGCCGACGATCCGACGACGGCGGGCACGTCCATGCCGAGCACGGTCAGCGCGGGCCGGGCCCACACCATGTCCGAGACGGTGCCGCTGCCGAGCAGGTCGACTCCGTCGAGCACGCCCGCGTCGGCCCGGAAGTCCTCGACCGGGTACTGCACGCCGGTCCACTTCTGATCGTCGGTGAGCCCGTCGATGGTGGTGTTGCCGTGTTCGTCCCGCAGCGACGACAGCAGCCGGATCATCGCGGCCAGCGCGTCCGGCGCCGGGCCGCCGAACATGCCCGAGTGCATCGGCCCCGCCAGCGTCTTCACCGTGACCACGACATTGACGTTCCCGCGCAGGGTCTGGGTGAAGGTGGGCACGCCGACCGCGAAGTTGCCGCAGTCGGCCACCAGGATCACGTCGGCCGCGAGCAGGTCGGGATTGGCGACGACGAACTTCTCCAGCCCGCCGGTGCCCTGCTCCTCGGAACCCTCCGACACCACCTTGATCCCGATCGGGAAGTCCGGCCCGATCGCGCGCAGGGCCGTCAGGTGGGTGACGATATTGCCCTTGCAGTCGGCGGCGCCGCGGCCGAACCAGCGACCATCCTTGTCGGTGAGCGTCCAGACCGGGGTGTTCCAGGCGTCGTCGCCCAGCGGCGGCTGCACGTCGTAGTGGCAGTAGAGCAGCACCGTCGGTGTGCCGGGCGGGCCCGGCTTGTGCCCGATGACGGCCTTGCTGCCGTCGGGCGTCTCGTGCAGGCCCACCTCGGTCAGCCCGGCCGCGGCGAACGCGTCGGCCACCCACTGCGCGGTCTGCTCGCAGCCCTCGGGCGGGAACTGGCGCGGGTCGGCGACCGATTTGAGCGAAACCAGCTCGGTGAGATCCTTTTTCGCCCGGCCCATCAGCCCGGCGATCGTGGTGCGCAACGCAGCCACTTCGGGAGTATCCGTCATCGCTCGCGCCTCACTTCGTGGTGTCGTCCAGCTTCAGGGTGTCGAGATGAGAAAGATAGTCCGACAGGCGATCCGGGCAGTAGACGGCGATGGTGAGGGCCACCGCCTGGGTGGTGTCGCGCGGGCCGATCACCGGGCGCTGCCCCGGCCCTGCCGCGCCGTTGGTGATCGAGGCCTGGTATTTCGCCTTGATCAGCGGCGAACTCGGATCCTGGCAGACCGAGCCGCCGTCCTCGCCGAGCGCGTCGGCGATCACCTGCGGCTCCGGTGCGGGCAGGCCCGCCGCGACCAGATCGTTGTGCAGCTGTTCGGCTTTGGTGGTGGCCTGGGTGCTCTCGCGGATCTCGCTGAAGGTGAGCAGACCGATCAGGGCGAAGACCACCAGCAGCACACCCGCGGTGATGTAGATCCAGCGGCGCTTGTGTTCGGGGGCGTCTCCGGTCGTCATACCTGTTCCCCTTCCGGAACGGCGAGTTTCCAGCTGTCCCTGCGATTTCGGTAGAACAGGTACGGGATCAGCAGACCGACGACGCCCATGCCACCGCCGACGATGAGCAGATACACCCACGGGCTGCCCGCGCCGAATTGCGAGGGCGGCACGAAGCCGATCGCGAAGGCCGCGATCGAGGACGCGGCGCCGAGACCGCAGAGCGCGAACAGGGCGGGCGCCCGATAGCCGCGCGGATGATCGGGATCGTCGCGGCGCAGTTTGGCGGCCGCCGCGAACATCAGCACGTACATGATCAGATACACCTGCGTGGTGATCACCGACAGAATCCAGTACGCGCTGGAGACATTCGGGATGAAGGCGTAGAGCAGCGCGATGAAGGTCGTGAACACACCCTGCGCCACCAGCATGTTCTGCTGCACGCCGTGCTTGTTCATCGTGGTCAGCCAGGGCGGCAGATAACCCTCGCTGCGCCCGATCAGCAACAGCCCCTTGGACGGTCCGGCCAGCCAGGTGAGCATGCCGCCGACCGCGGCCGCCACCAGCGCGATGCCGACGATCGGGGTGAGGAAGCCGACGCCGAAGTGGCTGAAGAATCCGTCGAACGCCTGCATCACACCGGCCGTGAGACTCAGGCTCGCGGACGGGACGACCCAGCTGATCGCCAGCGCGGGCAGGATGAAGATGACCAGCACCAGCCCCATCGCCAGGAACATCGCCTTCGGGAATTCCCTGGCCGGGTTCTTCAGCGACGACACGTGCACCGCGTTCATCTCCATGCCCGCGTAGGACAGGAAGTTGTTCACGATCAGCACCAGGCTGGCCAGACCGGTCCAGGCGGGCAGCAGGTGGCTCGAATCCATCGGCGCCGCAGACGGATTACCCTGCGCGAGAAACACCAGACCGAGCACAACCAGCACGGTGCCGGGAATCAGCGTGCCGATCACCAGGCCCATACTCGACAGCCCGGCCACCGTCTTGGTGCCCTGCGAGGATACGTAAACGCCTGCCCAGTAGACGGTGATGATCACGATCGCCACATACAGGCCGTTGGACGCCAGCGACGGATCGATGATGTACGCGAAAGTACTTGCCACATAAGCGAGCAGGCTCGGGTAATAAAAAATCGTCATGGCGAACTGACACCAGACGGCGAGAAAGCCGAGCGGCTTGTTCAGCCCGTCCCCGACCCATTTGTAGACGCCGCCCTGCCAGCCCGAGGCGAGTTCCGCGGCGACCAGCGAGGTCGGTAGCAGGAACAGAATCGCGGGAATGATGTAGAGGAATACACAGGCGAGTCCGTAGACCGCCATCGTGGGCGCCGAGCGGAGGCTGGCCACCGAACTCGTGGTCATCAGCGCCAATGTCACCCAGGACAAATACTTCGTCGTCGTCGCGGCTTTCGTCGCGGAGCCCGTCATCAGCGCTGCCTCCTGCTGTGTCTACACAACTAGCGGAAACCCTTGACCAACTGCCCAAGCATAGTAACTGTTCAGCATCCGACCAGTAGGCTCGAATCGAGGGCATACGCTACGCAATCGTTGCAGAATGCCATCAGAGCTATCACCTGGCAGTGCAGCTCCTGACTGGAGGAACCGTGGCCGAGAATCTCCGATCCCAAGACCTTTTCAGCCTTCCCGGATTCACCCGCCCCGCTCCGCACGGCGGCTTTCCCGCCGCCGAACTACCCGGCGACGTCGCCTACGAGATCGTGCACGACGAATTGATTCTCGACGGCGTCGCGCGGATGAACCTGGCCACCTTCTGCACGACCTGGATCGACGATCAGGCGCGCAGGTTGATGGCCGAATCGATCGACAAGAACATCGTCGACAAAGACGAGTACCCGCAGACCGCCGAGTTGGAGAAGCGGTGTGTGCGCATGCTCGCCGACCTGTGGCAGGCCCCCGATCCCGCGGCCACGCTCGGCACCTCCACCACCGGCTCCAGCGAGGCCGCGATCCTCGGCGGCCTCGCGGCGAAATTCCGCTGGCGAGCCCGTGGCGGCACCGGCGTGCCCAACCTGGTGAGCGGCCCGGTCCAGGTCTGCTGGGAGAAGTTCGCCCGCTACTTCGACGTGGAACTGCGGCAGGTGCCGTTGCGCGCGAACCGCTACACCCTGCACCCCGACGATCTGCCGAAATACTGCGACGACAACACCATCGCGGTGGTGCCGACCTTCGGTCAGACCTTCACCTGTCTGTTCGAGGACGTCGCCGCCATCAGCGCCGAACTGGACCGCATGCACGCCGCGGGCGGCCCGGACATCCCGATCCACGTCGACGCGGCCAGCGGCGGCTTCCTCGGCCCGTTCACCGCGCCGGAGCTGGTGTGGGACTTCCGATTGCCCCGGGTGAAATCCATCAACGCCTCCGGACACAAGACGGGTCTCGCGCCGCTCGGGGTCGGCTGGGTGATCTGGCGCGAAGCCGCCGATCTCCCCCGCGAGCTGGTCTTCGACGTGGACTACCTCGGCGGCAACATGCCCACCTTCAACCTCAACTTCTCCCGGCCGGGCGGGCAGGTGATCACCCAGTACTACGACTTCATCCGGCTCGGCCGCGAGGGCTACACCCGCGTGCAGTCGGCGATCTATCTCGTCGCCCGGCACTTCGCGAAAGGCCTGGCCGCGGCCGGCCCGTTCGAGCTGATCCACGCGGCCGAACCCGATCGCGGAATCACCGCGGTCGCCTGGCGGCTCACCGAGGGCGCCGACTACAACCTCTACGATCTGTCCGATCGGCTCCGCGCCCGCGGCTGGCTCATCGCCGCCTATCCGCTGCCCGCCGACCGTCAGGACGAGACGATCATGCGCGCGGTGTTCCGGCACGGCTTCACCGTGGACATGGCCGAACTCCTGCTCGCCGATATCCGGCGCGGCCTGCGCCAGCTCGAAGACAACCCGTGGCGGACACCACTGACCCGCGAGCAAGCGGGCGGGTTCACCCATGACGCCGCGCCCGAAGTGGCTCTGCCGCACACCCAGCCGTGACAGAGGCCACCGTCGCGCGCCTGATCGCCGACGCGCGCGACGGTGGCCGGTCAGGCAGCCCTGGCCGCGGCGAACGGCTCCCAGCGGTACACGTCGCTGCGGGCGCCGTGGTACAGCGCCAGGTCGACGGCGTCGAGCATCGCCTGGCGCGGACCAGAGCGCTGCAACTGCGCGGCCGAGATCGCCAGCCGCAGCACGCCGCCGCGCCGGGCGGTGCGCGCCGCGCCCATCACCAGCGCCCGGCACCACCACGGCTCGGCACGGAATCCCTCACCGATTCCGTACACCCGGGCGCGCTGGGCCACATCACGTTCCAGATCGAGGACGGCGGTCAGGCCGAGCGCGAGCCGGAAGCCGACATCGGGCAGCGCGGCCAGCGCGCCCGCCGAGGCGTCCCAGCGCGGCGCGGCGAAGAGCCGGGTACGCAGTTGCACCTGTTCCATCACCCGGTCGGCCGCCTTGAGCCGCAGCGTCGCCTCGTGCCTCGGCAGGCTCGCGAACTCCGCGCGACGGGTCTTGGTGGCCGCCTGGTCGTAGCCGTGCAGCACGATCGCGTCGCCCTCGAGCCGCCTGCCGCGCAACCACGACTGCGTCGCCGGATCGTCGACCAGCCGGTACTTGTTCTTCAACCGGGGCGCGACCAGCAGGGACAGCCGCACATCCCGCTGGTCCATCTCCGCCGCGAACTCGATCGCGGCGTCGCGGGTCGTGTCCCGGATCCCGGATACGGAAACGATCAGCTCAGCGTTCATGAACCTACGGTGTCAGCCCCAGGTGACACCCGCGTGCTCCACCGATGACGCCCCGACGAACATCCGCGCTCGCCTCACCACCGCTGCCAGTGCAGTGTTTGCGCGCGAGGCACGCGCACCGCCGGCCGGAAATCCGTACCGATCGTGTAGGCCAGCGGCAGGAACGCGGCGAGCATCACCTCGTCATACGGGACATCAAGGGCCGCAGCGAGTTCCCGCTCCAGCGGCGCCTGCGCGGTGGTCCACGACGCTCGGCCACAGCCACCACCGAGGCGTCCGCTGTCCCCAGCGGCAGATCGCGGTACTTCGCGACCAATTCGGCAATGCGAAGCCAGTCGGCGGGATGCACCGGCTCCACAGCGAACAGGCCTGCCGCGAAATCACCCAGGAAACGCACCTCCGCCTCAGCGCCGAGCCGGGTCCCGATCAGATAGGCGGCTTCGGTAATGACCAAAGTGGGCACGACCAGTGAACCGCGATGGGTTTGGAGCTGCCGGAGGATCTCATCGATCCGACCGGAGATATCCGATCGTCCGCTGTGCCCGGCAGCCGCTGCACCCCACGGCGGTGAACCGCAGCTCAGCCAGCTCACTACCGAGCGAGCTTGCGCTTCTCCCATCGCGCCAGGACTGGCAGCGACGCCAGGACCAGCGCCTCGCCGATCCAGAACCACGGATTGAGCAGGGCCAGCACGATGAACCCCAGGATGAGGGCGATGATCACCATCGGCAGGGCTCGGGACGGTCGTTTCGTCCCGAGCGCGTCGTCCTCGCTCATCCCCTACGCGTCCGCCAGGCCGACCTTGTCGAGTACCCAGGCGTACTCGAAGCCGACTTCCTTCCACTTCTCGTAGCGCCCGCTCACGCCGCCGTGGCCCGCGCTCATCTCCGTCTTGAGCAGCAGCTCGCTGTCACCGGTCTTGGTGTCGCGCAGCTTGGCGATCCACTTGGCGGGCTCGACGTAGAGCACGCGGGTGTCGTTGAGGCTGGTGATGGCCAGGATGGCCGGGTAGTCCTTGGCCTCGACGTTCTCGTACGGCGAGTACGACTTCATGTACTCGTAGACGTCCTTGTCGGCCAACGGGTTTCCCCACTCGTCCCATTCGATCACCGTCAGCGGCAGCGACGGGTCGAGGATGGAGGTGAGCGGGTCGACGAACGGCACGTTGGCGAGGATGCCGGTGAACAGCTCCGGCGCCAGGTTGGCGACCGCGCCCATCAGCAGACCGCCCGCGCTGCCGCCGTCGGCGATCAGCCGGTCGGCCGCCGTGGCCCCGGTGTCGATGAGATGGCTCGCGCAGGAGACGAAGTCGGTGAAGGTGTTCTTCTTCAGCAGCGTCTTGCCATGCTCGTACCAGAGCCTGCCCATCTCGCCGCCGCCGCGCACGTGCGCCACCGCGAACACCATGCCGCGGTCGAGCAGCGACAGCCGCGAGACCGAGAACGACGGGTCGATGCTGGCCTCGTAGGAGCCGTAGCCGTAGAGCAGCGTCGGCTTCGGGCCCGCCGGGAGCCCGCGGCGCTTGATGATCGAGATCGGGATCCGGGTGCCGTCGTGCGCGACCGCCCAATCCCGGTGCTGTTCATAATCGTTCGCGTCGTAGCCGCCGAGCACCGGCTGCTCCTTGCGCAGCAGCAGCTCACCGGTGGCGGGCACGTAGTCGAACACCTGCATCGGGGTGATGAAGGAGGTGACGCCGACCCGCAGCGTCGGCTGCTCCCACTCGGGGCTGGAACCCGCACCGGCGGAGAACAATTCGAGCCCGAAGTCGAGTTCGGTGAGCTCGCCGTAGCCGTCGGCGGTGAGCGGCCACACCGACAGGCGGGGCAGCGCGTCGCGGCGGTAGCCGAGCACCAGGTGGTTGGCGAAGGCGTCGATGTCCTCGAGCCGCACGTCCTCGCGGTGCCCGATCAGGATCGTCATGTTCGACGGATCGGTGGCAGGCGCCTCGGCGAGCACGAAATTCTCCGCCTTCACGCCGTCGACCACGTCGTTGTGCAGGATCAGGAAGCGGTCCTCGCCGCCGATCACCGCGTGCTCGGCCGAGTACTCCACGCCCTCGCGCCGCTCCAGCAGCACCCGGAACTCGCCCTCGGGATTGTCGGACTCCAGCACCCAGCCCTCGGTGGTGATCTTGGAGCCGAGCCAGATCATCAGGTACTTCTCGGAGCGGGTCGCGCCGACACTGACCCAGTAGCGCTCGTCGGGCTCGTGGAACACCGTCACATCGGCGTCGGACGCTGTGCCGACGCGGTGCCGCCACACGGTGTCGGGCCGCCAGGACTCGTCGACGGTCTGATAGAAGATGTGCGTGCCGTCCAGCGACCAGGTCGCGCCGGGCGCGGCGCCTGCCACCTCGTCGGGCAGCAGCTCGCCGGTGCGCAGATCCTTGATCCGCAGGGTGTAGCGCTCGTCGCCGGTGCTGTCGACCGAGTAGGCCAGCAGGGTGCCGTCGTGGCTGAGCGAGAACGCGCCGAGCGCGAAGAAGTCCAGGCCCTCGGCCAGGACGTTGCTGTCGAGCAGCACCTCCTCGCCCTCGATCACCGTGTCGACCTCGAGCTGGGGCGGGGTCCACGCGTCGATGCCGTCGGCGTTCGCGTCGATGGGACAGCGGCAGTGCACGCCGTACTGCTTGCCCTCGAAGCTGCGCGAGTAGTACCAGAACTCGCCGAGCCGGGTCGGCACCGAGAGGTCGGTCTCCTGGGTCCGCGCCTTGATCTCGTCGAAGATCTTGTCCCGCAGTGGCTGCAGCTGGTCGGTCTGCGCCTCGGTGAAGGCGTTCTCGGCCTCCAGGTACGCGATGACCTCGGGGTTCTCCTTGTCCCGCAGCCACTCGTACTCGTCGACGAACGTGTCGCCGTGATGCACCCGCTCGAAGGGCACCTTCTTCGCGATCGGCGCCGACACCGTCTCATTCTCGCCAGCCATGGGTCCACCGTAGCCGGACCTTTGCGGCCGGGCCCGCCAACTCGGCCGGGGCGGCGGCCGGGCCGGGCCCGCTCGGTGAGTATTTCTGCGCATGTGCGCGCGGCGGCGAGTCCGTAGCCTGCTCGCATGGGGATGCGGTACGCGGTTCGATCGTTCGTCGTGACTGTCGGGGTGGTGCTGGCGGCGGGGTCCGCGGCGATGACACCGGCGACAGCGTGCGCGTGCGGCGGGGTGATCAGCGGCGGGAACTCGGCGCGGGTCGACAGCGAAACAGCGGTGCTGGGGTGGGACGGCACCCGCGAGACCGTGCTCATGCGCCTCGGCATGCGGTTCGACGGCGCCGACGCGGCGTTGATCGTGCCGACGCCGACACCGGCGACCGTCTCGGCGGGCACCGCGGCCTCGTTCAGCGAGCTGTCGCGGCTCACCGCGCCCGAGGTCGTCACCGAGTACCACTGGTTCGGCAGCGACTACTCCTCCGGCGACACCTCGGGCGCCGCGCCCGGTGCCGGGCCCGAGGTGCTGGGGCAGGTGCAGCTCGGCCCGCTGGAGGCGACCACCCTGCGCGGCGGCGACCTCACCGGCGTCCGGGAATGGCTGGATACCAACGGCTATCAGCTCCGTCCCGAGGTCAGCGCCACCCTCGACCCCTATCTCCGCGAGGGCTGGTCCTTCGTCGCCATGCGACTGACCAGCGCGAAGCCCCTCTCCGGCGCCCTCGATCCGGTCCGGTTGACCTTCGACTCCGACCGGCTCGTGTATCCGATGCGGATGTCGGCCGCCGCCACGGGGCACCAGTCGGTGCACCTCTACGTCTTCAGCGACCACCGGGTGACCCGCACCGACGCCGACACCGCCACCCAATCCACCATCACCGAATTCGCCGCCCCCGTCGCCGAACTCACCGATCCCGACCTGACCGCGCTCGCGGCGGGCCGGACCTACCTCACCGAGCTCGCCGTCTCCATCCCCCGGCCCGCGACCATCACCACCGATTTCGCCTTCGGCCCCGCCGCGAACGACGACATCGTCCGCGACCGGGTGGTGAGCCGGGAGTACGTCGAGATCCTGGGCTTCCCCGCGGGTTACGTGCTGCTCGTCGCCGGGCTCTCGGTGATCGGTGTGCTCGCGGGCGTCGTACTCCGGCGCCGGACCAGGTAGCCCCGGACGCACCGCGGCCCGGCTCGCGGGCTGTGGAAGCCGTCGAACCGGGCCGCTGGGAAGAACTGTCAGGCCCCCAGTGCGGGACCGATGGTCGGCCAGGAGGCGTGCAGCGCGTCCTGCCAGTAGGACCACGAGTGAGTGCCGACCGGGTGGTAGTCGATCTTCGCGCCGATACCCGCGCCACGCAGACGCTGGTCGAAGGCGACCATGCAGGTGTTGACGCCCAGTTCGATCGGGCCGCCGAGGAAGATGTTCTCCGCCAGCTGCGGCTTCAGTTCGGCCTCGTGCGGGCCGGGAATGCCGGTGCCGGTGGACATGTAGAGCGCCTTGCCGCGCAGCCCCTCGAGCATCAGGGCCGGGTCGTGCGAGGCCCATTCGGGGCTGCCGGGCGCGCCCCACATGTTGAGCGGGTTGCCGCCGCGGTTGGCGATGGAGAACATGATCGCGCCCGCCGCCATCGCGCTGTCGGGACACGCGCTGTAGCCGGCGACGGCCCGGTACAGACCGGGGTGCCGCGCGGCCAGGATGTAGGCCGCGTTACCGCCCATGGACAGGCCGCCGATGCCGTTGACGCCGTTGCCGCCGAACTCCGCGTCGATCAGTCCGGGCAGCTCCTGGGTCAGGAAGGTCTCCCACTTGTACCGGCCGAAGCGCGGGTCGTCGGAGATCCAGTCGGAGTAGTAGCTGGCCTGCCCGCCGGTCGGCATCACCACGTTGACGTTCTTGTTCCGGAAGAAGGCCTCGGCGTCGGTCGCGTTGGTCCAGGTGCTCTGGCCGACGCCGGGATCGAGGCCGTCGAGCAGGTAGTACGTGGGGCGGGAGCCGCCGCCCGCCGGGTGCAGGACCTGCAGGTCGACGTTGCGGCCCATCGCGGGCGAGGCGACGGTGATCGCCGTGCGGGTGGGGCTGAGGTTGTTCACCCCGATGATCTGCGCGGCGGCTGCGGGGGCTGGGTGCACCACCGTGGGTCCGATCACCGCGATGGCGAAAGCCAGCACTGCAGCAGCAACACCTGTACGACGCACGATCCACCCTCCATAACCGCATGCCAATGACAGTCCAAAGTAACCCAGAGGTGAACGAACTGGAAGCATTCGGCGTTTCGGGCGTTTCTTCAGCAAACTTACCGGTATGCAATGCCCGGTTCGCCCGAAAAGGCAGGTCAGCGGGACAGCGCGCCGCGAATCGAGCCGGCCAGGTAATCGAGATCGGCACGGGCGGGCGAGGTCGGCCGGGCCCGCAGCCCGAAACCGTCACCCGGCGTCCGCGGGATCACGTGCAGGTGCACGTGGAAGACTTCCTGCCCGGCCGTGACCCCGTCGGCGAGAAAGAAATTCACCCCGTCGGCGGCCACCTCACTGGACCGCAACGCGGCGGCGATCCGCTGCCCGACCTGGAACAGCTTGCCGCCGAGGGCGGGATCGAGCTCGGCCAGGCTCGGCGCGGCCGCCTTCGGCACCACCAGCACATGTCCCGGCGTCACCGGACGAATGTCCATGAACGCCAGCACATCATCGTCCTCGTAGACCTTGGAGGCGGGCGCCTGCCCGGCGATGATGTCGGCGAAGATCGTGTACGGATTCACCCGAGTACGGTAGCGAAACACCGCCCGGACCCGCCGTGCGATCGCCCGCCGCCGGTGCTGCCACAGCGACAGCGGCGGGCTGATCCGCACCGGGACTCAGAGAATCGGCGACGGCGTGTAGCGCGCGGCCGCCGGATTGGCCTCGACCAGCTTCTGCACCTGGGCGACGACCTCGGCGACCTGATCGGACGCGGCGCCGATGAACGCGGACTTGTCGGCCAGCGCGGCGTCGAGCGCGGCGCGGTCCAGCGGCATCCGGTCGTCGGCGGCGAGCCGGTCGAGCAGGTCGGGTTCGCGGCCCTGCTCGCGCATGGCCAGCGCCACCGCGACGGCGTGCTCCTTGATGACCTCGTGCGCGGTCTCCCGGCCGACCCCGGCCCGCACCGCCGCCATCAGGATGCGGGTGGTGGCCAGGAACGGCAGGTACCGGTCGAGCTCGCGGGCGACCACCGCCGGGTAGGCGCCGAACTCGGCGAGCACGGTCAGGAAGGTCTCCATCTGGCCGTCGATGGCGAAGAACGCGTCCGGCAGCGCGACGCGGCGCACCACCGAGCAGAACACATCGCCCTCGTTCCACTGCGCGCCGGCGAGCTCGGCCGCCATCGAGCCGTAGCCGCGCAGCACCACCTGCAGGCCGTTGACGCGCTCGCAGGAGCGGGTGTTCATCTTGTGCGGCATCGCCGACGACCCGACCTGGCCGGGCTGGAAGCCCTCGGTGACCAGCTCGTGGCCCGCCATCAGCCGGATGGTGTGCGCGAACGACGACGGGCCCGCACCCAGCTGCACCAGCGCCGAGAGCACGTCGTGGTCCAGCGAGCGCGGGTACACCTGGCCGACGCTGGTGAAGACCTTCGCGAAGCCCAGGTGCGTGGCCACCTGCTGCTCGAGCGCGGCCAGCTTGCCCGCGTCACCGTCGAGCAGGTCGAGCATGTCCTGGGCGGTGCCCATCGGGCCCTTGATGCCGCGCAGCGGGTAGCGGTCGATCAGCTCGTGCAGCCGGGTCAGCGCGACGAGCACCTCGTCGGCGGCCGAGGCGAAGCGCTTGCCCAGCGTCGTGGCCTGCGCGGCGACATTGTGCGAGCGGCCGGCCATCACCAGCGTCTGGTACTCGGCGGCGCGCTCGGCCAGCCGGGCCGCGATGGCGACACCGTGGTCGTAGACGTGCTCGAGCGAGAGCCGGATCTGCAGCTGCTCCACGTTCTCGGTGAGGTCGCGGCTGGTCATGCCCTTGTGCACGTGCTCGTGCCCGGCCAGCGCGTTGAACTCCTCGATGCGCGCCTTCACGTCGTGGCGGGTGACCCGCTCACGCTCGGCGATCGAGGCCAGGTCGACGTGCTCGAGCACGCGCTCGTAGTCGTCGAGCACACCCGCGGGGACATCGATGCCGAGTGCCGACTGCGCCCGCAGCACCTCGAGCCACAGCTTGCGCTCGAGCACGATCTTGTTCTCGGGCGACCAGAGCGCGACGAGCTCCGGGCTGGCGTATCGGGTGGCGAGGACGTTCGGGACAAGGCTCACGAACACTCAGTCTAGTTGCCGCGCCCGTTCCAGCTGCTGGGGCATCATGTTGGGCACCACCGGCGGGGCGACGATGTCGATCATCTCCAGCAGACCGGCCCGTGCGGGCCGCCTCGGCTCCGGGTGACCCTCGATCAGCGCGGCGACCACGGCGCCGTCCACCACCGCGACGAGCCTGCGCAACTGCTCGGGGCGCACCACTCGATCGGAGCGGCGCAGCACGTCGGCGAGCAGTTCTTCGAGCTGCGTGCGTAGTCGGAGCTGGACCTCGCGTAACTCGGGATGACGAGCCGAGGCGACCGAGCGCTCGTAGCGGGCGATCAGCTGACCGCGCGCGTCCAGATCGCTGTCGTCGGGGCCGACCAGCAGGTCGAGAACGAGGTCGACGGTCGCGTCGGTACCGCGCCTGCGATGGCTGACCTCACCGACCCGGCGACGCATCGCGTCGAGCTCGATCGCGCCGCTGAATTCCACGGCCCTGGCGATCAGATCTTCCAGGGATTCGAAGTAGTAGGTGGTCGAGGCGAGCGGAAGATCGGCCCGCGACGCCACCGAGCGATGTCGTACAGCGTCGAAGCCGCCTTCGAGCAACAGTTCAGCCGCCGCCGCCACCAGGGCCTGGCGACGCCGTTCGCCTTTCGGGGTCGTCGCGGTGGTCACCGTGCCATCGTGCCAGTCATCATCAGTTCAACCGTGCGCAATCGTCATCGGGGAAACGCGGGAAATCGGGATAACTGAGTTTTACCGCATCCCGGCACGGAAGTGTTCGTACTAGGCAAAGTTGTTGTCGCACATCACTGTTGACAGCGGTGCCGATCAACCCTTCAGGAACCTTCCCAACCGGTCCAGTGCTGCGGCGATGTCGTCGCCCGAGCCCGCGAAGGAGAAGCGAACCGTGCGAATGCCGTGCACGGTGTCGAAGTCGAGACCGGGTGCCAGCGCGACGCCGGTGTGCTCGAGTACCTCGGCGCACCAGGCCCGGGAATCGTTGGTCAGATGACCGATATCGGCATAGGCGTAAAACGCGCCGTCGGCGGGGGCGAGTTCGGTGATGCCGATACTCGGCAGCCCCTCCAGTAGCAGCGCGCGGTTGCGCGCGTACCGGCGCACGTGGCCGTCCAGCTCATCCTTGGCTTCCGCGCCGAACGCGTGCACGGCGGCGTACTGGGAGATGGCGGGCGGGCACACCGTCATGTTCGAGGCCAGCCGCTGCAGCGCTGGGCGCAGGTCGGCCGGGGCCAGCATCCAGCCCAGCCGCCAGCCGGTCATCGAGAAGTACTTCGACACCGAGCCGATCACCACCGCCTGCCGGGAGGTCTCCCAGGCCGACGCGGTCGGCGTGGCGTCGTCGAAGGTGATGCCGTGGTAGATCTCGTCGGAGATCAGCAGGGTGCCGTGCTGCTCGCACCAGCGCGCCAGCGCGGCCAGCTCGGCCGGATCGATCATCGTGCCGGTCGGGTTGGCCGGGCTCGCCACCACCAGGCCGGCGGGCGGCTCGGGCAGAGCCTCGAGCATCGCCACCGTCGGCTGGAACCGGGTCTGCGGGCCGCAGTCGAGTTCGACGACCTCGCAGCCGAGCGCGGTGAGCGTGTTCCGGTAGGCGGGGTAGCCCGGCCGGGCCACCACCACGGTGTCGCCCGCGTCGAACGCGGCCAGGAAGATCAGCGTGAACGCCCCCGACGAGCCCGTGGTCACCACGACCTCGTCCGGGTGCACGTCGTACCCGTAGGTCCGCCGGTGGTGCTCTGCGATCGCCTCCCGCAGCGGCAGGATCCCGAACGTCTCGGTGTACCCCAGCAGCTCGTCGTCGATCGCCGCCTTGGTCGCCCGCAACACCGGCGCGGGCGCCTTGGTCGATGGCTGCCCCGCCGCCAGCACCAGCACGTCCCCGTGCGACCTGGCCCGTTCCGCGGCCGCCTTCCACACATCCATCACATAGAAGGGGGGAATGGTCGACCGGCGCGATTCTCTGGACACCCGACTGACGGTAGAGCACCCGATTGCGGGCGTTGACAGATATGGTCGGCACAATGGCTCCGACAGCGAATACGCAGCCACCGGCGCAGCGGGTCAGGCCGCGTCGGGGCAGGGCCGCGGGGGCACCATGGAGTGGGTAAGGACGGCGGGGCGCGTGCGGCGGACGAAGGCGGACACGGTCGATCGTGCCGCCGCGTCGCCGGTCGAGGACGATGCCGAGGCAGCTGCGGGCGGGACTCGCGAGCGGGCCGCCGCGGACCGCGCCGGGTCCGCGGTCGGGGAAAGCCGCGAGCCGGAGGGGGACCCGTCGGTCCGCGACCGACCCGACGGTACGGACTCGGCGTCTCCGGAATCCCTTGGTGCCGAAGACAACTCGGAGACGACCGCGAGCAAGCGCGTCGTCGGCATCAACGGCCGTGTGCTGCGGGCGAATTGGCGTGCGCAATTGCCGGCGAAAGTCGGTGTGCGCGAGCGCGTGACGACCTGGCTCGGCGAGCATCCGACGGTCGGTGCGATCGCCGGGGAACTGCGCGACGGCGATGTCCGCACGGTGTTCTGGCTGCGCCCCAAGGCGCGGGCCGAGGCGCTGTGGGAGCGGCGGCCGAGCCGGGATCTGGTGCGGCGGACACTGATCGAGCAGCGCGTGTTGATCGCGGGCGTGGCGATCGTCGCGGTGTTCGTCGCGGCGGACGGGCGGATCGGCGGCGACGTCGAAGGTGGCCCGCTGGCCCCGGGTGAGGCGCAGCGCGTCGCGATCGCCTACGTACCTGAGCTCGCGCCGAATCCGCAGTCGACGACGCGCCTGCTCGCCGCCATCGCCAACGGCGAGAAGCGGCGCGAGGCGGCGGTGGTCGCGGCGGCGGCCCGCGCCACCCTCGAGCGCGCGAAGGCCGAGGCGGCGGCCGCGGCCTCCGGCGAGTGGCAGGACTGGATGGGGACGCGGGCGCCGGTGGTCCCCGGCGTCGTGACGCCCGGGTCGACCCCCTCCATCGGCGGCTTCAGCCTGCCCGCGAAGGGTGCGTTCACCTCGGGCTTCGGCTCCCGCTGGGGCACCATGCACCGCGGCATCGACATCGCCGCCCCCATCGGCAGCCCCATCTACGCCGTCGCCGACGGCACGGTCGTCGAAGCGGGGCCCGCCCAGGGCTTCGGCCTGTGGGTCCGCATCCGCCACGACGACGGCACCATCAGCATCTACGGCCACATGTACGACTTCTTCGTCTCCCCCGGCGAACGCGTCCCCGCGGGCATGCAGATCGCCCGCATCGGCAACCGCGGCGACTCCACCGGCCCCCACCTGCACTTCGAAATAGTCCAGAACGGCAACCACGTCGACCCCCAGGCCTGGCTCGCCATGCACGGCCTCCAACTCACCTGACCCGAAACCACTCAGGACCAGAGTCGCCGCACGCCCCTTGTCGCATTCGCGCCGTTCATATCGATGTTCACCGACTCGTCGTCCATCGCGTATGGAACGAGAATGTCGATCGCGATACCGCCCGCGTGCTCGGCGGCGACCTTGATCGCGTCTCCGACGAACGGCTGCCGGACGGTCACGGCGTACACCGTTGCCCTGGCACGCAGATCGCGCCGGTCGTCATCGAAGGTGAGGCTGTCCAGAATCGAGTCCTCACCGCTGAACGCTCCGCCCAGCCGACGCATCGCTCTCTCTCCATCCGTGCCGATGACCAGCATGAAGGGAGCGAAACCCGCTGCACCACCGAGCATTTCACCAGCGACACCTATACTGTCGTGTAGCAGGTTGTCCAGGTCGTCCTGATCTCGTTGCGACGCGGCACTACGCCAGTTCATGTGCGCTTCCTCCATTCGGGACGGTCTGGAACGGGGAGGGAAAACTATGGACGACAGTACGCTCGGCGTCGACCCGGAGAAGCTACGGCAAGCGGCGACCGCGTTGCAGAACCATCAGGGCGATCTGCTGTACGAACTCAATCGAATTCATCTGGCCCACACCGATCTCCAGAACAGCTGGCGGGGCTCGGCCGCCGACCTGGTCGCCACTACCTGGCAGTCGCTCAACTCGCGGGTCACCGCGCATGCGGGCCGTCTCGACGGCTACGCACAAGACCTGCGAACCGCCGCTCAGGCTTTCACCGACCAGGACGACACCGGAGCCGCGGGCTATGGCCCGTACACGCTGAACCTCTGACAGGCGGTTCACCGATGGCACTGTTCTCCTACGACCTGACTGCGATGGCACAGTTCGTCACCGACCTCGACACCCGCATCGCTACGGTGGAAACCTATCTCGCCGATGCCCGCACCACCGCCGACACCCTCGCTCAGGACTTCACCGGGCAAGCGTCGGACGCTTTCGTCGAAGCGCATACCACCTGGCAGACCACCGCCGCGGCCTACCTCGTCGAGTTGCGTGAGCTCCGCCAGCAGATCGATCGCTGCCGCCAGAACTACGCCGACGCACGCGAGGCCAATCGCCAGATGTTCGGTTGGTCCGGCGGATGACGGACCTCGACCCAGAGTCCTACTACAACGCGGCACGCCAGCTCACCGGCACCAGCCGAGACGTCGAGCGCGATCTCAGAGCCCTGAACACGAAGCTGACCGTCGCCAATTCGGCAGGCAGCTACTTCTCCGGCGGAACCAAGTGGGGCCAGAATTTCGACCAGGCCGCCACGGATATCTTCGAGGTCGCCTCGACCAGCGCGATGGCGGCACGCGAGCTGGGATACCAGGTACACCAGGCGGGCCTCAACCACGCGAACGCCGAAAACACGAACAACCCCGGCGCGAACCAGCCGACGCCACCGGCCGAGGAAGGCACCACCCTCGCGATCAATCTGCAACCCGGCGAGTTCGCGGCAGGTGGGCAGCACGACACCCCGTCCAACTGGGATCTGTTGCGGGGTCTGGTCACCCGCCCGTGGGCGGACAGCGATCCTGTACGAATATCCAAGGCCGGCATGGATTTCGGCGACTGGGGTCGAGCCACCAAACGAACCGCAGATACGATGCGGAACTTCGCGGTATTGAAGTGGTCGGACGCGGAGAAGACCGACGTCGAGGTCAGCGGAATAATCGACGAGATCAACAATGTGCACACCGCGCTGCATGATTCCGGCGAACTCGGAACATATCTGGAGACGGCATGCAAATCGGTCGGTAAGATAAGCGAAGACAACCGATCGATGATCATCTTCTCACTGAATCTTCTACGATTGATTCTCCTTTCCTACGAAGCCGATAAGATCGCCCTCAATCGCTTGCCTGGATTCATCTCGGGCCCGCTCAAGAGAGCAATAGAGAAGCTCGAAGAGAAGACGAAGAAGGACTACGCGACAGCTATCGATGGACTGCTGAAAGAGATCAACGACAAGGTTGACGAAGCGATCGGGAACTGCGAGGGCATCTATGCCGCGGCGAACGGCGACGTCCAGTTCCTGGCACCCATCCTGAACCGTACGCCTCGCAACGCCCAGCCGATTCGATTTCGCAACAGAGACGATAACGACGAGGCCGGTGACCGGGGCGAAGAGCGTGCGGGGATCCCATTACCCGCCGGCCGCAGGGGAGTGAACGTCAACGGTGAAACCATCTACCCCGACTACATAGATGTAACCAATAAGCAGGTAGTCGAGGTCAAGAACGCGAACGATTTGGACGATCGTTCACGGAATCAGATCAAACTCGAAACAGTGTACGCCCAGAGCCAGGGCTACACGATGATCCTGGTCACCGACCATCGCACGGTGATAAACGACCCAGATATTCAGCATATGATCGATACGGGGCAGATCCAGCTGGTGCGAAAGGAGCTCGACGACAACAATGACGCCAAACCACGATAGAGAATTGAATCTGCAACGGCTCCGCGAGCAGATCAATCGAATCGAGTCGGGCACCGAAGACATCGCCGAGGCCGCCGCCGCGGCACGAGCGAAGGCCCGTGTGCAGGAGGCGGAGGAACCGGCGAAGCCGACCTGGTCCGGATCGAATTATCCCGGGATGCCCGAGGGGGACGACTGGCTGGCCGACGTGCCGGCGCAGTATCGGGACGGTACCGGCGGCTTCGAATTGCGGCTTGCCCACGACCTCGCCGCCGTCGGAGTTCGCTGCTATCGACTCACCGACCTCGACAACTACGCGGGGACCGATCCGCAGGCGATTCCGGTCTACACGGACTGGCTCGCCAACCTGGACGAGAAGATTCCGGGACCCGAATCACGGCACCGGGAGGGTATTCGGGCTCATCTGCTGCACAATCTGGCCGATCCGGCCGCGTACGGGGATCAGGACGCGATCGCGGCACTGATCGCCCAGCTGCGGCGGAATCCACCCATGCCGTCCGATGTGCAGTGGTGGGCGGCGGAAGCACTGGACAAGATCGCGGGCCCGCAGAACTATGCCGAGATCCTCGCACTGTTCCACGAGCTCACCGACGACAATCCACGGGCCGCGCTGCTCCCCTACCTCGGGCGATCGAAGACACCGGAGGCCATCCGGATCGCCGTCGACGCACTCGCTGATCGCGGCACCCGCCAGTGGGCTGTGCAAGCCCTCATCCTCGCGGAAGCCGACGGCACACTGCCGCTCATCGCCCGCTACGCCGACGACGAGAGCGAGCAGGTTCGCACCTGGGTCCGCACAGCGATGGAACAGCTCGAATGACGTGGAACTCCGGCGAGCTCGAAGCCGCCGCCGACGAATTCGAAGCACGGCTCGCGCAGATCAAAGCCGAGAGCGCGCAGATCGACCGCATCATCGGGGAAGCAGGGACGCCCGACCGCGCTGTCCGGGTTCGGGTCAACGCGATGGGCGTCCTGGTCGACATCAAGCTCGGTCCGACCACCTCGGGCGCGAATCGGGAGTGGCTCGCGCGCACCATCGTCGAACTGACCGCGGTCGCCGCACAGAACGCTGCCGCGCAAGCCGACACCCACTACGCCGCTCTGCGCGCGGCACAGCGGGTAGCCCAGGCGCGGATCACCGAAGCCGACCGCGCCCAGGGCCAGTTGTCACGCACGGTGTCCGACCGTGTCCGGATGCCGAACCCGAACGACCGATAGCCCGGGGGTACTACCCCTTGCGCTCCGGGACGACGACCTCGGTGGCGCCGATGTCGGTGCGGAAGTGGCTGCCGGGCAGCTTGATCTGGGCCAGGCGGGCGTAGGCGCGTTCGCGGGCCTCGGCGAGGTCGGCGCCGACGCCGACGACGTTGAGGACGCGGCCGCCCGCGGAGACCAGCGCCTTGTCCTCGCGCTGCCCGGTGCCCGCGTGCAGCACCAGGGTGTCGCCTTCCAGCGCACCGTCTTCGGCGCCGGTGATCACGTCACCGGTGCGCGGGCGGGCCGGGTAGTTCTCGGCGGCCAGCACGACGGTGATCGCCGAGCCGTCCTTCCAGCGCGGGGGCTCGACCTCGGCCAGGCGGCCGGTGGCGGTGGCGTGCAGCAGCTCGGCGAACGGGCTGTCCAGCAGCGCCAGCACGGCCTGAGTCTCGGGATCGCCGAAGCGGCAGTTGAATTCGACGACCGCGGGACCGTTGGTGCCGACGGCCAGGCCCGCGTACAGCAGGCCGGAGAACGAGCTGCCCCGGCGGACCAGCTCGGCCGCGACCGGCTTCACCACGTCTTCGACGATCTCGGTCAGCGTCTCCTCGGGCAGCCACGGCAGCGGCGTGTAGGCGCCCATGCCGCCGGTGTTGGGACCGGAGTCGCCGTCGCCGACGCGCTTGTGGTCCTGGGCGGGCAGCAGCGGGACCACGGTCTCGCCGTCGACCAGGCAGAACAGCGACACCTCCGGGCCGTCCAGGAAGGACTCCAGCAGCACCGGGTGCCCCTGTTCGAGCAGCTCGGCGCCGTGATCGCGGGCCGCGCGGCGGTCGTCGGTCACCACGACGCCCTTGCCGGCGGCGAGGCCGTCGTCCTTGACCACCCAGGTGGGGCCGAAGCGGTCGAGCGCGGCGTCCAGGTCGGCCGGGTTGTCGACGATCTCGCTGTGCGCGGTCCGCACCCCGGCGGCCGCCATCACGTCCTTGGCGAACGCCTTGGAGCCTTCGATCCGCGCCGCGTCACCGGACGGGCCGAACACCGGGAATCCGGCGGCCCGCACGGCGTCGGCGATCCCGAGCACCAGCGGCACCTCGGGCCCGATCACCACGAGGTCGGCGGCGACGTCGGTGGCCAGCGCGACCACGGCCTCGGCCGAGCAGGGATCGACGGGACGCAGCTGGGCGTGCTGGCCGATGCCCGGATTACCGGGGGCGGCGATCACCGCCGTCACCGACGGATCCCGGCGCAGCGCCAGGACGAGGGCATGTTCACGGGCTCCGGAACCGATGACGAGTACGCGCACGCGTGACAGATTAGTCGCGCACTTCGCGCGTACTTCGCACGCCCCGGCTTGCTGCCCGGTCGGGATATCCGGCGGCGGCCGCCCGACCGCGACGGCCCATCCGTGCCCGCTCCCGGCACCGGGAATTCACTCGCACACGCCACCCACAGCGGGTTCGCTTGGGGGACAATGATGCTGGGTCCCCGGCGGCCGGGGAACGCGCGAGGGGAGCACGGCATGGGACTACTCGACGGGATGATGGGCAACGCGGGCCGGATCGACCCGGCCGCCGCCCAGCAGGAGTACGCCAAGCTGTTCGGCCAGGGTGAGCAGGTCTATTCGGCCTTCATCCTGGTGCGCGACGCGATGCTGTTCACCAACCGCAGGCTGATCCTGGTCGACAAGCAGGGCGTCACCGGCCGCAAGGTCAGCTACCACTCCATCCCGTACCGCTCGATCACCCATTTCGCCGTCGAGACCGCGGGCACCTTCGACCTCGACGCCGAGCTCTACATCTGGATCGGCAGCGGGAACGAGCCGGTCAAGCAGCGGTTCAACCGCCAGGTCGACATCTACGAGGTGCAGGGCATCCTGTCGCATTTCGTGGCGATCTAGCTAGGCTCGCCGCTATGGCATCCGTCTTCAGCGCGATCATCGCCGGACAGCTTCCCGGCCGCTTCGTCTGGGAGGACGACGAGTTCGTCGCCTTCCTCACCATCGCCCCCGTCACCCAGGGTCACACCCTCATCGTGCCGCGCGCCGAGATCGACCAGTGGCAGGACGTCGACCCCGCCGTCATGGCGCGGATGACCGGCCTCGCCCAGCAGATCGGCCAGGCCGTCCGCCTCGCCTTCGACGCACCACGCGCCGGCCTGCTCATCGCCGGCCTGGAAGTCCCCCACCTGCACACCCATGTCTTCCCCGCCTACACCATGGGCGACTTCGACATCTCCGGCGCCGACACCGCCCCCACCCCCGAGTCCCTCGACGAGGCCCAGGCCAAGATCAAGGCCGCCCTCCGGAAACTCGGCTACGAGGCCAACGTCCCCGACTGAGCCTTGCTGTGGAGGTCGTTGGCCAGTTCCCATACCTCGGCGGGCACAGGTTGACGACCACCATCGCGAACTACATAGGTCGCCTCGTCACCCGGTTCAGGCCAGCGTCCGTCGACCTGCTCGATGGCTTCTTCACGTGGATCGCGCAGGGCGGATCAGGGACGCTCGGACCAGCGTGCCACTCCACCTCCGGGGCTACTGATCACCCGGTATCCACCCGGACCAGCTATCCCCCATGCTTCGAAATCCTGATCAACCGGCACAGAGATCATGACATCATTGCTGAATTTCATAATTAGTTCACCATTATCATCAGAGCAAGCAGAGATAACAGTCGCCCCGACCAGCGATCCCAATCTGGATTCAATCAACGAGTATTCCTCAGGCGCCACTTTCGTAAAACCCGCAGGATCAGAAAGAGACAATTCACACTCGATCTGGAGCTCGTATTCAGACGCCGACGTTCCAGAGCGCAGCGTAATTGTGTAACCGACCAATATCTCCTTTACCACCGTTCCTTGTATTTGCAGTTCTATCATGGCCAACCTTTCGGCACGGGATAAGTTCCATCGGGATTCTTCGGGAAATGAGTTTCTGCATTCGACCCCGGTTTGCCATCCAGCTTCACCGGCTGACCGTGCTCATTATAGTAGCGAACATAGCCGTCCGGATACTTGGAGGTAGGCTCGCCTTCTCTGAACATGTTTCCATTGGGGTTTGCTGCGCCTTCTTTCTGCCAAACCCAGCCCTTGTCATTATCAGCCCGGCGAACGTTCCAATCCTGCGGAACATGCTCGGGGCGTTCAGGAGTGGTCGAACCGTCTCCGGATTCATCCGGAATATCGATCCCCTCTGCCTCGTTCGCCGCAATATAGACAGCCATGCCCGCGATGGCTGTGACCGCTGCGCCGACCCCCGCTCTGGTCAGGTCGGGGATCGCTGTGAAACCGCCTGATGCTGTACCCGCCGCGACCACAGCACCGAAGATCACCAGGAGACGGCTGGCGGTGACCGTGTTCTTGATGACCAAGGCCGTCGCCTCGACGATTTCGATGGTGACAACAGCTCCACCCGCCGCCGCACCACCTGAGGCAAGACCGGCGGTGAAGACCGCCGCGACCGCGACAACGGCGATGGTGATGCCGATAGCGGCAGCGACTTCGATCCCAGCCTGCGCGACGGCGGCTTGAATCTCCGAGCGCATGTCGGTGAGCGCAGAGTGATGCTCGGTGACAGGCGTGACCATGCCTTTGGCTGCCTCGGCTACGAGTTTCGCGGCCTGTTCGAGCGTGTTGAGCTTTTCCTCGATAGCGATGATGTTCGGGTCGGTGCTGCCCTCGAACTTGGCGCCGACCCCCTTGATCCGGCCTTCCGCACCGGTGATGTAACCGCTCTCGGCGAACTTCTTCCAGGCATCGCGGGCCGTAGCAAGTTTGGTGGCGTCGCCGTTAGGGATCTTGCCGACCTTTTCGAGTAGCCCGACGACCGCGCCTTCGTCCAAGCCCGCGCCATTGTCACCTTTCGCGGTAACCGGCAGCGCCATCCCCGAGTCGTACAGCGGCTCAGACGCTGTCGGCCGCGTGGGTTCACTGCCGCTGGCCTTGGCTCGGTTGGAATGCCACCAGTTGTAGCCGTTTGCTTCCAGCACGTCACCGTACCGGCGAAGCGCGTTCGCCAAAGTCGCGGTGAGAGTGACGATGTCGGCGGCGTGCCTGTCGTAGGTGGTGGTCCACTCCCCGCATTTTTCGTGGTCCCCAGCCATTCCACCGCACTCATGTTGCAGCGTGGAGTTCAGTGGCCCCAGCGCAAGGCTGATATCGTCGGCGAGCAGATGACACTTTTTCGCGGCATCGTAGTACATGCCGGAGTCGATGGTCCACGTCATCGGTTAACCACTTTGCAGCATCCGCTTGTTGGCTTCAGCCGCCGTGGTGTAGCGGCCGTGAGCGGCTTTCGCCGCGTCGCTCATGTCGCGTATGCCCTCGGCGAATTCACGTGCCCCCGTGACCCACTGCTGGTGCGCGACCTGGTAGGCATCCGCCGCGAGCCCTTCCCAGCTGGTGCCCTTCAGCTTTGCGACCTGGTCATCGATGTCGTCGAGATGATCAGCGACAAACCCGGCCAGCCCGGCCAGGCGAGCCACGATCTGATCGAGCTGATCCATATCGACAGAAAATTCCGAACCCATCACAACTCCGGTAGATCGAGGCCGATCATATTGAGCGAGAACTGATTCGAGGCATCTTGCCGCTGGTACGTGTCGGCGGTGACACCTAGCTTCTCTGCCATCTCGGTCAAGGCGGTGCATATCTGGCGGCCACCACTGCTGGTTTCGGTCCAACCGGTACCGAACTCGTCGGCCAGATCACCGAGCCAACCGCCACTGAGTAACGCTTCGACATCCCCACTTGCCGAATCCAAGGCCGCGCGTAGCGTTTCGGCGAGACCGTAAACGTACCTGCCGACGTCACTGACCTCTTCGGGGACTACCGACAACGACTGACCGTCGCTCCCCCCAGGAGTACTCACGCCGGAAGACGCTACCGGACACCGAGACACGGGGCCAACCCTGACCGAGCGGGCGAAGGACGGCGGCAGTCCGGTAGGGCCGACGATGAGCGTGTAGACGCGGCCGCCGGAAGCCGAATCCGCAACGCGCCGAAGCTGTTTGCCCGTCGGTTACCCGAGGTGTAGCGTCGCGTTCACAGAACGGCCCCCGGTAGCGCGCCAACGCTATCCGAGGGCCTGGGTACGAAGCAGTCACTACCTGTTCGCACCGTAGGGGACACCCTACCTGCAACGCCTCGGCACCTCTCCACGCCGAGGAGCCGCCCTGACGCCAGGAGCCGTCAACGCTCCCGTGCCCGGACGACCTGCTGCCCGCCTCCCAGGCCCCGGTGGACTGTTCCACGGTCGTCACCGACGAGCCCGACCAGGGGAAGCTCCCACTCCGAAACCCAGCCGTCTGCGAGTACCACCGTCGTACGCCTCGCACGTACGCACCGTGTCGGCCGGGGTGCACACCTACGTCACGGTCCAACCTCGCCGCGCGTCTCCTCGACGCGGGGCCAGAAGTGTTGGCCGAGATGGTCTATCGGGACATGGTGACCGGGAGTCCGGGGAAGGGGGGTTTCGACACCGGCACCCTTGGGTGCTCCGCATGGTCGAACCCCGGCAAACACTTGACACATCGCAAGGGAAAGGCGACCATGAACTCAGATATCAAGGACATCGCCGACTGGGCCAGGAGTCAGGGATGGACAGTCGTCGATGACACCAAGGGCTACACCCGGTTCTACGCACCGAACGGCGACTATGTCGTGCGCTACCCGGCCACGCCCAGCAACTCCCGCCGCAGGATAGCCGACCTGAAAGTCGCACTCCGCGGGGCAGGACTACAGATTCCACCGCCGAGCAAAAAGGAACAACGCGCACAGCGCCGGAAGGAGGACCAGTGATTCAGACGTGGGTCGCAACATTCGCCTTCGATCGCGGGGCCGACGAGGCTCAGCTGATCGCGTGGGAAGAGATGCTCACCGAGCACGATGGCACGGTGTCCCAGAACGAGCGCGGTATCGAGGTGTCGGTGTACGTCGATACGGCGGACCCGATCAGCGCCGCCGAGATGGCACACACGGTGATCAGTGTCGCCGTCCCGCTGCCGCCGACCGCGATCGAGGTCATCACCGAGGACGAGCAGGCTCGGCGCGCCGAAGCTCCGACACTGCCGGAGCTGGTATCCGCCCCGGAGGTGGGTGAGCTCCTCGGAGTGAGCCGTCAGCGGGTGCACCAGCTTCGCTCGACCCCGGCGTTCCCGCAGCCGCTGTTCGAATTGCGTACCGGTCCGGTATGGGATGCGGTACCGATCCGCAAGTTCGCACAGGAATGGGACCGCAAGCCGGGCCGACCGAGGACCAACTGCGCCTGACGGGTTCTAGTCCGCCAGCGCCTGAGCACCCTCATGCGCTGGGTGGGGTCAGCTGCGTGACGGTGCCGAGGAAGCTCGTGACATACAGTGCGTGCGCGTCCCAGCCCGGGCCTTGACGACGAAATCGCCGTTCGGCAGTTGCGCCAAGCCGTTCGGCATCGTCAAACCGGTGGCGACCGTGGTCACCGCAACGGATTTCGTGCCGTCGGCTGCCAGTCGCTGTAGCGAGCCGCCGACTTCGGTGGCGGATTGCTCCGACAGCAGCAGGTTCCCGCGGACGTCGAAGCCGAGGTTCTCGAGGAACCCATAGTCGGGGGCCGAACCGGCCGGGGTCGCGCCGCTACTGGGTGACGCAGTGCGGGGGCGGGGCGGGGCTCCAGCTGCCGAAGCAGCCCGCGGCGAAGTAGGCGAGCAGGTCGATCACGGCCGAGCCGGTCTGCAGGACGACCGGCTGGGCGGTCGCGGGCTGGGCGGGCTGCGCCGGGCTCGCGGTGGCGAGCCCGGCGGAAGCGGCGCCGATCGCGGTGACCGCGGCGGCGAGAATGGCGAAGCGTTTCACGAGGATCCCTCTCGAACAGGTACGCCGGTGTTCGGCGTGCGAGTGAGCCTAGTGAGAAACGCCACTGTTTCGGAGTGGATCGATCGCCCCTGCTTTCTTGGGCACGACCTGCCGTCACACGGCCTTTCGATCAGAGCACGGTGCAGGCGTAGTCGCGATCGAACGAGCCGGCGCTTCCGGTGCCGGTGGGGAGATTGCGGGTGGCGTCCGCGATCGCCTCGCCCGGGTTCGCCCCTTTACCGAAGCCGACGATCGGGAACCCCGCGACGATCGCGAGCGGACTCGTCACGACCGCACCGCAGCCGTCGGCGAACGTCACGATCGTCCGGCAGTCGATGATGCCCTGACCCTTGCATGCCCGGTCGGCGGCCCGAACAGCGTCGGCTTCCGTCGGATGGTTGACCGAGAACGCGTAGACATTGCCCCACGCACTGAGCGAAACGGCGCCCCAGTTGACCGGGTCGGCGGTGGCGGGCGGTGCCGCGAGGACGGCAGCGGCGCTCATCGAGAGCACTGCGGCCGCAAAGGACTTCTTGAACATGGGGGAACGACTTCCTCTGCGCGCCGGCTACTGCGGCGATCGCATGGAAGATACCGCAGCACATAGACGCGAGGTGGCCCCAAAAGTCTTGGGGTCACGGCGAATACCCCGCCCGCGAACGATGTGACGGACCGGGCCGGGCATGGACAGGCCCCCGTCGCGCACGTAGACGCAGGCCGGGGGCCTGAACCCGAGCAGGATCGAGCGGTCAGTCCGCGACGCAGTGCGGGGGCAGGGTCGGGGCGCTGCCGATGCAGCCCGCGGCGAGGAAGGAGAGCAGGTCGATCACCGCCGAGCCGGTCACCAGGACAACCGGCTGGGCCGTCGCGAGTCGATCGGGGGCGGACTGCGCCGGAGTCGCGGTGGCGAGCCCGGCGGAGGCGGCGCCGATCGCGGTGACCGCGGCGGCGAGAATGGCGAAGCGTTTCACGAGGATCCCTCTCGAACAGGTACGCCGGTGTTCGGCGTGCGAGTGAGCCTAGTGAGAAACGCCACTGTTTCGGAGTGGATCGATCGCCCCCGCTTTCTGGGGCACCACGAACGACAAAGAACCCGACCCGTTGGACGGGTCGGGTTCTGCGAGAGCCCCCTGTCAGGATTGAACTGACGACCTTCGCTTTACAAGAGCGGTGCTCTACCACTGAGCTAAGGAGGCGGGTACGAACAGGCGCCCCGGAGGGCAGCGATCATCATAGCGGGACGCGGCAGCCGCGTGGCATCGGTAGAGGTGCCACGCGGCCGTCGCGCTCAGCGATGTCCCGGCGCAGTATCGGTGTTACTGCTCAGGACTGGGCGCGGGCCGCATCGTCGGCGGCCATCGCGTCACGCAGGCTCTTGGGACGCATGTCGGTCCAGTTCTTCTCGACGTACTCGACGCACGCGGCCCGGCTCTCTTCGCCGAACACGACACGCCAACCCGCCGGGACCTCCGCGAAAGCGGGCCACAGGGAGTGCTGCTCTTCGTCGTTGACCAGAACGAAGAAGCGGCCGTCCTCGTCGTCGAAGGGGTTGGTGCTCAATTTCACCTCACTGGATACTGGCGCTGTGTACGGGATCGCTTCGGGGTGCGAGGCCCCGGGCGTTGTGTCGACCCTAGCAAGGCTGACGTTACTGGTAGGTGGTTACCTCAGCCTCGGCGGTCAGACCGCGAAGAAATCGAGGAGGATCTTGTTGACCGCCTCGGGGCGTTCCAGGTAGCCGTAGTGGCCGGTGTCCGGGATTTCCTGGTACCTGGCGCCGGGGATGGCGTCGGCGACTTCCCGCGACAGATAAGGCGGAATCATCCTATCATCGGCGAAGCCAATTGCCAGACAGGGCACCGTGATTGCGCGATAGGCGGCCACCCGCTCGAACTCGTGGTCCATCGCCCGCTGCGCGCGGATGCCCGGGGTCGCTGGCCCGCCGGTGAACTCGAACAGGTCCAGCCAGTCGCGGGCGGCATTGGTGTCGGACATGGTCGCCGGCGACAGATTCATCACCGCGGTGAGCGCCGCCTCGAATTTGGCGGGCAGCTGCACACCGGCGGCGTCGAGGTCCTGTTCGCCGGCCGACAGCGTCTTCTGGAACTGGTCCAGCCTGCCGTGACCGGCCATGAACACGGCCTTGCGGACCAGGTCGGGGCGGGCCAGGGCCAGTTCCTGGGCCACCCGCGCGCCCATCGAGGTGCCCGCGACCAGGGCCGGACCCTCGCCGAGGAACTCGATCAGCGCCGCGGTGTCGGCGACCAGCTCCTCGATCCGCATGCCACCGGCCGCCTCGTACGACGGCGCGATACCCCGGTTGTCGAAGGTGCACACCCGGTACCCGGCCGCCACCAGCGCGGGCACCTGATGGAGTTCCCACACCCGGCCCGGCGATCCGGTGCCCATGATCAACACCACCAGCGGACCGCCGCCCTTGACGTCGGTGCCCTTGGTACGGTCGCCCTTGACCTGATAGTTCAGTGCGATGCCGTTCACCGTGGCCACTGGCATGAAACAAACCTCTCTGCGGGGTGGAGCTGTCCGACACTCACGGTAACGGGACCGCCACGACCCTGCACCGGGGTGGGGTGATCGGGTCGGGAGTTCATCGGCCGTGCACAGGCGACCGATAGTATTGACTACTCGCACGCAGAGCGTTTGGAAACCGGGAGGACGAACCACTATGGCCGCCAAGAGCAGCGCCAACGACATCGCCGACGACGAGCTCGAGCCACTGGCCGACGAGACCGCTCGCCAGGCACAGCGGGTCGTCGCGGCGTACGCCGAAGACGCCGACGAGTGCCGGATGCTGCTGTCGATGCTCGGCATCGGCCCCAGCTGACCCTCCTGACGACCACAATCTCAAAGCGGGACCCTGCGACGCGCAAAGGATGCGTGAGTGGACCAAATGATCGATAAACAGTCCAACGACCGTCCGTCCGAGAACAGCGAACCCGTCGCGGCCGCACCCAGCGGTGCCGGCTCGGGATTCGTGGTCGTCGCGAACCGGCTGCCGGTCGACCTCGAGCGCCTGCCCGACGGAACGACCAGGTGGAAGCGCAGCCCGGGTGGTCTGGTGACCGCCCTGGAACCGGTACTGCGCAGCAACAAGGGGGCGTGGGTCGGCTGGGCGGGCGTCCCGGACGTCGAGGTCGAGCCGATCATCGAAGACGGTCTGGAACTGCATCCGGTGCCGCTGACGGCACAGGAGGTCGAGGACTACTACGAGGGGTTCTCCAACGGCACGCTGTGGCCGCTGTACCACGATGTGATCGTGCGTCCGGTCTACGACCGGTCCTGGTGGGCGGCCTATGTCGAGGTCAACCGCCGCTTCGCGGAAGAGACCGCCAAGGTGGCCGCCGAGGGCGCCACCGTCTGGGTGCAGGACTACCAGCTGCAGCTGGTGCCGAAGATGCTGCGCATGCTGCGCCCCGACCTCACCATCGGATTCTTCCTGCACATCCCGTTCCCGCCGGTCGAGCTGTTCATGCAGATGCCGTGGCGGACCGAGATCGTCGAGGGCCTGCTCGGCGCCGACCTGATCGGCTTCCATCTCCCCGGCGGCGCGCAGAACTTCCTCTACCTGGCCCGGCGACTGGCCGGCCAGCCCACCTCACGCGGGACCATCGGGGTGCGCTCCAAGCTGGGCGTCGTGCAGGTCGGCTTCCGTACGGTGCGCGTCGGCGCGTTCCCCATCTCGATCGACTCCGCCGAGCTCGACGAGCATTCCCGGCGCCGGTCGGTGCGCGAGCGGGCCGCCAAGATCCGCGCCGAACTGGGCAATCCGAAGAACATCATGCTCGGCGTCGACCGCCTGGACTACACCAAGGGCATCGACATCCGGCTCAACGCGCTGCAGGAACTCCTGGAAGAGGGCCGGGTCGACCCGGCCGAGACGGTGATGGTGCAGCTGGCAACGCCGAGCCGGGAACGGGTGCAGAGCTACATCAAGATGCGCGGCGACATCGAGCGCCAGGTCGGCCGGATCAACGGCGAATTCGCCCGGGTCGGCTACCCGGTCGTGCACTACCTGCACCGCCCGATCCCCCGCGACGAGCTGATCGCCTTCTTCGTCGCCGCCGACGCCATGCTGGTCACGCCCCTGCGCGACGGCATGAACCTGGTGGCCAAGGAGTACGTGGCCTGCCACAGCGACCTCAACGGCGCCCTGGTGCTCAGCGAGTTCACCGGCGCCGCGGCCGAGCTGCGCCAGTCCTACCTGTGTAACCCGCACGACCTGGACAGCGTCAAGGACGCCATCGTCGGCGCGCTCGACGACGACCGCGACACCAAGCGCCGCCGGATGCGCTCGATGCGCCGCCAGGTGCTGACCCACGACGTCGAGCGCTGGGCCCGCGCCTTCCTCGACGCACTGTCCCAGGGCAGTGTCGCCGGATCGGCCCTGCTCAGCGAGGAAGAGGACGTCTTCCGCGAATCGCACTGAGGCGCTCACAGCTACCTCACAGCGCGGGTCCAGCCACTTCCCAGCCGGGTGGTGGACCATGAGATCCATGAGTGGTGTGCCGGAAGCACCCGAAGCCAGGGTGCTCGTCGTCGACGACGAACCGATGATCGTCGAGTTGCTGGCGGTGAGCCTGCGCTACCAGGGCTTCGAGGTGGCAACGGCGAGCGACGGCGCGGAGGGCCTGGACAAGGCCCGCGCGTTCCGCCCGGAGGCGCTGATCGTCGACGTGATGATGCCCGGCATGGACGGCTTCGGCCTGCTGCGCCGGTTGCGCGCCGACGGCATCGACGCGCCGGTGCTGTTCCTGACCGCCCGCGACGAGGTCGAGGACAAGATCACCGGTCTCACCCTCGGCGCCGACGACTACGTCACCAAGCCGTTCAGCCTCGAGGAAGTGGTGGCCCGGCTGCGGGTGATCCTGCGCCGCTCCGGCCGCACCGCACCCGAGCAGGCCAGCACCCGGCTGCGCTTCGCCGACATCGAACTCGACGACGACACCCACGAGGTGTGGAAGGCGGGCGAGCCGGTGGCCCTGTCCCCCACCGAGTTCACGCTGCTGCGCTATTTCATGGTGAACGCGGGCAGCGTGCTCAGCAAACCCCGCATCCTGGATCACGTGTGGCGCTACGACTTCGGCGGCGAGGTCGGCGTGGTGGAGACCTACGTGTCGTATCTGCGCAAGAAGGTCGACACCGGGGACCAGCGGTTGATCCACACCCTGCGCGGCGTCGGGTACGTCATGCGGGAGTCGGCCGCGCGATGAGCCTGCGCGCGCGTGTCGCCCGGCGGTTCTCGGCGATCCCGCTGCGCGTGACGCTGGTGCTGATGCTGGTGGCGATGGCCGGATTCGGTTTGGTCGCTTCGGGTTTCGTCGTCACCAAGGCGATGGAGAACTCGCTGCAGAACCGCACCGACCAGCAGCTGACCGACGCCGCCGTCGAATGGGAGCGCCGGGTCGGGATGCCCGCGCCCGCCCTGCCCGCGCCGTCGCCGGATCGGCAGCCGCCCGGCCGGTACTACCTCGAGGCCGAGAGCACCGACGGCACCCGGAACATCACCCTGGACAACGTCTTCGGCACCGACGCGAAGCCGGATCTCCCCGATCCCCCCGCGCTGCAACCGGTCACCGTCGGCTCGCAGGGCGACTCGACCGACCAGTGGCGGGTGCTGACCGTCAACGGGCACCGCGCGTCGGCGACGGTCGCGTGGCCGCTGACCGACGACATCGAAACGGTGCGCAAGCTCGTCGTGCTGCAGGTCGTGGTCGGCGCGATCGTGCTGATCACCCTGGCCGTGGCCGCCTACTTCGTGGTGCGCGGCAGCCTGCGGCCGCTGCGCCGGGTCGAGGCCACCGCGGCGGCGATCGCGGAAGGTCAGCTGCATCGCCGGGTTCCGGTGCGCGGCAACGACACCGAGGTCGACCGGCTCTCGCGCTCGCTCAACAGCATGCTCACCCAGATCCAGCAGGCCTTCGCCGCGACCGAGGCCTCCGAGGCCGCCGCCCGCGAATCCGAGGCCAGGATGCGGCGTTTCGTCGCCGACGCCAGTCACGAACTGCGCACCCCGCTCACCACCATCCGCGGCTTCGCCGAGCTCTACCGGCAGGGCGCGACCGGCGATCCGGCGATGTTCATGAACCGCATCGAACACGAGGCCCAGCGGATGGGCCTGCTGGTGGAGGACCTGCTGATGCTGGCCAGGCTCGACGCGCAACGCCCCGTCGACCTGAAGCCGGTCGACCTGCTCGCGATCGCCGGCGACGCCGTGCACAGCGCCCGCGCGGTGGCGGCCGCCGAGGGCGAGCACCGGCCGATCACCCTCGAGATCGCCGACGGCACCGGCACCCTGGAGATCCTCGGCGACGATCACCGCCTGCGCCAGATCCTGACCAACCTGCTGAACAACGCCCGCACGCACACGCCGGACGGTACGTCGATCACCGTGCGGCTCACGCCCGCCGACGACGAGGTGCTGCTCGAGGTCGCCGATACCGGCCCCGGGCTGTCCGCGGCGGAATCGGCGCGGATCTTCGAACGCTTCTACCGCGCCGACGCCTCACGCACCCGCAGCAGCGGCGGCACCGGGCTCGGGCTGTCCATCGTGGCGGCGCTGGTCGCCGCGCACGGCGGCAAGGTGACGGTCGGGCCGACACCGGGCGGCGGCGCGACCTTCGTGGTCCGGCTGCCCCGCGACGACCGCGGCCCGGCCTGAAATCAGGCCGGGCCGACGGGAACATCCGTGTCGCGCTGACTCAGACCGGCGTGACCTGGGCGACCAGCCAGCGGTTGTCGGCCTTGTCCAGCGACACCCGCACCCGGCTGCCCGAGGTGGTGCCCTGCGGGGAATCCTTGCTGGTGGTCAGCTGGTTCAGGTACAGCAACACCACCACGTGCTCGGGGTCGGCGGAGACGACACCCTCGGCCTGGGCGGTGGCCTTGACGGTGAGCTGCTTCTCCTTGGCGCCCGGCGCGATGGCCTGCTCGATCAGTTTCAGGTAGTCGGCGCGGAACTCCTCGGTGAGGTTGTCCGCGGCCTTGGGCAGCTCGGTGTCGACCGTGCCCGGCTCGTAGCTGAACATCGCGGTCACCGTGCGGCTGGCCGTGGTCAGCGCGTCGGTGCGGGCCTGCTCGGTGCGGCTGTGCTCGTAGAGCTGGTAACCGCTCAGACCGAGGATCACCGCGGCGATCAGGCCGAGGACACCGAGGCTGCCGAAGACGATCTTTGCGCGGTTCCCACTCATCCGACGAACTCCACCTTCGAGACGGTCATGCCGGTATCGCCCTTGGTGACGGTCACCCGGAACCGGTACTGACGCTGCTGCGGCTCGGCCGAGCCGCTGTTGCTCACCGTCTGCTTCGCGGCGACGAGCACCTTGGCGGTCGTGTCGTCGGCCGACTCGATGCCCGACTCGACGACCTCGCCGTGCGACACCACCTTGGCCTGCTTCACCACGTCCATGAACGGATCGAGGCGACCGTCGAACTCCGTCTTGAACTCGCCCGAGGCCACCGACAGGATGCGGTCGATGTCCTCCTTGGCGGAGTCGGCGCGGATGGTGGTGAGGTTGATGACCGCCTGCCGGGCGGTCTGGGTGTACTCCGCGCGCAGGTCCTCGTCGGCGTCGACCGAGCGGACCGCGAAGGCGGCGAACCCGGCGCCGACGACCAGCGCGAGCACCAGGACGACCGCGGCGGCGAGGGCGAAGATCCGGCCACGGCCGGTCGGTGTCGCCCCGTCGGTGCTGTCGTCGTCGAGGTCGGCGTCGGACGCCGCCGCGACAGCGGCCTTGTCCAGGACGACGGTCTCGTCGGCTACGGGGAGGACCACGGTCTTGTCCGCGGCGGCCGGAACGACATCCGCCGGCACGGCCTTGTCGGCGACCGGCACGGTCTCGGCCGGAGCCGCCGCGGCGGCCACGACCTCGGTGACCTCGGCGTCGTCCTTGCGGATGCTGACCGTGGCCTGCGTCGGCTCGTCGACCGGCGGACCGGCCGACCGTGCGGCCCGCCTGCGCGGGCGGCGGTTGTCGTTGTCACTCATCGTTGCTGCTCCTCCAACATCGCCTGCCAGCTGGCCGGGACAGTGCCTGAGCCGTCGGAAGCGATGTCGCCTTGCCGGTACGTACGTCCGTCGGTGCCCAGATAGGTGCCTGTGGACGGATCATAGGGGCGCGCTGAGGCGGGGGTCACACCGCCCGTGGACGCGCCGGTCGGAGCCGAGGCCGGTGCGACCGGCTGCGGCGCGCCGAACGGCGGGTTGGTGCCCAGGGGCACGTACCCGGTCCGGCACAGTTCGGGAGTGGGCGCCCGAACGCCTGGATTCTCCATGCACGGGCTGTTGCGGATGCCGCGCACCTCGATCGGAGAATCCTGTGCCACCTTGCAGTACAGCCCCTGGGGTGTGTCGATCGGGGTGAAGTCACTCGGCTCGCGCCGCTGGTCGGCGGGCAGGAAGCCGGTGGTGCAGGCGGGCGGGTCCTGGACCGCGGTCATGAAGTTGACCATCGCGCCGTACTTGGTCGGTCCGCGCAGGATGGTCTTGAACGCCGCGATCAGCGGCGGGAAGACGACCAGGAGTTGTTCGACACCAGCGTGATACGTCACGCCGACCTGGCCGAGACTCACCAGATTGCTCGCCAGCAACGGCAGCGTCGGGCGCAGACTCTGGAACTGCTCGTTCACCTTCTGCATCGCGGAAGGACTGTCGTGCAACAGGTTTCGCAAGGTCGGATCGTGCTCGCGGAGTTGATCGGTGAGGGTCGCGAGATCCGCTGTCCAGGAACGGATATTGGCATCGGACTGGATCTGGGTGTCCAGCAGCGGGCCGATCTGATCGAGCAGCTTCTTGGTCGGCTCCACATCGGTCTCGGCCTGCTGCAACAGCAGCGACGCCGAGTCGATGAACCGCTGCAGGTCCGGGCCCGCGCCGTTGAACGCCTTGAACGCCTCGTCGATCACCTGGCGCAGCCGGGTATCGGCGACGGTCGAGAGCAGCTTGTCGGTCTGGTCGAGCAGCGACCCGACGTCCTGGGGCAGCCTGGTGCGTTCCACCGGGATCACCGAGCCGTCACGCAGATCGCCGGAGCCCGCGCCGGGCTCGGGCACCAGGTCGACGTACTGCTCACCGATCGCCGAGACACTGCGGATCCAGGCGATCGAGTCCTTCGGCACCTTGTAGTCGCTGTCGATCGACAGATCCGCCTCGACCCCGGCCGGGGTGAGCCGGACCGCCTCCACCTTGCCGATATTGGTGCCGCGGTAGGAGACGTTCGCGGTCGGATACAGCCCGCCGGTGGCGGCGAGCTGGACCGTCACCCCGTAGCGCCCGATCCCGAGCATCGCCGGTATCTGGATGTACGTCCCGCCCATCACGACGAGACCGATCACGGTGAGGACGGAGAAGATCGCGAGCTGAATATGGACGAACCTGGTGAGTTTCATCGACCCGCTCCTTCCTGGCCGGGCAGCGGCACGGTGATGCCGGGAATGGAGGGCAGGCCGGGGATCGGCGGCAGGCCGGGCAGGGTCGGCGTCGGCGCCGCGCTGGGCGCGGGCGCCGCCGGGACCTTGCTCGGGTCGCCCGCGTCGGTCGACGTCGACGGCGCGAAGGTACCGAGCACACCCTCGACACCACCGAAGCGGCCACCGAGCGGCGTGCCGGTGAGCCAGTTGGTGTCCAGCCGCTTTCCGGTCAGGTCGAAGGTGATGAAGAGATTGAGGTAGTCACCCTTGATCGCGTTGTCGATGTTCTTGATCGGGAACGGGAACGTCGGCAGCACGGCCATCGCCGCGATGAGGTTGGTGCCGGTGTTCGCCAGGGTTTCCAGCACCGGGCCGAGGCTGGCCAGGTTGGCCTTCAGGTCGTCGCCACTGGTCTGGATGATCCGCTCGGTCACGTCGCTGAGCTCGCCGAGCGCGGTGACCGCCCTGGTGATGTTCGCGGTGCGGTCGGCGAGCACCGTCAGCGCCGGGGGGATCTCGTCGAGCGCGCGGGCGAGCACGTCCTTCTGGGCGGCGAAGCTGCCCGCCACCCGGTCCAGGCCCTCCATCGCGGCGATGATGTTGCCGGTCTGCTTCTCCAGGCCGGTGGTCAGCTCGTTGAGCTGGGGCAGCAGATCGGCGATCTCGGCCTCGCGACCGTTGAGCGCCGCGTTCATCTCCCTGGTGATCGTTTCGAGCTGAGCGATGCCGCCGCCGTTGAGCACGACCGACAGCGAGGACAGCACCTGCTCGGTGGTCGGGTAGGCACCGGCCCGATCCAGCGGGATCACGTCGTTGTTGCGCAGCTGACCCTGGGCGGGGACATCGGTCGGCGCGGACAGCTCGAGGTGATTGCTGCCGAGGAGGCTGGTCTGGCCGATCTTGGCGACCGCGTTGGCGGGCAGCTTCACGTCGGGATTCAGCGACACCGTGACCAGCGCGTGCCAGCCCTCGACATCGATTCCGGTGACGTTGCCGACCTCGACATCGTCCACCCGCACCGGCGAATTCCTGGTCAGCGTGGTGACATTGGGCATCTGGATGCGCACGGTGTACGAACCGGGAGCGGTGCCCTCGGAACCCGGCATGGGCAGTGAGTTCAGTCCGTCCCACTGACAGCCGGTCGCGCCGAGCGTCACGGCGACGCCCACCGCCAGCCCGGCGAGCATTCGTTGGGGCCTCATCGATGTCCTCCTGGAACGGCGAGTCCGGCGAGACCGCTCGGCACGGTGATCGGCGCAGCCGTCGGGGGCACCTTCGCCGGGTCCACCTCCGCTTCCAAACTCGGCGGGCTGTAGGTCAGCTGGCCGGGCAGGGCGGTGGTGCCCAGGACCGGGTTGAGCATGATCGGCGCGTAGTTCATCGCCAGCGAGCTGATCACCGGGGCGACGAATTCCGCGCACAGATCCGCCGACCGGTCCGAGTCGTTCATCTCGAGCGCCCGGATGGAGCCGCAGAGGAAGCTCAACGGGTTGGCCGTATTGGGCAGTGCCACCGAGCCGCTGAGCGCGCCCTGGGCAGGCTGGTAGATCTGGTAGAAGTTCACCAGCGCGGTCGGCGCGGAATGCAGCAGCCGTTCGATCTCCGGCCGCTTGTCGGCCAGGATCTGGGTGACATCGGCCAATCGCTCGACGCCTTCGGTGAGTTCGGCACCGCTGCCGTCGAGGAAGCGCTTCACGTCCGCGAGCGCCACGTCCAGGCTGTCCAGGCCTGCGCCGAGTTCCTCCGACGCGCCGGCGAGGACCGAGGCCACCGAGGCCAGGCGGCCGCCGAACTGCACGATCTGCTCGTTGCTCGCCGAGAGCACCTCGACGAACTTCTGCAGGTTGCGGATGGTGCCGAAGAGGTCGGTTCGCCCGTCGGACAACGTGGTCAGCGTCGCCGACAGTTCCCGCAGGGTGTCGCGGAACTTCTGGCCGTTGCCGTCGAGGTTGTCCGCCGCGGTGTTGACGAAGCGCCCGAAGGAACCCTGCTCGTCGTCCCCGACGGGCCCGAGAGCCGTCGCGAGATTGGACAGTTCGGCCTTGATGTCGTCCCACTCCACCGGCACCGCGGTGCGCTCGATCGGGATCTGTGCGCCGTCGGCCAGCTTCGGACCACCCTCGTAGGCGGGCGCCAGCTGGATGAACCGGGCCGACACCAGCGAGGGCGCGATCAGCACGGCGCGCGCGTCGGCGGGCAGGTCGACGTCGCCGTCGACGGACATCCGCACCTGCACCCGGCCTTCGCCGGGCTCGATCGCGTCGATCCTGCCGATCGTCACACCCAGCATTCGCACCTCGTCACCCGCGTACAGGCCGTTGGTCGAGGTGAAGGCCGCGGTGATCTTGGTCTTCCCGATGCCGAGGCTGAAGTAGACCCCGACCGCGACCAACGCGACGATCACCGCCACGGCGACCCCGAGCGTCCAACGTGGCACGCCACGAACTTTCGATGCGATGTTCATCGCGGCGGGTCCTCCTCGGAAGGCACGATGCTCGGCGGCGCCGGATGGGTGAGGTAGTCGAGCAGGTCCTGCGGCACATGCTCGGGCCAGACCAGCGCGTCGACCAGCGGACGCAGCGTGGTACTCGTCGCGTTCACCACGTAGGCGTTGAACCACGGGCCGCTGCCGACCTGCTCGCCCAGTGCCGAGGCGTAGGGGCCGACGTTCTCGAGCGCCTGGGTCAGGTTCTCCTTGTTGCGCTGCAACAGGGCGAGCACCGAATTCAGCCGGTCCAGTGTCGGTTTCATCTGCGCCTCGTTGTCGGCGACCAGCCCGGAGAGCTGCTTGGCGACCGCGTCGACGTAGACGATGAGCTGGTTGATGGCGGCGCGGCGGTTGTCGAGCTCGCCGAGCAGGTTGTTGCCGTCGAGCAGCAGCGCGTTGAGCTGCGAACTACGGTCGGCCAGGATCGCGGTGACGTTCTGCGCCCGGCCGAGCAGGTCGGTGAGCGCCTGGTCGCGGGTGTTGATGCTGCGCGAGAGCGCGGTGACGCCATCGAGGGCGTTGCGCAGCGGGCCCGGAGTGTCGGCGAAGGCGGCCGAGAGGGCGTCCAGTGTCTGGTCGATCTGATCCATGTCGAGATCGCGGACGGTCCCGCCGAGATCGCTGAGCGCCTCGTTGAGCGAGTACGGCGAGGTGGTCCGGTCGAGCGGGATGGTGTCGGAGGTACGCAACGCACCCGGTCCGGTCGGCACCACATCCAGGGACTTGCGACCGAGCACCGTGTTGGTCTTGATCGCGGCGGAGGTCTTCTCGCCCAGCACGATCGACTCGTCCAGGGTGAACTTCACCAGTACCTTCGGGCCGTCGAGCGACACATCGTCGACTTCGCCGGATCGCACGCCGGCCACATGCACCGGGTCGCCGGGCACCAGCCCGCCCGCGTCGGCGAAGAACGCGGTGAACGTCGCGCCGGAGCGGATGAACGGCAGCTTGGTGTACTGCAGCGTGGCGAGCGAGATCGTCACCGCCAGCACGATGCCGACGACGCCGATGGTGGCGGCCGACGACTTGCTCTCACTCATTCGGCGTACACCTTCCGCTCGCCTGCGAACCCGGGATTCGCACTTCCATCGGCTGACCGTTCGGGCCGTCTACCAGCAGGACGGTGCCGCAGATGTAGAGCTGCAGGAACGCGCCGTAGGAGCCGATGCGGATCAGTTTCTTGTAGGTGTCCGGTAGCTTCCCCAACACCCATTCGAGCTGGTCGGAGCCGTTGTCGAGGTTGGTGGCCAGCCGGCCGGTCTGCTCGATGGTGTTGCGCAGATCGGGACGTGCCGTGGTCAGCAAGTCGTTGAGTTCCTTCGTCGCACCGGCGATCCGCGGGAGCGCGGCGCCGATCGGGTCGCGTTCGGCGGCCAATCCGCTGACCAGGCGCTGCAATTCGTCGATCGTGGTGGTGAACTGCTCGTCGCGATCGTCGATGGTGGCCAGCACCGTGTTCAGGTTGTCGATCACGCTGCCGATCAGGGCGTCGCGGTCGGCGAGGGTTCGGGAGAAGTTGCCGCCGCTGTTGAGCAGCGAGACCAGCGTGCCGCCCTGGCCCTGGAAGATCTGCAGCAGCGCCGAGGTCAGGTCGTTGACCTGGCCGGGGTCGAGCCCACGCAGCAGCGGCTTGAAACCGCCGAGCAGCAGGTCCAGGTCCAATGCGGGCGCGGTCTGCTCCTTGCCGATGGTGGACCCCTCGGGCAGCACGCGGGCCGAGCCCGGGCCTTCCATCAGTTCCAGATACCGGTCACCGACCAGGTTCTCGTACTTGATCGCCAGGCGGGTGCTCGACAGCACGGCGTACTTGGTGTCCACGTCGAACTCGACGTGCGCGAGATCGTCGTCGCCGACCTTCACCGAGGTCACCGAGCCCACCGGGACGCCGGCGATGCGCACCTTCGCCCCCGGCACCATGCCCGAGGAGCTGGTGAAGACCGCCTTGTAGCCGTTCTCGCTGGAGAAGCGCGCTTGGCTGAGCACGATCGCCAGGCCCGCGAAGACCAGTGTCATCACCACGGAGAAGATCGCGAGCTTGACCGTCGTCGCCGTGTTTTTCACCGTGTCACTCCCGGCAGTCCGTCCAGCAGGAGCTGGAACACCATTGGTGCGCTGTCGTTCAGGGCGGGCGGCGCGGTACGCGGGGTGTACGGCGCACCCTCGCTGGTATCGGTCACCACGTAGTTCGCGTGGCTGTCCGGCACCCGGGTCACGACACCCTCACAGTGCGGTCCACCGGTCGCGTTCACCTTGGGCAGATCCTCGGGGTAACTGTAGGGCTTCTGGCCGGGCATGAAGGAGGCATGCATGCCGACGCCCGGCAGGACACCACCGAATACCTCGTTGGCCAACGGCATGATCGGACCTATTCCGTCGATGAGGCAGCCGAGCGCGGGCGCGTATTCGAACAGCAGGCTGGTCGTTGGTCGCAGCAGGTCGAGCGCGGTGACGATATTGGCTTCGTTCTCCCGCAGCACCGCACCCGTGGTGTCGGACAGGCCGATCACGTTCACCAGCACGTCGTCGAACTGAGCTTGCAGCTCCGACAGGGTGCGCGAGGTGACCGTGGCGTTGTCCACGGTGCGCAGCAGCGCGCCGGACGCGTCGGCGTAGATGTCGGACACCTGGGCCGTCTTGTCCAGATCCTGTTGCAGCGTAGGCAGGTAGGGGTTGATCTCCCGCAGGTAGCGGTCCGAGCTCACCAGCAGTTCGCCCAGCTTGTCGCCGCGGCCCTCCAGCGCGGTGCCGAGCGCGGTCAGCGTCGCGTTCAGCTTCTCCGGCTCCACCTGGGCGAGCACATCGGACAGGTGCTGGAACAGCGTGTTGAATTCGACGGTCACCGCGCTGGCCGACACCGTGCTGCCCGGTGCCAGCGCGGTCGAGGCCGGCTGCTCGGGCACGATGAAGTTGACGTACTTGGCGCCGAAGACGGTGGTCGAGCGGATGTCGACACCCGCGTTGGCGGGCACCAGCTTCAGCTGATCGGGGTCGACTTCCAGCCGCAGCTGCGCGCCCTCGTCGTGCAGGGCGATGTCGGTGACGCGGCCGATCTCGACGCCGCGCACCTTCACCTTGGCGTCGGGGTCGAGCACCAGGCCGGTGCGTGGTGTGTCCACCAGCACCACCGCGGTGGTGGTGAACGCGCCTTGGAACAGCGCGAGTGCGAAGGCCACAGCCCCGACGAGCAGGGCGACCAGGGCGAGCGCGGCGAGCTTGCGCCCGAGCCCGCCCTGCAGTGCGGCGACGATCCGTGATGTATGCATCGCGCTATCCCGAGAGGTGGAAGTTGCTGGAGGTGCCGTAGATGGCCAGCGAGATCATCAGGGTCACCATGACGACCGCGACCAGCGAGGCGCGCACCGCGTTGCCGACCGCGACGCCGACGCCGACCGGACCGCCCGCGGCGTTGTAACCGAAGTAGGTGTGGATCAGCATCACGGCCATCGCCATGACGATCGCCTGCCCGAAGGACCAGAGAATGTCGCTCGGGATGAGGAACGTCGAGAAGTAGTGGTCGTACACACCGGCCGACTGTCCGTAGATCACCACGGTCGCGAAGCGGCTGGCGACGAAGGAGGCGATCACCGCCAGGGCGTAGAGCGGGACGATCGCGATCATGCCAGCCAGCACCCGGGTGCCGACCAGGAACGGAACCGGGCGCACCGCCATCGATTCGAGCGCGTCGATCTCCTCGGCCACCCGCATGGCGCCCAGCTGCGCGGTCGCGCCGGCGCCGATGGTGGCGGCCAGGCCGATACCGGAGATCACCGGTGCGGCGATGCGGACGTTGAGGAAGGCGGCGAAGAAGCCGGTCAGCGCCTCGACACCGATATTGCCGAGCGAGCTGTAGCCCTGCACCGCGATGGTGCCACCGGCCATGAGGGTGAGGAACCCGACGATCACGACGGTGCCGCCGATCACGGCCAGCGCGCCGGAGCCCATGCTGATCTCGGCGATGAGCCGGATCGTCTCGGTGCGGTAGTGCACCAGTGCCCTTGGCACCGAGGCGAGCGCCTGGACGAAGAAGATCGCCTTGTCGCCCAGCGAATCCAGGGATTTCGAGGCGCGATCGAAACGGCGAACCGTCCGGGGGAACTTACTGCGAACAACGAATGCCATCGTGGTCACCGCACCGTGAATTTCAGGCCGATCGCGGTGGCGACGACATTCACCACGAACAGCGCCATGAAGGCGAAGACGACTGTTTGGTTCACCGCGTCACCGACACTCTTCGGCCCGCCTTTCACCTGCAAACCGAGGTAGCAGGCAACCATTCCGGCGATCAATCCGAACAGCCCGGCCTTGACCTCCGAGAGGATCAACTCGGGCAGATTCGTGAGCAGCGGAATCCCGTTGACGAAGGCGCCCGGATTCACGCCCTGCAGGAACACCGAGAACATGAAGCCACCGACGATGCCGACGGTGCAGACCAGGCTGTTGAGCATCAGCGCGACGAACATCGAGGCGAGCACTCGGGGGACGACCAGCCGGGCGATCGGGTCGATGCCGAGCACCATCATCGCGTCGATCTCTTCGCGGATGGTGCGTGCGCCCAGGTCAGCGCAGATCGCGGTGGCGCCCGCGCCCGCCACGATCAGCACCGTGACGATCGGTCCGACCTGGGTGACGGCGCCGAACGCGGCCGCCGCGCCACTGAGGTCGGCGGCGCCGATCTCGCGCAACAGGATGTTGAGGGTGAAGACCACCAACACCGTGAACGGAATCGCGACGAGCAATGTCGGCACGATCGAGACGCGGGCGACGAACCATGACTGGTCGACGAATTCGCGCCACTGGAAGGGACGGCGGAACGCGGCTCGCGCCACATTCGCGCCGAGTTCGAAGAATCCGCCAACTGCCCGCAACGGCACAGCAAGGAGGTCGTTCACTCGGTTTCCTCCTTGTCCGACGGGCGGGCAGACCTGCCCGCGCACCCGTACTTCACCGCCACCCCGATCTGAAGACTGCCCAAAGACTAGAACATGTTCCTGTTGATGTCTGCCGTTTGGGGAGACTATTACCAGGACTTTTTCGCGAAATATGTCGAGGAAACTGAAACGAATCCTGACCGAATGCCATTTACCTCCTGTGAGCCGCCACACACCCCGACGCTCATGTCTACCAACACCTGGACCTGTGATCAACACAACTCGGCAGACATGCCCGTCGTGGCGCGCGGCGAGCCAACACCCGGCAAATCGGTGGCGGGAAGATCAGCCCAGATCGCGGAGCGCGCGGGCCGAGAACGTGTGGTCGGCGGGCCGCTCGGCAAAGTAGCCGTGCAGCGTCGAGGCGAGGTCTTCCTCGGCCCATTCGGCGCCGGCGGCGTCGAAGCGGGCCTCCACCTCGGGAGCCGCCATCAGGGCGACCATCGGGCCGTAGACGACGAAGACCTGACCGTTCACCGCGTCGGCGGCGGGCGAGGCGAGGTAGGCGACGAGCTTGGCCACGTGCTCGGGCGCGAGCGGGTCGACCGACCCCTCGGGCGCCTCGGAGAACACGGCCTCGGTCATCGCGGTCCTGGCCCGGGGGCAGATCGCGTTGGACCGCACGCCGAAGCGGGACAGGCCACGCGCGGCCGACAGCGTCAGCGCGGTGATGCCTGCCTTCGCGGCGCCGTAGTTGGCCTGGCCCTCCGGTCCGAGCAGACCCGCCTCCGAGGAGGTGTTGACCAGCCGGCCGTAGACCGGCGCGCCGGCGGCCTTGGACGCCGCGCGCCAGTAGGCGCCCGCGTTGCGCGAGAGCAGGAAGTGGCCGCGCAGGTGCACGGCGATCACCGCGTCGAAGTCCTCGTCGGACATGTTGAACAGCATGCGGTCGCGGGTGATGCCCGCGTTGTTGACGACGATGTCGAGGCCGCCGAGGGATTCCTGGGCGGTCGCGATCAGCGCGTCGGCCGTCGAGCGCTCGGCGATGCTGCCGCCGACGAACTCCGCCTTGCCGCCCAGCTCGCGAATCGCGGCGATGGTCTCGGCGGCGGCGTCCTCGGTGAGGTCGTTGACGACCACCGCCGCGCCCGCCGCGGCCAGCGCGAGGGCCTCGGCCCGGCCGAGACCGGCGCCTGCGCCGGTCACGATCGCGACTCGGCCGTCCAGTGAAGTCTGCATCACACTCATCGGGCCGACTTTAGAACGTGTTTCACTATCCGACAAGACCGGATCACGCCAACCGCAGCGCGGCCTTGGGACACTGCGCCACCGCTTCCTCGACATCGGCGACGCGATCGTCGGCCACATCGCCCTCGAGCACGTGCAGGTTGTCGTCGTCATCGAGTTCAAACATGTCAGGGGCGATTCCTACGCATACGCCATTCGCTTCGCACCGGTCGAAATCGACGATGATCTTCATGAGAACTTCCTTCCACGCGGTCTTCGCGACACTAACCCAGACAGCACGGCCCGCGAGGCGGAACAGCTGTCGATTCACTGTCAATACTGGAACATGTTCCAGTTCATATGCAATGATCGGTTTCGGCGGGGCCCATCCCCTGCGCCCCGCCGACGTCCGTTTTCGCAGCTGAGACCGAGGTAGGAACCATGCGCGTCGCGTATACGCCGCAGCAGGAAGAATTGCGCGCCGAGCTGCGCGAGTATTTCGCCCAGCTGATGACGCCGGAACGACGCGCGGCGCTGAGCCTGCAGACCGGCGAGTACGGCGAGGGCACTGTCTACCGCGACGTCGTCCGCCAGATGGGCAAGGACGGCTGGCTGACGCTGAGCTGGCCCAAGGAGTACGGCGGCCAGGACCGCACGACGATGGATCAGCTGATCTTCGTCGAGGAAGCCGCCATCGCGGGCGCGCCCGTCCCGTTCCTCACCCTGAACTCGGTCGCACCGACGATCATGCAGTACGGCACCGAGGAGCAGAAGAAGTTCTTCCTGCCCAAGATCGCCTCGGGCGAGCTGCACTTCGCCATCGGCTACTCCGAGCCGGGCGCGGGCACCGACCTGGCCTCGCTGCGCACCGCCGCGGTGCGCGACGGCGACGATTTCGTCATCAACGGCCAGAAGATGTGGACCAGCCTCATCGCCTACGCCGATTACATCTGGCTGGCGGTGCGCACCGACCCGACGGCCAAGAAGCACAAGGGCATCTCGATGTTCATCGTGCCGACCGATGTCGAGGGCTTCTCCTGGACGCCGGTGCACACGATGGCCGGGCCCGACACCAGCGCCACCTACTACCAGGACGTGCGGGTGCCCGCCTCCTCGATGGTCGGGCCGGAGAACGGCGGCTGGTCGCTGATTACCAACCAGCTCAACCACGAGCGCGTCGCGCTGACCTCGGCCGGGCCGCTCTCGCTCGCGGTCAACCAGACGGTGCAGTGGGCGCGCGATACCACCGCCTCCGACGGCAAGCGGGTGATCGACCAGGAGTGGGTGCGCCTGAATCTGGCGCGCGTCTACGCCAAGGTCGAGTACCTCAAGCTGCTGAACTGGGAGATCGCCAGCCGCGCCGACCAGGGCGGCGAAGCCGCGCCCAAGCCGTGGGACGCCTCCGCGTGCAAGGTCTACGGCACCGAGCTGGCCACCGAGGCCTATCGGCTGCTGATGGAGGTCGTCGGCTCGCACGGCTACCTGCGCCAGGACTCCCCCGGCGCGGTGATGCTCGGCAGGCTCGAGCGGATGCACCGGGCCGCGCTCATCCTCACCTTCGGCGGCGGCACCAACGAGGTGCAGCGCGACATCATCGCCATGACCGCCCTGCGCCAGCCCGCGTCCGCCCGCTGATCCCGAAAGCCGGTATCCCCTCATGGATTTCACTCCCACCGAAGCCCAGACCGATCTCGCCCGGCTGACCGGCGAGATCTGCGCCAAGCTCGTCACCGCCGACCGGCTGCGCGAGCTCGACACCGCGGGCCGCTACGACGAGCAGCTCTGGAAGTCGCTCGCCGAGACCGGCGTGCTGGCCGCGGCCCTGCCGGAGGAGCTGGGCGGCAGCGATTTCGGCATGCTCGAGCAGACCGCGATCCTGCGTGAGCTCGGCCGCGTCGTCGCCGCGGTGCCCTACCTGTGGTCGATCGTCGTCGGCGCGGGCGCGCTGGCGAAGTTCGGCGACGCCGGCCAGCGGCAGCTGGCCGCGCGGGCGGGCGCGGGCGAGATCGTGCTGACCGCCGCGCTCGCCGAGGAACTGCGCGCGACCACCGCCGCGCCGGGCATCGTCGCCGAGCCCGCCGGCGCGGCCTGGACCCTGACCGGTACCGCGACCACTGTCGCCTTCGCCGATCGTGCCGAGCGCATCCTGGTGCCCGCCATCACCTCCAACGGTGTCGGCGTCTTCGTGGTCGACCCGGACGACGCGTCGGTCACCCGCACCGCCCAGCAGGTCGTCGACCTGAGCCCCGAGTTCGTCGTCGAGCTCGCGGCTACCCCGGCCACGCTGCTCGGCTCCATCGAGTCCGGCGCCGACGTCCTCACCTGGCTGCGCGAGCACGCCTGGCTCGGCCTGTCGGCCCTGCAGCTGGGCACCCTGGAGCGCGCGCTCGAGCTGACCGCCGAGCACACCCGCACCCGCGAGCAGTTCGGCAAGCCGATCGGCTCGTTCCAGTCCGTCGCCCAGCGCCTGGCCGACGCCTCCATCGACATCGGTGGCCTGCGCCTGACGGTCACCCAGGCCGCCTGGCGCGTGGCCGAAGGCCTCCCCGCCACCGAGTCCATCCACATCGCCAAGTTCTGGGCGGCCGACGCGGGCCACAAGGTCGCCCACACCGTCGTCCACGTCCACGGCGGCCTCGGCATCGACCGCGACCACATCACCCACAACTACTTCACCGCCGCCAAGCACAACGAATTCGCCCTCGGCGGCGCCACTCCCCACCTCCTCGCCCTCGGCGCGGAACTGGCGGGCTAGCCGCTCGCACACAGCAGGGCCCGTGCGGATCGTTCCCCCGATCCGCACGGGCCCTGCCGCGTTCACCCGCCGACGCTATCGCGCGAATCGGACGAGTTCCTTGGCGATGGCAGGCACATCGAGCCGGCCCTGGCACACCGCGAGCACGAACTCCTCGGCGCGATCGATATCGAAAGCCTCGTCCAGCGGGCATCCGTTGAGATGCAGGAACACCCAGGTCGCGTACCAGGCGAGGCGCTTGTTTCCGTCCACCAAGCCGTGGTTGCGGGCGAGCGATTCCATCAGCGCGGCGGCCTTCTGCCACAGATCGGGATAGGCGTCCTGCCCGAACACACTCGACTGGGGCCGCGCCGAGGCGGAATCGAGCAGCCCGTAATCACGGACATCCGGCGTACCGAGCCGCTCCGCCAAGCTCAGCAGCTCCGGCAGCGTCAGATAGTGGATCACGCCAGCCGCCGGTTCAGCTCTTCGCTGACCCGGAGCACATGGTCTGCCGCCTCGTTGAACAATCGCGACCGCTCGTTGATGGCGGCCACGACCGCATCGTGCGCGAACTGCTGCATGCTTCGGCCCTCGGCCTCGGCGCGCTGCCGGAGCGCGTCCAGCTCCTCGTCGGTGAATCGCACATTGAGACCAGCCATAGGCCCGATGGTACCGCGCGGTACCAGCTGGTTCTACGACATTTCGGACCGATCGCCGGAGCCGGGTTCCGAGGTCAGGTAGCGCTGGAGGGTGGGGGCGATGTCGGTGGTGATCTGGTGCGGGGTCAGGTCGGCTACCGGGGGGATGCGCAGGATGTAGCGGCACAGGGCCAGGCCGAGGAGCTGAGTGACGATGAGGGCGGCGCGGCGGGGGGCGTCGGCGGGGGTGCCGAAGCGCAGGACGGCGGGGAGGACCTGCTGGGCGAAGACCTCGCGGAAGCGGGCGGCGACCGCGTCGTCGGTGATCGAGGAGCGCAGCAGGATCAGCAGGACGGTGTTGTCGTTGTCCTCCCAGATGGTGAGGAAGCGGCGGATCAGCAGCTCCCCCATGGTGTCCGGGTCGGCGGCGCCCAGGTCGGGCAGGTCCAGGTCGATCTGGGCGGCGGCGGCGAAGAGGCCGTCCTTGCTGCCGAAGTAGCGCATGACCATCGACGGATCGATCGCGGCGTCGGCGGCGATGGCGCGGATGGTCGCCTTCGCGTAGCCGTCGGCGGCGAAGCGGGCGCGCGCGGCGGCGAGGATGGCGGCGCGGGTGGCGTCCGAGCGGCGGGCCGGGGTCTCCTGGTCGGCGGAAGTCATGCCAACAAGTGTAGGCCAACAACTGTTGACTTTCACCGACGGCCCGGTTTACCGTTATGCCTACAAGCGTTGGCAAACAAGCGTTGACCAGGAGTCGCAATGTCCGCCACCCCACTGCCCGAAGCCACGTCCGTCGTCATCGTCGGCGCGGGCCCCGCCGGTCTCACCGCCGCGATCGTGCTCGCCGAAGCCGGCGTCGACCATGTCCTGCTCGATCGCCTGAGCGAGGGCGCCAACACCTCCCGCGCCGCGGTCGTGCACGCCAGGACCCTGGAGGTCCTCGACGAACTCGGCATCGCGAAGGAACTGCTCGCCCGCGGCATCCAGGTCCCCACCTTCAAGGTGCACGACGGCCCGAAGACGTTGGCCACCATCGAGTTCGGCGACCTGCCGACGGCCTACCCCTACACCCTGATGATCCCGCAGGACGTCACCGAGCAGGTCCTGCTCGACCGGCTGCACGCGCTGGGCGGCACCGTCCACCGCCCGGTCACCGTCGCGCGGGTCGCCGACGAGAACGGCCACGTCACCGTCGAATACAGCACCGCGGACGACACGACCGGCACCATCACCGCCGACTACGTGATCGGCGCCGACGGCATGCACAGCGCGGTGCGCGACCAGGCTGGCATCGGTTTCACCGGCGACACCTACCCCGCGTCGTTCGTCCTGGCCGATGTCCGGATGAGCTGGCCGACCCCGCGTTCGGAAGTCTCGCTGCACCTTTCGCCCGAGGGCGTCACCGTGGTCGCCCCGCTGCCCGACCCCGCCGAGGAGCGCTACCGCGTCGTCGCCACCGTCGACGAGGCCCCCGAGCACCCGACGCGCGACGACATCCAGACCCTCCTCGACGCCAGGGGCCCGGCGGGCGAGGTGCGCGTCGACGAAGTGCTGTGGAGCTCGCGCTTCCGCGTGCACCACCGCGTCGCCGACCACTACCGCGCGGGCCGGATCCTGCTCGCGGGCGACGCCGCCCACGTGCACAGCCCGGCGGGCGGCCAGGGCATGAACACCGGCATCCAGGACGCCGCGCTGCTCGCCCGGCTGCTGGCGAAGGTGGTCGCCGGCGAACCGGACGCACTGCTAGACGAGTACGAGACCGTACGCAGGCCGATCGCGCTGGACGTCGTCGCGTTCACCGACCGGATGACCCGGATGGCCACCCTGCAGTCGAGCCCGGCCCGCACCGCGCGCAACACCGCGCTGCGCCTGCTCACCGGCATCCCCGCGGTCCGCGGCAAGCTGGCCTACCAGCTCGCCGAACTCGCCAACCACTGACGCACGCGACAGGGGCCCTCCCGGCGACATTGCCGGAAGGGCCCCTGTTGCTGTCGATTACCTACGCGGAGCCCGCGTCGGCGTGCTCGTCGGCAGGCCGCTCGTCGGTCTGCGACTTGGCCCACCGGTAGTCCGGCTTGCCCGCGGGCGAGCGCTTGATCTCGTCGACGAACCACAGGCTGCGGGGCAGCTTGTAGGACGCGATCTCCTGGGTCAGCACCGGCTTCAGCTCGGCCAGCGTCGGCCGGTTCGCACCGCGACACTGCACCACCGCGACGACCCGCTGGCCCCAGCGCTCGTCCTCGACGCCGACCACCAGCGCGTCGAAGATCTCCGGATGCGCCTTGAGCGCGCCCTCGACCTCTTCGGGGTAGATCTTCTCGCCACCGCTGTTGATGCTCACCGAACCACGGCCGAGCATGGTGACGGTGCCGTCCTCCTCGACGCGCGCGAAGTCGCCGGGGATCGCGTAGCGAACCCCGTTGAACTCCTTGAACGTCGCGGCCGACTTGACCTCGTCCTTGTAGTAGCCGAGCGGGATGTGGCCGCTGCGCGCCAGCAGACCGACGACGCCGGAACCCGGCTCGACCGGGTTGCCTTCCTCGTCGAGCACCTGGGTGGCCGCGTCGATCTTCACCCGCGGACCGCCGGTGTGGGTCTGCCCCTTGGCGATCGTCGCCAGACCGCCGAAGCCGGTCTCCGAGGAACCGATGGAGTCGGTGAGCAGGCGGTTGGGCAGCAGCTCGAGGAACTTGTCCTTGAGCGGCGGCGAGAACAGCGCCGCGCTGCTGGCGAGCACGTACAGCGACGAGAGGTCGTAGGGCTCACCGGTTTCCGGGTTGCCCTCCTCCAGCGCGTCGAGCATCGGCCGGGCCATCGCGTCGCCGGTGATGAAGATCAGGTTGATCTTGTGCTTGTCGACGGCCTGCCAGACACCGTGCCCGCTGAACTCGGGGATCATCACGGCCTTGCCGCCGCCGAACAGGCTGTGGAAGGTGGCCCACTGCGCGCCGCCGTGGATCATCGGCGGGATCGGGAAACGCACCATCTGCGGGTTGGCCGCGCCGATCTTGGCCAGCTCCCACTCGTCCTTGGTGTACTCACCGGTGATGAAGTTGATCCCGGCGCCGAGCACCCGCCACACGTCCTCGTGCCGCCACATCACGCCCTTGGGCAGGCCGGTAGTGCCGCCGGTGTAGAGCATGTAGATGTCGTCGGGCGAGCGCTCGCCGAAGTCGCGCTCACCGGAGGAGGCGGCCAGCGCCGCTTCGTACTCCACCGTGTCGGGCGCGGTCGGTCCGTCGGTGCCGTCCTCGACGACGAGCACCGTCTTCAGGCCGGGCACCTTCGGGCGGACCGCCGCGACCTTGTCGGTGTAGCGGCGCTCGTGGATCAGCGCGACCATGTCGGAGTTGTCGAAGATGTGCAGCAACTCGTTCTCGACGTAGCGGTAGTTGACGTTGATCATCACCGCCCGCGCCTTGAAGATCGCCACCATCGCCTCGACGGCTTCGACGGTGTTACGGGAGTAGATTCCGACTTTGTCGCCGGGTTTCACACCCTGTTCCAGCAGGTAGTGGGCCAGTTTGTTGGCCCGCTCCTCCAGTTCGGCGTAGGTCGACTCGCGATGTTCGCCGACCAGCACGATCCGGTCGGGCATCAGGTCGACGGCGTGTTCGACGAGATCGGCTATGTTGTAGCTCACAAAGACAAAAATAGAACGTGTTACTGTTTCTGACAAGCTCGAACGTCAGGAGATATCGAAATGGCCCACTGTCTGGTCGAGAAGCGAGACCACGTCCTCATCGTCACGATGAACCGGCCGGAGGCTCGCAACGCCCTCTCGGGCGAGATGATGGCGATCATGCGCGACGCCTGGGACCAGGTGGACAGCGATCCCGATATCCGCGTCGCGATCCTCACCGGCGCGGGCGGGGCCTTCTGCGCGGGGATGGACCTGAAGGCGATGAGCTCGCAGCATCCGGGCGACACCGCCACCGAGGGCACCTGGGACCCGGCCTACCTCCCCGCGCTGCTGAAGGGGCGGCGGCTGAGCAAGCCCCTGATCGCGGCGGTCGAGGGCCCGGCCATCGCCGGTGGCACCGAGATCCTGCAGGGCACCGACCTGCGCGTGGCCGGGGAAAGCGCCAAGTTCGGCGTCTCCGAGGCCCGCTGGGGCCTGTTCCCGCTCGGCGGTTCCGCGGTGCGGCTGGCTCGGCAGATCCCCTACACCGTGGCCGCCGACCTGCTGCTGACCGGACGGCACATCACCGCCGCCGAGGCCAAGGAGATCGGCCTGATCGGCCACGTCGTCCCCGACGGGACCGCCCTCGACAAGGCCCTGGCGCTGGCGGGCCAGATCGCCGCCAACGGCCCGCTCGCCGTCCAGGCGATGCTGCGCACTCTGCGCGACACCGAGGCGATGCCGGAGAACGAGGCGTTCCCGATCGAGGCGAAGATCGGCATGGAGGTGTTCCGGTCCGCCGATGCCAAGGAAGGGCCGCGCGCCTTCGCGGAGAAGCGCAAGCCGAACTTCACCGGGCAGTAGTCACCGCGAACAGGGCGCTGGCAGCAGCCTCGCGCCCTGTTCCGCCGGGGTGCCTACGCGCCCGGGTAGTTCATGTAGAACGGCTCCCACTGGTGGCCGTCGGGGTCGATGAACGTCCGACCGTGCATCCCCACCTGGGCCTCCTGCGCCCGCTTGTCCTCGTTCTTCTCCTCGGTGGCGCCCGCGGCGACGGCGGCGTCCGTCAGCGCGTCGACCTCGGCCGCGCTGGCCAGCGACAGCGCGTAGCCGGCGGCGGCGGTGTTGATCGTGTCGGCGATCGGGCGGGTGCTGAAGGTCGAGAAGAAGGGCTTGGTCAGCAGCATCAGGCAGATGTTGTCGTCGATGACGATGCACGACGCGTTCTGATCGGTGAAATCCTCGTTGACCTTCCAGCCGAGCGCCTCGTAGAAGCTCTTCGAGCGGTCGAGGTCGGCGACGGGGAGATTGATGAAGATCATCTTGCTGCTCATGGGTGTCAGCCTTTCGGGAACGTCGTTGCGGTCTCGTTCATGTAGACGCGACGACCCCCGGGAATTCATCGCACCAGGCAAAGTTCGCAAATCTCGCCGGTCCGTTCTCGCCCCTGTCGACTGTCGGACCCCTGTGGCATCGTGAAGACCTATGAGCGACGCCACAACCGCTACCACCGGCCCCGATCCCGAAGTGCTGGCCGAATTCGAAACCCACCGGCGCGAATTGTGCGCGTACGCCTACCGCATGCTCGGCTCCTCGTTCGAAGCCGAGGACGCGGTGCAGGAGACCTTCACCCGCGCCTGGCGCTCCTACGATTCCTTCGAGGGCCGCGCGAGTCTGCGCTCGTGGCTGTACAAGATCGCCACCAATATCTGTCTGGACATGCTCGACCGGCCACAGAGCCGGGCCAGACCGATGGACCTCAACGGTCCAGGCCGCCCGGATTCCCCGCTGCCCGCACCGCAGCCCGATTACGTGTGGATCGAGCCGATCCCGAACGCGCTCGCCTTCGGCGCCGACCCGGCCGAGCACGCCTCGACCAAGGACACGCTGCGCCTGGCGTTCGTTGCGGCCTGCCAGCATCTGCCGGCGACCCAGCGCGCCATCCTGATCATGCGTGAGGTGCTGCGCTTCTCCGCGGGTGAGACCGCCGAGGCGCTGATGATGTCGCCCGCGTCGGTGAACAGCGCGCTGCAACGGGCCCGCGCCACCATGTCGAAGGTCCAGCCGACCGTCACCGACGGTTTCGACGAGACCGATCCCGAGCAGCGCAAGCTGGTCGACGATTTCGTGAAGGCGTTCGAGGCCTACGACATGGACGCGCTCACCACGCTGCTCAAAGCCGATGTGGCGCTGTCGATGCCGCCCTTCGACCTCTGGATCTCCGGGCCGGAGAACGTGGCCGCGTTCATGCTCAGCACCGGCAGCGCGTGCCGCGATTCGCGGATGGTGCCGCTGGCAGGCGCCAACGGCCTGCCCGCCTTCGGCCACTACAAGCCCAGTGGCGAGCCCGGCGTGTGGGTGCCGTGGTCGATCACCGTGCTCGAGCTCGAGGGCGACACCATCTCGGGCCTGAACTTCTTCCTCGACACCGAGAAGTTGTTCCCGCTCTTCGGGCTCGCGCCGGAGTGGCGCGAAGCCGTCTGAGCGGGAACGTCTTTCAGAGCAGGCGACGCTTGTACAGCTTGCCGTTGGGGTCACGGGGCAGCTCCGCGCGGTATTCCACCGTGCGGGGCAGCTTGTACTTGGCGAGCTGACCGGCCGCGAATTCGAGGATCTCGGCGGTGAGCGCGTCGTCGCCCGCGGCACCCTCGACCGGCTGCACGAACGCTTTGACCTGCTGACCCCAATCCGGGTCGGGCACACCGAGAACCGCCACGTCGGCCACCTTCGGGTGGCTCATCAGCACACCCTCGATCTCGGCCGGGTAGATGTTCACGCCACCGGACAGGATCAGGTCGGAGCGGCGGTCGCAGAGGAACAGGTAGCCGTCCTCGTCGAGGTAGCCGATGTCGCCGACGGTGAACAGGTCACCGACGCGCGACTCCTCGGTCTTCTCCTTGGCGTGGTGGTACTCGAAGCTGGACGCGCCCATCTTCATGTAGACCATGCCCTCTTTGCCCGCGGGCAGTTCGGAGCCGTCGGTCTCGTCGAGGATCTTGATGACCGACCACGGCCAGGCCTTGCCGACCGAGCCGGGCTTGTTCAGCCACTCGGTCCCGTTGATCACCGTGCCGCCGCCCTCGGTGGCCGCGTAGTACTCGGTGACGACCGGACCCCACCACTCGAGCATCTGCCGCTTGGTCGCCTGCGGGCACGGCGCGGCGCCGTGCACCATGCTGCGCAGCGAGGACACGTCGTAGCGGGCGCGCACGTCCTCGGGCAGGGCGAGCAGGCGATGGAACTGGGTGGGCACCATGTGGCTGTGCGTCACCTTGTGCCGCTCGATCAGCGCGAGCATGTCCTCGGCGTCCCAGCGATCCATCAGCACCAGCTTGTGGCCCATCTGGATCGAGATGGTCGAGAAGTTCAGCACGGCCGTGTGGTAGAGCGGCGAGCCGCAGATGTGCACGTGCTCGTCGTAGGGCGCGAGCTCGAACAGGGCGAAGAAGGCCTTGTTCGGCGCCGGGACCTGGTCGGGATCGGCGCCGGTCAGCGGGCGGCGAACGCCCTTGGGGCGGCCGGTCGTACCCGAGGTGTAGAGCATCGGCGCGCCGACCGAGCGCTCGTCGGGGCGGCCGGTGTCGGCGGCACCGAGCCACGACACCGGGCGGAAGCCCTCGATGGTGCCCGCCGAGAAGCGGGCGTCGGCGGGCAGGTTCGCGAGGTCGGCGGCCTCGGCGGCGGTGGCGGCGAACCGCTCACTGGCCAGGAAGGCCGCGGCCTCGCTGTCGCCGAGGATGTAGGCGATCTCCGGCGCGGTGAGGTGCCAGTTCACCGCGACGATGTACAGCCCCGCCTGGTAGGCGGCGAAGTACGCGGCGATCGCCTCCACACCGTTGTGCAGCATGCTGACGACCACGTCGCCGGTGCGCAATCCGATGCCGCGTAGTCCGTTGGCGTAGCGGTTGGCGAGGGTGGCCAATTCTCGATAGGTGATCTCCCTGCCGTCCGGGTCGACGACGGCGATCCGCTCGGGATCGGCCGCGGCGATATTCCACAGTCCGAGGACTTCCGTTGTCTGCTGGCTGCTCACCCCATCGAATTTAGAACCTGTTCTACTCGGTTACAAGAGCCTGAAGGCGACGAAGTTGTTCGGCGTCGGAAACCGAGATCAGCATCATCGTCACGCCGGCGTCCTCCCATTCCTTCAGTCGCGTGCGGACGTGCGCCTCGTCGCCGAAGATCGCGGTGTCGGTGATCAGCTCGTCGGGCACCGCGGCGGCGGCCTCGGCCTTGCGGCCCGCCTGGAACAGCGCGGAGATCTCGTCGACCTCGGCGCTGTACCCCATCCGCTTGTAGACCTGCGCGTGGAAGTTCAGCTCCGGCGCGCCCATGCCGCCGATGTAGAGCGAGGTCACCCAGCGCATGCGCTCGATCTCGGCGGCCGGGTCGTCGGTGAGGACCACCTGCGCGCTGGCGGCGATCTCGAAATCGGCCCTGCTGCGCCGGGCGCCGGGCCGCGCGAAGCCCTCGTCGAGCCACTCGTTGTACATGCCTGCCAGGCGCGGGGCGTAGTAGATCGCGAGCCAGCCGTCGGCGATCTCGGCGGTCTGGGCGACGTTCTTCGGACCCTCCGCACCCAGCCAGATCGGCAGGTCGGCGCGCAGCGGATGCACGATCGGCTTGAGCGGCTTGCCCATGCCGGTGGCGCCTGGACCGGCGTAGGGCAGGCCGTAGTACTTGCTGTCCGAGGTCACCGGGGCCTCGCGGGCCAGCACCTGGCGCACGATGTCGACATACTCGCGGGTGCGGCGCAGCGGCTGCGCGAACGGCTGCCCGTACCAGCCCTCCACCACCTGCGGCCCGGAGACGCCGAGGCCGAGAATGGCCCGGCCGCCGCTGAGGTGATCGAGGGTGAGCGCGTGCATCGCCGCCGCGGCGGGCGTGCGGGCCGAGAGCTGCGCGACCGAGGTGCCGAGGCGGACCCGCTCGGTCGACGAACCCCACCAGGCCAGCGGCGTGAAGGCGTCCGAGCCCCACGACTCGGCCGCGAACACCGCGTCGAAGCCCGCTTCCTCGGCCGCGATCACCAGCTCGCCTGCGTTGGCGGGCGGCTGCGCACCCCAGTAACCGAGTTGCAGTCCGAATTTCATGACCGACGCCCTTTCCGGCGAATCCTTGCCAGCAGAATAAGAACCTGTTCTACTCGATATCGTGACCCAGGGGAATACCGCAGTGGAAGTATTGAGTGCACCCCTTCGGGTGCAGTTCGACTACACCAGGTCCGTCGGACCCATCATCGGCGCCTTCCTGACCGGACTGCGCGACCGCCGGATACTCGGCGTGCGCGGCAGCGACGGCCGGGTATTGGTGCCGGCGCAGGAATACGACCCGATCACCTCGGCCCCGCTGGCCGAGCTGGTCGAGGTCGCGCCGACCGGCACGGTGCAGTCGTGGACGTGGGTGGCCGAACCGCTGCAAGGACAGCCGTTCGACCGCCCGTTCGCATGGGCGTTGATCCAGCTCGACGGTGCCGACACGGCACTGCTGCACGCGCTGGACGTGACCGAACCCGCGCAAGTGCACACCGGAATGCGGGTGCGTGTCCGGTGGGCCGACGCGCCGACCGGCAGCATCACCGATATCGCCTGCTTCGAGCCGGGCGAGACCGTCGAGCAGGCGGCACCCGCCGGCGACCCCGCCGAGCCGGTGACCGTGCTGACCACCCCCGTCGATCTGAGCTACAAGCACACCGCGTCCCCTCAGGAGAGCGTCTACCTGCGCGGTCTGGCCGAAGGCAAACTGATCGGCGGCCGGTCCGAGGCCGGTGGCAAGGTGTACTTCCCGCCGCGCGGGGCCAACCCGACCGACGGTACGCCCACCGACGATCTGGTGGAACTGCCCGACCGGGGCACGGTGACCACCTTCTGCATCGTCAACGTGCCGTTCCTCGGCCAGCGCATCAAGCCGCCGTATGTGGCCGCCTACGTGCTGCTCGACGGCGCCGACATCCCGTTCCTGCACCTGGTTCTCGGCTGCGATGCCGCGGAGGTGCGGATGGGCATGCGGGTCGAGGCGGTGTGGAAACCCCGCGAGGAATGGGGCCACGCGCTGGCCAATATCGATCACTTCCGGCCGTCCGGCGAGCCAGATGCCCCGTACGAGTCCTACCAGCACCACCTCTGAGAGGCGACGTTGAGTACACCAGAAATCGCGGTGGTGGGATTCGCCCACGCACCGCACGTGCCGGAGACCTTCGGCACCACCAACGGCGTCGAGATGCTCGTGCCGTGCTTCCAGCAGCTCTACGCCGATCTCGGCATCACCAAGTCCGATATCGGCTTCTGGTGCTCCGGGTCGTCGGACTTCCTGGCCGGCCGCGCCTTCTCGTTCATCTCCGCGGTCGACGCGATCGGTGCCGTGCCGCCGATCAACGAGTCGCACGTCGAGATGGACGCGGCCTGGGCGCTGTACGAGGCATGGGTGAAGCTGCTGTCCGGCCAGGCCGAGACCGCGCTCGTCTACGGCTTCGGCAAGTCCTCGGCCGCGGCGTCCATCCAGCAGGTGCTGACCATGCAGCTCGATCCGTACCTGGTCGGGCCGCTGTGGCCGGACGCCGTGTCGATCGCGGGCCTGCAGGCCAGGGCCGGGCTGGACGCGGGCCGCTGGACCGAGCAGGAGATGGCCGCCGTCGCCGGCGGTGACATCGACGCGCTGCTGGCCGCACCGTATGTCGCCGATCCGCTGCGCGCCCACGACATCGCGCCGGTGACCGACGGTGCCGCCGCGATCGTGCTCGCGGTCGGCGATCGGGCCCGCGAACTGTGCGAGCGCCCGGCGTGGATCACCGGAATCGCGCACAACATCGATGCCCAGGCGCTCGGCGGACGCGACCTCACCCGCGCGCCGTCGGCGACCGCGGCGGCCGCAGCGGCCACCCGGGGCGACACCACCGGCTTCGACCTGGCCGAGCTGCACGCGCCGTTCAGTCATCAGCAGCTGATCCTGGCCGAGGCCATCGGCCTGCCCGCCGGGACCACGATCAACCCGTCCGGCGGCGCACTCGCCGCCAACCCGATGTTCGCGGCCGGTCTGGAGCGGATCGGCAATGCCGCCACCGCCATCATCTCCGGCGGCGCGAACCGGACCCTCGCTCATGCGACCAGCGGCCCCGCGCTGCAGCAGAACCTGGTCGCCGTTCTGGAATCGGAGGCACGATGAGCTTCCCCGCGGCGGTGCTCGGCACCGGCCAAACTCATCACGTGACGAAGCGCGCGGACGTGTCCATGGCGGGCATGTGCCGTGAGGCGATCGATCGCGCGCTCGACGACGCGGGCCTGACCATCGACGACATCGACGCCGTCGTCGTCGGCAAGGCGCCCGATTACTTCGAGGGCGTCATGATGCCGGAGCTGTATCTCGCCGAGGCCCTCGGTGCCGTCGGCAAGCCGCTGCTGCGCGTGCACACCGCCGGTTCGGTCGGCGGCTCCACCGGTGTCGTCGCCGCCAACCTGGTGCAGGCCGGCGTGCACGGCAAGGTGCTCGCGATCGCGTGGGAGAAGCAGTCGGAGTCGAACGCCATGTGGGCGTTGTCGATTCCGGTGCCGTTCACCATGCCGGTCGGCGCGGGCGCGGGCGGCTACTTCGCCCCGCACGTGCGCTCCTACATCCGCCGCTCCAACGCCCCGGCGCACATCGGCGCGATGGTCGCGGTGAAGGACCGGCGCAACGGCGCCAAGAACCCGCTCGCCCATCTGCACCAGCCCGACATCACCATGGAATCGGTGCTGGCCTCGCAGATGCTGTGGGACCCGATCCGGTTCGACGAGACCTGCCCGTCCTCCGACGGCGCCTGCGCCCTGGTGATCGGCAATGCCGAGGCCGCCGCGGTGGTCGAGGCCCAGGGCAAGAAGGTCGCCTGGGTGCACGGCACCGCGATGCGCACCGAGCCGACCACCTTCGCGGGCCGCGACCAGGTGAATCCGCAGGCGGGCCGGGACGCGGCCGCCGCGCTGTGGAAGTCGGCCGGGATCACCGACCCGCTCGAGGAGATCGACGTCGCCGAGATCTACGTGCCGTTCTCCTGGTTCGAGCCGATGTGGCTGGAGAACCTGGGCTTCGCCGCGGAGGGCGACGGCTGGAAGCTCACCGACAAGGGCGAGACCGAGATCGGCGGCCGGATTCCGGTGAACCCGTCCGGCGGCGTGCTCTCCTCCAACCCGATCGGCGCCTCCGGCCTGATCCGCTTCGCCGAAGCGGCCAAGCAGGTCATGGGCCGCGCGGGCGACTACCAGGTCGAGAACGCCCGCAAGGCGATGGGCCACGCGTACGGCGGTGGCTCCCAGTACTTCTCGATGTGGGTCGTGGGAAGCGAGCGACCGGAATGAAGTTCACCCTCGGTGTCGCACTGAGCCCGCTCGACCAGCTCACCGAGCTGGCCAAGACGGCCGAAGAATGCGGATTCGCCTCGATCGGCCTGCCCGACTCGCTGTTCTACATGAAGTCCCAGGCGGCCGACTACCCGTACACCCCGGACGGCAGCCGGTTCTGGGGTCCGGAGACGCCGTGGGTCGACCCGTTGATCGCCGCGGCCTCGATGGCCGCGGTGACCACGACGCTGCGGTTCTACACCAACGTCCTCAAGCTCGGCTCGCGCAATCCGCTGCTGCTGGCCCGTCAGGTCGGCTCGATCGCCAACATGTCGGGCAACCGCTTCGGCTTCGGCATCGGGATCGGCTGGGCCCCCGAGGAATTCGAGTGGTGCGGGGTTCCCTACGCCCGTCGCGGCGCCCGGGTCGACGAGATGATCGAGATCATCCGGCTGGTGCTCGACGGCGGCATGGTCGAGTACCACGGCGAGTTCTTCGACTTCGACGAGCTGCAGATCAGCCCGGCGCCGAGCGAGCGGGTGCCGTTCTATGTCGGCGGGCACACCGGCCCGGCACTGCGCCGGGCCGCCAAGATCGGTGACGGCTGGACCTCGGCGATGATGAAGTTCGACGACCTGGTCACCACCATCGCCAGCCTGCGCGAGCTGCGCGCGGAGTACGACCGGTCCGACGTGCCGTTCGAGATCCAGGCCGTGTGCATCGACAAGTTCGGCCGCGACGGCTACCAGGATCTGGCCGACGCCGGCGTCACCGACACCATCGTGGTGCCGTGGCTGTCCGACGGCATCGGCTTCGACGGCGAGCTGGCCGCCAAGCAGGACTCGCTGCGCAAGTTCGCCGCGAAGTACATCGCCGACCCCATCATCGGGAAGGACGAGTCATGACCGAGACAACGGTGGACCGCTCGGCGCGCGCGGCGGGCCTGGCCTCCCAGGCCGCAGTGCGGGCCAGGGACCGGGCGGCCTGGGTCGCCCTGTTCGCGACCGACGGGATCGTCGAAGATCCGGTCGGCCCTTCGGGTTTCGACCCCGAGGGCGTCGGCCATCGCGGTCACGAGGCGATCGGCGCGTTCTGGGACAAGGCCATCGCGCTGACCGAGTCGATCGAGTTCCTCTTCGAGGACTCCTTCGCCTGCGGCAACGAGATCGCCTTCACCGGCAGGATCCGCACCACCATGGCGGGTCACGTGATCGATGCCGAGGGCGTGTTCACCTACAAGGTCGACGCCGAGGGCAAGATCGCCGCCCTGCGCGCGTTCTGGGAGGTGGACCGCGCCATGGCCACCACCCGCAAGGTGTCCTGAACCGCACCGACGAGAACAGCCCCGGACCTTTCGGTCCGGGGCTGTTTCGTTTCCGGGATATCAGTGCGCTACCGGGCACCCGGAGGTCTTGTAGTCGACCGGCAGTTCCTTGATGCCGTTGAGCCAGCCCGAGCGCAGGCGCTTGGGGTCGGCGACCTTGGTGATGTCGGGCAGGTGGTCGGCGATCGCGTTGAAGATCAGGTCGACCTCGAGCCGGGCCAGGTTCGCGCCGACGCAGAAGTGCGCGCCGGTGCCGCCGAAGGCCAGGTGCTGGTTGTCGGCCCGCATGATGTCGAACTTCTCCGGGTTCTCGAAGACGTCCTCGTCGAAGTTGGCCGACCGGTACAGCATCACCAGACGCTGACCCTTCTTGATCTGCACGCCGCCGAGCTCGGTGTCCTCGAGCGCGGTGCGCTGGAAGGAGGTGACCGGGGTCGCCCAGCGGATGATCTCGTCCACCGCGGTGGACGGGCGCTCCTTCTTGAAGAGCTCCCACTGGTCGGGGTTCTCCATGAAGGCGACCATGCCGTGGCTGATGGCGTTGCGCGTGGTCTCGTTACCGGCGACCGCGAGCAGGATGACGAAGAAGCCGAACTCCTCCGGGGTGAGCGCCTCGCCGTCGACGTCGGCCTCGATCAGCGTGGTGACCAGGTCGTCGGTCGGGTTGGCCTTGCGCGCCTCGGCCATCTGGTACGAGTAGCCCAGCAGTTCCATCGACGCGGCGACCGGATCGATGTCGACATTGTCGGGATCGTCGTAGCCGGTCATGTCGTTGGACCACTCGAAGACCTTCATCCGGTCTTCCTGCGGCACGCCGATCAGCTCGGCGATCGCCTGCAGCGGCAACTCACAGGCGACCTGGGTGACGAAGTCGCCCGAGCCCGCCTCGGCGGCGGCCTTGACGATCTTCTCGGCCCGGTCCGACAGCTCGGCGCGCAGGCCGTTGACCGCGCGCGGGGTGAAGCCCTTGGCGATCAGCTTGCGGAGCTTGGTGTGCTCCGGCGCGTCCTTGTTGAGGATGACGAATCGCTGCAGCTCGATCTGCTCGCGCTGGATGTCGTCGTTGAAGCGCGGGATCGCGGTGTTCTCGTAGGTGGAGAACACATCGCTGCGTCGCGACACTTCCTTCACGTCGGCGTGCTTGCTCACCACCCAGAAGCCGTCGTCATGGAAACCGCCGACGTCGGGCGACTGCGCATTCCACCAGATGGGGGCGGCCCGCCGCAGCTCGGCGAACTCCTCCACCGGGACACGCTCGGCGTAGATATCGGGGTCGGTGACGTCGAACCCGTCCGGCAGGTTCGGCCGGGTACCCGTCGCGTGACCGGGGCCGGCGTGTTCGGTGCGCGGATCTACCACCAGATGTCTCCTTCGACAAACTGAAACACGTTCTACAATCATTCAAGCACAGGGGTTGCCGTGACGGAAGAACCACGCGGTTTTACCCTGGGCACAGGAACAGAACTTGTTGCAGTTACGAGGGAGAATCAGATGGGCACACCCGTCATCGTCGAGGCCGTGCGTACTCCGATCGGTAAGCGCCGCGGACAGCTTTCGGGACTGCACGCGGCCGAACTGCTCGGCCTGGCCCAGCGCGGGCTGCTCGATCGGGCCGGCATCGATCCGGCCGAGGTCGAGCAGGTGATCGGCGGCTGCGTCACCCAGGCGGGCGAGCAGTCCAACAACGTCACCCGGGTGGCGTGGTTGCACGCGGGCCTGCCCTGGCAGACCGGCGCCACCACCATCGACGCCCAGTGCGGCTCGGCCCAGCAGGCCAACCACCTCATCGCCGGCCTCATCGCGACCGGCGCGATCGACGTCGGCATGGCGTGTGGCGTGGAGGCCATGAGCCGGGTGCCGCTGGGCGCGAACGTCGGCACCGAGGCGGGCCCGCGCCGGCCCGCGTCGTGGTCGATCGACCTGCCCGACCAGTTCGGCGCCGCCGAGCGAATCGCCCGCAGGCGCGGCATCACCCGCGCCGATATCGACGGATTCGGTTTGCGCTCACAGCAATTGGCCGCGCAGGCGTGGGCCGAGGGGCGCTTCGACCGCGAGGTGCTCCCGGTCTCGGCACCGGTGCTCGACAGCGAGGGCAACGCCACCGGCGAGAAGTTCGAGATGACCAGGGACCAGGGCCTGCGGGCCACCACGCTCGAGGGCCTGGCCGCGCTCAAGCCGGTCGTCGCCGACGGCATCCACACCGCGGGCACCTCCTCGCAGATCTCCGACGGCTCCGCCGCCGTGCTGCTGATGGACGAAACCGTCGCGCGCGACAAGGGTTTGCGCCCGCGGGCCCGCATCCGCACCCAGGTGCTCGTCGGCGCGGAGCCGGAGTTCCACCTCGACGGCCCGGTGCAGGCGTGCACCCGGCTGCTCGAGCGCTCCGGAATGAAGATTTCGGATATCGACCTTTTCGAGATCAATGAAGCATTCGCCTCGGTCGCACTTTCGTGGGCTTCTGTACATCAGCCGGACATGGACCGGGTAAATGTCAACGGCGGTGCGATCGCAATCGGGCATCCGGTCGGCTCCACCGGCTCGCGGCTCATCACGACGGCTTTGCACGAGCTGGAGCGAACGGGCAAGGGCACGGCCATGGTGCTCATGTGCGCAGGCGGCGCACTCGCCACCGGAACGATCATCGAACGCCTGTAGACTGACGATCACCGAAACCGGGCGCCCAGGTTGAACATTCATCCCAGGGCGCCCGGAACGTGTCGTACGCCACACAATCCAGGGGGCGAGGGGGAACATGAGACATCAGCTAACTTTGGGCTACCATCGACCCAAGGTTGAAGAACCCCGCGACGGGCACGAACCCGGGCACCCTCCGGCTCCACAAGAGTCGTTGGCGTGACCCGCAAACGCGACCGTCGCGGCCCCTGCACGCAGGTGAGCGTCGGAAACCGTAGAGAAATCCTGAATCAGGCGTAGGTTTTCAGTTACTGAGCCGCTAATATCAATGATACGTATCCGAGATAACGACTGTTAGTACAGTGAAGGGAATTGGGCGGCTCACAATGGCTGATTTCGCGGCGCGGCTGAACAAGCTGTTCGAAACCGTGCATCCCCCGGGGCGCAAGCCGCACACCAACGCAGAGGTTGCGGCTGCGCTGACTGCCTCCGGGCATCCGATCTCGAAGCCGTATCTCTCGCAGCTGCGGTCGGGACAACGAACGAACCCGTCCGACGAGACGGTGGCCGCCCTGGCGAAGTTCTTCAAGGTCAAGCCTGACTACTTCTTCAACGACATCTACGCGGCCAAGATCGATCACGACCTGGAGCTGCTCGCGCAGCTGCAGGGCTACGGGCTGCGTCGACTGTCCAGCAGGGCATTCGACCTCTCGGAAGAATCACAGAATTTGCTCACCTCCATGGCGGAGAAGTTGCGGGCGAGCGAAGGTTTGCCCGAAATTCCGCCGGACGGAACGGAATAGGAACCACAGAGCGGTCGGCCTGACGCACCTGATGGTGTCCTGGGACCGGCCGTGACAGACGGATACGTGCACAGTGAACGGGCCTGAGACGGTGTGATCCACCAGCTCAGGCCCGTTCTCTGTACTCGTTTCAGCTCGAAGCGGCGGCGCTCTTCGGCGCGGCGCCGGCGGCGGCGACCGCCGAGTCGTACTCGGAGGCGATCGCCAGCACCCAGCCGCGCGGACTCACCCCGGGCGGGGGCGCGATCCAGCGCGCGTCGACGAACAAGTCCCCCAACGGATCTCGCACCCACTCGGCGACGACCGCGGCCCGCTCCGGTACCGACGCGGGCGGCTCGCCCGCCGCCGGGATGACGATGCCGCTGCCGGAGAGCAGGTACAGCGCGTCCATCACCTGGGCCACGTGGTCGGAGGCCTTGAGCTGCGTCGACGTGGCGTTCTGCTCGGGCGCGACCACATCGGGGAAGCGGCCGACCATCAGTTTGTGCAACGGCCGGATCCGGCGCAGCAGAATCCGGGCCCGCCACCACAACTCGACCACGATCGATACCGCGCCGAACGCGATCAGCAGGCTCGCGATCTCCCAGGCCTGCCAGCCCCAGGTCGGCTCGCCGGGCGGGGACGGCTCGGCGTGCTGGAAGGCGCGGCCGGCGTTGGCGACCGCGAGCACGGCGACCAAAGCCGTTCCCGCCGTGTAGATCGCGATGCCGCGACCCAGGGTGGTCCAGTCCAGGTTGCGCAGACCGGTGGTCACGATGAACACCGCGCCGAGCGCGACAACGATCCAGCCGAAGGTGAACGACCACCCCAGCGTGATCGCGATGGCGAGCGCGCCGATGCCGTAGACCACCATCGCGATCTGGCGCAGATTGCGCCGCGAGACCACCGGCCACGCGGCCGAGGCGACCACCGAGGTGGCGGTGGTGAACAGAATCCACGCCGAATCCACGATGCCGGTGGACAACCACCCGCTACGCACCCCGCCGGGCAACAGATTATCGACGGCCACCGCGATATCGGGAATCGCGACGGTCGACGCGAGCGCGACAGCGGCGACCGCGACGACGATGGCGACGCGGGCGGTCGTCGCGGGCTTCACCAGCACGCGACCCACTCGCGCACCCGCGGCAACCCAGACCAGCAGGGCTGTCAACCAGAGTGTCATCCGAGTGCCTCATCGAATCGAAGGACCGAGACGCCTGCGCCCCGGTTGTTGAAGACGCGCAGCCGGGTCATGAGCATGGCCGCGAAGGTCTCGGCCTCCCACTCGGCGAGATCGTCGGCGCCGTCGTCGACGATCTGCGCGTGGGCGCGCTGACTGAGCATGTAGGCGATCAGGTCGTCGCTGACCTCGAGCGTCGTCTCCACCGCGGGGGCACCTTCGTGGTCGAAGACGATGTGGCCGAGTTCGTGCGCGAGGGTGTGATCCCGGCTCGGCAGGGCGTCGGCCAGGACGATGATGTCGCGTTCCGGGTAGAACCGGCGCTGGCCGCACACGCCAGGGCCCAATTGCGCGCTGGTGATCTCGATTTCGCGCTGCCGCTCCAGCGAGATCGCCGCGACCACCTCATCGAGGGTGGTCGCGTCGGAGTCGGCGGCGACCGCGCACACCGCGTCGACGGCGGCGGCGACGCGGCGATAGGACCGGGAGGTGCTCTGGGTCTTGCTCTTGCTCATCGAAGATCCCCTCACGACCTCGGTCCGAAGAATTCGGCACGCGCCGCGTTCACCCGTGCTTGGGCGGCCGCGGCACCTTGGAAACTCACTGCGCCCGAACCGGTTCCGGCCAGGGTCAACGCGATCAGGCCGCCGATCACCGACAGCAGCTTCGGTTCGGGCAGACCGCTGTTGTCGCTGGTCGGCTTGAACTCGGGGTTCGGCTTCGCGGCGGGCGCCGGCGCGGCGGCCGCGGGCGGCGCGGCGGGCGCTTCGACGGCGGGCGGAGCTGCCGCCGGAACCGGTGCCGCCACAGCGATATTCGGGGCGGAGACCGACGGCGCGCCGGGCGCGGGCGGAATCGCGATCGAGGGCAGGGCCGGCGCGGCCGGGACGGAAGGGACCTGGAGCAGCAGCAGCAACAGCAGCGGGGAGGCGGAGCCGACCGCGGCGGAACCGACGGCAGCCGAACCGACCGCGGCCGAACCGACGCCCGCGGAGCCGACGGCGGCCGAACCGATACCGGCCGAGCCCACCGCCGCCGAACCGGTGCCGAGTAGCGCGGAGCCGAGGCCGAGGGTGGCGGACCCGGTGCCCGCCGCGGCCGAGCCGACGGCGGCCGAACCGGTGCCGAGCACCGCGGCCGCACCGGCCGAACCCGTACCGAGGACCGCGGCCGCACCGGCCGAACCGGTCGCGAGGATCGCGCCCGCCCCCGCCGAGCCGGTACCGAGGACCGCGGCGACGCCCGCCGACCCGGTGCCGAGAATCGCGCCGACACCCGCCGAACCGGAACCGAGCAGCAGGCCGAGACCGGCCGAGCCCGTACCGAGGACCGCGCCCGCGGCCGCCGAGCCCGCCGCCGAACCGGCGGCCGCGGAACCCGCGGCGGAACCGGAACCGGCGACTTCCTTCTTGGGGATGTCCTGGGCGACCTGGCCGGGGATGGTCAGCGGCTGCCACTCGCCCTCGCCGGCGACCGGCGCACCCGAGGGGTGCTGCGGATCGGCCGGGCCGGGCCCGGTGGTGCCGTCGGCGCCGCTCTGACCGTTGTCGTTGCCCTGAGTGCCTGCACCGGAACCGCTGGGGAGGCGCAGTTCGGTGGGCTTGCCGGTGTTCTGACCACCGTTGTTCGGACCGTTGTCGTCCTGGCCGCTGCTGCCGCTCCCCGGCGCCTGCGCGGCGGGCGTCGGCGGTTTCTCCGGTGCGGCGACGGCGACTACCGCCGGCCCCAGTAGAGCGGAACCGGCCAGCACGCTCGCAGCGGCAAGTACGCGCAAGATGCGACCAACGGCCATGCGCTTGTCATCCCCTTAGTTTTTCAGCGCAGCATTACCCCCGGTCGCGACACATTCCGGGATCGACGAACAGTAGCCCATAGTAAACCCACCCCTGATTCCACGCAGAAGAGAGCAAGAGTCGTCCAGCCCCCTGAACGTGTGTGACATGCCATAAGCGCAGGCCGGGGAGGTTTCCCCGGCCTGCGCTCATAGAGTTTGCTATGCGCCGTACACCGGCTCCGGCGGAGTGCTCTTCTCGATCAGTTCGGCCACCACCGGACCCAGTTCGGCGGGGTTCCAGCGGGCACCGCGGTCGACCGGGGCGCCGTGGCGCCAGCCCTGCGCGAGCGCCACCTTTCCGCCCTCGACCTCGAACATCCGGCCGGTCACGCCCGCCGACTCGGTGCTGCCGAGCCACACGACGAGCGGGGAGATGTTCTCCGGCGCCATGGCGTCGAAGCCCGCGTCGGGGGCGGCCATGGTGTCGGCGAAGACCGTCTCGGTCATCCGGGTGCGGGCGGCGGGCGCGATGGCGTTCACGGTCACGCCGTAGCGGCCGAACTCGGCCGAAGCGGTGAGGGTGAGACCGGCGATGCCCGCCTTGGCCGCGCCGTAGTTGCCCTGGCCGACGCTGCCCTGCAGACCGGCGCCGGAGCTGGTGTTGATGACGCGGGCGTCGACCGGACGACCGGCCTTGGCCTCGCCACGCCAGTACTCGGCCGCGTGCCGCATGGTGGCGAAGTGGCCCTTGAGGTGCACGCGGACCACCGCGTCCCACTCGTCCTCACCCAGGTTGACCAGCATCCGGTCGCGCACGAAGCCGGCGTTGTTGACCAGCACGTCCAGACCACCGAAGGTGTCGACGGCCTGCCGGATCAGGTTGCGGGCGCCGTCCCAGTCGGCGACGTCGTCGTAGTTGGCGACGGCCTCGCCACCGGCGGCGACGATCTCGTCGACCACCTGCTGGGCCGGGGTCTCGGTGGTCGCGGCGCCGTCGAGCGCGGTGCCGACATCGTTGACCACCACCTTCGCGCCCGCCGCGGCGAAGGCCAGCGCGTGCGCGCGGCCGATCCCGCGGCCTGCGCCGGTGACGATGACGGTGCGGCCCGCGCAGATCAACTGCTGGTCGTCCATGTGAAAGCTCCTGTGTCTATCGGTGGGTCTAGTGGTTGGCGTTGGCGGCGTCCAGGAAGGCCGGGCGTTCGCCGCCGCCGTGGACGAGCAGGGTGGCGCCGCTGACGTGCGCGGCGAGCGGGGAGGCCAGGAACAGCGCGGCGTTGCCCACGTCGGCGGGGTTGGCGAGACGGCCGAGCGGCACCGTCCGCGCCACGGCCGCCACGCCGTCGGCGTCGCCGTAGTGCAGGTGACTGAGCTCGGTCTCCACCGGGCCGACGACCACCGAGTTGAGCCGCACCTTGGGCGCCCATTCGACGGCCAGCGAGGTGGCCAGGTTGTCCAGGCCCGCCTTGGCGGCGCCGTAGGCGGCGGTGCCCGGCGACGGCCGGTGCCCGCTGACACTGGTGATCATCACGATCGAGCCGCCCGCGTCCTGCTTCTGCATGACCGCGTTGGCCTGCTGCGAGATGAGCAGCGGCGCGAGCAGATTCAGCTCCACGATCTTGGCGTGGAACTTGGGGCTCGCGGCGTCGGCCATCGCGAACGGGGCACCGCCCGCGTTGTTCACCACATGGTCGATCCGGCCGTGCCTGGCGACGATCTCGGCGAACATCGCGGCGACGGCGTCGGGGTCACGCACATCGCAGGTGAGGTGTTCGGTGCCGCGATCCCCCACCGTGATCGGTTCGTCGGCGGGCCTGCGCGCGCAGGTCAGCACGGTCGCGCCCGCGGCGAGGAAGGCCCGGCTGATACCGGCGCCGACACCGCGGACTCCGCCTGTCACCAGAACGATCTGCTCGGAAAGGTCGATTTCTACAGCCACCGTGCTAACCTACCAAGCAATTGCTTGCTTTGTCTCGGGTTCGCCGAGGCGCGCACGATGGGACTTGCGATGGGGATAAACCGTCACACCGAAACCGAGGGCGTCGAAGTCGTCACTGTCGACTACCCGCCGGTCAACGCACTACCGTCCGACGGTTGGTTCGCCCTGGCCGACGCCGTCCGGGCGGCCGGGCGTAATCCGGAGACCCGGGTGGTCGTGCTGCGGGCCGAGGGCCGCGGCTTCAACGCCGGCGTCGACATCAAGGAGATGAACGCCGACACCGGCCACACCGCGCTGATCCGCGCGAACCACGGCTGCTTCGACGCCTTCGCGGCCGTCTACGACTGCGAGGTCCCCGTGGTGACCGCCGTCAACGGCTTCTGCCTCGGCGGCGGCATCGGCCTGGTCGGCAACTCGGATGTGATCATCGCCTCCGACGACGCCACCTTCGGCCTGCCCGAGGTGGACCGTGGTGCGCTCGGCGCGGCCACCCACCTGGCCAGGCTGGTCCCCCAGCACCTGATGCGGACCATGTTCTACACCGCGGGCAAGCTCACCGCCCAGCAGCTGCACCACTACGGCTCGGTGTACCAGGTGGTGCCGCGCGCCGAACTCGACGCCGCGGCCATGGAGGTCGCCAAGAACATCGCGAACAAGGACGGCCGCGTGATCCGGGCCGCCAAGCGCGCGCTCAACGGCATCGACGTGCAGGACGTGCACCGCTCCTACCGCTACGAGCAGGGCTTCACCATGGAGCTCAACCTCGCCGGCGTCGCCGATGAGATCCGGGCGCGTTTCGACGACGATCTCGCCGCGCAGAAGAAGGAGAAGTAGACGCCATGCGCGACAAGAGAATGACGCTCGACGAGGTCGTCGGCGAGCTGCGCAGCGGCATGACCATCGGCATCGGCGGCTGGGGTTCCCGGCGCAAGCCGATGGCGCTGGTCCGCGCGCTGCTGCGCTCGGACGTCACCGATCTGACCGTGGTCACCTACGGCGGCCCCGACCTGGGCCTGCTGTGCTCGGCGGGCAAGGTGCGCAAGGCGTACTACGGCTTCGTCTCGCTGGATTCGGCGCCCTTCTACGATCCGTGGTTCGCCAAGGCGCGCACCGAGGGCGCGATCACCGTGCGCGAGATGGACGAGGGCATGGTCAAGTGCGGTCTGCAGGCCGCGGCCGCCCGGCTGCCGTTCCTGCCGATCCGGGCCGGTCTGGGCTCCGCGGTCATCGACTTCTGGGACGGCGAGCTGGCGACGGTCCAGTCGCCGTACCCGGCCGCCGACGGCCGGACCGAGACGCTCGTCGCCATGCCGGCGCTGAACCTCGACGCCGCCTTCGTGCACCTGGATCTGGCCGACAAGCACGGCAATGCCGCCTACACCGGCGTCGACCCGTACTTCGACGACCTCTACTGCCTGGCCGCCGAACGGCGCTACGTCTCGGTGGATCGCATCGTCGAGACCGAGGAACTGGTGAAAGCCGTTCCGCAGCAGTCGATCATCCTCAACCGCATGCTTGTCGACGGCGTCGTCGAATCGCCCGGCGGCGCGCACTTCACCTTCTCCGGCAGCTACGGCCGCGACGAGAAGTTCCAGAAGCACTATGTGGCCGCCGCGGCGACTCCCGAGTCGTGGGCCGAGTTCAAGGCTCGCTACCTGGATGTCTCCGAGGACGAGTACCAGGCCGCTGTCACCGCCTTTGCCGAGGAGCAGAAGCTATGAGCATTACCCGTGCCGAGATCTGCGTCGTCGCCGCCGCGGAGATCTTCCGCGGAGCGGGCGAGATCATGGCGAGCCCGATGTCGACGGTCACCACCATCGGTGCCCGGCTGGCCCGGCTCACCTTCGAGCCCGATCTGCTGCTGTCCGACGGCGAGGCGCTGTTCTTCGCCGAGGTTCCGGCGATCGGCGCGAAAGCCCCGGTCGAGGGCTGGATTCCGTTCTCCAAGGTGTTCGACGTGGTCGCCTCCGGCCGTCGGCACGTGGTGATGGGCGCCAACCAGATCGACCGGTTCGGCAACCAGAACCTGTCGGCCTTCGGTCCGCTGCAGCAGCCGACCCGGCAGATGTTCGGTGTGCGCGGCGCGCCGGGCAACACCATCAACCACGCCACCAGCTACTTCGTGCCCCGGCACAACAAGCGGGTGTTCGTCGATCAGGTCGACATCATCTCCGGCATCGGTTACGACCGCATCGATCCCGAGAACCCGGCCTACCGGTTCCACCACCTGCACCGCGTGGTGACCAACCTGGGCGTGTTCGACTTCAACGGCCCCGACCACACCCTGCGCGCGCTGTCGCTGCACCCGGGCGTGAGCGCCGACGAGGTCGCCGAGAACACCTCCTTCGAGGTCGCCGAGCTGGGTACCGCGGGCGAGACCCGGCTGCCCAATGAGGAAGAGCTGCGGATCATCCGTACCGTGCTCGATCCCAAGGGCTTCCGGGAGAAGGAAGTGGCGGCGTGAGCGCGCGGCTGCGGACTCCGCTGACGGAGCTGGTCGGCATCGAGCATCCGGTCGTGCAGACCGGCATGGGCTGGGTCGCCGGTCCGCGCCTGGTCGCGGCCACCGCCAACGCGGGCGGCCTCGGCATCCTGGCCTCGGCCACGATGACCTTCGAGGAGCTCGAGGCGGCGATCGCCAAGACCAAGTCGCTCACCGCCAAGCCGTTCGGCGTGAACATCCGCGCCGACGCGACCGACGCCACCGAGCGCATCGACCTGCTCATCCGCGAGCAGGTCAAGGTCGCCTCCTTCGCGCTCGCGCCGAAGAAGGACCTCATCGCCAAGCTGAAAGACGCCGGTGTGGTGGTGGTTCCGTCGATCGGCGCCGCCAAGCACGCGGTGAAGGTGGCCTCCTGGGGCGCCGACGCGGTGATCGTGCAGGGCGGCGAGGGCGGTGGGCACACCGGCCCGGTCGCCACCACGCTGCTGCTGCCGTCGGTGCTCGACGCCGTCGACATCCCGGTGGTCGCGGCGGGCGGCTTCTTCGACGGGCGCGGCCTGGCCGCCGCGCTGTCCTACGGCGCGGCCGGTGTCGCGATGGGCACCCGCTTCCTGCTCACCCAGGAGAGCACCGTCCCCGAGGCCGTGAAGCAGGAGTACCTGGCGCGCGGCCTGCAGGACACGGTGGTCTCGGTGAAGGTCGACGGCATGCCGCACCGGATGCTGAACACCGAACTTGTCGACAAGCTGGAGCATTCCGGCGGCTGGCGCGGACTGTCCGCGGCGGTCGGCAACGCGGCCAAGTTCAAGTCCATGACCGGCATGAAGTGGTCGACGATCATGCGCGACGGTCTCGCCATGCGCAAGACCAAGGACCTCAGCTGGTCCCAGGTCGTGATGGCGGCGAACTCGGCGATGCTGACCAAGGCCGGCCTCGTCGAGGGCCGCACCGACGCGGGCGTGCTGCCCGCGGGCCAGGTCACCGGCATCATCGACAGCCTGCCGACCGTGGCCGAGCTGATCGACGGAATCGTCGCCGACGCCGTCGCCCGGATCGCGGCCGTCTCGGCACTGACCACCGAGCCGGCCGCCGAGGCCCACTGACCCGGAGCCGTACCCGGCTCCCACCACAAGCTCGCCCCCGATCGACGGCCCAGAGCCAACCGTCGGTCACCATGGGGCGATCGAACACCGGACCCGGTGCCGCACTCACGAGGTGCGCCCGGGTCCGGTGCTCTTTTCGACTCAGGGCGCGAAGACGGTGAACTGCGTGGTGCCGGGCAGATGCGCCAGCGGCGTGGTCCGCACGGTCGCCTCGATCCGGCCGGGCCCGGTGGGCAGGAGCACGCCGACCGCGGGGCCGGTCTGGCCCGCGGGGCCGCCGGCGACGACGGTCGCGGTCGAGCCGCTCGCGCCGGTGTCGAGATTGCGCCAGTCGACGGTGGCTGTCACGGAGCAGCCGCTCTCGTGCGAACCCGGCGTCGCGCTCCAGAAGGTGCCGCGCAGGTAGACCGCGGCTTCGCCGGGCCCGCTGTAGTCGCTGGGACCGGGAATGGCGGTGCCGTCGACCTGGCCCGCGCAGGTCCAGCCGGTGGCCAGCGTGTAGGTGGGGGCCAGGGTGGTGGCGGCCGAGGCGGTCACCGTCGTGCCGAGGAGCAGGCCACCTGCCGCTGCCGCCACGATCGCGGCCCGGCCGAGGTACTGAGGCATCGCTGTCATCCCTTCGTCGCCGTTCATGGCTCGGTCCAGCGTGGCACCTCGGGCCGGACAGCACCAGCATGCCCGCGCGCCGACCACCCGGATCAGCGCGGACGTACCTCGACCCGGTTGTCGTGGAAGACGGCGCCGCCGCCGTAGTCCGAATCCCGTTCGGCGATGGTCGCGTTGACGGTGGCGCCGTTGGTGAACTTGGCCCAGCGGCCCTTCGTGGTACCCGCGACGCCCGGCCGGACCCGATCCGACACCTCGGCCACGGCCTCGAACGACCCGCGCGCGTTGGACACCAGGACCGGCTCGCCGTCGGCGATGCCGCGGGCGGCGGCGTCGTCGGGATGCAGCGTGATGGTGGATTCGCCCGCCCGGCGGCGCAATTCGGGGTTGCCGCCGAAGGAGGTGTTCAGGAAGTAGTGCGAGGCGGCGGAGATCAGGACCAGCCCGTCGCCCTCATCGGCCGGTGGCGTGTAGTCCGGCAGCGGATCGTGGCCAGCCAGTTCGGCACGCGCCGAGACGAATTGGAGCTTGCCCGCCGGGACCGAGCCGGGCTGGATCTTCAGGAAGCCGTCGGCGCGGAGCCGGTCCAGGTCGTGGCCCTTCAGCAGTTGCCTGGCCAGTTCCTCGTCGGAGTCGTAGAGCGCCGGTTCGGTGAGACCGAGGCGGCGCGAGAGCCTGCGGAAGGTCTCGGTGGTGGACAGGCATTCGCCCGGCGGCGCGACGGCGGGTTCGTTCCAGACCAGGTAGAGGTGGCCGTAGCCCGCGATCACGTCGAGGTGTTCGGGCTGCATGGTGGCGGGCAGCACGATGTCGGCGTAGTCGACGGTGTCGGTGCCGAAGTGCTCGAGCACGACGGTGAACAGGTCCTCGCGGGCGAGCCCTTCGATCACCCGGCGCTGGTCGGGGTTGGAACCGACCGGATTCGCGCCGATCACGAACAGCGCCTTCACCGGCGGGTTTTCGGTCTCGAGCAGGGCTTCGCCGAGCCGGGTCATCGACAGGGTGCGGACCGGGTGCGGCAGCAGGTCGTCGCGGACCAGCGCGGCGTCGTCGAGCCGGAAATGGCCGCTGGTCGAATAGTGCAGTCCCCCACCGGGAATCGCCCAGTCACCGGTGACGCCGGGCAGGCAGGCCAGCACCCGCAGGGCCATACCGCCGCCCGCGTGCCGCTGCATCCCCTGGGAGGCGCGGATGGCGGTCGGCCTGGTGCGGGCGATCCGCTCACCGAGTGCGACGATCCGCTCCCGCGGCACGCCGGTGATCGCCGCGGTGCGCTCCGGGGTGAATTCCAGGACGCGGTCGCGGAATTCGGGCCAGCCCTCGGTGTGCTCGGCGAGGAAGCGCTCGTCCTGCGCGCCGAGCGAGACGATGACGTGCAGCAGCCCGAGCGCGAGCGCGGCGTCGGTGCCGGGCAGCGGCGCGATGTGCTCGTCGCAACGCTCGGAGGTCTTGGTGCGCACCGGATCGATCGACACCAGGTAGGCGCCGCTGTCCTGGACGAACTTCCACAGGTGGTGCCCGGAGGTGAGCGGGTTGGTGCCCCACAGCAGGATCAGCTCCGACTTCGCGAAGTCCTCGGGATCCATGCCGCCGGAGGTACCGAGCGTGTAGCGCAGGCCGGCGCCGCCGGCGACCGAGCAGATCGTCGCGGCGTGGTGCGAGGCACCGAGCACGTTGAACATCCGGCGACCGGGATAGCCCTCGAGGCCCTGGAGGTAGCCGAGGCTGCCGGTGCCGTGGAACGGCCAGATCGCCTCGCCGCCGAATTCGTCGATGATGCCGGTGAGCCGGGTGGCGATCTCGTCGAGCGCGTCGTCCCAGCTGATCCGCTCGAAGCGGCCCGAGCCCTTGGGCCCGACCCGGCGCAGCGGATAGCGCAGCCGGTCGGGCGAGCCGACCTGCTCCAGATAGCGATTGACCTTGACGCACAAGGCGCCCCGGGTCACCGGGTGCTCCTTGTTCCCCCGCAGCGCGGTGGCCGCGCCGTCCTCGACGGTCACCACCCACGAGCACGCGTCGGGGCAATCGAGCGGGCACGCACCGAGCACCTTCACCCGACCCATCGTAGGCCGGGGGTACGACAGCCGCCCGGCGGCCGACAGCGGTAACACCGACCGCCCGGAATGTGATGTAAGTCACGTAAGGACGGTTTCGCGGATGTGGCGCCGTCGGAGCACGAGATGCGCGGAGGCCCTGTCACAGGTCGGGGCGTCGTGCCCCCACGCTCGGTGGGAGGTAGGAGATGATAAAGCTCGGCAAGAAGATGGTGGTCAGCGCGTCGGCGGCGATGCTGCTCGGCGCGGGGGTGGTGATGGGTGCGGCGCCGGTACAGGCGCAATGGGGTCCGTCGGGATGCTCGGCGTATCCGATCAACAACACGTCGGCGTACTCACAGTGCTATTGGCCGGTCCGGCATCAGGTGCGGATCGAATGCAGGCATTGGTGGGGCTGGTTCGGCAGCAGCTGGGCCACCTACGAACGCCGCGGCCCGATCGCGTGGGATGGCCAGCAGTCCTGGGCCCATTGCGATTTCCCCGGGACACTCCAACGCTGGGATGTCGTGACCTATTGGTGGTGAACGAGGTGTGGTCCCCGGCGGAATCCGCCGAGGACCACCGGACTTCGCCCGGAACTACTTGTCCGCGTCCAGCCGCTCGATGATCGTCACGTTCGCCGTGCCGCCACCCTCGCAGATGGTGAGCAGGCCGTAGCGACCGTTCACCCGCTCCAGCTCGTTGAGCAGCGTGGCGAACAGCTTGGCGCCGGTCGCGCCGAGCGGGTGACCGAGCGCGATCGCGCCGCCGTTGACGTTCACCTTCGCCGGATCGGCGCCGATCTCCTTGATCCAGGCCAGGACCACGGGCGCGAAGGCCTCGTTGATCTCGATGACGTCGATGTCGTCGATGGTCAGGCCGGTCTTCTCCAGCGCCCACTGGGTCGCCGGGATCGGCGCGCTGAGCATGAAGATCGGGTCGGCGCCGCGCGCGCTCACGTGATGGATGCGGGCGCGCGGGGTGAGGCCGTACTCCTTGACCGCCCACTCCGAGGCGAGCAGCGTCGCGCTGGCACCGTCGGAGATCTGGCTGGCGACCGCCGCGGTGAGCGGGCTGCCCTCCGACAGCGGCTGCAGCGAGGCCATCTTCTCCAGGCTGGTCTCGCGCGGACCCTGGTCGACGGTGAAGTCGCCGACCGGCACGATCTCGTTGTCGAAGCGGCCCTCGGCGATGGCGGCCTTGGCGCGCTCGTGGCTCTGCAGCGCCCAGCGCTCCATGTCCTCGCGGCTGATGTCCCACTTCTCGGCGATCATCTCGGCGCCCTTGAACTGGGAGACCTCGCCGGTGCCGTAGCGCGAGTCCCAGCCCTTCGCGCCGATGAACGAGGACTCGAAGCCGTACGGCTTGGCCGCGAGCATGGCGGCGCCGATCGGGATGGCGCTCATGTTCTGCACGCCGCCTGCCACGATGACCTCGGCGGTGCCGCTCATGATGGCCTGCGCGCCGAAGTTGATCGCCTGCTGGCTGGAACCGCACTGCCGGTCGACGGTGACGCCGGGCACCTCCTCGGGGTAGCCGGCGACCAGCCACATGGTGCGGCCGATGTTGCCCGCCTGCGGGCCGAGGTTGTCGACGCAGCCGACGATCACGTCGTCGACGATCGCCGGGTCGATGCCGGTGCGCTCGACGAGACCACGCAGCGCGGCCGCGCCGAGATCGGCGGAGTGCACCTCGGCCAGCGCGCCACCGCGCTTGCCGACCGCGGTACGCACCGCATCGATCACATAGGCCTCCCGCAACGGGGCGTAGGGGCGGCGCTCGGCGGATGCGGTCATGATGGAACTCCTATTTCGCGGTGCTCCCGGGCACGGTCAGCCCGTCGAGCACGATGGTGAGATATTGCTGAGCAAGGCTTTGCACGGTGATCGGGCCACCGGGGGTGTACCAGCGGACCGCGACCCACACGGTGTCGCGCAGGAAGCGGAACGCCAGTTCGACGTCGAGTTCGGGGCGGAAGCTGCCGTCGGACACACCGGCGGCCAGCACCTTGTGCCACAGCTCGCGGAACTCGGTGTTGAAGTCGCGGATGTAGCCGAACCGCTCGACGTCGCGCAGGTTCTTGGCCTCGGCCTGGTAGATGGCGACCGCGGCGTGGTGCCGGTCGAAGGCCTCGTAGGAGGCGATCACCAAGGCTTCCAAGGTCGCTCGCGAGCTCAACCCGGCGGCCGCGATCTCGCGGTAGCGGCCGAACAGGTCGTCGAGGAAGCCGCGCAGGATCTCGTCGACCATCGACTCCTTGGAGTCGAAATGGTGGTAGAGACTGCCGGACAGGATGCCTGCCGAGTCGGCGATGTCGCGCACCGTGGTGGCGCGCAACCCGCGCTCGGCGAACAGGTTCGCGGCGAGGTCGAGGAGTTCGGCGCGGCGAGAACGTTTCACGGTGTCGGATGCGGTCACGACGTCATCCTACAACCAAGCACTTGCTTGGTTTCTGGAAACTCCGCACCCGGGCGCCCGCTCGTCATGCGCGCTGACTGCTCACCGAGACCACCTCGCCGGTCAGGTACGAGGTGTAGTCGCTGGCCAGCATGGCGATCGTCGCGGCGATCTCCCACGGCTCGGCGGCGCGGCCGAAGGCCTCCCGCTCGCTCAGGGCGTCGAGCAGCTCGGTCGAGCTGACCTTGTCCAGGAACGGATGCCGCGCGATGCTCGGCGCGACAGCGTTGATCCGCACCCCGAACTCGGCGGCCTCGACCGCACTGCACCTGGTCAGCGCCATCACGCCGGCCTTGGCGGCAGCGTAGTGCGCCTGGCCGTGCTGCGCGCGCCAGCCGAGCACGCTGGCATTGTTGACAATCACGCCGCCGTGGCCCGCCGACCGGAAGTACCCGAGCGCGGCACGGGTGCAGCGGAAGGTGCCGGTGAGCGTGATGTCGAGGACCTGATCCCACTGCTCGTCGGTCATGTCGACCACCGGCGTCTCGCCGCCGAGGCCCGCGTTGTTGACCATGACGTCGATCCGGCCGAGTTCGGCGGCGGCATCGGTGAGCAGCTGGTTCACCTGCGCGGTGTCGCGGACGTCACAGACCACCGCGCCGACCTTGCGCTCGGGGAACTCCTTGGCGAGCAGCTCGGCGGTCTCGGTGAGCCTGCGCTCGTGCCAGTCGGAGACGACGACGTCAGCGCCCTCTTCCAGGAGCCTGCGCGCGGTGGCCGAGCCGATGCCGGTGCCCGCCGCGGCGGTGATGACGGCCTTGCGGCCGGTCAGCAGGCCGTGGCCGGGGATGGACGGGGGCGGGACGGAGAGCGGACCGGTCACGGGCGGGCCTCCCGCGGCAGGCCGAGCACACGCTCGGCGATGATGTTGCGCTGCACTTCGTTCGAACCTCCATAGATCGTGTCGGCGCGGCTGAACAGGTACAGCCGCTGCCATGCGGTCATGTCGTCGGGACCGAGGACCAGCCCGGCGGCGCCCTGCACCGCCATGGCGAGCTCGCCGAGCCCGCGATGCCAGTTGCCCCACAACAGCTTCGAGACCGACGCGCCACCGGCGTCGTCGACGTCCTCGCTCATGGTGCGCAGCGCGTGCGCGCGCAGGACCCGCAGGCCGACCCAGGCGTTGTCGATGCGCTCGGCGATCAGCGGGTCGTCGGCCGCGCCGGTCCGCCGGGCCAGCGCCTCGATGTCGGCGAGCTCACGGGCGAAGCGGATCTGCTGACCGAGCGTGGAGATGCCGCGCTCGAAGGTCAGCGTGCCCATGGCGATGCGCCAGCCGTCGCCCGGCTCGCCGACCACCAGACCGGCCTCGGTGACGGCGTCGTCGAAGAACACCTCGTTGAATTCGGAGGTGCCGGTGAGCTGTTCGATCGGGCGCACTTCGATGCCCGGCTGGTTCATCGGGACCAGCAGGTAGGACAGGCCCTTGTGCCTGCTCGACCCCTTCTCGGTGCGCGCGATGACGAAGCACCAGTCGGCGACGTGCGCGAGCGAGGTCCAGATCTTCTGGCCGTTGATCACCCAGCGGTCGCCGTCCAGGCGCGCGGTGGTGCTCACCGCGGCCAGGTCGGAGCCCGCGCCCGGCTCGGAGTAGCCCTGGCACCACAGCTCGCCGACCGAGCGCACGCCCGGCAGGAATCGCTTCTTCTGTTCTTCGGTGCCGAAGGCCAGCAGCGTCGGGCCGAGCAGTTCCTCACCCACGTGCGAGACGCGCGCGGGCGCGTCGGCCTTCGCGTACTCCTCGTGGAAGATGACCTGCTGGCGCACGCTGGCACCGCGGCCGCCCCACTCGACCGGCCAGCCGAGGCAGGTCCACCCCGCCGCGGCGAGGTGCCGGTCCCAGGCCAGCCGCTCTTCGAAGAACTCGTGCTCGCGCCCCGGGCCACCGGTGCCGCGCAGGTCACGGAACTCTCCGGCCAGGTTTTCGGCCAGCCAGTCGCGTATTTCCGCGCAAAACTCCGCGTCGGAGGTCGCGGTATCGGAATCTGAGGTCTGGATCACGCCCACGGCGATAGGATAACCTACCAAGCACTTGCTTTGTTAGCCGATTGGTGAGGACCCCGTGACAACCCCTGCACAGACCACCCCGCAGGCTCTGCGAGACGTCGCCGCGGCGCATCCGCACGAGCCGGCCCTGATCGACGGCGCGACCCGCCTGACCTGGTCCGACCTGCTCGACCAGGTACGGATCGCGGCGCGCGCCCTGATCGCCCGCGGGATCGACCGCGGCGACCGGGTCGCGATGTGGGCGCCCAATACCCATCACTGGGTGGTGGCCGCGCTGGCCGCGCACTCGGTCGGCGCCGCGCTGGTACCGCTCAACACCCGCTATGTCGCCGCCGAGGCGGCCGATGTGCTGGTCCGGGTGGACGCCAAGGCGCTGTTCGTCGCCGGGTCGTTCCTCGGCCGCGATCGCGCCGCCGAACTGCGCGAGACCGCGCCGGAGCTGAAGATCGGCACCGTCGTGGTGATCCCGGTCGAGGGCGAATCCGCCGTCGACGACGGGTCGCTGAGCTGGTCGGCGCTGCTCGAGCTGGCGGCGACCGTGACCGCCGAGGCGGGCGAGGAGCGGGCGAACGCCGTCTCCCCCGACGACATCTCCGACATCCTGTTCACCTCCGGCACCACCGGCCGCAGCAAGGGCACGCTCGTCGCGCACCGGCAGGCGCTGGGCGTCGTGCGCGGCTGGGTCGAGTGCTCGACCCTGCGCGCGGGCGATCGCTACCTGATGATCCCGCCGTTCTTCCACAACTTCGGCTACAAGGCGGGCATCCTCGCCTGCCTGGTCACCGGGGCCACCATCGTCCCGCAGGCCACCTTCGACGTGCCCGCCGCGCTCGCGCTGATCGAGTCCGAGCGGATCACCGTGCTGACCGGCCCGCCGACGATCTACCAGACCATCCTCGAGCATCCCCAGCGCGACGCGCGCGACCTGTCCTCGCTGCGCGTGGCGGTGACCGGCGCGGCGACGGTGCCGGTGGTGCTGATCGAGCGGATGCGCGACGACCTCGACTTCGAGGTGGTCATCACCGCCTACGGCCTGTCCGAGTCGGCCGGTTTCGGCACCATGTGCCGCCCCGAGGACGACGCCGCCACCATCGCCAACACCTGCGGCGGCCCGATCGCCGACTTCGAACTGCGCCTGTCCGAGGCCGGTGAGGTGCTGCTGCGCGGCCCCAACGTGATGCTCGGCTACCTCGACGATCCCGAGGCCACCGCCGAGGCCATCGACGCCGACGGCTGGCTGCACACCGGCGACATCGGCGTCGTCGACGAGCGCGGCTACCTGAAGATCACCGACCGGCTCAAGGACATGTACATCACCGGCGGATTCAACGTGTACCCCGCCGAGATCGAGCAGACCCTGGCCCGGCTCGACGGCGTCGCCGAGTCGGCGGTCATCGGTATCCCGGACGAGCGGATGGGCGAGGTCGGCAAGGCCGTCGTCGTCCGCAAGGCAGGCTCGACGCTGACCGCGGACGAGGTGATCGCCTTCGCCGCGTCCACATTGGCCAATTTCAAAGTGCCCCGGCTCGTGGAGTTCCGCGACCAGCTGCCCTACAGCGCGGCGGGCAAAGTGCTCAAGCGTGAGCTTCGTGAGGAGAAGTCGTGAGTTCCGAAACCGAGACCGAGGTCGTCACCTATGAAGTGCGCGGGTCGGTCGCCGTCGTCACCATGAACCGGCCCGAGTTCCGCAACGCGCAGAACTCGAAGATGACCTACGCCCTCGACGCCGCCTTCGTGCGGGCCGTCGAGGACCCCGAGGTCAAGGTGATCGTGCTGGCGGGCAACGGAAAGCACTTCAGCGCTGGCCACGACATCGGTACCCCGGGCCGCGACCACGACGTGCACTACGAGAACAAGGCCGCGCTGTGGTGGGACCACCTCGACCGCGCCGGCGGCGATCAGCGCTTCGCGCGTGAGTCCGAGGTGTACCTGGGCATGTGCCGCCGCTGGCGGGAGATCCCCAAACCGATGGTCGCGATGGTGCAGGGCGCCTGCATCGCGGGCGGGCTGATGCTGGCCTGGGTGTGCGACATGATCGTCTGCTCCGACGACGCCTTCTTCTCCGACCCCGTTGTCCGGATGGGCATTCCTGGCGTCGAGTACTTCGCGCATCCGTGGGTGATGGGGCCGCGCGCGGCCAAGGAGTTCCTCTTCACCGGTGACCGGTTCGACGCCGCCCAGGCCAAGGAGTGGGGCATGGTCAACCGGGTCGTGCCGCGCGAGGACCTGGAGTCCGAGGTGCTGGCGCTGGCCGAGAAGATCTCCGCCATGCCGCAATTCGGGCTCGCGCTCACCAAGAAGGCCGTCAACCAGGCCGAAGACCTGATGGGCATGCGCTCCGGCATGGACTCGGTCTTCGGGCTGCACCATTTCGCGCACGCGCACAACGCCGAAGTCGGCGCCGATTCGCTCGGCGGGATGACCGCCCGCTCGATGAAGGGCGCCGCGACCGAACAGAACGGGACGAAGTAAGTGGACCTCGAGATCGACCCGGCAGTCCGGGAGTTCCAGCTGGAGGTGCGCGAGTTCCTCGCCGCCAATGTCCCCAGCGAACCGCTGCCGTCCATGGACACCGCGGAGGGTTTCGAAGCCCACCGTGCCTGGGAAGCGAAGCTGGCCGAGGCCCGCCTGTCGGCGGTGTCGTGGCCCACCGAGTACGGCGGCCGCGACGCCTCCATCCTCGAGTGGGTGCTGTTCGAGCAGGAGTACTACGCGGCGGGTGCGCCGGGGCGCGTCGCCCAGAACGGCATCTTCCTGCTCGCGCCGACCCTGTTCGAGCACGGCACCGAGGAGCAGCTGGCCCGGATCCTGCCGCGGATGGCGCGCGGTGACGACATCTGGGCGCAGGCCTGGTCCGAGCCCGAATCGGGCAGCGACCTGGCGAGCCTGCGCTCGACCGCGCGCCGCACCGAGGGCGGCTGGATCCTCAACGGCCAGAAGACCTGGAGCTCGCGCGCCACCTACGCCGACTGGGCCTTCGGCCTGTTCCGCAGCGACCCGGACGCGCAGCGCCATCACGGCCTGACCTACGTGATGTTCCCGCTGTCCGCCGACGGTGTCAGCGTGCGGCCGATCCCGCAGCTCGACGGCGAGCCCGGCTTCGCCGAGATCTTCCTCGACGACGTCTTCGTCCCCGACCGCGATGTCATCGGCGCGCCGAACGAGGGCTGGCGGGTCGCCATGGCGACCTCGAGCAACGAGCGCGGCCTGTCGCTGCGCAGCCCCGGCCGGTTCAGCGCGACCGCGCAGCGGCTGATCGACCTGTGGACCGAGACCGCCGACCCCACCGACACCGCCGCGCGCAACGCCGTGGTGGACGCCTGGCTCGGCAGCGAGGCCTACCGGCTGCACACCTTCGGCACCGTCACCCGGCTGACCGACGGCGGCCAGCTCGGCGCGGAGTCCTCGATCACCAAGGTGTTCTGGTCCGAGCTCGACATCGCCATGCACCAGACGGGACTCGACCTGCTCGGCCCCGCCGCCGAACTGACCAGCAAGTGGACCGACGGCTACCTGTTCTCGCTGTCGGGCCCGATCTACGCGGGCACCAACGAGATCCAGCGCAACATCATCGCCGAGCGCATCCTCGGCCTGCCGCGGGAGAGCAAGCGATGACCGTCGCCGCTTCGGCGGATACCCACAGCCGCCCGGCCGCAGCGTGCGGGCCGGCCACCCGTTCGACCACAGGAGTTCCGCGATGAAGTTCGCACTCGCCACCGAACAGCAGGACTTCGCCGCCGAACTGCGCAAGGTCCTCGACGCCGCGCAGGCGCCCGCCGCGACCCGCGCCTGGGCCGCGGGCGACACCGCCAAGGGCACCGCGCTGCTGCGCCAGGTGGCCGAGATGGGCGCCTTCGGCCTGATCGTCGACGAGCAGTACGACGGCGCCGAGGCCACCCCGGTGGACCTCGTCGTCGCGCTCGTCGAGCTGGGCAGGGCCGCTGCGCCGGGCCCGGTGATCGAGTCGGCCGCGGTGATTCCGGCTCTGCTGCAGCGGCTTCCGAACGCCGAGCCCGCGCGGCGCTGGCTGCCCGCGCTGGCGGGCGGCGCGCTGCTCGGCACCGTCAGCTTCGGTGCCACGCAGCGCGGCATCGCGCTCGACGCCGATGCCGCCGACCTGGTGCTGGTCGCCGACGGCGGCGCGCTGGCCGTCGGGCGGCGCACCGCGGCGGGACCGCTCGCCTCGATCGACCCGGCGCGCAAGCTGTTCCAGGTCGAGGCCGACGAGGCCGTGGCCGACGACGCGCGCGACGCCATCGACTACGCCTTCGATCTCGGCGTCCTCGCCTGTGCCGCGATGCTGCTCGGCGCGGGCCGCGCGCTGCTCGACCAGACCACCACCTACGCCAAGCAGCGCAAGCAGTTCGGCCGCGCGATCGGTGAATTCCAGGCCGTGAAGCAGCAGCTCGCGGACGTGCTGATCGCGCTGGATCTGGCCGAGCCGCTGCTCTACCGCGCCGCCCTCACGCTGGACTCCGACGATCGCGCGCGCGATGTGTCGGCGGCCATCGTGGCCTGCGGCGATGCCGCCCATCGTGCCTCGCGCGCCGGTCTGCAGGTGCACGGCGCCATCGGCTACACCGCCGAATGCGACCTGTCGCTGTGGATCACCAAGGTGGCGGCCCTGCGCACCGCCTGGGGCACCGCCGATTTCCACCGCGGCCGCATCGCCGACGCCCTGCGCGCCGCGCCCGCGGCGGGCTGATCGAAGGAATCTCATGTCATCGAATGAACTGCTCGAATTCCGCACCTCCGTCCGCGCCCTGCTGGCCAAGCACTCCACGCCCGCCGCGGTGCGCGCCGCCATGGACACCGACCTCGGGTACGACCCGAAGCTGTGGACCATGCTGTGCGAGCAGGTCGGGGTCGCCGCGCTCGCGGTGCCGGAGGAGTGGGGCGGCGCGGGCGCGGGCCTGGTCGAATCACTGATGGTGGTCGGCGAATTGGCCCGCACGCTGGCCGGTGTGCCGATGCTCGGTTCCGCCGTGCTCGGCGTGCAGGCGATCCTGCTCTCGGACGACGAGCAGGCCTGCGCCCGGCTGCTACCCGACCTCGCCGATGGCTCGCGCACGGCCGCGCTGTGCTGGGCCGACGCGGCGGGCTGGGACGCCTCCGGCGTCACCGCGAGCGACGGCAAGCTCAACGGCGCGGCGCATTACGTGCTGCACGGCGCCCAGGCCGACCTGCTGCTGGTACTCACCGACGACGGCCTGTACGAGACGACGGCGGACGCGGCGGGCGTGGTCGTCGCCCCGACGCCCGCCCTCGATCCGACCCGCGAGCTGGCCGTCATCGCCTTCACCGACACCCCGGCGACCCGGATCGGCGCGGCCGACCCGGCGGCCCTGCGCACCCGCCTGCGCGAGATCGCCTGGGCGGCGCTGGCCGCCGAGCAGGTCGGCGCGGCCAGGCGCTGCCTGGAGATGACGGTGGAGTACACCGCATCGCGCGTGCAGTTCGGCAGGCCGATCGGCAGCTTCCAGGCCCTCAAGCACCGGATGGCCGATATGTACGTGCTGGTGGAGTCGGCCGAGTCGACGGCGCTGGCCGCCGCCCAGGCCGTGGCGGAGAACAGCGCCTCGGCCGCCGAGGACGTCTACGTCGCGCGCAAGCACTGCACCGAGACCTTCTCGCATGTGGCCGCCGAGACGATCCAGCTGCACGGCGGCATCGCCATCACCTGGGAGCACGACGCCCACCTGTACTTCAAGCGGGCGCACGCCACCGCCGAACTCTTCGGCACCGGCCGTCGCCCGGTCGCGGCCGCCTGACCGCATCCCATCGAAAGCCCTGGTCGCGACCCCGCGGCCGGGGCTTTCGGCGTCTGTGCGAGAGGTCACCGGAGCGACCGCTGGAATTAGATAGTTAGCTTATGCAATAATGTTGTTCGTGCAGCAGACAGAGCAGCCATCCCCGGACGACATCGTGGTCGACCTGTTGGTCACTGCCGGTCGGCTCACCCGGCTCGCCGGGGCGATCAGCGACGACGATCTGCCCCGCGCGGTCCTGCGTGCCCTCGCCGTGCTCGACGAGCACGGCGGTCTGCGGGTCAGCGACTTCGCCCGGATCGATCGATGTTCCCAACCGGCGGCAACGGCGCTGATCGGTCGGCTCGTCGCCGACGGCTTCGCCTCCCGCAGCAGGGACCCGCAGGACTCCAGGGCGGTTCTCATCGAACTGACCCCGGCGGGCCGGAACCGCCTCGTCGAGGCCAGGCGCGCCTTCGCGGCCGCCGTGGCTCCCGGACTCGCCGACTTCGATCTCGATCGCCTGATCCGGCTCGACACCGACATGAACGACCTGCTGACAGCCCTGCGTGCGGTTGCCCGCGGTCATCAGTGATGCAACCAGGAGCGCCAGTGAGCATTCCCCAGTTGACTCGCGCCGACGACACCGCCGCCGCAGCCACCACCCCGTCCGGACAGCCCAAGGCCGTCTGGGCCGTCGCCTTCGCGAGCGTGATCGCGTTCATGGGCATCGGCCTGGTCGACCCCATCCTCAAGCCGATCGGCGAACAGCTGAACGCGAGCCCGTCGCAGGTCTCGCTGCTGTTCACCAGCTATATGGCCGTCACCGGCGTCGCCATGCTGATCACCGGGGTCATCTCCAGCCGCTTCGGCGCCAAGAAGACGCTGCTGTCCGGCCTGGCGATCATCGTGGTGTTCGCCGCGCTGGCGGGCATGTCGAGCACGATCGGCGAGATCATCGGGTTCCGCGCGGGCTGGGGCCTGGGCAACGCGCTGTTCATCGCGACGGCGCTGGCCACCATCGTCGGCGCAGCCACCGGCGGTGTCGCCAAGGCGATCATCCTCTACGAGGCCGCGCTGGGAATCGGCATCGCGACCGGCCCGCTGCTGGGCGGCCTGCTCGGCGGGATCAGCTGGCGCGGACCGTTCTTCGGGGTCTCGGTGCTGATGGCCGTCGCGTTCATCGCGATCGTCGTGCTGCTGCCCGAGATGCCCAAGCCCGTGAAGCCGACCTCGATCACCGCGCCGTTCAAGGCGCTGCGGCACCGGGGCCTGCTGACCGTCAGCATCACCGCGCTGCTCTACAACTTCGGCTTCTTCACCCTGCTCGCCTACACCCCGTTCCCCCTGGACATGGGCACCTACGCGATCGGCTTCATCTTCTGCGGCTGGGGCATCCTGCTCGCGCTGGCCTCGGTGTTCCTGGCACCGAAACTGCAGGCGCGCTTCGGCACCCTGCCGATGATGGCCCTGTCGCTCGGCCTGTTCGCCGTCGATCTGGCCGTGATGGGGATGTTCACCGAGCACAAGATCGTGCTGGTCGTCGGCGTCGTCATCGCCGGCCTGTTCCTCGGCGTGAACAACACGCTGATCACCGAGGCCGTGATGATCTCCGCGCCGGTCGAGCGCTCCACCGCGTCGGCGGCCTACAGCTTCGTCCGGTTCGCCGGTGGCGCCGCGGCGCCGTGGGTGGCGGGCAAGCTCGGCGAGCACAGCGTCTCGCTGCCGTTCTGGCTCGGCGCCGCCTTCACCGCCGCCGCCGTCGGCGCGCTGTTCGTCGGCCGCAAGGCGCTGGCCCACCTCGACGAGCACGACCCGGCGCCGCACAGCGTCGAGGAAGCACAGGCCATCACCGTCGGCGACTGACCAGCCCGCCCTCGGTGACCCCGAGCGCCTCCGGAGCCATGAGCACCGGGGGCGCTCGTGTGCGCGGGCCGCGTTCACCCGGCGGGCGTAGCGTCGCCCCCATGAGCGATGACAAGCGCGGACGCGTCCGAGTCGAGGCATCACAGAAGCGGGTAAGGGCTTATCTCGGTGGCCGATTGGTGGCCGACACGCTGCGGCCACTGCTCGTCTGGGAGATCCCGTACTACCCCACCTACTACGTCCCGCTCACCGACGTGCACGCCGACCTGGAGCCCAACGGCATCAGCGAGCACTCCCCCAGCCGGGGCGAGGCCACCGGCTACGACGTGGTCGTCGACGGCGTGCGCGCCGACGCGGCGGCACAGCGGTATCCGGACTCGCCGCTGCCGGATCTCAACGACGCCGTCCGCCTGGATTTCGCCGCGTTCGACTGGTTCGAGGAGGACGAGCCGATCATGGTCCATCCCCGCGACCCGTACTCGCGCGTCGACGTCCTCGCCAGCACGCGACAGGTGCGGGTGGAGATCGACGGCGTCACCGTCGCCGACTCCACCTCACCGCGCATCCTGTTCGAAACCGGCCTGCCCGCACGGTTTTACCTGCCGCTGCCGGATGTCCGGATGGATCTGCTGACCGCCTCCGACACCCACACCAGCTGCCCGTACAAGGGCACCGCCGACTACTGGAACGTCGAGATCGACGGCACCGAACACCGCGACATCGTGTGGATCTATCGCACGCCGCTGCCGGAGAGCCAGAAGATCGCCGGCCTGGCGTGCTTCTACAACGAGAAGGTCGACATCTACCTCGACGGCGTCCGGCAGGACCGGCCGCACACCCCGTTCAGCTGATCATTCGGGGATCTCGAGCACGCCCTCGTCGACCGCCCACTTGATGGACTTCTCCAGCGACGGGCACGATTCCGGCCTGCCCGGCCGGGCACCGTGCGCGCTGAGCTGGGCGAAGACCGGGCAGTGCGTGTCCGGTCGTTCGGTCCACTGCACCGAGGTCTGGTGCGCGCTGGACTTGCGCACCAGCACCTCGGCGGAACAGGCCTGACACCGCACCGGTGTCAGGCCGTCGTCCAGGTAGTGCTGTTTGTCGACCGTGGTCTGGGCCCGCACCGCGGCCTGCCGCACGGGCTGATCGGCGAAATCGGGGGCTTTGGCCCAGGTCGGTGTCATGGTTACACGCCCGCTTCGGCTTCTGCCTCGGCCTTGCGGCGCAGGTTCTCCGCCACCTCGGCCTCCCAGGCCTGGTTGGCCTTGGTGGTGTCGACCTCGAACTCGAAGCGCTGGGTCATCTTCTCGGTGACATCGGCGGCATCGACGTAGAACTGCTCGTACCAGCGGCGCAGCTGGTAGACCGGGCCGTCCTCCTCGCACAGCAGCGGGTTCTCGACCTTGGACTTGTGCTTCCAGATCTCGACGTCCTGCAGGAAGCCGTCGCCGAAGAACTCGGTCATCGAGGCCGCCAGCTTCTCGGCGGTCGCGTCGTCGATGCCCTTGGGCTTCTCCACGGCCAGGCCGTACTGCAGCACGAACTCGTCCTGGCTGACCGGGTAGTGGCAGTTGATCAGCACGACCTTGATCTCGTACCCGCCGTAGATGTTGACCAGCGGATTGATCATGTAGGACGGGCCGAAGTAGGACGCTTCCGACTTCAGCAGCGTCTCGCCGCCGTACTTGGCGGCCATGCCGATGTCGGGCCTGCCCTTGGTCTCCAGGAACTGCGTCGCCACATGCCCCTCGAAGACGTTCTTGAAGTACGTCGGGAAGGCATAGTGGATGTAGAAGAAGTGCGCCATGTCAACGACGTTGTCGATGATCTCGCGGCAGTTGGAGCCCTCGATGCGCATCGTGTTCCACGTCCACGGCGTCCAGCCGCTGTCATGATCCTCGCGCGGGTTGCCCTCGGAGTCCGTGTAGGGACCCTCGATGTGCGGGATCGTGACGTCGGCGGGCGGCTCGTTGCCCTCGTGGTCGTGCCAGATGAACAGCTGGCCGTTGCGCTCGAGCGTCGTCCACTTCCGGGTGCGCGCCAGCGGCGGAACGCGGCGCGCGTAGGGGATCGACGTGCACTTGCCGCTGGCGCCCCAGCGCCAGTCGTGGAACGGGCAGGCGATGTCGTCGCCCTTGACCGTGCCCATGCTCAGGTCGCCGCCCATATGCCTGCAGTAGGCGTCGAGCACGCGGATCTCGTCGTTGGTGTCGGTCCACACCACGAGCTTGGTCCCGAAGATCTCGATCGCGTGCGGCTTGCCGTCGCGGAAGGTCTTCGTGAGGCCGACACAGTGCCAGCCGCGCGCAAACCTGGTCGGCGTTGTACCGACATCGAGTTCCCTCACCTTGGGGTTGACTGCCATCCCGAACCCTCCTTCTTCACTAGAACACGTTACAAAACGAGGGCGCTTCACGCCAGCTATCCAGCGAACTTCGCTCCGAGCCCCTGTTATATCCGAGGTAGGGCGATCTTCTCGACAGAAATGAGAACCTGTTCTAATCTCAGAGTCGAACAAGAACCGGTTGTCGATCCGACAAGGCAGGAGCGGGCTCCGAAATGACGCAAGAAGTGACCGAACGGGTCGAGGCACTGCTGCCGACACTGCGTGAACGTGCGCAGGAGGCCGAAGACCTGCGCCGCATTCCCGACGAATCCATGAAGGCGCTGCAGGAGACCGGGTTCTTCCGGCTGCTCCAGCCCAAGCAGTGGGGCGGCCACGCCGCCGATCCGGTCGTCTTCTACGACACGGTCCGCAAGATCGCCAGCGCGTGCGGCTCCACCGGCTGGGTGGCCGGCATCATCGGCGTGCACAACTGGCACCTCGCGCTGTTCGACCAGCAGGCCCAGGAAGACGTCTGGGGCGAGGACACCGACGTGCGGATCTCCTCCTCCTACGCCCCGATGGGCGCGGGCCAGGCGGTCGACGGCGGCTACATCGTGCGCGGCTCGTGGGCCTGGTCCTCGGGTTCCGATCACGCCACCTGGGCCGTCCTCGGCGGACCGGTGATCAAGAACGGCAAGCCGGTCGACTTCGGCTCCTTCCTGATCCCGCGCTCGGACTACCGCATCGACGACGTCTGGAACGTCGTCGGCCTGCGGGGCACCGGCTCCAACACCGTGGTCGTCGAGGACGTCTTCGTCCCGTCGCACCGCTTCCTGAGCTTCCGCGCGATGAGCGAGGGCCGCGCGCCCGGCCTCGAGCAGAACACCGACGCCGTCTTCAAGATGCCGTGGGGCACCATCCACCCCACCACCATCTCCACGCCGATCGTCGGCATGGGCTACGGCGCCTACGAGGCGCACGTCGAGCACCAGGGCAAGCGCGTGCGCGCGGCCTTCGCCGGCGAGAACGCCAAGGACGACCCGTTCGCCAAGGTGCGCGTCGCCGAGGCGGCCAGCGACATCGACGCCGCGTGGCGTCAGCTCTCGGGCAATGTCGCCGAGGAGTACGCGCTGCTGCAGGCGGGCCAGGAAGTGCCGTTCGACCTGCGCGTGCGGGCTCGCCGCGACCAGGTCCGCGCGACCGGCCGGGTGATCGCCTCGATCGACAAGCTCTTCGAGTCCTCGGGCGCCACCGCCCTGGCCAACGGCACGCCGCTGCAGCGCTTCTGGCGCGACGCGCACGCGGGCCGGGTGCACGCGGCCAACGATCCCGAGCGCGCCTACGTCATGTACGGCACGCACGAGTTCGGCCTGCCCGTCACCGACGCCATGGTGTAGCCGATGACCCAGACCGCTGAACTCACCTACGAATCGACCTCCCGCTACGCGCAGGTCACCCCCGAACTGAAGCTGCACTACCACGAGGCGGGCGTCGGCAACGGCCCCACGATCGTGCTGCTGCACGGCGGCGGGCCCGGCGCCTCGGCGTGGTCGAACTTCGCCCGCAACATCCCGGTGCTGGCCGAGAACTTCCACGTGATCGCGCTCGACCAGCCCGGTTTCGGCAAGTCCGACAAGCCGGTCGACCACCCGCAGTACTTCGTGCACGCGTCCACCGCGCTGCTCGCGCTGCTGGATCACCTGCAGATCACCGATCGCGTGCACCTGCTGGGCAATTCGCTCGGCGGCGGCACCTCGGTGCGCTTCGCCCTGGACAACCCCAAGCGCGCGGGCAAGCTCGTGCTGATGGGCCCCGGCGGGCTGAGCACCAACCTGTTCGCGCCCGACCCGACCGAGGGCGTCAAGCTGCTCTCGGCCTTCAGCTACGCGCCGACCAGGGAGAACCTGGAGAAGTTCCTGCGGATCATGGTCTTCGACCAGTCGCTGATTACCGAGGAACTGATCGACGAGCGGTTCGCCCTGGCGAGCACGCCCGAATCGCTGGCCGCGGTCCGCGCGATGGGCAAGTCCTTCGCCGGCGCCGACTTCGAGAAGGGCATGCTCTGGCGTGACGCGTACAAGCTGCGTCAGCCCGTGCTGCTCATCTGGGGTCGCGAGGACCGGGTGAACCCGCTCGACGGCGCGCTGGTGGCCACCAAGGTCATCCCGCGCGTGCAGCTGCACGTCTTCGGTGGCTGCGGCCACTGGGCGCAGCTGGAGAAGTTCGACGAATTCAACCGGCTCACGGTCGATTTCCTCGAGGAGAAGCAATGAGTATCCGCGCCCTGGGCTACATGCGCATCGAGGCCACCGACATGGCGGCCTGGCGCGAGTACGGCCTGAAGGTCCTCGGCATGATGGAGGGCACCGGGCTGAACCCCGACGCGCTCTACCTGCGCATGGACGATTTCGCCGCCCGCCTGGTGATCGTCCCGGGTGAGCAGGACCGGCTGCTGGTCTCCGGCTGGGAGGTCACCGACGGTCCCGGCCTGCAGCGGCTGCGGGAGACCCTGGACAAGGCCGGGGTCGCCTTCACCGAGGGCACCAAGGAAGAGCTGGGCGAGCGCCGCGTCGAGGGCATGATCCGGTTCCAGGATCCGTCCGGGAACACCCTCGAGGCGTTCTACGGCGCGCAGTATCTGGGCCGCCGCTTCGTCAGTCCCTACGGCCACAAGTTCGTCACCGCCGAGCAGGGTCTGGGCCACGTGGTGCTGACCTGCACCGACGATGCCGCCGCGCAGGCGTTCTACCAGGACGTCCTCGGCTTCCGGCTGCGCGACTCCATGCGGCTGCCACCGCAGATGGTCGGCCGTCCCGCCGACGGCGACCCGGCCTGGCTGCGCTTCTACGGCTGCAACCCGCGCCATCACGCGCTGGCGTTCCTGCCGCTGCCGAACCCGACCGGCATCGTGCACCTGATGGTCGAGGTGGAGAACTCCGACGACGTCGGCCTCTGCCTGGACCGCGCGTACCGCAAGAAGGTGAAGATGTCGGCCACCCTCGGCCGGCACATCAACGACAAGATGCTGTCCTTCTACATGAAGACTCCCGGCGGATTCGACATCGAATTCGGCTGTGAGGGACTCGAAGTCGACGACGACGACTGGATCGCGCGCGAATCGACCGCGGTCAGCCTGTGGGGTCACGACTTCACCGTCGGATTCAAGCAGCAATAGGAATGGCGGCGAGGGACATGACCGAACAGACACCGGCGATCGACGGCCGGCAATTCCGTAATGTGCTGGGGCAGTTCTGCACCGGCATCACCGTGATCACCGCGCTCGATCCGGCGGGCGAGCCGATCGGCTTCGCCTGCCAGTCCTTCGCCGCCCTCTCCCTCGACCCGCCCCTGGTGCTGTTCTGCCCCACCAAGGGGTCGCGCTCCTGGGCGGCGATCGAGGCGGCGGGCAAGTTCTGCGTGAACGTGCTCGCCGAGGCGCAGCAGCCGACCTGCGCACGCTTCGGCTCGCGGGAGACCGACAAGTTCGCCGGAGTCGCCTGGCACACCTCCGAATTGGGGGTGCCGGTGCTCGACGAGTCGCTGGCCACCATCGAGTGCACCGTCGACTCCGTCGTCGACGGTGGTGACCACTACATCGTCATCGGCCGGGTGCACGCCCTGTCGGAATCGGAGACCACCAACGGTCGTCCGCTGCTGTTCTACCGGGGCCAGTACACCGGCATCGAGCCCGACAAGACCACCCCCGCGCCCTGGCGCGCGGACCTGGACCATTTCCTCACGACCACCAGCCTCGACACCTGGCTGTGAGTCCCGCGGGTGCGGCCGCCCACACAATGCGCGGCCGCACCCGTTTCTTTCGCTTTTAAGTGCTCATTCGGTGAGCACTTTGCGGCGGATCATGGTTTCCATGACCATCGACTACATCACCTGCGCCGAAGCGAGCGACTGGGATTCGTGGCTGGCCGCCCATCACGACACCGCCGGTGAGGTCTGGGTGCGGATCGCCAAGAAGGGCGCCCCCGACCCGTCGGTGACGATCACCGAGACCCTCGACGGCGCGCTCTGCTACGGCTGGATCGACAGCCATCGCCGTGGCCTCGACGCCCACCACTACCTGCAGCGGTACTCCCCGCGCCGGGCTCGCAGCCCGTGGTCGCAGGTCAATGTGGCCAAGGCTGAGGCGCTCATCGCGGCCGGACGAATGCGGCCCGCCGGATTCGCGGCCATCGAAGAAGCCGTCGCCGATGGTCGCTGGGCGGGTGCGTACGAACGCCAGCGCACCGCCGAGACACCCGCCGACCTCGTCGCCGCACTCGCCGACGCACCCGAGGCACAAGCCGCCTACGCCGCACTCGGCCGCTCCGATCAGTACCGGCTGTTCCTGCCGATCCTCAAGGCGACGACCCCGGCCGAACGTGCGACGCGAGTTGCCCAGGCCGTCAACGCCCTGTAGCGCACCGCGATTGTGGTGCCGAGCGCTACCAGCGTCGGAGCGCCACCGGTACGCGGGCTGGGCCGTCGGCGAGCGGTGCACGGCCCCGCCGCCGCCGGAGTGTTCGCACCGTGGGGGCTGACCATGCGACCGGACCCGTCAGACCTCTTTGACCAATACCGCGCGGGTGTAGAGCAGCGAAAACCCTCTGCCCTGCGCGTTCTGCTGCGACTTGGAGCCCGGCTGGGTCGTGATCACCGCGAGGTCGCAGCCCGCTGCCGCCGCCTCCGTCAGGCGCGTCGACAGAAGTGCGGTCTGCACTCCGTGCCTGCGATGCGCCGGCAACGTCGCCGCACCCGCGAGCGCGGCGACGCCACCGTCGGTCCGCATGCTCGCCCCGCCGGCAGGCACCCCGTCCCGATAGGCGAGATAGCGACGGGTGTCACCGGTGGCGGCCATATCCCGCATCACGGCGGCGAGCGCTTCCCGCGGAAACTCCTCGTGCGACGGGACACCCTCGTCGTCCGGATGCGCGAACCCGTCGACGACGACATCGAGCCACTGCTCGAGCCCATCCCCCGCGTCCCGCCGCACCTCGACGTCGGCGGACCCCACCCACCGTCGCCCGCCCAGCTCCGTCCCCAGCACGTTCTCGAACGACACCAACCGATACCCCCGCCCGGTCAACTCGGCCCCGATCCGCGGATCCCCCAACTGCGCCAACTCCACCTGCACCGGCACCCCCACCGCCGCATACGCGCCCTCGATCTCCGCCCACTCCCCCACCGAAGGCACCCCACCGAACCCGACCCCCACCACCTTGTTCAACGGCGACCCCACCTCCGCGAAACACGCCGCCCCACCAGCGAACTCCCGCACAAACCCACCCGACCCCCGCCCCGCCGCCACCCGCGTAGCCCCCACAATGGCATCCGCCTCCAGCCCCTCGACCCGAGCCGCCATCGCACCCCCACAGAACAACGTCCCCAAGTCATCACTCATGAACCACTTATATCCCCCCTGTCCAGCACTTTTCGCGAACCGAGGTGTTCCGTCCGACCGACGGTTGCCTGCCCCGGGCGGAGTCGCCCGGAAACGCCGAACGGCGTGGCCCGAGGGTTCGGGTCACGCCGTCAGGGGTGGTTGGGTCAGGCCGGGGCCGAGGCTTCGCGCTGGAGTTCCAGGGCGATGTCGATGAGCTGGTCTTCCTGGCCGCCGACGAGTTTGCGCTTGCCTGCGCGGACGAGCATTTCGGCGGCGGAGACGCCGTAGCGTTCGGCCTGGCGTTCGGCGTGGCGCAGGAAGCTGGAGTAGACGCCGGCGTAGCCCATCATCAGGGCTTGGCGGTCGAGGAGGCATTCCGACGGCATGGCGGGGCGGACGACGTCTTCGGCGGCGTCGGTGACGGCGAAGAAGTCGACGCCGGTCTTGATGCCGAGTTTGTCGCAGACGCCGATGAAGGCTTCGACGGGCAGGTTGCCCGCGCCGGCGCCGAAGCGGCGGGCGGAGCCGTCGATCTGGGTGGCGCCGGCGCGGACGGCGTAGACGGAGTTGGCGACGGCGAGGCCGAGGTTCTCGTGGCCGTGGAAGCCGACCTGGGCGTCGTCACCGAGTTCGGCGACCAGCGCGGAGACGCGGTCGGAGACCTGCTCCAGGACGAGGGCGCCGGCGGAGTCGACGACGTAGACGCACTGGCAGCCCGCGTCGGCCATGATGCGGGCCTGCTTGGCCAGGTTCTCCGGCGTGGTGGAGTGGGCCATCATCAGGAACCCGACGGTCTCCAGGCCGAGGTCACGGGCGTAGCCGAAGTGCTGGATGGAGACGTCGGCCTCGGTGCAGTGGGTCGCGATCCGGCAGATCGAGGCGCCGTTGTCCTGGGAGATCTTGATGTCTTCCTTGATGCCGACACCGGGCAGCATCAGGAAGGCGATCTTGGCCTGCTTGGCGGTCTCCGCGGCGGCCTTGATCAGTTCCTGCTCGGGGGTCTTGGAGAACCCGTAGTTGAACGAGGACCCGGCCAGGCCGTCACCGTGGGTCACCTCGATGACCGGCACACCGGACGCGTCGAGCGCGCCGACGATGTCGCGGACCTCGGTGACGGTGAACTGGTGACGCTTGTGGTGCGAGCCGTCACGCAGCGAGGTATCGGTGACGCGCACATCGAGTTCGCCCGAGAAGGGCTGCAGGATGTTGTTCATGGTCGAATCTCCTTACACCCGAGCCGAGATGATCTGATCGGCCAGCACGTCGCCGACCTTGGTGGCCGCGGCCGTCATGATGTCGAGGTTGCCCGCGTACGGGGGCAGGAAATCGCCCGCGCCTTCGACCTCGACGAAGATCGACACCTTCGCCAAGCCACCGGACACCAGTGACGGGTCGTCGAACTGCGGGTCGTTGAGCAGGCGGTAGCCGGGCACATACTCCTGGATGGACTTCTCCATCCGGAAGATCGACTCGGAGATCGCGTCGCGGTCGGCGTCCTCGGGGATGGCGCAGAAGATGGTGTCGCGCATGATCATCGGCGGCTCGGCCGGGTTCAGGATGATGATCGCCTTACCCCGCTGCGCGCCACCGATGGTCTCCACACCCTTGGAGGTGGTCTTGGTGAACTCGTCGATGTTCGCCCGGGTACCCGGTCCGGCCGAGACCGAGGACACCGAGGCCACGATCTCGGCATAGGACACCGGCACGACCCGCGAGACCGCGTTGACCATCGGAATCGTGGCCTGGCCACCGCAGGTGATCATGTTGACGTTCGCCGCGTCCCGCAGCGAGTCAAGGTTGACCGGCGGGATCACGGCCGGGCCGACCGCGGCCGGAGTGAGGTCGACGGCACGAATGCCCGCGGCCTCGTACTTCGGCGCGTAGGCGCGGTGCACATAGGCGGAGGTGGCCTCGAACAGCAGGTCCGGCTTCTCGTCGAGAGCCAGCAGCCAGTCCGCGCCCTCGGCGGAGGTCTCCAGACCGAGTCCGCGCGCCCGCTTGAGCCCCTCCGAATCGGGGTCGATGCCGATCATCCAGCGCGGCTCGATCTTGTCCGAGCGCAGCAGCTTGTAGAGCAGGTCGGTGCTGATATTGCCGGACCCCACGATCGCGGCGGTGACTTTGCTGGTCACGGTGTACTCCTTGGGAAGTCTGGTTCAGCTGAAACGCAGGCGGACGGAACCGAGTCCGGAGAACTCGGCGTGGAAGTCGTCACCGGGGCGAGCGTCGATGGCGCGCGTGCAGGAACCGGGCAGCACGATGTCGCCCTTCTTCAACCGCACCCCGAAGGTCGCGACCTTGCGCGCCAGCCACGCGACCGCGATCACCGGATCACCGAGCACCGCGTCGCTGCGGCCCTCGGCGATGACCTCACCGTTGCGGGTGAGCACGGCGTCGATGCCCTTGATATCGATGTCGCCGGGCGCGACGCGTTCCTTGCCGAGCACGAAACCGGCCGAGGAGGCGTTGTCGGAGATGGTGTCGGTCAGACCGATCTTCCAGTCGTTGATGCGCGAGTCGATGAGCTCGATCGAGGGCGCGTAGGCGACGGTCGCGGCCAGCACGTCGGCCTCGGTGCAGTCCTCGCCGGGCAGGTCGGCGCCGAGCACGAACCCGACCTCGACCTCCACGCGCGGCAGCAGGTACTTGGAGGTGTCGACGGGAACGTCCTCGAAGACCTCCATCTCGGCGAGCAGATGACCGTAGTCGGGCTCGTCGACGCCCATCATCTCCTGCATCGCCTTCGACGACAGCCCCACCTTGTGGCCGACGATCTTCGCGCCACCGGCCAGCCTGCGCCGGATGTTGAGCAGCTGGATCTCGTAGGCGTCGACGACGTCGATGTCGGGATACCGGTCGACGAGCGGCGACACGGCCACCCGATCGTCTTCGGCACGGGCCAGTTCGTCGGCGAGTTGAGTTCGTACCGCGTCAGGCAGCACGCGGACCTCCTTGGCAGCACGGTCGATGGTTGTGGCAACACGTCGGTCGGAGCAGGCCGCACAGCGAGGCCTCCAGACCACAAAACTGTAACGGGTTTCCCGGACGACCGTCGCCCATTCACCTGACAATACAACGCAACCTCAGGTGATTTCTATAACACGTTCCAGTATGTGGAGGGGAAACGCCGAGCCCACTGGAACAAGTTCCAGTTTGGACTGTCAAACATCGGACCCCTTCTATAACGTGTTGCACATGAGTGATCGGGAATACGATGTGGTGGTGGTCGGTAGCGGCGCCGCCGGGATGACGGCCGCCCTCGCCGCGGCCCACAAGGGACTGAGCGTCGTGCTGCTGGAGAAGGCCGCGCACTACGGCGGGTCGACGGCCCGATCCGGCGGCGGCGTCTGGATTCCGGGCAACAAGGCGCTGAAGGCCTCCGGCCGGCCCGACGACCGCGAGGACGCGCGCACCTACCTGCACAGCATCATCGGCGACGTGGTGCCCGCCGAGAAGATCGACACCTACCTCGATCGCGGTGCCGAGGCGTTCGACTTCGTCCTCGATCACACCCCGCTGAAGATGAAGTGGGTGCCCGGGTACTCCGACTACTACCCGGAGGCTCCGGGCGGCCTCGGCGACGGGCGTTCGTGCGAGCCGACGCCGTTCAACGGCAAGGTGCTCGGCGCGGAGCTGGCCAATCTGGAACCGCCCTACGCCAAAGCGCCGCTGAACGTGGTCGTCATGCAGGCCGACTTCGTGCGGCTCAACCTGATCAAGCGCCACCCCAAGGGCATGATGCGCGCGCTGCGCGTCGGCGCGCGCACCTACCTGGCCAAGTTCACCGGCAAGCACCTGCTCGGCATGGGCCAGGCGATCATCGCCGCGATGCGCAAGGGCCTGCTCGACGCGGGCGTCCCGGTGCTGCTGAACACCCCGCTCACCGACCTGGTGGTCACCGACGGCAAGGTCACCGGGGTCAAGGCCACCGTCGACGGCGAGCCGGTCACCTTCACCGCGCGCTACGGCGTCGTGCTCGGCAGCGGCGGGTTCGAGCACAACGCCGACATGCGCGCCAAGTACCAGCGGCAGCCGATAACCACTGAGTGGACAACCGGCGCCGCGGCCAACACCGGCGATGGCATCGTCGCGGGCATGGCAGCGGGAGCGACGGTCGGATTCATGGAGGACGCCTGGTGGGGTCCGACCATCTTCAAGGGCGGCAAGCCCTGGTTCGCCCTCGCCGAGCGCAATCTGCCCGGCACCATCATGGTCAACGACCGCGGCGAGCGGTTCGGCAACGAGTCGGCGCCGTATGTCGAGGCGGTGCACACCATGTACGGCGGTGAGTACGGCCAGGGCGCGGGTCCGGGCGAGAACATCCCGGCCTGGCTGGTGTTCGACCAGCGCTACCGCAACCGCTACATCTTCGCCGGGCTGCAGCCGGGGCAGCGCTTCCCGTCGCGCTGGCTGGAGAACGACTACATCGTCAAGGCCGACACCATCGAAGAACTGGCCGAGCGCATCGGCGTGCCCGCCGAGAGCCTCAGCGCCACGGTGACCCGGTTCAACGGCTTCGCGGCCGCGGGCAAGGACGAGGACTACGGTCGCGGCAACAGCCACTACGACCGCTACTACGGCGACCCCACCGTGAAGCCCAACCCGTGCCTGGCCGAGATCTCCCAGGGCCCGTTCTACGCGGCCAAGATGGTCCCCGGCGACCTGGGCACCAAGGGCGGCCTGGTCACCGACACCGCCGGTCGCGTCCTGCGCGAAGACGATTCGGTGATCGATGGCCTCTACGCCGCGGGCAACACCAGCGCGCCGGTGATGGGCCACACCTACGCGGGCCCCGGCGCGACCATCGGCCCCGCGATCACCTTCGCCTACCTCGCGGTGCTCGACATCGCGGAGAAGGCGAAAGCCACCGCGTGACGCACGCACCGACCCCGACCTCGCAGGAGTAAGCAATGCCCATCGACCTCCAGACCGCGCTCGGCGCCCCGCTGCCGGAGCGCGAGTTCAGCTGGACGCCCACCGACGTGCAGCTCTACCACCTCGGCCTCGGGGCGGGCGCGCACCCGACGGACCCGGCCGAGCTGACCTATCTCGACGACCAGGCGCCCCAGGTGCTGCCCACGTTCGCCACGGTCGCGCCGACCCTGCGCGAGACCGAGGCGCCGCGGGTCAGCTTCCCCGGCATCGAGATCGACCTGGCCAAGGTCGTGCACGGCCACCAGGAAGTGGTGGTGCACAAGCCGATTCCGGCCAGCGGCAAGGCGAGCAGCACCGGCCGGATCAGCGAGATCTGGGACAAGGGCGCCAACGCGGTGATCGTCCAGGAGAACACCGTGGTCGGCTCCGACGGCGAGCCGCTGTGGACCGTCCGCTCCTCGATCTTCGCCAGGGGCGAGGGCGGTTTCGGCGGCGAGCGCGGCCCGAGCGCCAAGGCCGCGCTGCCGGACCGAGCGCCCGACGCGGAGCTCATCACCCCGACGCTGCCGCAGCAGGCCCTGCTCTACCGGCTCTGCGGTGACCGCAACCCGCTGCACTCGGACCCGGAGTTCGCCAAGGGCGCCGGGTTCCCCGCGCCGATCCTGCACGGCCTGTGCACCTACGGCGTGGTCTGCAAGGCGATCACCGACGGCCTGCTCGACGGTGACGCGAGCCGGGTCGGCGGTTTCCGCGCCAAGTTCGCCGGGGTGCTGTACCCGGGCGAGACGCTGCGGATCAAGGTGTGGCGCGAGGGCGACGAGCTGATCGGCGCCGCCACTGTGGTCGAACGCGAGGACGCGCCGGTGCTCGGCGAGATCGCGCTGAAGATCGCCTGATCGACACACTGCCCTGGTGGCGGATCGGCCCGCGCCGGTCTCGTCACCAGGGCATTCGTGTGCGCCCGGCGGACCTGTCGGTGCGCGGTGCGACCATCGGACGATGGCGCTCACACACACGGAAAAGCAAGAGTTTCTCGCGCGACCGCACGTGGCCGCGCTGTCGGTCGCCCGCTCCGCTCGGGGCCCGCTGACCGTCCCCATCTGGTACGCCTACACCCCCGGTGACCGGCCGTGGATCACCACCCTGCCCGCCTCGGCGAAGATGCGGGCGATCACCGAGGCCGGCCGATTCACCCTGATGGTCGACACGGTCGAGCCCGAGGTGAAGTACGTGTCGGTGGAGGGACCGGTGGCCGATGTCCAGCCCTCGACCGGCGCGCAGATCGCCGATATCGCCGCGCGGTATCTCAGCGGCGACGCCCTCGAGCAGTACCTGGTGTTCGCGCACGAGCAGTTGGGCGAGCACGTCACCGTCTGGCTGGAGCCCGAACACTGGCTGGGCGCCCTGATCGGGTAGCGCGTGGCTAACCGGCGGGCGGGCGCAGGGTGAGTCCGCCGACCAGCAGGGCGTAGATGAGGACGATGAGGATGGGCGCGGCCAACGGCGCCCACCGCAATTCCACCGGGACCAGGGCCGCGGTGGCGGCGGCGATGGTGAACAGCACCGCGCCGCCGACCGACGGAATCGTCGTCGGCACAACGCCTTCCGGTGCGTGCAGCACGGCGGCGTTGAGCAGGTAGGTGGTGGCGACCAGGCCGGTCGCGGCCGCGGCGATCACCCCGACGTCGGCGAAGGCGAGCGCCGCGATCACCACCAGCACCGCGCCGACGGCGGCGGGCCGCCACCACCAGCTCACGATCACCAGCGCGAGCGCGGCCACCCCGGCGAACGGGTTGATCAGCGCGACCGCGGCCACCAGCAGCAGTCCGGCTAGCAGGGCGAGGAATCTGGTCATCGGCGCACCCGCACTGTTCGGCGATGGTCGGGCAGCAGGCGCATGGCCTGATCGAGCCTGGTCTCGGCGGGCCAGGCGATGATGTCGACGCCGACGGTGCCCATGTCGCGGTACATCGAGGCCCGCTCCAGCTGCCACATCTTGGCCATGGTCGGGTCGAGGCCGTCCTCGAACGGGGTCCCGCGCAGCACGTCGACGGCGATCACCACGTGACCGCGTTTGCGCAGGTCGATCAGGGCGAGCGCGAACTGGGTGTCGAGCAGCGTGGAGAACGCGACCACGATCGCGCCGATCGGCACCGCGGCGTGCGGGGCCAGCGTGCCGGTGGTCTCGACGTGCTCGTCACCGACGCCGAGCACCGTGTCGACGATCCGGTAGAACTGCCTGCGCCCGATATCGGGACGCAGCCAGCGCGGTGTGTCGCCCAGGCACACCACCGCGGTCCGGTCGCCTGCCTGGAGGGTGGACTGCACCACCTGCGCCGCGCCGCGCACCGACAGCTCCAGCGAGGCGGTGGCCGGGCCGGGCGCCTGCTGGGAGGTGTCGACCAGGACGACCACGTCGGCGGAGCGGTTGGTGAAGCGTTCGGTGACATAGAGCCTGCCGCGGCGCGCGCTCACCGGCCAGTTCACGGTGCGCAACTGGTCGCCGGGCGCGTACGCCCGGATATCGGCGTACTCCACACCGGGACCGTGCTTGCGGGTCAGATGGGTGCCGATCCGGTCGGGAAGTTCGGTGCGCGGCAGGCGCATTCGCTGCGGGTCGGCGATCGGGTACACGTACAGCTCGGCCGCGGGCAGCTCGGCGGTGGCCACCGCCAATCCGGCCGGGCTCAGCGCGGAGACCTCGACCTGCACCGGATATCGGCCCCAGCGCTTCGCCGAGAGCGCCAGCTGGAGGCCGGCGGGCGCGCCGCCGGAATCGTGCGACTCCTCGACCTCCACCTCGAGGCCGGTCAGCGGGACGGGCGTCATCCGCAGCAGCGCGTGCCCGCTGTCGACGAAGGCGGCGGCGTTGCAGCCGACCACCTCGCCCTCGAAACAGCGCACCGTGCCGCTGCCGTCGACCTGGATCCTGGTCGGGTTCTGCTGCCACGGCGCGGTGGCGAGCACGCCGAGCATCGGGGCGGCGAAGACCACCAGCTGCCACTGCCCGCGCAACACCGCGACGACCAGTGCCGCCGCGGCGCACCCCGCCAGGATGAACACCAGCGGGGCGGGCCGCCAGCGCAGGTCGACCTCGACCGTCCTGGATTCGTCGCGGTGCTTCATGTGCTGGTGGCGCGGGGCACCGGTAGCCGGCGCAGTAGCTCGGAGATGACGTCCTCACCCCGGATGCGGCGCACCCACATCTCCGGCCGCAGCGTGATGCGGTGCGCCATCGCGGGCACCGCCAGTGCCTTCACGTCCTCGGGGATCACGTAGTCGCGGCCGAGCAGCAGGGCGCGGGCCCGCGACATCTGCACCAGATCGAGCTCGGCGCGCGGGCTGGCGCCGACCTCGACCTGCGGGTGGCTGCGCGTCGCCGAGGCGAGCGCGACCACGTAGTTCACGACATCGGGGTGCACGGTGACGAACTCGACCGACTGGCGCATCTCCATCAGGCCCTGCGCGTCGACGACCTGACCGACCTGCGGCGGCGTCGATCCGCGTTCGAGCCTGCGCCGGATCATCTGCGTCTCGTCCTGCTCGGACAGATACCCCAGCCGCAGCTGGATGGCGAAGCGATCGAGCTGGGCCTCCGGCAGCGGGTAGGTGCCCTCGTACTCGATCGGGTTGTCGGTGGCCAGCACGATGAAGGGCTGTGGCAGCAGGAAGGTTTCGCCGTCGATGCTCACCTGCCCCTCGGCCATCGCCTCCAGCAGCGCCGCCTGGGTCTTGGGCGGGGTGCGGTTGATCTCGTCGGCGAGCAGGACATTGGTGAAGACCGGACCGCGACGGAAGTTGAACCGGCCCGACGACATGTCGTAGATCGTCGAGCCGAGCAGGTCGGCGGGCAGTAAATCGGGCGTGAACTGCACGCGGGTGAAATCCAGGCCGAGCGCGGCCGCGAAGGACCGCGCGATCAGCGTCTTGCCCAGACCTGGCAGGTCCTCGATGAGGATGTGTCCTCCGGACAGCACGGCGATCATGATGAGCTGCAACTCATCTCGCTTGCCGACCACGACTCGGCCCAGCTCACGCAGCACGGCGTCGGAGCGCTGGACGGTCACGTTCAACGGCATGGTCATCGGTGGCCTCTAACCCCTCACATCGTCTGCAATCGGCGCAGGATCTCGTCCAGCGCCTCCCTACCCGGCGCGCGACCGGTCTGGTCGCGCAGTGCGGAATTCGCCGGGTCGACCCAGCGCCACAGTTCGGGACCGAACTGCAGTTGCCCGGCCACCTCGGTGGCCCGCCGGTTCTTGGCTACCCGCAATCCGGTCGACAATTCGAATTCCTTGGCCAGCAGGGGCCGCAGGTGGCGGTCCCAGTCGGCGCGGGTGCCGTCGGCACGGGCGGTCAGCATCTCCGCGCGCGCGTGCCAGCGGCCGAGCATCTCGGCCGGGCCGTTGTCGATGTACTCGGTCAGCGGTTCCTCGCGCACCACGCGCTTGCGCAGCGACCACAGCAGCGTGGCCAGCGCGATCGCGACCGGCAGGGCGACGGCGAGCAGTACGGTGTCGCGGGCCATCCGCACCAGCGCGACCTCCATCAGCAGCACCACCACGACCGCGATGACGATGACGGCCGAACGGCTCATCGCCGCACCGGATTCCGGCGTTGTGGCGCTCATGCGGGTACCAGCCTTCGCTGCAGGTCGGACAGGACGATGCGCAGCAGCTGTTCGGCGCGCATGCGCTGCCATTCGAGCATCGAGTGCGGGCTGAACCGCGCCTCCTCGAACAGCGCGACCAGCTCGCGCGCCGAAGCGTCGTGCAGCACACCGCTTTCGAACGCGCGGGCGAGCACTTCCATGGGGGTGTCGGAGGCCTGCGGACGGGCGGCGCGGTCGCTGGACAGGCCGCGCTCCATGGCCACGTAACAGGCGATGATCGCGGTGCGCGGGTCCTGGCCCGGCGCGTTCATCGCGGCCAGGCCCATCTCGGCGGCCCTGGTGAGCGAGTCGACCGCGCTGGGGGTGACCTCGGGTGCGGCCGGGGCGGCCTGCACCGGCTCGCGGCGCGTGGCCATCGCGACCACGACGAGCCCGAGCAGGGCCACAACGATCAGCACGACGGCCAGCACCGCGGCGATGATGAGCGCGGTGCCGGTGAGTTCGGCGGCGCCGGTGCCGGGATCGGGTGCGGGCGCGTCGGTCGGGGTCGGGACGGGACCCGAGCCCTCCGGCAGGGTCTCCGAGGCCGGGCGCATCGGACGCGCTCCCGGCAGCAGGAACAGTGCGGTGACGCCGCCCGCGAAGACCAGCGCGATCACGGCGAGGACGATCGGTCCGAGCAGGGCCAGCCTGCGCCACCGGAAGCGCGGTGTCGCTTCACGTTCGGCTTGCGGCATGGCCAGCGGGAGACGATGCTGACTGGCGATCACCCCGGCGACCAGGATCACGACCGACACCAGCAGCAGCACCGGCATCACCGCGACCAGCAGCGGCGAGGGCGTGCCGTTCGATTCGGCGGGCCCGGCACCGGGGAGATAACCCCGCAACGCGATCGTCGCGGCGGCGAGCAGGGCGATCACGACGATCGCACGCGGAATGGGCTGACTCACCCCGATCACAGCTGTACCACCAAACCCCAGAGCCTGCACAAAACAGCCACATAGTTACACGCCGAGTGGTTCGCTCGGGAGGAAATCGATAGTTTGGATGACCTCCCTATTTATTGTCCCCCCGAATTCCGTGTCTTGTTACGCGCCGCGAACGATCGCCGCGCCGACCAGGGGCAACTCACCGAGTCTGCTCGCGGTTCTGGCCAGGTCGGGCACCGCGGGGACACCCGCCGTCAGCATCGTCACCGGCTCGGGCGCGTGGATCGTGCAGGGCAGGTCGGCGTCGTAGAGGACATCGACGAGATTGACCAGGCGCATCGCCCAGTCCGGCGGCACCTCGCGCAGCGGGGGGACCGCGCGCACCGTCCAGCGGCGGAATCGGCCGGTCAGGCGCAGGTAATCGGCGGCGCTGGTCGGCGCGCCGCACAGGTGCGCGAAGTCGAAGGTGACCGCGTCGCCGTCGACGGCGCGCGCCCGCACGGTCCGGCCGTCGCCCAGGTCGAGATCGACGCCGTCGTCGGTGGGTTCGTCCGGCGCCAGCACGTAGCGACCGGCGACGAAACCGCTGTCGCGGTGGGCGCCGATGGTGCGGTAGTCCAGCCGTCCGTCGAGGGTGACCACGTCGAGGTGGGCCAGGATGCGCTCGATGGTCGGCACGAATCGGTCGTGGAACAGCGGGTTCGGCAGCAGCTCGCGCGGCGGGTAGTTCGAGGTGACGACCAGGGTGCGCCGCTCGGCGAACAGGGTCTCGAGCAGGCGGGCGATGAGCATGGCGTCGCCGATGTCGTGGACGTGGAACTCGTCGAAACACACCAGATCGGCGTCGCCGAGCAGGTCGCCGACGGCCCGTTCGATGGAGCCCAGCGTGTGCGCGGCCGTGTGCAGCGCGGCGAAGAAGGTGTGGAAGTGGAAGCGGCGCTTGCGTTCCGGCGCCGCACTCGCGAAAAAGCGGTCCATCACCATCGTCTTGCCACGGCCGGGCCTGCCGTGCAGGTAGACGCCGCGATGACGCCTGCGCGGCCTGCCGTGGCGATCGAGCAGCGCCGCGAGCGCGTCGGCCGCCGCGACCTGCGCCGGGTCCAGAGCAACCGTTCCTGATGTCATGCCGACCTCCTCGTCCTCTACAGTTGTAGAGGATCGATGGAACGACGACCAGGGAAGGTGACGATGTCCACAGACCGCCGCGCACAGCTGGTGACCGGCGCGATCGACCTCATCGCGACCAGCGGAATCCGCGCGCTCACCCACCGCGCGCTCGACTCCCGGCTGGGACTGCCGCTCGGCTCGGCGTCCTATTACTTCCGCACCAGGCAGGCGCTGATCGAAGCGGTCGCCGACGGCATCACCGCGCGCTCGCGCGCCGACTTCGCGGCGATGCGCGAAGGGCCGGGCTCCGGCAAACACGCAGCGCAGGCCGGGCTCAGCCGCCAGGGCGGGCACCCGGACGACATCGCGCGCGGGGTCGCGGGCTGGCTGGATCAGCTGCTGGACCAGCGGCGCAACGAGCTCATCGCCCGGCAAGCGCTGATCGTCGAGGTGCTCGCCGATCCCCCGGTGCGGTCCCGCCTGGCAGGCAGTTTGTTCTCACTGGACCGGGCCACCGAGTTGTGCACCGCCCTCGGCGCGGTCCGGCCCCGCGACTCGGCGGGCGACTTCCTCGCGCTGCTCGAAGGCCTGGTCTTCGATCGGCTCGCGGGCACCCGCGCCGACCTACCGGCAGGTACGCCGGACAGCGTCGAGCAACTCACCCGCCCGCTGTCGATATTCCTGACCGGCGTCGCCGATTCGGCCGCATCTGATCAGGCGCCTGCCCAACCGAATTCGGAATAGGGCTCGTTCGAATTCAGCGCGGCGATTCCGAGCGCGGAATACTCGATCAGATCCGCGGGGAGTTCATGCGGTGTAAACCACTGCACCGCATAGCATTTATCGGGTTCCCGATTGAAAGGCTCGCCCTGCCACCGATCGGCGCGGAAGAACAGCCCGAGGCGCGCGTCCCGGCCGGGCGCGGTCACGTGCGCGACGTGGATCAGCCGCAGCGCGGCGGGGTCGATGTCCACCCCGACCTCCTCCGCGGCTTCCCTGGCGGCAGCTGCCGTCACCGACTCGCCGAGCTCCACCTTGCCCGACGGCAGATGCCATCGGTGGTCGTACTCGTCACCGCTGCGGCGCAGACTCAGCAGGAGCGCGCCGTCGCGGATCAGCAGTAGGTGGACGTCGACCAGGTGGCGTGGGGTCACCCGGTCGAGCCTACGAAGTGAGGACCAGCCCCGAGGTGGGAACGCCGGTGCCCGCGGTGACCAGGATGCGCTCCAGGTCCTCGACCTGGTTGACCGAGGTGCCGCGGATCTGGCGCACCGCCTCGGCGATGCCGTTCATGCCGTGGATGTAGGCCTCGCCCAGCTGGCCGCCGTGGGTGTTGAGCGGGAGCCTGCCGCCGATCTCGATCGCGCCGTCGGCGATGAAGTCCTTGGCCTCGCCACGACCACAGAAGCCCAGCTCCTCGAGCTGCATCAGCACGAAGGGGGTGAAGTGGTCGTAGAGGATCGCGGCCTGCATGTCGGCCGCGCTCAGGCCGCTCTGGGCCCACAGCTGGTCACCGACGAGACCCATTTCCGGCAGGCCGGTCATGGCGTCGCGGTAGTAGCTGGTCATCACGTACTGGTCGGCGCCGCTGCCCTGGGCGGCGGCCGCGATGATCGCGGGACGCTGCGGCAGGTCGCGGGCGCGCTCGGCGCTGGTGACCACGATGGCGACGCCGCCGTCGGACTCCTGGCAGCAGTCGAGCAGGTGCAGCGGTTCGGCGATCCAGCGCGAATCCTGGTGCTGCTCCAGGGTGATCGGCTTGCCGTAGAAGAAGGCGTTCGGGTTCACCGCGGCGTGCTTGCGATCGGCCACCGCGACGGCGCCGAAATCGGCGCTGGTCGCGCCGGTGACGTGCATGTACCGGCGGGCCACCATGGCGACCTGCGCAGCCGGGGTGCCCAGGCCCTGCGGGTAGGCCCAGCCCGCGTCGATGCCCGAGGACGTCGGCGCGGCCGCCAGCGCGGGCGAGAACTGCCCGAACCTGGCGCCGGAGCGCTCGTTGAACGCGCGGTAGGCGACCACCACGTCGGCGACGCCGGTGGCCACCGCCATCGCGGCCTGCTGCACGGTCGCGCAGGCCGCGCCGCCGCCGTAGCCGATGTGGCTGAAGAACTTCAGGCTGGGGATGCCGACCGCCCTGGCCACCGCGGCCTGGGTGTTGGTGTCCATGGTGAAGGTGGTCAGGCCGTCGACGTCGGCGGGCGTGAGCCCGGCGTCGGCCAGTGCCGCGCTGACCGCCTCGGCGGCCAGCCGCAGCTCGCTGCGGCCGGAGTCCTTCGAGAAATCGGTGGCGCCGATGCCGACGATGGCGGCATGCCCGGACAGGCCCGTCATGAGTTCTCCAAAGAGGGAAGGGCGATCACCGCGGTCGCCGTGATGTGCTCACCGAGGCTGTCGCGGCCGCGCACATCGATGGTGACCAGCGCGCCGGACACCGCGGTGACGGTGCCGGAGAGGGTCAGCGTGTCACCGGCGTACAGCGGCACGCCCAGCCGCAGCGCGATCGACTTCACCAGGGCGGTGGGCCCGGCCCAGTCGGTGACGAAGCGCTGCACCAGACCGGTGTCGGTGAGGATGTTGACGAAGATGTCGCTGGACCCGCGCTCGACCGCCTTGTCGCGGTCGTGGTGCACGTCCTGAAAATCCCTGGTGGCCAGGGCCGTGCTGATCACGAAGGTGGGATCGGCGTGGATCACCAGCTCGGGTAGCGAGTCACCCACCGCGACGGCGGTGGGTTCGGTCGTGGCGGTCACTGCGCGGCCTCCCAGTAGGGCAGAACGGTTCCGTCGGCTAGCTTTTCGAAGGCGACCCGGACGGGCACGCCCACGGCGACCTCGCCCGGTTCGATGCCGCGCAGCTCACCGAGCATGCGCACCCCTTCGTCGAGCTCGACCAGGGCGACGACGAACGGCAGCTCGCGGCCGGGCACCTTCGGCGCGTGGTGCACGACGAAGCTGAACACCGTGCCGGTGCCGGCGGCGACGACGTAATCGGTGGTCTCCGCCTTGTCCTGCCACAGGGCGGGGATCGGTGGATGCCGCAGCGAACCGTCGGGCAGGCGCTGGATCCGCAGCTCGCCGATCTCGGTACCGGCCCAGAAGAATTCGGTGTCCTTGGAGATGACCGGGCCGACCCGTTCGGCGGGCGCGACCGCGATCTCGGACGCCGCGGGCGCCTCCTTCGCGGCGGGCACGAACTTCAGGATGCGGAACAGCATCTCGGTGACCACCTCGTCACCGACCGACCAGGTGGTGGTGAAGGTGAGGAACCAGCCGTCGCCGAGCCCGGTGCGCTTGGGGCCCTTGAACTCCGAGAGCCGGCTCGAGACGGTCACCTCCTCGCCCGGCCGCAGGTAGCGGTGGTAGGTCTGCTCGCAGTTGGTGCCGACGACGGAGGTGAAGCCCGCGTCGTCGAGCAGCTGCGTGGCCAGGCCGAGCGGGTCGTCGGCGGTGCGCACGCCGTGCAGACCGTTCATCGTCCACACCTGGGCCATGGCGGGCGGGGCGACGATGCCGGGGTGACCGGCGGCCTTGGCTGCTGCCTCGTCGACGTAGATCGGGTTGGTGTCGCCGATCGCCTCGACCCAGTTGTGGATCATCGGCTGGTTCACCGGGTCGCGCCCGGCCCGCGGCGCGGACTCGCCCGCCGCGGCGAGTTTCGACAGTGCTTCCTGCACGCCCTGCTCCTTGTTCATCGGGGGACGCGCGGCAGTTCGAGGCCGGCGGAGGCGACCAGTTCGCGCATGATCTCGTTGACGCCGCCACCGAAGGTGACGACGAGGTTCTGCTTGGTGCGCCGGTCCAGCCAGCCCAGCAGTTCGGCGGTGCCGGGCTCGGCCGGATCGCCGAAGCGGCCGATGATCTCCTCGACCACGCGGCCCGCTTCCTGCAGCGACTCGGTGGAGAAGATCTTGGTGGCCGACGCGTCGGCGATCACGGTGTTCTGCGCCGCGGCCGGGTCGGCGGCCGCGACCTGCCAGTTCAGCAACTCGTTGAGCCGCACCATGGTCCGCACCCGGCCCAGCGCGCGCCGCACCTCCGGCTCGCCGAGCAGCTGATGCTGCGCCGACCAGTCGTGCAGGCGGTCGTAGAGCTGCTCGATCTTGCCCGACGGGCCGAGGCTGACCCGCTCGTGATTGAGCTGGGTGGTGATCAGCCGCCAGCCCCGGTTCTCCTCGCCGACCAGCATCTCCGCGGGTACCCGCACGTCGTCGAAGTAGGTGGCGTTGGTGTGGTGGGCGCCGTCGCAGGTGATGATCGGGGTCCAGGAGTAGCCCGGATCCTTGGTGTCGACGATCAGGATCGTGATGCCGCGGTGGCGCGACTCCACCGAACCGGTGCGGCAGGCCAGCCAGACGTAGTCGGCCTCGTGCGCGCCGGTGGTGAAGATCTTCTGCCCGTTGACGATCCAGTCGCCGTCGCCGTCGCGCACCGCGGTGGTGCGCAGCGCGGCCAGGTCGGTGCCCGCTTCGGGTTCGGAGTAGCCGATCGCGAAATGGATGTCACCGGACAGGATGCCGGGCAGGAACTTCTGCTTCTGCGCGTCGGTGCCGTACTTCTGCAGCGTCGGGCCGACGGTCAGCAGCGTCACCAGGGGCAGCGGCACATCGGCGCGCACCGCCTCGTTGAAGAAGATCTGCTGTTCCATCGGGCCGAAACCCTGGCCGCCGAATTCCTTCGGCCAGCCGACGCCGAGCCAGCCGTCGCGGCCCATCCGGCGCACCACCTCGCGGTAGGCGTCGCCGTGCCGGTTGACCGCCATCTCGGCGTGTTCCTCGGGCGTGACGAGATCGGCGAAATAGGAACGCAATTCCTCGCGCAACCGCCGCTGTTCGGCGGTCAGATCGATGAACATCTTGCTCCCAGAAGGTCGAGGCGCAGGCCCTCGCCACCGAGCAGACGGGCGAGATCCTTGGCCTGTGAGTAGTAGCGGTGCATCGGGTGGGTGATATCCACACCCAGTCCACCGTGCAGGTGATGACATTTCTGCATGGCGCGCGGAACTTCGGCGGCCGCCCAGTAGGCGAGCACCTCGAGATCCTCGTCGATACGGTGCTGGTGTTCGGGCGACGCGTCGTCCTGAGCCAGGGCCCAGGACGCCGATTCCGCCGCCACGTGCAGGGTGCGCGAGACCACGTACAGATCCGCGATCTGCTGGGCCACGGCCTGGAATTCGGCCAGCGGCCTGCCGAACTGTTCCCGGGTGCGCACGTGCTCGGCGGTGAGCGCGAGCGCCCCCTTGAGCAGGCCGTCGGCGACCGCGCCGATGGCGGCCAGCGCGTACCGGTGCAGCCGGGGCAGCACGTCGGCGGGCAGCAGCTGGTCGGCGGGGATCTCGACGTCGTCGAGCACCACGGTCGCCTCGGGGATGCCCGCCGAGCCCTCGACCGGCAGGAGCGTGAGCCCCGGCGCGACCGATTCCACGAGCGCGACGCCCGCGTCGGTGGGCACCAGGATCCAGCGCGCCTGTTCGGCGTAGATCACGCCGACCTTGCGGCCGGTGATCCGCACGGTGTCACCGTCGCGGACCGCCTTGGTGGTCGGCGCGGTGGTGAACGGCGCGCCCGGCTCGCTCAGGGCGGCGGTGAGCACGGTGCCCTTGCCGACCTCGGCGACCACGCGGCCTGCCAGTTCGTCCGACAGCGACGGCAGCAGCGGCAGCACGCCGAACCCGAAGGTCGGCAGCGCCGGTACCGCGACGGCGTCGGTGGCCAGCTCCATGAGCAGGGCCGACACCTCGAGCAGGCCCATGCCGTCGCCACCGAACTGCTCGGGCACGGCGACCGCGAGCAGGCCGGAGTCGATCAGGCTCGGCCACAATTCCATATCTCGGGCCTGCTCACGTTCGAGCAGGCTCACGACCACCTCGGCTACGGCGTCGGCGCTTTCGTCGCGGGTGAAGTCCACGGCGTCCTCCCTCATCGAGCTAACTGTCCGCATCGCGCGGCAGGCCGAGAATCCGCTCGGCGGCCACGGTCAACAGGATCTGCTCGGTACCGCCCGCGATGGAGAGACAGCGTGTGAGCAAGAATTCTTTCAGGGCTTCGTCTTCCAGGGAGCCTTCTCGATCGGAAAGCTCCAGGGCGTACTCCGCCAGGTCCTGCCGGTGCCGGACACCGACGAGCTTGCGGACGCTGGCTTGGGCGCCCGCGTCGACGCCCGCCATCGTCGCCACCGCGATGCGCTGCTCCAGCAATGAGCCTGCGATCGAGGAGGTGATGAGCTCGCCGAAGCGGTCCTCCCGCAGTTCGGTTCCCCATCCGCCGACCGGGAAACGGTCCAGCAGCGCCTCCAGCGCGCCGCCGATACCGCCGCCGCCCATGGCGACACGTTCGGCCGACAGGGTGGTCCTGGCGATCTTCCAGCCGTTGTTCAGCGCGCCTACCAGCCCCTCGTCGGGGACGAAGACCTCGTCGAGGAAGACCTCGCTGAAGCGGGCCTCCCCGGTGATCGTCACCAGCGGGCGCACCTGCACGCCCGCGGCGTGCATGTCGACCAGGAAGTAGCTGATCCCGCGATGCTTGGCCGCGGCGGGATCGGTGCGCGCCAGGCAGATGCCCCAGTTCGCTTCGGAGCCCAGCGAGGTCCACACCTTCTGGCCGCGCAGCACCCAGCCGCCGTCGACCTTCTCGGCGGTGGTGCGCAGCGCGGCGAGGTCCGAGCCTGCGCCCGGCTCGCTGAACAGCTGGCACCAGGTGACCTCGCCACGCAGGGTCGGCCAGACGAAGCGCTCGATCTGCGCCTCGGTGCCGTAGCGCAGCAGGGTCGGCACCGCCCAGCCGGCGACCGCGAGGTCGGGGGTGGTCAGCTCGGCGCGGCGCAGCTGCTCACCGATCTGCAGGCAGGTCATCGGATCGGCTTCGCGCCCATACGGTTTCGGCCAGTGCGGCATCACGAAGCCGCCCTCGACCAGGGCACGCTGCTGCACCTCGGGCGAGAGCGCGGCGATGGCGGCGATCTCGGCGGTCAGCGCGGTATCGCCCGCCACGTCGCCGAGCACGCGCTCGGCGCCGGTGGTGCGGCGCTGCCCGGCCCTGGTGAGCTCGGCGACCCTGGCCCGCCAGCGGGCGGACCCGCCGAGCAGCTGCCGCAGCGCGCTGGCCCGGCGCAGGTAGAAGTGCGCGTCGTGCTCCCAGGTGAAGCCGATGCCGCCGAGCACCTGGATGGCGTCCTTGGCGGTGTCGACCGCGGCGTCGAGCGCGGTGGCCGCGGCGACGGCGGCGGCGATCGGCAGTTCGGCGCCGCCTTCGTCGATCGCGGCGGCCGCGTCGGCGGCGACGGCGCGGATCAGCTCGGTGCGGCACAGCATCCAGGCGCAGATGTGCTTGATCGACTGGAAGCTGCCGATCGGCTTGCCGAACTGCTCGCGGACCTTGGCGTAGTCGACCGCGGTGCGCAGGCACCAGCCGGCGACGCCGGCCAGCTCGGCGACCGCGAGGGCGACGAACAGGTCGGTGACATCGGCGGCCGCCTCGAAGCCGCGCGCCGCCGCGACGGGCACGTCGGCGGCGGTGACACGGGCCAGCGGCACCGTGTGATCGCTGTTCGCCAGCGTGGTGATCGTCACATCGGCCGCCGGGATCAGCAGCCAGCGCACGCCGTCGACGGTGTTCGCAGGCAGCAGCACCTGGGTGTCGGCGTCGGCGCCGTAGACGAAGTCCCACGTGCCGGTGACGGTCCAGCCGTCGTCGGTGCCGACCGCCTTCGCGGTGGGCTCCTCGGTCGGCACGGCGATGCCGCACGGGGCACCCTCGGCGACCGCGCCCCGGGTGATCAGCGCGGCCAGCGCGGTGGCCAGTACCGGACCGCCGACCAGGTCATCGGCTGTTTGTTCCAGCAGCACGGCCAGGTCGGCCACGGTGCCGCCCAGGCCGCCGTGCTGTTCGTCGAGCGCGACCTCGAACAGGCCGAACTCGGTCAGCGCGGGCCAGTACTGGCGCCAGCTACCGGCGCCGCCGGCCCGCATTGTTGCAATCGGCGCGACCGAACTCGCCCAGCCCCGCAGCGACTCCGCGGCGGCTTTATGCTCGTCAGTGGTGGCGATGGTCACAAGAAAAACCGCCCTTCCGGCGTGGCTCCCACTCCTAGAACATGTTCTAATATCCGGGCCGGGTGTAAGTCAAGAGACCTACACTTGGCCCGTGTTTTCAGGCGCTCGCAGCGAAAGGGTTTCCACGATGGACAGTCCGGCCCCCACGCCCACCGTGACGACACTGTCCGAGGACGAGCTGAGCTCCAACGCGCAGCGGGAGCGCCGCAAGCGCATCCTCGACGCCACCCTGTCGCTGGCCTCCAAGGGCGGCTACGACGCTGTTCAGATGCGCGCGGTGGCCGAGCGGGCCGATGTCGCCGTCGGCACCCTGTACCGGTACTTCCCGTCCAAGGTGCACCTGCTGGTCTCGGCGCTGGCCAGGGAATTCGAGCAGTTCGAGGGCAAGCGCCGTCCGCTACCCGGCGACGGCCCGTCCGAGCGCATGCACGGCCTGCTCACCCAGATCACCCGGATGATGCAGCGCGACCCGCTGCTCACCGAGGCCATGACGCGCGCGTTCATGTTCGCCGACGCCTCGGCGGCCGCCGAGGTCGACCGGGTCGGCAAGGTGATGGACCGGGTCTTCGCCCGCGCGATGAGCGACGGCGAGCCCGACGAGCGTCAGCTCGCCATCGCCAGGGTCATCTCCGATGTGTGGCTGTCCAACCTCGTCGCGTGGCTCACCCGCCGCGCTTCGGCGACCGACGTCACGGAACGGCTCGAGCTCACCGTCGACCTGTTGCTGGGCGATCGCGGATAGACCACAAATCACCCACGCCCGTTGACACGCGTCGGCTGCGCGTCTTCCCCTGAGAAGATGCATAGCCGACGTCGCATATGCGGAACCATGCATCTACCAGCCCCGCGGGCCTCCCCGACCGGCCCGCGGGCCCGATGAGCTCGGCGAACACGGTCCGCCCCGATGGGCGAAAGGCCCGGAATTAGCGGCGCGGTCGCGAGCAACCGGCCGACACCCGAGCGCACAACCCGCCGCGCCGCTCGCGCGGCAAAATTGACGCAGTATTGTTTTTCGCGCCCCCTGATCAACTCCTCCCATCACTAGGTTGGATGCGTGAGCGCACAGGATCTGCCCTTGGATGTCCGCCGTGCACTGGCGTCGGTTGCGCGCGTGCCACGGCTCTTGGTTGCCTCGGACTACGACGGGACTATTGCCCCGATCGTGTCCGACCCCGCGAAAGCGTTTCCCCAACGGGAATCGGTCAGCGCCTTACGCGCGCTGGCGGGGTTGGCCAACACGACCGCCGCGGTGATTTCCGGTCGGGCACTACGCGATCTGGCCGCGCTGTCGCGCCTGCCGGTCGAGGTGCAGCTGATCGGTAGTCACGGTTCGGAGTTCGACGTCGGCTTCGTGCACGCGATCGACAACGACGCCAAACAACTGCTCGCCGAGATCCAGACCGCCTTCGCGCAGATCGCGGCCGAGAACCCCGGTGTGACCGTCGAGTCGAAACCGGCAAGCGCCGCACTGCACGTGCGCAACGCCAGCCCCGAGATCGGCAGGCGCGCACTGAACTCCGTGCGCCAGGGCCCGGCCTGCTGGGTCGGCGTCCAGGTGACCGAAGGCAAGGCGGTGATCGAGCTCGCGGTGATTCCCACCGACAAGGGCACCGCGCTGGACACCATCCGGCATCAGGAAAGCGCCTCGGCCGCAGTGTTCTTCGGTGACGACGTCACCGACGAGAAGGCGTTCCGGGTGCTGTCGGGTCCCGACGTCGGCATCAAGGTCGGCGACGGCGAGAGCCTGGCCAAACTGCGGGTGAGCTCGACCGAGGACGTGGCGCGCGCGCTGGCGTTCCTGGTGGAGGAGCGCCGGACCTGGCTGGCCGGTGCCAGCGCGCCCCGGATCGAGCGGCTGAGCATGCTGGCCAGCCCGCGCTCGGTCGCGCTGCTCACCCCCGACGCGACGGTCACCTGGTTCTGCCACCCCGAGCCGGATTCCGCGGCGGTGTTCGCGCACCTGCTCGGCGGCGCGGGCGCCGGCCACTTCACGGTGGCGCCGGAGCGGGCGGGCCTGCCGCTGTCGCAGCGGTACGTGGACGGCACGATGACCGTCCAAACCCGCTGGGCCAGTTTGCAGGTCACCGATTACCTGCCGCACGACGTCGCCCCCGACCGCACCGACCTGACCCGGGTGATCACCGGTGACGCGAAGGCCGTCGTGACCTTCGCGCCGCGGCCGGAATTCGGCCAGGTGCCGGTGCGCATCGAAGCGGTGCCCAACGGCCTGCGGGTCAGCGGCACCAACGATCCGATGGTGCTGCGCTCGCCCGGCGTGGAGTGGGAGATCTCCTCCGACGGCACCAACGAGCAGGCACGCGCCGTCGTCGATCCGGCCAGCGCGCCGGTGATCCTCGAATTGCGCTGCGGCACCGCCGATCTGGCCCCCTCGATGACGCCGGAGCACCAGCGCCGTCAGCTGGCCGAGCAGTACTGGTCGCAGTGGGCGGCCGGGCTGCAGCTGCCGCCGCTCAAGCCGGATCTGATGAAGCGCTCCGCACTGACCCTGCGCGGGCTCGTGCACCGCCCGTCCGGCTCGATCCTGGCGGCGGCCACCACCTCGCTGCCCGAGGACATCGGCGGCGTGCGCAACTGGGACTACCGCTACTGCTGGCTGCGCGACGCCTCGCTGACCGCGCAGGCGCTGGTGACGCTGGGCTCGCTGACCGAGGCCGAGGAGTTCCTCGGCTGGGTGCACCGGGTCCTCGACACCCTGCCCGGCCCGGAGCGCCTGCACCCGCTGTACACGATCTACGGCGAGACGCTGCCGCCCGAGGCCGTCATCGACCTGCTGCCGGGCTACGCCGGTTCGCGGCCGGTGCGCGTCGGCAACGCGGCGAACATGCAGGTGCAGCTCGACGTGTTCGGGCCGATCGTCGACCTGATCACCTCGATGGCGCACGAGCGGGAACGTCAGGGCGCGGTCGAGGCGGTCAAGGCGCTGCCCGACGCCGACTGGGAACTGGTGCACGCCATGGTCTCGGCGGTGCAGCGGCGCTGGACCGAACCCGATCACGGCATCTGGGAGATCCGCGGCAACCCGCGCCACCACGTGTACTCGAAGGTGATGGGCTGGCTCACGATCGATCGCGCGCTGACCCTGGCCGCGCGCTTCGACCGCCCGGTCGATCCCGAGTGGGCGACGCTGCGCGACACCATCTCCGAGGAGGTGAAGGCGAAGGGCTGGAACGAGGAGGTGCAGTCCTACACCGCCGCCTACGACGGCACCGACCTCGACGCCGCGACGCTGCACATCGGCCTGAGCGGGCTGATCGACCCGGCCGACCCGCGGTTCGCCGCCACGGTGGTCGCGACCGAGGCCGAACTGCGCAGCGGCGCGACGGTCTACCGCTACCACCACGACGACGGCCTGCCCGGCGGCGAGGGCGGGTTCCACCTGTGCGCCGCCTGGCTGGTGGAGGCCTACCTGCTCATCGGCAGGCGCTCCGACGCCGAAGCGCTGTTCGCCCAGCTCGTCGCGGCCGCCGGGCCGACCGGCCTGCTGAGCGAGGAGTACGACCCGGTCGCCGAACGCTCCCTCGGCAACCACCCCCAGGCCTACAGCCACCTCGGCCTGCTGCGCTGCGCCCAACTGCTCAGCCAGCCCGCCGACGTCCTGGTCTGACGGATCACCGCAAAGCCGGGCTCGGACTCCGAGCCCGGCTTTTCCGTGTGGTTCGTACCGAGTACTCGTTCCTGCTAAAGTAAAACGGTAACGATTTCCATTATGATCTAGGGCACAGCTCGCCGTGCCTGATCGAGCACGGCCAGGAGTACCGCGTGAACAGTCGATTCGCCCGCATGTGTGCCGGTCTCACGGCGGGAGTGGCGGCCGCGGTCGTGCTCACGGCCTGCGGGGGCAGCTCGAAGGACAGCGACGGTCTCTCGATCGTGGCCTCCACCAATGTGTGGGGCTCTATCGCGACGGCGGTCGCGGGGCCGGACGTGCAGGTCACCTCGATCATCAGCGATCCCGCCGCCGACCCGCACTCGTTCGAGACGTCGGCGACCGACACCGCCAAGATCAGCGACGCCGATCTGGTGGTGTTCAACGGCGGGCACTACGACGAGTTCATCGAGAAGGCCATCTCGGGCAAGAACAAGCGGACCGTCGAGGCGTTCGAGCAGCGGACCGACAAGAGCGACGACAACGAGCACGTCTGGTACGACGTCACCACCGTCGCCGCGGTCGCCGACCGGATCGCCGCCCAGCTCGGCGAGGTCGACACCGCCAACGCCGCCGCCTACACCGAGCGCGCGACCGCCTTCAAGAACCAGCTGATCGGTGTCAGCACCATCACCGGCACCATCGCCACCCAGCACCCGAACGCGCCGGTCGCCCAGTCCGAGCCGCTCGCGCACTACCTGCTGCTGGCCGCGACCGCGCAGGACAAGACCCCGCACGAGTTCCAGGAAGCGATCGAGCAGGAGACCGACCCGGCGCCCGCCGCCGTCGCCGCCACCCGCGACCTGATCACCGGCAAGCAGGTCAAGGCGCTGATCTACAACACCCAGACCCAGGACAAGATCACCCAGGACCTGCGGGCCGCCGCCCAGAGCTCGGGGGTCAACGTCGTCGAGGTCACCGAAACCCTGCCCGCCGGGGTCGATTACATCCAGTGGCAGACCGCGAACGCCAAGGCGCTCGCCGCGGCGCTGCGCTGATCGCCATGTCCACGACCGAGGGAGCGGCCCCGCCCGCCGCGCCGATCGCCCCCGCCGACCCCGTCGGCGGGGCCATCCGGCTGCGCGGGGCGAGCCTGTCCTTCGGCGAGCGCGCCCTGTGGCGCGATCTCGATCTCGATGTGGCGCCAGGGGAATTCATCGCCGTTCTCGGGCCCAACGGCTCCGGCAAGACCTCGCTGCTGCGCGTCCTGCTCGGCCTGCTGGAACTGGGCTCGGGCACCGCGGAGGTCGCGGGCGCGCCCGCCGGGGTCGGCAATCCGGGCATCGGCTATGTGCCGCAACAGAAGACGATCGACGCCGGGGTGCAGTTGCGCGGGCTCGATCTGGTCGGACTCGGCGTCGACGGGCACCGGTGGGGACTCGGCTGGCGTGGCCGCCGGGAGCGGGCGCGCAAGGTCGAGGCCGCCGTGGCCGCGGTCGGCGCGCAGCGTTTCGCGCACGCCCCGCTGGACACCCTCTCCGGCGGTGAGCAGCAGCGGCTGCGGGTCGCGCAGGCACTCGTCGGCGACCCGGCGGTGCTGCTCTGCGACGAACCGCTGCTCAGCCTGGACCTGGCCAACCAGCGGCTGGTCGCCGAACTCGTCGACAAGCGCCGCCGCGAACACGACACGGCCGTGCTGTTCGTGACCCACGAGATCAACCCGATCCTGCCGATGGTCAACCGGGTGCTCTACCTGGTCGACGGCGAGTTCCGGATCGGCACCCCCGACGAGGTGATGACCTCGGCGACGCTCTCGGAGCTCTACGGCACCGAGGTCGAGGTGCTGCGGGTGCGGGATCGGCTCGTCGTCGTCGGCACCGGCGATGACATGGACGCGCTCGGCGGTACCGCCTGATGGACAAGCTGACCAAGGTGCTGCACCAGATGTTCGACCTCGGCACCACCGCCGACCTGCTCACCTACGACTTCGTCCAGCAGGCGCTGCTCGCGAGCGCGCTGCTCGGGCTGCTCGCCGGACTGATCGGGCCGCTGATCGTCAGCAGGCAGATGTCGTTCGCCGTGCACGGCACCAGCGAGCTCTCGCTGACCGGCGCGTCGGCGGCGCTGCTCGCCGGTGTCGGCGTCGGGATCGGCGCGATCGCCGGATCGGTGGTCGCCGCCGTCCTGTTCGGCTGGCTCGGTTCCCGTGCGCGGGAACGCGATTCGGTGATCGCGGTGGTGCTCTCGTTCGGTCTCGGCCTGTCCGTGTTGTTCCTGTGGCTGGCACCGGACCGGGCCGGCTCGAAGTTCTCGCTGCTCACCGGCCAGGTCGCCAGCGTCGGCTACGACGGGCTCGCGCTGCTGGTCACCTGCACCGCGGCCGTGCTCGCCGTGCTCGCGGTGATCTACCGGCCGCTGCTGTTCGCCAGCTCCGACCCCGAGGTCGCGGTGGCGCGCGGGGTGCCGGTGCGGGCGCTGTCGGTGGTGTTCGCGGTGCTGCTCGGCATCACCGCCGCCTTCGGCGTGCAGATCGTCGGCGCGCTGCTGGTGCTGGCGCTGCTGATCACCCCGGCCGCCGCGGCGGCGCAGCTGACCGCGAGCCCGCTGCGGGCGACGGTGCTGTCGGTGGTCTTCGCCGAGGTCGCGGCGGTGGGCGGGCTGCTGCTGTCGCTGGCGCCCGGGGTACCGGTGTCGACGTTCGTCACCGGAATCTCGTTCACCATCTATCTGGTGTGCCGGTTCGTCGGCCACCGCAATCGGCGGCTGGCCACCGCTCGCTGAAATTTGGTGCCACTTGGGGCCGAAATTGCCCGAACCGGGGCGCGGGCGAGCAGACTACACAGCATGATCGACTTCGCCGTCCCGGAAGATCTGGCCGCCCTGCGGGATCGAGTTCGCGCCTTCGTCGCCGAACAGATCGTGCCGTTCGAACGCGATCCGCGCCTCACCGCGCACGGTCCGAACGACGACCTGCGCGCCGAACTCGTCGACCTGGCCAGGGCCGAGAAGCTGCTGACCGTCCAGGCCCCGGTGGAATACGGCGGGCTCGGCCTGTCCCATGTCGAGCAGGCGGTGGTCTACGAGGCCGCGGGCTGGTCGACGCTCGGCCCGGTCGCGATGAACTGCGCCGCGCCCGACGAGGGCAATATGTTCCTGCTCGGCAAGGTCGCCGACCCGGACCAGGTGGACCGGTACCTGATGCCGATGATCCGCGGCGAACAGCGCTCGGTGTTCGCGATGACCGAACCCGACGGCGCCGGCTCCGACCCTGGTCAGCTGCGCACCGAAGCGGTGTTCGACGGCGAGAACTTCGTGATCAACGGGCGCAAGTGGCTGATCACCGGCGCCGACGGCGCCAAGACCTGGATCATCATGGCCCGCCTCGCCGAGAACCCGCACCTGCCCGCGGGCCCGACGCTGTTCCTCGCCGACGGCGGCACCGAGGGCATCGTCATCGAGCGGATCATGAACACGATGGACCGCAACTACGTCGGCGGGCACGCCGTCGTGCGGTTCGAGAACCTGACGCTGCCGCCCTCGGCCGTGCTCGGCCGCACCGGGCAGGCCCTGCGCTACGCCCAGCTGCGGCTGGCGCCCGCCCGGCTCACGCACTGCATGCGCTGGCTCGGCGCGGCCGAACGGGCGCAGCACATCGCCGTCGAGTACGCGCGCACCCGCACCGCGTTCGGCAGGCCGATCGGCGAGCACGAGGGCGTGTCGTTCATGCTCGCCGACAACGAGGTGGCGCTGCACCAGTGCAGGCTGACCATCTGGCACAGCTGCTGGCTGATGGATCAGGGGCAGCAGGCCAGGCACGAGTCGTCGATGGCCAAGTCCTACGTCTCCGAGGAGCTGTTCAAGGTCACCGACCGCTGTGTGCAGGTGCTCGGCGGGATCGGGATCAGCGACGAGACGGTCGTGGAGATGCTGTTCCGGGACATGCGCGCGTTCCGCCTCTACGACGGCCCGACCGAGGTGCACAAGTACGCCATCGGCAAGCATCTGCTGCGCGAATGACCTCGGGCGCGGCAGGCCGGGCCACGCAAGCCACCGTCTCCGGCCGCTGACGCCCGCCCGCTAGTACCATTCGATCCCATGAGTTCGGAACTGCTCGTCGATGTCTCTGCCGGAGTCGCCGTGCTCACGCTCAACCGGCCGGCCCAGCAGAACGCCGTCACCCCGACGATGGCCGCCGAGCTCAGCGCGGCGCTGCGCCGCTGCGACAGCGAGGACTCGATTCGCGCCGTCGTGATCACCGGCACCGCGCCCGCCTTCTGCGCGGGCGCGGATCTGTCCGCCCGGGTCAACGGCGAGGTGTCGCTGGATCCGCCGCCGTGGCAGGTCCGCAAGCCGGTGATCGCGGCCGTCAACGGCCACGCGGTCGGGATCGGGCTGGCCCTGGCGCTGCAATGCGACCTGCGGTACTTCGCCCGCGACGCCGTCTACGGGCTCAGCCAGGTCCGCCGCGGTGTGCTCGCCGACGGCTACGCGCACTGGACCGTGCCACGCCTGGCCGGGCTGGCCAACGCCGCCGACATCATGCTGACCGGACGCACCTTCGACGGCGACGAGGCCAAGTCGATGGGCCTGGCCAATGCCAGCCTGCCCGCGGGCGAGGTCTTGCCCACCGCGATGGCGGTCGCCCACGACATCGCCAACGGGCCCGCTCCGCTGCCGGTCGCGCTGACCAAGCGACTGATCTGGGAGAGCCTCGGGATGACACCCGCCGTCGTCGGGCAGCTCGAATCCGAGCTCAACGCGCACGTCGCCAAGAGCATCGACGGCGGCGAGGCGATGGCCGCGTTCAAGGAGCGCCGTCAGCCCAAGTGGACCGGCAGCATCAGCGCGGAATGGCCGGCCTGGGACGCCCCCGAGGAGCGCCCCAGCCTGGACTGAGGGTCAGAAGTTCCCGTTGCAGGAACCCGCGATGTAGAGCATCGCGAACAACACCATCAAGATGGTGCCGATGACGCCCGCGATGTACCCGATCAACACCTGGGAGCGCCCGGAGAGGGCGCCGTAGGACGCGTCGATCTCGTTGAGGGCCCGCTTGCCGAGCACCCACGCGACCGGCCCGAAGATCCCGCAGCAGAACGGGCTGAGCAGCCCGAGCGTCAGGATCAGGTTGGCCTGCGGGTGCTCGACCGTCTCACCGATCGGCTGGTTGGGTATCGCCACGCATCGAATTCTACGGCGACAGAGCCGATTTGCCCGGAAACCGCGCGGGGTCAGCCCAGACGGCGCTGCCTGGCGATGTCGGCGAGGACCACACCGGCGGCGACCGAGGCGTTGAGCGACTCGACCGGACCGGCCATCGGGATGCTCAGGATCGAGTCGCAGTTCTCGCGCACCAGGCGCGAGAGACCCTTGCCCTCGGACCCGACGACGACGACCGTCGGCACGCTGCCGTCGAACTCGTCGAGCGGGGTGTCACCGCCGGCGTCGAGGCCGACGATCTGGAAGCCCTGGGACGCCCAGTCCTTCAGCGTGCGGGTCAGGTTGGTCGCCCTCGCGACGGGCAGGCGCGCTGCGGCGCCCGCGCTGGTCCGCCAGGCCACCGCGGTGACGCTGGCGCTGCGCCGCTGCGGGATGACCACGCCCTGACCGCCGAACGCGGCGACCGAGCGGATGACCGCGCCGAGGTTGCGCGGATCGGAGATGTTGTCCAGCGCGACCAGCAGACCCGGCTCGCCGGAGGTCTTCACCCGGTCCATCAGGTCGTCCGGGTGGGCGTAGCGGTACGGCGGCACCTGCAGGGCGACGCCCTGGTGCAAACCGTTGGCGCTGAGCCGATCCAGATCGGTGCGCGGCACCTCGAGGATGGAGATGCCCATGTCGGCAGCGCGCTGCACGCTCTCGGAGAGGCGGTCGTCGTTCTCGGTGCCGACAGCCACGTAGAGCGCAGTGGCCGGCACGTCGGCGCGCAGGCACTCGAGCACGGGGTTGCGGCCGAGCACCAGCTCGGGACCGTCGTCGGACTTGCGGCCGACCCGCGGCACCCCGGCCTTACCGGTCGGACGGGACTGCGCCGCTTTGGCTTTGGCGGCGGCCGCGGCGCGCTTGGCGGCGGGATGCTTGGTGCGCTCGGTGGCGGGCGGCGTCGCGCCCCTGCCCTCGAGGCCGCGGCGGCGCTTGCCGCCGGAACCGACGACGGCACCCTTCTTGGTGCCGCCCTTCCTGATCGCTCCGCGTCGCTGTGAATTGCCTGCCATCAGTTCGCCTTTCCGCTAGCTGCGCCCAGCGACCATTCCGGCCCCTGCGGGGTGTCGGTGACCTCGATACCCGCCGCCACGAGCCGATCCCGCGCGGCATCGGCCTCTGCCCAGTTCTTCTCCGCCCGCGCGCTCGCCCGGCGATCCAGCTCGGAGCGGACCAGCACGTCGAGCGCCTCCAGCGCCGCCGAGTTGTCGGCCGGGGTGTACCAGTGCGGGTCGAGCGGGTCGACGCCGAGGATGCCGAGCATCGCGCGGACCTGACCGGCCAATTCGGCCGCGGTCTCCACGGTGCCCGCCTCCAGCGCGCGATTGCCCTCGTGCACCACGTGGTGAATTTCGGCCAGCGCCTTCGGAATCGCCAGATCGTCGTCGATCGCGGCGGCGAATCCGTCGGTCCATTTACCGATCGGGACCTCGCCGGCCCGGTCCAGCACGCGATGCACGAATGCCTCGATGCGCTGATACGAGGCGACCGCGTCGTCGAGTGCTTTGTCGGAGTATTCGAGCATCGAGCGGTAATGCGCGCTGCCCAGATAGAAACGCAATTCGACCGGGCGGACCCGGCTGAGCACATTCGGCACCGAGAGCACATTGCCGAGCGACTTCGACATCTTCTCCCCGCCCATCGTCACCCAGCCGTTGTGCAGCCAGTAACGCGCGAAACCGTCACCGGCCGCCTTGGACTGAGCGATCTCGTTCTCGTGGTGCGGGAAAATCAAATCCATACCACCGCAGTGGATATCGAATTCGGGGCCCAGATAGAACTCGGCCATGGCCGAGCATTCCAGGTGCCAGCCGGGGCGGCCGGGGCCCCACGGCGAGGGCCAGCTCGGCTCGCCCGGCTTGGCCGACTTCCACAGCGTGAAATCGCGCGGGTCGCGCTTGCCGCGGGTCGGGGTCTCGCCCTGGTGCACGTCGTCGAGTTTGTGGCCGGACAGCTCGCCGTAGTTCGGCCAGCTCAGCACGTCGAAGTAGACGTCACCGTCGGCGGCGTAGGCGTGGCCGCGCTCGATCAGACGCTCCATCAGCCCGACCATCTGGGTGATGTGGCCGGTGGCGCGCGGCTCGGCCGAGGGCGGCAGCACGCCGAGCACCTCGTAGGCCGCGTCGAAGGCGCGCTCGTGCGTGGCGGCCCATTCCCACCACGGCCTGCCCGCCTCGGCGGCCTTGTTCAGGATCTTGTCGTCGATATCGGTGACATTGCGGATGAACCGGACGTCGTAGTCGTGCGCGAGCAGCCAGCGGCGCAGCACATCGAACGCGACGCCGCTGCGCACGTGCCCGATATGGGGCTGACCCTGCACGGTGGCCCCACACAGATACACCGAGGCACGGCCGGGGACCAGCGGGGTGAATTCCCGCAGGGTCCGCGTGTCGGTGTCAAAAAGGCGCAAGGTCACGGCATTCGATCCTAGTCGGTGGGATGGTGGTGGAGATGACCGGCCGGTTCGTGGCTCGCCGTGGTTGTACGACGGCGGAACGAAGCGGCGAGAAAGCGTGGTGCGGCAGGAAATTTTCGGGGCCCGTGCGGGCTACGAACACGCCGCGATCAGACAGGTGGCGATGGCCGCGATGCCTTCGCCGCGGCCGGTCAGCCCGAGACCGTCCGTGGTGGTGCCGGAAACGGAGACCGGCGCGTCGAGCAGTTCGCCCAGCACTTTCTGGGCTTCGACGCGGCGCGGCCCGATCTTCGGGCGATTGCCGATGACCTGCACCGCGGCGTTGACGACCTCGAAGCCCTCCTCGGCCAGCAGCCTGCGGACCTCGGTGAGCATGGCGGCGCCGGTGACCCCGGCCCATTCGGGACGGCCGACGCCGAAGGCGGCGCCGACATCGCCGAGGCCTGCGGCCGAGAGCAGCGCGTCGCAGAGCGCGTGCGCGGCGACGTCACCGTCGGAGTGCCCGGCGCAGCCGTCGGCGTCGGGGAACAGCAGACCGGCCATCCAGCAGGGACGACCTGGCTCGATGGGGTGCACATCGCTGCCGATGCCGACTCTCATCGCGCGACCGCCTGCGCGGCACGTGGTGCTTCGACGGTGGCCTGATCGGCGCGCAGGGCGTCGGCCAGGCGCAGGTCGAGCGGGGTGGTGATCTTGAAGGCGAGCGGGTCGCCCGCGACGGTGCGCACGGCGACGCCGAGGCGTTCGACCAGGCCCGCGTCGTCGGTCGCGCCGACCTCGGTGGCGTACGCCTCGCGCAGCAGGTCGGCGGCGAAGCCCTGGGGGGTCTGGATGGCGCGCAGGTGGGCGCGATCGGGGGTGCCGGTGACGACGCCGGCGTCGTCGACCGATTTCACGGTGTCGACGACCGGTAGGGCGGGCACGACGGCGGGACTGCCCGCGTGCAGCTCGGCGGCCACCCGCGCGATCAGCTCCGGTGGAGTGAGCGCGCGAGCGGCGTCGTGCACGAGGTAGAACGCGGCGTCGGGCGCGGCCGCGATCCCGGCGCGCACCGAATCGGTGCGCTCGGCGCCGCCAACGACGACCTGCACCGGCACAGGGGGCATCGAACCGCCGGTCAGCGAGGAGGTTGACAGCAGAGCGGACGCGGCATCGACCAGCTCGGCGGGCACGACCACGACGACCCGGTGCACCGCACCGGACGCGATCAGCCCGTCGACGGCCAGCCGGACCATAGGTGTGCCGCCGACCGGGACGAACGCCTTCGGGGTGGATTCACCCAGGCGCACGCCACGACCGGCGGCAGGGACCAGTGCTACGACAGGTCGCACTCTAGGAAGCCGCGGCGAGGACCTCGTCGAGCAGCGATTCGGCCTTGCCGTCGTCGGTGCCCTCGGCGAGCGCGAGCTCACCGACGAGGATCTGGCGAGCCTTGGCCAGCATCCGCTTCTCACCGGCGGACAGGCCGCGATCCTGCTCGCGACGCCACAGGTCGCGCACGACCTCGGCCACCTTGTTCACATCGCCGGAGGCGAGCTTCTCGAGGTTGGCCTTGTAACGGCGGGACCAGTTGGTCGGCTCCTCCGTGTGTGGCGCGCGCAGCACCTGGAAGACGCGGTCGAGACCCTCCTGGCCGACGACGTCACGGACGCCGACATATTCGGCGTTCTCCGCGGGAACCCGAACGGTCAGGTCGCCTTGCGCGACCTTCAGGACCAGATACTCTTTCTGCACACCCTTGATGGTGCGGGTCTCGATTGCTTCGATCAGCGCCGCTCCGTGGTGGGGGTAAACGACGGTGTCTCCGACCTTAAAAATCATGTGTCCCGTGCCCCTTTCGATGTTCACAGTTTAACATGCGACTCGATAACGGCGCGATCAACTGTGCAGGTCAGGGCCACAACGAGGCCATCGTAGGGGTTGACAACGCGGAATTGGTGTGCATTGTGTTGCGCCAGAACGGGTTAACCACCAGCACAGCGAGCCGTATCCGCGCCCCACTCCCCCGGCACCGATCCGGCAACCCCGTCCGAGACACCGAACTGTTACTTCCGCGCCCGCGCGTCGCGAGCCCGGACGCCACGCGCGCGAAGCGAACTACTACGCTGCCTAGTTACTACCCTCCGATCCGCTGTGTGGACGGAGTGAGCCCGGTCGACATGGAGGACAAACCGTGACTGCCCTGAAAGCTGTGACCGCCCCGTCGGCGCGACGTCGCATGGCGACGGTTGCCGCGCTCGCCGCCGCCGCGGGTATCGCCCTGAGCGGCTGCAGTGCCGGCCAGCACACGCAGACCTCGTCGCAGGCCGCCGCGATCAACGGCAACCACGCGAACGTGGGCCCGATCTCGCTGCGCAACGTGCATATCATCTACCCGGCGTCCCCGGCGGAGCACGACAAGGGCGGCAAGGCGGTGATCGCGCTGTCGATCATCAACGGCAGCGAGACCGTCACCGACGAGCTGACCAGCGTCACCACCGACCTCGGCACCGTCAAGCTCACCGGCCCGGCGGGCGACCCCAAGTTCGTGCTGAAGCCGCAGCAGACCGTCGTCGCGGGCCCGGTGAAGGTCGCCGCCGCCGAGTCCGACGACCACCACGGCGCCACGCCGACCACCACGGCCGCGCCGACCACCACCGCGGCCCCGACCACCTCCGCGGCGCCCACCACGTCCGCGGCCGGTCACGACGTGCCCTCGATCGATCCCGAGGCCAAGCCCGGCTCGATCGAGATCACCGGCCTGAGCAAGCAGATCTACCCCGGCCTGACCTACAACGTCACCTTCAACTTCAAGGACGCGGGCACCGTGCAGGTGTCGGTCCCGGTCGACGCCGCCGAGGTCGACCGCGTCGAGAACGAGAAGTCCGGCCCGGCCCCCGAGGGCGCCGGTCACTGAGACCAGGCCGAACAGAGAGCCGTCGCGGCGTGTCCGCGGCGGCTTTTCTTTTGTCGGAGCCGGTCCGTAGGGTGCGCGTGTGGCCAAGACCAAAGCTGTCTTCCGGTGCACCGCGTGCTCGCACGAGGTGTCCAAATGGGTGGGTAAGTGCCCGGATTGCGGCGCCTGGGGCACGGTGAACGAGGTGGCCGTGTCCGCGGCCGCCGCGGCGCCGGGCAGGCGCGCGATGCTGCCGAGCACGGCTGCGGCGCCGCTGTCGCAGATCGACGCCAAGATCACCCAGGCCCGCTCGACCGGGGTGAGCGAGCTGGACCGGGTGCTCGGCGGCGGCGTGGTGCCCGGATCAGTGGTGCTGCTCTCGGGTGAGCCCGGCGTCGGCAAGTCGACCCTGCTGCTCGAGGTCGCGCACCGCTGGGCCGCCCAGCGCAGCGAGACCTCGCTGTACGTGACCGCGGAGGAGTCGGCCGGGCAGGTGCGGCTGCGGGCCGACCGCACCGGCGCGGTGCACGACCGGGTGTACCTGGCCGCCGAATCGGACCTGTCGATCGTGCTCGGGCACGTGGAACAGGTGCGGCCGACACTGCTGGTGGTCGACTCGGTGCAGACCATGCTCGCGCCCGAGGTGGACGGCGTGATCGGCGGCGTCACCCAGGTGCGCGCGGTGACCGCGGCGCTGACCTCGCTGGCGAAGGCCAGCGGGATCGCGGTGCTGCTGGTCGGCCACGTCACCAAGGACGGCAATGTCGCCGGTCCGCGCACCCTCGAGCATCTGGTCGACGTGGTGCTGCAATTCGAGGGCGACAAGAACTCGACGCTGCGCATGATCCGCGGCATCAAGAACCGTTTCGGCAGCGCCGACGAGGTGGGCTGCTTCGAACTGCACGAAGACGGCATCGCCTGCGTCGACGACCCGTCGGGCCTGTTCCTGCACCACCGCACCGACACCGTCCCCGGTACCGCGGTGACCGTCGCGATGGACGGCAAGCGCCCGCTGGTGGCGGAGGTGCAGGGGCTGACCGTGAAGACCGAGATCCCGCAGCCACGGCGCGCGGTGAGCGGCCTGGACTACAACCGCGTCGCCATGGTGCTGGCCGTCCTGCAGAGCCGTGGGCGGGTGTTCCTGGGCAAGCACGACGTGTACGCCGCCACCGTCGGCGGCATGCGCCTGAACGAGCCGACGGCCGACCTGGCCATCGCGCTGGCCATCGCCTCCGCCGAGGCCGATATCGCGCTTCCCGCGGGCTGGGTGATCCTGGGCGAGGTCGGGCTGGCGGGCGAGGTCCGCAAGGTCACCGGGCTGTCGCGGCGCCTGGCCGAGGCCGAGCGACTCGGCTTCACCACCGCGCTGGTACCACCGGGATCGGAGAAAACCAAGATCGGTTCGATGCGTATCCACGAGGTCGGCGATCTGCGCTCGGCGCTGCGATTGGCCGAACTCCGCAAATCACGCGCAGCCAGGGAGCCGGTCCCCGTGGAATAACTCCGGCAAACCCGGGATATCGCCGATATCGGCCATTCCCGTGGCAACGACCATTGACATAGTCACCGATCATGCGAAGCCTGCAAATCCACCCGAGTTGAACATGTGACTTATAGCGCACCCGCACAATGCCGGGTGCGCGCGGGCGTCCGCGGCTAGGTCGCGAGGTTGAACGGCTCGGCGGCGCTGCGCACAGCGCCGAGCTGGGCCACCACCATGTAGGCCCCGGCGGGCACCTGTAGCCGATCACCGGCGCAGTTCGGCTGCGAGGTGGTCCCGAACCAGCTGCCCTTGTAGGACAGCTGCTCACCGGCCTTGAGCGTCTTCACTTCCGGCGGTCCATCCGGGTTGCAGTCGTTGCTCGCCCACAGCCGACGCTGCCCGTCGAGCGTGTAGACCAGGAACTGCGGGCCGGGACCGAGATCGCGCGAACACGGCGCCGAGGAGATATTGGTGATGACGGTGCCGAATCCGGGCTGATCGCCCACCCGGTACGTCGGCTGGCCGACGGTCACCTTCAACGCCAGCGACTGATCACTGCACGGCTGCGCCGCGGGCTGATCCGTCGGTGTGCTGCTCGCCGCGGCGCTCGAGGTGGCGGAGGCGCTGCTCGCGGGCGCGCTGCTCGACTCCGCGGCACTGCTGGTCGAGGCCGCACTGCTCGCCGGAGCGGTGGTCGACGTGGCCGCGGCATTGTCGCCGGACGAGTCACCACCACGCGCCACCATGGTGACGAGCCAGATCACGATCGCGAGCGCGACGACGATGACGCCGATGGCGAGTGCGCGGCGACGCCAGTAGATCTCCGGTGGCAGCGGTCCATTCGGTTCCAGCACGCCTCAACGGTAAGCGCACCGCGCGGACCCGCGCTCGATGACCTCGGCGTGTCGGGGGTCGAACCGGGACGATCGCCCGGTTCAGACCACCTCGCCGATGTTCCCGACGACGCGCCGCAGGTGCACGCGCCCGTCCTCGAGTTTGTAGGTGACGCTCGCGATCGCGCACTGACCGGTGGCGACGCGCTGGGAGATGATCATCGACCGCTGCATCAGCAGCCTGCTGGTCTCCACGACGTGGCGCGCCTCGAACTCGTCGATCGAGCTGAGGCCCTCGCGACGGCCGACCAGGATCGACGGCGTCACGCGCTCGACCACGCTGCGGATGAATCCGCCGGGGACCTCGCCGCCGTCGAGCGCGTCGATGGTGGCCTTCACCGCGCCGCAGCTGTCGTGCCCGAGGACGACGATCAGCGGCACGTTGAGCACCTCGACGCCGTACTCGATCGAGCCGAGCACCGAGCTGTCCACCACGTGACCCGCGGTCCGCACGACGAACATGTCGCCGAGGCCCTGATCGAAGATCAGTTCCGCGGCCACCCGGGAGTCACCGCAGCCGAACAGGATCGCGTGCGGATGCTGGCCGCTGACGAGCTTGGCTCGGTCGGCGGCGCCCTGGCTAGGATGCAGCAGGGTGCCGTTGACGAAGCGCTCATTGCCTTCGCGCAGCGACTTCCAGGCGCTTATCGGATTGGAACCAGGCATACCGACCATTGTGCACAGACCTGTGGTTACCAGCGAGTCCGCCGCGTTACGCGTCGGCAAAGATGGCCTGGCTGAGGCGGAACGGGAACAGTGAGTATCGACGCGGAAGTACTGCTGGATTGGTTCACCGAGACGGCACGTGACCTGCCGTGGCGCAGGCCGGAAGCGACCGCGTGGCACATCCTGATGAGCGAGATCATGTTGCAGCAGACCCCCGTGGTGCGGGTCGAGCCGATCTGGCGGGAATGGGTGGCGCGGTGGCCGGTGCCCTCGGCGATGGCCGCGTCCTCGCAGGCCGAGGTGCTGCGGGCCTGGGGCAAGCTCGGCTATCCGCGCCGGGCGCTGCGGCTGCACGAGTGCGCGCGGGTGCTGGCCACCGAGCACGGCGACGTGGTGCCGACCGATGTCGACGTGCTGCTGAGCCTGCCCGGCATCGGTGACTACACCGCCCGCGCGGTGGCCTGTTTCGCCTACGGCCGGCGCGTCCCGGTGGTCGACACCAATGTCCGCCGGGTCGTCGCGCGGGCGGTGCACGGACGCGAGCCGGGCAATCCGTCCTCGCGCGACCTCGCCGAAACCGCTGCTCTGCTCCCGATCTCGGTACCGCGCGCCGCGAAGTTCTCGGCGGCGCTGATGGAACTGGGCGCGCTGATCTGCACCGCCCGCAATCCCGACTGCGCGCGGTGCCCGTTGCCCGCGTGCGCGTGGGTCGACGCGGGTAAGCCCGCCGCCGAGGTGGTCCGCAAGGTGCAGAAGTACGAGGGCACCGATCGGCAGGCGCGCGGCAGGCTGCTCGATGTCCTGCGCGACGCGTCCGGTCCGGTCGAGCGGGTCCGCCTCGACCTGGCCTGGACCCGCGATCCCGGCCAGCGAGCGCGGGCGTTGGACTCGCTCCTGGTCGACGGCCTGATCGAACAGACCGAGGACGGCCTGTTCGCGCTGGCCGGAGAAGGCGGGGCGGCGGGCTAGTCACCGGGCTGCGTGCCCTCGCCCGGCCGAGCAGGACCGTCGGGCCGGTCAGCCCAGTACGCGCCGCAGGAACCGGCCGACGTGGTCGCGATAGACCTCGGGCTGCTCGTCGTGCACCAGGTGCGCGGCCCCGGCGACGAGCGTGTACTCCGCGTCGGGGTGCACTTCGGCCATCGTGCGCATCTGCCCCGGCGGGGTGATGGTGTGCTCGCCCTCGATGAGCAGCACGGGGAGCTCCAGCGACTTCCATTCGGACCAGAAGTCCCTGGTCCCCCACTCCTCGGAGATGGCACGGAAGGTGTCGACCTCACCGTGCAGCCGGTAGCCGTCGGGGCCGGCGGTGAAGGCGCGCAGGAAATACGTGCCCGCGACGGGCCCGAAGTAGTCGAGCACCGCCTGGTCGTCGGCGAACGGCTGCGGCCAGGATCCGATGAGCTCGGCCCAGTGCGCGGCGGTGCGGCCGGTGAAGTCGGGGGCGATGTCCTCCACGACGAGGGCGCGGACCCGCTCGGGATGGGTGGCGGCGAAGACCCAGCCGTGGATCGCGCCCATCGAGTGCCCGACGATCACCATCGGCTCGGTGATCGCGGCGGTGAGCTCGGCGAGATCGGCGACGAACGCCTCGGTGGTGAGCTCGGCGGGCGGCACGCGACCGTGCCCGGCGGCGTCGACGGTGTAGAGGTGGCCGTATTCGCGCAGCCACGGCAGCTGATCGGTCCAGGTGCGCGCGCTGCCCATCAGCCCGTGCAACAGCAGGATCGGGACGCCGGTCCCGCCTTCGTCGTACAACACCCTGCCGATTGTGCCCCAGACCGGGATGTTTCCCGCGCGGTCGTATTGTCGGCTCATGGCTGTTGTGAAGATCAATGCGATCGAGATCCCTGAAGGTGCCGGCCCGGAGCTGGAGAAGCGGTTCGCCGCCCGCGCGCACGCGGTGGAGAACTCCCCCGGTTTCCTCGGCTTCCAGCTGCTGCGCCCGGTGGCCGGCGACAACCGGTATTTCGTGGTGACGCAATGGGATTCGGAGGAATCCTTCGCCGCGTGGCGCGACGGTCCGGCCCGTGCCGCGCACGCCGGGAACGGTGGCGAGGGCGAGCGCCCGAAGCCGGTCTCGACCGGTGCGTCGCTGCTCGAGTTCGAGGTCGTCCTCGACGTCCCCGCGAAGGCCTGACGACGGCGTTTCCGCTGGACATGCGGATGCGCGTATTGACGTGGACGCCTCGTGACTGTCACAGTTCGAGGGAACATACGCGAGGGTGCGCGGTAATTCCGGTGAGATTCCGGAGCGGTCGCGCCACTGTATCCACGTACCGGGTCCCCGGTGCCGGAGAGCCAGACACCGGCACCTTCGCACCACACTTCGACCATGGGACGCGTATCCCTGAGGAGGACCCGAATGGCTATCGCGCATTCACCCAGCCGGTCTGCCGGCCTGGACACCCTGGCAACCGTGCTCGTCACGGTCGGTGTCGTTCTGCTTGCACTGCTCGCCCTGTACCTGGTCGGTTTCGATCAGGGGGCCGTCTCGCGTAGCGGGATGTTCCTGCACGAGCTGATGCACGACGGACGTCACCTGCTGGGTGTTCCGTGCCACTGACCGGATCACTCAAAACCCTGCTGTTGCGTGGCCTGCTGGCCGGCTTGATCGCCGGCCTGCTGGCCGCCACAGTGGGCTATTTCGTCGGCGAGCCCCAGGTGGACGCCGCGATCGCCATCGAAGAAGCTGCCGCCGCTCCGGCGGATCATCCGCACGAGGCGGCCGAGCCCCAGGGCCACTCGCACGGCGGCGAGGAAGAACCGCTGGTCAGCCGGACCGGACAGAAGGCGGGTCAGTTCCTCGCCCTCGGCCTGGCCGGCATGGCGTTCGGCGCGTTGTTCGCCTCGGCCGTCAATATCGCCCGCCGGTTCACCACCCTGTCGGGGGTCGCGTTGTCGCTGGCCTCGGCGGGATTCGCGTGGGCCGCGATCGTCGCGGTGCCGTTCTTCAAGTACCCGGCCAACCCACCGGCGGTGGGCGATCCGGAGACGATCAACAACCGCACCTGGCTGTGGGTCGCGGCCGTCGTGCTCGGCCTGCTCGCCGTCGCGGCCTCGGTCGCCGCGTACCGGGCCTTGGCCGGACAGCTGGACACGCTCCGGCTGATCGCGGGCGTGCTCGCGTTCGTCCTGGTCACCACGGTCGGCTATGTGCTGCTGCCGGGCGTGAACGAGGTGGCCGACGACTTCCCGGCGACCCTGCTGTGGAACTTCCGGGTGGCCTCGCTGGCCGAGACCACCACGCTGTGGGTCGCACTGGGCCTGGCCTTCGCCGCGCTCACCGAATTCACTTCGCGGCGTAGCACTCCGGTAGCGGGGCAGGTCGCTACCGCAGGGTGATCCTCGCGGGTATCAGTGGAAGGCAGTGTCGGTGTCATGACCGGCACTGCCTTTTCCGTTTCCGTTTCCGACGCCCGGCCGCGCGCGGTGAGTGTCGCGTTCGGCGGTCTCGTGACCGCGCTCGCGGCCGGTGCCGCCGAGGGACTGCTGCGCGCGGTGCGCGGCGGGGGTGAGTTCGCGGCGACCGCGTCCGGGTTGCTGCCCCGGCTGGCCATCTATCTGGTCGTCGCGGCGGTGGGGATGTACATGGTGAACGGCAGCCGGGTCGCGCGGGCGCTGCTCACCGTCGGGATCGGCGTGGTCGGGTTGCTGTCGCTGATCATCGAGCCGCTGGCGGTGCTGCTGTCCACCGACGACTTCGGCGCGCTGTTCGCCGGCCTGGCACCGTCGTCGGCGGTGCTCGCCGGGTGCCGCGCCGTCCACATCCTGGCCGTGGTCGTCGCGATCGCGGCCATGTACACGCCCGCGGCTCACCGCTGGTTCACCCAGCGATGAGCCGCGGCGGGGACATCAGATGATCTCGGCGTCCAGTTCGACCTCGGCGACACCGGCCAGCGCCTTGCTGATCGGGCAGCCGTTCTTGGCGGCGACGGCCGCGGCGTAGAAGCCCTCGGCGTCCAGGCCCGCGGCCACGGCGCGCACGGTCAGCTTGATCTTGCTGATCCGGAAGCCGCCGGCCGGGTCGGGGCCCAGCGTCACGTCGGCGGTGACGTCCAGGCTCTCCGGGGTGCCGCCCGCGTTGGCGATCTCGGCCGACAGCGCCATCGAGTAGCACGACGAATGCGCGGCGCCGATCAGCTCCTCCGGGCTGGTGCCCTCGGCGGTGTCGGCCACGCGGCGCGGGAAGGTCACATCGAATTTGCCAGCACCGGAGCTGACCAGTTCGACCTGCCCGGAACCGTCCTGCAGTCCGCCTGCCCAGAGGGTGCGTGCGCTACGAGTCGGCATGACAATCCTTTCGATTCGTTGGGTGTTGCGTTCGATGACGAACCTACTCGGATCCCGGCCGGTCCCCGCCCGGGTTCGCCGTTCAGGCGACGGTGCCGGTGACCTCGTCCAGGCGTTCCAGCATCTCCGGCCAGACCTGCTGGTGCAGGTCGCGGATGGCGGCGGTGGGGAACCCGGAGTGCCGCAGCCGCAGCCGGATACCTCGGGGCTGCTTGAGGAATTCGGCCGCGACCACGGTCTCCACGCCGTCGGTGGCCGCGGTGACCCAGGTGAACTCGACCCGGCGGTCCTGTTCCAGCAGCAGGACGCGGCCGTAGTGCGGGTTGCGCTTGTCGGCCGTGCCGGTGTCGAAGTAGAGGGGTTCGTTGACGCCGGGCCGCCCGAGCACCGATCCGGGCACGGCCAGCCACAGGTCCAGGCCCTGGGTCCAGGCCGCGTAGAGCAGGCTGGGCGAGGCTTTCATCACGCGCTCGACCGTGAGCTCGTGCGGTCGCGCAGACAGGTCCGGGGGGCGAACTGGCTGGTCCATCAGCCGACCTTACCGGCTCGGACCGGCCGTTCGCCGCATCGGGTGTGCGACAGCGTCACTCGGGATTGGTGACGCGGGCCAGCACGATCCCGCCGAGGATCAGCGCCAGCGCCAGCATCCGGCCCGCGCTGAGCGGGTCCTTGTGGACGAGCACGCCGAGGCTGATCGCGCCGAGCGCGCCGATGCCGGTGAACACCGCGTAGGCGGTGCCGACGGGCAGGGTGTGCATGGCCCGGGAGAGCAGGTACACCGCGAGCGAGCCGAGAGCGACGCAGAGCAGGGTGGGACCGAGTTTGGTGAAATTCTCGGTGGGCTTGATGGTCTGCGACCAGATGATCTCGACGAGGCCGGCGAGGCCGAGTACTACCCAGCTCATTTCACGTAATCCTTTGCGAGCAGGCGAACTTCGGTCAGCGCCGCGGCGAGCGAGGCCTCGTGCGCGTCGCGCAGGTGGGCCAGGTTCGGATCCTGGACGGCGTTGGCGAGTTCGGCGTTGACGAACACGGTGTCGGTGACGGCGTAGTGCCCGGCGAAGAAGTCGCGCAGATAGCGCTCCTGATAGTCGAACGCGGCCTTGGGCGCACCAGGCGAGTAGGCGCCACCGCGCGCGCCGACCACCACGAACCTGCGCTCCCCCAGCGACATCCGCGGGAAGGTGACCTGATCGAGCCAGGCCTTGAGGGTGGCGGGAATCGAGTAGTTGTACATCGGTGTGCCGATGAGGATCACGTCGGCGGCGAGAACCTGCGCGAGCAGCGGTTCGACGATCTCCCAGGCGGCCCTGGCGGCGGGTGTCGCGGCCAGTTCCGGGAGCCGGTCGAGGTCGGTGCTGCCCGCGGCGAGGACGGCGTCGCAGAGTTCGGTCCAGCCCTCGTCGATGAACGGCACCGGGTCGACGGCCAGGTCGCGGTAGGTGTACTCGCCGTCCGGTGCCGCGGCGCGCCAGGAATCCACGAATTCCGCGCCGAGCCTGCGGCTGACCGACCGGGTGCGAGCGCTGGCGTCGAGGTGCAGCAGGTGTGTCATGGTCGAACCCTTCCAGAACTGGACATCATGTCCGCTTGTCGATGACTCGACCATAGAACACAAGTGGACAGCTTGTCCACATATTCGTTTCTGGGCTACAGTCGAGACCATGGAGCCTCGATCCGACCTGCTCACCGGCACCGCGCTGGACGCACCGCAGCCCGCCGAGCGCACCGACGCGGCCCGCAACCGGGCCAAGGTGCTGGCGGCGGCGGCCGAACTCTTCGCCACCCGCGACCCGCGCACCGTCACCATGGACGACATCGCCAAGGCGGCGGGCGTCGGCCGCGGCACCCTCTACCGCCGCTATCCCGACCGCACCGCCATCGCCGTCGCCCTGCTCGACGAGCACGAGCGCGCGCTGCAGGAACATCTCCTGCGCGGCGATCCGCCACTGGGCCCCGGCGCGCCACCGGCCGAGCGGCTCGCGGCGTTCTACGCGGCGATGATCGAATTGCTCTCGGCCCACGCGCATCTGGTGCTCGGGGCGGAGACCGGCGGCGCCCGCTTCGCGACCGGCGCGTACGGGTTCTGGTCGGCGCACGTGCGCGCACTGCTGGCCGACGCCGGTGTGGCCCAGCCGGATTCGCTGGTCGACACCGTCCTCGCGCCGCTGGCCGCCGAGGTCTACCTGCAGCAGCGCGAGCGCGGACTGTCGGCGGAGCAGATCGTCGACGGGCTGACCCTGCTCGCCCACCGGCTGCTCGGCCGCGCCTGACCTGTCGGTCCCTGCCGCTACCGTCACGCGGGTGACGACACTTCCGACCGACACCGAAGCCGCCCGATTCTGGGACCTGATCGAAACCGCCTGGGAGCGCACCGGTTCGGCCGCCGCGCGCCGGGCACTGCTCGACGGCGACTTCGACTACGACCTGCTCGGCCGGTTCATCGATGCCCTGCGCTCGGTGAGCACCGATTTCACCAGCGCCGAGCTGACCGCCCTGGATCGCGTCGTCGAGCGGGCGCTCTACGAGATCGACCGCGCCGACATCCAGGAGATCACCGACGGCTCCGACGACGGTTTCCTCTACGCCCGCGGCTTCATCGTCGCTATGGGCCGCGAGCACTACGACGCCGTGCGCGCCGATCCGACGGCCGCGGTGCCGGACGCCGAATGCGAGGAACTCTGCTATTTCTTCGCCCACCTGCACGACAAGCTCTACGGCGGGTTCCCCGAGACGGGTTCGGGCATCTCCAGGGAGAGCGCCTCGAACCCGGCCGGGTGGCACTGAGCGTCAGGTCAGATCGCGGCGCGTCATCAGCCCGATCGAGCCGCCCGCGAAGACCAGCACGTACGCCCCGAGCAGGGCCAGCGACTCGCCTCGGCCGAGAGTGTCGAGCACACCCGGGGTGGCCGGGCCGCCGACCGTGCGCATCGCGCCCGCCAGCGACCCCGCGGCGGTGCCGGGCAGCAGGTCGGTGACGGCCTCGATCGGGCCGAAGATGCCCGCCACCCCGCGCAGCAGGTTCTCCACGACGAGCACCCAGATCAGCCCGAGGCCGACGGCGAGCGCGGGCCCACGGGCGATGGCGCCGATGAGGGCGCCCGCCAGCGTCCACATGCCGAGGATGGCCGCGCCGGAACCGAGGCCGAGCACGGTTCGGGTCAGCGACGGCAACACCAGCGGCTGCCCCTCGCTCACCGCGATCAGCGAGGCGACGCCGAGGTCGACGGCGAACGCCACGCAGACCAGCGCCACCACCACGACCAGCAGGCTCGCCAGCAGCCCGCCGACGGCCGCCGGACGGCTCGGACCCTGCGTGAACACGGTTTTCCAGGTACCCCAGCCGTAGCCGCTGCCCACCGCGAGCGCACCGAGGACCAGCATCAACGCGCCACCGAACATCGCCATGCCCTGGGTGAAGACCTCGGGGACGGCGGCGGGCAGGAGCTGGCCGAGCAGCACATCGCGGGGCAGCCCGTCGGACATCGCGCCGCTCTCGCCCGAGGTGTAGGCGAGGTAGTTGAACAGGTAGGCGAAGGTCAGGTTCAGCAGGAGCCAGACGCCGAGGACGATCCAGAACGCGGGCCAGCGCCCCAGCCGCACCGACTCCGCGCGCATGCTCGCCCACAGATCCCTTGTCATACCGGTCATTTCGCGACCTCCACAGCCGTCATCTCGAAGAACACTTCTTCCAGGGACTTCTCGTCGACCCGCAGTTCCAGCAGATCGACGCCCGCCGCGACCACCGCGCGCGCCACCTCGGGCGCGGTCGCGGCCGTCGTCTCGACCCTGATGCCGTCGACGCCGGCGCGGGCGGGCGCGACGGACCGGATCGCCGTGAGCGCGCTGTCGGCGGGCTCGGCCCGCACGACGAGCGTTGCGCTGCCCCGCAATTCGGCCACCGTCGATTCGGCGAGCAGGCGGCCGCCGGAGATCACGCCGACCCGGTGGCAGATCTCCTGCACCTCGGCGAGCTGGTGGCTCGACAGCAGCACGGTGTGCCCGTCGGCGGCCAGTTCGACGATGAGCGTGCGCATTTCGGCCAGCCCGGCCGGGTCGAGGCCGTTGGTCGGCTCGTCGAGGATCAGCAGGTCGGGGTCGCCGAGCAGGGCCGCGCCGACACCGAGGCGCTGCTTCATGCCGAGCGAATAGGTGCGGAAGCGGTCGTCCGCCCGGTCGGTCAGGCCGACGCGGGCCAGCGCCTGTTCGACATCGGCGGGGCGGTGACCGCGATAGCGGGCCAGCACGCGCAGGTTGTCGCGGCCGGAGAGGTACGGATAGAAGCCGGGGCCCTCGATGAGGACGCCGATGCGGCGCAGGACCGCCGGGTCGCCCGGGGCGCGGCCGTGCACCAGGGCGGTGCCGGCGCTGGGCCGGATCAGGCCGGCCAGCATGCGCAGGGTGGTGGTCTTGCCCGCGCCGTTCGGGCCGAGGAAGCCGTAGATCTCCCCGGCGGCGACGCGCATGCTCACCGCGTCCACCGCGCGGTGCTCGCCATAGCGTTTGGTCAGCCCGTCGGTGACCACGATCGAATCGTTCATGCGAATCAGAATCCGCGCCACAGGGGTCGCCGGGCATCCGTCCCGGAGCGACTCCCGCACTACGCCGCGCGGCCTACCCACGCCTCGCCGACGCTGAGAATTCGCCTCGCCGGGCCCGCCGACCGGCCGATCCGGCCCGATGACGGGGTTCGCGGCGGAATTACGAGCGCAGGCCGACGCGGAGGGCGCGCCTACGCAATAGGGTGAGGGAGGTGAGAGCGTCTGCGAAATGGGAGCGTGGCTCGGTCCTGCAGGACTGGGGCCTGGCGGGTGTGGTCGCGCTGATCCAGCTGGCCGGGAGTTCCGGTGCCAACGCGCATCAGACCGGCGTGCGTTCGCTCGACGCGTTCGCGTATCTGTTGCTGCTCGCGGGCCCGATCGCGCTCGGCTTCCGGCGGGTGCTGCCCGAGCCGGTGCTGCTGGTCGCGCTGCTGGCCGCGGTGGCGTATGTGCTGCGCGATTACGGGTACGGGCCGATCTTCCTGTCGTTGGTGATCGCGTTCGTGAGCGCGGCGGTCAACGGATCACGCTGGCGCACCTACCCCTTGGTCGCGGTCGGCTATCTGACCATGGTGTGGCCGGTGCCCGCGCTGCTCGGGCGCGAGACCGGCGCGTGGCAGCTGTTCGGACTGCTGGCCTGGATGGGGATTCTGGTCGCGATCGCCGAGGGGGTGCGGCAGCGGCGGGCCGTCGTTGTCGCGCGCAGGCAGCGCGCCGAGGCCGCGCAGCGCGACGCGGAGGCGCAGCAGGCCAGGGCCGCCAGCGAGGAGCGGCTGGCCATCGCCAGAGAACTGCACGACGTACTCGCGCACAGTCTTTCGCTGATCAATGTGCAGTCCTCGGTGGCGCTGGAGCTGTTCGACCGCAAACCGCAGCAGGCCGCGGCCGCGCTGGCCACCATCAAGACGACCTCCAAGGAGGCGCTGGCCGAGGTGCACACGCTGCTGCACGCCATCCGCAGCGGCGCCCCGGTCGCGCCGGTGCTCACCGAGCCCGTCGATTCCGTTGCGGCCGTGGCCGATTCGCCACCGCCGATCGCGCCCGCGCCGCCACCCCGGCCCGCACCCCGCGCGCCGGTGCCCTCGCTCGACGACCTCGACACCCTGCTGGAACGCACCCGCGCGACCGGGCTCGCCGTCGACACCAAGATCATCGGCACGCCCAAGAAGCTGCCCAGCGTAATCGATGTGGCGGCGGCCAGGATCATCCAGGAATCGCTGACCAACGTGGTGCGGCACGCGCCCGGTGCCACCGCGCTGATCACCCTGCGCTACACGCCCGACACCGTCGACATCACCGTCGACAACACCCGGCCCACCGGCACCGCGGTCCGCACCGGCGCCGGTGGCAACGGGGTCATCGGGATGCGCGAACGGGCACACGCGCTCGGCGGCGCGCTGACGGCGGGGCCGCGGCCGTCCGGCGGGTTCCGGGTGGCGGCCAGGCTGCCCGCCCGGCCGGTGGCGGATTCGGTGTCCGGCGACAAGGAGACGGCATGAGCGAACCGTCCGACAAGACGACGACGCGGGTGCTCGTCGCCGACGATCAGGCGCTGGTGCGTGGCGGGTTCGTCGCGCTGCTCGACGCCCAGGACGACATCGAGGTGATCGGCGAGGCCGAGAACGGTGAACAGGCCGTCCGGATGACCCGCGCGCTCGTCCCCGACGTGGTGCTGATGGACATCCGGATGCCCATCCTCGACGGCTTGGCCGCCACCAGGATGATCGCCGACGATCCCAAGCTCGCCGCGGTCCGCGTCGTCGTGCTCACCACCTTCGAGCTGGACGAATACGTCTTCGAGGCGATCCGGGCCGGCGCGGCCGGGTTCCTGGTCAAGCACACCGAACCCGCCGACCTGCTGCGCGCGGTCCGGGTGGTCGCCGCGGGCGACGCCCTGCTCTCCCCCGGCGTCACCCGCCGCCTCCTCGCCGAGTTCTCCACCCACGCCAAACAACCCCCACCCGCCGCGCTCGCCGACCTCACCGACCGCGAACGCGAGGTGATGATCCTCGTCGCCGAAGGCCTCACCAACGCCGAGATCGGCGCCCGCCTCTACCTCAGCCCCGCCACCGCCCGCACCCACGTCAGCCGCATCCTCACCAAACTCGACGCCCGCGACCGCACCCAACTCGTCGTCCTCGCCTACGAATCCGGCCTGGTCCGCCCCGGCTGGCAGTAGCGGTCCCGACTACGTGCCAGGGTCGGCCTTGCGGCGTTCGGCGGCGGAGAAGCTGGCTCGGCGGGCGGTGCCTGCGGGGGCGGCTTGGGCTCGGGCGGAGTAGGCGGCGAGGGCGTCGAAGGCGCCGCGGACGCCGCCGGCGACCGGGGCGTAGGTGATCGCGGAGTCGCGGTCGAAGCCCAGGTGGGCGCCTACTTCGACGGCGTCCATGTTGGCGCCGAGGAAGACGAAGGTCCAGTTGTAGACGTCCTGCTGCTGGGTGATCAGGGACTTCACCGCGGGGTGGGTCCATTCCCTGCTCGAGTTCTCGTGGCCGTCGGTGAGGACGACGACGATCACGGTGCCGGGGCGCTCGGGCTCGGGGCGGGCCGCGAGTTCGGCGCCGACGTCGGTGACGAGCTTGCCGACCGCGTCGTAGAGCGCGGTTCCGCCGCGCGGCAACAGGTTCGGCGGCGGGACCTGGTCCAGCGGTACGTTCGCGTAGACCACCTCGTAGGCGGTGTCGAACTGCGCCAGCGTCACCTCGATGGATTTCGGCACCGAACGCTGCTGTTCGAAATAGGCGGCCAGCCCGCCCTCGGTGTCGGCTTTGATCGACTGCATCGACCCGGAACGGTCGAGCAGTACGGCGATCAGTGTGCGGTTGGAATCGGTCATGTGAACACCCCCGTGTTGTTTCTCTGCGACGAACAATTCCCACCGTACGCCGATTCACCAACCACGAAATGCCACCGAAAGCCGATGGAAAGCGAACTCCAAGGCGGCGAACATTCACTGCCTGAGGCTGTCGGGCACCGATGGCCGGTATCGCCGAAATCGTAACGAACAGAGGGGGATTCATGGGTGCGGTCATGTCGTTCACCAGGGTCGGCGCGGCCGATCTGGAACGGATCGTCGCGGACAGGGAGCTGGCGGCGCGATTCGTCGAGCAGGTGCGGACTCCCGATACCGAGCCCACCGGCTATCTGGACAAATCCTGGGCGGGCCTGAGGTATTTGTTCGAAGCGGCGCGCACCGGTGTCGATCTGTTCTTCACCGGCCGTCCGCTGGATATCGCGGCGGAGGGCTACAGCGTCTGGAGCCCGGAGGACGTGTCCCACACCGCCGCGTTGCTGCGCGGACTCCCCTTCGACCAGCTGGCCGCGCACTACGACCCGGAGCGCATGGACGCGACCCTGGTGTACCCGCACGTCTGGGTGCGCGACGGTGACGACGGCCTGCGCGAACTCGGCTTCCACTACGCCCAGCTGGTGCGGGTCTTCGACTTCGCCGACCGGCACGGATCGGGATTCGTCCAAAGCTTCGCCTGAACCCTGGCGTTTGGGTCGGACCGTGTGGCGTCCGGGTCGCGAACCGGTGCGAGAAGCGTTGTTGCACCGGGCATGACGACGACATCGACCATCGACGCCGCGGCACCGGAGACCGGCCGCCGCGCCTGGCCCGCGCTGCTCACCATGTTCCTCGGCAGCTTCACGCTGGTGACGGCGGAGTTCCTGCCGCCGGGCGTGCTGACCGCGCTCGCCGACGACCTGCGAGTGCCAGAAGGAGTGGTCGGGCTCTCCGTCAGCGCGACCGCGCTGACCGCGCTGCTGGCCGCGCTGGGACTGGGCTCCCTGTTCCCCCGGGTCGACCGCCGCACGCTGCTGCTGGTGTTGACCATCGGGGCCGCCGCGTCGAACGTGCTGGTGGCGGTGTCGCCGAACATCGCGTTGCTGCTGGTCGCGCGGCTGCTGCTCGGCGTCGCGGTGGGTGGGTACTGGTCGATGGCGCTGGTGATCGCCGCGCAACTGGTGCCCGCGAATCGCCTCGGCAAGGCCATGATGATCGTGAACTCGGGGACCACCGTCGCCACCGTGGCCGGGGTGCCGCTGGGCGTGCTGCTGAGCACCTACGCGGGGTGGCGGACCGTGTTCGTCGTGACCGCGGCGCTGACCGTGGTCGCGGCGGTGGCGGTGCGGGTGATGCTGCCGCCGATCGCGCCGAGCAAGGGCATCGGATTCGCGGCGATGGGCCCGGCCCTGCGGGCGCCGGGAGTGGCGTTGGGGCTGGTCAGCGTGGTCGCGGTGATCGGCGGGCATTTCGCCGGGTTCACCTACATCCGGCCCGCGCTCGCCGAATTGCTCCAGGCGGGTCCGTCGGCGATTCCGGTATTGCTCGCGCTGTTCGGGGTGGGCGGTCTGCTGGGGAATTTCGTGCTCGGGTCGCTGGCTGACCGCAAGCTCGGCGTCCTGCTGGTCGCGGTGCCGACGGCGATCGGGCTGTCGCTGCTGGCGATCATCGTCTCCGGTGCGGTGCCGGTGCTCGGCTATGTCGCCGTGGTGGTGTGGGGCGGCGCGTTCGGCGGCATCCTCAACCTGGTGCAGGTGTGGGTGTCGCGGGTACTGCCCGAGCGGATGGAGGCGGGCAGCGGGCTGGTGGTCGGCGGTTTCCAGCTGGCGATCATCCTCGGTTCCGCGGTCGGCGGGCGCGGGGTGGACAGCATCGGCCTGGCCGCGACGTACGGACTCGCGGCGCTGGCCGCCGTGCTCGGCGGTGTGCTGGTGCGGGTGTCGCTCGCCCGCGCGGCGGGCTAGCGGTCGGGGGTCAGCCAGAGGCCGAGCGGGCCGCGCGTCGCCATTCCGACGGCGTGTGGCCCGTGTGCCTGCGGAACGCCCGGCCGAAGGCGGTTTCGGACCGGTAGCCCAGCCGCCGCGCCACCGCGCCGACCGACACGTTGTGCTCGGTCAGGAACAGCTGCGCGCGCTCGACCCGCAGCTTCGTCAGATACCGCCCCGGGGTGAGCCCGGTCGCCGTCTGGAACCGCGCGGCGAAGCCGGAGCGCGAAGCCAGCGCGACCCTGGCCAGCGCCTCGACGGTCCACTCCCGGCCGGGTTCGGCGTGCATCGCGGCCACTGCCCGCGCCACACCCGGCTCGTGCACCCGCAGCAACCACCGCTTCGGCGCGCATCCGCGCGCATGCCAGGACTCGACCGCCATCGAGCCGATCAATGTGGCGACCCGGTCGCCCTGCACCCCGTACGGATCGGGGCAGTCCCGGACCAGGTGCTCCAGAATCGTCGCGGCCAGCGGCGCGTGCCGGACGAATTCGGTGAGCAGCACCCGGCGCGGCAGCGCGTCCATCGCACCGCCCGACCCGACCGGGTCCAGCCGCACCCGCAGCACGGTGCTGTCGGTGAGGCCGGTGATCGCGAGGCGGTTCGGGCGGGGGACGAACAGGAAATCGCCGCTCGCCAGATCCTCGGCCTCGCCGTCGTGATCACCGGACGCCGGGCAGTGGACCCGGACCAAGCCGTCGGTCACCACCAGGGCGGTCGGCTCGCCGGCGAGGTGCTCCCAGCCACCGGCGGGGAGCGCGAATTCGTCCCGGCCCGCGAACCGCCATTGCAGACCGGCGAGCACATCGTCGAGACCGCTCGCACCAGATTCGATCAGCGTCACCGTGCACAACCTCCGGGTGGATCTCCGACGGAATCACGGTACCAAGGCAGCTCGGCGGCGGTGCGGCCGTGAAATCCCGCCCCGCCTACGCGCGCGGACGTAGCCGGGATCGGGTCGCGCGGCCGATGTCCGCGACCGCCGTCGCGAGCAGGCTGAAGTCATGAACATTGTCGACAGCGCGACGACGCTGACCTTCCTGGCCGACCACTACGACGGGGGCTGGCACCCCTGGCCGTTCTTCTGGATCTTTCCGCTGCTGTTCTGGATCACCGTGATCGCGGTCCTGTTCTTCGCGCGCCGATGGTGCGTCGGGCGCGGCGGCGCGATCGGGGCACTGCGCACCGGGTTCGCCCGGGGCGAGATCAGCGAGTCCGAGTACCGCAGCAGGCTCGCGGTGCTGAACGAGCCCCGGCGCGAGAAGAAGTAGGAGGCCGCGATGCGATTCGGGATCGTGCTGACGCCCAGCTCCGGGGCACAGTGGACACGCGCGGTGGTCGAGGCCGAGCGGCAGGGGTACGCCACCGTGCTGCTCCCCGACACCCTCTACACCCCGTCGCCGCTCCCCGCGCTCGCCGCCGCGGCCGCGGTGACGACGACACTGCGGCTGCGGCCCAATGTCCTCGCGGCACCCTTGCGCACCCTCGGTTCGACGGTCCGGGAAGTCGCCGCGCTGCAACTGCTCTCGGACGGCCGATTCGAACTCGGTCTCGGCACCGGCCGACCCGACGCCCACGGCGAAGCCGAAAAGCTCGGCATGCCCTGGGGTTCGGCGCGCGAACGACGACAGCAGCTGATCGACACCGTGACAGCGGTCCGGGCCCAGGTCGACCCGTCCCCGCCGATCGTGATCGCGGCGAACGGCCCGCGCATGCTGGCCACCGCCGCCGCGAACGCCGATCGCGTCCTGCTGGCCGCCGCACCGGACGCCACCGAGGACGAACTGGCCGCCATGGTCGCCACGGTCACCGAGCACACCGACCGCGACGTCCGGTTCACGCTCCAATTGGTCGGCGTCGGTGCACAACTGCCGATCTGGTTGAGCGCGCGCCTCGGCTACACCGCGAGCGCACTGCGCGACGCGAAGGCCGCCGGACTTCTCCCCAGCGATCCCCAGGCCGCGGTGGACATCCTCGAATCCCGCAGCGCGCGCTACGGAATCGACGAGCTGATCGTCCCCGGCGAACTCGCCGAGTCGTTCGCACCGACCCTCGAACTGGCGCTCAGTAGATGACACTCCAGTACGCCTCGACGACCATGCCGATGATGTAGCGCGGATTCTGCGGGTCGTCGGTCACCGTGACGGTCGCCTTGGACAGGTCGATCTTCATGCCGTCGCCGTTCAGGAACTGCTGGCTGTTGGCGGTGTAGGTGAAGAACGGCGCCTCGAACGGCTGCGCACGCAGGCCCGGCGCCGCGGCCCGCAGCAGGCGGGTCGCGTCGGCCCGTTCGCACACCGCGAACTTCTCCTTGGAGCTCCTGGTCGCGCCGATCAGGAGCACCGGCCGCTCACCGTCGAGGCAGCGCGCCCCCGGATCGAGCCAGCCCTGCTTGTCGGCACCGCTCGGCAGCACCCCGTCGACGACCGGCGCCTTCGTCGGCGCGGGTGCCGACGACGCGATCGTCGGCGGCGCGGATCCGGCCTCCTCCGCGCCACATCCGGCCACGGCCACCCCGACAACGAACATTCCGGCGCCACGCGCCTTTACCCACCCGAACACGCTGACAAACCTAGCAATCCGGCGCGCTGAAAGTCCGCGCCGCCCAGCTCTGCTCGGCCGCGACCTGTCGGTCGGCACTGCTAGCTTCGGCCGGAATCCGCAGGAGGAAAGGGAGTTCCGGATGGGGCTGACGATGTCGTTCACCAGGGTGAGCGCCGAGGAGCTCGCGCGGCTGGCGACGACGACCGAGTGGCCAGACGATTTCCTCGACGGTCTGGTGGTCCAGGACGGCGGGCCGAGCGGCTATCTGGACAAAGCGTGGGCGGGCTTGGGCTACCTGCTGACCCAGGCGGACCTGGGGATCGACCTCGTCGACACCGGCCGTCCGCTGGCCCACGAGAACTATTTCGCGTGGTCCCCGGACGACGTGTCCGCCACGGCGAAGGTCCTGAGCCGCTTCCCGTTCGACGAGCCCGCGCTGTTCTACGACCCCGCGGCGATGGACGCGGCCGGGGTGTACCCGAACATCTGGGTCCGCGACGGTGAGAGCGCGCTGCACTACCTGCGCCACCACTACGACGGCCTGGAGCAGGTGTTCCGGTACGCCGCCGCGCGCGGATCCGGCTTCCTCCAGCACCTCGGCTGACCCGCACACGACGAAGCCCGCCCCTGGAAATCCAGGAGCGGGCTTCGCCGGTTCAGCTGTTTACTCGCCGGAGGCGGCGGCCTCGGGCGCGGTGCCCTCGGCTGCGCCGGTCAGGACGACCTCGGGCTTGTCGTCGCCCGCCGGAGCCTTGGTCAGCTTCGCCTTGCCCGCGAAGGTGAACTTGGCGTCCTCGCCCTGGCCCTCGCCGTTCCAGCCCTCCACGTCGACCGTGATGGTCTGGCCGGCGCCGATCTCGCCGAAGAGGATCTTCTCCGACAGCTGGTCCTCGATCTCGCGCTGGATCGTGCGACGCAGCGGCCGCGCACCGAGGACCGGGTCGAAACCGCGCTTGGCGAGCAGGCTCTTGGCCTGTTCGGTCAGCTCGATGCCCATGTCCTTGTTCTTCAGCTGCTTGGCGACGCGGCCGATCATCAGGTCCACCATCATCACGATCTGTTCGCTCGTGAGCTGGTGGAAGACGATCACGTCGTCGATGCGGTTGAGGAACTCGGGGCGGAAGTGCTTCTTCAGCTCGTCGTTGACCTTGAGCTTCATCCGCTCGTAGTTCGAGCCCTCGGCGTTGGACTGGGTGAAGCCCAGGCCGACGGCCTTGGAGATGTCGGAGGTGCCCAGGTTCGAGGTGAAGATCAGCACGGTGTTCTTGAAGTCGACCGTACGACCCTGACCGTCGGTGAGACGGCCGTCCTCGAGCACCTGCAGGAGGGTGTTGTAGATCTCCTGGTGCGCCTTCTCGATCTCGTCGAACAGCACCACGGAGAACGGCTTGCGGCGCACCTTCTCGGTGAGCTGGCCGCCCTCCTCGTAGCCCACGTACCCGGGAGGGGCACCGAAGAGCCGCGACGCGGTGAAGCGGTCGTGGAACTCGCCCATGTCGATCTGGATGAGCGCGTCGTCGTCGCCGAACAGGAAGTTCGCCAGCGCCTTGGACAGCTCGGTCTTACCGACACCGGACGGACCGGCGAAGATGAACGAGCCGGAGGGGCGCTTGGGGTCCTTCAGGCCGGCGCGAGTGCGGCGGATCGCCTTGGAGACGGCCTTGACGGCGTCTTCCTGGCCGATGATCCGCTTGTGCAGCTCGTCCTCCATGCGGAGCAGACGGGTGGTCTCCTCCTCGGTGAGCTTGAAGACGGGGATGCCGGTCCAGTTGGCCAGCACCTCCGCGATCTGCTCGTCGTCGACCTCGGCCACGACGTCCAGATCACCGGAACGCCACTGCTTCTCGCGCTCGGCGCGCTTGGCGACGAGCTGCTTCTCCTTGTCCCGCAGGCGGGCGGCCTTCTCGAAGTCCTGCGCGTCGATAGCGCTTTCCTTCTCGCGGCGGGCGTCGGCGATCTTGTCGTCGAACTCGCGCAGGTCCGGCGGCGCGGTCATCCGGCGGATGCGCATGCGCGCGCCCGCCTCGTCGATGAGGTCGATCGCCTTGTCCGGCAGGAACCGGTCGTTGATGTAGCGGTCGGCCAGCGTCGCGGCGGCGACCAGGGCACCGTCGGTGATGGACACCCGGTGGTGCGCCTCGTAGCGGTCGCGCAGACCCTTGAGGATGTTGATGGTGTGCTCGACGGTCGGCTCGCCGACCTGCACCGGCTGGAAGCGGCGTTCCAGGGCGGCGTCCTTCTCGATGTACTTGCGGTACTCGTCGAGGGTGGTCGCGCCGATGGTCTGCAGCTCGCCACGGGCCAGCTTCGGCTTCAGGATCGAGGCCGCGTCGATGGCGCCTTCGGCCGCACCCGCGCCGACGAGCGTGTGCAGCTCGTCGATGAACAGGATGATGTCGCCGCGGGTGTTGATCTCCTTGAGCACCTTCTTCAGGCGCTCTTCGAAGTCACCGCGGTAGCGGCTGCCCGCGACCAGGGAACCCAGGTCGAGGGTGTAGAGCTGCTTGTCCTTGAGGGTCTCGGGGACCTCGCCGTTGACGATGGCCTGCGCCAGGCCCTCGACGACCGCGGTCTTACCGACACCGGGCTCACCGATCAGCACCGGGTTGTTCTTGGTGCGGCGGCTCAGCACCTGCATGACGCGCTCGATTTCCTTCGAGCGGCCGATGACCGGGTCGAGCTTGCCCTCGAGCGCGGCCTGGGTGAGGTTGCGGCCGAACTGGTCGAGCACCAGCGAAGTGGACGGCGTGCCCGCCTCACCGCGCGAGCCGGAGCCCTCGACGGGCTCCTTGCCCTGGTACCCGGACAGCAGCTGGATGACCTGCTGACGGACGCGGTTCAGGTCGGCACCGAGCTTGACCAGAACCTGGGCGGCGACGCCCTCGCCCTCGCGGATGAGACCGAGCAGGATGTGCTCGGTACCGATGTAGTTGTGGCCGAGCTGCAGCGCCTCGCGCAGGCTCAGCTCCAGCACCTTCTTGGCGCGCGGGGTGAAGGGGATGTGGCCGGACGGCGCCTGCTGGCCCTGCCCGATGATCTCCTCGACCTGGCTGCGCACACCCTCCAGCGAGATGCCAAGCGACTCCAGCGACTTCGCCGCCACGCCCTCGCCCTCGTGGATCAACCCAAGCAGGATGTGCTCGGTGCCGATGTAGTTGTGGTTGAGCATCCGGGCCTCTTCTTGGGCCAGGACAACGACACGCCTCGCGCGGTCGGTGAACCTCTCGAACATCGCTCCCTCACTCTCCTGCTCCGACATTCTGGCAACAGACGCCGCAGTGTGCTCGGTACAACCTAGGGCGTCGGACCGACAACTGTCGCCGTCAGCCTGCCATGAAGCCCGGGGGTTGCGGCCCCCGCCTCCACTCTAGTTGGCAGGGGATTCCGCCGCCGCCGGTCCACCCTATTGATGACCGGCGGCAACATGGTCATTCACTCATAACGCGCACGTCGCGGCATTCGTTTCCCTCGGAGTTTTGCCTACAGCGAAATATGACAGAGCGGTGACGGCCTCAGCCGGTGAACGGCGGCACGAACTCGCACGGAACCGGGGCCTGACGGGCCGGATCCAGGGCGTTGAGGACGTGACCGGCCGCGCGCGGGCTGCCCGCGATGGCCATGTGCTCGGAGTAGTCCTGGGCGCAGCCGTCCTGGACGACGACGGAAGTGGCGTTCGGTCCGGGCACGAGGCCGGAGGTGTAGGGCACGACCAGCTCGTCGATCGAGGAGACGATGTTCGTGTAGGTGACCTGCGGGCTGTACACCCCGTCGGCGTTGAGCGCGGCCATGAAGTCGTCGCCGGTCAGCATCTGCCCGCAGGCCTGGCACAGCGAGGTGGCGACCGCGTCGAAGGCGGGACCGGCGCCCAGCGCCCGGCTGTAGGCCGCGATGTCGCCGGCGCCGAGCGCGTTGGTGCCCAGCCACGGCGGGGCGATCCCGACCAGCTTGTCCACCTTGGCCGCGCCGCCGAGGCGCTTGATGTAGAAGTTGCCGACGATATTGCCCTGCGAATGGGCGACGAAGTCGACCCGCGCGGCGCCGGTGCGGGCGAGCACCCGGTCGACGAAGGCCGACACCTCGGCCGCGCTCTGCTCGATGGGCCGCATCCCGCCGACCGCCGAGACCGGCCAGGGCAGCCCGTACGCGCCGTAGGTGAGGGCGAAGACGCAGTAGCCCTCGTTGGCCAGCAGCGGGGCGTACACGCCCCAATTCGTCTGCGCGCCACCGCCGGTGCCGTGCAGCAGCACCACCGGATTCGGATGCTCGGCGGAGGGGACGCAGCCCGGGTCGTTGGCGCCGGGCAGCGCGCCGCCGGGGTTGGCGAGTTCCGGGGCGATGCCGGCGAAGAAGTTGTAGTCGACCGGATACTCCGCGGCGGCGGTACCCGAATTCCCCCAGGCCAGCAGCGCGGCAGCGGCCAGTACCAGCAACGATCTCGAACTACGTCGCATGAAACGACTCCTCACTAGAACGTGTTCCGATCATCATGGAACACGTTCTAGTGATCGCGTGGCCCTATTGGCAGATCGCCATCAACGCTGGAACGGGGCGGGCGCGTAGCCACCGGCCAGCGGCGCGCCCATCGCCTGCGGCACCGGCTGCCCGGCAACCGCACCACCGGCCGAGGCGCTCGACTCGCCCCGCTGCACACCCGCCGCGAACAGCGCGCCGCACAGCACCAGGAACGCCAGCGTGTGCAGCACCCCGCGGACGATGTTCCAGCGCACCCAGGCCGCCTCGAAGTCGGCCCGCACGGCCGCGGTGTCGGCGATCGCCGACGGGTCACCCGCCGCGGCGAGCGCGTCGTTGAGCGGCACGTTCAGCCCCGAGGTGACGGCGAAGGCGATCACGTTGAGCGCGAGGGCGACGCCGAGCCAGATCAGCGTGGTGCGGTGCTCCTTGCCCAGCGACAGGGCCGCGGCCAGCGCCGTGAACCCGACCGTGCCGAGGAAGCCGAGCATGAACCACGGGTTGATGATCACGACGTTGATCTTCTGCATGACGTCGATCAGCGTGCGGTCGCCGGTCCGCGCCAGGGCCGGCATCACCGAGATCGCGTAGGCGTAGAACACACCCGCGATCAGCCCGGTGCTGAGCAGCGCCAGAACCATGGCGGCCATCCGAAGTGCGAACATGTGAGGTCTCCTGACTCGTGTTCCGGAGCTCGATCCCTGTGCTCCGGTGTTACGAGTAAGTCAACCTTGTCACGCGGCTCGCCGACATGGTTCAGACGCTCAGGCACCTGCGCGAGCGTCGCGACCTCACAGATCGTGGTCGGAGATCATCCCGCTCTGCATCGCCAGCGCCGCCAGCCGGGTGCGCTTCTGGTTCTGCGGCAGGTTCTCCACCCCGAATTTCGCGAACAGTGCGCGCAGATGCGTCTTGATCGCGTCGATGGAAAGGAACAATTCCTCGGCGATCTGCTGATTCGAGGCGGGGGTGGCGAAACCGGTGCCGTGCTTGTACGGGCGGCACAGCGCGATCAGCACCGCGCGCTGGGTCTCGGTCAGCGAGCGCATGGTGGGAATGGAACCGGACGCGGTGTGCGTCGCGTCGTCGACGACCCCGCCGAAATCGAAGAAATGCACCAGCGTGGTGCCGACCCGGATGCGGTCGCCCGGGCTCAGCCTGCGCCTGCCGATCAGCCGCTCGCCGTTGACGAAGGTGCCGTTGCGGGACAGGCCGTCGTCGACGATGGTCCAGTGCGCGCCCAGGTACTCGACGGCGGCGTGCAGACGGGAGACCTCGGCGTCCCAGCCCAGGACGAGGTCGGCCTGCACATTGCGGCCGATGGTGAACCGCTGCTGCGCGGGTTCGAGCGCCAGCTCGTGCTGCCGCCCCGTGTCATCGGTATACCGCAAAAACGAACTCGCCATGCCGGTCACAGTCCCGCCTCTCCGCGATTTTGGCCGGACTCGTGCGCGTCGGCCGAATCGACGGCGGGCGGCGGTGAGACCTTCGCCCGTTCGCCCGTACCCGGTGAGTTACCCATGTACTCGCCGAATCGGGTCGGACGGTCGGCCATCGCCGACGTGAAAAACCTTGCGCACGAACATCAGTCTATCTCCCCAGGAGTTCCCTGGAGTCCGCCGACGCATGTCCCGACCTGCGGGTACACCGTTGACAGCAGAGCGGTCCGGGATCGCCGCGTCAGCAACCCCGGACCGCCGTCGAACTTCAGGCCTTGCCGACTTCCTTGTTGTACGCCTCGGTGATGTCGGCCGAGATGCGGCCGCGCGCGGAGACCTTGTGGCCCTTGCGGCGGGCCCATTCACGAATTGCGGCGCTCTGTTCCCGGTCCATGGAAACTCGGCTCTTCCCCTGCGGTGCCGGCGCCCCTGCCGCCTTCACCCGGCGACGGCCACTCACGCGACGGGCGTTGGCGACCCACTCGTCCAAGCCTTCGCGCAGCCGCGCCGCGTTAGCCTCGGACAGATCGATCTCGTACGACACGCCATCGATAGCGAACTCGATGGTCTCGTCCGCGATGGACTCACCGTCGACATCGTCGATCAGGCTAACGGTGACCTTCTTTGCCATGAGATGAACGTCCTCTCGAAATCGTCAAGCCTGCCTCCAGGCCGAATACCCAGGGCAAGAATACCTCTAATTACGAAAATTCCAACACGAGGTCTTCACCCCGCAAATCGACTGGTCAGCGACTAGTCGGGCGGACAATCGGGAACAGGATCGTTTCCCGGATTCCCAAACCGGTCAGTGCCATCAACAAGCGATCGATTCCCATACCGGTTCCGGTGGTCGGCGGCATGCCGTGTTCCATCGCGGCGAGGAAGTCTTCGTCCAGCACCATGGCCTCGTCATCGCCCGCGGCGGCCAGCCTCGCCTGATCGACGAACCGTTCCCGCTGGATCACCGGGTCGACCAACTCCGAATAGCCCGTTGCCAACTCGAAGCCGCGAACATACAGGTCCCACTTCTCCGTGACGCCGCCCTTGCTGCGGTGCTGACGCGTCAGCGGAGAGGTCTCGACCGGGAAGTCGCGAACGAAAGTCGGCGCGTACAGCTTGTCGCCATACGCGTGTTCCCACAGTTCTTCGACAAGTTTCCCGTGACCGTAGCCCTTGCCCGTGGGAATTTCCAGACCGACCCGATCGGCGAGCGCCAGCAATTCCTCGACAGTGGTTTCGGGAGTGACCTCGACACCGATCGACTCCGACAGCGACGGATACATCTCGACCGTCGTCCACTCGCCGCCGAGATCATATTCCGTACCGTCGGCCAGCGTCACCACGAGGGTGCCGAATGCCTCCTGCGCGACTTCCTGGATCAATTCCCGGGTCATCTTCGCGGAGTCGTCATAGGTGCCGTAAGCCTCGTAGGTTTCCAGCATCGCGAACTCGGGCGAATGGGTCGAGTCGGCGCCCTCGTTGCGGAAGTTCCGGTTGATCTCGAAGACCTTCTCCAGGCCGCCGACCACACAGCGCTTCAGGAACAGTTCCGGCGCGATACGCAGGAACAACTCCATGTCCAGGGCATTGGAATGGGTGACGAACGGGCGTGCCGCCGCGCCGCCGTGGATGGTCTGCAGCATCGGGGTCTCGACCTCGAGGAAGCCGCGGCGCTCCAGCGCGGTGCGCAGCGCGCGGACCACGTTCACGCGGGTACGGGCCATTTCCCTGGCCTCGGGGCGCACGATCAGGTCGACGTAGCGCTGCCGGACGCGCGACTCCTCGTTCATCTCCTTGTGCGCGACCGGCAGCGGCCGCAGCGACTTGGCCGCCATCGACCAGGAATCGGCCATCACGCTCAATTCACCGGTCCGCGAGGAGATGACCTCACCGTGCACGAACACGAAGTCACCGAGGTCCACATCGGACTTCCAGGCGGCCAGCGCGTCGGCGCCGACGCCGTTGAGGCTGATCATCGCCTGCAGCTTGGTGCCGTCGCCCTCCTGCAGGGTGGCGAAGCAGAGCTTGCCGGTATTGCGGACGAAAATGACGCGGCCCGCGATGCCGGCCTGCAGACCGGTCTGGGTATCGGGCTCCAGATCCGGGTAGGCGGCCCGAATTTCGGCCAGCGTGTGCGTGCGGGGCACCACCACCGGATAGGCCTCACCGCCCTCGGCGAGCAGCCGTTCCCGCTTGTCCCGGCGAATCCGCATCTGCTCGGGAACATCGCTGTCCACGGCGGAACTGACGGCGCGGCCGGTATCGGCGGGGTTAGGGGTGCTCACATCCGATAACAGTAGCGTGCGCCGGAAATGCTTTTGCGGCCCGCCCGTACCGAACTCGACGGTAACCGGACACCGCACCGGCCATTCCTCGGCCGAATGCAATCCACGTCACACCTTCGAAACAAACGGGCGTCCCCGCGGTCCCCGAATCGGCACGCGGACAGGCCAACTCACCCCATGACGAGCAGTGGCCGGGCCACCGCTCGGGCGGCCCGGCCACCGGCCGGTCGTCACTACAACGAGGCGAGCGCATTCACCTCACGGGCAAAGTGCGGCGCACCCACCGCGACGGTCAGCAAGCCCGCGGACTTCAATGCCTGGTAGCCGCCGATGAGATCGGTGGCGCGGTGCAAACCGAGCTGCTGCAACGACGCCGCGGCCAAACTCGAGGTGTAGCCCTCCGAGCAGAAGATGATCCATTCCACGTCGTGGTCGACGGCCAGCGACAAACGCGCCGACGAGGTCGGATCCAGGCGCCATTCCAGGACATTGCGTTCGATGACCAGCGCACCCGGCAGTGAACCCTCACGAACCCGCTGCGCGGCCGGGCGGATGTCCACCAGAATCGCGCCCCTGGCCAATGCGGCGGACAGGTCGTAGACGTAGAGCCTGCGTAGGTCGGCGCGGGCGTTCTCGAGCATCTGATCAATCGTCAAACGACTCATCACAGGTCACCTTCGGGCTGGTCGGTGAGGACGGTTTTGGTTCGCCGCAAGGTGCCGTGTCCGGTCACCTCGTAATAGGACATCGCCGACAACGGCGGGGAATAGGCGTGCACGCTCAGCGTGGGATCCAGCGGGCCGACGGATTCGGCGGCGGCGGGCGCCCGCACCACGTCGTGTACCCAGCCGATCGGGAACGAGGCCTGATCGCCGGCGGCGAGCGTGCGCCTGCGTAACTCGGAACCATTCCAGCGGAATTCCGAGAGCGCGCCGCTGAGCACGGTGAGCGCGCCCAGCGAACCGGCGTGATCGTGCAATTCGGTGGATTTCCCCGGCGTCCAGCTGATCAGCCAGACATCGACCTCGTCGTCGGCGATCAGCCGGGTGGCCCAGCGTTCCTCCGTCGGCCAGACGCCGTCGGCGGGCAGCAGGTGATCGTAGCGACCGGCGAGAACGTCTTCGGCGCCCTCGTCGGTGAGTCGCAGCAGGTCAGCGGGCCGCAGCCGGGTCGGCAACGCCGAAGCCACCGCCCGGTCGAGCGGGGGTGTCGCCGAGTAGCCGTCGCGGGCGGACGTCAGGGAAAGGACAGAAGAACGCATGAGCGAATCTCCAGGAGGTGCGAAACGGTCGAGGGGAAAACGTCAGCCTCGAACGGTCGAGGCAGGTCAGCCTCGACAACACTCCTGGGTGCTCACACGGAAGGACACGAGCGTGAGTTTAGCAGTTGACACGCGCTCCGGCGAAAATGACCTGCGCCACAGTCACTTCTTGTTGCGTTCGTAGACGTGCCGCAACCCGGTCAGCGTCAGATGCGGCTCGTGCTGATCGATGGTCTCCGATTCCGGCACGATCAGCGGCGCGCCCGCGCCCGTCGCGACCACGGTGACATCGGTGCCAGCGAAGGCGTCGAACTCGTCGCGGATGCGATCGATCAGACCGTCGACCAGGCCCGCGAAACCGAAGACGGCGCCGGACTGCATGCATTCCATGCTGTTCTTGCCGAGCACCGAGCGCGGGCGGGTGAGTTCCACCCGGCGCAGCGCGCTGCGCTCGACCAGCGCCTCGGTGGAGATCTCCACGCCGGGCGCGATCACGCCGCCCAGGAACTCGCCCTTGGCCGAGACCAGGTCGACGCAGATGGCGGTGCCGAAATCGACCACGATCGCCGGACCGCCGAAGCGGCGGTAGGCCGCCAGGCAGTTGACGATGCGGTCGGCGCCGACCTCCTTCGGGTTGTCCACCAGCAGCGGGATGCCGGTCCGCACGCCGGGTTCGACCAGCACATGCGGCACGTGCGCCCAGTAGCGCGCGAGCATGGTGCGCAGCTCACGCAGTACCGGCGGCACCGTCGACAAGGCCGAGACGCCGACCACCTGGTCGAGCTCGGCACCGACCAGGCCACGCACCTGCATGGCGAACTCGTCGGCGGTGAGCAGCGGATTGGTGTGGATGCGCCAGTGCCGCGCCAGTTTCGCGTGCTCGCCGCTGCCGGTGAACAGGCCCAGTTCGATCCCGGTGTTGCGGACGTCGATCGTCAGCAGCATCGCTGTCCCCCCGCCGCGCTCAGGCGAACGACAGGGAGCGCGGGGAGGTCAGGCCGGAACCCTCGGGCGCGTGCGCCGGGTCCGAACCGAGCTCCACCGGGCGGTTGCGGTCGTCGACGAAGACCACCTTGGGGTCGTAGTCGCGCAGTTCCTGCTCGTCCATCTGGCCGTAGGCGATCAGGATGACCAGGTCGCCGGGGTGCACGAGATGGGCGGCGGCGCCGTTGATCCCGATCACGCCCGAACCGCGCTCGCCGGCGATGACGTAGGTCTCCAGCCGGGCGCCGTTGTCGATGTCGACGATGCAGACCTGCTCGCCCTCGAGCAGATCGGCGGCGTCGAGCAGATCCTGGTCGACGGTCACCGAGCCCACGTAGTGCAGGTCGGCGTGGGTCACCGTGGCACGGTGGATCTTCGACTTCATCATGGTGCGCAACATCGTCGTCGCCTTTCTCAGTTCGCCTGCGCGGCAGGCAGGGAGTTCGCGTCGGGGTGCCCGTCGATCTGGGCGCCGAGAACAATCGGGGCATTGTCGATCAGGCGGGTGTCGCCGACCTTGGCGGCGACGAGCAACCGGGCATTGCCCGCGGTGGGCGCGGGGCCCAGGTTGCTGTCGCGCAGTTCGAGGTAGTCCACGTCGAGACCGTCGACGGCGTCGATGACGGCGCGCGCCGCCTGCACGACCGCCTCCGGGCCGAGGCCGGCGGCGTGCCTGCCCGCGGCCAGCGCGGCCGACAGGCCGAGCGCAGCCTCCCGCTGGGTGGCGTCGAGGTAGCGGTTGCGCGAGGACAGCGCCAGACCGTCGGGCTCGCGGACCGTCGGGTAGGCGACGATCTTCACGTCCATGTTCAGGTCGCGGACCATCTGCCGGATCAGCGTGAGCTGCTGGTAGTCCTTCTCGCCGAAGTACGCCTCGGAGGCGTGCGCGATATTGAGCAGCTTCGCGACGACGGTGAGCATGCCCGCGAAGTGCGTCGGCCTGCTGCCGCCCTCGAGCTCGGCGCCGATCGGGCCGGGCAGCACCGTGGTGCGCGGGCCCTCCGGGTACATGTCGGAGACCGACGGCGCGAACACCAGGTCGACACCCTCGTGCCGGAGCAGTTCCAGGTCGGCGTCGAGGGTGCGCGGGTAGGCGTCGAGATCCTCGTTCGCGCCGAACTGCAGCGGGTTGACGAAGATCGACACGATCACGACCTGATTGGTCAGCTTGGCCTGGCGGACCAGCTGCAGGTGACCCTCGTGCAGCGCGCCCATCGTCGGCACGAAACCGATCGTGCGGCCCGCGCCGCGCAGCGCCTTGGTCACCGTGTCGACGACCTCGGGGCTGTGGTGGACGGTCAGTACGCCGGGCTTGTACGCGCCGGTGGCCCGCGCGCCGCCCTGGTGGTGGTGCACTTCTCTGGGTTCCATCAGTGGCCTTCCTTGGCGAGCAGGTCCAGCAGGGCCGGATTGGTCTGGGCGAGTTCGGCGGTGCGCAGCGACATCGCGCGATAGGCGGCGGCCAGGCGCTCGTCCACCGCGGCAAGGGCGGACAGGTGCGCGGCGACCGCGTCGACGTCACCGCGCGCGACCGGGCCGGTCAGCGCGGACTTGCCGCGGCGCAGCGCGTTGTCCAGCGCGGCGGAGACGAGCGGGGCGAGCAGGCGCTCGGGCAGGCCGCCCGGCTGATCGTCGACCACCGGCTGACCGAGCAGGCCCGGCCCGTCCATGGCCGCGCGCAGGGCGGTGACCGCGTCGACGATGACCGTGACCAGGTGATTGGCGCCGTGCGCGAGGGCGGCGTGGTACAGCGTGCGCTGCTCCTCGGCCACCTTCACCGGCTCGCCGCCCATCTCGATGACCAGCGCCTGTCCGATCGCGTAGCCGACCTCGTCGGCGGCGGTGACGCCGAAGCAGGCGTTGGCGAGGCGGTCGATGTCCTCGTCGTGGCCGGTGAAGGTCATCGCGGGGTGGATGGCCAGGCCGAGCGCGCCCTGTTCGGTGAGCGGCGCGAGCACGCCGACGCCGTGCGCGCCCGCGGTGTGCACCACGATCGTGCCGGGACCCACGACCCCGGCACTGGCCAGGCCGCGGACCAGCCCGGCCAGCTCGGCGTCGGGGACGGCGAGCAGCAGCAGCTCGCTGCGCTGGGCGATCTGCTCCACCGGCAGGATCTGCGAATCGGGCAGCCGCGTCCGGGCCCGGTGCACCGAGGCATCGGAGATCGCGGCGACACCGAACACCACGTGACCGGCTCGCTCGAGCGCGACACCGAGCGCCGAACCCACCCGTCCCGCCGAGACGATTCCCACCGTCAGTCGTGCGGGCGCAGGGTCGACACCCACGTTCACGCCATCGGAATTGACACTTCTCGAGGTCAACACTGTCCTCTCGATTTGCGTTCCAGTCCCGCAGTGCGGGTACCGGACGTTACGGATCGAGAATATCGGGGAGCCCCCGCGCGCCGCCACGGACCCATCACGTGATCTACGACTCGTTCGCCACCTGCGGCGATGCCGGAAAACGGCAAACCGCCCACGCCGGTGCGGCGCGGGCGGTTCGATGCCGGTGCGTCAGTTGCGGGCGCCGGACTCCGACTGGAGGTTGGCCATGATGTCGGCGACCGATAGGCGCGGGGCGCCCTCTTCTTCGGCGCGGCGGCGGCGACGGGAGCTGGTGCCGACGGTCGGGGTGGGGTCGGCGGGCTTGGGCGCGGCCGGGGCCTCGGCGGGCTCGGGCGGGACGGGGGTGCTGTCCGCTACCGGAACGCCGACGGGCTCGGCGGAGTCACCGGGCGGGACGGTGGCTGTGGGCTCGGTGGTCGTTCCGTTCGTCGCGGCGCTCTCGGCAGGCGAGCCGTTGGCGGTGTTCACCGGGGCGTTGTCGGTGATCGTCGCGCCGAATTCGTCGACCTTGCGGGTGTTCGGGGCCGACAGGCGGGGCGGCGGGGTCTTGCCGTTCGACGGGGCCGGGGCGGGCTGCGGGGCCGGAGCCTGCGGTGGTGTCGGGGCGGGCTGCGAGGCCTCGGCCTGCTGGGCCTCGGCGTAGTCGTCGAGCTGGACGGCGGAGGTCTCCGCGGTGACCGGGTCGTCGTAGGGGTCGGCGAAATTGGCCGAAACCGGCTCCATGAAGACGGGTTTCAGCGCGCTGGGCGGTTGCTGCCACGGGCCGAACCAGGCGGCATTGGCATCCACCGGGCTATCGGCGTAATCGTGGTCCGCGTCGTCGAACGCGTCGAAGCCACCGGCGGGCAGGGCGTCGATGCGGACCGCGTCGGCCTGCAGGGCAGGCTGCTCGTCGGGCAGCGGGCCGTCGAAGAGGACCTGCAGGTTCTGGCGGAGCAGGGTGAGTTCGGCGCGCAGTGCGGCGATCTCGGAGGCGTCGGCGCCGACTTCGGCGCGCACGCGCGCCTCCACGCCCATCTCGTATTCGCGGCGCGCGTTGATCTCGCGTTCGAGCTGCAACTCGTACACCGTCTGGAGATCGCGCACCTTCGCCTTGTCGACCGCGGCGTCCTTGCGGTACCGAGTCGCCGCGAGCGCGCCGATCACCGCCGCCCACAGGGCCGCTACCAGGCCTACTCGAACGTATTGGACGTTCTCGCTGAAGATCAGGAAAACGCTTGCTGTCAGACCGAGCAGGATGAGCACGCCGATGAAGAGCTTTCCCGCGTCGTCCCGCCGTCGACGGGGCGGAGTGCTACGGGAGGGTGAAACCATGTGGGCCAGGGTAGCCGGAAAGTGCTGGTCGGCCCACCGAACTCGGCGGTGATTCCATCCGCAAGTTGCTAGGTGGTAGCGGGTTCGTCCGGTGGTTCCTCGGGGGCCCGGCAGCAATACTCCAGCCACAAAGCCGCAGCAACCAGGGCGGAACCGGCGAGCAGGCCGACGACCGCGCCCGGCGAATCCGCGGCGGCCGCCGTCAGGGTGCCGCGCTGTGGGAATACCCACAGTAGGAAGCCCAGCCACACACCGGCCGCCAGCGAGCCCACCTGCATCGAGGCCTTCGCCAGCGCGGCCGCGCGCGCGACATTGATCGGATGCAGTTCGTTCGGGCCGTCCCCGATCTTCTCGTCGGCGATCTTGGCTTTGATGACGAACCCGAGCGCCGCCTCGATCGCGGCGACCGGCAGCAGCGACGCGCCCGCCGCGACCGAGATGGTCGGGAAGGTCGAATACGCGAATCGGGTGGCGACCCAGGCGATCGCCGCGGCGACCACCACATTGAGCGCCAGATCGAGCACCCTGGTCGGCTTCAGCACGGGCGAGTGCTCTCGTCACGCAACACCAGGTCGGTACGCACGACCCCGGCGCGCTCGGCCGGGTCGAGGCCGGCCAGCAGCTCGGCGATCGGCACGTCGGCACCGTCGACCCGCAGCCGCGCCGACGGCTCGACATCGAGCCACGGGACCAGCACGAACGCCCGGTTGTGCGCCTGCGGATGGGGCAGGATCAGCGCGGGATCGGTGGCGCGGACGACGGCGGCACCGGTGGCGTCGGCGCAGGCGACCACGTCGACATCGAGGGTGCGCGCCCCCCACCGGATCTCCCTGACCCGCCCCGACGCCTGCTCGAGGTCCTGCCCGAACCGCAGCCAGGCGTAGTCGTCGAAGGCCGGATCCTCGGCCACCACAACGGCATTGAGGTAGTCGTCCTGTTCGACACCGCCCCACGGCGCGGTCGTGTAGACCGGCGAGACCGCGAGCACCCGCTCCCCCAGCGCGGCGACGACGTCGCGCAGGTGCGCGAGCCGGTCGCCCAGGTTCGAGCCGATCGACAGGACGGCGCGACTCATCGGCGCGGCCCCGGCTCGGTCGTGCGGTACCGCATCGCCACCACCCGCACGTCGGCGAAGGTGTGCGGGATCGGCGCGGACGGCTTGTGCACCACGGCTTCCACCGCCTCGATCCGCGGATCGGTCATCACGTCGTCGGCGATCTCGGAGACCACGGTCTCGATCAGATCGCGCGGCGGACCGGCGACGATGTTCACCGCGCGTTCGGCGAGCGCGCCGTAGTCGACGGTGTCGGCCAGGTCGTCGGAGGCGGCGGCCGCGGCGAAATCGACCCACACCGTCAGGTCGACGACGAACTCCTGGCCGTCGCGGCGCTCGAAGTCGAACACGCCGTGCCTGCCGAACACGCGCAGGCCGCGCAGCTCGATCCGCGAGGTCGCGGACCGGCCGGCGGGCGGTGGCAGCAGCGGTGAGGTCATCGGGTGGCTCCTCGGGCGGCAGTGGCTCGGCGCCACGCGTCGACAACGGCGATCGCGTCCAGCGAGGCACGCACATCGTGCACCCGCACACCCCACGCGCCCTGGCTGGCGGCGATCGCCGAGACCGCGGCGGTGGCCGTCTCCCTGCCGTCCGGCGGACGCGGGCCGGACTCGTCGGCCAGCAGCGCGCCGAGGAAACGTTTCCGGGAGGCGCCGATCAGGATCGGCAGGCCGTCCGCGATCAGCTCGGGCAGCGCGCCGAGCAGTTCCCAGTTGTGCTCGGCGTTCTTGGCGAAGCCGAGGCCGGGGTCCAGGATCAGCCGTTCGGGGGCGACACCGGCGGCGACGGCCAGCTCGACCTGGGCCGCGAGCTCGGCGCGCACCTCGGCGACGACATCGTCGTAGTGGTCGGCCGGACCGGTGTGGCGGTAGTCGGCGCCCGCGCGCCAGTGCATGAGGATCCACGGAACGCCGGACTCGGCGACGACCTTCACCATGTTCGGGTCGGCACGCCCGCCGGAGACGTCGTTGACCACCGAGACACCGGCCTCCAGGGCCGCCTCAGCGACCTCGGCGCGCATGGTGTCGACGCTGGTCGGCACGCCCGCGGCGACCAGGCCGCGGATCACCGGTGCCACCCGGCCCGCCTCGGTGGCCGGGTCGACCCGGTCGGCGCCCGGCCTGGTCGACTCACCGCCGACGTCGATGATGTCGGCGCCCGCCGCGTGCAGCGCGACACCGTGCGCGATCGCGAGTTCGGGATCGAGATAGCGACCGCCGTCGGAGAACGAATCCCCGGTCACGTTCACCACACCCATGACCACACACGAGCGGCCGTCCCGCGGCGCGGTCACGAGGTGCTCGCTCATTTGCGCAGGATCAGGTCCAGCGCCTCGGCGCGCGAGGCGGCGTTGGTCTGCAGCAGGCCGCGCACCGCCGAGGTGGTGGTGCTCGCGCCCGGCTTGCGGATGCCGCGCATGGCCATGCACAGGTGCTCGGCCTCGATCACGACGATCGCGCCGCGCGGGTCCAGCCTGCGCATGACCGCGTCGGCGATCTGGCTGGTCAGCCGCTCCTGCACCTGCGGGCGCTTGGCGTACAGGTCGACGACGCGGGCCAGCTTGGACAGGCCGGTGACCCGGCCGTGGGTGCCGGGGATGTAGCCGACGTGCGCGACGCCGTGGAAGGACACCAGGTGGTGCTCGCAGGTCGAGAACATCGGGATGTCGCGGACCAGCACGAGCTCCTGGTGACCCTCGTCGAAGGTCGTCGCCAGCACCTCGTCGGGCTCGGTGTAGAGCCCGGCGAACATCTCCCGGTAGGCACGCGCCACCCGGGCGGGCGTGTCGAGCAGACCGGGTCGGTCCGGATCCTCGCCGACCGCGAGCAGCAGTTCCCTGACGGCGCGCTCGGCCCGGTCCTGGTCGAACGGACGACCGGTGGCCAGCGCCGTCAGGTCCGTCGGGCTCGTCGAGCCGAGTTCGCCGTCGGCGATCGACCCGTTCCCTGTTGGCTCAGCGACCTTCTTGTTGGCCGACACTTCTCCGCACCTCCACATGTCGACGCCGGTGATCGTCCGGCATCCGACGGTCGAGCGTAGTTGGCCGCTGGTCAGCGGCGGCCGTTCGGCCCTTCCCAGTCGTTGTTCTCCGGATCGGTGCCGGGCTGCTGCGGCGGCGCGGCGGGCGGCTCACCCCACGGCTGGAAGCCACCGGCGTGCCGCGGCTGCTCCGGCTGGCCCCAGGCATTGCCCTGGCCCTGCGGGGCCTGCGGCGGCTGGGGCTGCTGCGGCTCGTCGCGCGGCGGCCAGCCGGGCGCCGACCAGCCGGCCGGGGCGCCGTAGTCGGGCCGCGAACCGTGCGTGCCCTGCTGCCGCGGGATCGCCTGGGTGGGCGCGGCGGGCAGCGGGTAGCCGCTGGCGGGCGGAGCGGGCTGGCCGTACTGCGGCGGCTGCGCCGGGTAGCCGTTGGCGGGCTCCAGCGGGGCACCGGCGGGCACCGGGGCGGGCTGCACCGGCGGCCACGGCTCGCCGCGCTCGGCGGCCAGCTCGCCCGGGGTCTTCACCGGGGGCTTGTCGGACGGATGACGGTCACCGAAGTCGTTGAACGCGGTGATCCGCGGCCGCTTCTCGACCCCGGCCAGCACCTCTTCGAGGTCCTTGCGGTGCAGGGTCTCGCGCTCGAGCAGCGCGGTCGCCAGCGCGTCGAGCTGCTCGCGGTACTCGCTCAGGATCGACCAGGCCTCGGTGTGCGCGGCCTCGATCAGGTTGCGCACCTCCTCGTCGATCTCGCGGGCCACCTCGTGCGAGTAGTCCGAACCCTGGCCCATCGAGCGGCCCAGGAACGGGTCGCCCTGCTCCTGGCCGTAGCGGACCGCGCCGAGGCGGGCGCTCATGCCGTACTCGGTGACCATGCCGCGCGCGATCTTGGTCGCCTGGTCGATATCGGAGGACGCGCCGGTCGTCGGCTCGTGGAACACCAGTTCCTCGGCCGCGCGGCCACCCATCGCGAAGACCAGCCGGGCGATCATCTCCGAGCGGGTCATCAGGCCCTTGTCGTCCTCGGGCACCGTCATGGCGTGGCCGCCGGTGCGGCCGCGGGCCAGGATGGTGACCTTGTAGACCGGCTCGATGTCGGGCATCGCCCAGGCCGCCAGGGTGTGGCCGCCCTCGTGGTAGGCGGTGATCTTCTTCTCGTGCTCGCTGATGATCCGGCTCTTGCGGCGCGGACCGCCGATGACGCGGTCGACCGACTCCTCCAGCGACTCACCGGTGATGACCGAGCCGTGCTCACGCGCGGTGAGCAGCGCGGCCTCGTTGATGACGTTGGCCAGGTCGGCGCCGGACATGCCGACGGTGCGCTTGGCCAGACCCTCGAGGTCGGCGTCGGGCGAGATCGGCTTCCCCTGCGAGTGCACCCGCAGGATCGCGCGGCGACCGGCCAGGTCGGGGTTGCCGACCGGGATCTGCCGGTCGAACCGGCCGGGGCGCAGCAGCGCGGGGTCGAGGATGTCGGGGCGGTTGGTCGCCGCGATCAGGATGATGCCGGTGCGGTCGCCGAAGCCGTCCATCTCGACGAGCAGCTGGTTGAGGGTCTGCTCACGCTCGTCGTGACCGCCGCCGAGGCCGGCGCCGCGCTGGCGGCCGACCGCGTCGATCTCGTCGACGAAGATGATGCAGGGACTGTTCTGCTTGGCCTGCTCGAACAGGTCACGCACGCGCGAGGCGCCGACACCGACGAACATCTCGACGAAGTCCGAACCGGAGATGGTGAAGAACGGGACGCCCGCCTCACCGGCGACAGCGCGCGCGAGCAGCGTCTTACCGGTACCGGGGGGACCGTAGAGCAGCACGCCCTTCGGGATCTTCGCGCCCAGCGCCTGGTAGCGGGCCGGATTCTGCAGGAAGTCCTTGATCTCGTACAGCTCTTCGACGGCCTCGTCGGCGCCTGCCACATCGGCGAACGTGGTCTTGGGCATGTCCTTGGACAGCTGTTTGGCCTTCGATTTACCGAAGCCCATCATGCCGCCGCGACCACCGCCCTGCATGCGCGACATCACGAAGATGAACAGGCCGACCAGCAGCACCATCGGCACGATGAACAGCAGCAGCTGCGACAGCCAGCTCTCCTGCTTGACCACCGTGTCGTACTTCGCGCCGGACTGCTGCACCGCGTCGAAGATCTGCGCCGAGGTCTCCCCGCCGCCCGGATACTTGGCGACGATCTTGGTGTTGTTGTTCGTCGCCTCGTTGCCGTTGTTCAATTCGATGCGGAGCTGCTGCTCCTTGTCATCGATCTGGACGTTCTTGACGTTGGCTTTGTCGTTCAGCTGGCTGAGCGCCACGGAGGTGTCGACACTCTCCCAGCCGCGCGTGTCATCGCTGAGAAAGCTGAACAGCCAGATCATGAGCATGATGCCCGAGATGATCGCCAAAGTGCGAAACACTGTCTTGCGGTTCATAGAGCGTCGGCCGGACGGCCCAGTCCTTTCCGGTTATTTCTCCGGGTGTGCCTAGCGAAGCGTCGAGATCGGCGGGTTTCGGATGCGGACATGCCACGTTACCGCGTACGGTCTAGTTCGATACATCGCGCAGTTCGGCTGCTGGTGCAGTTGCACTGGTCAACGTTCAGAGCTGGGGAACGGTTCCCGAAAGCTCCGAACGCGTTGTTGCAAGTGGCCACAATCATGTCATGCCCGCCTTATCGTGGGCGACGACACAACTACAGCGCAGGGGGTATGGACATCGTCGAGCTACGAACACCCACAGCGATTCTGCGCCACGGCCGTGGACGTCTCACCGTTCTGCGGCCGGGTACCGATGGCGAACGGGTTCTCGATGTTCCCATCGCCGACCTGCTCAAAGTGCGGCTGAACCGGCGCGCCGACGACGCGGTGGTGATCGAGATCTACCTGCGTTATCCCACCCCGGTGCTCACCGGCGTGCCCGCCGACCGTACCCCGCTGCCGGTCCTCATCGCCGAACACGACGTGCCCGCCGCGCTCGGCATCGTCGACCGGATCAACGACCAGATCATGGCCACCCAGCGCATCGACGTCGCCGCGCCCGACCTCACCCCGCCCGCGCCCGAGTGGGGCAAGTCGGGACCGGTCCGGGCCGATGTCGAGCGCGCGGTGCGCCGGATGGCGCCGCGCAAGGAGGCCCGCTCGGCGGTCAACGCGCTGCACCGCTACGTCACCCCCGACGAGTACGTGCTCGAGACCGCGATCGCCGTCGCCGCGCCGCCCGCGGGCACCGGCACCGGTCTGCTCGCGGCGACCACCACCCGGCTGCTGTTCATCTCCATCGGCAGCGGCGAGCGCTACGCCCACGAACTGGCCGTCGCCGCGATCCTCGGCGCCCGCACGGTCGACGGTGCGCGCTCGGCGCCCGGCGAGGTCGACACCAGGCACGGCGGCTCCGGCATGGACGTCAGCGACGGCAACCGGACGCTGCATTTCGCCGGCGTCGACCGGGCCGACACCGAACGGGTGACCTGCGCGGTCAACTTCGCCGTGCGCAGGCAGGCCGCCGACGGCGCGGCCGGGCCCGCCGACCCCGGCGTGTCCCAGCTCTACGCGGAGTGGGAACTGCTGGTCGAGCGGCACTCGCTCGGCATGGTCGACGACACCCAGTTCCAGCGCTACGGCCGCGGCATCCTGCGCAGCCTCTGACCCGACCGGCCGGGCCGAACGTTCAGTTCGGTTCGGCCGCTTCGGTTTCGGTCTTCTGCTCGGGCTCGTTCAGCTCGATCCGGCGCCACGGGCTGGTCGGGCGGGTCCACAGCCGTAGCAGTTCCATCCGGCGGTCGACGCCGCCGTTCTTGAGCTCGGCGAGGTCCTCGGTGGCCTGCCAGTAGGTCCAGCCGGCGAGGTAGGCGTCGCCGAACTGCCGCCAGTTGCGGTAGCGGCGCTGGGCGGGCGCGAGCGCGCGCATGCAGTACTCCCACGCGACATCGGCATCGATGTAGCCGGCGGTGAACGCCATCCGGGCGACCGCGACGACGCGGGCCAGGTCCCAGGCGGAGATGTCGTTGGGCAGCGGGCGGGCCAGGTGGTCGGTGAAACCGATCTTGATGGCCTGGGCCCAGATGTCGTAGTCGCGGACCAGGGCCTCGGGGTTGTCCATGCCGCGGAACGAACCGACCTGACGGAGGAAGGCGCGGTGCCGGTCGGCGCGCTCGCCGAAGCGGTCGCGCTCGCTGGCGTTGATCGAGGCCATCACCAGCGGGTGCACCAGCGAGTAGAGCGGGGCGTGCATGCCCTCGAGGAGCTGTTCCATCGACGCGCGCGCCTCGGTGCCGTCGGTGATGCCCCACGCGCCGGTGAGGGTGTCGATGGCGAGTTCGCGGCGATCGCCCAGCGGGTGCTCGCGCTCGGGACCGAGCAGCATCGCGTCGTGGAAGGCGTCCCAGCGGGTGGAGTAGAAGGCGCCGAGCGCCAGCGCGCGAAGTTCATCGTCGCTCACACCGGCTCCGGACCAGTGGTCTTCCTCGCGGCCGTCCAGTTCCGGGTAGGGAAAGGTGGTCAGCGCTGGTACTCCCCTGGCAGGCATGCGGCCGAGTCTAGTGCGGCGGGTGCCGTCCTGGGCCTAGGAGCGAATCTCCTTTCTTGGCCTGCCGTGACCTGCCACACAGGTCTATGGTTCTGACATGTGTAGAAATATCACCGTCTTGCGTGGTCTGGAGCCTGCCGCCACCGAGCAGGAGATCTACGCTGCCGCCTTGCAATACGTGCGCAAAGTCGGCGGCATCTCCGGGCTGAGCAGCACCACCAAACCCGCGGTCGACAAGGCCGTCGCGGCCATCGCCGCGGCCACGACGACGCTGCTCGCCGAACTACCCGATCGCCGGGTCCCGCCGCCCACCGAACCGCCGCTGCGCCGGATCGCGGCCAGGGACGGCGCGGTTCAGGAGACCCCGTAGGCGGCGACGCAATCCAGCGCCACCTCCAGCGCGAGCGCGCGCTCGGACACCGGGTGTCCGAGGATCTCCTCCACCCGGGTGATCCGGTAGCGCACCGTGTTCTTGTGCACGCCGAGCGTGCGCGCGGCTTCCTCCGGGCTGCGCTGCGCGCGCAGGTAGGCGTGCAGGGTCGCGCGTAGCCGCGTCGCGACCGGATCGGTTCCGGTGAGCCCGCGCAGTTCGCGGGCGATGAGCCCACGCATCGCGGCCGTGTCGATCCCGGCCAGATAGGCGATCTCGACCTCGCGGTAACTGGTGACCGCGCCCGTGCCACGTTCGGCGACCCGGCGCGCCGCGACGGCCTCCCGATGACTGGCGACGAACCCGTCGACGTGCGCGCCGGGCAGCCCGAACGCCACCCGCACCGGCGCCACCACCTCGCAGCGCGCGATCCGCTCGGCGAGCTCGGCGTCGTCCTCGATCGCCGCCCAGGCCCACAGCCCGCTGGCGCTGGCCGCGACGGTGAGCAGGCCGGTGGCGCCGAGCGCGGTGGCGATCCTGGTCGCGGTGCGGTCGAGCAGGCCGCCGGGTTCCTCGCCCGCCGCGTCGCCGGTCCAGAGCAGGAACGCCAGATGACGTTGCGCGAGCCGGTAGCCGAGGACGATCGCGGCCTGGTCGACGTCGACCGCCGTGCCCGCCAGCAGCGCCCGCACCAGCTCGGTGCGGGTGTTGAGGGCATCGCGCAGCACCCGCTCGCGCTCGGCCATGAAGGTGCCGGTGAGCTGCTCGATCGACAGGCCCATCCAGGTGGCCGTGCGGTCGAACAGGCGCAACATGACCGCCCGTTCCAGATCCGGCGGCACCTGCCCCTCGTCGACGGTCTCGGTCATCACCGCGAGCGTCTCGGCGAAGCCCGCCTGGTAGGCGCGCAGCAGGACCCGGATATCGAGGCCGCGGCGGGCGATCGTCCTGGCGAGGACGTGCGCCTCCTCGGGCAGGACGAGGTCGTCGCTGTCGGTGGCGAGGCCGCCGAGGACCACCCTGGCGTGCGCGCGGGTGCTGGCGGCCAGGTCACGGCGCAGATCGGGGTCGTCGAGCTCGGGTGACCCGGCCAGCACGGCCGCGTCGAGCCGGGCCAGGATCCGGTCCATCGACTGTGTGCGCAGCAGATCGAACACGAACTCGGCGAACCAGCCGCGCACCTGTTCGCTGATTTGTTCTCCAGACACCAAAAATCCCGATTTCGTTGACGTGAACGGCCAAGAATCCGCGCTCTCATTGTGCCAGGCTGATAGTTGGTGAACTGATTCACACAACGCAGTGGGGAGCACGACAGTGACCGAACTCGACCAGACCGCCGCGGCCGATGCCCAGGTGATCGCGGTACACAATCCGGCGACCGGCGTACAGACCGGCTCGGTGCCGATCGTCGCGCCGGACGACGTGGCGGCCGCGGTCCGGGAACTGCGCCTCTACCAGCCCGAATGGGAGGCGATCGGCCCCGAGGGCCGCAAGAAGTGGCTGCTGAAGATGCAGGACTGGATGATCGACAACACCGAGCATCTGGCCGCGGTCCTGCAGTCCGAGACCGCCAAGCCGCGCGTCGACGCGCTCATCGATCCGGCCTTCGCCGTGGATCTGCTCGGCTACTACGCGCGCAGGGCGGGCAAGTTCCTCGCCGACGAGCATCCCTCCCCGCACAGCCCGCTGGCCCGGGTGAAGTCGCTGACCGTCGCCTACCGGCCGTACCCGGTCGTCGGCGTGATCACGCCGTGGAACTTCCCGCTCGCGATGCCCGCGATCGACGTGTTCCCCGCGCTGGCGGCCGGCGCCGCGGTGATCCTCAAGCCGTCGGAGGTGACCCCACTGTCGGCGGTCGAGCTGGCCCGCGGCTGGGCCGAGATCGGCGCGCCGCCGGTGTTCAAGGTGGTCACCGGCGCGGGCGCGACCGGCGCGGCCGTCGTCGAGAACGCCGACTACATCCAGTTCACCGGCTCCACCGCGACCGGCCGCAAGATCGCGACCGCCTGCGCGGAGCGGATGGTGCCCTACAGCCTCGAACTCGGCGGCAAGGATCCGGCGATCGTGCTGGCCGACGCCGACATCGATCGCGCCGCGCACGGCATCGCCTTCGGCGGCATGTTCAACGCCGGGCAGGTCTGCATCTCGGTCGAGCGGGTCTACGTGGAGGCGCCGGTCTACGACGAGTTCGTCACCAAGCTGACCGCCGCCGTGGCCGCCCTGCGCCAGGGCGAGGACGGGCGCGAATCGAAGAACGACGTGGGCGCGCTGGCCAACGAGAACCAGGTGCGGATCGTGCAGCGCCATGTCGACGAGGCGATCGCGGCGGGCGCGCGGGCGACCACCGGCGGCAAGCGCACCGGGGTCGGCACGTTCTTCGAGCCGACCGTGCTCGTCGATGTCGACCATTCGATGTCGTGCGTCGCCGAGGAGACCTTCGGCCCGACGCTGCCGGTGATGAAGGTGGCTGACGAGGCCGAGGCGATCCGGCTGGCCAACGATTCGATCTACGGCCTGTCGGCGTCGGTGTGGACCGGCGACAAGGCGCGCGGCGAACGCGTGGCCCGGCAGCTGAACGCGGGCGCGGTCAACATCAACGACGTGTTCTCGAACCTGTTCAACCCGGCGATGCCGATGGGCGGCTGGGGCCTGTCCGGCGTCGGCGCGCGCTGGGGCGGGGCGGCGGGCCTGCGCAAGTACTGCCGCGCGCAGGCGATGACCAAGCCGAAGCTGCCCACCATGGGCAAGGAACTGTTCTGGTACCCGTACGACATGAACAAGCTGGTCATCGCGGTGGGCGCGATGCGGGCCGCCGGTGCGCGCGGCATCCGCCGCATCGACCTCCCCGCGGTCTGGCGGCTCAAGAGCGGTCGATGAGCACCGCCCGCCGCGTGAGCTGAGGCGGCGAATCCGGCCGTGCGCGCACCGCGCGCACGGCCGGATTCCGCCCACCGAAACCTGTTTGTGACGAAACTCACTGCATCGCAGGGTTTCCCGCACGGACAGTGGTCAGCGGTCTGTTTCATCGCCCGACGGCGTCGCCGGGGCGCACGCCACACCCCACCGAATCGTGTGAGCCCGGACGCATTTCCGCTGGTCAACCGCCCAGCAGTCACACATCCACCGGTCGTCGCCCGGTGCTTGTCCACAAATGACGCCTCAATGATGCAGCGCACCATGTCAGGCCATATGCTGTGCGATACCAACCTGGTGACTGTTTTGATCCACTTACGCGAACTTCCTTGCCCGTTTTGGCTGGAATTTCCCGACCGATTCTGATAGCAAGGTGCTATGGACCCGCATTTGCGCGATCTGCGGTATTTCGTCGCCGTCGCTGAGGAACTGCATTTCACCAACGCCGCCCAGCGGCTGCACATCGCTCAGCCGACGCTCTCACGCCAGATCCGCCAGCTCGAACGCCAGCTCGACGTGGTCCTGTTCGACCGCAACCAGCGCAGTGTCGCCCTGACCGTCGCCGGTAAGGAACTGCTCGAAGGCGCCCGCAAGATCCTGGAGCTGTGGGAGGTGACCAACGTCTCCCTGCAGGAAGCCGGTGAAGTGCTGCGCGTGGGCATTCAGTCGGCCCTCGGCCGCGGCCTGCTCAACGACCTGGAGAGCGCCAGCGGCCACCGCCTGGCCCTGCACGCCGCCTCCTGGAACGACCCGTCCAGCGGCCTGGCGGGCCGACAGGCCGACCTGGCCCTGGTGTGGCTGCCGCTGCCCGACCCCAACCGCTACCGCTGGCAGGTGCTGCGCACCGAGCCGCGCTGGGTGCTGCTCCCCGAGAACCACCCGCTCGCCGAGCAGGAGACGATCGAGTTCGCCGATCTGCTCGACGAGCCGTTCGTCGCCCTGCCGACCGAGGCGGGCGCGGTCCGTGACTTCTGGCTCGGCAACGACGCCCGCGGCGGCCGCGCGGCCAAGATCGGCGCCGAGGCGGCCACCCCCGAGGACAAGCTCGAGGCCGTGAGCCTGGGCCTGGGCGTGTGCCTGCTCGCCGAGAACAACGTCCCGATGTACCGCTGGCCCGGCCTGACCGCGCGTCCGGTCGCCGGCCTCACCCCGTGTGAGCTGGCGGTGGCGTGGCGCGCCGACGACACCCGGCCGACCATCCTGGAGTTCGCCGGGCGCGCCGTCGACGGTGGCTTCTCCGAACCCCAGCAGCAGCCGCAGCCGATCGCGGTCTAGTTCGACAGTTCCAGTTGGGCGGCGAGGCCGAGCAAGGTGGCCTCGCTGCCGGGCGGACCGGCCAGCTGTGCCGCGAGCGGGGTGTGCGCCTCGGGATGGGTGCCCATCGGCACCGACGCGGCGGGCCAGCCGACCAGATTCCAGATGCCGGTGAACGGCGCGTAGCGCGCCGAGGCCAGCACGTTCGAGGTCCAGCCGCGCCCGCTCCACTTCCTGGCCTTGGGCGGCGGCGCCGCGAGCGTGGGGGTGATCACCACGTCGAAGTTCTCGAAGAAGTCGACCAGCCGGGCCTCGGTCCGGTCGACCTGATCCGGGCGCACCAGCCGCAGCCGCCGGATCAGCCTGCCCAGCGCCAGATGCCGCTTGGTGCGGCGCTGCAACAGCTCGGGGTGCGGTAGCCGGGCCGCGTCGGCCAGGCTCACGCTCGGCCAGCGCAGCAGCATCAGCAGCGCCACGTCGCCGTAGGGAAGTTCGACCGGTTCCACCAGGTGACCGGCCGCCGCCGCGCGCGCACCCGCGGTACGCGCTGCCGCCGTCCAGTGTCGATCCACCCGGACCAGTCGCGACGGCGGAGCCACGGCAAGTCCGACGCGTAGTCGCTGTGGCGCGCGTAGCTCGGCCAGATCCGACCGGTCCGCCAGCACCGACAGCGCCAGCGCCGCGTCCGACACGGTCGTCGCGAGCACGCCGTTCTCGGCCATGCCACCCCAGGAGTCGGCGCCGATCTCGGCGGGCACCACCTGTCGACCCGGCTTGATCCCGAAGACACCGCACGCCGCGGCGGGCACCCGGATCGAACCGAGCCCGTCGTTGCCGTGCGCGATCGGCACCAGCCCGGCCGCGACCGCGGCGGCCGCCCCGCCCGAGGACCCACCGGCCGACCGGCCGACATCGCGCGGATTGCGGGTGACGGTGCCGTCCTCGTCGGTCGTCGCCCAGAGGCCGAGCTCGGGCATCGCGGTCACCCCGACCACGATCGCGCCCGCGGCCCGCAGCCTGGCCACCACCGGATGATCGGCGGACGCCGGCTCGGCCGAGGTGGCGGCGGAACCCGTCCTGGTCGGCACGCCTGCGACCTCGATGTTCTGTTTCACCGCGACCGGCACCCCGGCCAGCGGCAGCTCGTCCAGCTCGTCGCGGGCGGTCAGCTCGCGGGCCTCGGCGCGCGCCTGCTCGGCGCGCACGACGGTGAACGCGTTGATCTTGCGATTCTCCGAGGAGATGCGGGTCAGTGCCTCGGTCACCACGTCGACGGGCGCGATCGTGCCCGCGCGTACCCGGGCGGCCAGCGCCGCCGCCGGGCCGCCGATGGGGTACTCGTCGGCGGGTGGGTGGGAAGAGTTCATCGCCACCTCAGCGTCCGTCACGCCGTCGTCGTCGACGGACTCCCATGCTACCGCTGTGAGGTCATCGTGCATGTGCGGATTCGCCCCCGTCGCATGGTCGTCGAAATTCGGGTGATCTGCTCTCGAGGCGCAAAGTATCATTCGGGTACGGCTCGGGGGCCGATGGTGTCGGGTGTGGCGGAAGGAATTTCGGTCACGCTCCACGCGAACCTTAGGTCGGTTTGGATGAGCGATAACACCGGAAGCGGTGACGGACCCGACACGAGCGCCGGTCCGGGTACAAACGTGCGCGCGAACATGGTCGACGCGTTCGCCGAAGCCTGGGGAGCCACCGGTCAGCCGCCTGATATGTCCGAGTTCCTGCCCGATGCGCAGACCCTGCGCAGGCAGGCGCTGCACGAGCTGATCCGCGTCGATCTGCGGCACCGGTGGCTGCAGCACGCGGGCGAGACCGTTGCCCGCAAGCGCCTGGCCGACTACTGCGCGGAGTTCCCCGAACTCGCGCGCACCACGCTGCCCGCCGGGCTGGTGTTCGAGGAATTCGTCATCCGCAGGCACAGCGGCGAGCGCGTCGACCCCCGCGACTGCCTGCGCGAATACCCGGATCAGGCGTCGAGTCTGCGCGGCCTGCTCAACACCGACGAGCTCGAACAGAGCACCCACCGCACCGACGATCCCGACCCAACGGTGAACCATCCGCCCACGTCACGTCGTACTACCCAGGTGACCACGCCCGAGCTCGACCTCACCGCGACAGCGACCGCTGCGGCAACCGCCGCGGCAACCGCCGACGCGTCCGGGCCCGGCGCGTTCGCGCCGCTGGACCGGATCGAGATCGGGCAGCGGATCGGCGATTTCGAGCTGCTGACCGGGCTCGGGTCCGGCGCGTTCGCGCGGGTCTTCCTGGCTCGGCAGACCTCGATGCAGCGGCTGGTCGCGGTGAAGATCTCCGCCGACCGCGGCACCGAGCCGCAGACGCTGGCCCAGCTCGACCACGACTACATCGTGCGCGTGTTCGACCAGCAGCTGCTCGACACCGACGCGGCGCCGTCCGCGGCCCGCCGCCTGCGCCTGCTCTACATGCAGTTCCTGCCCGGCGGCACCCTGCTCGGCCTGCTGCGCTGGGTCCGCGCGACCCCGCCCGAGGAGCGCAGCGGCAAGCTGCTGCTCGACGCCGTGGACGCGGCGATGGAGGAGAAGGGCGAGATCCGCCCGACCGACTCGAGCGTGCGTGCCGAACTGGCCGAGCTGAGCTGGCCGGAGACCGTGGCCTGGCTGGGCAGGCGACTCGCCGAGGCCCTCGACTACGCGGCCGCGCACGGCGTGCTGCACCGCGACGTCAAGCCCGCCAATGTCCTGCTGACCGCCGAGGGCGTGCCCAAGCTGGCCGACTTCAACATCAGCTTCAGCCGCACGGTCGCCGGTACCAGCCCGGTCTCGTACTTCGGCGGCTCGCTGTCGTACATGTCGCCCGAGCAGCTGGAGGCCTGCCATCCCGGGCTCGGCCGCAGCGCCGCCGACCTGGACACCCGCGCCGACATCTACTCCCTCGGCGTGGTCCTGTGGGAACTGCTGACCGGCGCGAAGCCCTTCGACGACAGCACCGCCGAGGCGGCGGGCGGCGGCGACGAGACCACCCTCGAGGCCATGCTGGAACGCCGCACCGGCGGTGTCGATCAGGCCGCGCTGGACCGGGTGCCGGCGAACTGCCCGGCCGCCCTGCGCCGGGTCCTGCTGACCTGCCTGGAACCCGACCGCTCCCGGCGCTGGCCCGACGGCGCGGTGCTGGCCAAGCAGTTCGACCTGTGCCTCGACGAGCGCGCCCGCGATCTGGTCGACCCACCGCCCAACAGCTGGCGAATGGTGCTGCGCAGGCTGCCGCTGCTGGTGATGGTGGTCGCCATCGGCATCCCGAACGCCCTCGCCTCCTGGTACAACATCGTGCACAACCAGACGCTGGTGGTGAGCAGACTCAGCGAGTCGGCGCAACAATCGTTCGTGGTGATCACGGCCGGGGTGAACCTCGTGTTCTTCCCCGCCGGCACCGTCCTGCTCATCTACCTGGCCCGGTTCGTGCTCTCGGTGCCACGGGGCATGCGCCACGGCAAACGCTACGACCCGGCGACGCTGCGCCGCACCAGACACGACACCCTGCGCCTGGGCGACCGCGCGGTGATCGTCGCGTTCTCGCTGTGGGCGTTGTCCGGGGTCACCTTCCCGATCGCCCTGCAACTGGCCTCCGGGGACGTCCCCATGCACGCGGTCATCCACTTCCTGGCCTCGCTGCTGGTCTGCGGCGCGATCGCGGTCGCCTACCCGTTCTTCCTGGTCACCTTCTACCTGGTCCGCTGCATCTACCCGATCTTCCTGCGACACGGCGAGATCAGCACCGACGACGCCGTCTGGCTGCGCGCGCTCAGCCGCCGCAGCACCTGGTACCTGGCGGTGGCCGCGTCGATCCCGCTGCTGGCGGTGGCCGGCGTGACCTTCCTGCCACCCACCGACATCCCGCAGGTGATCGTGGCCGTCCGGGTCCTGTGCGTCGGCGGCATCATCGCCTTCGTCGGCTCGTACCTGCTGTTCCGTCAGCTCGAGGCCGACCTGGCCGCCCTGGAGCGGGTCGTCAGCTGACCGGTGCGATGAACCCCGCGCCGGTGCGCGGCCGTACCACCTGAGGTGAGCTCGACACGCACGACCGAGGCGACCCGGCCCGCGCCCGAGACCGCGTACCCGGCCGACCGGCGTGGCCTCGACCGGATCGAGGTCGGCGCGCGGATCGGTGACTTCGAGCTGCTCACCGAACTCGGCACCGGCGCCTTCGCCCGGGTCTTCCTGGCCAGGCAGCGCTCGATGCAGCGACTGGTCGCGGTGAAGATCTCCGCCGACACCGGCACCGAACCGCAGACCCTGGCCCAGCTCGACCACGACTACATCGTGCGCGTCTTCGACCAGCAGATACTCGACGGCTCACCCCGGCTGCGCATGCTCTACATGCAGTTCCTGCCCGGCGGCACGCTGCTCGACGTGCTGCGCTGGGTCCGCGCCACCCCGCCCGCCGAGCGCACCAGCCGGTTGCTGCTCGACGCCGTCGACGCGGCCATGAAGGAGAAGGGCGAGATCCGCCCGACCGACTCGGCCGTGCGCGCCGAGCTCGCCGGGCTGAGCTGGCCGGAGACCGTGGCCTGGCTGGGCAGCAGGCTGGCGTCGGCCTTGCAGCACGCGGCGGGCAACGGTGTGCTGCACCGCGACGTCAAACCGGCCAATGTCCTGCTGACCGCCGAGGGTGTGCCCAAGCTGGCCGACTTCAACATCAGCTTCAGCCGCTCGACCGACACCAGCCCGGTGTCCTATTTCGGCGGCTCGCTGGCCTACATGTCCCCGGAGCAGCTCGAGGCCTGTCATCCGGGCTACGACCGCACCGCCGCCGACCTGGACACCCGCGCCGACATCTACTCCCTCGGCGTGCTCCTGTGGGAACTGCTCACCGGCGCGAAACCCTTCGACGACACCACCGTCCCCGACGACGACCTGCACCCGGAGATCGCCCTGGACGCCGCCCTGGAACGCCGCGCCGCGGGCGCCACCGCGACGGCCGTCGACCAGGTGCCCGCCGACTGCCCCGCCGCGCTGCGCCGCATCCTGCTGACCTGCCTGGCCCCCGACCGCGCCGACCGGTGGGCCGACGGCGCGATCCTGGCCGCGCAGTTCGACCTGTGCCTGGACCCGCACGCCCGCGACCTCGTCGACCCGCCACCGACCAGCTGGCGCATCCGCCTGCGGCCGTACCTGTTCCCCATTCTGGCGCTCTCGATCGCGATCCCGAACGTGCTGGCCGCCTACTACCAGCGGCAGCTGAACACCGCGCTGCTGCACAGCAGGCTCGACCCCGGCACCCGCGCCACCCAGCGCGAGGTCTCCGACCTCACCAATCTGCTCTTCTTCTCCGCGGGCGGCGCCACCCTGATCTACCTGGGCCGTCGGCTGCTGACCATCCCGCATCGGCTCCGCGCGGGCCGGCGCTGTTCGCCCCGTGCCCTCGAGCGGGCCAGACAGGACTGCCTGCGGCTCGGGCACCTGGCGGTCGCGGTGGTGTTCGTGCTGTGGGTCGTCGCGGGAGTGATCTACGCGATCACCATCGGGGTCGCGGACGGCGTGCTGCCGGTCCGCACGGTCGTGCACCTGCTGCTGGTGTCCGCGATCTGCGCCGCCGTCGCCATGACGTACCCGTTCTTCCTGATCACCCTGTATCTGCTGCGCTGCGTCTATCCGATGTTCCTGCACCACGGCCAGGACTTCCGCGGCGACGGCGGCTCGCTGACGGCCCTGGCCGCGTGGTGCCGCCGGTACCTGGTGGTCGCGGCGTCGATTCCGCTGCTGGTCGTCGCGAGCGCGACCTTCCTGCCGGTTCCGGACCTGCTGACCACGCTCGCCCCGCTGCGCACGATCTGTGTGGGCGGGCTGATCGGTTTCGTCGGCTCCTATGTGCTGTTCCGGATCATCGAATCCGATATCCGGGCACTGCTGCGGGTGACCGGGTCCGGCTATCCGCGCGCGGGTCCGCCGACATCGCGATGAACCACCCGCCGCTCGCGCCCGTACCCCCGGCGTGAGCTCCACACGCACCGCCGAGGCGACCAGGCCCGCACTCGACCGCACCGGCGCGGCGCATCCGACCGATCGGCGTGGACTCGACCGGATCGCGGTCGGTACCAGGATCGGTGACTTCGAGTTGCTCACCGAACTCGGCGCGGGCGCGTTCGCGCGCGTCTTCCTGGCCCGGCAACGCTCGATGCAGCGACTGGTCGCGGTGAAGATCTCCGCCGACAGCGGCAGCGAGCCGCAGACGCTGGCCCAGCTCGACCACGACTACATCGTGCGCGTCTTCGACCAGCAGGTGCTCGACGATCCCGCCGACGGCTCCCCCCGATTGCGGCTGCTGTACATGCAGTTCCTGCCCGGCGGCACGCTGCTCGACGTCCTGCGCTGGGTCCGCGCCACCCCGCCCGCCGAGCGCACCAGCGGGCTGCTGCTCGACGCCGTCGACGCGGCCATGGAGGAGAAGGGCGAGATCCGCCCGACCGACTCGGCCGTGCGCGCCCAGCTGGCCCGGCTCAGCTGGCCGGAGACCGTCGCCTGGCTCGGCAGCAGGCTCGCCGCCGCCCTGCACCACGCGGCGGGCAACGGCGTGCTGCACCGCGACGTCAAACCCGCCAACGTCCTGCTCACCGCCGAGGGCGTGCCCAAGCTGGCCGACTTCAACATCAGCTTCAGCCGCTCGACCGACCCCAATCCCGTCTCGTACTTCGGCGGCTCGCTGTCGTACATGTCGCCCGAGCAGCTCGAGGCCTGCCACCCCGGCTACGAGCGCACCGCCGCCGACCTCGACACCCGCGCAGATATCTACTCCCTCGGCGTCCTGCTCTGGGAACTGCTCACCGGGGCGAAACCCTTCGACGACACCACCGTCCCCCTCGACGAACTGCGCCCGGAGATCGCCCTGGACGCCGCCCTGGAACGCCGCGACGACGGCGTCACCGCCGCCGCGCTCGCCCAGCTGCCCACCGACTGCCCGGCCGCGCTGCGCCGGGTCCTGCTGACCTGCCTGGCCGCCGACCGCGCGGACCGCTGGCCCGACGCCGGTGTCCTCGCCGCGCAGTTCGATCTCTGCCTTGACCCGCACGCCCGCGACCTCGTCGACCCACCACCGAACAGCTGGCGCATCCGGCTGCGGCCGTACCTGTTCGCGATCCTGGCGCTGTCGATCACGATCCCCAATCTGCTGGCCGCGATCTACAACGCCCAGCTGAACACCGCGCTGATCGTCGACCGGCTCGACCCGGCCACCAGGGAAACCCTGCTGACGGTCGCTGGCGTGACGAACGTGCTCTTCTTCTCCGCGGGCGCCGCGACCCTGATCTACCTGGCCCGGCGCCTGCTGATCGTGCCCCGGCGGCTCCGCGCGGGCCTGCGCTGCTCACCCGGTGCGCTCGATCGCGCCCGTCGCGACTCCCTGCGGTTCGGCAACCAGGCCGTGGTGGTGGCCGTCGTGCTGTGGCTGTCGGCGGCCGTCGTCTTCGCCGCCACGATCGCGCTGGCGGGCAGCCTGACGCTGCGCACGGCGGTGCACTTCCTCATCGCGGCGGCGATCAGCGCGGCCATCGCGACGACCTACCCGTTCTTCCTGATCACGCTCTACCTCACGCGCTGTGTCTATCCGCTCTTCGTGCACCACGGACAGGACTTCCGCGCCGACGGCGCGGCACTGACGGGCCTGATCACGCGATGTCACCGCTATCTGATGACGGCCGCGTCGATTCCGCTGCTCGCCATCGGGAGCGCGACCTTCCTGCCCATCCCGGACCTGCTGACGACCACCACCCCGCTCCGCGCGATCTGCGTGGGCGGGGCGCTGGGTTTCGCCGGTTCCTACGCGCTGTTCCGCGTCATCGAGGGCGATATCCGCGCCCTGCTGCGGGTGGTCGGCACCCGGCCTCAGCCCGCCTGACGGCTGAGCTCCTCCCACTTCGCGAGCTCCGCGGTGCGGGCCGCGCCGAGGTCGGCGACCATGTCGAAGGCCGCGTCGCCCAGGATGATCCGCTTCGGCGGCTCGGCCATGTCCACCAAGCGGACGACGACGGCGGCGGCCGAGGCCGGATCGGCGTCCTTCGACTCGCTCCACATCTCCTCGAGCCAGGCCCGCACCGGGGCGTAGGCCGGGTTCTGCTCGGTCATGGTGAGACCGGTGGTGAACAGGCCGGTCTCGTAGCCGCCGGGCTGCACGATGGTGACGGCGATGCCGAACCGTTCCACCTCCATGGCCAGCGCCTCGGTCATCGCGTCGAGAGCGGCCTTGCCCGCGCTGTAGACGCCGGTGGCCGCGAAGCCGCCCGCCGACCCCATGGACGACACCTGGAGGATGTGCCCGGAGCCCTGCTCGCGCAGCAGCGGCACCACCGCCTGGCTCACCCACAGCGCGCCGAAGAAGTTGACATCCAGGTGGTCGCGGGCTTGCCGCTCGGTGAGTTCCTCGAGCATGCCGAGCACCACCCCGCCCGCGTTGTTGACGACGACGTCGAGCCGCCCGAACGCGTCGTACGCCCGCCGCACCCCGGCGAAGACCGCCGTGCGATCGGCGACGTCGAGCGCGAAGGTGACCAGTCGCCCGTCGGCGGCGGTGACCAGATCGTCGAGCGGGGTGACGTCACGGGCGACGCCGACGACCCGATCACCGGCCGCGAGAGCGGCCTCGGCGAACGCCCGGCCGAGCCCCCGCGAGGCGCCGGTGATGAACCAGGTGCGGGCTTCGTTGTCTGCGCGGGTCATGTGCGTCTCCTTCACGTGCGACGAGACGGTTCGTCTCGCTTGCTGAATACGAGGATGGGCCATGATCGAGCGATTGTCAAGACGAAACGTCTCGTTTTATTTTCGGGCTAGACTCACCCCATGGCACGAACCCCGGACAGCGCCCGTCGCAGCGAACGGTCCCGATCGGCGATCCTGAACGCGACCCGCGAACTCGTCGGCGAGACCGCCTACGCGAAGCTGACCATCGAGGCCATCGCCGCACGCGCCGGGGTCGGCAAGCAGACCATCTACCGGTGGTGGCCGTCCAAGGGCGCGGTGGTCTTCGACGCCCTGCTCGCGCAGAGCGAGGACCCCGACGGCGGCGGCATCGAACTGCCGGACACCGGCGACCTCGCGGCCGACCTGAAGACGGTGCTGCGCGCGACGGTCGCCGAATTCGCCGATCCCGCGTTCGACGCGCCGATCCGGGCGGTGCTCACCGAGGTCATCAACGACCCGGCGCTGGCCGCGCTCTACCGCGAGAAGCTGGAACAGCCGGTGCACGCGGCCAAGGTCCGGCGGCTGGCCGCGGCACAGCGCGCCGGGCAGCTGCGCGCGGACGCCGACCTGGATCTGGTCGTCGACCTGCTCTACGGACCGATCACCCAGCGCTGGCTACCACGCTCCGGCCCGCTGGACGCGGCCTTCGCCGACGCCCTGGTCGAGTCGGTGCTGCGTGCCTTCGGACCGGCGGACTAGGAGTAGACCTTCGGGTCCAGCGTGCCGATGAACGGCAGGTCGCGGTAGCGCTCGGCGTAGTCGAGGCCGTAGCCGACGACGAACTCGTTCGGGATGTCGAAGCCCACGTGCGCGACGTCGACCGGGGTGCGCAGCGCGTCGGGCTTGCGCAACAGGGTCACCACTTCCAGCGAGGCCGGGTTGCGGGTGGACAGGTTGCGCTTGAGCCAGGACAGGGTCAGGCCGGAGTCGATGATGTCCTCGACGATCAGCACATTGCGGCCCGCGATGTCCTTGTCCAGGTCCTTCATGATGCGCACGACGCCCGAGGACGAGGTGGACGAACCATAGGACGACACGGCCATGAACTCGAGCTGAGTGGGAATCGGCAGCGCCCTGGCGAAGTCGGTCATGAAGAAGATCGCGCCCTTGAGCACGCAGACCAGCAGGAGGTCGCCCTCGGGGGAATCCGGCGGGTATCGCTTGGCGACGATCTCGGCCAGCTCTTCGATCTTGGCTTTGATCTCGTCTTCGGTGATCAGCACCGATGCGATGTCGTCTCCGTACACGGAAGTGGGTTTCCCTTCAGTGGTGTCGATCCCGACCGGGCCGATCCATTATGTGGCATCGTTTCGCGGCTGCGCGCGTACCGTCAGCGTGCCATGCGCGCGCGTCACGACCAACCTGTGGTCCCTGCTGCCCCCGGCCACGGCCACCCCACCCTGCCCGCGCCAGTTGCTCACGAGTTCGTCGATCGCCTGTAAATGTGCGTTCAGCACGCCGCCGATGCCCTGGTCGGCGAGCCAGGCCCGGATCGTCCGGCGACGCAGCGCCGGGGCCGCAGTGGCCAGGATCTCGATCGACAGCGCGGGTCGATCACTGTCGCCGGGGCCACCCTCGCCCACGGTGGCCGCGCGCAGCAGGTCGGCGGTGAGCACGTCGAGGACATCGCCGTCGGCGCGCAGCTGGTCGGCCGTGCGGGCCAGCGCCTGGGCTACTCCGCCGCCGAGCACGTCCTCGAGCAGCGGCAGGACTTCGGTGCGCACCCGCACCCGGGTGTAGGCCGGGTCGAGGTTGTGCGGGTCCTCCCACGGTTCGATCCCGAGGTCGACACACATCTGTCGCGTCTGCGCCCGCCGCACCGCCAGCAACGGCCGCCCCCACGGCTCGTTCCACGCCGCCATGCCCTGAATCGAACGCCCGCCCGACCCACGGGCCAGCCCGAGCAAGACGGTCTCGGCCTGGTCGTCGAGGGTGTGCCCGAGCAGCACCGGCCGCTCCCCGCGCACCGATTCCAGCGCCGCGTACCTGGCCGCTCGCGCCGCCGCCTCGACCCCGCCGCCGCGCCCGACCTCGACCGCGACCACCTCGGCAGCCACACACCCCAGCGCCCTCGCCTGCTCGGCCGCCCGCCCGGCCACCTCCCCCGACCCGTCCTGCAACCGGTGATCCACGACGATCGCGGTCACGTCTTCAGCCTCAACGACAGCGGCCGCGACCAGCGCCAGCGAATCGGCGCCCCCGGAGAGCCCGACCACCACCGGCATCGGCCCACCGCGCGCCGCGACCCACTCCCGCACACCCCGCCGCACCGCCAGCACAGCGGGAGTCTCCGGAAGCCGCACCTGACCCGTCATCGAGCACCGCCGGCCGCCGACGAAACCTCAGCGGCACGCGCATCCCCGAGAGGCGGAACAGTCACAGCACGCGGGTGATCCAGCGGCCCGGATCATCCACCTCGTCGAGGCGGGGCAGGGTCTCCGCGTTCGTCCACACCGTGTTGAACTCCGCGACGCCCACCCGTTCGACTACGGCGTCCACGAACTTCTTGCCGCGCACGTACTGCGCGACCTTCGCGTCCACGCCGAGCAGCGCGCGCAGCAACCGCTGCACCGGGTTGGTCGGCTTCTTCCTGCGCTGGTCGAAGGCACGCCGGATATCGGCGACCGTCGGGACGACGGCCGGTCCGACGGCGTCCATGACGTGGTCGGCGTGGCCTTCCAGCAGCGTGCCGAGCATGAGCAGCCGGTCCAGCGCCTCGCGCTGCGGCGGTGCCTGGGCGGCGCGCAGCAGGCCGACGACGCCGCGGCTGTTCGGGTCGTCGGCGGTGTCGCCGTCGCGGCGCGAGCGCACCTCGGCGAGCAACCGGCTCAGCATCTCGCTCATCGGCTCCTCGCCGACCTCGCTGAGGATGTCGACATTGGCGCGCATGTAGTCGGCCAGCCACGGGGCCGAGGAGAACTGCACCCGGTGGGTCACCTCGTGCAGGCAGACCCAGAGCCGGAAGTCGGACGGGTCGACCCCGAGCGCCCGCTCCACGCTGAGGATATTGGGCGCGACCAGCAGCAGCGTGCCGTCCTCGCCGGTGAACGGGTCGTACTGACCCAGGATCGCGGTCGACAGGAACGCCAGCATGGTCCCAGCCTGCAAGCCGGCGGGCTTGCCGACGAGCTTGCCGGTCGTCGAGACGGCCTCGGTGCCGGTGAGCACGGCCATCGACTCGGCGGCGGCGCCGATCCAGCCGGGCCGGTCGACGATCCTGGCCTCGGGCACCGGCCGGTCGTCGAGCAGTCCGCTGACCTCACGCACCGGCCCTTCGGCCCGCACCGACGCGGTGGCCAGCTCGGCGACGACCTGTTCGGCGGTCTGCCGTGAGGTCCGCGGCCCGGCGGGCGCGAGCACGGCGCCGGTGCGGGCGGCCAGCCGCCAGTCCACCGCGCCGCTGAACCCGGAGGTCGTGCGCCCGGTCTTGTCGTCGGTCATCGCCACCCGCTCTCAGGAGCATCCGCAGTTGCGCAGGGTGCCCGCCACCGCGTCGAGGGCGGGCCTGCTGACCTCCGGCAACCGATCGTTGGACATCAGCGCGAAGGTCAGTACCCGGCCGTCCCGGTCGAGCACATATCCGACCAACGCGCTGGCGACACTCAGAGTTCCGGTCTTGGCTCGCACCCAGCCCGCGCCCTGGCGGTTCTGGGTGACGAAGCGCGGCGCCAGCGTCCCGGTGCCGCCCGCGACCGGCAGGTCGTCCAGCAGCGGCGCGAGAGCCGCTGCGCGCGGGTCGTTCTCGGGCCTGGCCTGGGTTCCGGCCGGTGCCACTGCCGCGTCACCGGTGGGCTCGGCGGCGGTGGCGATGATGGAGTCGAGCAGCCGCGGCGGCACCCGGTCGTCGACGGACAGCCCGCTGTTGTCGGCCAGATGCAGTCCGGCGACATCGAATCCGGCGCTGGTCAGTGCCCCGGTGGTGGCGGCGACGGCACCGGCGAAGGACGCCTCGTGCCCGGTCGCGACCGCCAGTTCCCGCCCGATCGTCTCGGCGAGCACGTTGTCGGAGTGGATCATCATGTCGTGCAACCGGACTCGCAGCGGCGCCGATTCCACCTTCGCGATCTCGGCACCGTTCTGCGCGGCCGGGCCGACCCGCACGGCGGCCGGGTCGACGCCGAGTTCGGCGGCCAGCGCGCGCCCGGCGTCCAGCGCGGGCGTCGAGGTGCGCGGCGAGTAGTCGGCCGACGGATCGAAGCGGCCGCCGTCGAGCATGATCGGTTCGATCGGGGTGATCGAGCCCTCCGGAATGTCGACCGGGTCCCAGCCCGAGGCCATCGTCGGCCCGCGATAGGCGGAGGTGTCGACCACGATCGCGGTGACCTGCCTGCCCGTCGCCTTGATCCGCGCGGCCAGATCGGCGATCCGGGCGCCGTCGGTGTAGTAGCCGCCGTCGGCCCTGGTGGTCAGCGTCGGGTCGCCGCCGCCGACGAGCACCAGCTCGCCCGGCGCGCCGGCGAGGACCCTGGTCGCCACCCGCTGATCGTCGGGCAGCGTGAGCAGCGCGGCCGCGACGAGCATGACCTTCGCGGTCGAGGAGGGGATCATCGCCTTGGCCGGGTCCTGGCTCCACAGCACCGCACCGCTGGTCGGATCGCTCACCTGACCGGCGAAACTACCCAGATCGGGGCTGCCGACGACCGGCGCGAGCGCGGCGGAGATCCCGGCGGGCGTCGGCGCGGGCGCGTCCGACCGGGCCGGGGTGACCTCGGCGATCGGCTGCTCGGTGGCCGGTGGCGGGGCCACGGTGAGCCCGCCGTGCCGGAACTCCGGGGTCCACGGTTTCGCGATCGCCGCGAACCCACCCGCGATCACCAGCAGCGCGACGACCACCGCGGACAGCCAGATCCACAGCGACGATCGCCCACTCTTCGGTCCCGGCTGCTCGGCGTTGCGATCGAGCGCTACGGTCGGCGCTTCGTTGCCATAGGGCGGATGACCCGTGCCGTAGGGCGGATGACCCGTTCCGCGCTGATCCATCAAGCCACCCGGCCGACCGGGATCTCGAACCTCGACATCAACGCCTCACCGATCCTCGACTGTTCCGCCCGACACGCCTCGACTGCGCGCTGAGCCGCCTGCCGCACCGGTGTACCAGCACACCACACTATCCTCGTTGCGCAACGGTTCCCCAGAACGATCTGGCGATTCGGCAGAGAAGCACTCGAACGAGCAAGGAGATGGCGTGGAGTTCGACGTCACCATCGAGATCCCCAAGGGCTCTCGGAACAAGTACGAGGTCGATCACGAGAGCGGCCGGGTCAAGCTCGACCGGTACCTGTACACCTCCATGGGCTACCCGGCCGACTACGGCTTCATCGAGAACACCCTCGGCGAGGACGGCGATCCGCTGGACGCGCTGGTGCTGCTGCCCGAGTCGGTCTTCCCCGGTGTGATCGTGGAAGCCCGTCCGATCGGCGTGTACCGCATGACCGACGAGGCAGGCGGCGACGACAAGGTGCTGTGCGTGCCCGCGGGCGACCCGCGCTGGGACCACATCCAGGAACTGGCCGACGTCTCGGAGTTCGAGCTGTCGGCGATCAAGCACTTCTTCGAGCGCTACAAGGACCTGGAGCCGGGCAAGTTCGTCCAGGGTTCGGAGTGGCTGGGCCGCGCCGAGGCCGAGAAGGTCATCGACGAGTCCTTCACCCGCCTGAAGGAAGCCGGCCACTGAGCTGACGTGCACGAAGAACGGGATGTCCGGAGCAGTTCGGACATCCCGTTCTCGTTGTCCCGGTCCGAACCGCCGACCCCCCGGCGACGACGCGGCGCGCTGGCGCGACAACCGGGTACATAGGGCAATCTATCGCGTGAACAGTTGTGTTCGCCAGCGTCCCAGGATTTTTCGTGCCCGGCGATGATGCCGCTATGACGCGGCGATGATGCCGCGACGAGCGCGCAGCGCGGCGAGGTGGTCGTGCAGCAGCGCAAGCACCGGCGCCTCCAGCTCGGCGTCGAGCCGCTCGTGGGTCAGCTGCGGGTCCTGCATCGACTCGAACGCCTCCGCCGCGGCCACGAAGGACTCCTCGGCCTCCCCCGGCTTCCCGGTGGCCTGCTTGATCAGGCCCTGGAGCACGAGCACCCTGGCCCTGGTCAGCGGCCCGATCGCGCGGGTCAGCACCTGGATCGCCTCGTCGACGACGGGTTCGGCGTCCGCGGCCCGGCCCGCCATCAACAGCACGTGCGCCAGCCGCGACAGCGCCCAGCCCAGCCGCAGTTCGATCCCGCCCGCCCGGCCGAGCGCGACCGCCTCCTCGCACAGCCGCACGCCCTCGGCCGTCTCGCCCTGATAGACCAGGGTGACCCCGAGTTCGTGCGTCGCCATCACCTCGAGCGACCGGTTGCCCAGCTCTGCGGCAAGCGCCCGCGCGGTGATCGCGCGCTCGCGCGCGGCCGGGAAATCGCCCGCGTCGGAGTAGGTCTTCACCTCGTGGACCAGGCACGCGCATTCGATCGCGCGGTCACCGACCCGGCGGGCCAGCCGGATCGCGCGCGCCGAATGGGCCAGCGGCGCGGCCGTTTCGGTCCCGCGCCGTGTCGAGGACGACAGCAGCTGCGCGGCGAACGCGGTGAGCCTGGCGTCGCTGATGGTGCCGCGATCCAGCGACAGCGCGATGCGCTGATGGTCGCGGCCCTGACGCAGCGCGCCGAGCGAGTAGGCGAACAGCGCGCCCAGCGCCACCCGCACCCGGCACTCCACCGAGCGGTCCCCCGCGCACAGCGCGGCGTCGAGCAGTTCCTCCAGCGCCCGCGCCACCTCGATGCAGTTCGCGCCGCCGTCGATGAGTTCGGCGGTGGCCCAGGCGATATCGGCGGCGGGGGCCAGCATCGGGCCGCCCGCCTGCGCGCACTGGCGATACAGCGAGACCAGGTTGTGCCGCTGGCCCGCCAGCCACGCCTGGGCCGCGTGCTCGTCGGCGAACCGCACGCCGGGCGCCGCGGTCGGGCGCAGGTGCTCGGGCAGCCGGGTCCCCGGATTGCAGATCGCGACAGCGTGTTTCACGGTGGCGAGGTAGAAGTCGAGCAGCCTGCGCAGCGCGGTCAGCGGTGGGTCGGCGGCGCCGGTGACCGGCAGTTCCCTGGCGAACAGGCGCAGCAGGTCGTGATAGGTGTAGCGGCCCGGCGCGGTGGTCTCGAGCAGGTTCAGGTCGACGAGGTCTTCGCACACCTGCTCGGCCGCGGCGATGTCGAGCTCGAGGATGGCGGCGGCGCCCTCGACGCAGATCTCGCCGACCTCGGGCACCGCGAGCATCCGGAACGCGCGCGCGTGCCCGGTGTCGAGCTGGTCGTAGCTGATCCGGAAGGCCAGCTCGACGGCGAGTTCGCCGGTGCGCAGGACGCTGAGCCGCTGGGCGGTGTCGCGCAGCCGCTCGGCCACGATCCGCACCGTCCACGCCGGACGCGCGGCCAGCCGGGCCCCGACGATGCGGACCGCGAGCGGCAGGCCACCGCACGCGCCGAGCACCGCGGCGACAGCCTCGGGTTCGGCCGCGATCCGGTCGGCGCCCGCGATGCCGGCGAGCAGGCTGTGCGCCTCGGCGTCGGTGAGCACGTCCAGCCGCACCGCGGTGGTGCCCGGCAGCTCGGGCAGTGCCGAGCGACTGGTGACCAGCACCGCCGACCCGGGTGTCCCGGGAATCAGCGGCGCGACCTGGTCGACGGAACGGGCATTGTCGAGGACGACGAGCACCCGCTTCCCGGCCAGCCTGCTGCGGAACTGCGCCGAACGTTCGGCGGCGCCCGCGGCCAGCTCACCCTCCGGCACGCCGAGGACGCGCAGGAAGTCGCCGAGCGTGTCGGCGGCGGTGGCCCCGCCGTCGCGGTCCGCGGCGAAACCGCGCAGGTCGACGTGCAGCTGCCCGTCGGGGAACCGCTCGCGCACCTGGTGCGCCACGTGCACGGCCAGCGCGCTCTTGCCGATCCCACCCATGCCGCCGATCGCGCAGACCGGCACCCCGGTCCCGGTCGCGGTGAGCCGGGCGGCGAGCCGGTCGACCACCTCGGCGCGGCCGGTGAAGTCGACGACGTCGGCGGGCAGCTGCGCGACCCGCTGCGGCGCCTGCGGCCGGGCGGGCGCGACCGGCTCGCGCGGCGCGCTCAGCTCACCGGCCAGGATGCGCCGGTGCAGGTCGGCGAGCTCGCGGCCGGGTTCGATACCGAGCTGGTCGACGAGTTCCCGACGGGTGTCGGCGTAGACGCGCAGCGCCTCGGCCTGGCGGCCGGAGTGGTAGAGCGCGGTCATCAGCAGCGCGCGCGGCCGCTCCCGCAGGGGATGCTCGGCGCACAGCGGGGTGAGGTCGGCGACGGCCTCGGCGTAGCGACCGCGGCGCAGGTCGAGTTCGGCGCGCTGTTCCAGCAGCACGAGCCTGCGGTCGGCGAGATGGGCGCGCTGCCGCTCGGCGAACGGGCCAGGTAGCCCGGCCAGCGGGGTGCCGGTCCACAAGCGCAGCGCGGCGTCGACGGTGTCGCCCGCCGCCGCGGGGTCGGTGTGCGGCGAGTCCATCAGGTCGTCGACCTGTTCGATGTCCACGCAGCCCGCGGGCACCCGCAGCGCGTAACCACCGCCGAGCGCGACCAGCACCCGCGGCGGCTCCCCGGCCGCCCGGTCGGGTTCGAGGATCCGGCGCAGATGCAGGATGTGATTGCGCAGCGCGCCGACGGCACTGGCGGTGGGGTTCTCGCCCCAGACGTCGTCGATCAGTTCGTCGACGGTGGCCGAGCGGCCGGTGCGCAGCAGCAGGGCGGCCAGGAGTGCCCGCTGCTGCCGGGAGCCGAGGTCGAGCTCGACCGCGTCGCGCCAGGCACGGATCTCACCGAGCACGGCGAACGTCAGCATGCGCGGCCAATCTCTCTCACTGGGGGAACTCAGACCGACAATCTAGCCGAACACCGAGAAGGGGCACCCGGCGTCGCCGGATGCCCCTGGGTCGGACGTGCGGGTAACTCAGTACCAGATGTAGAGGTCCCAGCCGTCCCAGTTCTCGGTGCACTCCCAGTAGTAGCCGCCGGTGTAGGACGACTCGCCGTCGGCGCGACAGGCGGCCAGCGTGGCGTAGGTGCCGTAGTAGGTGCCGTACGGGCCCGCGGCGGCGTTGCCCGCCGCGACCGTCGACACCCCGGCGACGGTCGCGGCAGCCAGCAGTCCGGCGGCGATGGTGGTTTTGATGCGCATGTCGTTCGCTCCTCTGTGTTCGTTTTCGACGAGATGAACGGTATGGGCGCGCGAGCGCCGAAACAGCCACCCCTAGGGGGACATCCAGCACCACCATGGGCGTTTCACCTTCCCCACCCCTGGGTCGGTAGTGCTGGCACCACCTTCGATTCGGGCGCGCGCGGCATGGGCGCGACGCGCGCGTCTTCCTACGCTCGGAACAGTCACCGCACAGCACGTTCCAGCAGGAGGAAAGCGCAGCTCATGACCCTATTTCGCAGCAGGTCCCGTCGCCTCGTCGCCGCGGGAGCCTGCGCCGTCGCGCTGCTCGCCGTACCCGCGTGCGGTAGCGAGACCGCGCCGCAGACCACGCCGGGACCCGAGGTGCGCGAGGCTCTCGAAACGCTGGTGCGGGCGGGCTTCCCCGGCGCCCAGGCCGTGATCACCACGCCCGCGGGCGAGCGGACCGTCACCGCGGGCGTCGGCGATCTCGCCTCCGGCGCACCGATTCCCGACGGCGCGTTCGTCCGGATCGGCAGCAATACCAAGAGTTTCGTGGCGACCGTGCTGCTGCAACTCGTCGCCGAGGGCAGGGTCGAGCTGGACGCGCCCGTCGAGCGGTACCTGCCCGGCGTGGTGCACGGCAACGGCAACGACGGCACTCGCGTCACCGTGCGGCAGTTGCTCCAGCACACCAGCGGTCTGCCCGAGTATCTGGCCAGCGGCGATCCGAGCAAGCCCACCGATCCCGGCTCCCCGCAGCTCGATATCGCCACGGAGGCGGCGCGGCGACAGCACTTCACCCCCGCCGAGCTGGTGCGCATCGCGATGTCGATGCCGCCGCAGTACGAGCCGGGCGCCCGCGCGGTGTACACCAATACCAACTACGTGCTGCTCGGCATGCTGATCGAGCGGGTCACCGGCCACCCGACGGCCGCCGAGATCGCCACCAGAATCCTCGAACCGCTCGGCTTGCACGACACCTACGTGCCCGCCGCCGGCGACTCCGGGCTGCGCGCCCCGCACTCGCGCGGCTATCAGGAGATCGACGGCACCCGAGTCGATTTCACCGAGCTCGATCCCTCGTGGGCCGACACCGCGGGCGACATGATCGCGACCGGCGCCGACCTCAATCGCTTCTTCACCGCCCTGCTCGACGGCAAGCTGCTGCCCGCCGCCCAGTTCGCCGAGATGCGCCGCACCGTGCCCTTCGACCGGATGCCGACGGCCGGTTACGGTTTGGGCCTGATCCAGCGCACCGCCTCCTGCGGCGACCAGGTGACCGGGCACGGCGGCAGCATCCCCGGTTTCGGCACCCACACCGGCGTCACCGCCGAGGGCGTCGCCGTCACCCTCGTGGTGAACGAGCTGCCCCGCAGCGAGGAGCAGGCGAAACTGGTCGATCAGGCCTTCGACACGATCGTGTGCGCGTCGTGAAGCGCCTGATCACCGCCGCGCTCGCCGCCACCGCCACACTCGGATTGCTCACCGCCGCACCGGCGTCGGCCGACCCGCTCGACGACTTCCGCCACCAGGCGCTGTCCTGGCGATCCTGCGACGATGCCCGCCTCGACCCGGCGGGCGCGCAGTGCGCCGATGTCACCGTGCCGGTGGACTATTCGGCGCCGCGCGGCGAGACCATGACCGTCGCCATCTCCCGGCTGCCCGCCACCGATCCGGCACAGCGGCGCGGCGTGATGCTGTCCAACCCCGGTGGTCCCGGTGGCCCCGGCCTCGACTTCGTCGTCGACATCCGCGGCGGCATGACCCCCGAGGTCGCCGCCCGCTACGACCTGATCGGCCTCGACCCGCGCGGCATCGGGCGCTCCACGCCGGTGAATTGCCGCTGGCACGAGGGGTTCTGGACCCAGTCGGCCGGACTCGACGCGGTCGACTTCGCCGCGAGCACCGCACGCCAGGCCGAGCTGGCCGCCCGGTGCGCGACGACCGACGGCGCCCGCCTGCGCCACATCACCACCCGCAATACCGCCCGCGACATGGATCTCATCCGCGCGGTCCTCGGCGAGGACCGGATCAGCTACTACGGCACCTCCTACGGCACCTATCTGGGCGCGGTGTACACCCAGCTCTTCGGCGATCGCGCCGACCGCTTCGTGCTGGACAGCGCCGTCGACCCCGCCCGCTACGGCGCGACCGATCTGCTGCGCGACATGGGCCCGGCCAACGAGGCCGCCTTCGATCTGTGGGCAGCCTGGGCCGCCGCGCACGCCGACGAATACCGTTTCGGCACCGACCGATTCGCGGTGCGCGAGTTCGTCCAGGCGATGGTGCGCCGGGCGAAGGAGCAGCCGATCCGGATCGGCGATGTCACCGTCGACCAGCACAGTCTGCCGAACATCCTGTTCGCCGGGCTGGACGATCCGCGCAAGTATCCGATGCTGGCCGGGCAGCTGCGTCAGCTCGCCGACGCCGCCGAGGGTGCGACCGTCACGCCGGACCCGCAGCTGGCCGCCACCCTGGCCTTCATGCTGAAAGCCGAGCCGCGCGATCTGTCCACCGCCACCGCCGTGCTGTGCGGCGACGCGGCGACACCGCGCGATCCCGCCTGGTACTGGCGCAATATCGAAGCGAGCCGCGCCGATCAGCCACTGTTCGGGGCGTTCACGAACAACATCACGCCGTGCGCGTTCTGGGCGCCGCCCGCCGAGCCGAAGACGGTGGTCGACAACGCGGTGCCGAGCCTGATCGTGCAGTCCACCGGCGATACCCGCACCACCTACCCCGGCGCGCTCGGTATGCACCGGGCGCTGCGCGGCTCGCGGCTGGTGACCCTGCCGGACGTGCCGATCCACTGGATCTACGGCAACTATCCGAACGACTGTGTCAGCGCCGCCGTCAACACCTACCTGCTCGACGGGACCCTGCCCGCCACCGACCTGACCTGCCGCGACGAGACCGGGTCCGGCGCGGTGCGGTGACCGCTCAGGGCCGTCCCGGCCGGGCGTTGAGATAGGTGAGCACCGCGAGCACCCGGCGGTGACCGGACTCGTCGGCGGCCAGGCCGAGCTTGGCGAAGATGCTGCGAATGTGTTTGAGCACAGCGCCTTCGGTGACGACGAGGCCGGCGGCGATGGCGGAGTTGTCCTGACCCTCCGCCATCAGCGCGAGCACTTCGCGTTCCCTGGCCGTAAGCGTCGACAACGGGTCGTCCGCGCGGCGGCGCACCAGCAGCTGCGCGATCACCTCCGGGTCCATCGCGGTGCCGCCCGCGGCGACCCGGTGCAGCGAATCGAGGAATCGGTCCACCTTGCCGACCCGCTCCTTGAGCAGATAGCCCACCCCGCCGGCGCCGTCGCCGAGCAGTTCGGCGGCGTAGCTGTCCTCGACATAGGCCGAGAGCACGAGCACCGGCAGGCCGGGGTGCACGGTCCTGGCCCGCACGGCGGCGCGCAGGCCGTCGTCGGTGAAGGTCGGCGGGAGCCGCACGTCGACCACCACCGCGTCCGGGCGGTCGGCGGTGACCACCGCGAGGAAGTCCTCGGCGTCCTCGACGGCGGCGACCACCTCGATCCCGGCGGTCTTCAGCAGCAGGACCAGGCCTTCCCGCAGGAGGGCGTCGTCCTCGGCGATCACGACCCGCACGGCAACTCCACGCGCACCAGGGTAGGCCCACCGGCGGGGCTGTCGAGCGTCATCCGGCCGTCGAGGGCCTCGGCCCTGCGGCGGATGCCCGCCAGGCCACCGCCCTCGGTGACCGTCGCGCCGCCGACGCCGTCGTCGCGGATCGCCACGGTCAGCAGGGCGGGCGGTCCGCTCAGTTCGATCGACAGATTCCCGGCCCCGGAGTGCTTGGTGGCATTGGTGACGGCCTCGGCGATGACGAAGTAGGCCGCCGCCTCCACCGCCATCGGCCTGCGCGTGATCCCGTTCAGCTCCACCACGCACGGGATCGGGCTGCGCGCGGCGAGCGCGGAGACGGCACTGGCCAGGCCCCGATCGGAGAGCACCGGCGGGTAGACGCTGCGGACCACGTCGCGCAGTTCGGCCAGCGCCGCCGACGCGGTGTCCTGGGCGGTGCGCACCATCCGGGCGGCGGCGTCGGGGTCGCGGTCGCGCAGTTGCTCGGCCAGGCCGAGCTGCATGATCACCGCGGCGATCCTGGCCTGGGCGCCGTCGTGCAGGTCGCGTTCGATGCGGCGCAGTTCGGCGCCGTGCGCGTCGAGGGCGGCGGCCCTGGTCGCGGTGAGCTCGGCGACGCGGTCGGCCAGCAGCGCGTGCTCGTCCGGGGCCAGCAGGTGGCGGGCCAGCTTCGCCTGTACCGTCGCCGCCTCGGGCGAGCGCAGGGCCAGCGCGCCGAACACGAGACCGATCAGCACGCACAGGGCCGCCGTCGGCCAGGAATCCACGACCAGCCCGTTGCTGCCCTGCAACCCGTCGATCCCCGACCACCACAGCACCGGGATCACCAGGTGCTGCACCGCGCTCAGCGGCAGGGCCACCGCCAGCGCGGCCAGCGGCAGCCCGAGCACGGCGTGCAGCAGCAACCAGGCGAGGTCGCGGCGGTTCGCCGGGTCGGCGGCCAGGGTCGCGAGCTGATCGCGCAGCTCGCCGGTCAGTGGCCGATAGGCCGGGACGATCGGGGTGCCGAGTCGTTTCCCCGCCCTGCGCCGTTCCAGCGTGAGCAACGGGCGGATCAATTTCACCGCCTCCGGCAGCGCCGGGATCCCGAGCCCGATCAGGCTCGCCGCGGCGACAATCGCCAGCGCGACCACCGCGAACAGCGCCGCGACCCCGGTCAGCCCGCCGACCAGCAGATAGCCGACAGCGGCGGGCAGGCGGCGTATCCGCCGTCCCGCTCCGCCGCCGCCGGTTCGATTCATCCCTCGATCATGCCGGGGGCGCCCCGGCGCGGACGCGGCCGCCCGCGTCGTCGCTGCGATCGGCACCGGACTCGGTCGTCTGGGCCGCGGTGTCGGCGAGCGCGCCTGCCGCATCGGCGGCCTTGGTGTCACCGGCCGCCTGGATGCCGCCCTGCATCCGCAGCGGGGCCTCCTTCCAGAACAGCACCAGCAGCAGCGCGAGCGCCGCGACCGCGGTCGCCACCAGGAACACCGTCGACATCGAGTCGGCGAAGCCCACCTGGAACGGCTTGGCCAGCACCGGGTTCAGCTGCTGGATGATCGAGCTGTCCTCGAGCACCTGGCCCGCCGCCGAGGTGTCGTGCGCCAGCAGCCCCTCGGCCAGCGCGGCGTCGGCCGGGTTGGCGCTCTGCGCACCCGTGACCACGGCCTGCTGGTAGGTGGGATCGGTGGCCGCCTGCTGCATCTGCTCGGTGATGTTCGGGGTGAGCAGCGAGAACAGGATCGACAGGAAGACCGCGGCGCCGAGGGTGCCGCCGATCTGCCGGAAGAACGTGGCCGACGCGGTGGACACGCCCATGTCCTCGGGCGGCAACGCGTTCTGCAGCGCCAGCGTCATCGGCTGGAGCAGATTGCCGAGACCGAAGCCGGTCAGCGCCATGAAGATCATCGCCAGCCACAGCGGGCTGTCGGCGTCGAGCAGGTGCAGCAGGAACAGGCCGATGGTCAGCGTGATCGCGCCGATCACCGGGAAGGCCCGGTACCGGCCGGTCTTCGAGATCAGCCTGCCCGACAGGATCGAGCCGAGCATCAGGCCGAGCACCATCGGCAGCATCTGCAGACCCGCCTCGGTCGGCCCGGCGCCCCGCACGACCTGCAGGTACTGCGGCAGCAGCAGCATCCCACCGAACATGGCGGCGCCGACGACGAACGAGATCACCACGCCGAGCGCGAAAGTGGTGTTCGAGAAGATGCGCAGCGGGATCAGCGCCGCGTCACCCATGTACTTCTGCACCGCGACGAACCCGATGACGCCCACCGCGCCGATCAGATAGCAGATCACCGACGCGGTACTGCCCCAACCCCATTCACGCCCCTGCTCCGCCACGATCAGCAGCGGCACCAGACCGATCGCGAGCACCAGCGCGCCGGCGAAGTCGATGCGGTGGGTGGCGTGCGGCTTACGCGGCAGCTGCAGCACCCGGGTCACCACGACCAGCGCGAGCAGGCCCAGCGGCACGTTCACCAGGAACACCCAGCGCCAGCCGGTGATGCCGAGGATGGTGTCCTGCCCGGCCAGCAGACCGCCGAGCACCGGCCCGAGCACGCTCGAGATGCCGAACACGGCGAGGAAATAGCCCTGGTAGCGGGCCCGTTCCCGGGGGCTGATGATGTCGCCCATGATGGCCAGCGCCAGCGACATCAGCCCACCGGCGCCCAGACCCTGGAACGCGCGGAAGGCCGCCAGCTGGTACATCGACGTGGCGAACGTGCACAGCAGGGAGCCGATGACGAACAGCCCGATCGCGGTGAGGAAGAACGGCTTGCGGCCGAACATGTCCGAGAGCTTGCCGTAGAGCGGGGTGCTGATCGTCGCGGTGATCAGGTAGGCCGTCGTCGCCCAGGCCTGCAGCGAGTAGCCGTGCAGGTCGTCGGCGATGGTGCGGATCGAGGTCGACACGATCGTCTGATCGAGCGAGGCCAGCAGCATGCCGAGCATGAGGCCGGACAGGATGGTCAGGATCTGGCGGTGGGTGAAGCCGGCGGGTGATTCCACCGGGGCCGCGGTCGTCGTCACGAATCGTTCTCCATCGCGGTAGTGCTCAGTGCGGTCGAGCGGGTCAGCAGGGTCGGGCGGGCCGCGTCGTAGTCGTCGACGAAGCGCGTCAGCAGCGCGGCGAAGGTCGCGCGGTCCGCACCCGACCAGTCCTCGGTGACGATGGCGACGGACTCGCGGCGGCGGGTCCGGATGCGTTCGGCGACCTCCCGGCCCTGGTCGGTCACCTCCAGCACGGTGGCGCGGCCGTCGTCGGGATCGGCGACCCGGCGCACCAGCCCGCGTTCGACCAGCTGGGCGACCTGCCTGCTCACCGTCGACGCGTCCGAGTGCACCGCCTCGGCGAGCGCGCCCGAGCGCATCGGCCCGTCGCAGACCAGCCGGAACAGCACCACGAAGCCCGCCGGGTCGATGCCGGAGCGGTCCTTGATCTGGGCCAGCGTGCGGTCCCGCAGCCGGTGCAGCCGGACGAGCTGGACCGCGATCGCGTCGATCGAGGGCTCGTTCTCAACCAATGCTCTTCACCTTTACTTGCATCAATCAATTAGTTGTGTGATGCAAGTATGTAGACAGAACGGTCACCGGGGCAACCGTTTGACCTACCTTTACTCGCCCTTGAACTCCGGCGCGCGCTTCTGGAAGACCGCCGTGATGGCCTCGGTGAGGTCCTTCGACGGCAGGAACGCCGCGTTCCAGGTCGACACGTAGCGCAGGCCGTCGGCCACCGCGGGCGCGGTCCGGTGCTCGAGCACGTCCTTGATGCCCTGCACCACCAGCGGCGGGTTCTCGGCGATCTCGCGCGCCATCGCGTGCGCGGCCGCGACCACGGCCTCCTGATCGGCGAACACCTCGTTGACCAGGCCGATCCGCTCGGCGCGCGCGGCGTCGATGTCCTTGGCCGTGTAGGCCAGCTCGCGCAGGTTGCCCTCGCCGATGATGCCGGGCAGGCGCTGCAGCGAGCCGATGTCGGCGACGATCGCGACCTTGGCCTCGCGCAGGCTGAACTTGGCGTCCTCACTGGCCAGCCGGATGTCGGCGGCCGCGATCAGGTCCAGGCCACCACCGATGCACCAGCCGGACACGGCCGCGATCACCGGCTTGGTGCACTCGGCGACCGCGGTCACCGAGTCCTGCATCCCGCGGACCACCTTGAGGAACTCGGTGCGCGGCGCCGCCTTCGCGTCGTCGGCCAGCACGGGCGCGAGCATGCCGCCCATCGCCGCCAGGTCGAGCCCGAAGGAGAAGTGCTTGCCCGCGCCGGTGAGCACCACGGCCCGCACCTGCGGGTCGGCGTCGAGCTCGCGGAAGATCTCCGGCAGCTCGCGCCAGAAGTCGGGTCCCATCGCGTTGCCCTTACCCGGCCCGGTCAGTGTGACCTGGGCAACGTGGTCGGCGATCTCGACGGTGAAGGCCTGCCAATCAGTCATGTGCCGAGTCTATTGGCGCGGCGCCAGGGATGCGCGCAGGCCCTGGGGTCGACCCCAAAAATCCACTCCCCCGGCATATTTCCCGCAATCGTCCTACTCTGGATTTCATGCGCAGGTCGTCTCTTCCGGCGGTCGCATGCCGCGTCGCCGATACGCTCATCGCCCGCGGGCATCACGGCGTCATCGTTTCGCCGGAAACGCCCGCTGCCACCGCCGCCGATGCCGCCCGCGCGATGGGCGCCCATCCCACCGCGATCACCACCTCCCAGGTCTTCCTGCTCGACGACGATCCCGTCCTGCTGCTGGTCGCCGACCACCACCAGGTCGACCTGACGCGCACCGGCAAACGCCTGGAGGGCACCCTCACGCCCGCACCCACCGCCCTGGTCGAGCGCATCACCGGTCAGCCGATCGATGGCACCGCCCCCGTCGGCCACCCCACCAACCTGCCCACCTGGGTCGACACCGCGCTGGCCGAGCACACCGAGGTGTGGGCCGCGGGCGGGCATCCGAACACGGTGTTCCGCACCAACTTCCGCGAACTCGTCCGGATCACCGCCGGGCTGCCGATCGAGGTCGACTGAGCCGGAGCCGGTGTGATGTGCGCCCATCGGGCCGACCGGACCCTGGGCGCGGTCGCGGCACGGGCGTAGTTTGGGGCGGGTGAGTGAAGTGCGACGTACTCCGTCCGAGCTGGTGGTTCCCGACGATCTGAGTGGAATCACGGCCGAGCAGTACCGGGAGTCGATGCGGCACTATCCGGCCGGTGTCACCGTGGTGACGATCGGCGCCGAGCACGGCCCGGTCGGCTTCACCGCCACCTCCTTCGCCTCGCTGTCCCTCGAACCGCCCCTGGTGTCGTTCAACATCGCCCACACCTCGTCGAGCATCGAGGCCCTGCGCGCCGCCGACTCGGTCGTCATCCACTTCCTCGGCGAACACCAGCACCACCTGGCCCACCGCTTCTCCCGCACCGCCGCCGACCGCTTCACCGACCGCTCCCTGTGGACCACCCTCGACACCGGCGAACCCGTCCTGCACGGCACCCCCCTCTGGCTCCGCACCACCCTCCACCAGCTCATCGACATCGGCGACCACACCCTCGCCGTAGGCCTGGTCACCCGAGTCCACGACCAAACCCACGAATCCCCCACCGCCGCCCCCCTCCTCTACTACAACGGCAAATACCACCGCCCCACCGCCCTCGACACCTGACCGGCGAAAAGACGAGCCCGGCCCCGCTATCCAGGGGGACCGGGCATGCGACGTGAACTCAGCCGATCAGGCAGGGGGCGGCGCCGGTGAGGGTGTCGGTGGTGAGGGGGCGGGTTTCGGGGGTTGGGTTCCAGAGGCCGTCGGTGGTGGCGTAGGTCCAGGTGGGGCCTGCGGTGACGAGGGTGGTGATGGCGGCGATCAGGCGGTCCACGTCGGCGGCGGTGGTGCCGAGGCCGATGCTGGCGCGCAGGGCGGCGTCGAGGCCGAGGGCGGCGAGGAGGGGGTGGGCGCAGAAGCGGCCGTCGCGGACGCCGATGGCGTGTTCGGCGGAGAGGTAGGCGGCGACCTCGCCGGGGGCGCGACCGGCGACGGTGAAACAGACGATGCCGACGGCGTCGGGGCTGTCGGACCAGATCCGCACCAGGTCGACACCGGGGATCGCGGACAGTCCGTCCCGCAGCCGGTCGGCCAGGAACCGCTCGTGCGCGACGAGGTCGTCCGCGTCGATCGCGGCGAGCGCGTCACAGGCGGCGGCGATGGCGGCCGCCCCCAGCACATTCGGCGACCCGGCCTCGTGCCGCTGCGGCGCCGCCGCCCAGTCGACCTGCGCCACACCGACATTGCGCACCGCGCCACCACCGGCCAGGTGTGGCTCACCGGCATCGAGCCAGTCCCGCCTGCCGACCAGCACCCCGGCGCCGAACGGCGCGTACAGCTTGTGCCCGGAGAAGGCGAGATAGTCGATCCCGGTCTCGCGCAGGGAGATCCGGCGATGCGGCGCCAGCTGCGCGGCGTCGACGAGAATCCGGGCGCCGCACTGGTGGGCGATGGTCGCGAGCCGCTCCAGCGGCAGCACCTCACCGGTGACGTTGGAGGCCCCGGTCACCGCGAGCAGAGCGGCGGGCTTGCTGCACAATTCGGCGACGACCCGGCGAATGGTCTCCTCGACGGTGTCGGCGGCCCGCACCACCCGGCGCCCGTGCGCGGTCCACGGCAGGAAGTTCGCGTGGTGCTCGATATCGAGCACCACGGTCTCCCCCGGCACGCAGCCGGCCAGCAGGTTCAGCGAATCGGTGGTGTTGCGGGTGAACACGACGACCTGGTCGTCGGCGGCATCGAGGAACCGGGCGACCGCGCCGCGCGAGGCCTCGTAGCACTCGGTGGAGATCCGCGAGGCGTACCCGGCACCGCGGTGCACGCTGGCGTAGTACGGCAGCAGCTGCGAAATCCGGTCGGTGACCTGCTGCAACGCCGGCGCGCTCGCCGCGTAGTCGAAGTTGGCGTACGCCTCGGTCCCGCCCTGCACGAGCGGAACCCGCAGGTCCGCACCGGACACGGTGGCCAGGGCACAGGTGGGGTCGATAACTGCGGTCATGACGAAATCCCGTCGGCTCAGGGACTCGTTCCCGAAAGGGTGTTGCGAGTCCGCGCTTGCCGCGCCCACTGCGGACGGCGGCCTGGTCGTCACCCGGAGCACCCCACCGCGGAGGAGGGTTGCCGACCAGCTAGCCGGGGCTTGTCGCTGGTACTCGTGACCTGTTCCGAGAGTGGCAGACGATCCCGCGCCCTGTCAACCACCCCCGATCGGCGCGCCCGAGCCCGACGCGGATCGCCGACGTCGCGGCACGGAACCCCAACGCCCACACCGACACCCGCCGATTGCCCACGGATTGCCCATACGTGTTCACCACGCAACCATCTCCGTACCCCATTGTGGATCACCCAAATGATTGAGTTCCCCCACTATCTGTTAGGGTGGCCGTCATGTCCACGAACTCGAACTCCGTCCGCGGCCTGCCGCGCTACCCGGTGTACGCGCTCGGACGGCTCACCAAGGCACTGCACGCCGAGATCGATGTCCCGCTGCGCGATCACTGGGTGCTCACCTTCATCGAGGAGAACGCCGACCTGACGCAGAAGAAGGTCGGCGACGCCCTCGGCATCGACCGCAGCGAAGTCGTCCGGCTGGTCGACGCGCTGGAACGCGCCGGCCTGGTCGAACGCACCCGCGACGGCACGGATCGCCGCAAATACCGGCTGCGGATCACCGAGGCCGGGCGCAAGCAGTGCAAGCGCACCGACCGGCTGATCGCCGAGGCCACCGCGCGCGTGCTCGAGCGGCTCGACCCCGAGGAACAGCGCACGCTGCACCGGCTGACACTGACCGCGCTCGGCGAGTCACCGGACGCACCGTCGTGATCGGCGCCGACGGCACGCCTCGCGCTGCCGTCCGGCCACACCTTCTCCGAGTACCGTTGGCATCTGGTGACCATCCTGTTTGCCCTCCGGTAACCCGCCCGTGAAACAACAAACACCACCGATGGGGGTCGACCGATGAGAGGTGGACTGAGCGCCATGCTCGAGCCACGCACTGAGGACCCGGCGAGCCGGTTGCGTGATCCACTCCTGCGCGCCGACCTGGCCGCGCCGCCGCGCACCCTGGTAGACATCCTGACCAGCACCGCCCTGGCCCACCCCGACGCACCGGCCATCGACGACGGCACCGTCGTCCTCAGCTACATGGAGCTGATCGCCGCGATCGAGGCCAGGATGACCGAGCTGACCGCGGCGGGCGTCCGCCCCGGCGATCGGGTCGGCGTGCGGATGCCCTCGGGCAGCGCCGCGCTGTACGTCACGATCCTGGCCGTCCTCTACTGCGGCGCCGCCTACGTCCCCGTCGACGCCGACGACCCGGAGGAACGGGCCCGGCTGGTCTTCGGCGAGGCCCGGGTGAGCGCGCTGGCCACCGGCGACGGCATCGAGTCGGCCACCGCGGCCGCCGGCCGCACGCCCGCCTCGGACTGGAACACCCTGCCGACCCCCGCCGACGACGCCTGGATCATCTTCACCTCCGGTTCCACCGGCACGCCGAAGGGTGTCGCGGTCACCCACCGCAATGCCGCCGCCTTCGTCGACGCCGAGGCCGGGCTGTTCCTGCAGCGTGCCCCGATCGGCCCCGGCGACCGGGTGCTGGCCGGACTGTCGGTGGCCTTCGACGCCTCCTGTGAGGAGATGTGGCTGGCCTGGCGCAACGGTGCCTGCCTGGTCCCCGCCCCGCGTGACCTGGTCCGCACCGGCGCCGACCTCGGCCCGTGGCTGATGCGCCGCGAGATCAGCATCGTCTCCACGGTGCCGACGCTGGCCGCCACCTGGCCGGCCGAGGCGCTCGACTCGGTGCGCCTGCTGATCTTCGGCGGCGAGGCCGTCCCACCGGAACTGGCCGAACGTCTCGCCGGTGGCGCCGAGCGGGAGGTGTGGAACACCTACGGGCCCACCGAGGCCACCGTCGTCGCCTGCGCCGCGCTGCTCGACGGCGGCATGCCGATCCGCATCGGCCTGCCGCTGGACGGCTGGGACCTGACCGTCGTCGACCCGCAGGGCAACCCGGTGGCCGAGGGCGAGACCGGCGAGCTCGTCATCGGTGGCGTCGGCCTGGCCCGCTACCTGGACCCGGCCAAGGACGCCGAGAAGTACGCCCCGCTGCCCTCGCTGGGCTGGGAACGCGCCTACCGCAGTGGCGATCTGGTCCGCAACGACCACCAGGGCCTGATCTTCCTCGGCCGGGCCGACGACCAGATCAAGATCGGCGGCCGGCGCATCGAGCTCGGCGAGATCGACAACGCGCTGCAACATCTGCCCGGCGTCAGCGGCGCGGCCGCCGCCATCCGGACCACCAAGGCGGGCAACAAGATCCTCGTCGGCTACCTCACCGGCGCGGGCCCCGACTTCGACGTCAAGAAGGCCAGGGAGATTCTGGCCGAACAGCTTCCGGCCCCGCTGGTGCCGCGGCTCGCGGTCGTCCCCGACCTGCCGACCCGCACCTCGGGCAAGGTCGACCGCAACGCGCTGCCCTGGCCGCTGCCGAGCGCCGAGGACCAGGCCGAATCCGGTCTCGGCGGCACGGCGGCCTGGGTGGCCGGGCTCTGGGACGCCATCCTCGGCGCCGAGGCCACCGACCTCGACGCCGACTTCTTCGATCTGGGCGGCGGCTCGCTGTCGGCGGCCCAGCTGGTCGGCGCGCTGCGCGAGCGGTATCCGCACGTCACCGTCGCCGATCTGTACGACCATCCCCGGCTCGGCTCGCTGGTGGAACTGCTCGACGGCAGCGCGCCGGTCGCGGCGGTCGACGAGCGGGTCGTCGCGCCGACGCCGTTGCGCGCGCAGCTCACCCAGGTGCTGGCCACCATCCCGCTGACCACCCTCACCGGATTGCAGTGGGTCACCTGGCTGGCGGTGGTGTCGGCGATCGCGGGCTGGTCCGGCTCGCTGCCGTGGCTGCCGCGGCTGTCCTGGTGGTGGATCGCGCTGGCGTTCGTGCTGTTCATCTCGCCGCTGGGCCGGATGACGCTGTGCGTCGCCGGCGCGCGCGTGCTGCTGGCCGGGCTGCGCCCCGGCACCTATCCGCGCGGCTCCTTGGTGCACCTGCGGCTGTGGGCGGCCGTGCGCCTGTCGGAGGCCAGTGGTGCCGAAAGCCTGTCCGGCGCACCGCTGATGGTGCCGTTCGCGCGGGCACTCGGCGCGAAGATCGGCAAGGGCGTCGACCTGCACACGCTGCCGCCGGTCACCGGCATGCTCGAACTCGGTGACGGCGCCAGCGTCGAACCCGAGGTGGACCTGTCCGGCTACTGGGTCGACGGCGACCTCGTGCACATCGGCGGCATCACCATCGGCGACGGCGCGGTGATCGGCGCGCGCTCGATCCTGCTGCCCGGCACCAAGATCGGCAAGAAGGCCGAGATCGCGCCCGGTTCCGCGGTGTCCGGCAAGGTCAAGGCCGAACAGGAATGGGCGGGCTCGCCCGCGACGAAGGCGGGCAAGGCCCCGCGCCGCTGGCCCGACCACGCCCCCGAGCGGGCCCGGCACTGGCTGGTGGTCTTCGGCCTGTCGTCGATGGCGCTGGCCGCGATGCCGGTCCTCGGGCTGGCCGTCGGCGGCACGTTCATCGCCTGGTGGGTCCGCGAGGAGACCACCATCGGCGCCGCCGCGCTGCGCGGCTTCGCCATCCTGCCGGTGGCGACCCTGCTCAGCCTGGCCGTGTACGCCGCGGCCACCGTGATCGCCGTGCGCCTGCTCGGCATCGGCCTGCGCGAGGGCTACCACCCGGTGCGCAGCCGGACCGGCTGGCAGGTCTGGGCCACCGAACGCCTGCTCGACTCGGCCCGCACCTTCCTGTTCCCGCTCTACGCCAGCCTGCTGACCCCGCTGTGGCTGCGCCTGCTCGGCGCGCGGATCGGCAAGAACGTCGAAGCCTCGACCGTGCTGCTGCTGCCCAAGTTCACCGTGGTCGCCGACGGCGCCTTCCTGGCCGACGACACCATGATCGCCAGCTACGAACTCGGCGGCGGCTGGCTGCGGATCGGCGAGGCCAAGGTCGGCAAGCGCGCATTCCTCGGCAACTCCGGCATGACCGCGGTCGGTCGCCGGGTGCCCAAGAACGGGCTGGTCGCGGTGCTCTCGGCCGCGCCGAGCAAGGCCAAGGCGGGCTCGTCCTGGCTGGGCAGCCCGCCGGTGCGGCTGCGCCGGGCGGCCGAATCCAGCGACACCTCACGCACATTCGATCCGCCGCTGCGCCTGAAGGTGGCGCGGGCGTTCGTCGAGACCTGCCGGTTGATCCCGGTGATGGTGACCTTCGCCATCGGCCTCGGCGTGCTGTTCGTGCTCGCCCTGATCGCCCAGCACTCCGACTACCTGGTCGCCGCCCTGCTGTCCGGCCTGGTCCTGATGGCGGCGGGCGCGCTGGCCGGTGCCATCGCGGTGGCCGCGAAGTGGTTGCTGGTCGGGCGGATTCGGGCCGTCGAGCATCCGCTGTGGAGTTCGTTCGTGTGGCGCAACGAGGTCTCCGACGCCTTCGTCGAGACCGTCGCCGCGCCCTGGTTCGCCCGCGCCGCCACGGGTACTCCCGTGATGAATCTGTGGCTTCGCGGACTCGGTGCCAAGATCGGCCGCGGGGTATGGTGCGAGTCCTATTGGCTTCCGGAGGCAGACCTCGTGACACTCGGTGACGGCGCGACCGTGGAACGCGGCTGCGTGGTGCAGACCCATCTGTTCCACGACCGCATCATGTCCATGGACACGGTGACACTGGACGCGGGCGCCACCCTCGGCCCGCACTGCGTCGCCCTGCCCGCCGCCTACATCGGCGCGGGCGCCACCATCGGTCCGGCCTCGCTGGTGATGCGCGGCGACGTGGTCCCGCCGTCGACCCGCTGGTGGGGCAACCCCATCTCGCCGTGGTCCGGGACCGCCTCGACGCCGGAGTCGAGGCAGCGCGGAGCCGCCTGATGCGGAGCAAGTTCTACGAGGAACCGATCGACGCCTACCTGCCACAGAACGGCAATCGTGGGTACCGCGTGTCCAGGTACGAGCTGGAGCTGGGCTACCGGCCCGCCAGCAACCGGCTGGCCGGGCGCGCGGTGATCATCGCGGTCACCACCACCGTGCGTGGGTGGTTCACCCTCGATCTGTCGCAGGCGCTGACGGTGTCGAAGGTGCTGGTCAACGGGGCCAAGGCCGCGAAGTTCAGCCATCAGCAGGGCAAGCTGGCGGTCACCCCGCAGCAGAAGATCCCCGCGGGCGGCGTCCTGGAGATCACCGTCCACTACGCGGGCACGCCGCGGCCGGTGCGCGGGCCGTGGGGCGAGGTCGGCTGGGAGGAGCTCACCGAGGGCGCGCTGGTGGCCAGCCAGCCCAACGGCGCCGCCTCCTGGTTCCCGTGCGACGACCATCCGAGTTCCAAAGCGTCGTACCGGATCTCGATCACCACCGACAGCCCGTTCTACGCCCTGGCCAACGGCACCCTGGTCCGCAAGCAGGCCAAGGCCAGCCAGACCACCTGGGTGTACGAGGCGCCCGAGCCGATGGCCAGCTACCTGGCGACCATCCAGATCGGCAACTACCGCAAGCACCGGATCGGCGCGCCCGGCGAGCCGGTGCCGATGCAGGCCGTCATCCCGCAGCGGCTGCGCGCGACCTTCGACCACGACTTCGCCCGGCAGCCCGAGATGATGGCGCTGTTCACCGAGAAGTTCGGGCCGTACCCGTTCGAGAACTACACCGTGGTCGTCACCGACGACGAGCTCGACATCCCGATCGAGGCACAGGGCATCTCGGTGTTCGGCGCCAATCACTGCGACGGCAAGCGTGGTTCGGAGCGGCTGGTCGCGCACGAACTGGCGCACCAGTGGTTCGGCAACAGCCTGACCCTGAAGCAGTGGCGCGACATCTGGCTGCACGAGGGCTTCGCCTGCTACGCCGAGTGGATCTGGTCGGAGGCCGCCGGCGGACCGACCGCGGATCAGCTGGCCAGGGCGGCGCGGGCGAACCTGGCCCGGCAGCCGCAGGACATCATCGTCGGCGATCCCGGCCCCAAGGACATGTTCGACGACCGGGTCTACAAGCGCGGCGCGCTCACCCTGCACGCGCTGCGGCTGGAACTGCGCGACCACCTGTTCTTCGAACTCATCCGGGAGTGGACCGCGCGCTATCGCCACGCCTCGGTCACCACCGAGGAATTCGTGGACCTGGCAGGTCATTACAGTGTGGCGCCGCTGCGTCCGCTGTTCGCGGTCTGGCTCGGCACCAAGCCGCTGCCGCAGCTACCGCCGCTGGGCGGCCAGGCGCATCAGAAGACCAGGTAGCGCTGGGCGAGTTCCTCGACGAGGGGATCGTCGGACGGCACCATCTCGAGCGCCTCGAGATCGTCGGCCACCGAGATGCTACGGGAGTCGTCGCGTTCGGGGTCGGGGCCGTCCTCGGCGAGCTGACGCTGCAACTTCCGCCGGACTCGATCCTTCAGTGAATCGCGCATGCCTCCAGACTGCCCGCCGATCCGCGCGGGCACCAGTATCAAACGGGCGTGAGCCACGTTCCCCACGGCGTGTTGCGCACAACGGTATAGACGGCCAGCAATCCGAAGAACGACCACACCAGCACCGGGCTCAGCCCGGGCACCCGCCAGCGTTGTCCGCGCCGGGCGCGCAGCAGCCAGTCGACGACGAACACCGCGAACGCGACGACCAGCGGCAGCACCAGCACATTGCTGTGCAGCGAATCGATGATCCGGCCGTCGGTCAGGTTGTGCATCGCCCGCATCCCGCCGCAGCCGGGGCAGTACACCCCGAGCAACGCGTACACGGGGCACAGCCCGTAGGAACCCTCGACGTGCGGATCGCGGAAGTGCAGCAACGCGAGCGTGCCGACCCCGAGTCCGGCGGCGATCAGCGGCGGGGCGAAGCGCTGCCAGGCCGGGCGTGCCGGTTCCCGGTGCGGGGCGCCGGAGAAATCGGCCATGACGGGCGTGCTGTCCACGCTCCTACGGTAGCCGCGCCCGGTCGGGGCCGCCAGCATGCCCGGATCGCGACGGCACGCTGTAATTTTCCGGCGATTTCGGGCGATTTCACAGTGTCGGCGCGGCTGGTGACCCAGTTCACAACAAATGGGACACTGTGACCCGCTAACACTAGCTAGCACCCCAGCTCGCACTGTACGGTGGCCTACGACACAAAGGAGTGCCGACATGCTTGCAAAGTCGATGATGACGGTAGGCGTACTCACCGCACAGTTCCGTGCCGGACTGCGTACCCGGAGCTTCGCGACAGCGAAACTCAACACCCCCTCCGTCGCGCACCGGGTCGTCCCGGTGACCACCGCGGACGGCGCCGACCTCCGGGTCCACGTCTACGGCCCCGACACCGCCCCCACCCTGGTTCTCATCCACGGCTGGGCGTGCAGCATCGAATACTGGAACCCGCAGATCACCGCCTTCGCCGGTGAGTACCGCGTGGTCAGCTACGACCAGCGCGGCCACGGCGAGTCCACCCTCGGCACCGCCGCCCCCAGCGAGCACACCCTGGCCGACGACCTCGCCGCCGTCCTGGACGCGACGCTGCGTCCGGGCGAGCGGGCCGTCCTGGCCGGGCACAGCATGGGTGGCCTCACCATCCAGGCGTGGGCCAAGCACCACCCCGAGCAGGTGTCCGAGCGCGCCGCCGCCGTCCTGCTGGCCAACACCGCCAATGGCGACATCCGCTGGGAAACCGACCTGCTGCCGGTGCTGAACAAGCAGCTCACCGTCGCCGAGTACCCGGTCACGATCATGGGCGCGCCCGTGCGCATGCCGCAGCCGGTCAGCGAGTCGCTGTTGTTCGCGCCGCTGCCGATCCCGGGTGGCTGGTTCACCGAGCAGCTGTTCCGCTACCGCATCCTCACTCCAGACGCCACCGCCGACGAAGTCGACTTCGCGGTCGGCATCATCCGCTCCTGCCGTCCGCTCGCGCGCGGCCGCCACGCCGCCGCGATGGCCGACATGGATCTGTCGGCGGGCACCGCCAACCTGAACGTCCCGACCACGGTGCTGGCCGGCGCCCAGGACCGGCTGCTCCCGCAGCGCATGTCCCGCTCGATCGTCGACATCCTGCGCCGCACGGGCCACCTGGCCGACTTCCACGTGCTCCCGCACGGGCACCTCAGCAATGTCGAGGACACCGCCGCCTTCGACGCCATCCTGCACCAGATCCTGCGTTCCGCCACCAACTCTCGGGCCACCCGCCGCAACGTCGCCGCCCGCTGACCCGAGTCGGTTCTCCCGAGTCGGTCAACGAGGCCCGACTCGGGAGGAACACGAACGAAAGGCCCTCGACCACCAGGTCGGGGGCCTTTTTCGCGCCCCTGATCGAGTAGTCGACTACGCGGGACCCGCATCGATTCGCCGTGCCACAGTCACAACCCCACGGTTGATTCGATGAGGAGGATCCGATGCGTACCCCACCCGACCACGAACTCCACGGCGACGGCCACCACGAGGAATTCGCGCCCGTCGAGGACCCAGGCTGCGTGATTCCCGCGCTGCCGACCCGCCTGCTGGCGCGCGCCGCCGAGGTCGCCACGCTGCTCAATCCGGTGAACGCGCCGCTCACCCAGAGCGCGGCGACGGAGGGCGGCCTGCCGCAGGTGGCCGAACTGGCGGTGCTGACCTCGAAGTACTGGGGCATGCAGCGCCGCACCCTGACCGTCAGCTTCCTGGAAGCGACCCCCGCCGACCTGAAGCAGCGCATCCTCGGCCACATGAACGCCTGGGGCATCGGCGTCACCTTCGTCCTGACCAACGGCACCGGCCAGGTGCGCATTTCCCGTGCCGGCCAAGGCTATTGGTCCTATCTCGGCACCGATGTCCTGCTGATCCCGCAGAGCCGCCCGACGATGAACCTGCAGGGCTTCACGATGGCCACCTCGGAAGCCGAGTACAAGCGGGTCGTGCGCCACGAGACGGGGCACACCCTCGGCTTCCCGCACGAGCATCTGCGCCGCGCGCTGATCGAGCGGCTCGACGTCGCCAAGACGATCGCCCACTTCCGTGACACCTACGGGTGGAGCGAGCAGCAGACGCGGTCGAATGTCCTGACCCCGCTGGACGAACGCTCGATCATGGCGACGCCGAACGCCGATCAGGACTCGATCATGTGCTACCAGCTGCCCGGCAAGATCACCACCGACGGTCAGCCGATTCGCGGCGGCCTGGACATCAACGCCGCCGACCGCGGCTTCGCGCGTTCCATCTACCCGACGCTGTGGCCCTTCTTCAGCGAGACGGCGGACTGGGACGAGGACGAGGACGTCAGCGTGGAATCCGCACTCGCGCAAGCACATGCCACGGCTGGTTGATCTGCGCGCGGATCCGATCGGAGCGCGGTTGGCGCTCGAGCCCGGCGACATCGTGCTGCTGCCCGCCGCGGGCGCCCGGGTGACCTCGGGCGCGACGGTCGAGGTGCTCGGCGTCTACCGGGACGCCGCCCCGCTCCCGGACGGACGGGTGCTCGCACCCGAAGGTCCGCCGGACGTGGTGGTACTCGCCGCGCTGACGCCCGGCGACGCGACCGTGCGGCTGATGACCGGCGACCCCTTCCACGGGGCCACCCCACAGGAGTTATCGGTGACCGTGCGGCGGGGCTGACCAGCGGCCTCGCCGTGGCCGAAGCAGAAGAAAGGTGAAATCCATGACCGCCGAACCACAAACGGGGCAGGTCGCCCCCGCGCAGGCGCCGGCCGTCCGCGAGACGGCCGCGCACACCTCGGAAGATCATCGGGCCGCCAGCCCGGAGCCACCGGCGGGCGCGAGTGTGGCCGCGCCGTTCCACGAGGCCGCGAGTCTGCCGGCCCCGCCGCTCGAGCAGGAAGGGTAGTCCGATGCCTTGGTTGGCCTTCCACAACAACTATCACCTGGTGGTGTCCGTCGCGGTCATGCAGGTCGACCCGGATTCCTGCCCCGGCCAGTACGGCGGCTGGGCGACACATGGCTGGTGGAATCTGAATCCGGGAGAGTCGAAGACCGCGATCTGGACGAAATACGATGCGGCGTACTACTACGCCAGGGCGGGCAACGGTGCGTGGTGGGGTGACGCGAACGGCCCTCGGGTCTACGTCAATCCCTTCGACCGGTTCGACTCCTGTCTCCTGATCGGAACATCCACGTGGGACATCGTGAACATGCGACGTGTGTTCGTCGGCTCGAATCTGCACAACACGCACACCGTGAACCTGAACCCCTGACCCCGATCCGGAAGGTCCCGACCAGCAGGTCGGGACCTTTCGCGTTGCTCAGGGCAGCAGCAGTCCCCAGTACAGCGCCCACAGCGTGAATCCGGTACCGCCGCAGACCAGCAGCGCCCAGCGGACCCGCCCGCCCGTGCCGACACCGTCGAGCAGCCGCCCGCGCCGCGCGACGACGACGCCGAGCGCGACCACCGCGCACAGCGCGCTCAGTTGCAGCGCCACCCAGGGCAGCGTGCGGCCGAACAGCAACGGGCCGAACGAAGTCGACTTGGTGGAGGCGACGAACAGGAACAGGGCGATCGTGCCGACGATGCCGATCCCGGCCGCCGCCGACAGGATTCGCGCGGGCCGGGCATGGGACAGGCGCCAATCCCGCTTGAACCCGCTCACCGCGTAGCCGCCGAGCGCGAGAACGGTCCCGAGCAGCAGGATCAGCTGGACCGGGGTGGCCTCCCACCAGGCCAGCGGTGTCAGCGGTGTCACCGAATGTCCCTGCACCGCAGGCTGATCCACCTGCGCATTCGCCGAGCCGGGCAGCCCGTTCACCCAGTCGCCCATGAGCTCGGCGTAGCCGGGCGCGAGTTCGGTGCCCTTGTCGAATCCGTCGGTCGTCGTGAAGCCCGCGTGCTGGGCATTCGGCAGCGTGCGCAGCGTGTAGTTCGTCTTGCCGACCCGATCGAAGGCCGCGCGGAAGTCGCGCAGACTGTCACCGGGCGGGGTCAGCCGGTCCTGGTCGCCCCAGATCGCGAGCACCGGCTGCGGAATCCGTTCCAGCACCGGCACCGGATCGTAGTCGGCCTGGGCGAACTGACCCGCGCCGGCGAGCTGGCGGATTCCGTTGCGCCCCAGCACATCGATCATCGATCCGCGCACGCCCGCCGCCGCGAATCTGGTCTCGTTGGCCCAGGTCTGCTGGGCGGCGGGCGCGCCGGAGTTGGCGCCGATGGTGATCAGGAAGGCGACATCGGCCGAGCGCGAGGCGGCCAGCGGCGCCACCCAGCCGCCTTCCGAGAGCCCCCAGAGGCCGACCCGCGACGGGTCCACCTCGGGCCGGCTCCGCAGCGCGGCGATGCCGGACAGCGCGTCGTCGGCGAGCAGGGAGTAGTCCCGGTGGGCGGGGGTGTAGTCCTCGGCCCGCTTCGCGTACTGCAACGCGACGATGCCCGCACGCGCGAAAGCATCGGCGACCTGGGCGTATTGGGGACTGGGGCTGGTCCCGGAGCCGTGCACGAGCACGACGCCCGGCCTGCCGGTGGCACCCGCCGGTGCGTGGATGGTGCCGGTCGTGGTGGTGCCGTCGGAGCGGGTGACGGTGATGTCGGTGGTGACGCGGTCGTCCGCGGTGGCCGTCGGCGCGGCCGCCACCAGCGCCGCGATCATGGTGGCGAACAGTGCGATACGAATGAGCACGGTGGATCCCTACTGGCTGTCGTTCATCCCCGGGGCCGGGAACGCGATGAACCGGGTCAGTACCCGGCGCGCGCCCGGCCGGTCTTCGGCATGGGTGGCTTGGAAGCGTTTGAGCAGCGCGAGGTACTCCTCGCAGAAGGCGTCGAGTTCCTCGCGGGTCGCGTAGATCGCGCCGCGCGAGAACGGCATCGTGTCGGCCCACTCCCCCAGCTCGGCGCGCTCGGCCCGGAACCGCTGGAAGAGCTCGACGTCCTCGGAAATGTGCTGCGCGACCAGCCCTTCCAGCAGCTCGCGCATTTCCGGCGACTGGTCCCTGTCCAGCCGATACCGCAGATCCTTCGGCGGCGACCGCCACCACCGTTCCTTCCCCTTCGCCAGCTCGGGCGCCTCCTCGATGAACCCGTGCTCGGCCAGCTGACGCAGGTGATAGCTGGTCGCGCCGGTGTTCTGGCCCAGCTGCGCCCCCAGCGCCGTCGCGGTCGCCGGGCCCTTCTCGGCGAGGGCGCGCAGAATGCGCTGCCGGAGCGGATGGGCGAGCGCGCGCAGCGCGGCGGGATCGGTGATCTCCCTCGGCGGTACCTCGTCGGTCATAGTTGCACACTACTCTTTGCACAAATTCTTGTGCAAAGAGTAGTGTGCACCTATCGCACCCCCGCATCGCGTGGCACCATCGAGGCAGCGCTCGACTCCGCCCGCTACGGCCACCGAACAGCCCCGCCACCGGCGTAACTCATCCGTTTCGGATGATTCGGCACCCACCGCCGCGCACCTACCGTCGGAGCATCGCCCAGCAAGCCGACACGAAAGGTGGGGTTCGGATGTCAGCTCCGCGGAACTTCGGGAGTCAGCAGGTCACCCCGGCCTATGCCGCCACAGTGGGACGGACCGCGTATCTGTGGGGCTGGCCGCTGGTCAACATCCACAACCGGCTGACGCTGATGGCGAAGCTGCCCGGCCCCGGCCTGCTGGCGGGCATCGTGCCCGCCGGTCCGCCCGGAACACTCGGGATGCTGCACGACTACATCCGGCCGGAGGAACGCGTCGTCGCCTGCCCGAACCAGGATGTGGTCTACGGCTTCGGCCTCGTCGACGCCGAACGCGGACCGTCGGTGATCCAGATTCCGGAGTTCGGCGATCGGTTCTGGGTCTATCAGATCGTCGATCAGCGCACCGATTCCTTCGTGGAGCTCGGCAAGATGTACGGGACCGAGCCGGGCTTCTACCTCCTCGCCCACACCACCTGGGACGGTGCGGTGCCCGCGGGCATCACCGGTGTCTTCCGCCACGACACCCGGCTCGGCGTCGCCATTCCGCGCGTCTTCCTCGACGACACCCCCGAGGACCGCGAGGCCATCGCGCCACTGGTGAATCGGATCAGCATGTATCCGCTGTCCGATTTCGACGGCGTCACCAAGGTGACCGACTGGTCGACCGTGCCGTCCTTCGGCGGCGGAGGCAGCACGAGCGGCGAGGCCGAGACCCAGTGGGTCGATCCGGCGACCTTCTTCACCATCCTCCCGCAGGTACTCGACGAGGTTCCGCCGCTGCCGGGCGAGGAGGCCCTGTACACGTGGCTGCGCTCGATCGTTGACGCCGCCGACCGCGATCCCGCCGTCGCCGACGCCCTCACCCAGTCCGCGCTCGCCGCCGACGAGGTGGTCGGCGAGCTGTTCCAGTTCCGCAATATCGGCCTGCCGGTCGCCGACCACTGGACCACCCAGCGCAACGGCGCCGCCTTCGGCACCGACTACCTCTCGCGCACCGCGATCGGCAAGTCCAACATCTTCGTCAACACCCCCAACGAAACCGCCTACTACTACCAGGATCTCGACGCCGACGGTGACCGTCTGCACGGCGCGAACACCTACACCGTGCACTTCGCCGCGGGCCAGGTCCCCCCGGTCCGCGGCTTCTGGTCACTGACCGTCTACAACAAGCACCACTTCTTCCACCCCAACGACCTCGACCGCTACTCCCTCGGCACCAAGAACCAGGACCTGTCCTACGGCGAGGACGGTTCCCTCACCCTCACGGTCGGCAGCAAACCCCCCACCGACCCGACCCACACCGCCAACTGGCTCCCCGCCCCCGACGACGAATTCACCGTCTACCTGCGCGCCTACTGGCCCGACGACACCATCCTCGACGGCACCTGGCACCCACCCGCCGTCACCCGCGACTAGAAACACCACAGGCCCTTTCCCGGAATTCCAGGAAAGGGCCTGTGACTGTGGAGCCGCCTGGGGGAATCGAACCCCCGACCTTTTCATTACGAGTGAAGCGCTCTACCGACTGAGCTAAGGCGGCGTGCCGTTAGGCGACGCGAGTCTATCGCGGGAACGGCCGGAACGCGAAAACGGGTGGTCAGGTGGAGCGGGCGGCGATCAGGGTGGCGACCATGGCGGCGACGGCGAAACGGGGTTTCACGTTGAGGTCGAGGGCTTCCCGGCAGGCCAGGACGGCGTCGATGCTGCGGAGCAGGCCCTCGGGGCGGACGTTGGTGGCGAGGTCGGTGATCTCGTCGGCCATGTCGGGGTGGGTGAGGGTGATGGGGACACCGCGGCCGGCGAAGCGCATGGCGAGGGCATCGCGGTACATCCCGGCGACGTCGATGAGGGCGCGGTCGAGGGCGTCGCGGCCGGTGCGGGTGGCGCGGGACTTCTGACGGCGCTCGAGTTCCTTGAGCACGCCCGCCGAGCCGCGGGTCGCCGAGGCCGCGCCCTTGCCGGTGCCGCCCGCGCCGAGGGCGGTGGCGAGTTCGTCGCGTTCGCGGTCGTCGCGTTCGGCGCTCATCTGTTTGGCTTCGTCGTCGGCCGATTTTACCAGCTCGTCGGCGGCGGCGTAGGCCGCGCCCGGCCGCTCGGTCGCGCCGACCAGGGCCAGTGCCCGCTGACGTCGCTTGCGCGCGTCCTCGTCGGTGGCGAGCCGACGCGCCCGGCCGACGTGCCCACCGCTCACCGCGGCCGCCCAGTCGGCGGTCTTGCCGTCGAGCTGATCCCGCTCGCGCAGGACCTGGGCGATGGCGGGGACCGACGGCGTCACCAGGTGCACGTGCCTGCACCGCGAGCGCAGGGTGACGGAGATGTCCTCGGGATCGACCGACGGCGCGCAGAGCAGGAACACGGTCCGGTCCGGCGGCTCCTCGACGACCTTCAGCAGCACATTGCCCGCCGCCTCGGTGAGGCGATCCGCGTCCTCGACCACCACGACCTGCCAGCGTCCGGTGCTCGGCCGCCGGGACGCGACCTGCACGATCTCGCGCATCTCCTTGGTGCTGATGCTCAGCCCCTCGGGGACGACGCGCCGCACGTCACCGTGCGTGCCCGCCATCGTCGTCGTGCACGCGTGGCACCGACCGCATCCGACGGCGTCGGGGTCGGTGCATTGCAGCGCGGCGGCGAAGCACAGCGCCGCGACCGACCGACCGGACCCGGGCGGACCCGTGAACAGCCACGAATGCGTCATCGCCCCGGTCACGACGCCCGCGCGGGCCGCCGTCGCGGCAGCCGTCAGCTCGGCCTCGACCACGTCCTGGCCGACCAGTCGATCGAAGACTCCTGCCACGCGCTACACCCTAGCCGCGCGGTCCGACACCGATCCGAACGGCCGGACCGCCCGCAGCCGGACACGCGGATTCGGCACCAGGACTGCCGGCGGCGCCGCCGCATCGTCACCCAGTCGTGAGCCTCTGGCGCCGCAATCCATCACTGCCGTACAGAGGGCAAGCGGCTGTACGACCGACGCGCACCGGGCGGCAGCGAATCGACCAGCCTCCGCCGGCTGAGTGCCGCCCCGCACCGCTCGGTGTCAGTCCGCTTCGGTACCAGCGGTTTTCGCCGCCGCCTTCTTCGCCGGAGCCTTCTTGGCCGCGGTCTTCTTCGCCGCGGTCTTCTTGGCGACCGTCTTCGTCGCCGTCTTCGTCGCGGTCGACTTGGCCGCCGTCTTCTTGGCAGGCGCCTTCTTGGCCGCCTTCTTCGCGGTCGTCTTCTTGGCCGCCTTCTTCACCGGACCGCGGGCCCGGCGATCGGCGAGCAGCTCGGACGCGCGCTCGTCGGTGATCGACTCGACCTCGTCGCCCTTGCGCAGGCTGGCATTGGTCTCGCCGTCGGTGACGTACGGGCCGAACCGGCCGTCCTTGATCACCATCGGCTTGTTCGTCGCCGAGTCGTTGCCCAGTTCGCGCAGCGGGGCAGCGCTCGCCGCCTGCCGACCGCGCCGCTTCGGCTCGGCGTAGAGCTTCAGCGCCTCGTCGAGGGTGACGGAGAACAGCTGGTCCTCGGTCGCCAGCGACCGCGAATCGGTGCCCTTCTTCAGGTAGGGCCCGTACCGGCCGTTCTGCGCGGTGATCTCCTCGCCCGAGGCCGGGTCGTTGCCGACCACGCGGGGCAGCGAGAGCAGCTTGAGCGCGTCGTCGAGGGTGATCGTCGCCAGATCCATCGACTTGAACAGCGAGCCGGTGCGCGGCTTGACCTCGGCCGCCTTCTTGGTGGTCTTCTTCGCCGGCGTCGCGGCCGGGTCCGGCGCGGGCGGCTCGGGCAGGATCTCGGTGACGTACGGGCCGAAACGGCCCTCCTTGGCGACGATCTCGTGCCCCGACACCGGGTCGACGCCGAGCGAACGGCCCTCCTGCGGCGTCGAGAACAGCTTCTCGGCGACCTCGGGCGTCAGCTCGTCCGGCGGCAGATCGTCGGGCAGGTTCGCCCGCTGCGACACCGGATCGCCGTCCGGGTCATCGGGATTGACGACCATCCGCTCCAGGTACGGACCGAACCGGCCGACGCGGACCACGACATCGCGGCCCTCCTCGTCGACGAACATCTTGATCGAGTTCACTTCGCGGGCGTCGATGTCGTCGAGTTGCTCGCCGACCATCTTCTTCAGGCCGCCCGAGCGCGCCACCGATCCCTCGGCGCCGTGATCGCCACCGAAGTAGAAGCTGGACAACCAGTTTCCGCGCTGTTCGCGGCCACCGGCGATCGCGTCGAGGTCGTCCTCCATCGCGGCGGTGAAGTCGAAGTCGACCAGTCGTCCGAAGTACGCCTCCAGCAGGCCGACCACCGCGAACGCCACCCACGACGGCACCAGCGCGCTGCCGCGCTTGTAGACATAGCCGCGATCGAGGATCGTCTTGATGATCGAGGAGTACGTCGACGGGCGGCCGATGCCGAGCTCTTCGAGCGTCTTGATCAGCGACGCTTCGGTGTAGCGCGCGGGCGGATTGGTGCTGTGGCCGTCCGGGGTGAGCTCGACGGCGGTGACGCCCTGGCCCTCTTCCAGTGCGGGCAAACGGGATTCGGCGTCGTCGGACTGGCCGCCCGCTTCCTCGTCCACACTCTCGACGTAGGCCTTGAGGAAGCCGGGGAAGGTGATCGTGCGACCCGAGGAGGAGAACACGCACTCCTCGCCGGTCCGGGCGGTGCCGGTGATGCGCAGGGTCAGCGTGGTGCCGCGCGCGTCGGCCATCTGTGAGGCGACGGTGCGCTGCCAGATCAGCTCGTAGAGCCGGAACTCGTCCTGGTCGACCTTGGCGGCCAGCTGGCCCGGGGTCATGAACGTGTCGCCGGACGGGCGGATCGCCTCGTGCGCTTCCTGCGCGTTCTTGACCTTGCGGGTGTACTGGCGCGGCGTCGGCGAGACGTATTCCGCGCCGTAGAGCTGGGTGGCCTGCGACCGCGCGGCGGCGATGGCCGACTCCGACAGCGTGGTCGAGTCGGTTCGCATGTAGGTGATGTAGCCGTTCTCGTACAGCCGCTGCGCCACCCGCATCGTGCGCTCGGAGGTGAAGCGCAGCTTGCGCCCCGCTTCCTGCTGCAGCGTCGAGGTCATGAACGGCGGGTACGGCTTGCGCGAGTACGGCTTGGCCTCGGCGGAGGAGACCACCAGGTCGGCCCCGTCGAGCGCCTCGGCCAGCCGACGCGCGTACGCCTCGTCCAGCACGACCACGCCGGAGGCCGACTTGAGCTGACCATCGGAGCCGAAGTCGCGACCGGAGGCGACCCGGTCGCCCTCGACCTGGACCAGCCGCGCGCCGAAGGTCCGCGGATTGGTCGAATCGGAGTTCTCGTCGACGCCCGCGTCGAGCTTGGCGGCGATATCCCAGTACTCGGCGGAGCGGAACGCCATGCGCTCCCGCTCACGCTGCACGATGACGCGGGTGGCGACGGACTGCACGCGACCCGCTGACAGGCGCGGCATGACCTTCTTCCACAGCACCGGACTGACTTCGTAGCCGTAGAGGCGGTCCAGGATGCGGCGGGTTTCCTGCGCGTCGACCAGGTCGTTGTCGAGTTCGCGGGTATCGGCGGCGGCCGCGAGGATGGCCGGCTCGGTGATCTCGTGGAAGACCATCCGGCGGACCGGGACCTTCGGCTTGAGCGTCTCGAGCAGGTGCCAGGCGATCGCCTCGCCCTCGCGGTCGGGGTCGGTGGCGAGGTAGAGCTCGTCGGCGTCGGCCAGCAGGCTCTTGAGCTCGGAGACCTTGGCCTTCTTGTCCGGGCTGACGACATAGATCGGCTCGAAGTCGTGATCGACGTCGACGCCGAGGCGCGCCCAGGACTGCCCCTTGTATTTGGCGGGCACGTCGGCCGCGCCGCGCGGCAAGTCACGGATGTGGCCCACCGAAGCCTCGACCGTGTAGTTGCGACCCAGGTAAGGCGCGATCTTGCGGGCCTTCGTCGGGGACTCGACGATCACGAGACGACGCAGGGGACGCCCCTGGTCGGCTGAACTGCGGTCTCGTGTTGCCACCGGCGAACACCTTCCTTCTATATCCGCGCGTCGGGAGGTCCGCTCGGTGCGCGGCTGGGGCAGACGGCGCGACGTTCGGACATCGCCACCAGTGACGTTTATACCTTGCGCACTTGGGTAGCTGCGTCCACGGCGGCTGGCGCCGCGGGTTTCCGGCCTCCTCGGCCTGGAGAACTTCTGGGCGACCTTACCCCTGAAATGGCTCGTCCCCCACCTCCGCACAGGAGGTGGGGGACGGGCGTTGATTCGATTCGCAGCTCAGGAGAGCGCGCGAACGCCGGTGGCCTGCGGGCCCTTGGTGCCCTGGCCGACCTCGAACTCGACCTTCTGGTTCTCCTCGAGGGTACGGAAGCCCGTGCCCTGGATCTCCGAGTAGTGGACGAAGACGTCAGCGGAGCCGTCCTCGGGCGCGATGAAGCCGAACCCCTTCTCCGCGTTGAACCACTTCACAGTTCCCTGTGCCATTCTGTTCCTTCTCTTTCTTACCGGAACGGCGGACAACTGGGTTCGTCCACCGGGTCCGTTCCGACCGCTGTACTGTTGGTCCCCCTGCAAGGAAAGCCTGAGCACGGCGTTCGCAACATCGATCCTGCTGATGGTTTGGACTTTCGATCCGTCCCTCGAACACAGAAGCTTGCGACCGAGACCCAGTGAACCATGTCCACGAGCAATTCAACAGTCGAGTTACCGACAATTTGCAAAATTCTTGATCTTGCGAATGCGCAGGTGAGGGAGAGATTGGGTGAATCCGTACTTCCAGTCTGTTTGCTTCACGATAACCGGGTGAGCTTCCAGCAAACCTGCTGTGACCCAGGTCGCTATTGGGTTACGAAATCGCAGGTAGCGCTCGCCGCACACACACGTTTCACACTTCCGGCGTGGCGCGAGAGGGCTATGGGATGAATCCGGCAGAGCGGACCGAGGTCCAGCCGACAGCTATCGGCGAGAGCTACGGGCGATCGTTGCTGAATCGTGTCCTGGTCGAGGCGGCGTCCGGCGGCAACCCGCTGACCCATGTCGCCGAGCTGCCCGCCCGGCCCGCGCGCACCACCGATTGGCCGGACTGGGTGCCATCCGCGCTGGTCACAGCGTTGGACGCGGCCGGGATCGAGCGCCCGTGGGACCACCAGACCCGGACCGCCGAGCTGGCGGCGGCCGGAAAGCACGTCGTCGTCAGCACCGGGACCGCCTCCGGGAAATCTCTCGGCTATCTCCTGCCGGTACTCACCGCGCTGCACGACGACCCGCGCGCGACCGCGCTGTACCTGTCCCCCACCAAGGCGCTCGGCGCCGATCAGCTGCGCGCGGTCGGTGCGCTGATCCACGACAATCCCCTGCGTGAGGCCCATCCGGCGAGCTACGACGGCGACACACCCGCCGAGATCAGGCAGTGGGTCCGGGCCAATGCCCGGTGGATCTTCACCAATCCCGACATGCTGCACGTCGGGCTGCTGCGTTCGCATCAGCGCTGGGCGCGCGTGCTGCGCAATCTTCGCTATGTGGTGGTCGACGAATGCCACTCCTACCGGGGCGTGTTCGGTTCGCACGTCGCCCTGGTGCTGCGCAGGCTGCGCCGGCTCGCCGCGTTCTACGGTGCCGACCCGGTGTTCATCCTGTGCTCGGCCACCAGCGCCGACCCCGGCGCGTCGGCGAGCAGGCTGATCGGGGCGCCGGTCACCGCCATCACCGAGGACGCCTCGCCGCACGGTGCCAGAACCGTCGCGCTCTGGGAGCCGCCGTTGAGCACAGCCGTGACCGGCGAGAACGGCGCACCCGTGCGCCGGACCGCGACCGGCGAGGCCGCCAAGATCATGGCGAGCCTGGTGGCCGAGGGCGCGAGGACGCTCACCTTCGTCCGCTCGCGCCGGGGCGCCGAGCTGATCGCGCTCGACGCCCGGCGTGTCCTCGCCGAACGAGCTCCTGAACTGCAGGAACGGGTCGCGGCCTATCGCGCTGGCTATCTGGCCGAGGATCGCAGGGAGCTGGAACGATCGCTCTCGGAGGGCACGCTGCTCGGCGCGGCCAGCACCAACGCGCTCGAGCTCGGTGTCGATATTGCCGGTCTGGACGCCGTGGTCATCGCGGGTTTTCCCGGCACCGTCGCCTCGTTCTGGCAGCAGGCGGGGCGCGCGGGCAGGCGACTGCAGGGCTCGCTCGTCGTGCTGGTCGCCACCGACGATCCGCTCGACACCTACCTCGTCCACCATCCGGACGCCCTGCTCGCCCGGCCGATCGAGGCCACCATCACCGACCCGTACAACCCCTACGTCCTCGGACCCCAACTGCTGTGCGCGGCCATGGAACTGCCGCTCACCGACGCCGAGGTGACCGAGCTCAGGGCCGACGCCGTGCTCGCCGACCTGGCCGGCGAGGGCTTGATCCGGCATCGCCCCGGCCCCCGCGGCGCACCGGGCCGGTGGCACGTCACCGCACACACCCATCCACACGACGCGGTGGATGTGCGCGGTGGCCTCGGCACGCCGGTGGCCATCGTCGACGCCGAATCCGGGCGTCTGCTCGGCACCGCCGACGCGGGCCGGGCGCCCGCCACGCTGCACAACGGCGCCGTCCACCTGCACCAGGGCGAGACCTACCTGGTCGACGAACTCGACCTCGACGGCGGCGTCGCCTTCGTCAACGAGGTGGACCCCGGCTTCACCACCAGCGCACGGCAGGTCACCTCGATCACCATCGAAGCGATGGCCGAAGAGCGCGTGTTCGGTGCCGTCACCACCGCATCCGCGCAGGTCGCGGTCACCCATCAGGTCGTCGGCTACCTCCGCACGCTGGTCACCGGCGAGGTGCTCGACCAGGTCGAGCTCGATCTTCCCGCCCAGACCCTGCACACCAAGGCCGTCCTCTATACCGTCACGCCCACGCTGCTCGCCGCCGCCGGAATCACCGACGACGAGCTCCCCGGGGCGCTCCACGCCGCCGAGCACGCCGCGATCGGCATGCTGCCGCTGGTTGCCGGCTGCGACCGCTGGGACATCGGCGGGGTCTCGATCGCCGAGCATCCCGACACCGGCGCACCGACCGTGTTCGTCTACGACGGGCAACCCGGCGGCGCGGGCTTCGCCGAGCGAGGATTCGCCCAGCTGGACGCCTGGTTGGCCGCCACGCTCAGCGTCATCCGCAGCTGCGGCTGCCAGGACGGGTGCCCGTCGTGCGTGCAGTCACCCAAGTGCGGCAACGGGAACAACCCGCTGGACAAGGACGCGGCGGAACGGCTCCTGGTGGCCGTGCTGGGCGAGTTGCGGGCACACCCCGGCACGACAGCGGATTCGTAATACCGACACGCCGGCGGCGTGACCGGCGCTACACCCCACTGCGAGAATGCTGGTCGCTCGACCATTTTTCCGTTGACCAGCGGCGACGCCACCCCGGGTCGGTCGCCTCCGAATAAAAAGGACGACTCTTCTGTTAACTGACGCATTGCCGACGGGCGCCCGCGAGTAGGCCACATCATTATTTTCGTTTAGTTCTCTCCTCATAAAAGAATGTGCATGGAATTCCGGGAATAGCCCTCGACGGAATTACGGATTAGTTCGGTGCGGAACAACCACCGACCAGTGATAACACTTCCGTGTCACACACTCTCATCCACCGGACCCGCCCGCGCGGCGGCCGCGATCACGTGCACGCCGAACACTCCGAATGTCGCATTCGCTTCCACCACGACCACCACATCCCACTGCTCGACCACACACCGCGCCACCCGCGCACCCATCCGTCGGCCGACCTCAGCGGCCTCGGCACACGCCGCCTCGGCGCCCTCGGCCAGCACACTCGCCGCACCCAGCGCACCGAGGTCGGCCGCCGCCTGCGCCCGATGCCGGGCGACCACCACCACACCGACCTGACCGATCACCAGGGTCAGCGCGATCAGCCCGGCGAGCGCCACGCACGCGAACACCGTCGCCCCGCCGGCATCCCCGGCGAGCCACCGCGCTCGCGCCCCGGTCATCGACCGGCTCCCGGCTCGGTGACCGCGACCGCCTCCGCGCGCAATCGCAGACCGGGAAGGAGTGTGGTGCCCGCGCCGACGACCGCCACCACACGGTCGCCCTCATGGCGGATCTCGACCGTCGCCCCGGGCGGTGCGACCGTCCGAGCCGCCGCGACAGCGTTCGTCGCGTCGCCACGGGCAGTCAATCTCGCCGCCTCGCGGGCCGCGTCGACACAACGCACCTGGGTCGACGCGGCCAGCAGAGCTCCGACGCACAGCACCACCGCCGACACCAGCGCGGCGAGGGCGATGGCGGCCTCGACCGTCACCGCACCCGCGTCATCACTGAGACTACCTGTGCCGCAACGATTTACACACTCGTGTTGAGCGCCTTGTCGATGATCTGGGTCAACGCGTTGACGATGCTGTCCCCCGTCACCACCCCGTAGAGCACCGCACCGAACGCGGCCGCCGCGATGGTGCCGATCGCGTACTCCGCGGTGGACATGCCGTCGTCGTCGATCAGCAGGCGCATGATCCGTGCCCGCGCTCCTATATATACGGCGCGTACGAACGTCATCGTGATCCCCTCTCCTTCCACACCACCCGGCCGATCCGCGTGGTGACGTTTCGCCGGCCTCGGCGAGGCCGGTCACAGCAGGCCGCCATCGCCGAGGACCCGGTCCGCCAGGCCGATCACGACGGGAACGATGCCGAGGCAGACGAAGGCGGGCAGGAAGCACAGCCCGAGCGGCCCACCGATCAGCACGCCCGCCCGCTCCGCCCGCGCGACCGCGGCGTCCTCCACCGCCTCACGCCGCTGGTCCGCCAGTTCACCGACGGCAGCCGCCAGCGAGGAACCGGAGCGCGCGGAGCGCCGCGCCAACCTCGCGAGTGATTCCACCTCGTCCGCACCGGCCGACCCGGCCGCGTCCGCCGCAGCTCGCTCCCAGGCCGTCGCCGCATCCGCACCGAGCGCCAGCAGATCGGCCGCTCGGAGCAGCGCGGCCCGCAACACCGGCGGCGCCGTCCCCGCACTGGCCCGCGCGGCCGCGGCCATCGGCAATCCCGCCCGCAGACACGCCGCCAGCAGATCGAATGCCGACGCCGACCCCAGCGGATCCACTTTCGCCTTCCCCCGACCCACCTCCGGCACCTCCGCCGGTGCAGACCCGAGCGCCCGCACCCGCCGACTGACCGCCACCCGCGCCGGCAGCAAGGCCACCGCCATCGCGGCCACCAGCAGCGCGGCAGGCGGTGGCGGCCCTTCCAAGTAGTGCACAGCAGTCCTCCCCTCGATGTTCCGAACCAACCCAGGGCCGAGCACTCCGAACCCTCTTTCCGTCAACGCATTACGCGAGGGCGGAGACGGTCGAAAGCGCGGACGCGGCGCTCAACACGCCTGCGGCACACCAGTGGTCGGTGCGGGCAAGTCCCGCGCGCCGGAGCTAGAAGACGCCCGCTGTAGTCCCGGATCGCCTGGTCACCTGGTGATCGCCGGTCTTCCGCCCAAGCACCTCGCTCACGCGCACCCAGCCCACGCACCCCGCTCACGCGCACCCAGCCCACGCACCCCGCTCACGCGCACCCAGCCCACGCGCACCCAGCCCACGCACCCGGCCCACGCACGCACCCGGCCCACGCGCCTCACTCACGCGCACCCGGCCTACCCGCCTCGCTCACGCGCACCCGACCTACGCACGCACCCGGCCCACGCACCCGGCCCACGCGCGCCTCGCTCACGCGCACCTGGCCCACGCACCTCGCTCACACGCACTTGGCCTACGCAAGCACCCGGCTCAAGCGCACCCGGCCCACGCACGCACCCGGCCCACGCATCTCACTCACGCGCACCCGGCCTACCCGCCTCGCTCACGCGCACCTGGCCCACGCACCTCACTCACGCGCACTTGGCCTACGCGAGTACCCGGCTCACGCACCTCGCTCACGCGCACCCGGCTCGCACACCAGGGCGCGGCGTCAGCGATAGCGCCGGAGGCTGGGAGCCGGGACCAGGTCACCGTGGTTGCTGATCGTCGCCTGTCCTCCTCCTGACATCGCGACCTCTCGCGAAGTGGGGCCTGCGTCGATACGTCTGACCGGGAGCCCGGGCCAGGGGCATCACGCTGTTCCTCGGCGGGTGATGGCATCTGTCCACAGCAATCCACAGCAGGCCAGGCCTGCGCCTAGTGGCAGGAGCAGTTCGCCTGCGGCGGAACCGAAGAGCACCGACAGTGGTGCGGCGCCCATGAGCTGGCCGAGGCCGATGCCGACCAGGGGTAGGCCGGCGAGGACCGTGGCGGAGGCGCGGGCGCCGGCGAGGGCGGCTTCGGTGCGGTCGCGGAAGCGGATGCGGCCGAGCAGGTCGGTCCTGGCGGCGGACAGCAGTTCCGCCAGGGCGAGGCCGTGTTCTTCGGCGACCCGCCAGGCGGTGGCGACCCGCGACAGTTCCTCGGCGACCGGCGACTCCGGGTGCAGCCAGCCGTCGGCCCCGGAACCGCCGAGCCTGCTGCGGCCCGCGCTGATCGCGAGCACCCGGGCCGCTTCCCCGCGGGACTCCGCGGCCGCGGCTTCGGCGGCAGCGCTCGGATGCGCGCCGACCCGCAGTTCACCGACGACCGCCTCGAGACCGGCCAGGAGATGACCGCACTCCGTCCGGCGCACACGCTCACCATGACCGCGCCGATTCCGCACCGCGACGGTGACGCCCACCATGAGCACCGCCAGCCCCGTCCCGATCCCCAGCGCGAATGCCGTGCACCCCAGGCCGATTCCCGCACCCAACGCCACCGGTATCCGTCGTATCGCGCGCGTCCCGCCCGCACCGAACAATCGTTGAAAACGCCGTCGATCGCCCGCGGCGGGAAGCAGCAGCACCGCCACCGCGCAACAGAGCAGTCCGACCGCCATCGCCACCTCCGTGCCGTTCTGTCGTCGATTCCTCGTCCGGTACCGAAGTCACCTCTCCCGCCGACGAGGGCGGTGAATCGCGCAACGCCACGGGCAGGGGTCCGGTCGTCGACAGCAGCTCGGCCGAACCAGCCGAACCGGCAAGCATCCCGGTCGGGGGCGGAGCGAGTGGGGTTGTCCGCGCCGGGAGCCTCCCCGGCGCAGGCCCGCCGGACCGCACCGCTTCCGCCACCGCGAACGCGACATCGAAAGCCAACTCCCCTAAGGGATCCGGTCCAGCTTCGATCGGCGACCTCGCCCCTGCGCCACGAAGGGCTCGGAGGCCGACGCAGCGGCGCCCGCGGTTGCGAGAGCGCGAGTCCGCAGCGACGGGGAACGTGTGCGCCGCGGTGCGATACCGCCGCGGCGTATCACCTGGGTCTGATCGCATTGCCCGAGCCAACGGCGTGGCACACGGTTCTACGCTCGGCACCGCCGGCGGCGCGCACGCATCATCGACGGGTACCCCGACAGCGGATTCCCCGCCGCCCTGTCGCCCGCGACTCGAAAACAATTCCTGCAGAGACACTCTCAACGTCCGCACCCCAAGCGTCACCGCACCGCTCAGGTGAACCGATCGCCTCGACCGATGTGTACCGCCTGCGCCACTAGCCCGCCCCTTCCTGGCCCGCACCCGACTTCGCTTGCCATCCACCGCGAAGGCGGTATCGGTACGAATCGGCCACACGCCCGTAGTCGTAGCCGACAATCCAGGCTCACGGCGAGACCAGGCACCGCCGCGATCCCGATCCCGATCCCGATCCCGGAAGTGATGACCTCCGACCTGCGGGAATGCGTCGATCTCGCGGACCGGCCACACGCCGGCGCCCGTACAGGCAGTCCCGCTGCCCCTTCGGGTTCGCGTCGAGACCAGGCTCGCCCCGGCACCCGAACCGTGCGACGCACCACCGGTCATCGGCGATACGTCCCCCTCGCGATCCGACCGACCGTCGGTGCTCGTGCCAGCGGGTTCACCAATCGCGCTGGTACGCAGCGCAACCCGATCGTTGACATGCGCGATCGCAGTGTTGTCGCAGATCGTCCACAAGCAGGCACTCCCATTCGACGTCTCGGGCCCGCCGCCCTCCTGCTCAGGATCACAGTCCTGAGCAGGAGGTTCATCGATATTCAGACGCGCGTCGTTCTCGCAGACCGGCCGAATCCCGGACCGCACGGCAGCAGACTCATCACCCTGGTCGCTGGTCACCGAGCTTCGGTCCACTTCCCACGAAGACCCCGCATCGATGCGGACCGGCCACATGCCGACACCGGTACTCGGCATCAACGCACCACCACGATCCCGGCCCGAATCAGCGCCGACCTGCGGGAACGGACCCTTCTCACGAACCGGCCGACCGTCGGCCCGCGCACCATCGGACGCACACTCCCGCTGACTGCGAGCCGATCCCGAGCCACTTGCGTGCGAAGAACCGCCGTTGCGGCGGACCGGCCAGGCCCCTGCGCCCGTGGTTCTCATCCGAGTCTCCCCTCGATCAGGCGGGCGAGTTCGGCGGCGGCGGGGGTGGGGGCGTCGTCGGAGCGCCAGGCGGGGGTGATGCGGATGCCGGTGCCTGCTCGTTCGAGGACACCGATTTCGCGGAGGCCGCGGGTGCCGTCGGCGCGGCGGTGAACGTGCAGGATGACCTGGACGGCGGCGGCGAGCTGGCTGTGCAGGGCCGCGCGGTCCATGCCGCCTAGGGCGGCGAGCGCTTCCAGGCGGGCGGGGACTTCCTGCGGCGAGTTGGCGTGGACGGTGCCCGCGCCGCCGTCGTGGCCGGTGTTGAGGGCGGTGAGCAGGTCGACGACCTCGGCGCCGCGCACCTCACCGACGACGATGCGGTCGGGGCGCATGCGCAGCGACTGGCGGACCAGGTCGCGCACCGTCACCGCGCCGACGCCCTCGACATTGGCGGTGCGGGCGACCAACCGCACCACGTGAGGATGGACGGGTGCCAGCTCGGCGGCGTCCTCGACGCAGATGATCCGCTCGGCCGGATCGACCGCGGCCAGGAGTGCGGAGAGGAGGGTGGTCTTGCCCGCGCCGGTACCGCCGACGACGAGGAAGGCCAGCCGGGCGCGAACGATGTCGGTGAGCAGCTGGAGCGCGGCCGGTGGCACCGAGCCGGCGGCGGACAGGGCGCGCAGTCCCTGGGTGGCGGGACGCAGGACGCGCAGGGACAGGCACGTGCCGTCGTGCGCGACGGGTGCGAGCACGGCGTGCAGGCGGACCCCGAACGCGTCGCCGAGGGTCGCCTCGGTGCCGGTGAGCTTGCCGTCGACCCAGGGTTGCGCGTCGTCGAGCCTGCGGCCCGCGGCGAGGGCGAGGCGCTGGGCGAGACGGCGGACCGCGGCCTCGTCGGCGAACTGGACATCGGTTCGCTCGAGTCCGTGACCACGGTCGATCCACACCGAGTCGGGTCCGGTGACGAGCACATCGGCGACCCGGGGATCGTGCAGCAGCGGCTCGAGCAGGCCCGCCCCGGTCATCTCGGTCTGCAGCAGGCGCAGCGCCCGCAGCAGGTCGGTGTCGGCGAGCACGCCGCCCGCCTCGGCACGGATCGCGGCGGCCAGCTGCGCCGCGTCGGGGACACCCGGGTGCTCGGCGAGCCGTTCGCGCACCCGCTCGAGCAGCTCGACGGTGACGAAGGTGGTCATCGCGCCGCACCCACCATCGACAGCACGGCATCGGCCGCGTCGCGCAGTGGACCGCGCCTGCGCACACTGAGCCCACCCCGTTCCAAGCGCGCGGCAAGGCCCGCCTGCCCGCGCACCGCGGCCAGCAGCGGCAGGCCGAGCACCTCGGCGACTTCGGCGCCACGCAGTCCACCCGGCGCCGGCCCACGAACGACCAAGCCCCGATTGGGATTTCGCGCGCCCAGGTAGGCCGCCACCACTTCGGCGGCGGCGACAGCGCGCAGCCGTGCGGGGACGACGAGAACCACCAGATCGGCGGCATCGACCATCGTGTCCGCCGCCGGGCCTCGCTCGCCGGACACATCGCAGACGACCAGATCCCCTGCTGCCCTGCCGGATTCGATCACCGCGCGCACGGCGGCCGGGGTGAGCTCGGTCGGTGGCCGCCCGGCACCGTGCCGCCCGCACGACAGCACCGCCAGCCCGGCGGTCGCGGCAGGCAGCGCGCTGTGCAGCGCGGCCGCGGAGACCCGGCCGTCCTCGATGACCAGATCCGGCCAGCGCAAGCCCGCGACGTTCTCCATCCCCAGCACCAGGTCGATGCCGCCGTCGAGTGGAGCGCCGTCGATCAGCACCGTGTCCGGCCGTAACTTCCGCGCCGCGGCGCGCAGGGCGATGGCGGCCGCGAGCGTCGACGCACCCGCGCCGCCGCCGGCCCCGGCGACCGCGACGACCGCGCCTTCCCCGGTTCTCGACTCGGCGTGCTCGGCGAACTGCTCGACCAGCGCGACCGCGCCCGAGGGCAGCGCGACGACCCGCTCCGCGCCGACCGCGGTGGCGGCCTGCCAGTCGGGTACCGCGGGTTCGCCCTCGGTGACGAGGACGATCCCCGGCCGTCGCGGGTACCCCGCCGCGGCGGCCGCGGTGGCGGCGGCGGTGTCGAGGATCACCAGCCCCGCCCCCGACCACGCGTGCCGCCCGACGGGCAGGCCGCGTTCGTCGGTGACGCGTTCGGCGGCCGCCGCGACCCGGCGCACTTCGGCGCGCAACCGGGGATCGCGCACGAGCACCAGGGCGGGGGCGAGTCCGGTGGCGGAGGGTGCGGCGAGGAGGTTCATGCAGCTCAGCGTGGCCGAGCGCGGAATTTCCCAACAGCGGTCAGAGCGCGATTGTGGATAACTCGGGGGTGTGGAGAACTTATTCGACCTACCCGGAAATAGAGGACGGCCCCAGCCGGGGGGGAGGAGGCTGGGGCCGTCGGGTTCAGCCCCGGGGGGTCGGGCTGAACGCGCCTGGACCATGTCCAGGTGCCAGCAATACTACACCTATCCCCCGGCGCAGGCGCAAGTAGCGTTCGCCACCATCTTTCGGCGATTCGCAGCCTCCGGCGTCCCCGGGGCAAACTCTCGACGGGCCCCGGAAGGGCGGTTCCTGCGCGCCGCGCGCGGCGTGCCTATTCTGTTGTCGTGACGGCCGAACGCGACCAGACTCCGCTTCCGGACACAAGACTCGCCCCTTCGGGCCGAGCGCCGGTGCCGGGCGGACGCGTCGCCGCCTTCTTCGATCTCGACAAAACAGTGATCGCGAAGTCGAGCGCGTTCGTGTTCAGCAAACCGTTCTACGCACAGGGTTTGCTCAATCGCCGAGCCGTGCTGGAGAGCAGCTACGCGCACTTTTTGTTCCTGCTTTCCGGTGCCGATCACGACCAGATGGAACGAATGCGGGCAAACCTCGCCAACATGTGCGCGGGCTGGGATGTCGAGCAGGTGAAATCGATTGTGGCCGAAACGCTTCACGATCTGGTCGACCCACTGATCTACGCCGAGGCGGCCGATCTGATCGCCGATCACAAGATCCGCGGACACGACGTGGTGATCGTCTCGGCCTCCGGCGAGGAGATCGTCACGCCGATAGCCGAGGTGCTCGGCGCCTCGCACACCGAGGCGACCAGGATGGTCGTCGAGGACGGCAAGTACACCGGCGACATCGAGTTCTACTGCTACGGCGAGGGCAAGGTCGCCGCGATCGAAAAGCTGGCGGCGACAGAGGGTTACGACCTGTCCCGGTGCTACGCCTACTCCGATTCGGTGACCGACCTGCCGATGCTGAGCGCGGTCGGCCACCCGACGGCGGTGAACCCCGACCGGGCGCTGCGCAAGGAGGCCGTCGCCCGGGGCTGGCCGGTGCTCACCTTCTCCAATCCGGTGTCGCTGTGGTCGCGCTTCCAGGCGCCGTCGAGCACCACCGTGGCGGCCACCGCGGCCCTCGGAGTGAGCGCGATCATCGCCGGCGCGATCAGTTACCGACTGCTGCGGAAACGTCGCTGACCTGCGACGCCCCAGCACGAATCGCCCGGCGACACGCCGAAAACAGTCGTATCCGGTGATGCCATCGATACGCTTGCTGTGAGTGCCATCACAGTGTAAGAATGGAGTCACGGAAGGACGGAAGGCCAAGACGGAGCCGGAAGAGAAGGTTTCGCCTCCCATCCCACCCTTCCCAGCACGGACGCCAGGCACCCACGCGGAGCGCGCCGCGACAAGGGCAGCAGAGTTGTGGGCCTGCGAAATTCGGGCAGTCGTCGGCGAACGCCTCGCACAGGTTGCGGGGATGAACCGGCGGGGTTCGGATGATCGCCGAGGCCACCGAACACAACCCACCGAGCACGCTTGGTAACCGGGTTGTCCGTGCTAGCGGGCGGTGAGGCCGAGTAATCGGCACGCCGCCCGTTTCGATGTTCGGGGGTGGGTCTCAGCCCGCGGCGGCGTCGGCGATCGAGTTCGCCTCTCTGGCACCGTCTTCGAGCGCGCCCGCGCAGAACAGCGCCCAGCCGCCGACCCCCTCCGGGGTGCCCATGCCGAACCCGGCGGCCGCGTCGAAGTAGGCCTGGCGGCGCCGCAGCCAGAACACCTCCGGCACGCCGAGGCTGCGCGGGTCGAGCCCGCTCGAGACCGTGACCAGGCGCGACGCCGCCCGCGCGACGACACCGTCGGCGCTGCCGAAGGGTCGCAGCGACAACAGCTCGCCGTGCACGACCGCCGCGAGGACGGGCGCGGGCGCCCTGCTCGCCTGGACGGTCTGCACCAGCAGGTCCAGCCGCTCGGCGACGCCGGGAGTCGAGCGCGGCCTGCCGAGTTCCTGCTCATCGGCGACCAGGTCGGCGGCGGCGAGCAGGTGCAGCCGGGCCAGCGCCTGCAGCGGCGCGCGCTGCCAGGTGCCGACCAGATTCGTCAGCGCGTCACCGTCGAGCGCCTGCCCGACCCGCAGCGCGCCGGCCAGCACCGGATCGCTGACCTTGCCGTCGGCGGGCAGGTCGGTGCTCGCGCCCTCGATGGCGGCCGAGGACCGCGCGGCCCGCACGGCCGCCTCGGCGGCGGTCGTGGCCCAGCCACGCCGGTTCGACTTGTGCCGATGCACCGCGGCGAGCGCGTCGCGGGCCTTGTCGGCGGCTTCACGCACGCCGGGCAGGTCGACCAGGGGCTGCAGCGGATCAGTCACGGCATACGAGGCTACCGTCCGACCACCGCGCCCCCGACGACCACGTGCAGACCGCGCACCCCCGGCCAGGTGCGGTCCGGCCACAGCTCCTCGGCCAACCGCTTGGCGGCCGGGGTCAGCGCCCGGCGCCTGCGCGCTTCCAGCTCGGCCTGCCGTTCGGCCTGAATGCGATCCATCGGCGTCTCCTACCCCTGCGATCCACCACGCACCACCTCGGACCCGGCTCACGGTACGCCGGTGAGCTGCGAGGACGAGGCGTTTCGCGCGGCGGAGCCGGGCCTCACCCGGCGAGCAGCTCCCGGCCCGGGATCGCGTCGAGCAGCGCCCGCGTGTAGTCCTGTTCCGGCGCCGCGAACACCTCGTCGGTGGTCGCGGACTCGACGACCTTGCCCGCCCGCATGACCAGGACGTGGTCGGCGATCTGCCGGACGACGGCCAGGTCGTGCGTGATGAACAGGTAGGTCAGGCCGAGCTCGGCCTGCAGATCGTTGAGCAGGGTGAGGATCTGGGCCTGGACCAGCACGTCGAGCGCCGAGACCGCCTCGTCGCAGACCACCAGCTCGGGCGAGAGCGCCAGCGCCCGCGCGATCGCCACCCGCTGACGCTGCCCACCCGAGAGCTCGTTCGGATACCGGCGCAGCACCGACGACGGCAGCGACACCTTGTCGAGCAGATCGCGCACCACCGCCTCCCGCTCGGCCGGGGTGCCGATCTTGTGCACCCGCAGCGGCTCCTCGATGGTGCGGAAGATGGAGTACATCGGGTCGAGCGAGCCGTAGGGGTTCTGGAAGATCGGCTGCACGCGACGCCGGAAGGCGAACGCGCCCTTGGGATCCAGCGTGGCGACGTCCTTGCCGTCGAAGGACACGCTGCCTGCGGTCGGTTCGAGCAGGCCGAGCACCATCTGCGCGATGGTCGACTTGCCGGAACCGGATTCGCCGACGATCGCGGTGGTCGTCCCCCGGTCGACGCTGAAGCTCACGTCGTCGACCGCCACGAAATCCGTGGACTGCCACGGCCGCTTGCCACGGATCTTGAACGCCTTGGACAGGTTCCGCACCTCGAGCACGGTGTCGCCGACATTGTCCCCGGCCTCGGCCACCTCGACGGCCTGTGCCCGCACGGCGGCCCGCTGCCGCGACGACGACATCCGCTGCGCGGCCAGCGACGGCGCCGAGTTGACCAGTTTCCTGGTGTACGCGTGCTGCGGATCACGCAGGATCTGCAGCGCCGGACCGGATTCCACGACCCGGCCGCGATACATCACCACCAGGTGCTCGGCCCGTTCCGCGGCCAGGCCGAGGTCGTGGGTGATCAGCAGGACCGCGGTGCCGAGCTCGGCGGTCAGCTGTTCGAGATGACCGAGGATCTGCCGCTGTACGGTGACGTCCAGCGCCGAGGTCGGCTCGTCGGCGATGAGCAGCTTGGGCCGGCAGGACAGCCCGATCGCGATCAGCGCGCGCTGGCGCATACCGCCGGAGAACTCGTGCGGATACTGGTTCACCCGCCGCTCGGCGTCCGACATCCCCGCCTCGGCGAGCAGTTCCACCGCGCGCTTGCGGGCGGCGTCGCCGGTGGCGATGCCGTTGGCCGCCAGCGTCTCCCGGATCTGGAAGCCGATCTTCCACACCGGGTTCAGGTTCGACATCGGGTCCTGCGGGACCAGGCCGATGCCGTTGCCGCGGATCGCGACGATCTCCTTCTCCGACGCCTGGGTGAGGTCGGTGCCGTCGAACAGGATCTGCCCGCTGGTGACCTTGCCGGTGCCGGGCAGCAGATCGATGATCGCGTGCGCGGTCGTCGACTTGCCCGAGCCCGACTCACCGACGATGGCGACGGTCTGGCCGGGGAAGACGGTGAGATTCACGCCGCGAACGGCGGGTACCTGCTTGCCGTCGGTGGTGAAACACACGTCGAGATCGCGGATCTCGAGCAGTGGGGTGGCCTCGCTCATCGGGTGCGCTCCTTCGGATCGAGCGCGTCGCGTACCGCGTCACCGAGCAGGATGAAGCTCAGCACCGTGATGGCCAGCGCGGCGGCCGGGTAGAACAGGATCGGCGAGGTACGGATCTCGTACTTCGCGCGGGCGATATCGGCGCCCCAGGCGACGATGTCGGGTGGCAGGCCGACACCGAGGAACGACAGGGTGGCCTCGGTGACGATGAAGACGCCGAGCCACAGCGTGGCGACCACGATCAGCGGACCCGCCGCGTTCGGCAGCACGTGCCGCATCAGGGTCCCCAGCCGCGACACGCCCAGCGCCTTGGCCGCGGTGACGTACTCGCTGTTCTTGGCCTCGATCACCGCGCCGCGGGCGATGCGCGCCGCCTGCGGCCAGGTGAACGCGACGAGGATCAGGATCACCGTCAGCACCGTGGTCGGCCGCAGCAGCTGCAGCAGCACGATCGCCGCCAGCACCATCGGGATGGCGTAGAAGACCTCGGCGATCCGCGAGACCACGGTGTCGAGGAAGCCGCCGAAGAACCCCGACAGCGCGCCGAGGATCCCGCCGACCAGCAGGAACAGCATCGCCGCTCCGATCCCGACACTGACCGAGGCCCGCGCGCCGTAGATCGTGCGCGCGTAGACGTCGCAGCCCTGCTTGTCGAACCCGAACGGGTGACCGGGGCGGGGGCCGTCCATGCCGAACTCGCCGAGGCACAGCTTCGGGTCCTGGCTGGTGAACAGCGACGGCCACACCACGACCAGCAGAACCAGCACGATCAGCACGACCGCGACCAGGAACACCGGATTGCGGCGCAACCGCCGCCACGCGTCACCCCAGATGCTGGTCGGCGTGCCCGTGTCGACCACCCGGTCGGTGGCCAGCACCTCCACCTCGTCGGCGGGGGCCACGTAATGCTGTTGGCTCTCATGCATAACGGATCCTCGGGTCCAGCGCGGCGTAGAGCAGGTCGATGAACAGGTTGGTCAGCAGGAACACCACGACGAGCACCGTCACGAACGACACCACCGTCGGTGGCTCGCCGCGGGTGATCGCCTGGTACATGGTGCCGCCGACGCCGGGGATGTTGAAGATGCCCTCGGTGACGATCGCGCCCGCCATCAGCGCGCCGAAATCGGCCCCGAGAAAGGTGACCACGGGGATCATCGAATTCCGCAGGATGTGCACGGTGACCACCCGCCTGCGGCCCAGCCCCTTCGCCGTCGCGGTGCGCACGTAGTCGGCGGTCTTGTTCTCCGCCACCGAGTTACGGGTCAACCGCAGCACGTAGGCGAACGACAACGACCCGAGCACGAACGCCGGGACGAGCAATTCCCCCAGGCTCGCGTTGCCGGTGACGGTGACCGGCGCGATCCCCCATTTCACCCCGAGGAAGAACTGCGCCAGATAGCCGACGACGAACACCGGCACCGCGATGATCACCAGGCTGGCGATCAGCATGGTCGAATCGAAGAGCTTGCCCTTGCGCAGGCCCGCGATCAGGCCGAACACGATGCCGAACAGGCCCTCGATGAGCACCGCGAGAAACGCGAGTTTGATCGTGATCGGGAAGGCGCGCTGGAGTTCCTCGCGCACCGGCCTGCCCGAGAACGAGGTGCCGAAATCGAGGGTGAGAATCCCCTTCAGATAGTGCAGGTATTGCACGATGAACGGCTGATCGAGGTGATACCGGGCGCGCAGTGCCGCCTCGGCCGCCGGGGTCAGCGGTTTCTCCCCGGCCAGCGCCTTGATCGGGTCACCGGGGATCAGGAACACCATCGCGTAGATCAGCAGCGTCGCGCCGAGGAACACCGGGATCATCTGGAGCAGGCGCCGAAGTATGTACCAAGCCATCTTTCCTCCGAAAACGACTGGGGCCGAGCCACTTACCGTGGCCCGGCCCAGTTCCGAGTGTTATTTCTCGATGTTCTCGAAGTCGAACAGACCGTTCCAGGCCAGCTCGGCCTTGGTCACCCGGTCGGATCGGCCCGCGGCGGCGACATAGTCGAACACCGGGATGTCGGCCATGTCCTTGATCATGATCGTCTGTGCCTGGGCGATCAGCTTGTAGGACTCCTGCTGGGTCGGCGCGGCCATGGCGGCGTCGAAGAGGCGGTCCACCTCCGGGTTGTTGTAATCGACATTGTTGGTGTCGGAGTAGCTGTAGTACTGCGAGGACAGGAACTGCATCATCGTCGGGTAGTCGCCCTGCCAGCCGTAGCGGAAGGCGGTGCCGATGGTCTTGGCGTTCACCGCGTCACGCACGTTCTTGAACGTGGGCACCGGGTTGGCCACCGCGTCGATCCCGAGGGTGTTCTTCACACTGTTGGCCACGGCCTCGATCCAGGCCTGGTGACCGCCGTCGGAGTTGTAGGTGATCGTGTACTTGCCCGACCACGGCGAGATCGCGTCGGCCTGCGCCCACAGCTTCTTGGCCTGGTCGGGGTTGTAGTCGAACACTTCCGAGCCCGGCAGGTTGCCGTCGAAGCCAGGCAGCGTCGATGCGGTGAAATCGCGCGCGGGAATGCGCAATCCGTTGAAGATCTTGTCGATGATCTGCGGGCGGTTGATCGCCATCGAGATCGCCTTGCGGCGCAGCACGCCTTCCTCGCCGGCGAAGTGCGGCACGCTGGTCTGGATGCCGATGTGCTGGTTCTGCGCGGTCGGCTTGGTGATCGCGCGGTCGCCCAGGTCGCTCTTGTAGGAGGTCAGCGCGCTGTCGGGAATGGTGTCGAGGGTGTCGAGATTGCCCGCCTGCAGATCGGCGTAGGCGGTGTCGAAGGACTGGTACATGACGAACCGCAGGCCCTTGTTCTTGGCCGGGCGGCCGCCGGGGTAATCCGGGTTGGGGGTCAAGTCGATCTTGACGTTGTGCTCCCACGAGCCGAAGGCGTAGGGGCCGTTGCCGATCGGCTTCTCGCCGAAGGCCTTCATGTCTTTGAAGGCGGCGTCGGGCAGCGGATAGAACGGCGCGTAGCCCAGCGCGCTCTCGAAATCGATCGAGGGGGATTTGAGTTCGACGGTGAAAGTGCGGTCGTCGACCACCTTCAGGCCCGACATCGTCTGCGCCTTGGGCTGTTCGGCATTCACCTCGTCGAATCCGACAATGGGGGTGAACACGTAACTCTGCAGCTGGGCATTGGAGGCGAGCGCGCCGTAGTTCCACGCGTCGACGAAGGACTTGGCGGTCACCGTGGTGCCGTCGGTGAACTTCCAGTTCGGCTTGATGGTGATCCGGTACGACTTGCGATCGACGGTCTCGATCTTCTCCGCCATCTCGTCGTGCGCCTCACCGGTGGCGTCGTAGTACTTCAGCCCGGCGAACAAACGGTCGACGACGCGACCGCCCATGTTCTCGTTGGTGTTGGTCGGTACCAACGGATTCTGCGGTTCCCCCGCGTTGGTGGTGACAATGCTCGCGTCGGCACTGTCGTCGGACGAGCACGCGGTCAGGCCGAGGCTTGTGGCCGCCAGGCCCGCTGCGATCAGCGCGGTCGCTCTGATGAATCTCAACGCTCTCTCCCGGTTCGATTCCCGTGGCATAACGCTCGGAGGTTAGCCACTTCGGCCCGGTTTTTCAGTGAACCGAGCCTTTTTCGCTTCACATGTATCAGTACGGTTACTCGACGGAAACGCAGGAAAAAATGCCGAGCCCCTCATGCTCGGCAGAAAAAAATGAACAATTCTCGGAACCATCAGCTGAACGGTTGATTTAAAACGATAGCCCGCGACCGGCCGGTCTGTCCGCGAAGTCATCGGATGAACCGGCCCCGATTGACCATGCCGAAACCTGGCCGACACAACGCCGACGACAGCGCGACCGGGTTGACTACGCTCGAGGGAGCAGGGGTGAGCCCCGCGCGACCGACCCGACCGCACCAGGCATGTGAGGCTGATTCGACATGACCGAAACCGCTGCAGGACACCAGGATTCGTATCCCCCGAGCGCGGAGTTCGCCGCCTCCGCCAACGCGGGCGCCGACCTCTACGAGCGCGGCGAGACCGACCGTGACGGCTTCTGGGCCGAGCAGGCGCACCGCCTGCACTGGCACACGCCCTTCACCCAGGTACTGGACTGGAGCGACGCCCCGGTCGCGCGCTGGTTCGCCGACGGCGAGCTCAATGTCGCCTACAACTGCGTCGACCGCCACGTCATCGACGGACACGGCGACCAGGTCGCCATCCACTGGGAAGGCGAACCCGGCGACTCACGCGACATCACCTATCGCGAACTGCTCGAAGAGGTCTCCCGCGCCGCGAACTACCTGACCGAGCTCGGCCTCGAGGCGGGTGATCGCGTGGCGATCTACATGCCGATGGTGCCCGAGGCGATCGTGTCGATGCTGGCCTGCGCGCGACTGGGACTCACCCATTCGGTGGTGTTCGCCGGTTTCTCCCCGACGGCCCTGCGGCAGCGCGTCGACGACGCCGAGGCCCGGCTGATCATCACCACCGACGGACAGTGGCGGCGCGGCAAGCCCGCCCCGCTCAAGGAGGCCGTCGACGAGGCGCTCGCGGCCAAGGGCGATGTGCCGTCCTCGGTGGAGCACGTGCTCGTCGTGCGCCGGGTCGGCACCGAGGTGCCGTGGACCGATGGGCGCGACCTGTGGTGGCACGAAACCGTCGGCAACGCTTCGCCGTCCCATGAGGCGCAGGCCTTCCCCGCCGAACACCCCCTCTTCATCCTCTACACCTCCGGCACCACCGGAAAACCCAAGGGCATCCTGCACACCACCGGCGGCTACCTCACCCAAGCCGCCTACACCCACCACAACGTCTTCGACCACAAAGCAGGCACCGACGTCTACTGGTGCACCGCCGACATCGGCTGGGTCACCGGACACAGCTACATCGTCTACGGACCACTGGCCAACCGCGCCACCCAGGTCGTCTACGAAGGCACCCCCAACTCCCCCACCGAGCACCGCCACTTCGAGATCATCGAGAAGTACGGCGTCACCATCTACTACACCGCCCCCACCCTGATCCGCACCTTCATGAAGTGGGGCCGTGAGATCCCCGACGCCCACAACCTGACCACCCTGCGCCTGCTCGGCTCCGTCGGCGAACCCATCAACCCCGAAGCCTGGCGCTGGTACCGCGACGTCATCGGCGCGAACAAAACCCCCATCGTCGACACCTGGTGGCAAACCGAAACCGGCGCCATCATGATCTCCCCTCTGCCCGGCGTCACCGCGGCCAAGCCCGGCGCGGCCATGCGCGCGCTGCCCGGCATCTCGGCGACGGTGGTCGACGAGGAGGGCAAGCCGGTCCAGCTCGGCGAGACCGAGGCCAACGGCTACCTGGTGCTGGACAAGCCGTGGCCGTCGATGCTGCGCGGCATCTGGGGCGACATGGAGCGGCACCGGGCCACCTACTGGGAGCGCTACGCCGAGCAGGGCTGGTACTTCGCGGGCGACGGCGCCAAGCTCGACTCCGACGGTGACCTGTGGGTGCTCGGCCGGGTCGACGACGTGATGAACGTGTCCGGCCACCGCATCTCCACCGCCGAGGTCGAGTCCGCGCTCGTGGGGCACCCGGCCGTGGCCGAGGCCGCCGTCGTCGGCGCCAGCGACGCGACCACCGGGCAGGGGATCGTCGCCTTCGTCATCCTCACCGGTGACTCGGCGGGCCGGGCGGGCGACGGCCTGGTCGACGAGCTGAAGGCCGAGGTGGCCAAGGAGATCAGCCCGATCGCCAAGCCGCGCGAGATCCACATCGTGCCCGAGCTGCCCAAGACCCGCAGCGGCAAGATCATGCGACGACTGCTGCGTGACGTGGCCGAGGGCCGCGAACTCGGCGACACCTCGACCCTGGTCGATCCGGGCGTTTTCGAGGCGATTCGCGCCGGCGGCAACTGAGGCGGGGCGCGCCGCGAACGCGCAGGATACGGCCGGTGGCATCGGATGTCACCGGCCGTGTCCGTTAGAATTGCGTTCAGGTGTGCCGGGAAGACTGGTCGGCATGCGGTCGTGAATCTCCAGGTACCGCCGGGTGGATGAGCGCCCGCAGCGCCGTCGACCCCGCCGGAAGGCCCCCTGTGATCACCCGTGTTCGCTCCGAGCTCACCCGCTATCTCCGCACCGAGACCGTCGGTGGCGCGCTGCTGCTCATCGCCGCCGCCGTCGCGCTGATCTGGGTGAATTCGCCCTGGGGCGCGAGCTATCAGACGATGGTCGACACCCGGCTCAGCATCCCCGCGCTGCACCTGGATCTCACCCTGGCCGACTGGACCAAGGACGGGCTGCTCGCGATCTTCTTCTTCGTCGCCGGGCTGGAGCTCAAACGCGAATTCGTCGTCGGCGAGCTGGCCGACCCGAAACGGGCCGCGCTGCCGATCATCGCCGCCGTCGGCGGCGTCGTCACCCCCGCGCTGATCGCGATCACGGTCGGCCACGGCGTGCCCGGCATGGAGAAAGGCTGGGCGATCCCGGTCGCCACCGACATCGCCTTCGCGCTCGCGGTCCTCGCCATGACCGGCTCACGCATCCCCGCCAGCGCGCGGGTGTTCCTGCTGAGCCTGGCCGTGGTCGACGATCTGCTCGCGATCATCCTCATCGCGGTGCTGTTCACCGCGTCGCTGTCGATGCTGTGGCTCGGGGTCGCGCTGGCCTGCTGCGCGGCCTGGGCGCTGGCGCAGCGGCAGCGGCTGCACACACCGCTGTTCTATGTGCCGGTCGCGCTGGTCTGCTGGTACGCGCTGCACGAGGCGGGCATCCATCCGACACTGGCCGGTGTGGCACTCGGACTGCTCACCAGAGTGCGCAAGGACCCGGGCGAGAAGATGGCGCCCGCCACCCATCTCGAGCATGTCGTGCAGCCGATCTCGGCGGGCATCTGCGTGCCGCTGTTCGCGCTGTTCGCCTCCGGCGTTCCGCTCGACGCCGCGGTGTTCGGCTCGCTGTTCACCGATCGGTTGTCGCTGGCGATCATCCTCGGACTGCTGCTCGGCAAGACCATCGGCATCTTCGGGATCAGCTGGCTCGCGATCCGGTTCGGCGTGGCGAAACGGCCGGTGGGGCTGGAATATCGCGACATGTTCGCCCTGTCGGTACTGGGCGCGATCGGGTTCACCGTTAGCCTGCTGGTGGCGGAACTCGCCCTGGCCGATGTCGGTGACGACGCCATCGATCTGGCGAAGGCCGCCGTCCTGGTGACCTCCATGGCAGCATCGCTGCTCGGATCGGCGCTACTGTTGCGCCGAGGACGTGTGCACCAGGCGCGCCGCGAAGCGGACGAGCTACAACCGGACAGTGAGGCCTAGTAGTGCCAGGACAGGGAGAAGGGTCGACGAAGTGAGTTACACCCAAGGCGGAAATGACGGTCGCACGGTCACTTCCATCCCGTTGACCGACGCCAACCCGCCCGGATCGGCGAGTTTCGGCAGCCTCGTCCGCGATGCGACCGAACAGATGTCCACACTGGTCCGCGCCGAGGTCGCGCTGGCCAAGGCCGAGGTCACCGCCGAGGTCCGCAAGGGACTCACCGGCAGCGTGTTCTTCATTCTCGCGCTGACCGTGCTGCTGTTCAGCTCGTTCTTCTTTTTCTTCTTCCTCGCCGAACTGCTGGACGTGTGGCTGTACCGCTGGGCCGCGTTCCTGATCGTGTTCGTGCTGATGGTGATCACGACGGCCTTGCTCGCGTTGCTCGGCTGGCTCAAGGTCCGCAAGCTGCGGGCACCGGAGAAGACGATCAACTCGCTCAAGCAGACCGCCGAGGTGCTGCCCGCGGCGCTCACCCACAGCGAGCCCGCTCCCGCGCTGGAGAAGTCGACCCGTCGATGACGCGCCGGGCGGGCCCGGTCGCGACGGCCGGACCCGCCTACTAGGCTCGATCGGCGTGTCGTCCAACTCATTCCCGGATCCGTCCAGCGTCCGTTACGACGGACCGTGGACGCACCGGGACGTGCACGCCAACGGGATCCGCTTCCACGTCGTCGAAGCCGACGGAACGGACCGCGCGGATGCCCCGCTGGTGCTCCTGCTGCACGGCTTCGCCGACTTCTGGTGGTCGTGGCGGCACCAGCTGACCGGGCTCACCGAGCACGGGTACCGCACCGTCGCCGTCGACCTGCGCGGCTACGGCGACACCGACAAACCACCGCGCGGCTACGACGGCTGGACCCTCGCCGGTGACATCGCCGGCCTGATCCGGGCGCTCGGCCACACCGAGGCCACGCTCGTCGGGCACGCCGAGGGCGGCCTGGTCTGCTGGGCCACGGCCGTGCTGCATCCCCGGCTGGTCCGCTCGATCGCTCTGGTGAGTTCGCCGCACCCGGCGGCGTTGAAGAGCGCGGTCCTGCGCGATCCGGCGCAGCGCCGCACCTGGCTGCCGGACTTCCTGCGCTACCAGCTGCCCCGCTATCCGGAGCACCTGCTCACCCGCCGCGACGGCGCCGAGGTGGAGCGGCTGCTGCGCGAGCGGGTCGGCGAATCCTGGTCACGCACGGCCGAATTCGCCGAGACCGCGGCCCGGATGCGCACCGCCATCCGGATTCCCGGCGCCGCACACAGCGCGCTGGAATACCAGCGCTGGGCCTTCCGCAGTCAGTGGCGGCCCGACGGCAAGCGGTTCATGGCCACCATGCGCACGCCGATCGACATCCCGGTCCTCGGGCTGCGCGGCGAGCACGACCCCTACCTGCTGCCGACCACGTTCCATCGTGGGGCGCGGCTGTCGCCGGATCGGACGCTGGTGTCGATCCCGCGGGCCGGGCACTACGCCCACCAGGAGAACCCCGGCAAGGTCAACGAGGTGCTGACCACCCGCTGGCGCGAACAGAACGGCGTCAACGGCTCGCCCAAGGACGGCCTGGTCTCCCCCTGACCGAGTTCGTCCCGGGCAGCCGGCGGCCGCCCGGGACGATCCGCGCTCAGTTCAGGACGCACCCACCGGTGGGAACCGGGCTCCCGCTGGTCTGCGCGGCCGCCAGTTCGGGGGCGATCTCGCGCAGGGTCAGCACGTAGCCGGTGTCGTCGTCGGTGACTGCCGCGCCGAAGACCACGCCGAGCACCTGGCCCTCGGTGTCGACCAGCGGTCCGCCCGAATTACCGGCCCTGACCTGACCGCGCACGGTGTACACCTCACGCGTGATTTCACCATCCTCGTGGATCGTCGGGCCGGTGAGGTCGAGGGTCTCGCGGACACGGGCGGCGCTGGCGGTGTACGGGCCGCCGCCGGGGTAGCCGAGCACGATCGCGCTCTCCCCCGAGCTCGCCGCCTCCGGCGCCTGCGGCACGACCGGCGCCGTCAGACCCGGCACCGCGAGGACCGCGATGTCCTTGGACGCGTCGAACAGCACCACGCTGGCCTCCATCGGCCCGCGCGCGGTGTCGACCGACACGCTCGTGGTGCCCGCGACGACGTGCGCGTTGGTCATCACCCGTTCCGGCGCGACGACGAAGCCGGAGCCCTCGAGCGCCCGCTGGCAACTGGGCGCGACACCGCGGATGCGCAACACGCTCTGCTGGAGCGAAGCCGCGACCGGACTGGCGAGCACGCTCGCGTCCGGCGGCTCGACCGCGGCGATCGGCGCCCGGCCGAACGGCCCGATGACATCCGGCAGCCCGGACGTGTCCAGCAGCTTGGAGAATTCGTTGGGCAGCTTGCGCAACCACTGCGGCGCCACCGAGTTGACGTCGGCGAGCACCCGCGACCCGTTGATGGCGGCCGCGACCCCCGGTTGGGACGCGGTGGCCAGCGGCAGCGCGAGCAGCCACGCCGCGACCAGCACGGTCGCCGCCTGTAGGACGGCACCGACCACACTGTCCACGCTGCGTGCGGCAGGATGCCGGATACCGGTGCGCGCGGCCCGGCCGAGCACCATGCCCGCGACCTCGCCGACGATCACCAGCAGCACGATCAGCAGGATGCCGCCGAGCAACCGGCTGCGCCCCTCACTGAGGTGTTTGAGGATGTGTGGCGCGATCAGAATGCCGGCGACCGCGCCGAGCGCGACGCCGAAGAACGCCAGCGCCGAGGCCACCGCGCCCTGCCGCCAGCCGGTGGACGCCGCGACCAACGCGATCAGCACCACCGCGATATCGAGCCATACCGACGGGCTCACAGGGTCATTCCGACCGCAGCCAACGAGCTCTCCAAGTCACGCACGTCGCCCCGATCCCAGTCTCTTTCCCACCCAGCCGTTTTGATGATTCCGGCGAGGATACCGCCGGTGAGCCCCCAGACCAGCATGCCGTCGACCTGGAACGCGGGACTCTGGTAGCCGAGACTGCCACGCACCATGAATCTGTGTGCCGGATCGAGCAATTCGGTCAGCCGAACACGGACGACACGCTCGGTTTCCGCCTGATCGACGACGCCGACCGCGCTCGGTGCTCGCCAGTAGCCGAGGACCGGGGTCACGTCGAATTTCGACGGCGGAACGAACAGTTTCGGCAGCATCGCGAAGGGCTGCACGCCCGCCGGATCGAGGCCGGTCTCCTCGGCGGCCTCGCGCAGCGCGGTGCCGATCGGGCCGTCGTCGCCCGGGTCCTCGGCGCCACCGGGGAACGCGACCTGGCCGCGATGCTGCCGCATGGTGGACGCGCGCTGGGTGAGCAGCACGTCGGCGTCGGCGGGCAGCCCGCCCGGCGCGGCGGAGTCGGCCTCCGGCGAGCCGCCGAACAGTACGAGCACGGCGGCCTGGCGCGGCTTGCCGGTGATCGACATGGCCCGGCGCAGCGCGCGGGAGGTGGCGAGGGTGTCGTCGGCATCGGGGCCACCGTGCCGGATCGCGGCGGTCAGCCAGGACGGGAGGCCGGACTCGTCCAGCCGTAGTACACCGTTCATCACAACGTCCTTCGTCATACCGCGATCCGAACGCCGAGCTCCTCGGCCACCGTGTCGGCGATGTCGGCGACATCGGCGAACGTGCGAACCTCGACACTGGCAATCGTGCCGTCCGCGCGCACGAGCACCGACACCGGGAGTACCGCGGGCGCGCCGACGGCGGTGCGCACGCTCGCCCGCGGGTCCTCGATTCCGGGCAGCGTGATGTCCAGACCGTCCAGCCGCGACAGCGCCTTCACCTCGTCGGGATCGCTGTGCACGGTGAGCACGGTGAGCTGCGAGCCCGCACGCTGCGCGAATTCCTGCAGGTGGGGCAGCTCGACGGCGCACGGACCACACCAGTACGCCCACAGATTGAGCAGCGCGGGCTTGCCGCCGAGCGCGGCGGCGAGGTCGACGGGCGCGCCGTCGGCGAGGCAGTTCAGGGTGATCCCGGCCAGCGGACCCGATCCGGCCTGCTGAGCCGGGGCCGGGCACGGCGCCAGACCCGCCGCGGCCCGCTGCTCCGCCGACGCGGTCGCGGGCTGCTTGGTCTGGGGTGCCGACGGGCCGGCGTTCTCGGAACCACCACGCGGCCACAGCGCCACCGCCGCGGCGACGACCAGGATCAGCGCGGCCAGCGCCCAGCGGACCGCGGGCCGTCGCACCGGCGACGGTTCGGCGGGATCACTCACAGGCCGACCAGATCGAGCAGGTGCTCGCGCTCAGGCCCCTTGACCAGATCGGCGGCGGCCACCGGATCGGTCGGCCCGATCCCGAACGACGGGCAATCGTTGGCGAGCACGCAGGCGCCGCAGGCCGGCTTGCGCGCATGACACACCCGGCGACCGTGAAAGATCACCCGATGCGAGAGCATCGTCCACTCCTTGCGCTCGATCAGCTCGCCGACCGCGTGTTCGACCTTGACCGGATCCTCGTCCTCGGTCCACTTCCAGCGGCGCACCAGCCTGCCGAAATGGGTGTCGACCGTGATTCCCGGCACATCGAAGGCGTTACCGAGGATGACGTTCGCAGTCTTGCGTCCGATGCCGGGCAACTTGACCAGTTCCGGCATGGTGTGAGGCAACTCACCGTCGAATTCGGTGACCAGCGCCTGGCCGAGCCCGATGAGCGAACTGGTCTTGTTCCGGTAGAACCCCGTCGGCCGGATGTATTCCTCCAGCTCGGCCCGGTTGGCCTCGGCGTAGTCGCGCGCGCTGCGGTACTTGGCGAACAGCGCGGGAGTGGTGAGGTTCACGCGGACGTCGGTGCACTGGGCCGACAGGATCGTCGCCACGGCCAGCTCCAGCGGCGTGGTGAAATCCAGCTCGCAGTGCGCGTCGGGGAAGGCCGCGGCGAGGGTGCGGTTCATCCGGCGTGCCCGCCGAACCAATCCGATCCGCGTTTCCGCAGCTATCGCACGGTTCTTGCGCTTGCGCGCCGCGGAGATACCGGTGGGCGCCGCGGCCGTTTCGGCGTCGCCTGCGGCCGCGGTGGAGGGGGAAACGGGCACCTGTCCACCATACGGAACCGCTACGACAACATCGGGTGGCCAGTTTGCCGCCTGTGTTCCATCTGAGACCTGGACCGTGTTTACTGCCTGTCATGCAAGGACTCGCTGTGGTGCTCTTCCCAGTGCTGTTGATGCTGTTCGCGCTGGGGATGGAGCGGGTCGAGAATCGGCTCCGAAAGCTTCTCGAACCCGACGAAGAGGTTCAGCAGTACCTGGACAACGCCAGCAACGCCGAAGTGAAAGAGCTGACGAAGCTCGGCCTCCCCGCCGCGGTCGCGCGGATGCGCAAGCGCCGCTCACGGACCGCCGAAATGGACGTCGCTCGGGCCAGCTGATCATCGTTCCACCCTGGGCACAACCGCCCGTTCACACTCCGCGCACAGTGCGCAATCCACTCTTTACGTGGTGTCTGTCACTGTGCTGCTGTGATGCCGCGTAGACTGCGCTGTTGGTCGATTCGCTCGACCAGGTTCGCAAGCCATATCCCATAAGGAGCACATTCGTGGACGAGGCCCTCGCCAGAGCAGGCATCTTCCAAGGCGTCGAGCCCACCGCGGTGGCCGCGCTCGCCAAGCAGCTGCAGCCCGTAGATTTTCCGCGCGGCCACGTCATCTTCAACGAGGGCGAACCCGGCGACCGGCTGTACATCATCACCTCGGGCAAGGTGAAGATCGGCCGTCGGTCCCCGGACGGCAGGGAAAACCTGCTGACCATCATGGGTCCGTCCGACATGTTCGGTGAACTGTCGATCTTCGACCCGGGCCCGCGTACCTCGACCGCCACCACGGTCACCGAGGTCCGCGCGGTGACGATGGACCGTGACGCGCTCAAGGCGTGGATCGATCAGCGCCCCGAGATCGCCGAGCAGCTGCTGCGCGTGTTGGCCCGACGTCTTCGCCGCACCAACAACAATCTCGCCGACCTGATCTTCACCGACGTGCCGGGTCGCGTCGCCAAGGCGCTGCTGCAGCTCGCTCAGCGCTTCGGCACCCAGGAAGCGGGCGCGCTGCGCGTGACCCACGACCTCACCCAGGAAGAGATCGCCCAGCTGGTCGGCGCCTCCCGTGAAACCGTGAACAAGGCGCTGGCCGACTTCGCGCATCGCGGCTGGCTGCGACTCGAGGGCAAGAGCGTGCTGATCTCGGACTCCGAGCGGCTCGCACGTCGCGCTCGCTGAGGCGAGTAGTTCGTCGACGTCTCGGCACGCCGGGACCACCGGTGCGGCTCCGTAGGAAGAGGGCCTCGTCCGCACCACTGTGGTTCCGGCGTGCCGTCGTCGTTTCAGCACGCCGTCCGGGCACGCCGAAGGCCGACGCGCGGATCACCGCACGTCGGCCTTCGGACCGGGCTCAGGCCCCGCGTTCGGCCCGCAGATATTCCAGCTGTGCCTTCACCGAGCTACGCGCGGCGGGCCACAGCCGTTTGTCCACATCCGCGTACACCTTGCGGACGACCTCGAAAGCACCCGCGTCCTGGCCCAATTCGACCAGCGCCGCGCGGATCTGATCGAGCCGTTCGCGCCGGTGGTTCAGGTAGTACCGCACCACCGGGGCCGCGTCGGGATGATCGGGACCGTGCGCGGGCAACAGTGCCTTGCCCGCGCCTCGCTCGAGCAGCAGCTCCAGCGAGCCGAGGAAGTCGGCGAGCGCGCCCGGTGACGAGGCCAGGACGGTCGTGCCCTGGCCGAGCACCGTGTCACCGGTGATGATCGCGTCGTCGAGCAGGAAGCTCACCGAGTCGGCGGTGTGGCCCGGGGTGGCGAGCACGGTGATCCGCAGGCCCGCCGCCTCGACGACCTCGCCGGCCACCAGCGCGCTCACCTCGCCGCGCAGGTAGCTCGGATCCACCGAACGTACCGGCGTCCCGGTGGCCTTCACCAGGTGATCGATGCCGCCGGTGTGATCGGGGTGGTGATGGGTGATCAGGGTCAGCGCCACCCGGCCGCCGGTGGCCGCGACGATCGCGGCCGTGTGCTTCCTGTCCTTCGGCCCCGGATCGACGACCACGTAGTCGTCGCTGCCGGGAGCGCGCAGCAGCCAGGTGTTGGTGCCGTCGAGCGTCATCTGCGACGGGTTGTCCGCCAGCAGGACCGATGCCGTCGGCGTGACCGCCCTGACCTGGCCGTACGCGGGATGTTCCAGTGCCATGACGGCTGCCTATCCGACCTCGACGATCAATTCCACCTCGACCGGGGTGTTCTTCGGCAGTTCCGAGACACCCACCGCGGAGCGCGCGTGCACGCCCGCCTCGCCGAAGACCTCGCCGAGGAACTCCGAGGCGCCGTTGATCACGATCGGCTGATCGGTGAATCCCGGTGCGGAGTTGACGAACCCGACGACCTTGACGATCCGCACCACCTGGTCGAGCCCGACCAGATCGTGCACGGCGGCCAGCGCGTTCAGCGCGCACAGCCGCGCGGCCTCCTTGGCCTGCTCCACATCGACGTCCGTGCCGACCTTGCCGACCGCCGACAGCTCACCGTCGACGAAGGGCAGCTGGCCGGAGGTGTACACCAGCGAACCGGTGCGCACGGCCGGGATGTAGGCCGCGACGGGAGCGGCGACCGGCGGCAGGGTGACCCCGAGCCGATCGAGCGCGTCCTTCCACGCGGTGGCCACGGCTACTTCTGCCGCTTCAGGTAGGCGACGTGCTGCTCGCCGGTCGGGCCGGGCAGCACCGTGACCAGCTCCCAGCCGTCGGCGCCCCACTGGTCGAGGATCTGCTTGGTCGCGTGCGTCAGCAGCGGCACGGTGGCGTACTCCCACAGGGTGACTTCACTCATGGTGTGAGTTTAGGGCGCACCCCGACCGCCGCCGAGAAACGGGTTATAGGCTCGGCCACGTGGGAGCACCAACAGCAGAGCCGGTTTCGTCGGTTCCCGAACCGTCGACCGGATGGCCACAGCGCGCGGCCACCGCCCGCTTGCACTACGTCACCGGCAAGGGAGGCACCGGCAAGTCGACCGTTTCGGCCGCACTCGCGCTCGCCCTGGCCGCGGGGGGACGCAAAGTGCTGTTGGTCGAGGTGGAGAGCCGTCAGTCCATCGCGCAGTTGTTCGACCGGCCGCCGCTGCCACCCACCGAGACCCAGATCGCCAGTGCCGACGGCGGCGGTGAGGTGTTCGCGCTCGCGCTCGACATCGAGCACGCGTTCCTGGAATACCTCGACATGTTCTACAACCTCGGCTTCGCGGGCCGGGCGATGCGCCGGATGGGCGCGATCGAGTTCGTCACCACCATCGCGCCCGGTCTGCGCGACGTGATCCTCACCGGCAAGATCAAGGAGTGCGTGGTGCGCGCCGACAAGAACGGCAAGCCCGCCTACGACGACATCGTCGTCGACGCGCCGCCGACCGGCCGGATCGCGAGCTTCCTCGACGTCACCCAGGCCATGGCCGAGATCGCCAAGGGCGGCCCGATCGCCTCGCAGGCCGAGGGCGTGTCCAAGCTGCTGCATTCGGACCAGACGATGATCCACCTGGTCACCCTGCTCGAGGCGCTGCCGGTGCAGGAGACCGCCGACGCGGTCGCCGAACTGGCGGCCAACGACCTGCGGATCGGCACGGTGATCGTCAACCGGGCGGCCGAATCCCGGCTCACCGCCGTCGATCGCGCGCTGGCCGTGCGCGGCGAGCTCGACAGCACCGCCGTCGCCGCCAGTCTGGCGAAGGCCGGAATCACGCTGCCCGACGAGGATTTCGCCGGTCTGCTCACCGAGACCGTCGACCACGCCGTCATGCTGACCGCGCAGGACGAGAGCGCCGCCGAACTGGCGCGGGTCGACGTGCCCCAGCTGCACCTGCCCGCCCTCGGCGAAGGCATGGACCTGGGCGGACTCTACGAACTGGCAGAACAGCTATCCGCGCAGGGAGTGCGATGAGCGAGCAAGTGACCACCACGCCCCCGCTGGATGTCTCCCGGATCATCGCCGATCCGACGGCCCGCGTGATCGTCTGCTGCGGTTCCGGCGGCGTCGGCAAGACCACAACCGCGGCCTCGATCGCGCTGCGGGCCGCGGAGGCGGGCCGCAAGGTCGTGGTGCTCACCATCGATCCGGCGCGCAGGCTGGCCCAGTCGCTCGGCGTCGCCGAGCTGGACAACACCCCGCAGCGCGTCGACCTCGGTCCCGAGGTGCCCGGCGAGCTGCACGCGATGATGCTGAACATGCGCCGCACCTTCGACGACATGGTGCTCGAGCACACCAGCGCCGAGAAGGCCGAGCAGATCTTCGCCAACCCGATCTATCAGACGGTGGCCTCGTCCTTCGGCGGCACGCAGGAGTACATGGCGATGGAGAAGCTCGGTCAGCTGGCCGGGCACAAGGAGTGGGACCTGATCGTGGTCGACACTCCGCCCTCGCGCAACGCGCTGGACTTCCTCGACGCGCCCAAGCGGCTCGGCAACTTCCTCAACGGCAAGATGATCCGGCTGATCATGGCGCCTGGTCGCGGGGTCGGCCGGTTCGTCACCGGGGCGATGAGCCTGGCGATGCGCGGTGTCTCGACGATCGTCGGCGGCCAGATGCTCAAGGACGCCTCGACGTTCCTGCAATCGCTGGAGTCGCTGTTCGGCGGTTTCCAGGACCGGGCCGAGCGCACCTTCGCGATGCTGTCGAAGCCGGGCACGCACTTCCTTGTGGTCGCCGCGCCCGAACCCGACGCGCTGCGGGAGGCGTCGTTCTTCGTCGACCGGCTGTCCACCGAACAGATGCCGCTGGCCGGCCTGGTGCTGAACCGGACCCACCCCGCGCTGTCGGGACTGTCCGCCGATCACGCGCTGACCGCCGCCGATCAGCTTGATGGGACGGACCCGCTCGCCGCGTCGGTGCTGCGCATCCATGCCGAGCGGGTGGCGACGGCGAAGCGGGAACAGCGGTTGCTGCATCGCTTCACCGGCGCCCATCCGCGGGTCCCGATCGTTTCGGTCACCGCGCTGCCGTTCGAGGTCTCCGACCTGGAGGCGTTGCGTGCGGTCGGTGACCAGTTGGCGGGCAAACCCGCCGCGGTCTGAGCTGTCCGGTCCGAATCCAGAGCTCGATTCAGACATTTCAGCTATAGCTCACAATTTCGTAACACTCGCCAACGGCGCCGATTCCGCAAACCCAGCGGTCTCGGCGCCGTTTGTGATAACGCTGCGGTCTCGCCTGCTAGATCGCCACCTGGTGCTGGCGCTGGGCCTGGAAGAAGTCGGCCCACGACGTCACATCGGGATGCTGCTTGAGCAGCGCGCGCCGCTGCCGCTCCGTCATCCCGCCCCACACTCCGAACTCCACCCGGTTGTCCAGCGCGTCGGCGCCACACTGCATCAACACCGGGCAATGGCGGCAGATCGTCGCCGCCTTGCGCTGCGCCGCACCACGAACGAACAGCTGATCAGGGTCCACTTCCTTGCATCGCGCCTGGGCAACCCAAGCGATCCTTGCCTCGGCCTGCTCTACATCCAGTCGAGCGATGGGGGTTGTGATGTGCATTTTGATGTGCCCCTTTGCAGTCCGAACACCGTTGTGCGGCGCTCCAGAATCGCGAGCGCGGATCACAGCAACCCAACTACCGCTGCGGTCCGCACCACATTCCACTTTGAGTGTTAGCTCTATCACACTGGGTTCTCAATCTAGGTAAAGGTATGGCGCTTGCGCAAGACCACCCCCCGATTTTTTGGTACGGCCGTCCATTCAAATCACCGATCCGACCGGGCAGTCCTGCTGTTCACCGGCGTGGCCGGGCGCGACACGCCGATGTGATCATTTTGTTGACACGCCCGAGCAACCCCCCTGGCACCGACCGGACATCACCTGTCGAGCAGCACAGCCGTGAACACCGCCACCCCACCCTTTAGGCTGGGCGGGTGCCGATCACTCAAACGCTCGCGAGGCTGGCCGGCAGCTGCGCGCTGGCCTCCGTGCTAGTCGCCGGGCTGTTGTTCCCCTTGGCCGGTGGATTCGGGTTCATCTCCAACCGAGCCGCCGATGCCGTCGACAACGTGTCAGCCGAACTGGTCGAAGGCACGGTCCCGGCCGTCTCGACCATGGTCGACGCGAACGGCGCGCCCATCGCCTGGCTCTACGAGCAGCGACGGTTCGAGGTGCCGAGCGATCGCATCTCCAACAACATGAAGCTGGCGATCGTGTCCATCGAGGACAAGCGCTTCGCCGACCACAAGGGCGTCGACTGGCAGGGCACGCTGCGCGCGTTCCTCACCAACACCTCCTCCGGTGAGGTGCAGCAGGGCGCGTCCACGCTCGACCAGCAGTACGTGAAGAACTTCAACCTGCTCGTCGTCGCGAAGACCGACGTCGAGCGCCGGGCCGCGATCGAGACCACCCCCGCGCGCAAGCTGCGCGAGATCCGGATGGCGCTCACCCTCGACCGCGAGCTGAGCAAGGACGAGATCCTCACCCGCTATCTGAACCTGGTGCCCTTCGGCAACGGCTCCTACGGCATCCAGGACGCCGCGCAGACCTATTTCGGCGTCGACGCCGCCGACCTGAACGTCACCCAGTCGGCGATGCTGGCCGGCATGGTGCAGTCCAGCTCCAAGCTGAACCCGTACACCAACGTCCAGGGCGTCACCGATCGCCGCAACACGGTGCTCGACACGCTGATCCAGAACATCCCCAACCGCGCGGAGGAGTTCCGCAAGGCCAAGTCCGAGCCGCTCGGTGTGCTGCCGGAGCCGAAGGGCCTGCCGCGCGGCTGCATCGCCGCCAACGACAAGGGCTTCTTCTGCGACTACGCGCTGCAGTACCTCGCCGAGTCGGGCATCAGCCGCGAGCAGGTGGACAAGGGCGGCTACCTGATCAAGACCTCGCTCGATCCGGTCCTGCAGGAGTCGGTGAAGCGGTCGGTGAACGAGCAGGCCGACCCCAACCTCGACAACATCGCCGAGGTCATGTCGGTGATCGCGCCCGGCCAGGACTCGCACCCCGTCCTCGCGATGGCGTCGAGCCGCACCTACGGCCTCGACCGCGACGCCAACCAGACGCTGCTCGGCCAGCCGTACTCGATGGCCGGTGACGGCGCGGGCTCGATCTTCAAGCTCTTCACCACCGCCGCCGCGATGGAGAAGGGCCTCGGCATCGCCGCCCAGGTGGACGTGCCGGGCACCTACGCCGCCAAGGGCATGGGTTACTCGAACTCGCCGGGCTGCCCGGCCGACTCGTGGTGCGTCAAGAACGCGGGCAACTACCCGGGGTCGATGTCGGTGACCGACGCGCTCGCGACCTCGCCCAACACCACGTTCGTGAAGATGATCCAGGACGTCGGCGTGGCCGCCGCGGTGGACATGGCCGTGCGCCTCGGCATGCGGACCTACACCGAGCCGGGGACCTCCGGACACGGCAACACCAGCCTGGCCGACCACATCAAGAACAACAACATGGGTTCGTTCACCCTCGGCCCGTTCGCGCTGAACCCGCTCGAGCTGTCGAACGTGGCCGCCACGATCGGCTCGGGTGGCAAGTGGTGCCCGCCCTCGCCGATCAAGGAGGTCGTCGACCGCAGCGGCAAGGCCGTTCCGCTCACCCAGCAGGCGTGCGAACAGGTGGTCGACCCCGGTCTGGCCAACACTCTCGCCAACGCGATGAGCAAGGACGACGTCAGCGGCACCGCGGCGGGCGCCGCACGGGCCGCGGGCTGGGCCGCGCCGATGTCGGGCAAGACGGGCACCACCGAAAGCCACCGTTCCTCGGCGTTCCTCGGCTTCACCAACTCGCTGGCCTCGGCGGTCTACGTCTACGGCGACAGCCCGACCCCCGGCGAGATCTGCTCGTTCCCGCTGCGCAACTGTGGCGCCAGCAACGCCGCGGGCCTGTTCGGTGGTAACGAACCCGCGCGCACCTGGTTCAACGCCATCAAGCCGGTCCTCGACCGGTTCCCGCCGCCCGGCCTGCCGCCGGTGGACGACAAGTACGTCCGCGGCGCGAACAACTCCCAGGTCCCGGACGTGGCGGGCAAGTCGCAGGGCGAGGCCACCTCGATCCTGTCCGGCGCCGGATTCCAGGTGTCGGCGGTGACCAGCCCCGGCTCGCAGGCCAAGGGCACCGTGATGGGCAGTTCGCCGAACGGCATGGCCATCCCCGGCTCGGTCGTCACGATCTACATCAGCGACGGCTCGGTCCGCGTGCCGGTGCCGACCACGCCGCCGCCGGCCGCGCCCGCGCCCGCGCTGCCGGGTCTCCCGCAGATCCCGCGCCTGCCACCGATCCCGATCCCGGTGCCGCGCTAGGAACGTGAACAGGGCCGCCGTCCTTCCGGACGGCGGCCCTGTTCGTTGTCCGACCGCTCAGAGGCGGGCTTTGACCGCTGCGGACAGCCGCGAACCGTCGGCCTTGCCCTCGGCGAGCGCGGTGGCCGCCTTCATGACCTGACCCATCTGCTTCATCCCCGGCCGCTCGCCGATCTCCTCGGCGACCTGGGCGATCGCGGTGTCGGCCACCTGAGCCACCTCGGCCTCGGTCAGCTGCGTCGGCAGGTACTCCTCGATGATCTCTTCCTCGGCGCGCTCGTTGGCGGCCAGCTCGCCACGCCCGTTCTGCTCGTAGATCAGCGCCGACTCGTTGCGCTTCTTGGCCTCCTTCTGCAACACGGAGACGACCTCGGCATCGGAGAGTTCCTTCGCCTGCGCTCCCGAGACCTCGGCGTTCTGGATCGCGGCGAGCAGCATCCGCAGGGTCGACAGACGCAGAGTGTCCTTGGCTTTCATCGCGGCGGTCATATCCGCGCGCAGTTGCGATTTCAGTTCCGACATGCGCCTCACGCTAGCTGTTCACCCGGCGGAGTCCCATCACATTTTCATCGCAACCGAATTTCCGACCGTTTGTGCGGAAACACACGCGCCGTTCCGGGAGGGGGTCGCCTATGCTGGGCAAATGCCCGTTATCTCGACGTCCGCTGTCCGCCGAACCGCGTTGGGAGCCGCCGGGGCCGCCGTCGCCGGAATCGGCTACGCCACGCTGATCGAACGGAACGCGTTCGTCCTGCGTGAAGCCACCATGCCGGTCCTCGCGCCCGGCTCACCGACGCTGCGGATTCTGCATGTCAGCGACCTGCACATGATGCCGGGCCAGCAGCTCAAACAGCAGTGGCTGCGCGAACTCGACCGGCTCGAACCCGACCTGGTCGTGAATACCGGCGACAATCTTTCGCACCCCAAGGCCGTGCCCGCCGTCGTGCAATCACTCGGTGCGCTGCTGGCCCGTCCCGGTCTGTTCGTGTTCGGTTCGAACGACTATTTCGCGCCGGTGCCGAAGAATCCGCTGAAGTATTTCAAGAAGGATCATCGCCGCGTTTACGGTGACCCGCTGCCCTGGCAGGATCTGCGCGCGGCGTTCACCGAACGCGGCTGGCTGGATCTGACCCACACCCGTCGCGACCTCGAGGTGGCGGGCATCCGCATCGCCAGCGCGGGCGTCGACGACCCGCACCTGCAGCGCGATCGCTACGACACCGTCGCGGGCGCGCCCAACCAGCTCGCGCAGCTGAGCATAGGCGTCACCCACTCGCCCGAGCCCCGGGTGCTCGACCGCTTCGCCGAGGACGGCTACGACCTCGTGCTCGCCGGTCACACGCACGGTGGGCAGCTGGTGGTGCCCGGTTACGGCGCGCTGGTGACCAACTGCGGCATCGACAAGTCGCGGGTGAAGGGCGCCTCGCAGTGGGGCGAGCACACCCAGCTGCACGTCTCGGCGGGCATCGGCACCTCGCCGTGGGCGCCCTACCGATTCTGCTGCCGCCCGGAGGCGACCCTGCTGACGCTGGTCGGCGCCCCGCCGAAGCGGCCGTCGGCCGACACCGGCCACGGCATCTCGGCATCGGAGGCCGTCGCCCGCTAGGGTTGCGCCCCGAACGACGTTTGTCAGTAGGGGATGACAGTGAGCAGTGGATCCGACGACCGGCGCAACGACCCGACCGTATTCGGCGGTTCCGGCGCTCCCGACCCATCCGACGCGCAGTGGCAGCGCCCCGGTGCGGTGAACCCGCCCCCGGGCGCTCCCACACCGGCGGATCCCCCTCCGGGACAGCCGAATCCCGATCCCACCACGGTGTGGACGCCCGGCAGCACCGGCCTCCCACCCACCCTGCGCTGGGACGGCTCCGGCCCACCCCCCGGCCTCCCCGAGCCCACCCAGTGGACGCCGGCGGGCCCCCAGCAGTGGGACAACTCGCCTCCCGGGCAGCCGCAGCAGGGCCAGGCCGACGCCACCCAACTGCGAGGCCCCTCGGCCCCTGCGCCGTGGCCCGGCACGAATCCCCCCGCCGGACAGCCGGGTTCGCCGCAGCCGTGGCAGCCAGGCCAGGCCGACGCCACCCAGCTGCGCGGCCCCTCGGATCCCGCCCCGTGGCCAGGCGGCAATCCACCTGCCGCGCCCCCCGGCCAGGCCGCCCCGACCCAGCTGGGGAATCCCGCGACGCCTTGGCCCGGCGCGAATCCCCCTGCCGGACAACCTGGTTCACCCCAGCCATGGCAGCCCGGCCAGCCTGACGCCACGCAGCTGCGCACCCCCACCGAACCCGGCCCGTGGCCCGGCGCGAATCCGCCTGCCGCGCCGCCAGGGCAGACCGACCCGACCCAGTTGGGGAATCCAGCGACACCGTGGCCAGGGGCGAATCCCCTGGCAGCACAACCTGGTTCGCCGCAACCGTGGCAGCCCGGACAGGCCGACGTCACCCAGCTGCGCGGCCCCGCTGACCCCACCCCATGGCCCGGCGCGAACCCCCCAGCCGGACCGCTCGGCGCTCCCCCGCCGGGTCAGGCCGACGCCACCCAACTGCGTAATCCGGCCGAGCCAGCGCCTCATCCCGGCGGGATTCCGCCCGTTGGGCAGGCCGACCCGACCCAACTGGGCAATCCGGCGACACCCTGGCCGAGCGCGAATCCCGCCGCAGCACAACCTGGTTCGCCGCAACCATGGCAGCCCGGCCAGGCCGACGCCACACAGCTGCGCGGACCCGCTGACCCCACCCCATGGCCCGGCGCGAACCCCCCTGCCGGACTGGCGGGGTCGCCGCAGCCGGGTCAGGCCGACGCGACCCAGTTGCGGGCCCCGAACGCGGGGTGGCCGGGCACGAATCCGCCCACTGGGCAGCCTGGTCAGCCCTGGGGCGCGCCCGCAGGTCAGCCGCAGTGGGGCGCGCAACCGGCTGCGGGGCAGCCGAATCCCGCGCAGCAGTGGGGACAGCCGCAGTACGGCGAGGTGCCGCCGTTGGAGCAGTACGGCAACCAGCCCTACGGACAGCCGCCGTACGGCCCGCCCGGACGGAAGTCCGGGAGCAAGGCCGTGGTCTGGGTGGCGGCCGGTGTCGCCGCCCTGCTGCTGGCCGGCGGCGCCATCACGGCGTTCGCGCTGACCCGAGGTGACGACGACCCGACCACCACCGCGAGCGGGAGCACCACCCCGTCGATGGTCAGCGCCCTCACCACCACCGGCGCGCCGCCGCCGTCGAGCAGCAAGCCGCAGCCCAGCTCCACCACGCCGTCGCCGTCCGGCGCCGCGGGCAACCGCACGCCGCTCATCTCGGGCTATCAGGTGGTCGCCTCGCCCGATCGCGGCGCCGCCTACGACGTGCCGCCGAGCTGGAAGGTCGCCACCGAGACCACCATCGGCGGCGTCGGCGAACCGCCGGGCGACACCGTCATCGGCAAGGGCTACGCCTCCGACGGCCGCGACTACTGCCCCGGCTCCACCCGCACCATGTCGCTGCTCACCGGCTCCAAGCAGGCCGACCACGCCGCGGCGGGCGCCGAGCTCGGCACCAAGGCCGCGCCCCTGGCCTACACGGGCGCCACCGGCACCCCCGGTCCGGCCCAGCCACTGAAGTCGATCGACGGCAAGACCGACGGCATGTTCACCGAGACCACCGGCACCGTCCCCAACCCCAAGCCCGGCTGCGCGTCCACCTTCTCCATCTACACCTACGCGTTCAAGGGCGCGAAGGACGGCAGCTTCGTGATGGTCATGATCGCCGACACCGGCGTACCCGACGCCATCGACGCCGCCACCGCCAAGCGCATCTTCAGCTCGGTCCGAGCCCTCAACTAGCTCCCTGACCAGCCGGTTTAACAATCCCGACCACCTCGTTGTAAGCTACTTCAGGTTCGCCTCACGGGGTGTGGCGCAGCTTGGTAGCGCGCTTCGTTCGGGACGAAGAGGTCGCAGGTTCAAATCCTGTCACCCCGACGTGTTGGTTGAGACACAGAAGAGCCCCTGATCAGTTCACTGGTCAGGGGCTCCTCGTATTTCCGGGGTCACGCCAAGATCTCCGCCTTCAGATCCGGCCTGTTCCGCTCCTCCGCGAACACCAGTCCGCGCTCGCACAGCAGGTCGACGAAGTACGCATACGGACTGTCGTCGCTGTTCACGGCCATCATGAACAGCAACGCCACCAGGTCGTTCGTCGACTCCGGCGACCATCGGTAGCCGACCGCTGGACCGTACTGGTCGAAGATCGGTGCGCCGTTCCCGGGAGAGTTGAACCAGACGCCCTCGACGCGTCGCACCATCCACTCGCCGATATAGGTGATGAATTGGTCCGCGAGATGATCATTTTCGGGCGCGTACTGTCCGTCCTCGCCACGGACGGCGAATTCGATCTGGGCAGTGATCCAGTCGAACGCGGCGACGCTGAATCGGTCGTCGAGCGAGGGGCGGCCCTCGGTACCCCGTACCGCTTCCAGCCCGGGCAGCGTCTCGGTGAACAACCGCTCGATGCGGGCGTCGATCGCGGCCGGGTCGCTCCACGCGAGCCAGGCCACGGACTGCTGGGCGTCGGCGTCGAAAAATCCGGGGTCGAGATCGCTGTCTGCCGGAGTGGCCCGTCTCGCGTCGGTTCTCACGTTCCCTCATATGCCGTTGTGGTCGCAACCGAGCGATGCTACAGCCGCCGCGGCACTCTCACCTGGTTATCCGGCCGGATCAGTGATGTTCGCGACGGGTCGGGCGAGGGACGGACGCGCCGCGGAGCAGGGGTTCTTCGTAGGGTGGGGGCGTTTCGCGGTCGAGCGGGTTGGGCCACCAGACGGTGATGGCGATGACCGAGAACAGGCCAAGGATGAGGGCCACGATTGCGGCGGATGCGTTCATGGGTCGCCCTTCCGGGTGAGCGGAGTGGGAGCGCGGCGGTGGGCTCGGTGAAAGACTGCGCGCGGACTGTGTCACCCGAGGTTCCCTGCGTGTTCGAAGGTGGTTGAGAAGTGCTCTCCACGCGAACGCGGCCTTGGTGAGATGCGGCGGTGTGAGGACCCGATAACCTGACGCTTACTTTCTGTCACTTGATAGAAATTCCCGGTCGATAGCGTATACACCCATGTCGACAAGGGTGGATGCACCGGATGACGGCGCGGGCAGACCGCTGCGAGACGTCGTGTACTCGACGTTGCGCGCGGAGTTGATGAACGGCGACATCCGCTTCGGCGAGCGCCTGACCGAGCCGAAGCTGTCGACCAGATTCGGCATCTCCCGCACGCCGGTGCGCGAGGCGCTGACCATGCTCTGCTCGGACGGCCTGCTGGAACGCGAGGAATTCGGGTTCAGCCCGGTCCGGCCGAGCGTGGCCCGCATCCGCGACCTGTACGAACTCCGGCTGACGCTCGAACTGGGCGGGATGACCAGGGTGCGCACCGACCCCACCGTCACCCACGACGAACGCCTGCTGCGCGCCGAACAGCAGCGCTGGCTGACCCTGCAGGCCGACCCGCCCGCTCAGGAGCCGGGGTTCGTCGTGGTCGACGAGGAATTCCACGTCGCCCTGCTGACCGCGGCGGGCAATGCCGAGATGGTGCGCGCGCTGATCGCGGTGAACTCCCGCATCCGGCACGTGCGCATGTACGACTTCATGATCAACAACCGCATCGAGACCACGATCAGCGAGCACCTCGGCATTCTCGACGCCGTGCTCGCCGGCGAGCTCGAGCTGGCGCAGCGACTCCTGCACACCCACATCGGCGACTCGCTCGATGTCGTGCTCGACCGCATCTCGCGCGCCGTCGCCGCCATGTCCATGAGCGATTAAGGAGACCCCGCCATGTCAGCAGGACTACTCGACACCGCGACCGCGAGGGTCGCCGCGGCCTACGCGCGGATCGCCGAGGTGGACCGTCCCGAGGTCTGGATCACGCTGCGCCCGGAATCCGAACTGGTTACGGAGGCAGCGGAACTGGAGCGCCGAATCGCTGCGGGCGAGGAACTGCCGCTGGCCGGACTGCTCGTCGCCGTGAAGGACAATGTCGATGTCTCGGGCCTGCCGACCACCGCCGCCTGCCCCGAATTCGCCTATCCGGCAACCGAAACCGCCGCGGCCGTCGCGCGGTTGGTCGCGGCGGGCGCGCTGGTGCTCGGCAAGACCAATCTGGACCAGTTCGCCACCGGCCTGGTCGGCACCCGGAGCCCGTACGGCGCGGTCCGCAATGCCCTGTATCCCGAATTGATCTCCGGCGGTTCGAGTTCCGGCTCGGCGGCGGCGGTCGCCCTCGGCATCGCCGACCTGGCGATCGGCACCGACACCGCCGGATCGGGCCGCGTACCCGCCGCGCTGCACGGCATCGTCGGCATCAAGGCCAGCCTCGGGGTGATCCCCGCGCACGGCGTCGTCCCGGCCTGCGCCGACTACGACGCGGTCACCGTCTTCGCCGCCGACCTCGACCTGGCCGTCACCGCGGCCAGGACCATGGCGGGCCCCGACGCCCGCGATCCGCGCAGCCGTGCCTGGCCCGCCGACGTGCGCCTGGCCGCCGCACCCCGGCCGAAGGTGGCGATCCCCCGCCCCGAGGACCTCGCGCCCCTGAGCCCCGCCTATCGGCAGGCTTTCACCGACACCGTCGCCACCCTGCGCGATCAGGGCGTAGCGGTGCACGAGATTGACATCTCCCCGCTGCTCGACGCGGCCCGGCTGCTCTACGACGGCGCGATCGTCGCCGAGCGGTACGCGGCCGTCGGCGCGTTCGTCGACAAGGGCGCGGCCGGGCTCGATCCCACCGTCGCCGGAATCATCGGCGCGGCACGGGAACTGGACGCGCACGCCTTCGCCACCGATCTCGACACCCTCGCCCGCGCCAGGGCGGCGGCCACCGCGCTGCTGACCGGCTACGACGGCCTGCTGCTGCCGACCACCACCGAGCATCCGTCGCTCGCCGAGGTGGCCGCCGATCCGGTGGCGATCAACCGCAGGCTCGGCACCTACACCAACTTCTGCAACCTGCTCGATCTCGCCGCCGTCGCGGTGCCCGGCGCGCCCACCGCCGCCGGATCGCCGTTCGGCGTGATGGTGGTCGTCCCCGCCTTCGCCGACCAGCTCGCCGTCGACCTGGCCGCCCGCCTGACCGGAACCCCGCCGCCGCTGCTGGTGGAAACCGGTGTGCCGCTGGCGGTGTTCGGCGCGCACCTGCGCGGCCAGCCGCTGCACTGGCAGCTCGAACAGCTCGGCGCCCGATTCGCCGGCGAGATCACCACCAGCGACGCCTACCGGCTCACCGCCCTAGACACCACCCCGCCCAAGCCCGGCCTGGTCCGCCACGGCGACGGCCTCGGCGCGCCGATCCTGGGCGAGCTGTTCCTGGTCTCCCCCGGCGGTCTCGGCCGTTTCCTGGCCGAACTGCCGCCGCCGATGGCGCTGACCAGCATCGAGCTGTCCGACGGCCGCTCGGTGATCGGATTCGCGTGCAGCTACGACGCCGCCGTCGCCGCCACCGACATCACCGGCTACGGGGGCTGGGTGGCGTACCTGCGGGCTCGCTGACGTCGATCCCCAGGTCGGTGAGCAGGCCCGTCACGCGGCGGCCGATGTCGTCGCGGATGGGCCGCACCAGCTCCAGTTCCAGACCGGCCGGGTCCTCGATGATCCATTCCTCGTAGCGCACGCCCGGCACCAGCGGACAGGTGTCGCCACAGCCCATCGTGACGATCACGTCGGCGGCCCGGATGATCTCGTCGGTCCACGGCTTCGGATACTCGCGCGAGATGTCGACGTCCACCTCCGCCATCGCCGCCACCGCGGCCGGATTGAGCTGCTCGCCCGGTACCGACCCGCCCGACCAGGCGACCGCGCGGCCCAGCGCCAGCTCCTCGAAGAACCCCAGCGCCATCTGCGACCGGCCCGCGTTGTGCGTGCACAGGAACAGCACCGTCGGACGCGGCGTCGCGACCTTGCCTTCGACCTTGGCCAGCGCCTGGAGCCGCTGCCTGCCGAAACGTTCCGCCAGCAACGGGAGATACAAAGTCACCGTCGCCCTGGCGGCGAAGTCGTCGTAGGAGGTGCGCAGGAAACGATGGATCGTCGCCGGCTCGAACATCGTCGCGAACTCTTCGCGCAGCCGTACCTCGGCACGGTCCAGCGCTTCTCGGTGCTCGGCGATTTCGACCACCCCTCAACCCTGACGGCGAATGCCGTCGAACGCAAACGACCGGGCCGGTCACCCCGCGAACAGACCGGCCCGGTCGGCGTACCCCGCGACACCCGCGGAACAGCTCCGGCCCAGTCCTTCGGTGTGGTTACCGTCGGCAGTGCGTCTTCAGCGTCTGGAAGAGCCACCTTCTGGTCTGCACCGCCGGGTCCGACTGATCACCCCTCGAGACCGGTCGGACCCGGTTGTTCCGGTGTCTGGAGAAAGGATGCGATGCCCGTCTCGAGAGGTTCTTAAGAACAACTTGTCAGCATCGGCCGATTCTTCGGCGATGATGGAAGTACCGACAAGATGGAGAGCGACGATGGAGACCGTGATCGTCTGGTTGCTGGCGAGCCTGCTGTACTGGTTCAGCAACTTCTGACCGAAAAACATCGACGGCGCGGAACGAAATCCGCTCCGCGCCAACCCATTTCCTGCGGACACGACGCGAGGCAGGCAGCCTTTCGGCGTACCTGCCCCGCTGTCGCTCCTATGCGGTGGATCAGCCCTCCCGGCCTGCCCGCACCCCTTCCTCGACGCGCTTGCCCAGATCGGCGTCGACATTGCGCCAGTACTCGAATACTCGACTCAGTACCGGTTCGCTGACACCGGCGAGCACGTGCCCGACGATATTGTCGGCCAAGCGCTCACGCGCCGCCTCGTCGAGGACCTCGCGCACCAGCGTGCCCGCCTGGGTGAAATCGCCGTCCTCGGCGTGCTCGACATAGCCTGCCCGCACCATCGACGGATCGAATTCCCACAGCCCGCTGTCGCCAGCCGCGGCCGGGTCGGCGTGCGGCCCGCCGAACGAGTTCGGCGCGTAGACCGGCACGTCGGCCGGGTTGTACTGGTACCGCATGGCGCCCTCCTTCGAGTAGGAGTTCACCTCGGCGGCCTTGGCCTGGTTCGGCGGCAGCTGCGCGTAGTTGGTGCCGATGCGGTAGCGGTGCGCGTCGGCGTAGGCGAAGACCCGGCCGAGCAGCATCTTGTCCGGCGAGAAACCGATGCCGGGGACGATGTTGGACGGTTCGAACGCGGCCTGCTCGATGTCGACGAAGAAGTTGCCCGGATTGCGGTTCAGCGTCCACGTGCCGACCTCGATCAGCGGGTAGTCCCGCTGCGACCACACCTTGGTCAGGTCGAACGGGTTGAACCGGTAGCCCTCGGCCTCGGCGACCGGCATGATCTGCACCTTCAGCGTCCAGCTCGGGAACTCGCCGCGCTCGATCGCCTCCCAGAGGTCCTGGCGGTGGTAGTCGGGATCGGAACCGGCGAGGGTGTCGGCCTCGGCCTGGGTGAGGAACTCGATGCCCTGGTCGGTCTTGAAGTGGTACTTCACCCAGAACCGCTCGCCCTCGGCGTTGATCCACTGGTAGGTGTGCGAGCCGAAGCCGTCCATGTGGCGATAGGTCCTGGGCAGGCCGCGGTCACCCATCAGCCAGGTCACCTGGTGCGCCGACTCCGGGCGCAGCGTCCAGAAGTCCCACTGCATGTTGTGGTCGCGCAGGCCGCTGCCGGGCAGGCGCTTCTGCGAGCGGATGAAGTCGGGGAACTTCATCGCGTCCTTGATGAAGAAGATCGGGGTGTTGTTGCCGACGAGGTCGTAGTTGCCGTCCTCGGTGTAGAACTTCACCGCGAACCCGCGCGGGTCGCGCCAGGTGTCCGGGCTGCCCTGCTCACCGGCCACGGTCGAGAACCGCACCAGCGATTCGGTTCGCGCGCCCGGCTGGAACAGCTTGGCCTTGGTGTAGCGGCTGACATCGCCGGTCACCACCAGTTCACCGTAGGCACCGGACCCCTTGGCGTGCACGATGCGCTCCGGCACCCGCTCGCGGTTGAACTGGGCCAGCTTCTCGATCAGGTAGTGGTCGTGCAGCAGGACCGGTCCCTGGGTTCCGGCGGTCAGCGATTCGTCGTCGCTCTCGACGGCATTGCCGGTGTTCGTCGTGGTCGGCTTGGTCATTTCGCGGCCTCCTGGTTTCGACAGTCGGGGCACAACCCCCAGAAGACGACCTCGGCCTCATCGATCGCGAAACCGTGATCGTCCGCGGGCTGCAGACAGGGCGGGGCGCCGGTCACACAATCGGTGTCGACGACCAGCCCACAACTTCGGCACACCAGGTGATGATGATTATCCCCGGTCCTGGTCTCGAACCGGGCAGGCGAGCCCGCCGGCTCGATCCGCCGCAGGATTCCCACCCGCACGCAGGCGCTGAGCACGTCGTACACGGCCTGCGTCGACACCGCGCCCAGCCGCGCCCTGGCGGCCGTCGCGATCGTCTCGGCATCCGAATGCGGCAGCGCGGCAACAGCGTCCAGCACCGCGATCCGGGGCGCGGTCACCCGCAACCCGGCCTCGCGCAACAGTCGGCAAGCGTCCATCTCCTCGGTGTGCACAACATCCACCATTCCAGTTTTCTGGAATAAGTCAAGAAAACGAGTCAATCAAGCAGCCGTTGCGCGGATCACATCCGAGGCGCGGAATAGCTCGAAGGGAGCCTTGGTTGAACACCATTGTCGGCGCCCGAACAGCCCCGGGCCTCACCCCTTTGTCGCTACGAGCGACCACCCGCCGAGAGGCGCTTGTGGGGCGTCGGCACCCTGACGGGCCGTCCACGCGGCGGCCCTTCGACTCGAACGCCGCCAGGTCTCCCTCATCGACCTGGCGGCGTTTGTCGTCTCCGGCCGCGTCCGGTCGCGGGATGCCGGGGGATGTTCGACGATGAGCGCATGACTTCCGATCTGCCGTTGCGACGTGAGCTGGGTGTGCGGGACTCGGTGGTGATCGGGCTGGGGGCGATGGTGGGGGCCGGGGTGTTCGCGGCGTTGGGGCCCGCGGCGGGGGTGGCCGGGTCGTGGTTGCTGGTGGCGTTGGGGGTGGCGGCGGTGGTGGCGTATTGCAATGCGATGTCGTCGGCGCGGCTGGCGGCGGTGTATCCGGTGTCGGGTGGGACGTATGTGTACGGGCGGGAGCGGCTCGGGGAGTTCTGGGGATATCTGGCGGGGTGGGGGTTCGTGGTCGGGAAGACGGCGTCGTGCGCGGCGATGGCGTTGACCGTGGGGAGTTACGCGTGGCCCGCGCAGGCGCACGGGGTGGCGGTGGGGGTGGTGGTCGTGGTGACCGCGATCAACTATGTGGGCGTGCAGAAGTCGGCGCTGGCGACGCGGGTGATCGTGGGGCTGGTGCTGGCGGTGCTGGCGGCGGTGGTCGTGGTGGGGATCGGTGGGGATCATTCGGCGGCAACGGTTCTCGACGCGGAGATCGGGCCGTACGGCGTGTTGCAGGCGGCGGGTCTGCTGTTCTTCGCATTCGCCGGCTACGCGCGGATCGCCACGCTCGGCGAGGAAGTGCGCGACCCGGCGCGCACGATTCCGCGGGCGATCATGCTCGCGCTGGCGGGGGCGCTGGTGGTGTACGCGCTGGTCGCGGTGGCCGCGCTGCTCACCCTCGGCTCCGGTGGGCTCGCGGCGGCGGGTGATCCGCTGGCGCGGGTCGTCGAGGCGGCCGGGGCGGGGTGGCTGGTGCCGGTGGTGCGGGCCGGGGCGGTGCTCGCGGCGGCCGGGTCGCTGATGGCGCTGATCCTCGGTGTCTCGCGGACCACGCTGGCGATGGCGCGCGACGGCCATCTGCCGCGCGCGCTCGCCGCGGTGCATCCGCGCTACGCGGTGCCGCATCGGGCCGAGCTGGCGGTGGGCGCCGTCGTCGCGGTGCTGGCGGCGACGGTGGACCTGCGGGCGGCGATCGGGTTCTCCTCGTTCGCGGTCCTCACCTACTACCTGATCGCCAATCTGTCGGCGGCCACGCTGACCACGGCCGAGGGCAGGCCACCGCGCTGGGTGCCGGTGCTCGGAGCGCTGGGCTGCGTCGTCGTCGGGTTCGCGCTGCCGATCGGATCGGTGCTCGCCGGCCTCGGGGTGCTGGCCGTCGGCGCGACGATCTATCTGGTTCGGGGCTTTACGGGTAGATGAACATGCCCGTGATTAGGGGATCGGGCGGCCCCGCTATACGGGTTACGGACGGCGGCGCGGGCTAGTCTCGGCCGTATGGGGCTGATCAGGGGATTTTTCGCGGGAACGATCGTGGCTGCACTGGCTTCGGCGACACTGGTCGCCCCACCCGCGGTGGCCGCCCCCACCACCCCGAAGACGTGCGCGGTGACCTCCGAGCGCGACCTCGAACGCGCCCGTCCGGAACAGGTCGGACTCGACCCGGCCAAGCTCGACGAGGCCCTGCGGTTCGCCGACACCCGCAACCGGCTCAATGTCCAGGTGTTCCGGCACAATTGCCTCGTCGGGGAGGGCCCGCGCAACGACGAGACCGGCGACGTGGCGTGGAACATCTGGAGCGTCACCAAGTCGGTGGTGTCGCTGCTCGCCGGAATCGCTTCCGATCAGGGCAAACTCGAGATCGGCGCCCCGATCGACCGCTATCTGCCGACCGGCCTCGGCGACGCGCTGCACCGGTCGATCACGGTGGAGAACCTGCTCACCGAGACCTCGGGGATGAAGGTCGGCGTGCTCACCGAAGGCATCACCGCGGTGATCCCGGTCGACCCGAACAGCGCGATCCAGGCACTGGCGGTGGAGCTGACCAACCCGCCGGGCACCACGTTCAGCTACAGCCAGCGCAATGTCGACCTGCTGTCGTGGGTGATCGAGCTGGCCGTCGGCGAACCGCTGCAGCAGTTCGCGCAGCGCGAGCTGTTCGACCCGCTCGGCATCCCCCGCTCGGACTACTACTGGGCGCGGGATCGGTCCGGGCACACCTACGGCTACGCCCACCTGCTGCTGCCGCCCAACGATCTCGCCAAGATCGGCCTGCTCGTCGCCAACGACGGCCGCTGGGGCGCGCACCGGGTGATCTCGGCCGACTACCTTCGTGCGGCCCGCACCCCGTCACCGCAGAATCACTGCTACGGCTACCTGTTCTGGGTGGGCGCCGACTGCGCGGAGTCCCCCGACTTCCTGCCCGCCGACGGCTTCTTCATGTCGGGGCTCGCCTTGCAGAACGTCTTCTTCCTGCCCGGTCTCGACCTGATGGTCATGTGGACCGGCGCGTTCGGCAACGAGACCGCCTACGGCGCGAGCGGGGTGATCGCGCATCCCGAGGAACTGCCGCACGAGTTCTTCCGCCGGCTGTTCGCGGCGTTCACCGATGCGCCGACGCCGGTCGCCGAACCGTACGTCGAGCCGCCGGTGGAGTTCGATCCGGCGCGGCTGATCGACGCCAACATCCTGCTCGCGGTCTTCGGCATCGGTCCCGGCGCCTATCCGGGCTGCACCGTCTTCGAGTGCCTGAACCAGCCGCTGGCCGCGCCGTTCGCGAGCATTCCGCCGGGATGCGCGGTGCTGGTCTGCCTCGGCGACGATCCACGCACCCCCGGGATCCGGCGCTAGGTCAGGATCGCGAGTCCCCCTCGGCGCCGCTGTTGCCGGGATGCCGGAAACGGGCCGAGTCCAGGTAGTCGCGGTACAGCACCACCTCGCCCGCGCGCACCCGGATCACGTTGATCGCGGAGCGGACCCGGACACGTTCTTCGCCGGGACGGGTCACTTCCACCTCGGTCTCCACCACCACGACCTCGGGGTCGTCGGTGGCGTAGATCTGCGGATGGACGGCGTGCACCTGCACCGCCGAGGTAGCCGCCCAGCCCTGCCGGAGGGCGTCGCGGATCGCCGTGCGGCCGACGATGCGGCCGGGCACGCCGGGCGGCGCGAACGGCATCTCGAAGACGGCGTCGTCGGCGAATTCGGCGGTGAAGGCCGTCGCGTCGCGGGCGGGGAGAACGGTCATCAACCGCTCGACGAGCTGGACCGGGCTTTCGGTCATCGGAGCATCCTTCATAACCGGAACGATGGACCCGTTTATCATCCGGAACCAGCGCCCCGGTTGTCAACGGTCCTCGCTAGAATCGCCACCGTGCCCGACGAACCACGCCCGCTGCGCGCCGACGCCCGCCGCAATCGCGCGCTGGTCCTCACCGCGGCACAGGAAGCCTTTGCCGCCGAAGGACTTTCGGTGCCGATCGACGAGATCGCGCGACGCGCAGGCGTCGGCGCCGGCACCGTGTACCGGCACTTCCCGACCAAGGAAGCGCTGTTCACTGCCGCGATCATCGACCGGGTCGAACGCGCCGCGGCCTATGCGCGGGAACTGTCCGAGGCCGACGATGCCGGGGCGGCGTTCTTCGAATTCCTGGCATTTCTCGGCCGGGAGAACGGCGTGAAGCGCGATCTCGCCGATGCGGTCGGCTCGGATCGGCTGGCCACGCTCGGCGCGCCGGCCGACCTGCCCGGCGCCATCGGCACACTGCTGCGGCGCGCGCAGCGGGACGGCGCGATCAGGTCCGATATCGATGTCGACGACCTGATGCTCATCCTGAAGGCCGGATTCGGCGCCACCCGCGAAGCCGACGAGCGCCAGCGGCAGCTGACCTTCGCGGTCATCCTGGACGGGCTGCGCCGGACCGAGTCCTGAGCACGAAAAACGGGCCTGCCCACCGGAATCGGTGGGCAGGCCCGTTCGTCGGCGATGCTCAGCGGTTGTTCAGGAGGACTTCCGCGATCTGAATGGTGTTGAGCGCGGCGCCCTTGCGCAGGTTGTCGCCGGAGATGAACAGCGCGAGGCCGCGGCCGTTCGGGACGCCCGGATCCTGGCGGATGCGGCCGACCAGCGAGTCGTCCTGGCCCGCGGCGGCCAGCGGGGTCGGCACGTCGACCAGGCGCACGCCCGGCGCCTTGGCCAGCAGTTCCTGCGCCTGCAGCACCGAAAGCGGTTCGGCGAACTCGGCATTGATCGACAGCGAGTGACCGGTGAAGACCGGCACGCGCACACAGGTGCCGCTGACCAGCAGGTCGGGCAGGCCGAGAATCTTGCGGCTCTCGTTGCGCAGCTTCTGGTCCTCGTCGGTCTCGCCGGAGCCGTCGTCGACCAGCGCGCCGGCCAGCGGGATCACGTCGAACGCGATCGGGGCGACGTACTTGTTCGGCGCGGGGAACTCCACGGCGCTGCCGTCGTGCACCAGCTTCTCGGCGTCGGCGGCCACCGCGCGGATCTGCGTGGCGAGCTCCTCGACACCGGCCAGGCCGCTCCCGGACACGGCCTGGTAGCTCGACACGATCAGGCGCTGCAGGCCCGCCACGTCGTGCAGCGGCTTGAGCACCGGCATCGCGGCCATGGTGGTGCAGTTCGGGTTCGCGATGATGCCCTTGGGCAGGTTGCGCGTGGCCTCGGGGTTGACCTCCGAGACGACCAGCGGCACATCGGGATCCTTGCGCCAGGCCGAGGAGTTGTCGATCACGGTGACACCCGCCGCGGCGAAGCGCGGGGCCTGCACGCGGGACATGGTGGCACCGGCCGAGAACAGCGCGATGTCCAGACCCGACGGATCGGCGGTCTCGGTGTCCTCGACGACGATCTCGCCGCCGCGCCACGGCAGCGTCTTACCGGCCGAGCGCGCGGACGCGAAGAACCGCACCTCGTCGGCCGGGAAGTTGCGCTCTTCCAGCAGCTTGCGCATGACGGCGCCGACCTGACCGGTCGCGCCGACGACTCCTACCCGTACACCCATCGCTTAACGCCCCGTTCCGCCGTGGACGACGGCGGCCTCTTCGCCGCCGAGATCGAAGGCCTTGTGCAGGACCTGCACGGCCTCGTCGAGTTCGGTGTCGCGCACGAGCACCGAGATCCGGATCTCCGAGGTGGAGATCAGATCGATGTTCACGCCCGCGTTGGCCAGCGCCTCACAGAAGGTGGCGGTGACGCCCGGGTGCGACTTCATGCCCGCGCCGACCAGCGAGACCTTGCCGATGTGGTCGTCGTAGAGGACCTGCGCGAAGCCGATCTCGTCCTGCCGCTTGGTGAGCATCTCGACCGCGCGCGCGCCGTCGGTCTTGGGCAGGGTGAAGGTGATGTCGGTCTTGCCCGTGTCGACCTTGGAGATGTTCTGCAGCACCATGTCGATGTTGATCTCGGCGTCGGCGACCGCGCGGAACACCTTGGCCGCGTAACCCGGCTCGTCCGGCAGGGCGACGACGGTCACCTTGGCCTCGCTGCGGTCGTGCGCGACGCCGGTCAGGATTGCCTGCTCCACGGGAATGTCCTCCATCGATCCGAAAACAGTGGTGCCGATCTTGTCGGTGTAGGACGACCGGACATGAACGGGAACGTTGTAGCGGCGCGCGTACTCCACGCAGCGCAGCATGAGCACCTTCGAGCCGCAGGCGGCCATCTCGAGCATCTCCTCGTAGGAGATCTTGTCGAGCTTCTGCGCGTCGCCGACGATGCGCGGGTCGGCGCTGAAGATGCCGTCCACGTCGGTGTAGATCTCGCAGACATCGGCTTTCAGCGCCGCGGCCAGGGCGACGGCGGTGGTGTCGGAGCCGCCGCGGCCCAGCGTGGTGACGTCCTTGCTGTCCTGGCTGACGCCCTGGAAGCCGGCGACCAGCACGATCTGTCCCTCGGCCAGCGCCTCCTGCAGGCGGCCCGGGGTGACGTCGATGATCTTGGCGTTGCCGTGCGCGCCGGTGGTGATCACGCCGGCTTGGGATCCGGTGAACGAGCGTGCTTCGGCGCCGAGCGAATGAATCGCCATGGCCACCAGCGCGTTCGAGATGCGCTCGCCGGAGGTGAGCAGCATGTCCATCTCGCGAGCAGGCGGCGCTGGGGCCACCTGCTCCGCGAGATCGAGGAGTTCGTCGGTCGTGTCGCCCATGGCCGAGCAGACCACGACGACGTCGTGGCCCTGCTTCTTGGTCTCCACGATCCGTTCAGCGACGCGCCGGATCCGCTCGGCGGTGGCCACCGAGGATCCTCCGTACTTCTGAACAACGAGAGCCACGGCTAGGTCCTTCACGATCGACAGTCAGGCTTGGTATCAGCGACCTAGACTACCGGCCCAGGTCCACCGGATTTGCCGCTACCTCCCCAGCCTGTGGAAAACGACACAGGCTCGTCACCTGTGGATAACCGCGGAAATCAGGCCCGGGTGAACCAGGTGACCTGCGTGCCGTTGTCGAATTCCTTGCGCTGCACCGGCGTGAAGGATGTCGGTTGGAAGACGCCGGTGAACGCGTGTACTCCGTCGCCCGCGATGACCGGGTAGCTCTTGACGACCATCTCGTCGATCTCACCGATGAGCTGACCGGCCAGGTTCCCGCCGCCGCACAGCCAGATGTCGCCGCCCTCCTGTCCCTTGAGCTCGCGCACCAGCTCGGCCGGATCGCCGGCGACGATCTCGACACCGGGGTGATCGGCCTGGTCCAGCGAGGACGAGACGACGTACTGCTTCAGGTGCGAGAACGGGCTCTCGACGTGCTCGCCCGGGAGGATGTAGGTGCCGCGACCCATCAGCACCGTGTCCCACTTGACGGCGGGCAGCTCGGGGTCCATCCCGATGTGCGGGCGGATATGGGTCGGGATCGAATCGGGGAACTCGGCCGTCATCCATTCCATGTAGTTCTGCGGCGTCGGATAGAAGTCCACCTCACCGCCGGGACCTGCGATGTAGCCGTCGAGCGAGACACCGATGTAGTAGACAAGCTTTCGCATGGGTACCGCCTAAGTTGTTGTACTCTGAATGAAGTGGTTTGAACGTAGTACTACAGACGGAGTGGTGTCAAGTGCGAACTAATCCCGAACGACGACAGGCGCTGCTGGACGCGGCGATCGAGGTGCTGGCAGGCGAGGGCGCGCGCGGCCTCACCTTCCGCGCGGTGGACAAGCAGGCCGGGGTGCCCGTCGGCACCGCGTCCAACTACTTCACCAGCCGCGACGAGCTGCTCACCCAGGCGGGCACCCGCTTCTACGAGGTGGTGCAGCCGACCGAGGAGACGATGGCGCTGGTCAGCGAGGGGCCCAAGACGGTCGAGAACATCACCGCGCTGATGAAGGAGGTGGTCGGCCGGCTCGAATCGCACCGCACCGCCTACCTCGCGCTCCTCGAATTGCGGCTGGAGGCGACCCGGCGTCCGGAGCTGCGCGAGGTGCTCACCGAGCGGGTCAGGGCCGACCTCGATTTCAATGTCCGCAACCACCTGGCGTCCGGTCAGCCGGGCGACGAAGCCTCGGTGCTCCTGCTGTATCTGGCCCTGAATTGGCTCATTGTCGAACACCTCACACTGCCCGGAATCTTCACCGAGCAACAGAGCATGGAACTGATCGAAACCGCCGTCGAGCGGGCAATACGCCCCTGACCCGGTCATTTGTCCAGACCATAGACGTGTTGACGATCACTGGTACAACTGTGCACAATCGGGCGCGAAGACAGCGGGGGTTCGGAGGACAGATAGACATGCGCTCGAAGACCCACATCCGTTTCACCGTGGATGCCCCGCTCGATCAGGTCATGGATGCCCTGCTCGCTGTCGATCGTCTAGCCGAATGGTCACCGTCCTACAGCGACGTCCGCATCGGCCCCCTCGGCCCCGACGGCAGGCCGCGCCGGGTGTTCGTGACCGCCCACTTCATGGGCGACTCCGATTCGCAGGTCCTCGAATACTCCTGGGACTACAACCGGGTGTCCTGGGACGTCGTCGACAGCAGCCGCGGCTCCAAGGGCGGCGGCTCGTTCGAGCTGGCCGAGGGACCCGAGGGCACCGAGGTCGACCTCCGGGTCGAACTGCGCTACCCGCTGCCCGTCCCCGGCGTGCTGTTCAATCGCACGCTGCGCAAGGAGAACAACGAGGTCGTCGCGAACTTCATCGACTTCGCCGAGCGGTATCCCGAGATCGAGCGCTACGGCGTCGGCTAGCGGTTGCGCCGACGGCGAAAGCTCCGTCCGTTCCGCGCGGACGACGGCGCCGGGTGCGACGATGTGCGCATGATCGGTACTCGACGGGCTCGGTTCCAGCAGGTGGCCGAAGGCGCCTCGGTGACCCAGCTCGAACTGTTCTTCGACCTCGTGATCGTCTTCGCCTTCACCATGGTCACCGCGCTGGCCGCCGACGATCCGACCGCGGCCAACGTGGTCCGCGCCGGGCTGGTGCTCGCGCTGATGTGGTGGCTGTGGATCGCCTACTCCTGGCTGGGCAATGTGGTCAGGGCCGACGAGGGCATCGCCCGGATCGCGATGTTCGTCGCGATGGGCGGCGCGTTCATCGCGGCACTGACCATCCCCGAGGCGTTCGACGACCTCAGCGGCGGCTGGTTCGGCCCGCTGGTCTTCGCCATCGCCTACCTCGTGGTCCGGCTGGTGCACGTCTCGATCTTCTGGGTGATCAGCGCCGAGGACTCCCAGCTGCGCGGGCAGGTGCTGCGCTGGGCGATCGGCTCGATCACCCTCGGTACCAGCCTGCTCGTCGTCGCGGCCATGACCGACGGCCTCACCCAGATCCTGCTGTGGCTTGGCGCGATCGCCGGCGACATGCTCTGGACCTGGTTCGCCGGCAGCGACTGGCGGATCAACTCGGCCTCGCATTTCGCCGAGCGGTACGGGCTGATCGTCATCATCGCGCTCGGCGAGTCCATCGTCTCGATCGGCATCGGGGTGGCCGGTCTGCCGATCTCGTGGCCGATCGCGCTCGGCTCGATGCTCGGGCTCGCGGTGTCGGGCCTGCTGTGGTGGCTGTACTTCGACGTCGCGGCGATCTCGATCGAGCACGCCTTCGCGCATTCCCGCGGCGCGCACCAGATCAAGATCGCCCAGCGCAGCTACACCTACGGGCATTTCCCGATGATCGCCGGTGTCATCGCGCTCTCGCTCGGGCTGAAGAAGGTGCTGTACTACGTCGGCGACGCCTCGCACCACAAGCTCACCGACGCGCTGCACGGGATTCCGCTGATCGCGCTCTACGTCGGGCCCGCCCTGTTCCTGCTCGGCGTGATCGCGGCGAAATACTACGCGACCAAGTCGATCTCGCTCCCCCGCGTGGTCACCGCGGTGATCCTGGTCGCGCTCGTCCCGGTGGCGACGAAGCTACCGGCGCTCGCCGCGCTGACGCTGCTCTGCGCGGTGCTGGCCCTGCTGGTGATCTTCGAGACCGTGCGCTACGCGACCCCGCGCGACGAGATCAGGCACGCTTGACCTGATCGAGGTGGTGCCGCACGCCGTGCTCGGCGGGCGTCGCCCCGCGGTGCGACGGCGGCACGTTGATGCCTGCGCGCACCGCGTCGTTGATCTGATCGAGGTTCTCCCGCAGCATGTCGGCGACGAGTTCGTCGGTGCGCGGATCGTCGAGCAGCTGGCGCAGCATCCGGTACACGGTGTCGGCGACGAGCCGGATGATGTCGTCGTGGAACGGGAGATAGCGCAGCTTGCTGGTCGCCGGGTCGTTCTTGATCAGGTCGACGATCATCTGGTCGACCTCGGCGTGGTTCTCCTCCAGCGCCGCGGCGATGTTCTTGGTGTAGTGGCCTGCCCGCAGGACCTTGGAGACCTCGTCGAGGATCGCGATCGTCATCGGGCGCTTGATCACGTCGACGATGGTGCCGACGAACCGGTTCACCACCGTCGCGGTGACCCGCTCCCCCAGCGCGCGATCGGCGACCCGGCCGAGCCGGATCAGGATCACCACGATCCGCAGCAGCCGGAAGCTGCGGAAGATCGGGCTGGTCACCGGGATCATGCCGAGCACTTCGTACCAGTAGATGAACGGGAAGCTCCACGGCCAGCCCGCCCGGCGCCACCGCCACAGGAACTCGATCAGGAAGATGCCGCAGATCGTCCAGTCGGTGACCACGATCGCGTGATAAGTCGTCCCGGAGACCGGGAAGAAGGTGACCCACACGACCAGCCCGACCGAGATTATGGCCAGCACCAGCATGAACAGATCGGTCCGCAGCGACGGCGTCTTGGCCCGCACGTCCGGCAATGCCTCGACCCGCTCGATGCCCGGTGAGGCCACCTCGGTACTCCCTTCGAACGCCATCGTCCATGCCGAGCGTACGGCCGAATCGGCGCGGATCGGTCACATTGCGCGCGACCGTCCGCGCGAGTGTCAGCGACCGGCGCCGATGACGGCCGCGATATTGCGTTCGGCCAGCGCGGTGATCGTGAGCGAGGGGTTGACCGTGGCGGTGCTGCCGGGGATCGCCGCGCCGTCCATCACGTAGAGGCCGGGGTGCCCGTGCACGCGGCCGAACGCGTCGGTCGCCTTGCCGAGCACCGCGCCGCCCAGCGGATGCGCGGTGAACTGGGCGTTCGCGTCGTAGCCGAGCGCGCCGTACTCGGCGACCGCGCCCGCGCGTTCGGCGATCCGGTGATCGACCGCGCGCGCCGCGTCGACGACGGCGTTCTGCGCGCCCGCCGACCAGCTCAGCCCGACGCCGCCGCCGTGGTAGCCGAAGCGGGCCCTGGTCGAGTCGAGCACCATGCCGAGCGACGCGAGCGCGCCGGTCTCGAACGGGATGCCGGGGATGTACCAGTTCTCCAGCGTCAGCGGGACGGCGGACGCGTCGAAGATGCGGCTCGCGCTGGGCACGCCCTGGCCCTGGCCGGCCACCGCGCTCGCGCCGCGGGCCAGCACCACGTCACCGTTGGTGCCCCAGCCGTCGCCGACGTGCTCGTTGAGGTTGGGCAGCGCGCCGGTGGCCTGGGCCCGGACCAGCAGTTCGGAGGTGCCGACGGAACCGGCGCCGAGGAACAGCTTGTCGCAGGTCAGCGTGCGGGTGCCGAGGTGCTGACCGGTCGGGGCCAGTTTCGTCACGGTGACCACGAACTTGCCGCTCGCCTCCTGGGCGATGGCGTCGACGCGGTGGCCCGGGTACACCTGCGACCTGCCGGTCTCCCTGGCGTAGCGCAGGTAGTTCTGGTTCAGGTCGAACTTGGCGCCGTTGGAATTGCCCAGGTTGGAGCGGGCGGCGGTGGCCGAGGCGCGGGAGTTGCCCGCCAGCTCGCCGCGCAGCACGTCCCAGGTGAAGATCGAGTCGTTGGCCACCGGCTGATAGCCCGCGGCGCGGACCTGGTCGTCCCAGGCGCGCGAGTGCGCGAACGGCGCGGACCGGTAGATGTCGGCGGGCATCGGGTCCAGCCGCAGCATCTCGCGCACCCGCGGGTAGTAGACGCGCTCGAGCTCGCCGTAGTCGACGACGCCGCCGAAGACGTGATCGAACAGCTTGCGCTCGGGCGCCACCATCGCGCCGGTGAAGATCACCGAGCCGCCGCCGACCGCGGCCGCGCGCCACACGTCGATCCCCGGGTACTCGGTGACATCGAGGACGCCGCCGAACTTGCCGAAGCTCATCGGCACCTTGGTGACGCCGGTGAAGCTGGTGCGGTGCCAGAAGCCGCGGCCGTCGGGCAGGTCGTCGCCGGTGAAGATCTCCCGCCACGGGTCGTTGGGCCAGCGCGAACCGCGCTCCAGCACGGTGTTGGCGATCCCGGCCTGGGCCAGCCGCAAGGCGGTGACGGCGGCGCCGAAGCCGGAACCGATGACGATGGCCTCGGTGTGCGCCGGCGCGTCGGGGATGGGCTCGAAGATCTCCGGTACCCAGGTACGGAACATCGCCTCGCGCGGATCGGCCGCGGCGGCCGTGGTCGTCAGCGTCGTCCCCACGGCACCGGCGATCGTCGCCAGTCCCGCCGCCTTGAAGAAGGCACGTCTGTGCACCAGGCCACCTCCCTCATCACGCATGGCCGAGCGCAGGATACCCCGTGTGAAACGCCAATGGTGTTCAACCGAGGGGCCTTTGGTGGTAGTCACAACCACCGGGCGGGCCGCATGACGCGGCCCCCGCTCACCCGGACGTCAGCAGCCGGATCACCGCGATCGTGCCGACGACGACGATCACCGCGCGCAGGACGTTCGGCGAGAGCCTGCGGCCCACCTTCGCGCCCAGCTGGCCGCCGATGATCGAACCCACCGCGATCAGCGCGACGGCCTGCCAGTTCACCTCGGCGATCAGGATGAAGATCACCGCCGACACCGCGTTGACGATCAGCGCCAGCACGTTCTTCACCGCGTTGAGCCGCTGGATGTCCTCGTGCACGAACACCCCGAGCAGGCCGAGCAGCAGCACGCCCTGGGCGGCGCCGAAGTAGCCGCCGTAGATGCCGGTGCCGAACACCGCGACCAGCAGGATCGGGCCGCCGTGCGCGGGGGTGGCCGCGTCACCGTCGGCCCTGCGCCGCTTCACCCAGGCCGCCAGCCGGGGCTGCACGACCACCAGGATCAGCGCGGCGATGATCAGCACCGGGACGATCGCCTTGAACGCCTCCGCGGGCATGACGAGCAGCAGGATCGCGCCGGTGATGCCGCCGAGCAGCGAGGCGGTGCCCAGCTGCAGCAGTCGCGACCGCTGTCCTTCCAGTTCGCGCCGGTAGCCGATCACCCCGCTGACCGAGCCGGGGACCAGACCGATCGTGTTCGACACGTTCGCCGTCACCGGCGGCAAACCGAAGGCAAGCAGCGTGGGGAAGGTGATGAGCGTGCCGGAGCCGACGATCGTGTTGATGCCGCCCGCGGCGATGCCCGCCGCGAGCACGGCCACTTGCTGTAACCAGGTCATCCGAGTTCCTTTGTGACGTCTCGTCGGACGCGATGGTCCGTACAAGCGTGCGATTCGCAGAAAACCGTACCGCTCGCTTACTACCGGCCGGTTTCCCCAGGCCGCTTACCAGCGGGGTAGGGCACGCGGTAAGCTCGAAGGATCATGCAGCGGGCACTTCTTCTCGGCCGCCGCGACGGGTTCTGATACGGACCGGCTCCCGTCGCGGGGTTCCAACGCGCCGGTCGACCCGCTCCCACCAGGGAATCCACTCACATCCACGGAGAAACTTGCATGTCCTCGGCTGACGCATTCGTATCCGCTTCGCGCACCATCACGGCCCCCGGCAAACCCGCACCGGCCGACCAGCCCGCCTGGAACCACCAGAAGAACTCGTCGATGCCGTCGTTCCGGTACCGGCCCTTCGCCGAAGAGGTCGAGCCCATCTCGGTGCCCGACCGCACCTGGCCCGACAAGATCATCGATCGCGCCCCCGCGTGGTGCGCCGTCGACCTGCGTGACGGCAACCAGGCGCTCATCGACCCGATGAGCCCGGCCCGCAAGCGCCGCATGTTCGACCTGCTCGTCCGGATGGGCTACAAGGAGATCGAGGTCGGCTTCCCGGCCGCCAGCCAGACCGATTTCGACTTCGTCCGCGAGATCATCGAGGACGGCGCGATCCCCGCCGACGTCACCATCCAGGTGCTGACCCAGTGCCGCCCCGAGCTGATCGAGCGCACCTTCGAGGCCTGCAACGGCGCGCCGAACGTCATCGTGCACTTCTACAACTCCACCTCGATCCTGCAGCGTCGCGTGGTCTTCCGCGCCGAGCGCGACGCGGTGAAGAAGATCGCCACCGACGCCGCCACCCTGTGCCTGGAGATCGAGCAGCGCTACCCCGACACCGAGTGGCGCTACGAGTACAGCCCGGAGTCCTACACCGGCACCGAGCTGGACTACGCCCGTGAGGTCTGCGACGCGGTCTCGGCGATCATCGCGCCGACCCCGGCCAAGCCGCTGATCATCAACCTGCCCGCGACCGTCGAGATGGCCACCCCGAACGTGTACGCCGACTCGATCGAGTGGATGCACCGCAACCTGGCCCGCCGCGATTCGATCGTGCTGTCGCTGCACCCGCACAACGACCGCGGCACCGCCGTCGCGGCCGCCGAGCTGGGTTACCAGGCCGGCGCCGACCGCATCGAGGGCTGCCTGTTCGGCAACGGTGAGCGCACCGGCAACGTCTGCCTGGTGACGCTGGGCATGAACATGTTCTCCCGCGGCATCGACCCGCAGATCAACTTCTCCGACATCGACGAGGTCCGTCGCACGGTGGAGTACTGCAACCAGCTGGCCGTGGCCGAGCGCCACCCGTACGGCGGCGACCTGGTCTACACCGCCTTCTCCGGCAGCCACCAGGACGCCATCAACAAGGGCCTGGACGCGATGAAGGCCACCGCCGACGCGCAGAACGCCGACGTCGCCGACATCACCTGGGAGGTCCCGTACCTGCCGATCGACCCGAAGGACGTCGGCCGCACCTACGAGGCCGTCATCCGGGTGAACTCGCAGTCCGGCAAGGGCGGCGTCGCCTACATCATGAAGACCGATCACGGCCTGGTGCTGCCGCGCCGGTTGCAGATCGAGTTCTCGCAGGCGATCCAGGCGATCACCGACGGTGAGGGCGGCGAGGTGACGCCCAAGGAGATGTGGGACGTCTTCGCCACCGAGTACCTGAACCCGATCCTGCCGCTGGAGCGGATGCGCCAGAAGGTGACCGCGTCGGAGACCGACGGCGGCGTCGACACCATCGTCGCCACGGTCAAGGTCGACGGCGTCGAGCAGGAGATCACCGGGTCCGGCAACGGCCCGCTGGCCGCGTTCGTCGACGCGATCGCCACCGTCGGCTTCGACGTGCGGGTGCTCGACTACAGCGAGCACGCCATGTCCGCCGGTGACGACGCGCAGGCCGCCGCCTACGTCGAGGTCGCGATCGGCGACAAGGTCGTGTGGGGCGTCGGCATCGCCACCTCGATCACCACCGCGTCGCTGCGGGCCGTCGTCTCGGCGGTCAACCGCGCCGCCGCGCGCTAGTTCGACACCGCGAAGGCCGGGTCCGCGACGCGCGGGCCCGGCCTTCGCCGGTTGTGCACAGGGTCGAAAGGGCTGTGGACAACTCGGGCCCGACCGGTCGGCTTCGGTGCGGATCTACCGGTTGAGCTGCGCGCATGCCGGGCTGGAGCGGTTCTCCGGGCGGCCGCCCCCGGCGCGCGGAAATTGGCACCGTGCTAGCGTTTTGGTGCACATTCAGCGCCGAGCTTCCTGCTCGTTCATCGGGCAAAGTGGGGGAACTGTGACCAACAACGACCATAATCCGACGTCTCCGCCCTGGCTGCAGAGTCCGTCGGCTGAGACGGCCGACGCTGCGTCCGGATCCGCCGGGGTGCAGACGGCCACCGACGACGACCTCGAGCCGACGTCCGCCACCGCCGAGCAGGCCGACGACGCCGCCGAGCCGCAGCCCGCCGAGGCCGCCGCGGCCGAGCCGCACGCCGGGCTCGCCGAGCAGACGGTGTTCCAGCCCGGTGGCTTCGTGCCGGGCCCGTTCGCGCCGAACCAGTATCCGGGCGCGCCCGATCCGTACCAGAGCGGTGGCGCGCATCCCGTCGTGAACGGTCCCGAGCAGCAGCCGTGGCCGGGTCAGCCCGTGCCTGGCACCGAACAGCCGTGGCCCGGTCAGCCGGTGCCCGGCGCCGAGCAGCCGTGGCCCGGTCCGCAGGCCACCGGTGAGCAGCCGTACCCCGGCGCTCCCGGCCCGTATCCGGGCGCGCCCGAGCAGCCGCAGTTCCCCGGGCAGGAGCAGCAGCCGCCGCAGGGCCAGCAGTCCGAACCGATCTACAGCTGGGCGCCCCCGCCGCCGCCGATGTACCAGCCGCCGATGCCGGGTGGCATGCCGCCCGGTCAGGTGCCCGGCCAGCCGGGTCCGCTCGGCCCGCCGCCCGGGCAGCCGCAGTGGCAGGGCGGACCGGCGCAGCAGCATCAGCCGTTCCAGCCGCAGCACGTGCCCGCACCCGGTCAGCCGGGCCATTCGGTCAACGACCTGAACCTGCTCAAGCGGGCCCGCAAGGCGCCGCGCAGCGGATGGCGCCGCGCTGTGCACAAGGCCTCCGGCGGCATGATCAACCCGGGCGAGTCGGCGGCCGACGTCGTCCATCGCGACCTGGCCGAGCGGGTCAACCAGCCGGTCCGCGGTGACTACCGGATCGCGATCCTCTCGCTCAAGGGTGGCGTCGGCAAGACCACCACCACGGTCGGTCTCGGTTCCACCTTCGCCTCGCAGCGCGGTGACCGCGTCATCGCGATCGACGCCAACCCCGACCTGGGCACCCTCGCCCACCGGGTGCCGCGCCAGACCCGTTCGACGGTGCGCAACCTGCTCGAAGACCAGAACATCACCCGCTACTCGGACGTGCGCGCGCACACCTCGCAGGCCCCGAGCCGGCTGGAAGTGCTCGCCTCCGAGCAGGACCCGGCCGTGTCGGAGGCTTTCAGCGAGGCCGATTACCGCAAGGCGATCGGCATCCTGCAGTCGTTCTACAACATCATCCTGACCGACTGCGGCACCGGTCTGATGCACTCGGCGATGTCGGGCGTGCTGGACATGGCGAGCTCGCTGGTGCTGGTCACCTCACCCGCGATCGACGGTGCGCGCAGCGCGTCGGCGACGCTGGACTGGCTCGACCACCACGGCTACAGCAAGCTCGTCGAGCGGACCGTCGTCGTCGTGAACGCCTCGCGCCGCGGCGCGTCGACGGTCGACCTGGACCAGCTGCGCAAGCTGTTCCTCGACCGCACCCGCGCCGTACAGATCGTGCCCTTCGACGATCACCTGGCCGAGGGCGCCGAGATCGACCTCGAGCTGGTCAGCAAGCCGACCAGGCGGGCGCTGCTCGAACTGGCCGCCATGGTCGCCGACGATTTCGGCTACCACGGGCAGCAGCAGAGCCAGCAGTTCCCGCCGCCGGGGCAGTCCTACCAGGGCCAGCAGTACCAGCCGGGGCAGTACTGACGTAGCCGGATCAACCGGGGGGGAACGTGTCCGAGGTCGATGCCGCGCGCCATATCGCGGGTGTGGCGGCCGGAGCCGGGCTGGGTCAGCACCGGGCGACGTACGCACCGACGGTGATGGCGTGGAGCCGGATTCGCGTGATCGGCGTCGTGGCGGGTGTCGCGCTCGCGGTCACGGCCCTGGCCTTCGTCATCGAGCAGGCCGGGATCGCCTGGATCACCGGGCTGACCGCGCTCGGCGCCGTCTTCGCGTTCGTCCTGAGCACGGCGCAGGCGTGGTGGCACGAGCGGGAGACCGCGGGTAACCGGCTCGCCGTCTACGACCACGGCCTGGTCGCGGTGCTGGGCGGGCACATCGGCGTCGCGCGGTTCGACTCGACGACGGTGCTGCGGAAGATCGTCCGCCGTGCCGACGGCGGGCCCCTCAGCACCGTCGCAACCTACACGCTGACCGATCTCGCCGGTCGGCACTTCGTGCTCGACAGCTCGTTCGCCGATGCCGAGCAGTGGGGCGACTGGATCCAGCGGGCCGTCACGGCGGCCCAGCTGCCGCGGGCGCTCGCGGCCGTCCACGCCGGACACCGCCTCGACTTCGGCGACATCTGGCTGACCGGCACCGAGATCGGCACGCGCAACAAGAGCGTGCCGTGGCACCAGGTCCAGGGCCTGCGGACGGACTCCGGCTGTGCCGAGATCGCCGTCGAGGGCAGGTGGTTCGAGCTGAACTCGACCGCGATCGCCGACATCCCCAACGTCATGGTCCTGCGCGCGCTGGTCGAGCGGCTGTGCGCGTCGGTCAGCGCGCGCTGACGTCGCGGGCCGCGGCCTCGAAGGCGTCGAGCACCGCGGCGATGGCGGGGCGCCGGTGCGCCTGCGGCCGGGTGAGCAGTTCGTACACCCGCGCCGCGCGCACGCCGGCCAGCCGCAGCACCGACAGCCCGGGATGCGCGACCGCGAAGCGCGGCATCAGCGCGACACCGTACCCCGAGGCCACCAGCGTTTCGATCACCCGGAACTCGTTGAGCCGCTGCGCGATCCGCGGCCGCACCCCGGTGATGGTGGCGATCGATTCGAGCACGTCGTCGACGGGGAATCCGCCGCGCACGCTCACCCACACCTCGTCGGCCAGTTCCTCCGGGCGGACCGCGGGCCTGCCCGCCAGCGGGTGCGTCGCCGCGACGACGACGTCGATCGGTTCCCGCATCAGCACCCGCGCCGAGAGCCGTGGACCGGCGGGCGATGGCGCGCGTTCGTCGCGATGGGTGAGCACGATGTCGTAGTCGGCCAGCAGCTTGGGCGCCGCCGACGGCGGCAGGTCCTCGTCGCCCGCGACGAGCTGTACGCCGCTGCCGGACAGCGCGGTGAGCACCGGCGGCAGCAACAGCGCGGCGCCGGACGGGAACGACGCCACCCTGACCTGCCCGCGCGGCGAGCCGCGGTAGTGCGCCATCTCGGCGGTCGCCCGCTCCATCGCGGCGAGCACGTCATCGGCCCGCAGCACCAGCGCCTGTCCGGCGTCGGTGAGCCGCACCCGGCGCCCGTCCGGCTCGAGCAACGCGACGCCGGCTTCCCTGGCGAGCACCTTCAGTTGCTGGGAGACCGCCGACGGCGTCATCGACAGCGCCTCGGCGACGGCGGCGACCGTGCCGCGATCGGCCAGCTCGCGCAGAATCCGCAGTCGGTCAATGGAAAACATGAAGTAAATCTACTTTATTGATCCACTTTTATTCGATTGTCCTGATGCTTCGCCAACCGCACGATTAGGGCGTGACCACCCGCGACCGCCTGCTCGGACTGACCGTCGTCGTGCTCTGGGGCCTGAACTTCCTGGCCATCCGGATCGGCCTCGACCACTTCCCGCCGTTCTTCTTCGCCGCGTTGCGGTTCGCCGTGATCGCGATCCCCGTGCTCGTCTTCATTCCGCGTCCCGCCGTGCGTACCCGCTGGCTGCTGCTCTACGGCACCGGGTTCGGCATCCTGCAGTTCGCCTTCCTGTTCACCGCGATGCGCACCGGCATGCCCACCGGCCTCGCCTCGCTGGTGCTCCAGTCGTCCGCGCCGTTCACGGTGGTGCTCGGTGCCGTCGCGCTGCGCGAGCGGCTGCGGCCGGTGCAGGTCGCGGGCCTGGCGGTCGCCGTGCTCGGCATGGTCGTCATCGGCGCCGATCGGCTGGCCGATGCGACGCTGCTCCCGGTCCTGCTGACGCTGGCGGGCGGCCTGGGGTGGGCGTTCGGCAATATCGGCGCGCGCCAGGCCGGCGCCAACTCCCCCGGCTTCGATCCGCTGCATCTGACGCTGTGGATGTCGGTGATCCCGCCGCTCCCGCTGCTGGCGCTGTCGCTGGCTGTCGAGGGGCCTGACACCGGTTTCCGCGCGCTCGGCGCCGCGGTCTCGTCCACCGCCGGGCTCCCCGCGCTGGCCGCGCTCGCCTATATCGCCCTGCTCGCGACCGTGTGCGGATCGGGCCTGTGGACGTATCTGATGAGCCGCTATCCGGCGGGCACGGTGGCGCCGTTGTCGCTGCTCGTGCCGGTCGTCGGCATCGCCGCGGCCTGGGTGGCCCTGGACGAGCGGCCGTCGGTGGCCTCACTCGTCGGCGGCGCGATCGTGATCGCCGGCGCCTTCGCCGCGACGACCACCCGGCAGCCGCGACCACAACCGGACCCGGTGCCCGACCGCGGCCTGGTGCAGGTCTAACGTCCAATTCAGCGCACAATCGCGAAGGCTCTGGCTAGCATGTGACCGATCGCGCGATGCGTTTTCCGCGCGACCGGTCGGTTTCGAGCTCGGGCGAACGACGTGCAGGTCGCAACAGCCAGGTCTTCGCCGCGCTCTAGAGTGGTAGCAAATCGCAGGCAATACTCGAGCAAGGCAGCTGAACAGCATATGGCGCAACGGTGGCCCGTCTCGCGGAGGACTTTTCTCCGCGGCACAGTCGCAGCTGGGGTGGTATCGGCAGGAGCCGTGGCGGGCGCGCCGGGTGTCGCGCTAGCCGCGCCTCCCGGCCGCCGGGTCGCGGTCCTCGGCGGCGGCGTCGCCGGGCTGACGGCCGCGCACGAGCTGGCCGAACGCGGTTTCGAGGTGACCGTCTACGAGGCCAGGGCCTTCGGCGGCAAGGCGCGCAGCGTGCCGGTCCCCGGCACCGGCCGCGACGGCAGGCCCGATCTGCCCGGTGAGCACGGCTTCCGCTTCTTCCCCGGCTTCTATCAGAACCTGCCCGACACCATGCGCCGGATTCCCGTCGCGGGCAATGCCGACGGCGTGTGGAGCAACCTGCTCACCGTGCCCGAGGCCAGGTTCTCCCGCCGCGACACCGACGACATCCTGCTCGCCCTGCCCGACGGCTTCACCAACCCGAACACCCATCCGGACGCGATCAGGGAGACCCTGGCCGCCACCCTGTCGACGATGACGAAGATGCCGCCCGCGGAGGTCGGCTACTTCGCCAACCGGCTGCTGGTGTTCAACAGCAGTTGCGAGGCTCGCCGCTTCGGCCAGTGGGAGCACACCTCCTGGTATGACTTCGTGCACGGGCACGAGCGCTCACACGAATTCCGCGCGATCGTGTCCCGCTCGCTCACCAGCATCATGGTCGCGGCCAAGGAGAATCTGGCCAGCACCCGCACCATCGGCAGCATGGGCGAGCAGTTCCTCGGCAATCCGCTCGGCCTCGGCAACGACGGCGGCCTGGACCGGGTGCTGAACAACGCCACCAATATCGCCTGGATCGACCCGTGGGTGCAGCACCTGCGCGGACTCGGCGTGCGCTTCGAACTCGGCGCGCGCGTCGAGGAACTCGTGGTGCGCGACAAGCGCATCGGCGCCGCGCGGATCACCGATGCCACCGGCGCCCGCACCGTCGAGGCGGACTATTTCGTCACCGCGCTGCCGGTCGAACAGGCGCGCAAACTCTGGTCGCCGCAGGTGCTCGAACTCGCGCCGGAACTGGCGGCGACCGATCGCCTGTTCGTCGACTGGATGAACGGCATCCAGATCTATTTCCGTTCCCCGCTGCACATTTCGCGCGGGCACACGGCGTTCGTCGATTCCCCGTGGTCGCTCACCTCGATCAGCCAGAACCAGCTGTGGACGCACAAGCTGAATTCGTTCGGCGACGGCTCGGTGGCCGACTGTCTCTCGGTCGACATCTCCGATTGGAATACGCCGGGCATGCTGTTCGGCAAGCCCGCCGTGGAATGCACGCACGAGGAGATCTTCCGCGAGGTCTGGGCCCAGCTCGCCGCGCACCTCAACGACCGCGAACAACTGCTCCGCCCGGCCGACGTCCATTCCTGGTTTCTCGATCCGGGGATCACCTGGCAGGGCAGCCGGAACGCGAATGCCGATCCGTTGCTCATCAATACCGCGGGCTCGTGGGACGCGCGTCCGGAAGCGCACGGATCGATCGAGAATCTGTTCCTGGCAGGCGATTACGTGCGCACCGATGTCGACCTGGCGACGATGGAGGGCGCCAACGAATCGGCGCGCGCCGCGGTCAACGCACTGCTCGACGTCGCGGGCTCATCGGCCCAGCGCTGCCGCACTTTCCGGCTGCGCCGCACGCCCGAACTCGAGCCGCTGCGGGTGATCGACGCCGATCGCTACGCTCGGGGATTACCCAATATGTTCGACGAATGATTGTGAACTGTTGGAACGACCAGAACGCGCGTTGCGTCTGCGTCGGGTTCAGCCGACAATAACGACCGTCTGTTCGAATCTCGGTGTTAGCGGGGGGATTTCTGGTGAATCTGCGCGTGCTCGGCTCGATCGCGATAGCGGCGGCGGTGGTGTCCGGGTGCGGTCCGGTCGGCCCGCCCGAGATCGAATTCGGCGCGGCGGCCCCGGCCGCCGTGCCCATCACGGTGACGCTGCCCGCCACCGTCGACAATTGGCCCGATGCCTGCGCCGTTCTCACCGACGCCGAGATCACCGCGATCCTGCCGCAGGCCACCAACCTGAAACGCGCGCCGCAGACCGTGCAGCTGCTCGACGAATCGGTGCGCAATATCGCCCAGGGCGGCTGTCAGTTCACCTTCGACCTGCCGGATCTGCCCGCGTCCTCGGGCAACGCCAAGATCACCGTCATGTTCTCCTCGGTCGGCGAGGAATCCGCCGTCGCCGCCTACTACGCCGATACGAAGCGCTTCACCGGTGACCCGGTGGCTCCGGAGTGGGGCGCCACCGAATGCACCTACGGCAAGATCATCGAATCCACCGTGGCCTGTCATCGGGGGAATTTCGCGTTCGCGGTCAGCGGCGACTCCTCGGTCGGCGGCCTGGACAGCCCCGCGCACTTCCAGATCTGGCGCGACGAGGTCACCGCCGAGATCGTGCGCACCCTCGTCGCACGGATGGGCTGACGTACCTCACACCGCTCCCGCACGCGGCCCGCGACCGCGCGCACATAGACTCGCGGCGTGGCAGACATCTCGGTGCGTGGGCGCCTGGCTTTGCGAGCGGCGGCGGCAGCGTCGTGGGCTTCGCAGAAGGCGGGTCGCGGCAAGGGTTCGATGATCGGCGGCCTGATCGCGCTGAAGATCGATCCGACGATCATGACGCAGCTCGGTCGCGGCAGGCGGACGGTGCTGATCACCGGCACCAACGGCAAGTCGACCACCACCAGGATGACCACCGCCGCGCTCGGCACCCTCGGCCAGGTCGCCACCCAGGCCGACGGCGCCAATATGGACGCGGGCATCGTCGCCGCGCTGAGCGTGCACCAGGGGGTGCCGCTGGCCGCGATCGAGGTCGACGAGCTGCATCTGCCGCACGTCAGCGACGCGCTCGACCCGGCCGCCGTCGTGCTGCTGAACCTGAGCCGCGACCAGCTCGACCGGGTCGGCGAGATCAACATGATCGAGCGCAAGCTGCGCGCCGGACTGGCCCGGCATCCCGGCACCGTCGTCATCGCCAACTGCGACGACGTGCTGGTGGCCTCCATCGCCTACGACCACCCCAACGTGGTGTGGGTAGCGGCGGGCAGCGGCTGGGCCGTCGACGCGACGAGTTGTCCGCGCAGCGGCGAGCCGATCGTCTGGGAGGGCGAGAACTGGCGCTCGACCGGCGCCGATTTCCATCGTCCGCAACCGGATTGGTGGCTCGAGGGCGACGACCTGTGCGGCCCCGACGGTTTCCGCGCTCCGCTGCACCTTGCGCTGCCCGGCCGCGCGAACCGCGGCAACGCGGCGCAGGCCGTCGCCGCGGCGGTCGCGATGGGCGCCGAGCCGGCCAAGGCGACCGACGCGACCGGCACCGTGCGCGAGATCGCGGGCCGCTACCGCACCGTCACCGTCGGCGAGCACGACGCGCGACTGCTGCTCGCCAAGAACCCGGCGGGCTGGCAGGAGGCGCTGTCGATGATCGAGCCGACCTCGGCCGGTCTGGTGATCGCGGTGAACGGGCAGGTACCCGACGGTGAGGATCTGTCCTGGCTCTGGGACGTGCGGTTCGAGCACTTCGAAGGCGTGCAGGTGGTGGCCGCCGGCGAGCGCGCCACCGACCTGGCCGTGCGCCTGACCTACGCGGGCGTCGAGCACACCCTGATCCCCGACCCGCTGCGCGCCATCGCCTCCTGCCCGGCCGGGCACGTCGAGGTGCTGGCCAACTACACCGCGTTCCGCGATCTGAACCGTGACCTGGAGGCGCGCGCATGAGTGAGTCGACCATTCGCATCGGCCTCGTCCTGCCCGACGTGATGGGCACCTACGGCGACGGCGGCAACGCGCTGGTGCTGCGCCAGCGGCTCCGCATGCGCGGCTACGACGCCGAGATCATCGACATCACCCTGGCCGACCCGGTGCCGGACTCGTTCGACATCTACACCCTCGGCGGCGCCGAGGACTCGGCCCAGCGCCTGGCCACCCGGCACCTGCGGCAGTACCCCGGCCTCCAGCAGGCCGCCGCCAAGGGCGCCCCGGTGCTCGCGATCTGCGCCGCGATCCAGGTGCTCGGCAACTGGTACGAGACCTCGGCGGGCGAGAAGGTCGACGGCGTCGGCCTGTTCGACGTCACCACCTCCCCGCAGGAAACCCGCGCCATCGGCGAGGTGACCACCACCCCCGTCCTCGACGGCCTGTCCGCCCCGCTGACCGGCTTCGAGAACCATCGCGGCGGCACCCGCCTCGGCCCCGACGCCGCCCCGCTCGCCAAGGTCACCCGCGGTGTCGGCAACGGCGTCGGCGACGGCACCGAAGGCGTCGTCCAGGGTTCGGTCATCGGCACCTATCTGCACGGCCCCGCCCTGGCCCGCAACCCGGAACTCGCCGACCTCCTCATCGCCCGAGCCCTCGGCATCTCCCCCACCGACCTCGCCCCCCTCGACCTCCCCGAGGTCGACCGCCTCCGCCGCGAACGCCTCCGCGCCTGATCACGGGGTTATCTGAACTAGTTCTGATAATCTGGGCGCATGAGCGCGACAGCCACCTGGTCCGAGTTCCTGCGTGACCCGAACCGGATCATCGAGGAGATGGAGGCGAACGGGGACGTGATCCTCGTTCGCCGCTCGGCTCCGCCGGTCCGGCTGTCGAGTGCCGATGCCGAGGCGGCGGCGTCCGACGCGCTCGGCGTCCTGATGCAGTTGCTGACTGTCGCCATGGACGACGAGATGCTGGAACGCATGGTGGCGCGCCTGGCTGTCGTCTTCCCCTGGCTGGAGCTGCTACCCGAGTCGGCCCGGATCGAGTTCGTCGGCGAGTTCCTCGCCATCGCGCGCGGTGGGATCTCGGTCGGCCGGGTGGACCGGCTCGGCACCACACTCGAATCGTGGAAGGAAACGGCGCGCGCGTACGCCGACCCGGCGCTCAGCGTCGACGGTTCGGACCTGCACTACCTGGATGACCCTGAAGCAGTACCTGCTCCAGGGGCCGGGGAGTGAGCCGCCGCTCGGAGGTACCGCGGCCGCTGAAACGGGCCGAGTTCGAGATCGTCTTCATCACCAGCCAGGCGCAGAAGGGCTGGACCGACTGCCTGGCAGCGGCGCGCAACGCCATCGTCGATGCCTGGGACCAGCTCACCCGCGAGCCCGAAACCGTCTCGGCCCGGCTCTACCCGCTCAAGGCCGACCTCCGCTACGGCCGATACCAGGGCCGCACGTTCGAGCGGTTCCAGTACAAGTTCACCGACGGCGGGCGGCTCTGGTACTTCGTCGACCACGCGCCCAAGGGCAGCCGCACGGCGGGTCGGGTACTGCTCGAGCGCTGTATGCCCGGCCATCCGAAGGAAACCGACTGAGCGCTGAGCCAGGCGACCGACCCGACTTCGGCTCAGCTCGACTTTTACCCTCCCGGAGCCGCTACCTGCGCCGATAGCGTCAGACCCCGCATGTGTCGCCGAATCCACCGCCGACACCCTGGTGGGAGGAGTCGGCGTGACCGAAGTGGCGGAGGCGACGGAGGAGCGGGCGGTCGGGTCCACGCCCGCGCCGTCGGCCGGATCGCGTCCGCGGCGCGGGCGGGGGCGGCGGGCGTTGGCCGCGGTGGTCGCGGTCGGCCTCGTGCTGACGGGGTGGACCGTGGTGACGGCGGCGGGGCTGGTTGATCCGCTGTATCTGCCGTCGCCGCGGGCGGTGTGGGACGCGTTCGTGCGGGCCAATACCCGGCATCGGATCGCCGAGGGGGTGGATCGGGTCGTCATCGGGGAGCAGGGGTATTTCCTCTGGGAGCATCTGCTGGCGAGTCTGCAGCGGATCGCGGTCGGGGTCGGGGCGGCGATTCTGGTCGGTCCGCTGGTGGGGTTCGTGATGGGGATGGTCGCGCCGGTGCGCTGGGTGGCCGAACCGGTGCTGAACTTCCTGCGCGCGCTGCCGCCGCTGGGCTACATCGGTCTGCTGATCGTGTGGTTCGGCATCGGTGACACCTCCAAGATCTGGCTGCTGTTCCTGGCCGCGTTCCCGCCGATCGTCATCGCCACCCTCGACGGCGTGCTCGGCGTCAAGCGGGACTACCTGAACGCCGCGCGCTCACTCGGCGCCGGCCGCGCCCAGGTGGTCGCGCTCGTCGTGCTGCCAGCGACGCTGCCAACGGTCATCAGCGGCATCCGCATCGCGACCGCGTTCGCCTGGACCACGGTCGTCGCCGCCGAACTCAACAACGGTATCCCCGGCATCGGCGGCCTCGCGTATATCGCGGGCACGCAACTGAATACGCCCCTCACCATCGCCTGCATCATCGTGATCGGCGTGGCGGCCATGCTGCTCGACGCGGCGATCGTCTTCATCGGCACCAAGGCCGTCCCATGGAAAGGCAAAGTATGAAATCCGCACTGCGCGGGGTCGTCGCGACCTCGGTCGCGCTGTCCGCTGTCGTCGCCGTCACCGCGGGCTGCGTGGAATCCGGTCGTGAGGACACGGGTTCGGCCGCGGCGAGCTGCCCGTTCGCCGCCGATACCGGTGTCACCAGCACCGTTCGCCTCGGGTTCCAGGCGATCCCCAATGCCGATCTGCTGGTGAAGGACCGGAATCTGCTGCAGGCGTGCCTGCCGAACGCGAAGATCACCTGGAGCCAGTTCGCCTCCGGCGCCGACGTGGTGCAGGCCTTCGGCGCGGGCAGCCTCGATATCGGCACGCTCGGCTCCAGCCCGGCGACGAAGGCGCTGTCGGCGCCGCTGAACCTGCCGGTGCAGGTGGTGTGGATCCACGATGTCATCGGCACGTCGGAATCGCTGGTGGTGAAGGACAAGTCGATCACGGCACTGGCCGGGCTGCGCGGCAAGAAGGTGGCGACGCCGTTCGGCAGCACCTCGCACTACAGCCTGCTCGCCGCGCTCGACAAGGCCGGACTCACCGGCCAGGTGGAGCTGATCAACCTGCAGCCCGACGCGATTCCCGGTGCGTGGCAGGGCAATCAGATCGACGCCGCCTGGGTGTGGGACCCGACCCTGTCCAAGCTGACGGCGGCGGGCGGCACCGTGCTCACCAGCAGCGCCGAGACCGCCGCCGCGGGCGCGCCGACCTACGACGTGGCGCTCGCGAGCCGCAAGTTCCTGGCCGACAACGCCGCCTTCGCCAAGACCTGGGCGAAGGTGCAGGACTACGCGGTGGGCCTGCTGCGGACCCAGCCCGCCGAGGCCGCCGTCTCCCTCGGCGCGCAGCTGGGTATCGCGCCCGACCAGGTCGTCCCCCAGCTGGCGGGCTATCAGTACCTGCCCGCCGCCGAGCAGGCCGGACCGCGCTACCTGGGCGGCGGCTTCGGCGACGATCTCACCGGCACCGCGCGATTCCTGCTGAGCCAGGGCGGCATCGCCGCGGTCGGCAGCGAGCAGCAGTACCGCGACGGCATCTCGGCGACGGCCGCGGCGGGCGCGTCCTCGTGACCGCCGAGCGGGTGACGCTGACCGGGGTGAGCAAGCGCTACCCCGGTCCCGAGGGTGACGTCGAGGTGCTCGCGCCCACCGACCTCACCATCGAGCCCGGCGAATTCGTCTGTGTCGTCGGCCCGTCCGGCTGCGGCAAATCGACGCTGCTGAACATCCTGGCGGGCTTCCTCCCGCCCAGCGGGGGCGAGGTCAGGGTCGGCGGCCGGGTGGTCGACGGCCCCGACCCCGATCGCGGGGTGGTGTTCCAGCAGGCCACGCTGTACCCCTGGCTGTCGGTGCGCGGCAATGTCGAGTTCGGCCCGAAAGTCCGTGGTGTGGACAGGAAGACGCGCCGCGCGCAGGCCGATCGACTGCTCGAGCTGGTCGGCCTGGACCAGCTCGCCGAGCGCAAGCCCTACGAGCTGTCCGGCGGTCAGCAGCAGCGCGCCCAGATCGCCCGGGTGCTGGTGAACGATCCGGGCATCGTGCTGATGGACGAGCCGTTCGGCGCCCTCGACGCCCTCACCAGGGAACGTCTGCAACGCGAGCTGCGCACCCTCTGGCGCGACCGCCGCAAGACCGTCCTGTTCGTCACCCACGGCATCGAGGAGGCGGTGCTGCTCGGCACCCGCGTCCTGGTGATGGGCGCGGGCCCCGGCCGCGTGGTCCACGACGTGACGCTCACCTTCAAGGACGACGTCGGCCCCGACTTCGCCGATATCCGCGCGCACCCGGAATTCGGCGCCCTCCGTGACGAACTCGCCCGCCACATCTACGCGGCGCACGCCTGAGCCTCACTCGGCCGCGGCCACCGCGGTCCTGGTGCGGCGGCGGGTGATGAGGAACCCGAAGACGGCGGCGGTCGGGAACATCAGGATGCCGTAGATCGCGGCGGGCACCGCCATCTCGGTGCTGTCCAGGACGCTGAGCGCGATGGTGATGGCGATCGTGCTGTTGTGCACACCGACCTCCATCGAGCAGGCGATGGACTGACGGCCCGTCGCACCGAGCAGTCGCGGCACGAAGAACCCGATGGTCAGGCTGATCACGCAGAACAGCACGGCGATCGCGCCGATCTTCGGGAAGTGGGTGGAGAAGTCCTCGGATTCGGCGGTCAGCGAACCGACGATCACCAGCAGCAGGATGACGGCCGAGCCGATCCGCACCGGGCGGTCCATCCGCTCGGCGAACGCCGGCGCCCAGCGGCGCACCAGCATGCCGATGCCCACCGGGACGAGCACGATGGCGAACACCTGGACCACCTTGCCGAATTGCAGGCCGACCGAGTCGCCGCTGCCCGCCGGGTCGAAGTAGTCGATCGCGAAGTTGGTCACCAGCGGGACGGTGGCGACGGCGATGACGGAGTTGACCGCGGTCAGCGACACGTTGAGCGCGACGTCACCGCGGAACAGATGACTGAACAGGTTCGCCGTCGTCCCGCCCGGCGACGCGGCCAGCAGCATCATGCCGACCGCCAGGATCGGCTCCAGATCGAAGAGCAGCACCAGGCCGAACGCGATGACCGGCAGCGCGATCAGCTGACAGGCCAGGGCGATGGCGACCACCCGCGGGCTCTTCGCGATCCGGGTGAAGTCGGCGGTGGTGAGCGACAGGCCGAGGCCGAACATGACCACGGCCAGGGCCAGCGGCAATCCGACGGATATCAGCGGTGAGTTCATAGCCATCCTCATCGAGCACCGAGTTTGAGACTCGCTAGTCTCAAACCGAGAGGGTAGTCAGCTGTGACTCACATCGCAGCGAAATCGGGCAAATCGCCTACCCCTAGGCGACCACCTGGGCAGCCGCGGAGTCACTGCGCTCACACAGCTCGTGGACGAAGCGCATCTTCTCCAGGACATGATCGGGCAGCACGAACGGATAGAGGTCGTCGTGTCCCATCGACCGGTTGACCATGTTCAGCGACCAGGCCAGCGGCAGCCACAGTTCGATGATCTTGTCGAAACCGGCGCGCCCGACCTGCGGACGATCGAGGGTGGCGCCGGCCGGGGCGAAGCCGAAGGCGGCGGCGGTGTCGAGGGTGTCGCGGATGTGCAGGTAGTGCGCGAAGGTCTCGGCCCAGTCCTCCGCGGCGTGCATGGTCGCGTAGGAGGACACGTAGTCGCTCTCCCAGCCGGGCGGGGCACCGTGCGAGTAGTGCCGGTTCAGCGCGTCCTGGTAGTCGGCGTACGGGTCGCCGAACAGGTCCCGGAATCGGTGCAGCGCTTCGTCGTCGGCGACCAGCACGGTGAAGTAGTAGTGCCCGATCTCGTGCCGGAAATGGCCGAGCAGGGTGCGGTACGGCTCGGCCATCTCGATCCGCAGCTGTTCGCGGTGCGGGTCGTTCGCCTCGGCCAGATCCAGGGTGACGACCCCGTCGATGTGCCCGGTCAGCACGCCGTCGGTGCGGCTGGAGAGCAGATCGAAGGCCAGGCCGTGGGTGGGATCGGCGTCGCGGCCGACGATCGGCAGACCCAGCTCGACCAGTTCGAAGATCAGGCGGCGCTTGGCCGCCTCGGCCTCGGCGAACGCCGCCAAGCCGTCGGCGTCGGCGTCGTTGGGCCTGGTCCGGGTGAGCGCGCACGAGGCGCACAGCATCGGCCCCGCGCTGCGGTCGGTCGTGGAGACCAGCCAGTTGCACTGCGCCACATGCAGGTTGTCGCACAGCCGGAACCGGTCGCCGTCGACGACGCCGCCCGCGTGATCGATCGCCGCGTCACCGGGCGGATCGCCGATCACCACCAGCGCGCGCTCCCGCAGGCTGAAGCCGAGCGGGCTCGAGCACGACAGGCAGACCGAGTTCTCGAAGGCCAGCTGCTGCCCACAGTTCGGGCAGACGAAATCACGCAAGGGATTACACCTCCACCGGGGCAACATCGACCGAGACCGTGATCGTGGACTGTTTGGCGTCGGTGTAGATGATGCCACGCAGTGGCGGAACATCCTGGTAGTCACGCCCCCACGCCACGGTCACGTAGCGCTCGTCGGCGAACTGGTCGTTGGTGGGGTCGAAGGCGATCCAGCGGCCGGTGCGGTCGGTCTCGTCGGTCCCGGGCAGCCAGACGGCCGCCCAGGCGTGGGTGGCGTCCACCCCGACCATGCGTTCCTTGCCCGGCGGCGGATCGGTCGCGAGGTAGCCCGAGACGTAGCGGGCGGCCAGGCCACGCGACCGCAGGCAGGCCGCGCCGATCCGGGCGAAGTCCTGGCAGACCCCCTCGCGCGCGACGAAGACGTCGGCGACGCTGGTACTCACCGTGGTCGAGCCGGAGCGGTACCGGAAATCCTGGTGGATCCGGGTGTTCAGCTCGGTCACAGCCTCGAGCAGCGGCCTGCCCGGCGGAAAGCTCTGCGCGGCGTACTCGGCGACCTCCGGGGTGATCTCGGGCGGCAGCAGGTCGAGGGTGAACTCGACCGCGAGCGGCCCGGTGGCCGTGCTCGGCCGGGCCGCCTCCCACGGCACGTCGGCGCCCGGCGTCGTCGACGGGTGCTCGCCGTCGACGTCGACGAGCGATTCGCCGGTGACCTCGAGCGTCCGATGTTCCGATGTCACATGGAAATACGTGGTCGTGTTCCCGTAGACATCGGTGCCGACCGAACGGTCCGACGGCACCGGGTCGATGTGGATCTCGTGCTCGAGCTGCCGCTGACCGGCGAATTCGCGCGGGGTCAGATAGGCCCGGCCGTAGGAACTGGTGACCTCGTCGGAATAGCTGTAGGTGGTCCGGTGCACCACCCGGTAGCGCCTGCTCATCCGACCATCCTGGTATTGCCCCACAGCGGCTGGATACCCACCGGCACAGCGAGTTTGGTGGTCTCGAACGACTCCGACAGCTTGCGCAGCCGCAAGTGCACCCCCTCCAGCAGTTCCACCAGCTCGGTCCGCACACCCTCGGCGTCGGTCTGTTCGAGGTCGGCCGGGTCGACGCGGCGCAGCATGCGCTGGGCGTCGGCGAGCAGCCGCTGCGAACGCGAGGCGCCCGCGCCGCCGGGCAGCGCCTGGAAGTCGGCCTCCAGCCGATCGAGCTGGTACACCAGCGAGCGCGGGTTGCCCGCGTCGAACAGCAGCAATCCGGCCAGCGCGGCGACATGCGCCGAACCACGGTGGCGGCGGCGGTAACTCACCGCCGACTCGGTGGTGACGAGCACCGAGTCGGTGACCACCCGCTCCACCTCCGGCGACCTCGCCTGCGCCAGTGCGGCATTGAGCAGCGAGGTCAGCGCGAGTCCGCGTTCGATCCGCTTGCCGATGTCCATGACGTACCAGCCGGTGTCGCGCACCATCGACTCCGCGCCGATCCCCGACAGCGACAGCAGCGCGGCCAGCGCGAGCGCGTGCACCGAGGAGAGCGCGGTCTCCTTTTCGGTACTGGCGGCCCGGAATTCGGCCAGCGCGCGATCGACGGCGCCGATGACCATCCAGGTGTCGGCGGAGAGCTGGTCACGCACGGCGCGGGCGGCCGATCCGTAGTGGTCGACCGCATAGGACAGCGACCCCGGCAGGTTCCGGTCGCCGGTGAGCGCGGACAGGTACGCGAAGCCGTCGGCGGACGCGCCCGCGACGGTCCGTCGTCCCGCGCCACCGCCGCCCGCGGCGTCCATCGGCCGGGTCGTGAACTGCCCCTGCTTCTGTCGCGTGCGCGGCACGGCGGGTTCGTTGTCTCCCGACTGCTCCGCCGTCCGCTCGGCGGCTGTACCGGTGGTGCGCAAGGCGCGGGCGAGCGCGCTGGTGCCCGCGCGCTCCCACGGGGCTTCCGGGTCGCCGGATTCCGGTTCCGTTGCCTCCGCATCGCCCGGGTCCGGAGCGCCGGTGTCGTCCGCGGCCGGGCGCCGCTTCCCGGTTTCCGGCGGCGGAGCAGCGCCGTCAGCGGCCGGGGCCCGAGAGGCGGTCCCCGGCTCGGCGGATCGGTCGGTTTCCTGGGCCGTGGCGGCACCGTCGGCCGAGCCGGTCGGCGCGGCGGCGGATGCCGCCCGCACCGCGGAATCCGGCGCGGTGGATCCGTCAGCGCCCGCGTCCGCCGGGGGTGACACCCGGACGAGCGCACCGACCGGCGCGGTTCCATTGGGCAGCACGGATTCCGGCGCGTTGGTGCCGGTGGTCACCGACAGCGCGCGCATCAGGATCGGCAGCGCCTCGGCGCCGTCCAGCCAGGGCCGGTAGCGGTAGTCCTGGTAGACGTCGTGGGTCGCGGCGAGCAGGCGGACGACCGATTCGGCGCGCTCGCTGTAGCGGCCCATCCAGAACAGGTCGTTGAGCACACGGGGCGAGCTGACCGCCTCGACCACCGGCACGGCGCGACGCAGCCGCTCCTCGTGCGGTGTCTCGGCGCCGACGGCGGGCGCGGTCGCGGGTGCGGCGCGCACCCAGACGTCCTTGGCCGCCACCTTGATCACGCTGCGGGTCGGCTCCAGCCGCATCCGCTGCTGGCCGAGCCCACCCGACATCGCGGTGTAGCCGCCACGGCGGGCCAGCGAGAACAACCGCATCCCGACCGGCGCCGGCTTCAATCCCGCCTCGCCTTCGACGGCGGGCGCGACCGAGAACTCCGCGGGTTCCTGACCGACCCACTTCCACCGCTCGGCCTCGATCCGGGCGGCGAGCTCGGCGCGCTCGGCGGCGGCCAGGCTGGGCCCGAAGATGGTCGACCCGTCGACCGCCGACCGGATCACCAGGTCACCGACGTGCGCGACGAGATGCGCACGCTCGGTGTCGTCGCCGCCCCAGTAGGCGGGCGTGCCGTCGAGCAGCAGGTCGGTGCCGAGGACGGAGCGGGCGATCCGGGGCAGGAACGCGCTCAGCGCGGGCGATTCCAGCAGCCCGGAGCCGAGCGTGTTGACCACCGTCACCGCGCCCCTGCGCAACACCTCGACCAACCCGACCACGCCGAGGCGCGAATCGGGCCGCAGGTCCAGCGGATCGGAGAACTCCGCGTCGACGCGGCGCAGCACCACGTCGACCCGTTCCAGGCTGCCCAGCGAGCGCATCCACAGCGCGCCGTCGCGCACCACCAGGTCGGCGCTCTCGACCAGCGGGAAACCCAGCGTCTGCGCGAGATAGGCCTGGTCGAACGCGGTCTCGGAGTGCGAACCGGGGCTCAGCACCACGACCACCGGCTCCTCGCCGTCGGCCAGTTCGGGCGCGGCTTCCTCGAGCATCAACCGCATGGCCCGCGCGAACGGGGTGAGCGGGCGCGGGCCCGCGTGCTCGAACGCCTCGGGGATGGCCGAGGCGACCACGCGCCGATCGGCCAGCGCGTACCCGGCGCCCGAGGGTGCCTGCGCCCAGTCGGCCAGCACCCGGAACTGCCCGTCGCTCCAGCGGCTGATGTCGCAGGCGTGCAGGAACAGCTGATGCGTGCCGGGGATCGTGATGCCGTGCGCCGCCCGCACATACCCGGTGTTGCCGAAGACGATCTCCGGCGGCAGCAGCCCCGAACTCAGCAGCCTGCGTGGGCCGTACACATCGGTGAGCACCTCGTCGAGCACCAGCGAGCGCTGCACCAGACCGTTCTCCAGCCGGGTCCAGTCGTCGGCCGAGACCAGCAGCGGGATGGGATCGAGCCGCCACGGCATCGGCGTCGCCGTGTCGTCACCGAGGCCGACCTCGGTGTAGGTGACGCCGTCGTCCTCGATCTGCCTGCGCACCCGGAGATCGATCCGGCCGAGCCCGCCCGTGCCCTGGTCGACGAAGTCGGACGAGAGTTCCGACCACATCGACCGCACCCGCCCGCGACCGTCCACCAGTTCGTCGTAATAGGCATGGGTGGGCCGACCGCACTCGTCGAAGCGCGATCCCGCCTTGCTCTCGGCCCGGTACCGCGCGAACTGCTCGGCGACCTGCGCGCGTGCGCCCGGTGCCGTCCGGTTCCCGTCCCGTAGCGCCTCGTCGCGCTGTGTCACCGAGCCGACCTCGCTTCCTGTTGTTGCCTACCGGCCGCCGGTCGCGCCCCACACGGTTCGCGCGCGACGTAGATCCAGGATGCCCGGTGCACCGACATCGGTCGACTGCGCCGCGATCTTCGCACGGAGTTCGGCCGGGTCCATCGGATTCACGGTGTGTCCCGCCGCTTCGAAGCGGCGGTTGCGCCGGGACTGGGCCGCCACCGCGTTCACGGGGGCGTCGTCGAAGGCGCGACCGCCGGGGTGCACGACGTGATAGGTGCAGCCACCGTGCGAGAGCCCGGTCGCCGCGTCGACCAGGTCGAACACCAGCGGCGCGTCCACGGTGATGGACGGGTGCAGCGAGTTCGGCGGCTGCCAGGCGCGATAGCGCACGCCGGCGACCTGCACGTCGGCCTTGTCGGTGGTCAGCAGCGGCACCGGCATGCCGTTGCAGGTCACCACGTACCGGCCGCGATCGGCGCCGACCACCCGCACCTGCAACCGTTCCACCGAGGAATCGACGTAGCGGGCCGTGCCCTGCCCGGTGGTCTGCTCGCCGAGGGTCAGCCACGGTTCGATCGCGCCGCGCAGTTCCAGTTCGACATCGCCGATCACCGCGGTCCCGATCCGCGGGAAACGGAACTCGGTGAACGGGTCGAGCCAGCTGGTGTCGAAGTCGATGCCGTGCGCGCGCAGATCGGCCGCGACCTCGGCGATGTCGCTCATCAGGAAGTGCGGCAGCAGGTAGCGGCCGTGCAGGTTGGCGCCGTGGCGCAGCAGCGGCGCGCGGTACGGCTGGTCCCAGAACATCGCGACCAGGCCGCGCACCAGCAGCGACTGCACCATCGCCATCTGGAAATGCGGCGGCATCTCGAAACCGCGCAGTTCCAGCAGACCGAGCCTGCCGCGCGCCGAATCGGGACTGTAGAGCTTGTCGATGCAGAACTCGGCGCGGTGGGTGTTGCCGGTGAGATCGGTCAGCAGGTGCCGCAGGGCGCGGTCGATATGCCAAGGGGCGGATTGGATCTCGGCCGGGGTGGCGTCGCCGAGCGCCTGTTCGGCGGTGAGCCGGGCGATCTCGGCGAAGGCGATCTCGAGTTCGTAGAGCGAGTCCTCGCGGCCCTCGTCGGCGCGCGGTGCCTGCGAGGTCGGCCCGACGAAACGGCCCGCGAACAGGTACGACAGCGCCGGATGCCGCTGCCAGTAGGTCAGCATCGACACCAGCAGGTCGGGCCTGCGCAGCAGCGGCGAGCGCGCGGGTGTCACCCCGCCCAGGGTGATGTGGTTGCCGCCGCCGGTGCCGCCGTGGGTGCCGTCCACGTCGAACGACTCGGTGCTCAGCCGGGCCAGCCTGGCCTGCTCGTAGAGGGTGTTCAGCACCTCGGCCTGTTCGGCGAAGGAACTGGTCGGCATGATGTTCACCTCGATCACGCCCGGATCGGGGGTGATCGAGAACGTTTGCAACAGTGGATCGTTCGGCGGGGCGTAGCCCTCCAGCACCACCGGCTGCCCGATCGCGACGGCGGCGGATTCCACCCGGGCGATCAGATCCAGGAAGTCGGCCAATTCGCCGACCGGCGGCAGGAACACGTGCAACCGGCCCGCGCGCACCTCGGCGACCAGCGCGGTCGTCGGCGTGAAATGCGCGGGCTCCACCTGCGCGGGCGGTTCGACCCGCTCCGGATCAAGCGGCCGCTGGTACAGCGGGTCGGCCTCGGGCAGCACCGGCGGCGACAGCCACGACACCGAACCGATCGGCAGCCGCAGGCCCGCGGGCGAATCACCCTCGGCGAGCACGATGCGCCCCGGCCCGTCCTCGTCGCGACCCCGCCGCAGCTGCCAGTCGGCACTCGCCCAGCCCGCGCCATCGGCCCGGCGATGAATCGGCAGCACGAAGGCCGCAGGCTCGTTCACCGCCTGATCCAGGCTCTCCACCAGCCGCTGCCGCACCTCGGGCGAGTCCTCCTCGGGGTCGATATCGGCGGGCGGCGGATCACCGTACGGCGCGGACACCGTCGCCGCCAGCCGGGCCAGCGGGTCCTCGAAGGCGGGCCGCACCTGCGCGGCGGGCAGTCCGAGCGTGTCCGCGATCCGGGCCACCAGATGCCGCGCCGCATCGATATCGGCCGCGGGCTGCCGATCCACCAGCACTCCCGCCGCATTCAACGGCTGCGTATCAGCGGCCCTGACCCCCGCCTTCTTCCGCGCCCGCTTCCCCTTCTTCTTCTCTTTCGGCTTCTTGTCGGTCTGCTTCTTCCCCTTGGCCGGCTTCCCGACCTCGACTGCCACCTCGACCAGCTCAACAGCCTCCGCCGAGATCCCGGACTCGGTCACGTCAGCGACCTCGGCCACGTCAGCACCGATCAACTCGGCGGGCGCGGTCGAGTCGGCGAGAGCGGGTCGCTCCTCCAGCCCGGCAAGCCCCACGGCCTCGGCCTCCGAACCGGACGCGGCCCCGCCTCCGGCCTCGGCCACATCAGCAGACTCGAGCAGGTCGGCAGGCGCGGCCAGCTCGGCAGAGGTGGCCAAGCCAGCAGACTCCGCCACCTCTGCGAGGTCGATTGTCTCGGCAGACACAGCGGAGTCGATGGACGCGACCGGGCCGCCAGCTTCGACCGCCTCAGCAGACTCGGCCTGCTCGGCGGGCTCCGCCAGCTCGGCGGCCTCGGCAGACACAGCCGAGTCGACGGACGCGACCAAGTCTGCAGACTCGGCCGTCTCGACGGGTTCCGCCGGGTTCGCTGACTCGACCGGCACGATGGCCACGTCGGTGAGCGCGGGTTGGGCCGACAGCACGCGCTGGGCGACCGGGGTCCACGGGTCGGCGAGGAGGTCTTGGCGGCGCCAGATCGGTTCGCCGTCGGCGCGCCAGGCGATGGCGATCTCCCAGCGCGGCAACGGTTCTCCGGGGTACCACTTGCCCTGGCGGTATTGGACGATGCCGGTGGGGGCGTAGAGCGCGCGCAGGCGGTCGGCCAGGTCGACGGCGCGCTCGCGTTTGTGCGGGCCGTCGGCGTCGGTGGTCCACTGGGCGCTCATCTGGTCGTCGATGGAGACGAAGGTGGGTTCGCCGCCCATGGTCAGGCCGACGTCGGCGGCCGCCATCCGCTTGTCGATGGCGGCGCCGGAGGCGGTGATCCGCTCCCACTGGGAATCGGTGTAGGGCAGGGTGACTCGCGGGTCCTCGTGCACCCGGCGCACCACATTGCTGAATTCGAGGGTGGCCTCGGTGATCCCGGTCGCGCCGGTGATCGGGGCGGCGGCGCCGGGATGCGGGGTCGCGGCGAGCGGGATGTGGCCTTCGCCGGCGAACAGTCCGGAGGTGGGATCCATGCCGATCCAGCCGGCGCCCGGCAGGTACACCTCGGTCCAGGCGTGCAGATCGGTGAAGTCGGCGCTCGGCCCCGACGGCCCGTCCAGCGACGGCGTATCCGAGGTCAGCTGCACCAGGTACCCGGAGACGAACCGCGCGGCCAGCCCGAGTTCGCGCAGGATGCCGACGAGCAGCCAGGCCGAGTCCCGGCAGGACCCGAGCCGGGTGCGCAGCGTGTGATCGGGCGACTGCACGCCGGGCTCCATCCGCACCGTGTAGTCGACGGTGTTGCGCAGCGCGTAGTTCAGTTCGACCAGGTAGTCGATCGAGCGGATCCGCCCCTGCGCCCGGTGCACCCGCACCCAGTCCTTCAGCAGCTCCCCCGGCCCCGAGCCGGGCTCCGCCTCGTCGACCGGGCGCAGGTACGGCTCCAGGTCCGCGGCCAGCGCCGCGGGATAGTCGAACGGGAAGTACTCGGCGTAGTCCTCGACGAAGAAGTCGAACGGGTTGACCACCTCGAGATCGGCGATCAACCCCACGGTGATCGACAACTCCTTGGTCGGCTCCGGAAACACCAGCCGCGCAACGAAATTGCCGAACGCGTCCTGTTGCCAGTTCACGTAGTGCGCGGCCGGCGACACCTGCAGCGAGTACGCCTCGATCGGTGTCCGCGAATGCGGCGCCGGCCGCAACCGCACCTCGTGCGGATGCACCTCGACGAGACGGTCGAAGGAGTACGCGGTCCGGTGCTCGAGTGACACCTTGATGCCCATGCACTCAGTTGACCACAGACCACCCGCGCGGCGGGGCGTGACGAAACCGGAGTTTCCCGACGGGCATCAGGTCGAAACCCGCAGGCAACACAGCCGCACCAAAGGCTGCCGAACCAGCACGAACCGACCGACCCGTAGGCTGACCGGGTGAGCTACGACCACATCCTCTTGCCGTCCGGCGTCGCCACCTCCGTCGACGAGGTGGACGCGTACCTGGCTGCCCAGGAAGGTCAGCCGGAGTCCGCGGAGATCGTCGAGATCGCGACCGAACTGAACGCCCGCAACGCCGAACTACCGGTGGACGACTCGTTCCTGAACGTCGAGTCGGTCGGCGGCGCGAACGGGACGACGCTCTATGTTCCCTCGCCCTACGACGCGATCGGCTTCGTCCGCAACCTGCTCTTCGACCTGGCCACCCCGCGCGGCTACGCCGTCTACGACCCGCAGCTGACCTGGCTGATCGACCCGGCCGGGCACGTGCCGATCGCCGTCACGCACGGCGGCGCAGGCGAATTCCCGTATCTCACCGAGGAACTGGCGCGGCGCTGGGTCGCCGGACTGGCCGACCCGAACCCGTACCTGATCGTCGAGCGCGGCGAGCAGCGCTACATCCAGACCTACCGCGACCCGAGCGGCCCCTACACCCTGGAATACCGCGACGGGTCCCCGGACAAGCACTTCGGCGCCACGATCGACGATCCGGCGCAGGTCGCCGACATCATCTGGGCCTGGACCACCGAGGACCCCGCCGCGGGCAAGGGCGTGGACTGGACCCGCGTCGAGTTCTAGAGCGCCCGCCGACCCGACAGCGCGCGGCCCAGCGTCAGCTCGTCGGCGAACTCCAGGTCGCCGCCCATCGGCAGGCCCGAGGCCAGCCGGGTGACGGTGAGCCCGGGGAAATCGCGCAGCATGCGCACCAGGTAGGTGGCCGTCGCCTCGCCCTCGGTGTTCGGGTCGGTCGCGATGATCACCTCGCTCACGTCGACGCCGTCGTCCTGATTGCCGATGCGGGTCAGCAGTTCCCTGATCCGCAGCTGATCGGGGCCGACGCCGCTGAGCGGATCGAGCGCACCGCCGAGCACGTGGTAGCGACCACGGAACTCGCGGGTGCGCTCGATCGCCTGCACGTCCTTGGGTTCCTCGACCACGCAGATCATCGTGCGGTCGCGGCGCGGGTCGGCACAGATCCGGCACAGCTCACCGTCGGCGACGGTGCCGCACGACACACAGAACTGCACGCCGTCGCGCACCTTCTGCAACGCGGCCTGCAACCGGTCGATCTCCGGCGGCTCCACCTGCAGCAGGTGGAAGGCGATGCGCTGGGCGCTCTTCGGACCGACGCCGGGCAGCTTGCCCAGCTCGTCGATCAGATCCTGGACCGGACCCTCATACATCAGAAGTCGGGCAGACCGGGCAGCGAACCGCCACCGAGTCCCTGCGAGAGCGGGCCGAGGCGCTCGGCGGCCAGCTTCTGCGCGTTGGCCATGGCGTCGTTGATCGCGCCGATCACCAGGTCCTGCAGGCCGTCGACATCGGACGGATCGACGACCTTCGGGTCGATCGTGAGCGCGGTGACCTCACCGCTGACCTTGATGGTCGCCGCGACCAGACCGCCACCGGCCTGACCCTGCACTTCGGACTCGGCGAGCTCGGCCTGCGCCTGCATCACGGCCTGCTGCATCTGCTGGGCTTGGGCGAGCAGGGCCTGCATATCGAACTGACCACCATCGGGTTGCACAGCACGTCCTCTCAGAAGTTTCGTCCGCGTCAAGCGTAGTCCTCACGCGCCGCCGGGATACTCCCACACCCGCCCCGGCGATGGCGCATACCGACCGGGCCGTTACCCGTGACCTGCTCGGTAACAGGTTGATTGCTGCCTGTCCGCGATGAGACCCGCCCGGGGACTCGTGCCTAGGATCGAACCTGGGTCGGGACAGGGTTCAGCAATCCGAGGGAGAACTGATGAGTGTCATTCGCGCGTCCTTGATCACCGCCACGCTCTCCGCCGTTGGCCTGCTCGTTCTGCCCACGGCGACCGCGTCGGCCGACCCTGGCGCGGAGATCACCGACTACGGTCGCGGCTGTGTCGTCGACCCCGGCAATTCCGCGGTGACCCTGGATTCGCTGCGTTTTCGCTGCAGCGTCACCCAGCAGGATCAGATCTACCGCGACGCGCGCGAGGGCGCGGTGCCGACCGGCGTCACCAACGGCTGGCTGACCCGCCCGCCGCAATTCGAACCGATGGCGGCGTCGCTGTGGATCGGCAAGGTGTTCCGCACCGGACCCGACGGCGGCAGCCTGACCAATCGCGTCACCAGCGCGGGCATCGAGGCCTTCCCGGCCGACGTCTACCGGGCGGCGTCCATCCTCGACGGCGGCCCGACCTGGGCCCTGAACTACGCGCCGTCGCCGACACCGCAGGTCTACGACGAGATCCGCGAGATCAGTCCGGGCGTCTGGTTCGGCTACTCGTGGTGGCGGGAGGGCGACTGGCCGCTGATGGCGGCCTTCGTGCTCGCCCCCGCGTGAGTCGCTGTTGACCCTCCCCCGGCTGGAGGGTGTTGGCTGATCTCATGACAGCCACCGTGGCGATCGGCGAGTTCGCCCGCCTCACCCATCTGAGCGTCAAGACGCTGCGCTACTACCACGAGATCGAGCTGCTGGCCCCGGTCGCGGTGGACGCGGGCACCGGCTATCGCCGGTACTCCACCGACCAGGTCGAGACCGCGCACCTGATCCGCAGGCTGCGCAATCTCGACATGCCGCTGCCCGATATCCGCACCGTGCTCGCCGCGGCCGAACCCGCCGACCGCGACGCCACCCTGCGTGCCCATCTGACCAGGATGGAAGCCGAATTACAGCGGACCCGCGACGTGGTCGCCTCGCTGCGCGCGCTGCTCACCGTGCCCGCGCCGCCGCTGCGGGTGGACTACCGGGTCGAGCCCGCGTTCACCGCGCTCACCCGCACCGAATCGGTCGACCGCGACGCGATCGCGCCGTGGTGCGGCACCGCGTTCGAGCAGCTCTACGTGAGCCTGCTCGCCGCGGGCGTGACGCCGGGCGGGGTCGCGGGCGCGACCTATTCGACCGAGTTCTTCACCGAGGCGGCCGGGGCGGTCACCGCGTATGTGCCGCTGCCGCCCGGCACGGAGCTGGTCGCACCCGACGGGCTCGCGATCACCGAGTTCCCGGCCCGCCGCTTCGCCATCGCCGTGCACACAGGCGCGTTCGAGGACTTCGACCGCACCTACGGCGCGCTCGGCAGCCACGTCGCCGAGCACGACACCGTTCTTCCCGACGAACCGGTCCGCGAGCGCTATCTCGTCGGACCGGACATCACCGATAACCCGGCCGACTATCGCACCGAAGTGTGCTGGCCGATCACCGAAGGAGAAACCCGATGACTCTCGCCCTCGGCAACGTCACGTTCGACTGCGACGACGCGAGCGCGCTGGCGCAGTTCTACGCCCAGCTGCTCGACCGCCCCGTCGACCCGGAGGCCTCGGCCGCCTTCGCCACCGTCGGCCAGACCTCGGGCGCCTCGCCCGTGCTGATGTTCGTCCAGGTGCCGGACAAGACGCCGGGCAAGAACGTCGTGCACCTGGACTTCCACTCCGTCGAATGGCGTAACTACGTCGAGCGCGCGATCAGCCTGGGTGCCAAGCACGTCGGCGACTTCGACGAGTACGGCCAGCAGTGGGTCACCCTCGCCGATCCCGAAGGAAACCTCTTCGACATCGGCAAGGAGTGAACTAGGCCAGTTCGCGGGCCAGGTTGGCCAGCACCTCGGCCTGGATCTTCTTCAGGCCGAGGGGGGCGAAGATGCCCTCGAAGATGCCCGAGACGCCGCCGGCGCCGGTCCAGGTGGTGCGGAGTGTGACCTGGGCGCCCGCGCCGTCCGGGGTGACGGTCCAGGTGTTGACCATCGAGGAGTTGGCGTCGCGCTCGGTGAGGATCGAGTCCGACACGGTGACGCTCGCGCGCACGTTGCGCGAGCGCTTCTCGGTCGCCTGCAGCGTCCACTCCACCACGGTGCCCGCGCCCTTGCCGCCCTCGACGACCTTGTAGTCGCGGTAGTGCGAGGAGAGGATGCGCGGGCGGATCGTCTCGTAGTCGCCGATCGCTTCGAGCGTGCGCTGCGGATCCGCGGCGACGACGATCGAACTGCTGGCGCTGACCTGTCCCACTGTTGACTCCTTGTCGGGGGTGCGATATCTCGACCGGGTTACATCCTGCCCTGTGCCTCACCGGATCGCCCGACCAGGTTGGGCGAAAGGGAAACATGTGCGTGACATTTCATCGTGGCGGGGCGGTATTCGGTAGCCCGACGGACACGGTCGTACTAGCGTCGATGACGTGGCAGTGAGTCTTTTGGGTAGGGCCGGCCACGAACCGGCCGCACGCGAGTCTGGATATGCCGCGCACCGGGAGGGTGTGGAGCGACTGCTGGCAAGCTATCGCGCCATTCCACCCGGCGCCGTCGTCCGCTTGGCGAAGAAGACGTCGAACTTGTTCCGGGCCAGGGCGGCCACCACCGCGCCCGGCCTCGATGTGTCGGGCCTCGGGCGGGTGATCGCGGTGGACCCGGAAGCGAGAACCGCCGATGTCGCCGGCATGACCACCTACGAGGACCTGGTGGCGGCGACGCTGCCCTACGGTCTGGCGCCGCTGGTCGTCCCGCAGCTCAAGACCATCACCCTCGGCGGTGCCGTCACCGGTCTCGGCATCGAATCCACGTCGTTCCGCAACGGCCTGCCGCACGAATCCGTGCTGGAAATGGACGTGCTGACCGGTTCCGGCGAGATCGTCACGGTGAAACCCGAGGGCGAGACCGCCGATCTGTTCCGCGGCTTCCCCAACTCCTACGGCACGCTCGGCTACACGGTCCGGTTGAAGATCGAGCTCGAACCCGTCAAGCCGTATGTCGCGCTGCGCCACGTGCGCTTCCACGACCTGCGCGAACTCGAAGCCGAGCTCGAGCGCATCGTCACCGAGCGCAGCTACGACGGCGAGCAGGTCGACTACCTCGACGGCGTCGTTTTCACCGCGACCGAGAGCTACCTCACCCTCGGCAGGCAGACCGACGAGCCGGGCCCGGTCAGCGACTACACCGGCATGGATATCTACTACCGCTCGCTCCAGCACGCCGACGGCGTGAAACGCGACCGGCTGACCATCCACGACTACCTGTGGCGCTGGGACACCGACTGGTTCTGGTGCTCCCGCGCCTTCGGCACGCAGAACCCGAAGATCCGCCGGTTCTGGCCGAAGGCGTACCGCCGCAGCAGTTTCTACTGGAAGCTGGTCGCCCTCGACCGCAAGTACCACATCGGTGACCGCCTGGAGGCCCGCAAGGGCAATCCACCGCAGGAACGGGTCGTCCAGGACATCGAGGTGCCGGTGCACCGCACCGCCGATTTCGTCGAATGGTTCCTGAAGGAAATACCGATCGAGCCGATCTGGTTGTGCCCGTTGCGGTTGCGTGAGACCGCCGGCGACCCGGCGGGCGACCGGCCGTGGCCGCTGTACCCGCTCGAACCACGGCGCACCTACGTCAACGTCGGGTTCTGGTCCGCCGTCCCGACCGTGCCGGGACAACCGGAAGGAGCGGCCAACCGCGCGATCGAGCAGACGGTGTCCGAATTCGACGGGCACAAGTCGCTGTACTCGGACGCCTATTACGCCGAGGACGAGTTCGCCGAGCTGTACGGCGGCGCGACCTATACCGAACTGAAGAACCGTTACGACCCGGACCAACGACTGCTGAATCTGTATTCGAAGGCGGTGCAACGCAAGTGACGACATTCAAGGACCGATCCGAGGTATTCGCCGAGCTGGGAAACCGGCTCACGATCGCCGAGGTGTTCGAGACGCTCATCGACGGGGACATCCCGATCCGGCTGACCGCCTACGACGGCAGCGCCACCGGGCCGGAGGACTCGCGGTTCACCCTCGACATCAAGACGCCGCGCGGCATCAACTACCTGGCCTCGGCCCCCGGTGACCTCGGCATGGCCCGCGCCTACATCGCGGGCGACATGGTTGCCGACGGCGTGCACCCCGGCGACCCCTACGAGATCCTGAAGGCCATGCAGGCGATGAAGTTCCATCGCCCGTCGGCGTTGTCGCTGGTCACCATCGCCCGTTCGCTCGGCTGGGAGCGGCTCAAGCCGATCGCGCCGCCGCCGCAGGAGACCCTGCCCCGCTGGCGCCGGATCGCGCTGGAGGGCCTACGCCACTCCAAGACCCGCGACGCCGAGGCGATCCACCACCACTACGACGTCTCGAACACGTTCTACGAGTATGTCCTCGGCCCCTCCATGACCTACACCTGCGCGGTCTACGGCGAGCCCGACTGGACCCTGGAGCAGGCCCAGGAGAACAAGTACCGGCTGATCTTCGAGAAGCTGCGGCTGAAGGAAGGCGACCGGCTGCTCGACATCGGCTGCGGCTGGGGCGGCATGGTCCGCTACGCGGCCCGGCGCGGGGTGAAGGTCATCGGCGCCACGCTCTCGGCCGAGCAGGCCGCCTGGGCGCAGCAGAAGATCGAGGAGGAGGGTCTCGGCGAGTTCGCCGAGGTCAGGCACAGCGATTACCGGGACATCCCGGAGGGCGAGTTCGACGCGGTCTCCTCGATCGGCCTCACCGAGCACATCGGCGTGCACAACTATCCGTTCTACTTCGGCTACATCAAGGACAAGCTGCGCGACGGCGGCCTGTTCCTCAATCACTGCATCACCCGGCCGGACAACACCCGCACCACCAAGGCGGGCGATTTCATCGACCGCTACGTGTTCCCCGACGGCGAGCTGATCGGCTCGGGCCGGATCATCTCCGAGGTCCAGAACATCGGCCTCGAGGTACTGCACGAGGAGAACCTGCGCGAGCACTACGCGCTCACCCTGCACGAATGGTGCAAGAACCTGGTCGAGAACTGGGATGCCTGCGTCGCCGAGGTCGGCGAGGGCACCGCGAAGGTGTGGGGCCTGTACATGGCGGGGTGCCGGCTGGGCTTCCAGCGCAATGTGGTGCAGCTGCACCACGTGCTCGGGGTGAAGCTGGACAAGAACGGCAGCTGGGACGTCCCGCTGCGCCCGTGGTGGCAGCCCTGATCCGAGCCTGAGCTCGGGTGCGTGCGCGCACCCGAGCCCTCGGCTCAGACCAGGAGTTCGTCGAGGAAGTGACCGGGCACCTCGGCCAGCAGTGGATGCGGTTGTCCCTCATGGGATTGCGTGCGCAGGACGTGCAGCAGTCCGACCACCCCCGGCCCCGCGTCGAGCAGCGGCCTGGTCCAGCCGAGGTCGGCGCAGGTGCGCAGCACCGGCAGGACCAGTCCGGTCGCCTCGCCGACCCAGCCCGCCGAGGCCAGGCACTCGGCGAGCAGCAGCGTGGCGTCCAGTTCCGCGCGGGGACGGGACTGATCGAGCAGTCGCGCGTAGAGCACCCGCGCGTGCCGGGCGGCCCGGTCGTCGGCCCGCAGGCGCTGTTCGGCCAGCAGCGTCCTGATCTCGGCGAATTCGCGCGCCTCCGCGATGAGTACCGCCGCACCGGACTTGGACCGCTTGCCGTTGCCCGACGGGTCGGCGGCGAACTGGTCGACGCCATCGCCTGCGGGCAGCCCGAGGCGTGAACGCTCCGCGCGCACCTGCGCGTCGAGCCGGGCCAGCCCGTTCGCCGACGCCACCCGCGCGCCCTCGGCCAACCGCGCCGACGCCGTGTACTGGTCACCGAGCGCGGCCTTCACCCGCGCGCCGATCACGAAGGTCGCGACCAGGAAGTCGACCGGTCCGACCCGGGTGACCAGCTCGTGGCTCTCGTCGAGCAGCCGGTCGGCCAGGTCCAGATCACCGCGACGATAGGCGACCTCGCCCAGCAGCGCGGCGGCCACCCGCGCGGCGTCCGAGCGCGGCCCGGCCCGGTCCCGCGCCGTGTCGTAGGCCAGTTCGAAACACTCGGTGGCGGTGGCGATGTCGAGCTGCTCGTAGGCGGCGGCACCGCGCGCGCACAGGCCGAAGACCGGGCCGAGCGGGTCCTTGGACCGCACGTGATACTCGACCGCCCAGTCCTGCATCTCGGTCGCGCCGACGAAGTCGAACTCGCACAGCCGGACGAACGACACCAGGTTGGCCGCGGTCGAGACCGTCCACGCGGGCAGCTCGTCGGGCGACTCCAGGCAGGCGGCCAGCTTGTCGGCCACCCCGTCGAGGTCGTCGTGCGCGACCCGGTCGGCGGCCTCGAGCACCGTCGCCGCGCAGCGCTGTTCGGCCAGCTCCGGTTCGCCGCCGCCACCGCGCGCCAGCAGGTTCGACAACCGGCCGAGCGCGGTGCGCGCGGTGCTGGTCTCCTGCAGGTTCATGTTCGCCCGCGCGACCGCCATCAGCAGCTTGGAGCGGGAAGTCACCTGCTGCACCGGCAGTTTCGAGACGCTGCCGAGCAGCGTCGCCAGCCGGGACCGGTCGATCAGGTCCATGCCGCCGCTCTCCAGCAGGTCGGCGGCGAGTTTGAGATCGGTGGCGGCCAGCGCGTGGTCGACCGACTTGCGCAGCAGCTGATGCTCGGCGTACCAGCGAGCCGCCTTGCGGTGCAGCACTTTCGCGCGACCGGGGTGTTCGCGTTCGAGCCGCGCCCGCAGGTACTCGGCGAACAGCGGCTGCATCCGGTACCACTCCGGGTCGTGCTCGATCCGGTGCAGGAACAGCTCACGCTGTTCGGCCTGTTCGAGCATGGCCGCGCCGTCGGGGACGTCGGCGAGCACGGTGGCCAGCGAGCCGTTGACCCGCTCCACCACCGAGATGGCCATCAGGAACTCCAGCAGCTCCGGCGCGATGCTGTCGAGAACGTTCTCGGCCAGGTACTCGCGCATGCCGTGCCCGCCCTCGGCCAGCGAGCTGAGCAGCTGGACCGGGTCGGCCTTGCCGCGCAGGGTCAGGCTCACCAGCTGGATGGCGGCGGGCCAGCCCTCGGTGGCGGTGTGGATCTGCTCGATCTGCTCGTCGGTGAGCGCGAAACCGTTGCGCTCCACCAGGATCTGGCGGGTCTCGGCCTCGGTGAGGCGCAGCTCGGCCGGGCCCAGCTCGACCAGCTCGTCGCGCACCCGCAGCCTGCTGATCGGCAGCCCGGACTGGTCGCGGCTGGTCACCACGAAACGCACATGGTGGCAACCGTTGTCGAGCAACGCCGCCATCGCACGGTGCACGCCGGGGTCGCGGACGCGGTGCCAGTCGTCGACGACGACCACCACGCTGCGATCGCTGGCGTGGATCTCGTCGATCAGGGTGGCGATCACGAAGGCGGACGCGTCGGCGGGACGTTCCTCGAGCACCTGCTCCAGGCCGGCGCCGACATCGGGGCGCACCCGGCGGATGGCCTCGATCAGGTGGGCCAGGAACCAGATCTCGCTGTCGTCGTCCTGGTCGACGCCGAGCCAGGCCACCGGGATGTCCCTGGCGACCAGGTCGGCCCGCCACTGCGCGGCCACCGTGCTCTTGCCGAACCCGGCGGGCGCGTGCACCAGCGCCAGCCGGCGATTGCCACCCGCGCGCAGCACGTCGAGCAGCCGCTGGCGCGGGAACGGCTCGCGGGCCGGGGTCGGCGGCCGGAACTTGGTGGCCGCGGTGGGCGGGAAGGTGCCGGTGGATCCGCCACTGCCGCTGCGCAGTGGCACCGAGGCGCCCGCGGGTTGCAGGGTGAGCGGCCAGCTGCGCCGGGCGGTGACGGCCTTGAGCGCCTCCGGGGTCCCCGCGTCGATCTCGGCGGGCTCGGTGTCGAGCAGGGCCATCTCGTCGGGCATCTGGCCGTGCGCGCGCTGCACCTCGCGCAGCATCTCGCCGAACTCGTAGGCCGAGGCGGGCCGGTCGGCCGGATCCGGGGACATCGCCGCCTCGATCACCGCGGCCACGTCGTCGGGGATGTCCTGGGCGCGCAGGTCGGGCACCGGCTGGGTGGTGATCCGCAGGAACTGGGCGACCACCTTCTCGCCCGCCTGCCGTTCGAAGGCGGCGTGCCCGGTCAGCAGGGCGAACAGGGTCGCGCCCAGGCCATAGATATCGGACTGAACAGTTGGTTCTTGCCCCTTGAGCACCTCGGGCGCGGTGAACGCGGGCGAGCCGGTGATCAGGCTGCTCGAGGTCTGGAAGCCACCGGGGATGCGGGCGATCCCGAAGTCGGTGAGCTGCGGTTCGCCGTACCCGCTGATCAGCACGTTCGCCGGTTTCACGTCCCGGTGCAGAATCCCGGCCCGGTGCGCCGATTCGATCGCCGCGGCCAGCTTCACCCCGGCGCGCAAGGTGTCGGCCCAGGTCAGCGGGCCGCGATCGTGGATGAGGCGTTCGAGGGAACCCCGCGAGCAGTACGGCATCACGATCAGCGGCAGCCCGGTCGCGGTCACGTCGACCTGCAGGATGTCGACGATGTTCGGGTGGCCGGAGAGCCTGCCCATCGCCTGTTCCTCGCGCAGGAACCGCTCGCGGCTCTCCTCGTCGATCTCCGAGGACAGCACCTTCACCGCGACCACCCGGTCCAGCGCGGGTTGCAGACACCGGTAGACCACGCCGAACCCGCCGCGCCCGATCTCCTTGGCCCCGGTCAGGCCCATGGCGTCGAGCTCGGCGATCACGGCCTCGTCGACCTCGCCGGGAGCCTGCTGGCGCTGCGTGTTCGCTATGCGCGTCTGCTGCGGATCCATGTGACCACCTCACACATCGAATCGGCGTCACCGGCGTATCGGTCGGCGTGCGACCTATCGGGCGCGCGCCCGAATATCCGCACATATCCAAGCTAGCGCGATATGGCATCCATCGGGTGGAGATTCGATGCTGTGGCGGCCACGGTTGGCCGACACCGGAGTTCGGCGCCGCGCCATCGTCGACGAGCGCCGGCCGGTGACCAGGGCGGTCCCGGCGCCTCGGGCGGTGCGCGGCTCCGGCACAGTGTTGCGCATGAGTTCGTCGGTCGTCGATTCGTTCACTGTCGCCACGTTCAATGTCAACGGGATTCGCGCGGCGCGGCGTCGCGGGTTCGACACGTGGCTGCGGGCTCGGTCGGCCGATGTCGTCGCGCTGCAGGAACTGCGTTGTCCCGCCGCGGAAGTGGGAACTTTTCCGGGCTACTCGGCCGCTGTCGACGTCGGTTCCGTGGCAGGCCGGAACGGGGTGGCGGTGCTCACGAGGGTTCCCGCCGCCGCGGTGCGGACGTGGGTGACCCATCCGCCCAAGGCCCGCGGACTCGGCGAGTTCGCCACGCAGGGTCGCTACCTCGAGGTCGACCTGGCCGACCGCGCGGTGACGGTGGCCTGTCTCTATCTCCCGAAGGGCGGGCTGCCGGCGCATCTGCAGCGTCCGGGGTCGATGCGTGAACAGCCCGACGGCGGTCGCAAATACGAGCGCAAGCACCGGTTTCTCGCGGCGTTCGCCCGGGAACTGCGCCGGAACCGACTCGCGGCGCTCGCCTCGGGACGCGAGTTCCTCCTCGCCGGCGACCTGAACATCGCCCACACCCAGCACGACGTGACCAACTGGCGTGCCGCGCGCACGATGGACGGCTTCCTGCCCGCCGACCGTGAGTGGTTCGGCACGGTGCTCGGCACCCGCAGGCTCGTCGACGTGGTGCGGCAGGTGCACGGCGAGCGGCCGGGGCCGCTCACCTGGTGGAGCTGGGCGGGCCAGTCGTTCGTCAAGGATGTGGGCTGGCGGGTGGATCACCAGCTCGCCACACCGAACCTCGCCCGGCTGGCCACGGCCGTCGCCGCCGACAAGGAATCGTCACCCGACCAGCGGCTCTCCGATCACGCGCCGCTCGTGGTGACCTACGGCTGACTCGGCCCGAAACGGCGGAAGCCCGCCACCGCGAACGGTGACGGGCTTCCGGTCCGGCCGGAGCCGGGTGCCGCTTACTTGCGCAGCGAGGCCGGGACCTCGAAGCGCGGGCCGAACTTCTTGGCCAGCTCGTCCGCACGGGCCACGAAGGCCTCCTGGCCACCGGGGTAGCCGACGATGAACTGGTGCGAGCCGCCCGACCAGGCCGGGAAGCCGATGCCGAAGATCGAGCCGATGTTCGCGTCGGCGGTGCTGGTCAGCACGCCTTCGTCGAAGCACTTCTGGGTCTCGATGGCCTCGGCGAACATCATCCGGTCCTTGAGGTCCTGGAAGGTGACACCCTCCGGGAGCTCACGCTGTGAGTTGTAGATCGAGCGCAGCTCGTCCCACAGGCCGGTGGCCTTGCCGTCGACGTAGTCGTAGAAGCCCGCGCCGCCCAGCTTGCCGGAGCGCTTGTGCTCGTTGACCATCGAGTCGATGACCTCGGCGGTCTTCGCGGACGCGGCGTTGAGCTCGCCACCGGCAGCAAGGATGGCCTCGGCGGTCTCCTTGTAGATCTTCTGCATGGTGGTGAAGTTCAGCTCGTCCGAGAGCTTCAGCGGCGCCGCCGGGTAACCGGCCTGCAGGCCCGCCTGCTCGATGGTGGACGGGTCGATGCCCTCGGCGACCATCGCGATGGCCTCGTTGATGAAGGTACCGATCACGCGCGAGGTGAAGAAGCCACGGCTGTCGTTGACGACGATCGGGGTCTTCTTGATGGCGAGGGTGTAGTCGTACACCCTGGCCAGCGCCTCGTCCGAGGTCTTCTCGCCCTTGATGATCTCCACCAGCGGCATCTTGTCCACGGGGGAGAAGAAGTGGATACCGATGAAGTCCTCGGAGCGCTTCACACCGTCGGCCAGCAGGGTGATCGGCAGGGTCGAGGTGTTCGAGCCGAGCAGCGCGTCGGCGTCGACGATGTCCTCGATCTCCTGGAAGACCTTGTTCTTGAGCTCGGGGTTCTCGAACACGGCCTCGATCACGAAGTCGACGCCCTTGAAGTCGGCGGCGTCCGCGGTCGGGGTGATGCGGGCCAGCAGCGCGTCGGACTTCTCCTGGGTGGTCTTGCCACGGGAGAGGGCCTTGGCCTCGAGGGCCTCCGAGTACGCCTTGCCCTTCTGGGCGGCTTCGAGCTTGACGTCCTTGAGGACGACCTCGTAGCCGGCCTTGGCGGAGACGTAGGCGATGCCCGCGCCCATCATGCCGGCGCCGACGACACCGATCTTCTTGATCTCACGCTTCGGCACGTCCTTCGGACGCGAACCGCCACCGTTGATGTGGTTCAGGTCGAAGAAGAACGCCTGGATCATGTTCTTCGCGACCGGACCGGTCAGCAGGCTCGTGAAGTACCGGCCCTCGATGGTCAGCGCGTTGTCGATGTCGACCTGCGCGCCCTCGACCGCCGCGGCCATGATGGCGCGCGGGGCGGGCATGTTGGTGCCCTTGATCTGCTTGCGCAGGTTAGCCGGGAACGCGGGCAGGTTCGCCGCGAAGGCCGGGGTGGACGGGGTGCCGCCGGGGATCTTGAAGCCCTTCTTGTCCCACGGCTGGGCCGCCTCGGGGTTGGCCGCGATCCACGCCTTGGCGGCGGGCAGCAGCTCCTCGACCGAGGACACGACCTCGTCGATCAGGCCGATTTCCTTGGCCTTGGTGACGCGGTGACGCTGACCCTGCAGCAGCACCTGCATCAGCGCGCCCTGCAGGCCGAGCATGCGCACGGTGCGGGTCACGCCGCCGCCACCGGGCAGCAGGCCGAGGGAGACCTCGGGCAGGCCGATGGCCGAGCCCTTGACGTCGGCCGCGACGCGGTAGTGGGTCGCCAGCGCGATCTCCAGGCCACCGCCGAGGGCGGCGCCGTTGATGGCGGCGACGACCGGCTTGCCGAGCTGCTCGAGGCGACGCAGCGGGGCCTTCACGCGGGTGACCATGTCCATGACCGCGGCCGCGTCCTCCGGGCCGACCTGCATCATGTTCTTCAGGTCGCCGCCGGCGAAAAAGGTCTTCTTGCCGGAGGTGAGCACGACACCGGTGATGTCGTCCTTCTCGGCCTCCAGGCGGTCGACGGTCGCGGCCATCGAGTCCAGGTAGGCGTCGTTCATGGTGTTGGCGCCCTGGCTGGGGTCGTCGATCGTCAGGACGACCACGCCGTCGGCGTCCTTCTCCCAGCCGATGATGTTGTCAGTCATAAGTTTTCGTTCTCTCCTATGAGAAGTTTCGGCCGGGGATCAGACGCGCTCGATGATGGTGGCGACACCCATGCCGCCACCGATGCACAGGGTGACCAGGCCGTAGCGCGCGTTGCGGCGCTCCAGCTCGTCGACCACGGTGCCGGTGATCATCGCGCCGGTGGCACCCAGCGGGTGGCCCATGGCGATCGCGCCGCCGTTGACGTTCAGCTTCTCGTCCGGGACGTTGAGGTCCTTCTGGAACTTCAGCACCACGGAGGCGAACGCCTCGTTGATCTCGACGAGGTCCATGTCCTCGATCGTCAGACCGGCCTTGGCCAGCGCCTTCTTGGCGGCCGGGGTCGGACCGGTCAGCATGATGGTCGAGTCCGCGCCGGAGGTGGCGGTCGCGACGATGCGGGCCTTCGGGGTCAGACCCGAGTTCTTGCCCGCTTCCTCGGAGCCGATCAGCACCAGGGCGGCGCCGTCGACGATGCCCGAGCTGTTGCCACCGTGGTGGACGTGGTTGATCTTCTCGATGTAGGTGTACTTCTGCAGCGCGACGGCGTCGAAGCCACCCATCTCGCCGATGCCGGCGAAGGAGGGGTTCAGCTTGCCCAGGTCGGCGGCGGTGGTGCCGGGACGCATGTGCTCGTCGTTGTCGAGCACGACGAGGCCGTTCTGGTCCTTGACCGGGACGATCGACTTGGCGAAGTAGCCGCCGGTGGTGGCCTTGGCGGCCAGCTCCTGCGAACGCACCGCGTAGGCGTCGACGTCATCGCGGGAGAAGCCCTCGATGGTGGCGATCAGGTCGGCCGAGATGCCCTGCGGCACGAAGTAGCCGTCGTAGTTGGTGGCCGGGTCGAGCGCCCACGAGCCGCCGTCGGAGCCCATCGGCACGCGCGACATGGACTCGACGCCACCGGCGATGACGAGGTCGTCGAAGCCGGAGCGAACCTTCTGCGCAGCCAGGTTCACGGCCTCGAGGCCGGAAGCACAGAAGCGGTTGAGCTGGAAGCCACCGACGGTGTCGGGCAGACCCGCGATGGTGACGGCGACACGGGCGATGTCCATGCCCTGGTCACCGACGGGGGTGACGACGCCGAGGATGAGGTCCGAGATCTGGTCCTCGTCGAGGTTGGGGAAGCGGCCACGCAGCTCCTGGATCAGACCAACAGTCAGATCGATCGGCTTGACCGAGTGCAGCGAGCCGTTCTTCTTGCCGCGGCCGCGCGGAGTGCGGATGGCCTCGTAGATGTAGGCCTCTGTGGTCATATCGGAGTGTTTCCTTCCTTGGGGTGCGGTGGCCGCACGAACGCCACGACCAACTGTCTCGACGCCGTACAAATCCGGCAGCGCCGACGGAGCACAGAGCCATGCTCCATCCGGCGATTCCGGCCACCCGTTCATACTACCGTGGTGTGCGAACTCCGGTTAACTTAACGTGGTCCAGCCGGTGGCTGTCAACCATCCAGACTCTTCGCTCCGAGCTCGTCTCGCAGCAACGCCAGAGCGACCTCGTCCGGGTCTTGCCGATCGCCGGGAGCCACCGGCTCCGCGGCGGCGGCCAGCATCTCCTGCTCCTCTTCCGGGGTCGGCGGCGCCAGCACCGCGTCGCCCGGCCTCGAGCCGTGCCCGGAATCGCCACCGGACCGGCTCGAATCGGGCCCGTACCCCTCATCGGGGCCGGGGTCGTCGGGAAGGTCGGGGAAATCGGGCGGCGGGATGTCGTCGTCGGCGGCCCGCTTGGCCTGACCCGCCTGATTGCCGTTGGCCTGGCTGGGCCGGGAGAACTTGGGCCGCCCCGCCGGCTTGGCCTCACCCTGACCCGCACCGCGCGCCGGAGCACTCGCCGCCTTCGCCGCCGGACGCGGCGCGGGCGCACCCGTCTCCCAGCGCACATCCAGCTCGCGGCCGAGCACCGCGCGCACCGCCGACCGCACCGCGTCGATATTGCGCGGATCCGACAGCCGCTGCGCCAACGGCGGGCTCTGATGCGCGAACACGATCACGTCACCCTCGGCCCGCGACACCGCGGCCCCCGACAGCAACGCCTGCAAGGTCGGCCCGAACTCCCGCACCTTCCCCTTGATCTCCGCCCAGGCCCCGTCGACCAACGCGACGAGGTCCTCGGCCGGCGCGGCGGCCGGTTGCGGAGCGGCGTCGGACTCCGGTCGCTGGGCAGCGACAGCGGGTTCGGGCTGGTGCGCGGCGGCAGGCTCCGGTCGGTGAGCGGCAGCGGCCGACTCCGGCCGAGGGGCAGCAGCGGAGTCCAACCGCTGCGCAGCAGAAGGCTCCGGCTCGTGCGCAGCAGCAGGCTCCGGCCGCTGCGCAGCTATAGCGGGTTCCGGCCGTTGCGCGGCAGCGGTGGGTTCCGGCTGGTGGGCGACAGTGGGTTCCGGCCGCTGCGCGGCAGCGGGCTCCGGCCGCTGCGCGGCGGCGGGCTCCAGCCTCTGTGCGGCAGCGGGATCCGGGCGATACGCGGCGCCGGGTTCAGATCGATGTACGTCAGCCGACTCTGATTGATGCGCGGCGCCGGAAGGTTCCGGCTGGTGCGCCGCGGCGGGTACCGGAGCGACGTCCGCCGCTCGCGATGCCGCGGGCGGGGATGCGACCGGGTCCGGCGCTGGGAAATCACCCACGCGTGTGGGCGAATCACCTTGCGGTGCCGACATTTCCGTTCCACGCTTGATTGCCGCACCGGATTGCGGGACAGCGCCCGGCCCGGCGGGTTCACCCTGGCCGTTCGGCGCCAGGTCGGGATCTTGCCCGGTCACAGCCTCACCGGGGCGCTGCCCGCGCGTATCGGCCGACGGCTGGGCGATTGACGCTGCAGCGGACGCGGGATCCTGCCTGACCACCGAAGGCGCCTGCGAGGCAGTCGTTTCCGACCCTGGGGCAGCGGACGGGCGGTCACCGGAGGGCCCGGTCTGCACATTCGACTGGGTGGACGGCTGCGACGCCATATCCCGCACCGGCGCCACGGTCGAGGCAGAAGCATCCGATCCGCCTGCTGCGACCGAACCACCGGGAGCGACCGAACCACTGGGGGCGACCGAACCACCAGTAGCGGCCGGTCCACCAGTAGCGGCCGATCCGCCTGCTGCGGCCGATCCACCAGCAGCGGCCGATCCACCAGCAGCGGCCGATCCGCCAGGAGCGGCCGATCCACCAGCAGCGGGGCGCTCACGGCTTGGCGCGGACGGCACCGAACCGCCTGCGGCCGCTTCCTTTTCGGCGCGGGCGGCGGCCAGGAGTTCGGCGCCGCGGCGACGGTTCTCGCCGCCTGCGGGGCGGGGGGACGGGGCGGCGGCGGGCGCGGCGGTGGGTTCACCGGCGGCGGGGCCGGGGCGGGCGGGGGCGGGAGCGATTGCGCCACCGGCGAATCCGCGCTCCAGGCGTTCCAGGCGCTGGAGGGTGGCGGATTCGGCGTCGGAGACCGACGGGAGGAGCATGCGGGCGCAGATGACCTCGAGCAGGAGGCGGGGGGCGGTCGCGCCGCGCATCTCGCCGAGGCCCTCGTGCAGGAGTTCGGCGTAGCGGGTGAGGGTGGCGGGGCCGAGGCGTTCGGCCTGGTCACGCATGCGTTCCAGGACGTCGCCGGGGCCGGAGACCAGGCCGCGCTCGGCGGCGTCGGGGACCGCGCGCAGCAGGATCAGGTCGCGCAGGCGCTCGAGCAGGTCGACAGCGAAGCGGCGCGGGTCGTGGCCCGCCTCCATCACGCTGTCGATGGTGCCGAACAGCGCGGCGCCGTCGTCGGCACCCAGCGCGTCGATCGCGTCGTCGATCAGCGCGACATCGGTGACGCCGAGCAGCGAGACCGCGCGCGGATAGGTGACGCCCTCGGGCCCGGCACCGGCCAGCAGCTGGTCGAGCACGCTCAGGCTGTCGCGCGGGGAACCCCCGCCCGCCCGGATGACCAGCGGATACACCGCCTCCTCGACCGGCACGTGCTCCTGCTCGCAGATCTTGCCGAGCAGGCCGCGCATGGTCGCCGGCGGCAGCAGCCGGAACGGGTAGTGGTGGGTGCGTGAACGGATCGTCGGCAGCACCTTGTCCGGTTCGGTGGTGGCGAAGATGAAGATCAGGTGAGCCGGCGGCTCCTCGACGATCTTGAGCAGCGCGTTGAAGCCGGCCGTGGTGACCATGTGCGCCTCGTCGACGATGAACACGCGATAGCGCGACTCGGCGGGCGCGTAGAACGCGCGATCACGCAGCTCACGGGTGTCGTCGACACCACCGTGACTGGCCGCGTCGAGCTCGATGACATCGAGATTGCCCGCGCCGCCCGGCCCGAGCGCCACGCAGGACGCGCACACCCCGCACGGCGTGGAGGTCGGCCCCTCCACGCAGTTCAGCGAGCGGGCGAGGATGCGCGCCGAGGAGGTCTTGCCGCAACCACGCGGACCGGAGAACAGATACGCGTGACTGATCCGTCCGGTATCCAGCGCCGTACTCAGCGGGTCGGTGACATGCTCCTGACCCACTACCTCAGCGAACGTCGCCGGTCGATACTTCCGGTACAGAGCCACGGCCCACAGGCTACCGCCGCACTGTGACATGTGGATGAGCGGCCGACGCGTCACCGTCTCGCCCGCATCCCGTCGCACAAACGTGATGCAGATCACAGTTCGAGTGCAGGTTCGGAGCGGGTGGGCAAACCCGGTCGACGAGGCGCTACGGCCGAGTTGTCGACTATTTCGCGCGCGGCGAATGCCCGGAGGAACGGCGGTTGATCCTGGTTGTGACGGAAATGCGTACCCGTTCCCCGATTGACAGCCCCTTTCCAGATGTAACGAAACAATCAATCGCCGTGACAGCAGCGCAAGCGCCTGGCTACCGTGGATCTCGGCAACTTCGGTGGCCAAACCTTCATCAGGTTGGTGACCCCGGCCGGTCCCTCATCCCGACCGGGGCACAACCTTCGCGCACCGTATCGCTCCCCCACCGCCGACCGGAGGAACGTTTCACCGTGCTGTCGTGTGATGACATCGCAGCCGCCTGGCTCGCCCACACCGACTTCGCCGGCGACCACGCCGCGGTCGGCCTGCTGAGCCGGGCGATCAGCCCCCAGGACTTCGACATCAAGCGCGATTCGCTGCCCGTCGCCGCCGCGGCGGACCCGGCGACCGCCGCGGCCATCCTGCAACTGCTCGAACGCGGGCAGGTGCCGACGATGGCGGCCATCCGCACCCTCACCGCGCAGAACGAGATGCGCCGCGAGGCCGAGCGGATCGAGCGTCTCGGCAGGCGCGCCCAGCGCAGCATCGACGAGTTCGGCCGCATCCTGGCCCGGCTCGCCGCCGCCCACTGGACCGACCACGGCATCGGGCCGACCCGCCGCGACATCCTCGCCGACGCCGAGGTCTCCGAGCTCATCGCCGAGCGAGTCGGCGAGATCGCGCCGTCGGCGGTCAAGCACCTGTGGCTGATCGAGCGGGCGCAGCGCGCGGGCTGGATCGCCTCGAACGCGAACCCCGGTTCGCTGTGCCCGGCCCGCCGCTGGCACACCACCAAGTACGGCAACCGGGTCTCGCAGAAACCGGTCAACATGATCGGCAAGCTGGTCGCCGGATTCGTCGTCGAGCACACCGCCGAGCGGGGCAGGCCGCCGAGCTGGGCCGCGCTGGCCAGGGACGCCCGCGACGATCGCGGCAGGCGGGTCTTCTTCGATGTGGCCGACGCGCACGCCCAGCGACGCTGGCTGATCACCGCCGAATGGCTCGCCGACGGCGATGACCTGCCCGTTCCCGGCAAGCGCGGCACCAGGGCGCTGGCGAAGGAAAACCGGGGCTAGAACCCGGGCGACACCAGCGCGGACGGTGAGCATTCGGTAATTTCCTTGCAACGCAATCACGCGTGAAAGGAGTTACCGTGCCCGCAACGATCGATCCTGCGGCCACCGCCTGGCTTCTCGCGGCTACCGCCATGGTGCTGTTGATGACGCCGGCGCTGGCCGTCTTCTACGGCGGGATGGTGCGCTCCACGGGCGTGCTGAACATGCTGATGATGAGCTTCATCGCGATCCCGCTGGTCACGGTGGTGTGGCTGGTCGCCGGGTACAGCCTGGCCTTCGGTGACGACGCGGGCGGCGGCCTGATCGGCAACCTCGAGCACGTCGGCCTGGCCGGGATCGATCCCGGCTCGGTGCGCGGCACGATTCCGGAGCTGCTGTTCGTCACCTTCCAGCTGACCTTCGCGATCCTCACCGCCGCGCTGGTCTCGGGCGCGATCGCCGACCGCGCCAAGTTCTCCGGCTGGATGGTCTTCGTCCCGCTGTGGACGCTGGCCGTGTACGCCCCGATCGCGCACTGGGTATGGGGACCCGACGGCTGGCTGCTCGGTTTCGGCACGCTCGACTACGCGGGCGGCTTGGTCGTCGAGATCGCCTCGGGCGCCTCGGCGCTGGCGCTGGCCCTGGTGCTCGGCCCGCGCATCGGCTTCAACATCGACGCCATGCGACCGCACAATCTGCCGTTCGTGCTGCTGGGTGCCGGTCTGCTGTGGTTCGGCTGGTTCGGCTTCAACGCCGGTTCCGCGCTCGGCGCCACCGGCACCGCGGCGGCGGTCTTCCTGAACACCCTGGTCGCGGGCAGTCTCGGCATGCTCGGCTGGCTGATCGTCGAGCAGGTCCGCGACGGCAGGCCGACCACCTTCGGCGCGGCCTCCGGCGCGGTGGCCGGTCTGGTCGCGATCACGCCGTCCTGCGGCGTGATCAACACCCTCGGTGCGGTGATCGTCGGCCTGGCGGCCGGTGTCGTGTGTTCGTTCGCCGTCGGCTGGAAGCACCGGGCGGGCTACGACGATTCGCTCGACGTGGTCGGCGTGCACTTCGTCGGCGGCATCGTCGGCACGATCCTGATCGGCCTGCTCGCCACCGAGGTGATGACCGGCGGGGTGAACGGCCTGTTCTACGGCGGCGGCTTCGCCCAGCTCGGCAAGCAGCTGGTCGGCGTGCTCGTGGTCGCGGCGTACACGTTCGGGGTGTCGTTCGTGATCGGCAAGCTGATCGACAAGGTCATCGGGTTCCGCGTCAGCAAGGAAGACGAGACCGCGGGCATCGACTTCGCCCTGCACGCCGAGACCGCGTACGCCGAAGGCGTGCACGGGAGTTCGCCGCGTCGCTTCGGCGAGGGGCACTACGGGGGTCACTGACCCCTAGCTGACCTCGTCGGCCGGGGACAACCAGGTGTTGCATTCGAAGTTGCGGTTCTTCGAGTAACCCTGGTTGTACCAATTGCCGTTGTGCTCAGGCGTTCCGTGATCGCGGTGGCGGCCGTTGCCGTCACCGCGGTTGTAGTTGTGCTTGACCGCGGCGTAGCCCTCCTGCGAGGTCCACGAACCGCCCGCCTCCGCCGAGCCGATGTACATGCCGCCGAAGCAGCTGGCCTGCAATTCCATTCGCCGTGAGGTCTCCAGCCCGCCCGCCGAGGTGGCGCCCTGCTCGCGGCGCTGATTCGACGAGGCCTGCAGCAGTCCGGTCAGGCCCTGCACGTGGTGGCCGTATTCGTGCGCGTACACCGACAGCGCCTCCATCGGCGGGTACGGCGTGTTGTGCAGGACCAGCCCGGCCGTCGACATGTAGATGGTGCTCGACGCGCTGCAGTAGAACGCGTCGCTGGTGGCGCCGCCGCACGGCGAGGACAGCTCGGACGGATTCACCGCGACTTCCAGGCCCGGGCTGCGGAACGGCAGGTTCGCCGCGGCCAGGTTGGTCCGCCACATCTGGTCGAGGCAGCCCTGCGCGGCCGCGAAGAAGGCCTTGGCCGTGGCCGCGTCGGTCGACCAGCGCGGCAGATCGCAATCCATGTTCGGCAGGAAGGCGCTGCTGTCGCGGAACAGCGGATGCTGGCCGAGCGCGATCACCGGTTGCGGCCCAGCGGGTTTCGTCGTCGTCGGCGCGGTGGTGCGGGCCGAGGTGCGCACGGTGGTCTGGGTCGTCGTGGTCGGTGCCGGAGTGGCCGAGCTGCTGTAGGTGAAACTCGGCGTCGTCGTCTTGGCGACGTTCTTCTTCGACGAGTCCTCCGACAGCGAGACCGCCGCGACCAGCAGCGCGCCGACGATCCCGCACACCGTCAGTACGGTGAGCAGCGACCCGAACCAGCCGCCACCACCTCGGCGCGGCGGCGGATACCCCTGCGGCGCATAGCCGTACGGCGGCGGCAGCGGGCGCGGGTACATCGGCTGCTGGTAGGACGCGGGGTACCCGTAGGGCGGCTGCCCCTGCTGCGGATATCCGTAGGGCGCCCCGGGTCCATAGGGTCCGGGCGGTTGGGACAGGAAAATCAGCTCACTTCGCTCGCGGCGGCGGTAAAGGTGTTGCACTGGGAGGTGAGGTTGCGCTGCAACCCGGCCTCGAACCACTGCCCACCGTGCTCGGAGGTGCCGTGATCGCGCATGTCGCCCGGGCCGTCACCGCGGCCGTAGGAGTCCTTGGTGGCGACGGTGACCTGCGAGGCCGACAGCGAACCGCCGCCCTTCGACGACGCGATGAACATGCCGTCGAAGCAGTTGGCCTGCAACTCGACCCGGCGCGAGAGCTCGAGCCCCTTGGGCGAGCGGGCGCCCGCGTCGACGCGTTCCGAGTTCGCCTTGCGCAGGATGCCCGACTGGGCCTGCACGTGGTGGCCGTACTCGTGCGCGAACACCGACAGGTAGACGACCCAGTTGTCCCGGAACTGATCGGTCTGCAGCTGGCTGATCGGCATGTAGATGGTCTTGTTCGCCGCGCAGTAGAAGGCGGCGAAGTTGCTCGTCGACCCGGTGCACGGCGTGGTGATGCCCGCGGTGGTCGCGGTGACGCTCAGCGTCGGCGACTCGAACGGCAGGTTGTTGGCCGCCAGCAACGGCTTCCAGGCCGCCTCCAGGCAGGTCGCGGCCGATTCGAAGAAGGCGCGCGCCTTCTCGACCTGGGTGCCCCACGGCGCGTAATCGCAGGACGCGGGCACCAGGGTGCCGTCGGCGTCGGTGAGCAGCGGATTGTCGCCGGTGGCCGCGGGCGCGGTGCCGGGCTGCGGGGTGTAGGTGGTGCTCGGTTTCGGGCCGATCGCGCCGATGCCCGCGTCGAGGCCGGTACTGACGGCGAACTTCACCAGGCCGCCGACCACGAGGAAGACGACGACGAGGAACAGCGAGGTCAGGCCGCCGCGGCGTTTGCGCGGTGGCGGGGTCGGCCTGCCGGGCGGGCCGTAGGGCATCGGCGGCGGCCGGTAGCCGGACGGCGGACCGTAGCCCTGTCGCGGTCCGTAACCCTGTGGATAACCTTGCGGCTGTTGATAACCGGGCGGCCCGTAACCGGGTTGCGGTCGATATCCCGGGGGCTGCCCATAGCCAGGGGGCGGCGGAACCGGTCGTCCACCTGGACCGACCGGGCCATAACCGTACGGTGGTTGGGTCACGCCCCCGTACCCCCTCGTCTCGTGAGTCGCCGACAGCCGCTGACGCAGAATAGCAAGCTGTCTAGAGTAAGCAGCCATGCTGACTTTTCGGGGGGGCGCCGCAGGCGCGCTGCTGCTCGCTTCGGCGGGATTGCTCGCGGCCGCGCCGGTAGCCCACACGGAGCCCGCGCCGGCCGGCGTCACGATCACCGCCGATCTCACCCTGACCGATGACGGTGTGCTCCAGGTCACCGAGACCGTCGGGGTGCCCGCCGACGGCAACTTCACGATGTCGCTGCCGTTGCGCCTGAAGGTCGGCGACGACGTCGAGCGCGTTTTCAAGGTCACCGATGTCACCGCGAGCGGCGCAGGCACCGCCACCACGGTCAACGATCAGTTCGTCGTCGAAGCGAAGCCTGGTGAATCCAAGTTCACCTATTCGGTGCACAACACCGTCTCCGACGCACCGGGCACCCAGGTGTTCCACTGGCTCGGCGTGATGAACGCCGATATCGCCGCGCTCGACGTCTCGGTGATCAGCCCCAGCTATCAAATGGGCATCGTCGACTGCAAACTCGGCCCGGCGGGCAGCCCCAAGCCGTGCGCCGATGTGCACACCGAACCCGACGGTGTGCTGTACCTGAGCCAGCGCGACCTGCGTAAGGGCGATGCGATCGACCTCACCCTGCAGCTGCCGCCCGGCACCGTGCCCGCCAACGCCGATGTGCGCGGCGGCGACTCGGACAACTTCTTCGCCTTCACCACCCCGGTGCTCGCCGCGTTCGGCGCGCTGCTGCTGGCGCTGGCGGCGATGATCGCCTACGTGCTGACCGCCAGGAAGCGCGCCGCGGCGGCGCTGGCGGGCAGCGACACCTTCCAGCCGATCGTCCAGCAGGGCGGCCGGGTGGACTTCACCTCCCCCGACGGCGTGCTTCCCGGTGAGGCCGGTCTGCTGCTCGACGAGCACGTCGACCCGGTCGACATCGCCGCCACCGTCGTCGATCTCGCGGTCCGGCGCTACATCTGGATCACTCCGGTGAACGCGCGCGGCGAGGACGACTGGCGGATCAGCCGGGTCAACGCGCCCGACGATCAGCTGCGCGACTACGAGCGCACCGTCTACGACATGCTGCTGCCCGAGGGCACCGACACCGTCGCCGTGCGCGAGCTGCGCGCGCCGGGCCGGATGCAGCTCGACCCGATCCGCGCCGCGATGCGCGCCGACGCGGTCGCCACCGGCGCCTTCGCCGACCCGAAGCAGCGCGCGCTCCCCCGCTGGATCGGCGGCGCGCTGATCGTCCTCGGCGTGATCGCCACCGTGGTGCTCGCGCTGACCTCCGGGCACGCGCTGGTCGGCGTCGCGATCGCGCTGGCCGGTGTGGCCGCGATCCTGCTGCCGAACTACCTGCCGACCAGGACCACCCTCGGCGACACCGTCGCGGGCCGGGTGCGCGCCATGCAGCGCGGCCTGGATACCGTGGCCCGCGAACAGATCCCGCCGATCGATCAGGAGACGGTGTTCTCCCGCGCCCTGCCGTACACGGTGATCAGCGGCCGGGCCGACAACTGGATCCGCGCCTTCCGCGACATGGACCCGTCGGCCGATTCCCAGCCCGGGCTGTACTGGTTCGCCGGCTACGACCGCGACCGCAACCTGCACCGTTTCGCCGCGCAGTTCCCGTTCTTCATCACCGCGCTGGAAGGCGCGTTCAACCCCCGCTAGCGGATGCCGAACGGCCGCTTCGACTGTGTCGAGGCGGCCGTTCGTCTGTCCGAGGTTCCGCTCAGATCCGGCGGATGGCCGCCAGCGGGTCGGCGTAGAGCGCGCTGAGCGAGGTGACGACGGCGGCGAATTCCTGCACCTTGCCGCCGAATCCGCTGATCCGGATGTCGGTGGGCGGGAGCTGGGTGCTCTGGGTGAAGGCCCTGGCGACGTGCGGCAGCGCGGGGCGGTACCCGGTGAACGCCTGGCCGCCGAGGACGACGCGGTCGGGGTTGAGCATGTCGCGGACCAGCGCGACGGTCTGCCCGAGCATCGTGGCCCGCTCCGCGAGCAGTTCCCGCGCGCCGTCGGACCCGGACTCGGCGGCCCGGTACAGGTCGGCGATGGTGGTGCCCGCGGTGCCGTTGTGCGCGGGGATGATGCCGCGGCCGACGGCCCTGGCCTGCAGCGCGCGATCGCCGACGGTCACTTCCAAGCAGCCGCGACGGCCGCAGGTGCACTGCACGTCCGAGCCGGTGGGCAGGTGCGCGATGGAACCGGGGCCGTTGTTCGGGGTGTGCACGCGGCCGTCGAGGGTGACGGCGATGCCCGCGGTCTCGCGGACGTAGAAGTAGAGGCTGCTGCCGTTCTGGGTGGCGGGCAGTTCGGTGTCGGGCTCGGGCCTGCGCGCGTCGAAGGTCGGCAGCAGCAGCTCCGAGGCGGCCATCGCCTCGACGTGCGGCGCGACCGAGACCGGCAGCTCCAGCACGTCACCGAGCACCTGACCGATCGGGGCGCCCTTCCATTCCAGCTTGGGATGGTCGACCACCCCGGTGTGCGAATCGACGCGACCGCCGATGGCGACGCCCGCCCACAGCGGGGTGCGCCGGTGCCAGCGCTGCAGGAACGCCTTGGCGCTGCGCGCGACGGTGGTGACCGCGAACTCCTGACCGGTCTGCGGAGTCGCGATGGCGAGGCCACCCAGAATCCGGCCGCGCAGATCGGCCGCGACGATCTTGGTCGCCGCGGCGCCGATGTGGATGCCGAGCGTGAGGTAGGCGTCGTGGTCGATCTCGAACGGCACGCGGGGCCTGCCGACCGCGCCGGCGGCGGTCAGATCGGGCCGCTCGCGCAGCAGACCGGCCGAAAGCAGCGAGGCCACCTGGCGATTCACGGTGGCGATGCTGAGACCCGTTGCCCGCGCGGCATTGTCGCGCGAGACCGGACCCGAGGCGGCGGTCCGCAGCACGGCGGCGGCGGGGTTGTCGCTACGGCGCAGTTCCGGGGCGACGACGGGGCGGGAAACCCGAGGACGACCGGCGCCCGCCCGAGCGGCGGGGCGATCGATGATGGGAGTAGACATATGAAGTTCCTTGCTGAAATCCCGTTGTCCCAACGGAATTGCCGACACGTATGGCGTGGCAGCTCGCGAGCCGCAGAAGGCTCAGCTGCAGCATCAGGAACGACAAAGTTCACGCGTCAACGGCAACCGCAAGCCGAGAGCGGCGGTCACATAGGTGACCCGCTTGGCGAGAAGATGGTTGCCGGACATAACAATCAAGTTAACACCTAACCCGGACCCATCCAAGCCGAACCGGCGGATTGTGTCGCGACGCACAACGTTTCCGCAGGTCAGAAGGGCGCGAGGGGTGCGCAAAGCCGATTTCGGTCTACCCGGGCAGACGGCAGAACCCCTCCGGAACCGTGGTTCCGGAGGGGTCGCTGAGCCGGGTGACTACTTGGCCGGCGAGGGGGCCGGAGTCGGGTACGGCTGGGTGATGGTGATGAAGTACTGGATCGCGGCACCGATCGCGACCGGCGCGGTCACGAAGATCTGACCCGCGATGACGCCGAGGGCACCGATCGTGGTGGCACCCACGACGCAACCCGCGATCGGGCCCGCGCCGAACAGCGCCAGCAGCACACCGGTCGCGACGAGGCCGGCACCGGCACCCGCGATGCAACCGACAGCGGCGCCGCCGAGGCCACCGACCAGCGTGCCGATCGCGGCGCCGAGCGAGATGGTGGAGGTCAGGCGCGACCAGGCGGCCTGCTCACGCTCGTACTCGTTCTTCCAGGGAGCCTGGTTCTCGAACGGCAGGGCGACGGGCTTGTAGACGGCCTTGGAGGCGTCGTAGACCGGGCTCAGGGTGGCCTTGTTGCCCGAGATCTCGGCCGCGATGGGCAGCTCGAACTCGTCGAGGCGGAAGGTCAGCGGGGTACCCGCGACGGTGGTGCCGTTGGCGGCCTTGACCTTGAAGGCGCCGTCCTCGACGACGAGCGAGCCCGCATCGGTGGTGATGACAGCCTTCGAGTCTTCGACGACCTCGGCGGAGTAGTTGATCACGTCGGCGCCCTCGTCGGCCGGCGCCGGAGCCGCGTAGGAGGTGCCCGCAGCAACACCGGTTGCCATGGTCACGAGCGCCGCGACCACGGCGAGCTTCCTCATCTTCATAAAACTGCCAATCCCTCATCGGTTGTCGATCTGTTCGAGAAGCCAGCTTCGAGCAGACGACCACCGATGACGAGGGAAAAAAGCAGGCAGATCGTAACTAAGAATTCACCCGGCGGATTTCGCGGCGGCCTTTGCCTGCTTCTTGAATTCCCTTACTTCGGCGAGGGTTTCGGCGTCGACGACATCGGCGACCGAGCGGCGCGAGCCCTCGTCACCATAGGATCCCGCGGCCTTTCGCCAGCCATTGGGATGTACGTCACGTTGCTTGCCGAGCAGCGCCAGGAAGATCTTGGCCTTCTGCGCGCCGAAGCCCGGCAGGTCCTGCAGCCTGCGCAGCACCTCTTTGCCGTCCGGATCGCCGCTGGTCCAGAGGTTGGCGGGCACGCCGTCGTAGTGCTCGATGACGTATTGGGCCAGCGCCTGCGCCCGGCGGGCCATCGAGCGGCCGTAGCGATGGATGGCGGGCGGGGTGGCGGCGAGCTCCTCGAATTCGGCCGGATCGGCCTCCGCGATCCGGCGCAGATCGAATCCGCCCATGCGCTCGGCGAGTTTGCGCGGCCCGCGAAACGCGTGCTCCATCGGATACTGCTGATCGAGCAGCATGCCGAGCAGCAACGCGAAATCATCGGTGCTGAGGAGTTCGTCGGCCTCGGCCTCCTGCGCGAGACACAGCGTTCGAGTCATACATTCATCGTGACACATTTCACTAGTAGCCTCTGGATCCATGCTCCCGAGGACTGCAGCTTCCACGATGGCGGTAAGTATGACCGACTACACCCCTCGCCCTGACCGCTTCGATCAAGCGGGCCAGGACCAACTGATCGACGCCCACGACCTGGAGGTCACCCAGCCCGGGATGCGCAGGCTACGCGCCTGGAGCCACGCCGCGCTGGCCCTGCAACCGGGCGAGAGCGCCCTCGACATCGGCTCCGGCACCGGCTCGGAGGTGTTCGTCTTCGCCGACGCCGTCGGCCCGACCGGCACCGCCGTCGGCGTCGAACCCGACCTCAACCTGCTCACCTCGGCCCAGCGCCGCGCCGGTGAGCGCGAGTCGACGGCGACCTTCGCCACCGGCGACGCCTACGGCCTGCCGTTCGGCAACGAGAGCTTCGACGCGGTGCTCTGCGAACGCGTCTTCCAGCATCTGACCGCGCCCGCCCGCGCCGCGGCCGAGATCGCCCGCGTGCTGCGGCCGGGTGGCCGCGCGGTGGTGGTCGACAGCGACTGGGCCACCTCGATCGTGCATCCGGGCGACCCGCGGGTGGTCGGCGCGGTGATCGACACCCTGATCTCCTCGACCACGAACCCGCTGTCCGGCCGCAGGCTGGCCGGGCTGCTCAGCGGCGCCGGACTGGTCGTCGACGAGATCGGCTCGCACGCGCTGGTGCAGGACCGCAGCGTCGGCGCGGGCGCGCTGGTCAGCCGGATCGCCGGGCTGGCGGTGCTGCGCGGGGTGATCACCGAGGCCGAGCACGCGCGGCTGATCGCCGACCTGCAGGCGGGCGCCGATCGCGGTGACGTCCACGTCTCGGTGACGATGTTCGGCGTGCTGGTGCACAAGCCGAGCTGAGCCGAGGGCCGGGCGCGTCGGCACGCGCCCGGCCGCGCGCGCTCAGTGCTCCGCGAGCAGCTTCTCCGTGGCCGCGAGCAGCACGCAGGTCGCCAGCCCGTCCATCGCCTTCTCCAGCTCCGGCAGCTGCGGGAAGGAGGGGGCGATGCGGATGTTCTTGTCGTCGGGGTCCTTGCCGTACGGGAAGGCCGAGCCGGCGGCGGTGAGGGCGATGCCCGCGTCCTTGGCCAGCGCGATCACCCGCGCGGCCGTGCCGTCGAGCACGTCGAGGCTGATGAAGTAGCCGCCCTTGGGTTCGGTCCAGGACGCCACCTTGGACGCGCCGAGCCGGTCCTCGAGGATCCGGCGCACCAGCGCGAACTTCGGCTCGAGCAGCCTGCGGTGCTTCTGCATGTGCTCGCGCACGCCCTCGGCGTCGGTGAAGAAGCGCAGGTGCCGCAGCTGGTTGAGCTTGTCGGGGCCGATGCTCTTCTTCGACGCGTGCCCGAGGTACCAGTCGAGGTTGGCCTTCGAAGCGCCGAAGAAGCTCACGCCCGCGCCGGCGAAGGTGATCTTGGAGGTGGAGGCGAACACCAGCGGGCGGTTCGGGTTGCCCGCCGCCGCGGCCATGCCGAGCACGTCGAGCACCGGCGCCGCGGTGTCGGTGAGCGGGTGCACCGCGTAGGCGTTGTCCCAGAACAGCCGGAAGTCCGGCGCGGCGGCCTTCATCGAAACCAGCTCGCGGACAACCTCTTCGGAGAAGACGGCGCCGGTCGGGTTGGCGTAGTTGGGCACCGCCCACAGGCCCTTGATCTGCGGGTCGTCGGCCAGCAGCGCCGCGATGGCCCTGGTGTCGGGGCCATCGTTGTTCATCGGGACGGCGATCATCTCGATGCCGAGCGCCTCGGTGATCGCGAAGTGCCGGTCGTAGCCGGGGGCCGGGCACAGCCACTTGATCGTCTCCTCCGCCGCCCAGCGGCGCGGGGAGTCCGGCGTGCCGTAGAGCATCGCGAAGACGATGTTGTCGTGCATGAGCTCGAGGCTGGCGTTGTTGCCCGCGATCAGCTGCTCGACCGGGATGCCGAGCAGTTCACCGAAGATCGCGCGCAGCTCGGGCAGGCCGTTGAGGCCGCCGTAGTTGCGGCAGTCCACACCCGACCCGTCGCGGAAGTCGCCGTCGCCCGGGAGGGAGAGCAGCGACGCGGATAGGTCGAGTTGTTCCGGCGAGGGCTTACCTCGAGTGAGGTCCAGGGTGAGCTTCTCGGTCTGGAGCGTCGCGTAATTCGCGGTCTGGGACTCGTGCTCGGACACGAGTTCCGCGTGGCTCATCAAACCGATCTGCGTTTGCCGGGGCATCCTGGGCAGCCTTTCGAAGCAGCAAGGTGGGTGGTGCACGCTGCGCGTGCCGACACCCGCAACGTTACCCGGCGGTTGCTCGGAATCGGTGGGGTATCCGGGGCCGAATCAGGCTCGCACGCTGCGAAGGTGCGTAGGCGGATCGATCCGGCGGGGGTCCCCGAAAAATTAAGGGGACCCCGCGCACCCGGCAGAGCCCGTTGACCCTTGCTGCCTTCCGGCCCTGGGGGAGTTCACAGGATGCGCGCCGCGCGGGATCCGTCGGCCAGTGTAGCGGTTCGATGTGCCCCTCGCAGCGGGGGGTCGATACGATCGCGTCGAATCGACGGGGCTTGTCCCGTATCGAAACCGGAGGGGGCCGAACCATGACGAATTCCCAGCAGGGATCCGGCGATCAGCCTGGACAGTCCGATCCGACCGTGCACTGGTGGTCGACGCCGACGAACGCGGGCGCCGATCCCACGGTGTTCAATCCGGCCGCCGACCAGCCGCAGCCGGGGTACGGCCACCCGGCGCAGGGGCAGCCCGGCTACGGCCAGTACCCCTCCGTCCCGAGCGCGCCACAGGCCGGTTATCCACAGCAGCCCCCGCCCCCGTACGGCCCCGGCTACCAGCAGCCCGCCTACGGGATGCCGCCCCGGCCGTCCGGGAACAAGAACGGGCTGATCATCGCCGGTGTCGTCGGGCTGCTCGCGGTGGTCAGCATCGGTGTCGTCGGCGTCGCGGTCGCCACCCGCGACGACCCGTCCGACCCGCTGACCTCGATGGAGAACGACCGCAAGAAGAAGATGGAGGGCAACTACGCGATGACCTCCATCTCCAACGCCTGCTCGCTCATCGACCCGACGGTGCTGAAGAAGTGGTCCTCGGACCCCAAGGGCAGCCCGGAGCACAAGGAGACCCAGCCCACCAGCTCCACCGGCGGCAGGCTCTCGTGCACCGCGGACTACTCGAGCAAATCGCCCCGCAGCAAGTACCAGACCAACGACGCCGAGATCGACCTGGACGTCGAATTCAACGACGCCTACGGCGACCCCTCCTACACCCGGTGGAAGGAATACGACACCGGCACTTCGGGTTCGGGCCTCGCCTCGGGCCCGGTCACCGGGATCGGCGCGGAAGGCTACTGGAAATCCGAGACGCGCGACGTCGTCGGCCCGCGGCTGACCTACACCGTCGCCGTCGCCGACAGCAATGTCTCGGTGAAGGTGCAGATCACCCTCTCGCGGGCCGAGGGCGAGACCATCAATACCGACGAGGTCGCCACGGTCGCGAAAGCCCAGGCGCAGAAGGCGCTCACGGGGCTGAAGAAGTAGCCTCAGCGCGGCTCGAACAGCAGGTCGGCGGCGCGGGCCAGCACCTGGGTGCGGGTGCGGCCCTCGTGGTCGGCGGCCAGGAAGTGCCCGCCGATCACCGCGCAGAAGGCGAGCAGGCTGCGGGCTTCGACCTCGTCGGGGTCGGCGCAGAAGGCGCCGATCGTCTCGCGCAGCAGGTCCATTCGGCGATTGTCGACCCGGCGCAGCCGCGCGGCGACGTCGTCGTCGCGGCGGGCCCAGTCGCGGATCGCGAGGTCGATGGGCAGCAGCCGGTCGCTGGAGAAGGTGAGCACACCCGCCAGGCGGGCTTTGGCCTTCGGGTCGCCCGCCCGCTCGACCTGTTCGAGCACCTGGTCGACCGCCTCGCGCTCCCACTGCTCCAGCATCGCGACGAGCAGGGCGTCCCGGTCGGCGAAGTAGCCGTAGAACCCGCCCTTGGTGACGCCGATGCGCTTGGCCAGCGCCTCGACCCGGACCGCGTCGACGCCGGCGGCGGCCAGCACGCTCAACCCTTCCTCGACCCAGCGCTCCCGGGGAGTTCGCGCGGTACCCACGACGTGTTCCACCTCATATCGCCTCGGCCGGACCGCCGGATGAGCGGCCGGAGCAACCAGTGTACGGAGCCGTATAGTCTCCCGATCCGACCCGACCGACCCGACCCGTTTTTACACCGGGGCACCGGGACCGCTATGCTGCTCCACGGAGGATTCGCCTAGTGGCCTATGGCGCTCGCCTGGAACGCGGGTTGGGTTAACGCCCTCAGGGGTTCAAATCCCCTATCCTCCGCCACAGCAGGGCCCTGATCGGTTCGCCGGTCGGGGCCCTGTTCGTTTAATCGGTGGATCTGTCGGTGGGCTTCCGTAGAGTGAGCCCCGATGGTGCGGGAAACCCCCACCAACCCACCCGCCGGTGTCGCCGCCGTCTCAGATGTGTGCGTGCCGACACAGCGGAGTGGGTACCCATCCCCAGTGCCCGTCCGTAAACGGACGGCGTGCGCCGGTCGATTGTTCTTCGACGGCGCCCCAGACTTCAGGAAGAAAATTCGTAGTGACTACATCACCTGACACGAGCATCGGCCGCGACGCGTCCGGGCCGATCCGGCTGATGCTGCGTGAGCGACATGCCATCACGGGCCCGATCGACGGCGCCTGGTGGCCGCGCACCGACCAGCCGATGACCGAACTGCACCAGCTGGTGCAGGCGGTCTCGCCGCGGATCGGCAAGCTGGCCAGGCTCGGATTCGATTGGCATGCCACCGAATCCGAGGCGTCGGCCGAGCAGGCCTCGCGCATCATGCATCTGGTCGGCAGCAACGGCGCCGACCTCGCGCTGCTCGTCATCCCCGCCTCGACCGAGGCACCCGCGGCGCGCAGTCAGATGCGCTGGGCCGCGGGCAAACCGCGCGTCCAGGACCCCGCGCCCGCCGAGACGGCGGCCGACGGGCCGCGCACCCTCGTCCAGACCTGACTATCGATCGCTGGTGTAGGTCGGGTCGAAGTCGCGCGGCGCGCCACGGCGGCTCAGCAGGCGGTCGAACCATTCGCCAAGGATGACGCCGGCGGCCAGCGCGCACCCGACGCCGAACGCGCCGAGGATCTGCCCGAACCCGAGCAGCGTCTCGTCCTCGAGCAGCGCGTACAGGCCGCGATACACCTTCAGACCCGGCAGCAGCGGCGTGATGCCCGCGACCGCGACGACCAGCGGCGGCGTGAGCGCGCGGCGGGCCATCAGACCACCGGCCAGGCCGATCAGCGTGGCCGCCATCCCGGAGGCGACGACCGGACCGAACCCGATGTCCTGGGCGACGAGGTAGGCGACGGTGCCCGCCGCGCCGCTCAGCCCGGCCGCGAACAGGGCCCGACGTTCGGCGTAACAGGCCATCGCGAAGGCGATCGCGGCCACCGCGCCCGCGCTCAGTTTGATCGCCAGGAACTCGGTGTCGCGGCCCGCGCTGTCCGCGATCTCCGGCACCGCGATCCCGAGCATGGTCGAAACCCGCAGGGCCAGGCCGATACCGGCGACGATGCCGCCGGTCATCATCACCACTTCGAGCATGCGCGCGGCCGCCGTGATCGGCGCGCCGGTGATGGCGTCCTGCACCGAACCGACCAGCTGCTGCCCGGACAGCAGCACCGTGATGCCCGCGGCGACGATCAGCGCGGCGTCGGCCCGCCAGTGATCACTGATCGCGGCGAGCGCGATGGCGGGCGCGGCGGCGATGACACCACCGACCAGATGCTGGAAGAAGATCGGCAGGCCGAGCTGGTGCAGCGCCCGGTTGACTACATCGATCAGCGCCGTGGTCGCGAAACTGATGACCGCGAGCAGCGCGCCGCCACCGAGCAGTACCGCGATGGCCGCCGCCAGCAGGGACCAGCCCATCGTCGAGACCCAGCGCGGATACGGGTGCGCCCCGGAGACGATCTCGTCCAGCGCGGCGTGCGCCTGGTCGACCGGGACGACCTGGCTGCGGATCCGCCGGGTCAGCCGGTCGACCGCGGCCAGCCGGGTGAAGTCGAGCGAGCGGTACTTCACCACCCGCATATCGCTGGCCGGGGGCAGGCGCGGGCCGCGATCGGCCCAGATGCGGATGGCGTCGAAGGTGACGTCGATATCGCATTTGTCCAGGCCGTAGGTCGAGGCGATGAAGCGGACCTGGGCCGAGGTGTCGATGACACCGGTACCGGCGGCGAGCACCACCTCCCCCACCCGCACGGCGAGGTCGAGCACCTGCGACACCTCGGCGTCGTCGGTGAGGTCGATCGGCTGCAGCGGGGTGGGGGCGATGGTGATGTTGTCGGCCGTGGCGCGCTGCGAGGGCAGCACGAACGGGCGGCGCAGTCGCCACCATCGCGTGCGCGGCCCTGGACGGGCGGTGATCGTGTCGCCGTCGCCTTCCATTGCCGGGTCCGCACTCATACTCTCGACCGTAACGGCGTTCGAGGCCGGTTCGCCGTCTCGCAACGAGTTCGTCAACGTGTCGTCTGCCGCACGGGGCCGATCTCAGATGTCCTCGATCAGCCCCGTGCTGTAAGCCGTGGCCGCCAGGTGCTGGAGGCAGCGCGGACCGCAGCCGTCGTGCTGAGTCAGCACGAAACGAGCCTGCTGAAGCGAGAAGATGGGAGAATCGGCCACGCAGTCGGCATGCGCGGCGCGCCAGCGGTCTTCGCGACCACGGGTGGCGGCCCGCGATGTGGGCGGGTCTGGTGCGGATGTGTCCAGCAGGGTGTGACGGTAGGGGCCGGCGATGGAGGCGATGACTGTATGAACACCGGGACGGGGAAGGTGATCCAGGAGCGGCGGCGGTTGCTCGGGCTCTCGCAGCCCGCGCTCGCGACCGCGATCGGGGTGAGCTCGCGGCAGATCACCCGGTACGAATCGGAGGAACAGTCGCCGACGCTGCCGGTGGCGATCCGGCTGGCCGACGCGCTGCAGATCTCGCTCGCCGAGCTGGCGGGCATCGTCGACAACCGGATCGATCTGGCGGGCCGCTGGTGGGCAGCCTGGCAGAAAGCGGCGCACCACGGCGACGAGGTCGAGGTAACGCCGGTGACGATCCGGCACGAGGGCGACCATCTGCTCATCGACTCGGCCGCCGAACCCGCTGCGGCGCAGGACGACCCGGCCGCGCAGATGCGCGGCGAGATGCGGGTGTGGGACGGTGACGCGCTCACCGGCTGGGTCCGTGGCATGGATGTCGCGCGGCCGATCGGCACCATCTACTACTCGCTGCACCCCCAGGGCGCTCATGCGGTCGGCTCGTGGACGACGAAATCCGGCCCCGACGGTGTCGTCCGCGGCTGGAGCGCGCTGGCCAGGGAGAAGTCCGACGCCGAGAAGCTCCTGTCGGAACTGGTCCGCACCGACGGCACGGTCGAGTCGTGGCCGGGGAGTTCGCGCTCGGCCTGAAGCCGGCGCAGGATGTCGCCGACGGTCGGCCGCCCCGGCTCCACGGGTGGCAGCAGTAGCAGGTAGCGGGTCAGCGCTCCGAACACGAACAGGCCCACAGCAATCCACAGGTAGATGTCCATCTGTCCCCTCCGAACCAGTCGGTACTACGCGGGTGGCGCGGTATGGTGGTGTCGAAGCCACCGCAGCAAAGTATGGTCGTCGTCAAGACCTTTTGGACAGCAAAAAGCGTCTACAAACGTCTACAGTTCGCTACGGTGTGTCCATGTCCAGTCGGGGCGAGCAGGGGAACGACGAGATCACCGTCGTCGGGGCACGTTTGCGACAACTCCGCGAGGAAGCCGGACTATCCCTGACCGCGCTGGCCACCCGCGTCCCGTACAGCCGGGCGGCCCTCGGCCACTACGAAACCGGCACGCGCGCAGCGTCATCCGAGGTGATCGACTGGTACGAGCGAGTACACGCCCAAGCGGCACCCGCGCTCCCCGGCGCCCGGCGCCGCGACCCACGCGCCGCCGACACCGCGCTGGCCCGCGCCATCGCGGCCGGTCGCGGCACCACCCGCCCGCTCATCGAGATCGACCGACCACACCGGGGCGACAACGGAACCGGCTTCTTCTGCCCGTTCCGCATCGACGGCCTGATCGAAGGCGAGGCCGCGGGCACCGACGCCGCCACCGCGCTGCACTCGGCGCTGCGCGCCATCGGCGTCGAGCTGGACCGCGAGCGCGACTAGCCGCGCTCGTTCGCGCGGTGCGCCTCGACCACCGCGTCCAGCGATTCGGCGAGCAGGGCGAGATACCGGTCCGGATCGGACAGCACCCGCACATCCGAATGCACCGACAGCGCGATGGTTTCGCCGATGCCGTGCACGCCGTGGGTCAGGTGCATGACGGCGCCGAGAGCAGGGAAACCGCCGGTGAACAGGACGGGGGCGCCGGCGAAGGTGAGGTCGGCGTCGCCGCGGTAGACACTGGAGACCACGGTGTTGCCGTCCAGGGCGGCGGGCACGCTGTCCAGATCGGCCCTGGCGACATCGCGGGCAGCGAAGACGGCCGGGACGGTCGCGCCGACCCGATCCTGGACGGCGAGTAGTGGATTCAGCGCGCGCTCCCGGCGGGTCGCGAGGTCGTCGGCGATCAGCCCGGCGCGGACGACCAGATCGGGTTCGTCGATATGCAGGTCGATCGACAGGCCGCGGTAGTGGTTGCGGGCAGCGCCGGGGCCGGGCAGCGCCATCGGCAGGGCGGTGCCGAGGCGGTCGGGGTGCTCGCCGCGCTCGGCGAGGTAGGCGGCGAGCGCATGGGAAACCGCCGTCAGGGCAACGACTGTCACGGTACGGCCGGGGACCCGGATCCGTGCCGCGTCGACGACGAGCAGGCGAACCCGATGGTCGAACACGCCGACGGGAGCACTCGGATTCAGCGGGTTCGGCGCGAAACCGGTGGTGGGCGCCGGTACCGCACCCGCGGCGGTGCGGTCAACGAGCTCGCGCTGGGCCAGTTGCGCCGCGCGCCCCCGGCGAGCGGTGGTCACCAGCTGCCGGGGAAACCGCAGCACCCCAGTCACTCTCGGACCGGCGGCCCGAGTGGTCCATGCACAGAGTTGTCCCCAGTAATCCACAGGCCGGGGGGGAGTTTTCACAGGCTCGACCGGGGGATATTCCGAGTTGTCCACAGGCACACCGGGAGAGCTGGGGATAACTTCGCGCACCGGCGACGGAGCGAACAGTGCACGCGCGAGAGCGGCCGCCCCGGTGCCGTCGGCCAGGGCGTGCGACACCTGCAGCACGACGACGAGTAAGGGCCCCGACGCCGCGGGCGCATCCAGGACAGCGCGGAAAACGTGGATGCGCCAAGGACTTTCGGTGCCGTCGACGCCGGTACCCAGCAGTTCGCCGACGCGGTCGAGCAGCGCGGGCCACCGGAGCCCATCGGGACGGTGGTACACGAATTGCTGGGACGTGAATTCGGCGGGCTCCCACCGCGGATAGTCGAGGTTGCCCGGAATCTCCCGAATCCGGATCCGCAGATCCGGAATGCGCGCCGAACGGTCGGCGATGAAAGCGCGGAGTTCGTCTGCGCTGCTGTCGTTTTCGGCGAAACAGTAGAGCAGGAACACATCATTGGCGCCGCGGCGCGACAGCCAGAACATCGTCGCGTCACGCGCGGCCATCGTGGTCATCCGGCCACGATAGGCCACACCACTGAGAAGGCCCCGAGTCCTACCGACCCGGGGCCCGTGCTGCCTTCTCGAGGCGCATGGCGCGGCTCAGCCGCGCGCGAACTCTCCCGCGGTGACGTCGGCTAAGAACGCGCGCCACTCTCCCGGTCCGAAGGCCAGCACGGGACCGCGACCGCGATCCTTGGTGTCGCGGACCGCGACATCGCCGCCGGCGAGAAAGGCCACTTCCACGCAGTTCCCATCGGGTCCGCTGTAGGTGCTCTTCCGCCACACAGCGTCCGTCACATCAACTTCCACGGCACTTACTCCTTTGCATGATCGAGAACGGGATTACTCCAGGAATCGTTGCAACATTCCGATATCCGGTGCGATCGACGAGTTACTTCGTGGCACACAGAGCACTGCCACAGGGTGCGCGCAACCGACCGGCACGAACCAGCGCATCGAGGCGTTTCCGCCTCCGGGGGCTGCCCCCGCGGAAGAAACACTAGCAGGTCTTCCGCAAGTTTGCGGATGAGAATTTGCTTTCTCATATGGGTTTGCCAAGCTTGCGAAGCTTCACGTTTGCGGGAGCATTGCCGGACCCCGGTACCCATTCCCGAACCGGCTGACGCATCAAGTTTTACATCCGTGTGATTAGTCCGTGATACGTCAATTTCTCGACTGTCTCAGCCGCCTCGCGAGCACCACCGACGGCGCCCGTGGATCATGGGGTGATGATCTCCCGTGACCGCGATGCCGCAGGTCGTGCCCGCAACGACCGCCCCAGGGACCGACTCGGCAGGCCGCTGCCCCCCGGCAGTGCCGGAGTCGCCCGAATTCCGGACGACCTCGAGCTGGCACCCCAGCAAACTCTCACCTTCGCTCAGCAACTGCTGGACGACGGTTTGGCATTCAATGCCCACGAGGTATTGGAGGCAGCGTGGAAGAACGGGCCGGTTGCCGAGCGGATGCTCTGGCAGGGGCTGGCGCAGTACGCGGTCGGCATCACCCACATCCAGCGTGGAAACGCCAAGGGCGCGGGTACTCTGCTGCGCCGCGCGAGCGAGCGGCTCGGGGCCTACCCGGCGAATGCTCAGCAGCACGATGTCGACCGGACCGGGCTGATCGCCCACGCGGCCGTGCTGCTCGCCGCGCTGGCCGCGGGGGATCCGATCGCCGAGGAGCAGTTGCGGCCGCGGCTGTGCCACCCGCGGGCCACCTAGGATGGTGCGGTGCCAACCAGCCCCTCCACCGGCGCGGGCCGGTACGCCCCGAGCCCCTCGGGTGAACTGCACCTGGGCAATCTGCGCACCGCGATCCTGGCCTGGCTGTTCGCCCGCACGACCGGACGCGACTTCCTGCTCCGGATCGACGATCTCGACCGGGTCCGCCCCGGCGCCGCCGAACGCCAGCTCGACGACCTCGCCGCCATCGGCATCGATTGGGACGGCCCCGTGGTGCGCCAATCCGAGCGGCTCGCGCGCTACGACCGCGCCATCGCCACGCTCGCCGCGGCCGGGCGCACCTATGAATGTTTCTGCACCCGCCGTGAGATCCAGCAGGCCGCGGCCGCGCCGCACGGACCGATGGGCGCCTACCCGGGGACCTGCCGGCACCTGAGCGACGCCGAGCGCGCGGCCAAGCGCGCCGAAGGACGGCCTGCCGCACTGCGATTGCGCGCCGATGTCGACGACTACCCGATCACCGATCTACTGCACGGCGAATACCGTGGCGCCGTCGACGATCTGGTGTTGCGCCGAGGCGACGGTATCCCCGCCTACAACCTCACCGTCGTCGTCGACGACGCGGAGCAGGGCGTCGACCAGGTGGTCCGCGGCGACGATCTGCTGCCGTCCACCCCGCGCCAGGCCTACCTCGCGGAGCTGCTCGGGTTGGCCGCGCCGCAATACGCGCATGTCCCGCTGGTGCTCAACGCCGAGGGCAAGCGGCTGGCCAAACGTGACGGTGCCGTGAGTCTTTCGGATCAGCGCGCCCTGGGCAACACGCCCGAGGATGTGGTGGCGGCCATCGCCGATTCCCTCGGATACGACGCGCGGACAACAACCGAGCTCCGTGAAGTTTTCGACCCGGCGCGGATACCGGCAAAACCGTGGATACTCGAGCCTATCGGGTTGTTCCGACCAGAGGGATGTCCGTAACGTACGCATCGACCGATCTCCTGATCACGACGAGGACGAATTTATGACCAGCGGTGGTTACGACCCCAACCAGTACCCGCAGGGCGGTCAGCCCGGCGGCTACGGCCAGGACCCCTACGGCCAGCAGCAGCCGGGTTACGGCCAGCAGCAGCCGGGATACGGGCAGCAGCAGCCGTACGGGCAGCCCCAGCCCGGCTACGGCCAGGATCCCTACGGCCAGCAGCAGCCGGCCTACGGCCAGGACCCGTACGGCCAGCAGGCCTACCCGGGCGGGCAGGGCGGATACGGCCAGCAGGGGTACGGCGGCGTGCAGCCTGCCGACCTGGGCGTCCGGATCGGCGCGCGCCTCATCGACAACCTGATCGTCAGCATCCCGCTCGCGATCGTGCTGGCGCTGGTGTTCAGCGGCAGCACCTACCAGTTCATCGGCGGCGCCATCATCTCGCTGGCGGTCTACGGCTACTTCATCGCCATGGAAGTCACCCAGGGCACCTCGCTCGGCAAGAAGATCCTGGGTCTGCGGGTCGTCGCTCCCGGTGGCGCGCCGAACCTGACCCCGGAGCAGTCGGCCAAGCGCAACCTGTTCCAGATCGTCGGCCTGATCCCGTGCGTCGGTGGCCTGATCAGCCTGGGCCTGGCGATCTACATCATGATCACCATCTCCCAGGACCCGAACAAGCAGGGCTGGCACGACAAGTTCGCCGGCGGCACGCAGGTCGTCAAGGGCTGATTTCCCGGCTGACCACAAACGCCAGGGGCGCTTCCGAATCCGGAAGCGCCCCTGTTCGTTTCGCCGGACGTCAGTACGACGAGGAGGAATCCAACCCGCCCGCTACCCCGAGCACGATGACGAACACCACGTACAGCAGGCCGAGCACGAGCGTGATCGCACCGATCCAGATGCCGGCCAGCGCCATGCCGCGGCCTTCACCGCCGCGCTCCTTGATCTGGTTGAGCGCCATCACCCCGAGCACGATGCCGACGATCGAGCCGATGCAGGTGCACAGGCCGACCAGCGAGGAGACCAGCGCGCCGATCGCCAGGCCGTTGGTGCCCTGCGGCTGCGGGAACCCGCCGTAGGGCTGGTACCCGCCCGCGGCGGGGTAGGCACCGTAGCCGGGCTGCTGCGGCGGCGGCTGCTGCGGATACTGCGGCGCCGACGGCTGCTGGTAGTTCGGATACTGCGGCTGCGACGGCGGAGGGGCGGGCTGCTGCGGGTACTGCGGCGCCGACGGGTAGCTGGGGGGCTGCGACGGCTGCGCGGACGGGTACTGCGGCACCGAGCCCGGCGCGCCGGACTCCGGCGACACGCCGGAGCCGCCGTACTGCTTCCACCATTCGTCGGAATCGCCGGGATTCGTCATTGGTACAGCGTATTCCACAACCGACGCCCGTGAGGCACCGCGACCTTGGTTGGATAGGAGCCGTGACTGATGCAAACACTCTCGACCAACCTGCCGAATCTGGGCACCCCGCGCCGGACCACGCGGCATTCGCCCAGGTTGCGCGGGGGTTCTACCCGGTAATCGTCGCCGTGTTCACGGCGACGCTGATCATCTCCAACATCTGTGCCACCAAGGGCGTCGAATTCTTCGCCGACAAATCGGTGATGCTCGGCCCGCTGCAGATCCTGCCGATCGCGACCGACGGCGCCTTCTTCCTGTTCCCCCTCGCCTACATCCTCGGTGACGTGCTCAGCGAGGTGTACGGCTTCCGTGCCACCCGCCACGCCATCTACACCGGTTTCGGCGCGCTGCTGCTCACCGTCGCGTGCTTCGCGATCGCGATCCGGCTGCCCGCCGCCGGCTTCTACGAGAACCAGGAAGCGTTCCGCACGGTCCTCGGCACCACCCCGCAGCTCGTGCTCGCCGGCCTGGCCGGTTACTTCGTCGGTCAGCTGCTGAACTCGGCCACCCTGGTGATGATCAAGGAACGCACCAAGGAAAAGCACCTGTGGGCGCGGCTGCTCGGCTCCACGGTGATCGGCGAGTTCGCCGACACGCTGATCTTCTGCTCGATCGCCGCCACCGCCATCGGCATCGACAGCTGGCAGTCGTTCGTCAACTACGTGATCGTCGGCTTCCTGTGGAAGACGCTGGTCGAGATCCTCGTCATGCCGATCACCTACCGCGTGATCGCGATCCTCAAGAAGACCGAACCGACCTACGCTCCGGCGAAGGTCGACGCCCTGCACGACTAGGCGGCAGGCGGCGGATCGGTCTCCGGTCCGCCGCTACGCCCCCGGCGCCTTGATCCGGCCCTGCCACTGGCCCAGGAATTCGGTCTTGAACTCGTCGAAATAGCCGCCCTCGATGCTGGCGCGGATGCGGTCGACCAGCCGCACGGTGAACCGCTCGTTGTGGATCGTGCAGAGCGTCGCCGAGAGCATCTCCTTGGCCTTGAACAGGTGATGCAGGTAGGCGCGGGTGTAGTGGGCGCAGGTGTAGCAGTCGCAGTTCTCGTCGATCGGGGTGAAATCGCGGCGGAAGCGGCTGGTGTTGATGTTGAACCGGCCCTGGTCGACGTAGATCGCCGCGTTGCGCGCCACCCGCGACGGGTTCACGCAGTCGAAGGTGTCGGCGCCGTTCTCGATGGCGACGAACATGTCCTCGGGTTCGCTGATGCCGAGCATGTGCCGCGGCTTGTGCTCGGGCAGCTCGTCACAGCACCAGCCGACGATGGTGCCGAGATTGTGCTTCTCCAGCGCGCCGCCGATGCCGTAGCCGTCGAATTCCGTTCCGCCCGCCCCGCGGATCTCCTCGAGCTCGCGACAGGCCTTGCGGCGCAGGTCTTCGTACTGCGCGCCCTGGATCACCGCGAACAGCGCCTGATAGGGCCGGTGCCCGCGCTCGCCGGTGAGCTTCTCGTGCTCATCGATGCAGCGCTGGGCCCACTCGTGCGTGCGCTGGAGCGACTTCTCCTGGTAGCCACGGGTGTTCAGCAGGGTAGTCAGCTCGTCGAAGGCGAACATGATGTCGGCGCCGAGCTGATGCTGGATGCCCATCGACACCTCGGGGGTGAAGCGGTGCTTGGAGCCGTCGAGGTGCGAGCGGAAGGTGACGCCGTCGTCGTCGACGGTGGCCAGCCGCTCCTTGCCCTCGGCGATCACCTCGTCGGAGCGGATGTCGACCGCTTCCATCGCGAGCACCTTCTTGAACCCGACGCCCAGCGACATCACCTGGAAACCGCCGCTGTCGGTGAAGGTGGGGCCCGGCCAGTTCATGAAGGTGCCGAGACCGCCGGCCTCGTCGACGATATCGGCGCCCGGCTGCAGGTACAGGTGGTAGGCGTTGGCGAGCAGCGCCTGCGCGCCGAGATCCTTCATCGTCTCCGGCAGCACCGCCTTCACCGACGCCTTGGTGCCCACCGGGATGAAGGCGGGCGTGGCGATCTCGCCGTGCGGGGTACCGATGACCCCGGTACGGCCGTGCCGCCCGCCGTCGAGACGGGTGCCTACGGTGAAGGAGAACTCGCTGGGATCGGCCACCAGCCCATCGTGCCAGCACGGCCCGGCGCGGCACCCGCCCGGGTGACGCGCCGGTCGCCTACAGTTCCGCCGCCGCGAACTGCGCGTTGTAGAGGCGGTAGTACGCGCCGCGCTCCTCGAGCAACCGCTCGTGCGAGCCGTGCTCGACGATGCGCCCCTTCTCCATCACCACGATCAGATCCGCGTCGCGGATGGTCGAGAGCCGGTGCGCGATGACGAAGCTGGTGCGGTCGCGGCGCAGGGCCGCGGTCGCCTGCTGGACCAGCAGTTCGGTGCGGGTGTCGACCGAGCTGGTCGCCTCGTCGAGGATCAGGATCGACGGCTTGGCCAGGAACGCGCGCGCGATGGTGATCAGCTGCTTCTCGCCGGCGCTGACACCGCCGCCCTCCTCGTCGATCACCGTGTCGTAGCCGTGCGGCAGCGCGTGCACGAACCGGTCGACATAGGCGGCGCGGGCCGCGGCCAGGATGTCGTGCTCGGAGGCGTTCGGGTCGCCGTAGGCGATGTTCTCCCGGATCGTGCCCTTGAACAGCCAGGTGTCCTGCAGCACCATGCCGATCCGCGAGCGCAGATGGTCGCGGGTGATGGTGGTGATGTCGACGTCGTCGATCGCGATGGTGCCCGCGTCGAGCTCGTAGAAGCGCATGAGCAGGTTGACCAGGGTGGTCTTGCCCGCGCCGGTCGGGCCGACGATCGCGACGACGTGCCCTGGGTCGGCGACCAGCGACAGCCGCTCGATGACCGGCACCTCGGGGTCGTAGCCGAAGGAGACCGCCTCGAACTCGACCCGCCCGCGATCGACCGGGCGCTGGTTCTCCGTCTCCGGGTCCGGGCTCTGCTCCTCGGCGTCGAGGATCTCGAAGATCCGCTCGGCCGAGGCCACGCCGGACTGGAGCAGGTTGGCCATCGCGCCGATCTGGGTGAGCGGCTGGCTGAACTGGCGCGAGTACTGGATGAACGCCTGCACGTCACCCAGCGACAGGTTGCCGGTGGCCACCCGCAGACCGCCGACCAGCGCGATGAACACGAAGTTCACGTTCCCCAGGAACATGATGGCGGGCATGATCAGGCCGGAGATGAACTGCGCCTTGAAGCTCGCGTCGTAGAGCTTCTGATTGCGCTCGTCGAACTCCTTGCCGACCTCGCGGCTGCGGCCGAACGCGGTGATGATCTCGTGGCCGGTGTAGGCCTCCTCGACCGAGGCGTTCACCGCGCCGGTGTACTTCCACTGGTCGACGAAGTGCGGCTTGGACCGCTTGGCGATCTGCGCGGTGACGATGATCGCCGCGGGCACGGTGAGCAGCGCGATCAGCGCCAGCAGCGGCGAGATCCAGAACATCATGATCAGGATGCCGACCACGGTGAACAGCGAGACCAGCAGCTGGCTCATCGTCTGCTGCAGGCTCTGCGAGACATTGTCGACGTCGTTGGTGACGCGGCTGAGCACGTCACCGCGCGGCGCGGAGTCGAAGTAGCGCAGCGGGAGCCGGTGCAGCTTGTCCTCGACGTCGTCGCGCAGGCGCTTGACGGTCCGGTTGATGACGATGTTGAGCAGGTAGCCCTGCAGCCAGCCGAACACCGAGGCCGCCACGTACAGGGTGAGCACGATCAGCAGCACGCGCGCGACGGCGTCGAAGTCGATGCCGGTGCCCGGGATGACGTTCATCGCCGAGAGCATGTCGGCGCGGGTGTTCTCGCCGCGGTCGCGCAGCATCTGGATGGTCTGCTCTTTGCTGAACCGCGGGTCGAGCTGCTTGCCGACGAAACCGTCGAAGACCAGGTTGGTGGCCTTGCCGAGCAGGTAGGGGCCGAGCGTGTTGAGCACCACCGAGGTGATCACCAGCGCGACGATCACGCCGACGGCGAAGCGTTCCGGCGCGAGCCTGCGCAGCAGTCGCTTCAGCGACGGTCCGAACGACTTGGCCTTCGTACCCGGCGCGCCGGGTACCGGAGCACCGGGCCTCATCGAGCCTCCTCCACACTCAGCTGGGACTCGACGATCTCGCGGTACTCGGGACATCGCTGCATCAGCTGCTCATGCGTACCGATGCCCGCCATCGCGCCGTCCTCCAGGACGACGATCTGGTCGGCGTCGCGAATGGTCGCGATCCGCTGGGCGACGATGAGCACCGACGCGTCCGCGGTCTCGGGCTTGAGCGCGGCGCGCAGCCGGGCGTCGGTGGCGACGTCGAGCGCCGAGAAGGAGTCGTCGAACAGGTAGACGCTCGGCCTGCGCACCAGCGCGCGGGCGATGCACAGGCGCTGCCGCTGCCCGCCAGACACCGTGGTGCCGCCCTGGGCGACGGGGGTATCGAGCCCCTGCGGCATCTCGCGCACGAAGTCGGCCGCCTGGGCCACCTCGAGCGCGTGCCACAGTTCCTCGTCGGTGGCCTCGGGCTTGCCGTAGCGCAGATTGCTCGCGACCGTGCCGGAGAACAGGTACGCCTTCTGCGGCACCAGGCCGATACCGCCGCGCAGGAGTTCGAGGTCGAGATGACGCACGTCGGTGCCGCCGACGTAGACCGCGCCGTCGGTGACGTCGATCAGCCGCGGGATCAGGTTGATCAGGGTGGTCTTGCCCGCGCCGGTGGCGCCGACGATCGCGGTCGTCGTGCCGGGGGCGACCTGGAACCGGATGCCGCGCAGCACCGGCTTCTCCGCGCCGGGGAAGGCGAACTCGGCGAACTGCAGGTCGACCGCGGCCGGGTCGGCGGCGAAGGGCTGCGGCAGCCGCGGCGGCCGGACCGAGGACTCGGTCTCGAGCACCCCGCCGATCCGGTCGGCCGAGACGGCGGCGCGCGGCGCCATCATCGCCAGGAACGAGGCCATCATGACGGCCATCAGGATCTGCATGATGTAGGACAGCATCGCGGTGAGCGAGCCGATCTGCATCGTCCCGTTGTCGACGTGGTGACCGCCGAACCAGATCACCGCGACGGCGGTGACGTTGCTGATCAGCATGACCGTCGGGAACATCAGCGCCATCAGCTTGCCGACCCGCAGCGAGGCGTCGGTGAGCGCGGTGTTGGCCATCCCGAAGCGCCAGATCTCCTGCCGCTCGCGCACGAACGCCCGCACCACCCTGATGCCGGTGATCTGCTCGCGCAGCACCCGGTTCACCTCATCGATGCGCGCCTGCATCTGCCGGAAGCCGGGCACCATGCGGGCCACGATCGTGCCCATGGCCAGCGCGAGCGCGGGGACCGCGATCAGCAGCAGCCAGGACAGGCCGAGATCTTCGCGCAGCGCCATGATGATGCCGCCGACGCACATGATCGGCGCCATCACCAGAATCGTCACCGACATGACGATGAGCAGCTGCACCTGCTGGATGTCGTTGGTCGAGCGGGTGATCAGCGACGGCGCGCCGAACAGGCCGACCTCCCTGGCCGAGAACGTCTCGACCCGGTGCAGCACGCCACCGCGCATGTCCCGGCCGGCGCCCATGGCCGCCTGGGCGCCGAGGTACACCGACGCCGACGAGGCCACGATCTGCACGCAGCTGACCGCGAGCATGAACAGGCCGGTGGACCAGATGTAGCCGATATCGCCCTTGGTCACGCCGTTGTCGATGAGGTCGGCGTTGAGGCTGGGCAGGTAGAGCATCGCGATGACCGAGATCAGCTGGAGCACGAGGACACCGGCCAGCTGAGCGCGGTACGGGGCCAGGTAGGTCCGCAGCAGGGTGATCAACATGGTGGTCGCAGGCTACCGCGTGCGGGTGACCGTCGCCGCCGACTTTTACCCGCCCTGTGGACAAGTCCAGCCTGTGGATGAACTACGCGCCGGCGGGGGTCCGCGGCTCGCGACGCGCCCAGGCGCCGGGGTCGGCGATCAGCTCACCGATGAAACCTGGCAGTCGGTCGGTGGCGATATCGGCGATGGAGACGTTCTCCAGCACGGCCCTGATATTGACCCGCAGCGCGATCCACACCTGCTGCAGCGGTTCGGCGGCGCCCGGGTAGCGCACGTCCTCCGGGCGCTGCCCGCGGACCGAGGCCAGCGGCGATTCCACCGCGCGGATCACGTCGGCCACCGAGATCTCCGGCGCGGGCCTGCCGAGCCGATAGCCGCCGTCGGGGCCGCGCCTGCTCAGCACGAGGTCGGCGCGGCGCAACTCGGCCAGCACGGTCTCGAGCACCTTCGGTGGGATCTGCGCGGCGGCGGCGATCGCCTCGGCCTTGACGACGCCGTCGGTCGCGGCGAGTTCCAGCAGCGTTCGCACCGCGTAATCGACCCTGGCGGTGATATGCACGTCTCGAACTTACGCGGTCGACCCGGCGGGAGCGGCGGGCCGCCCGCTCAGGCCGACCGCCCGCAGGCGGTCAGCACGCAGGTCGCCGCGTCGAGCAGGGTCTTCTCGACCATCTCGTCGGTCGCGCCGGGCGCCAGTTCCGACGACAGCAGCGCGACCCCGAGCACCTCGATGGCGGCGGCCGCGCGCAGCATCGCCTCCTGGTCCGGGTCGGGACCGGCCAGCCAGGTGCGCAGTTCCCTGGTCGGCTCCATCAGATCGGGATAGCGATCGGCGATGGCGTTGACGATCGCCGCCGTATCGCGCACACACAGCGCGCCTGCGGCGCGGTGCCGGATCATCCCGCGCAGGTAGGTGCGCAGCACCGCGCGGATGCCCTCGTCGTTGTACGGGACGGCATCGATGTCGGTGACGATGTCGCGCATGTGATCGATGATCGGATCGATGATCGCCAGGAGCAGATCCAGCTTCGACGCGTAGTGGTAGTACAGCGACGCCTTTGTGATCCCCACCATATCGGCGACCTCGCGCAGGCTCGTCTGCTCGAAACCCTTGGCGGCGAAAAGCTGCACCGCGGCGTCGCGAATAGCCTGCTTGGTGCCTCCACCTGCGGAAACGGCGTCGACGGTGTCTCGGGGAGCCATGTATTCAATCCTCCCATCACTGCGGGTGACTCACTGCGCGCCCCCGAAATCGAGGTTGCCTCTCCACTTACTGGATCGGTAGTCTACCTACCGCACGGTAGGCAGAAAACGACGATGTGGAGGCGGGTCGTCAGGGGAGACCCGCATGTGCTGTCTACGAGCCTGATCCCACCCGAGTTCTTCGCGCTAGGAGCACCCTCGTGTCCGTATACCTGTACAGATGGGGAAAGTTCGCTTTCCGCCGTAAATGGATCGTGCTACCGGTCTGGTTGTTGCTGTTCCTGCTGCTCGGTGGCGTCGGCGCCGCCTTGAGCAAGCCGATGACCAACGACTTCAGCATGCCCTCGCTGCCTTCGGCCCGTGCGAACGAGATCCTCGACAAGCACTTCCCCGGCATGTCCGAGCAGTTCAAGTTCGACGCCGTGTCCGGCACCTACGTGATCGGCGCCCCGGAGGGCCAGAAGCTCACCGACCCGGCCAACCGCGCCGCCGTCGACGCGCTCATCACCAAGCTCGGTGAGCTGCAGATCGTCGATCACGCGAAGCCGCTGATGAGCCCCATCGAGATGACCGACAAGATGGGCTGCCTCGCCAACCCAGACCCGTCGCAGTGCTCGGGCGCGCCGCTCAACGTGCTCAGCTCGACGGCGCCGGAGAGCGTCGCGGTGCTGACCGTGCCGTTCAACATCGAGGGCGTCACCGACGTCACCGACGTCGAGCGCGACGCCGCCTACGAGGTCGCGGCCGAAGCCCGCAACGCGGGCCTGACGGTCGAGCTCAGCGGTTCCATCGCGATGGAGCAGGAGCAGCCGAGCGGCAAGTCCGAGCTGATCGGCATGGGTGTCGCGCTGATCGTGATGGTGGTCGCCTTCGGCGCCATCGTCGCCGCCGTCGTCCCGATCGTCACCGCCATCGTCGGCCTCGGCGCGGCGACCTCGCTGATCATGCTCGGTACCTCGGTGATCGAGGTCCCCAGCTTCACCACCTTCCTCGCCTCGATGATCGGTATCGCGCTGTCGATCGACTACGCGCTGTTCATCGTCTCCCGCTACAAGCACGAACTGGCCGTGCGTGACTCGGCCGAGGAAGCCGCCGGTACCGCGCTCGGCACCGCCGGTTCGGCCGTCGTGTTCGCCGGTCTGACCGTCATCATCGCGCTCGGCGCGCTGAGCATCGTCGGCGTGCAGTTCCTGACCTTCATGGGTCTGGGTGGCGCCATCGCCGCCGGCTTCGCCGTGCTCACCGCGATCACCCTGATGCCCGCGCTGATGGGCGCCTTCGGCAAGACCCTGTTCAAGCCGAAGCTGCCGCTGGTCGCCCAGAACGATCCCGAGGACGAGAACTCGGTCACCAACGGCCAGCGCTTCGCCCGCCTGATCGGCAAGGCCCCGTGGGTCGCGCTGATCCTGTCGGTGGTCGTGCTCGGCGCACTCGCCGCGCCCGCCGCGGGCCTGAACCTGGGTCTGCCCGGCGAGGACTCGGCCCCGAAGACCTCCACCGTCCGCAAGGCCTACGAGCTGCGCACGGAGGGCTTCGGCGAGGGCAGCAACGGCGTGCTGATGGTCGTCACCGACCTGAGCGCGGTGCCGGAGAACCAGCGTGAGGCCGCGGTCGGCGCCCTGCGCGACAAGCTCGCCTCCTACGACGGCATGGACTACGTGACCGAGCCGCAGTGGAGCGAGAACAAGCAGGGCGCCATGCTCAACGGCGTGCCGAAGTCCGGCCCGAACAACCAGGCCACCAAGGATCTGGTCGCCGAGGCGCGCGGCGCCGAAGCCGACCTGAAGGCGCAGTTCGGCATGGAGTACGGCATCACCGGCACCACCGCCATCTACGCCGATGTCGACCACGTGCTGCTCAGCAAGATCGTGCCGTACCTGGCGATCGTCGCCGGTGCCGCGTTCATCCTGCTGATCCTGGTGTTCCGCTCGATCCTGGTCCCGCTCACCGCGGCCCTGGGCTTCCTGCTCTCGATGGCGGCCACCTTCGGCGCCACCGTGCTGATCTTCCAGCAGGGCAAGCTCGGCCTGATCGAGGACCCGCAGCCGCTGGTCAGCTTCCTGCCGATCATGTTGATCGGCTTGGTGTTCGGCCTGGCCATGGACTACCAGGTGTTCCTGGTGACCCGCATGCGCGAGGAATTCGTGCACGGCAAGTCGCCCAAGGACGCGATGGTCTCCGGCTACCACCACGGCGCCCGCGTCGTGACCTCGGCGGCGATCATCATGATCTCGGTGTTCGGCTCGTTCATCCTGGAAACCGACGTCACCGCGAAGTCGTTCGGCTTCGCGCTGGCCGCCGGTGTCGCGATCGACGCCTTCATCGTCCGCATGATCGTGGTGCCCGCGCTGCTGGTCATCATGGGCAAGTGGTCGTGGTGGATCCCGAAGTGGCTCGACCGCATCCTGCCCGACATCGACGTCGAGGGTTCCAAGCTCGAACAGCTCCGTAACCAGGGCGCCGAGACGGTGAAGCACCCGCTTCCGGTCTCCTGACCCGCTCGAATCGGACGACCCCGCGATCCATCCCGGATCGCGGGGTCGTCCCGCTTTTTCGCCCGTCGCGCCTGGCACGTTGCTTGATATCGCGGTGGCCTGGCACCAGACTCGGACTGGTTAGACCCGGCTCTACCTCCCGCTCCGCACCGATCACCGCGAGGAGAAAACCGTGTCCGTCTATCTGTACCGGTGGGGCAAGCTGGCCTTTCGCCGCAAATGGATCGTGCTACCCGTCTGGCTGGTCTGTTTCCTGATCCTCGGCGCCCTCGGCGCCCAGCTCCAGAAACCGATGACCGACGACTTCAGCATGCCCAACCTGCCGTCGGAACGGGCGACCGAGATCCTCGACAAACACTTCCCCGGCATGTCGGAGGCCTTCGCCTTCGACGCCGTGACCGGCACCTACGTGATCGGCGCGCCCGCCGGGCAGAAACTCACCGACCCGGCCAACCGGCAGGCGATCGATGCGCTGATCGGCCGGCTCGATCAGCTCGGCATCGTCGACCACAGCAAACCGATCCCGAATCCGATCGCGATGACCGAGGAGATGGGCTGCCTCGGCCCCGAGCCCGACCCGTCGACCTGTAGCGGCGCGCCGCTGAACGTGCTGAGCAAGACCGCCCCCGACACCGTCGCGTATTTCAGCGTCCCGTTCACGATCAAGGAATTCGCCGACATCACGGCCGCCGACCGCGACGCCGCCTACGCCGTCGGTGACGCCGCCCGCGCGGCCGGGCTGACGGTCGAGATCAGCGGCACCATCGCGATGGAACAGGAGATGCCGAGCGGCAAGTCCGAGCTGATCGGCATGCTGGTGGCCCTGGTGGTGATGGTCGTCGCGTTCGGCGCGATCGTCGCCGCGTTCGTCCCGATCATCACCGCGATCGTCGGCCTCGGCGCGGCCACCTCGCTGATCTTCCTGTCCACCTCGGTGCTCTCGATCCCCAGCTTCACCACGTTCCTGGCCTCGATGATCGGCATCGCGCTCTCGATCGACTACGCGCTGTTCATCGTGTCCAGGTACAAACACGAACTGGCGGTACAGGATTCGGCGGAGGAAGCGGCCGGTACGGCGCTGGGCACGGCGGGCTCGGCGGTGGTGTTCGCCGGGCTCACCGTCATCATCGCGCTGGTCGGGCTGAGCATCGTCGGCGTGCGGTTCCTGACCTTCATGGGTCTGGGCGGCGCGGTCGCCGCCGCGTTCGCGGTCCTCACCGCGATCACGCTGATGCCCGCCCTGCTCGGCGCGTTCGGCAAGACGCTGTTCAAACCGAAGCTGCCGCTGATCGCCCAGCACGATCCCGAGGACGACAGCATCGTCACCAACGGCACCCGGGTGGCCAGGGTCATCGCGAAGTGGCCCGCCGTGACGATGGTGCTGGCCATCGTGGTGCTCGGGCTGCTGGCCGCGCCGGCGATCAACCTGAACCTCGGCCTGCCCGGCGAGGACAGCCTGCCCAAGTCGACCACCGTCCGTAAGGCCTACGACCTGCGCACCGAGGGCTTCGGCGAGGGCAGCAACGGCGTCCTGCAGATCGCCGTCGACCTCAGCGACACCCCCGTCGACCAGCGCGAGGCCGCGCTGCTCGCCCTGCGCGAGCAGCTCCAGTCCTACCCGGACATGGAATTGGTCACCGAGCCGCAGCTGAGCCAGGACGGCGCGGGCGCGCTGATCAACGGCATCCCCAAGTCCGGCCCCAACGCCCAGACCACCAAGGACCTGGTGCAATCGGCGCGCGACGCCGAACCGGCGCTGCACGACCAGTACAAGATGTCCTACGGCATCACCGGGACAACGGCCATCTACGCCGATATCGACCACGTGCTGCTCAGCAAGATCGTCCCCTACATGGCGATCGTGGCGGGCGCGGCGTTCATCCTGCTGATCCTGGTGTTCCGCTCGATCCTGGTCCCGCTGACGGCCGCGCTCGGCTTCCTGCTCTCCATGGCGGCCACCTTCGGCGCGACCGTGCTGATCTTCCAGGAGGGCAAGCTGGGCCTCATCCAGGACCCGCATCCCCTGGTCAGCTTCCTGCCGATCATGCTGATCGGCCTGGTGTTCGGCTTGGCCATGGACTACCAGGTGTTCCTGGTGACCCGCATGCGCGAGGAGTACGTGCACGGCGCCGATCCCACCGACGCCGTGGTCAAGGGCTATCACCACGGCGCGCGCGTGGTCACCTCGGCGGCGATCATCATGATCTCGGTCTTCGGCTCGTTCCTGCTCGAGTCCGATGTCACCGCCAAGTCGATGGGCTTCGCGCTCGCCGCCGGCGTCGCCCTCGACGCCTTCGTCGTCCGGATGGTGCTCATCCCCGCGCTGCTGGTGCTGCTCGGCAAGTGGGCGTGGTGGCTGCCGAAGTGGCTGGACAAGATCGTCCCCGACATCGACGTCGAGGGCGCTCGCCTGCGCGAACTACAGCAGCAGGAGAAGACCCCGGTCCCCGCGCACACCTAGCCGGGCTACTGGCTCGGCTGCGGTACCTCGCACTGGCTGACCCGCGGGTTCAGGCCGATGTAGTTGGCCGGACCCGCGGCGGCGGTCACCGCGATCGTCGCCCAGTCGGAGCACTCCTTGGGCAGCTGGGCGAAGTAGTGTCGCTGGCCCGCGGCGAGCAGCCCGACGGCTACCCAGCCCAGCACGACCAGAACCATGAGCTTCCCCCCGAGCCCGATCCCGGACTTCGCGGGTGGCGGCTGTCGCCCGCGCATAAGACATCGTTCCTTCCCGGATTTCGGTACTACCAGTCTATTACGTGCGACCCCGGCGGGCGGGGCCGTACCGCGTGAACAACCGACGAAAAAAGAGCCCCTCACCTGGCATATCAGGTGAGGGGCTCTGTGGCGGTGGCGGAGGGATTTGAACCCTCGGACGGGGGTTACCCGTCACACGCTTTCGAGGCGTGCTCCTTAGGCCGCTCGGACACGCCACCGCCGACTACGATACCGGAGGGGGTGCCGGATCGTTAAATCGGCTGGTCAGCGCTGAGTTCGGAAGAAATCATCGAGGAGCGCGACGCACTCCGGTTCGAGGATGCCGCCGCGCACCTCCGGCCGATGATTGAGCCTGCGGTCGCGCACGACGTCCCAGAGCGAACCGACGGCGCCGGTCTTGGGTTCCCAGGCGCCGAACACCACCTTGCCGACCCTGGCCAGCACCAGCGCGCCCGCGCACATCGTGCACGGTTCCAGGGTGACGGCCAGCGTCGCGCCCTCGAGCCGCCAGCCGTCGCCGTGCACGGCGGCCGCGGCCCGCAGCGCGAGGACCTCGGCGTGCGCGGTCGGATCGCCGAGGGCTTCCCTGGCATTGGTCGCGCGCGCGAGTTCACGTCCGTCGGCGTCGAAGACGACGGCGCCGACCGGCACATCGCGCGGGTCGGCGGCGGCGGCGGCCGCGATCGCGGCGCGCACCATGTCCTCGTCGGTCACTGCCTCGGCGGTCACCGAGGCAGTTTGTCCAGGACCGCCGCGAATTCGGTGGCGAAGCCGAGCCGCTGGGCGATCATGCCGAGCTGCTCGTCGGGGTAGAGGTCGGTCTCGGCGAGGATCACGCTGAGCACGGGCTCGGGCAGGCCGAGGTCGGCCAGCACGCCGAGGTCGCCCTCTTCCCACGGCTCGACGTCGTCGAGGTCGTCGGGGTCGATGTCGGGGATCTCGACGTTGAGCGCGTCGAGCACGTCGGCGGCGATGTCGTAGTCGATCGCCGCGGTCGCGTCCGAGACGAGCAGGCGGGTGCCGCTCGGCGCGGGGCGCAACACGATGAAGAACTCGTCATCGACGTCGAGCAGCCCGAATACCGCCCCCGAGCTGCGCAATGCCTTCAACTCGGTCTCCGCGACCGACAGGTCGAGGAGCGCGTCGTGGCTGAGCGGACTGCATCGCCACGTGCCTTCTTCGCGGACCACCGCCACTGCGAACCCTTCGACGTCGAAGTCGTCGTCCGACGTCGCCCTGTTCGTGCCCGAGCGCTGTGCTGCCATGGACCAAACGGTAGTCTGTCCCGCCCGTAATGATGAACTCGTGTGCCAATCTGTTCCGATGACCCTCGACCAGCGTGCTGCTGTCTGCGTCCTCGGAACCGGTTTGATCGGCGGCTCACTGCTGCGCGCCGCGGTCGCGGCGGGCTACCCGGCGTTCGGCTACAACCGCTCGGACTCGGGTGCCCAGGCGGCGCGTCGCGACGGTTTCGACGTGTCGACCGACCTGTCCGCGGTGCTGCGCCGGGCCGCCGCCGAGAACGCGCTGCTGGTGGTCGCGGTGCCGATGCCCGCGGTCGAGCAGCTGCTGGCCGAGATCGCCGCGCTCGCCCCCGACTGCCCGGTGACCGATGTGGTGAGCATCAAGCGACCGGTGGCCGACGCGGTGCGCAAGCACGGGCTCGAGGCCAATTTCGTCGGCGGGCATCCCATGGCCGGGACCTCCGAATCGGGCTGGGCGGCAACCGATCCCGACCTGTTCCGTGACGCGGTGTGGGCGGTCGGGGTCGACGAGGGCACCAGGGCCGAGCCGTGGACGCGGGTGACCCGGCTGGCGCTGGACTGCGGTTCGGTGGTGGTTCCGGTGGTCGCCGACGAGCACGATCAGGCCGTCGCGCGGATCTCGCATCTGCCGCATGTGCTGGCCGAAGCGCTGGCGGCGGCGGGGGCCGACGGCGGTGCGCTCGCGCTCGGCTTGGCCGCGGGCTCCTTCCGCGACGGCACTCGCGTCGCCGGTACCGCCCCGGACCTGGTGCGCGCCATCTGCGAACCGAACGCCGCCGCGCTCGGGCAGGTGCTCGACGAGACCATCGCCGCGCTGGTCACCGCGCGAGACGCGTTGTGGGCGGACGGCACGCTCGGTGAGGTTGTCGAGGCGGGTTACCGTGGCCGCACCGCGTACGAGGAGCGCACGCGCTGGGAGATCACCGGGATCGTCCCCGGCGCGGACGGCTGGCTCGACGAGCTGCACCGGGCCGGACAGCGTGGCGGGGTGCTGCGCGCACTGTGAACCCGGCCGAGTGCGCTGTCATCCGCGCCGGGCGGTGGAAGTCGGCGCCGCACCGGCCGACTCGGCGTCACGCCCGTTCGGCCAGCCCCGGGTAGTCGAGCACGAACCCCTCCGGATCGACCGTCAGCGTCGCGCTGGAGACCGGGGACAGCACGTTGATGCCGTCGGCGGCGCTCGAGTAGGTCAGCTCGGCCTCCTGCACCAGCAGATCGGGCAGGCGCACGTAGACGACCGGGACCTGCACGTCACCCACCGCGTTCTGCAGGCCGAACCGGCGGATCGGCAGCGTGTTGAAGAACGGGCTCAGCACCACGTCGACATCGAGCGCGCCGGCGAAGGTGGAACGCACGTGGCTGCCGCCCGCGTCGACGAGCCAGTAGTCCTCCTCGTCCCGGGAGATGGACGCGTGCCGTTCCCCGGCGGCGGTGGTGGTGCGCAGCGACAACCGCCGCGTCGCGCCCGCCTCGTCGGTGACCAGGTCGTAGGACGCGCTGAACGCCGGGTGCTCGTCACACGCGCTGCCGATCATCCGGCCCGCCGCCCTGATCCGGTTGCCGTTGAGGGTCACGCGGACCGATTCCATCCGCGTGTTGTCGTGGGAACGCCAGGTGAGCACCGCGGGCCACCGGGAGGCCGGTCTGTTCTCGGTGGGGCCTGCGGCCGGGCCCGGGGCTGGGGTCGTCACCTCTCTACGGTAAGCGACACCAGCCCCGCTGCTGTACAACACGGTGGCATCAGACCAGCGAATCCCGCCAGGCGGCGTGCAGTCCGGCGAAGCGGCCCTGTCCGGCGATGAGCTCGGCGGGTGAACCGTCCTCGACGACGCGGCCCGCGTCGAGCACCAGCACCCGATCGGCAATGGCCACCGTGGACAACCGATGCGCGATGATCACCGCGGTGCGCTCGCGCAGCAGCGTCTCCAGCGCGTGCTGGACCAGCCGCTCGCCGGGGATGTCCAGGCTCGAGGTCGCCTCGTCCAGCACGATCACCGCGGGGTCGGCCAGGAACACCCGGGCGAACGCGACCAGCTGCCGCTGACCGGCCGAGAGCCTGCCGCCCCTGGTGCGCACATCGGTCGCGTACCCGTCGGGCAGCGACCGGACGAACGCGTCCAGGCCGACCGCCCGCGCGGCCGCCGTGACCTCGGCATCGGTCGCGTCCGGCCTGCCCAGGCGGATGTTGTCGGCGATGGTTCCGGAGAACAAGTACGCCTCCTGGGTGACCATGACGACGTGCCTGCGCAGCTCGGCGTCGGCCAGCCTGCGCAGATCGACACCGTCCAGGGTGACCACGCCGCCGCTCGGATCGTAGAACCGGGTGAGCAGCTTGGCCAGCGTCGACTTGCCCGCGCCGGTGGCACCGACCAGGGCCACCACCTGCCCGGCCGGGATGGCCAGGTCGAACTCCGGCAGCACCGGCGACTCGGCCGTGTAGCCGAACCAGACCTGATCCATCCGCACCGCACCGGTCGCCCGGTCCAGTGCGATCGGATCGCCGGGTTCGGCGACCGCGGGCTCCTCCTCGAGCACCCCGGAGATCTTCTCCAGCGCTGCCGCGGCGGACTGGTAGGAGTTGAACACCTGGGCGAGTTCGTCGAGCGGGCCGTAGAACTGGTCGAGGTAGAGCAGGTACGCGGCGAGCACGCCGATCGCCAGATTGCCCTCCATCACCTGCCAGGCGCCGACCAGCAGCACGATCACCGTGGTCACCTTGCCGATGAAGTTGGACAGACCGACGTAGTCGCCCATGCCGCGGATCGCGGTGGTGGTCGCCCGCTGGTACTCGTCGTCCTCGCCGCCGAGCACCTCCTGGTTGCGGTCCTCGCGACGGAACGCCTGCACCGCGCGCATGCCGCTCATCGACTCCACGAACTGCACGACGACCCGCGCGATCGCGCCGCGCGTGCGCCGGTAGCCCGCGCGCTGCCGCCGCTGCGCCCACCGGGTCACCAGGACCAGCGGCACGAAGCCGAGCAGCACGATCGAGGCCAGCATCGGATCCAGCCACACCAGCAACACCGCGATGGTGACCACCGAGAGCACCGCGCTGAACGCCTGGTTGAGCGCGCCCTCCAGCAGTTCCTGGAGGGTCTCGATATCGCTGGTGAGCCGGGTGACGACCTTGCCCGAGGTGTACTTCTCGTGGAACGACACGCTCAGCCGCTGGGTGTGCCGGAACGCGCGCACCCGCAGGTCGAACAGCACCCGCTGGCTCAGCGAACCGGAGGCCCGCAGGAAGAAGTACGTGGTCAGGCCCGCGAGCACGGTGACCGCGACGAACCCGGCCACCGTGGCCAGCATCGGCGTCCAATTGCCCTGCCTGCCCTGGCTGATGCCGTGATCGAGGCCGTAGGCGATGAACAGCGGCATCGACACCTTGGCCGCGTTGTCGAGCAGGATCAGCACGAAGGTGAGCACCGCCTGCTTGCGGTAGGGCCGCACCAGGTCGAGCAGCAGCCGCCGGGATCGCCCGGCCAGCACCAGGTTTCCGGTGCCGGTGACGGCGTCGTCCTCCTTGGCGATGCCGCGCCAGTCCGCCGCCCGGTCGGTCTGCTCGGGCGGGGTCTGGATCTCGGTGTCGGTGGTCATGATTCACCTCCCATCAGTTCGCGGTAGCGGCTGTTGGTGCGCAGCAGCTTCTCGTGGCTGTCCTCGGCGACGATCCGGCCGTCGGCCAGCAGGGCGACGCGGTCGGCCAGCGCCGCCGTCGACGGCCGGTGCGCGACCAGCAGCGTGGTGGCGCCCGCGAGCACCGTGCGCAGCCGATCCTGCACGCGCTCTTCGGTTTCCACGTCCAGCGCCGAGAGCGGATCGTCGAGCACCATGATCCGGCCCTGCTCGGCCGCGGCCTCGCCGATCAGCACCGCCCTGGCCAGCGCGAGCCGCTGCCGCTGACCACCGGACAGACTCATGCCCTGCTCACCGATCCTGGTGTCCAGGCCCCAGGGCAGTGCGTCGACGAACTCGCTCGCCTGGGCGATATCGAGGGCCTGGCGCACATCGGCGTCGGTGGCGCGCGGATCGCCCAGTGCCACGTTCTCGCGCACACTGGCCGAGAACAGCACCGGCTCCTCGAACGCCACCGTCACCACCCGGCGCAGGTCGGCCAGGCGCAGGGTCGAGATGTCGACGCCGTCGATGGTGATGCTGCCGTCGTCGACGTCGTAGAGGCGCGGGATCAGTTCGAGCAGCGCGGTCTTGCCGCTGCCCGTCGCGCCGACGAGCGCGACCGTCTCCCCCGGCCGGACCCGCAGCGAGATGTCTTCCAGCACCGCCTTGTCCGCGCCGTCGGCCCCGGTCGGGTAGGCGAAGCGCACCTGGTCGATGACCAGCTCGCCGCGCAGCCCCTCGGGCAGATTCACCGGACGCGCCGGGTCGGTGATGTCGAGCGGGGTGTCGATGATCTCCCAGTACCGGTCGGCGGCGGTGCGCGCCTCGAACAGCTCCGAGAGCAGGAAGCCGAGCCAGATGATCGGCCACTGCAGGAAGGTCGCCAGCGTGATGCTCGCGATCAGGGTGCCCATCGTCATCGAGCCGTGCACCACCGAGTACCCACCGACACCGAGCGACACGGCGATCGCGACCGTCGGCAGGGTCACCAGCGCGGCCCACAGGGTCGCGTCCAGGCGCACCTTCTCCAGCTCGGTCTTCTGCAGCTCGCGCGAGAGCGCGGTGAAGCGGGCGCCGAAGAACCCGCCGCGGCCGAGCGCCTTGAGCACGCGCACGCCCTGCGCGGATTCCTGGGCGATGGTCGCCAGGTCACCGGACTGGTCCTGCGAGCGCCGCGAGGCCACCTCGAACCGCCGCACGAAGCGCACGCAGAACAGCGTCAGCGGCAGCGAGATCACCGTGAAGATCAGTCCTACTTGCCAGTTCATCGCGAACAGCGCGATCAACCCGATCGGCAGCAGGATGCTGTTGACGATGAGGAACGGTCCGGCGAACGCGACGAAGCGCCGCAGCACCGACAGATCGTCGATGGCGCGCGAGAGCAGCTGACCCGATTGCCAGCCGTCGTGGCGCCCGATCGAGAGCGCCTGGAGCTGGGCGAAAAGCTTGGCCCGCATCCGGATCTCGAACAGTGTCGACGGCTTGGACACCAGCCAGCGCCGGCCCCACATGCCGAAGGACTCGAGCCCGCCGAGGACGAAGATCAGCGCGACGGGCAGCAGCAGCCCGACGAAATCGCGCCGCGCGATCGGCCCGTCGATGACCCGGGCGATCACCAGCGGGATCGCGATGGCGGTGCTCGAGGTGACGATCGCGAGCACGTTGGCCGCGATCAGCGGCACCCGGTAGGGCCGCAGGTACGGCAGAAATCGGCGCAGCGACCGCAATCTACCGCTCGGCGACGGCGACGGCCGCCCCGATCTGTCGGCCTCCGATTCGGTGGCCGCCAGCTCCAAAGTGACAGACAAGACTCTCCCCCTTGATGTCCGGTTGGATGGTTGGTTTCCGGAACGGACGCCTGGTGATGTTCGCACCGGGGTCCGACAAGTCGGCCTATCAAGAGTGGCACCGGAGCACCGTCGCGAGCCACTGATTTTCCGCCGGAGCTCGCGCTTCGCCCGGCCCGATACAATGCGCCGCAGGCGCGAGCGACGGGTCGTCGGACGGCGAGCCCGCCAGACACAGGGAGGGTCGTTGACGCGGATGGTCGGGCTGTTCGCCGGGATCGGCGGGCTCGAACTCGGCCTCGGCAGCAACGGCTGGTCGACCGAGTTGCTCTGTGAGATCGATCCCGGCGCGCAGGGCGTGCTCGCGGCGCGCTTCCCCGACACTCCCCTGCACGGCGACATCACCCGGCTGCGCTCGCTGCCCGCCCGCACCGAACTGGTCGCCGCGGGTTTCCCGTGCCAGGACCTCTCGCAAGCCGGGCGCACCGCGGGCATCACCGGCCGCCGTTCCGGCCTGGTCGACGAGGTGTTCCGGCTGGTCCGCCGGCAACGCGGACCGCGCTGGCTGCTGATCGAGAACGTCCCGTTCATGCTGCAACTGGGCCGGGGCGCGGCGATGCGGCACATCACCGCCGCGCTGGAGGAGCTCGGCTACACCTGGGCCTATCGCGTCGTCGACGGCCGCGCGTTCGGTTTGCCGCAGCGGCGTCAGCGGGTGCTGATGCTGGCCTCGCGCACCGAGGACCCGCGCGAGGTGCTCTTCGGCGACGACGCGGGCCCGCGCGAATACGGCGACCCCGACCGCGATCCGTGCGGCTTCTACTGGACCGAGGGCGTGCGCGGTCTCGGCTGGGCGGTGAACGCCGTGCCGACGCTCAAGGGTGGTTCGGGTCTGGGGATCGCGAGTCCGCCCGCGGTCCGGCTGCCCGCGGGCGAGATCGTCACGCCGGGCATCGTCGACGGCGAGCGGTTGCAGGGCTTCGACGCCGACTGGACCGCGCCCGCGCTCGACGTGCCGGGCGTGCGGCAGGGCCATCGCTGGAAGCTGGTGGGCAACGCGGTCAGCGTGCGGATGGCCAACTGGGTCGGTCAGCGGCTGGCCGCGCCCTCGGAGCCGCTGACCGTCGGGGAACCGCTGCGGCCCGGCGCACCCTGGCCGACCGCGGCGTGGGGCCGGGCCGGAGTCGTGCACCGGGTTCCGCTGTCGACGTGGCCGGTGCACGAGCCGTACGAGGACCTCAAGAACTTCCTCACCGAGCCCCGGCTGCTGTCGCCGCGCGCGACCGCGGGATTCCTGCGCCGCACCGAGATGGGCAATCTGCGCTTCCCGCCCGGCTTCCTCGACGACGTGCGCGATCACCTCGACCGGATGGGCGGCTGGGCGGCATGACCGGGCGGCGCGAGCGGACCGGGGACGATCCCGCCGCGCCGACGCCTGCCGGAAAACCGGTCACCGACGCGGCGACCAGTGCCCGCATGTCGCGCCAGCGGCGCGCGAACACCGCGCCGGAACTGGCCTTACGCCGTGAACTGCATCGCGCGGGACTGCGGTATTTCGTCGACCGCCCGCCGATCAAGGGCCAGCGGCGGCGTGCCGATGTGGTGTTCCCGCGGCTGCGGGTCGCCGTCTACGTGGACGGCTGCTTCTGGCATCGGTGCCCGGTCCACGCGACCGACCCGAAGAACAATGCCCAGTGGTGGGCCGACAAATTGGCGGGCAATGTGGCGCGTGATCGCGCCACCGACGCCGCGCTGCGGGCGGCGGGCTGGCAGGTCGTGCGGGTGTGGGAACACGAGGACCCGCACGTCGCGGCCCAGCAGATCTCTGCCTTGATCCGCGAGCGCTCGCGGCGCTGAACTACCAGGTCAGCGGCGGCGCGGGTCGCTGTGCACGCGCACCCGGACCAGCGATCGCGGCGCGTTGGCCGCGGCGAAACCGGAGACAGCCATCGCCAGGAACATGGCAAAACCCGCCAGCGCTATCACGTAGCTCATGGAAATCCTCCTGGTTGGTTACGACACCCACCCTGCCCGGTGAACCTGACAACAACCTGTGCGCGCTGTGATGAAACCACGTGCGCGGCGTGCGACGCGCCCGATCGAGTGGATGAACCAGGCGGTTTGTCCGGGGCAGCACAATGGTCGATGTGCCCGAGTCCACCCGGATACCCCGCGGCTACCCGCTGCTGATCGCCCTGGCGATCGCGGTCGCCGGACTCTGCTATTCGTCCTGGGTGCTGGAGTTCTTCCTGCCGATCGACGCCGATCCGGTCAACTCCTTCCTCAGCGAACTCGACGCGGAAGGCAAGCCCTACCGGGAGGTGTTCGCCACCGCGGACAAGCTGGTCGGCCTGCTGCTGATCCCCGCCGCGATCGGCGGCCTGCTGGTCTTCCACCGGCGCAGGCTGACCACGATCGGCTGGGTGGCGCTGCTGTGCTTCGGCGCGGCGACGATCGCCGACGCCATGCTCCCGCTGCGCGACTGCGACCCGTCGGTCAGCGCGTGCGGTGGCAACAGCGAGCTGTTCCCGCAGCTGCATCAGCCACACGCGCTGACCAGTTCGCTGGCGGTCACCTCGATCGCGGTGGCGGCGTTCGCGTTCAGCGCCGCCGCCTACCGCTATCACCGCTGGCGGATCCTGCGCGAGTTCGGCGTGGTCGTGCTCGTCGTCGGCTCGGTGGCGACCGTCTGGATGCTGATCGCCGACAACCTGTCCGGCTCCTACGCCCTCGGTATCGCCCAGCGCATCCAGGTCGGGTCGATGTCGCTGTGGCTGGTGGCGCTGGCCGCCGCCGTCCTCGTCGAGGCCCGCGAGTGGACTAGCTGACCGAGATCCGCACCGTGTAGCCGTCGACCTTCGCCGGCAGCTTGGTGGTGTCGACCGCGAGCACCTCGCCGGTGTCCTGCACGCCGTTGGGCAGTGTCTTCGGCTTCAGGCCGAACGGCGGCTGCTCCCCCTGACTGGCGGCCAGGCCGAAGTCGCTGTCGTTGGCGATGTAGATCGTCTTGCCGCCGTCGGTGGTGGCGATGCCCTCGATCTTGTCGTGGCCGAAGAACCGGCCCTTCTCGTCCAGCCCGGCGACCAGGGCCGACAGGTCCAGATTGCTCTTCTTGGCGACCGGGGTGATGCCGGCCTTGGTCAGCGCGGCGACCGCGTCGGTGGTCGGGGTGACGCCGACGAAGGTCTCCAGCGGCTTGCCGTCGATCAGCAGGCCGCCCTTCTCCGCGTCGTAGGTCGCGCCGGGAACCGTCGACTGCGGGCCGACATCGGTGGCGCCGGCGATATCGATGGTCCAGATCTTCTTGTCCGCCTTGGGGGCCAGGTTGCCGTCGCGCTCGTCGACCAGGAAGGTGGTCGGGCTCAGCGCGGTGATCTCCGAGACGGCGACCTTCGTCTGCTTCGGGTTCTCCAGCGGGTACAGGAATTCCTTCTGCGCCTTGGTCTTCAGATCGACGGTGACGATCCGCGCGAACGGCACCTCCTTGGCCGAACCGCTCAGGCCGGGGGTGTTGAGCGCGCTCTGCACGACGCCGACGAGGGTGCCGCCGTCGGGCGTGATGGTCAGGCCCTCCATGCCCTGGTTGGGCGTGCGCAGGGCGATCTCCTTCGGCAGCCCGCTGCCGGGCGCGAGCCGCTCGAGCTCGGTGCCCTTGGCATCGAAATGCACCAGGAACGGGCCGTATTCGTCGGAGACCCAAAAGGTGCCGTCGGCGAGCGCGACCAGGCCCTCGGGGTCGAGGCCGTGGTCGGTGGGCGGCAGGACGGTGCCCTGCAGATCCTTGATGGTCTCGCCGGTGCTGGCGGAGGTGTCGACCTGACCGTTGAACGGCGCGCCCGACTTGCTGCGCAGCTCGATGGTCGACTGGAGCACCGCCCGGTTGTCGACCAGCTTGAACCGGCCGATCTTGGGCACGAATGCCGGGGTGGGCGAGAGCTTTTCGTTCTTCGCCGGGCCGTCCACATTCGGGCCGCGGTCGGTCAGGCCGTAGAACTCGTCGGTGCTGCCCGGCACCGCGGTCCACGCCGAACCGAAGCCGCTGCCCTGCACCGTGGTGCCACCGTACTCGCCGAGCACCGGAATGTCGGTGGTGTACAGCCGAACCGCGTCGGTGGTGGTGATCTTGAACTGGTCGAGGCCCTGGTAACCCGCGATCGGGGTGTAGACGTAGGAGCCGTCGGTGCGACGGGCCAGGTGACCGTGCTCGGGTTCCAGATCCACCCCGAGCACCGCGCTCCCGCCGGACTTGGCGACCAGCTCGTCGAGCGTGATGACCACCGACTGGTCCTTGCCCACCGTGAAGTCGGCGTCGGAACCGGGCGTGGAGCAGCCCGCGGTGACGGCGGCGGCGCACAGGGCGGCGGTGAGCGGGAAGAGGCGGATACCTGGACGTGCGTTCATCTGCCATGCGTACCGCGTCGAGCCGACCGGCAGCCGACCGGCAAATGAATTGTCATCCACCAGGCGGTGGATCATTCTGGCTGCCATGACCACAACTCGGGTGAACATCTCTTCCGCCTCCGATTTCGAAGATGTCGTCGGTTACTCGCGGGCCGTGCGCGTCGGCGACCACGTCGTGGTGAGCGGCACCACCGCCGCCGTGCCCGGTGGTGGCGCCGTCGGCGGCGACGACATCGGCGCGCAGACCACCGAGGTCCTCGCCCGCATCGCCACCGCGCTGGAACAGGCGGGCGCGAGCCTGCGGGATGTGGTGCGCACCCGCATCTTCGTCACCGATATCGCCCGCTGGTCCGAAGTCGCCGCCGCGCATTCGGCCGTCTTCGGCACCATCCGCCCCGCCGCCTCGATGTACGAGGTGACCGCGCTGATCGCCCCCGAGCTCCTGATCGAGATCGAGGCCGACGCGATCGTCGCCGGCTGAATCGTGACACGCGGCGGTTCGCCGCCGCGGTCGTCGAGCGCCAAATCTCCCCAGTTGTCCACAGGCTCAGGGTTATCCACAGGGGTCCCCGACACCGCGGTGAACGGCGGTGCGCGCGGACCCGGGCAACTACGCTCGGACCCGTGACCAGCGAAACGGCTACCCCTCTCGACCTGCTCACCCAGGTCGCCGCCTCCACCGCTCGCTTCGACGCGGCGATCGGCGCGCTCACCGATGCGCAGTTGAGCGAACCGTCCCGGCTCCCCGGCTGGACGCGCGGGCACGTCGTCGCGCACATGTCGCGCAATGCCGACAGTCTGCTGAACCTGCTGCTGTGGGCGCGCACCGGCATCGAGATCCCCCAGTACGCCAGTGTCGCGACCCGCGACGCCGACATCGAGGCGGGCGCGCCGCGGCACCTCGACGTCCAGCACGCCGACTTCACCGCCTCGGCGCATCGCTGGCAGGCCGTGGCCACCACGATGCCCGCCGCGGACTGGCAGGCCGTCGTCCGCAACCGGCAGGGCGGTTCGCTCACGGCCGACCAGATTCCGTGGATGCGCCTGCGCGAGACCGAGATCCATCACGTCGACCTCGGCGTCGACTACACCCCCGCCGACTGGCCCGCGGCCTTCGTGGCCCGCCTGCTCCCCGAAGCCGTCGCCGACGTGTCCGCCAACCTCCTCCCCGACGCGACCCCCACCTTCGACCTCCAGGCCACCGACTCCGACTTCATCGCCACCGTCGGCCCCGGCCGCCCCCACCACACGGTCCTCGGCCCCTCCTCGGCCCTGCTCGCCTGGCTCCTCGGCCGCTCCCCCGGCCACGACCTCACCGGCCCGCTACCCCCACTGCCCGCCTGGAAGTAGCGGCCCCGCCCGAACACGAGAAAGGCCCCCGGCTGATGCCGGGGGCCTTTCTTTGTGCGCCCGAAGGGATTCGAACCCCTAACCTCTTGATCCGTAGTCAAGTGCTCTATCCGTTGAGCTACGGGCGCATGGTCTTCAGTTGTACCCGGCGAACCGGGTGTGGCGGAGGCGAGAGGATTTGAACCTCCGGTCCCCGTGAAGGGACAACTCATTAGCAGTGAGTCCCATTCGGCCGCTCTGGCACGCCTCCTGGAGCCTTCTCTTTCGAGGGCACCGGTCCTTGTCGAACCGCCGGGAATGAAGATTACACGAGCAGTTCATGTAGTCCAAAACGCCTGGTCAACTACCGTAAGTTGCTGTCGAACCAGTCGTAGATGCGGGTCTGGGAGTCGATCCGGATGGCGTTGGCGGCGTCGTCGTCCGGATCGGGGCGATCGGCGCGGTGGCTGAGGCCCGGATAGGTGATGGTGAGACTGGCCACATTCGCCCTGGCGGCCTCGTCGCGGAGCCGGTCGACCGCGTCGGGTGGGGTGGCCGGGTCGTCGGCGCCGAACAGGCCGAGCCACGGCGCCTGCAACGCGGCGGCGATCTCGACCAGGGCGGCGTCCTGGTCCGGGAGCGGATCGGTGATGCCGGGGGCGGCCACGCTCACCGCGGCGCCGATCGGCCGGGTGGTGGCGACCAGGAAGGCGGCGGTGCCCGCGGTGTCGAAGCCGAGCACGCCGATGGTGTCGGGGAAGACGCCGCGCCGGGTGAGCCAGTCGAAGCCGGCGTCGAAGTCGTCGAAGAGCTCGTCGCCGAAGACCTCGTTGACCTGGTCGTCGGCGATCCGGTCGAACAGGTGTGGCGCGACGACGATCCAGCCCTCGAAGGCCAGGGACCGCATCAGGTCGAGCAGCTGCGGCGAGAACTCCCTGGATTCGTGCAGGACCACGATGCCGCCGCGGGCGATGCGCTCCGGCTCGACGACCGTGATGGGCACAGCCGTCCGCGTGGCGACGGCTGCCGTTTCGGCGCCACCCGCCACGGCGGTGGACTCCACCGACCTGAGTGGGGCGACATCGTCGTAGGTCCCCGACATAAACCCAGCGTAGGCGGCGAAACTGCGGTTGGGTAGGCCTGACCGGCGGCGGCGCGCATCGATATGACGTGTCACCGTAGGGTGGAGGCGTGACAGCGCACATCCGGCCCGACCTCGCGACGATCCCGGCCTATGTTCCCGGCAAGAACCACCCCGATGCGGTGAAGCTCGCGTCGAACGAGACGACCTTCGGGCCGCTGCCGAGCGCGGCGAAGGCGATCGCGGAATCGGCCGAGCAGGCCAACCGGTACCCGGACAACCAGGTCACCGAGCTGCGGGCCGCGCTGGCCGACTTCCTCGGCGTCACGGTCGCGAATGTGGCCGTCGGCTGCGGCAGCGTCGCGCTGTGCCAGGAGCTCGTGCAGATCACCTGTGACGCGCCGACCGACGAGGTGGTCTTCGCCTGGCGCTCGTTCGAGGCGTACCCGATCGTCACCCAGGTGGGCAATGCCACCGCCGTGCCGGTGCCGCTCGCCGCGGGTCACCTGCACGACCTGGACGCGATGGCCGACGCGGTCACCGAACACACCAAGCTGATCTTCGTCTGCAACCCGAACAACCCCACCGGCACCGCGCACGGGCGCGCGGAGCTGGAGCGGTTCCTGGACCGGGTGCCCGCGCACGTGCTCGTCGTGCTGGACGAGGCCTACTACGAGTACCTCCGGCTGACCCCGGAGAACCGTCCCGACGGCGTCGAGATCGGGCGCACGCGGCCGAATGTGGTGGTGCTGCGGACCTTCTCGAAGGCCTACGGCCTGGCCGGCCTGCGCGTCGGCTACGCCGTCGGCGATCCCGAGGTGATCACCGCGCTGCTGAAGGTGCACATCCCGTTCAGCGTGAACCGGGTGGCGCAGGCGGCCGCGATCGCCTCGCTGGAGGCCCGTGGCGAACTCCTGGACCGGACCGATGTCCTGGTCACGCAGCGCCACCAGGTGCGGGACGCGCTGCTGGCGGCCGGTTACGAGGTGCCGTCGAGCGAGGCCAACTTCGTCTGGCTGCCGCTGGGCGAGCGGACCACCGCCTTCGCCGAGGCGAGTGCCGCCGCCGGCGTGTTGGTGCGGCCGTTCGCCGGCGACGGCGTGCGCGTGACGATCGGTGATCCGCACGAGAACGAGCAATTCCTGGCGTTCGCCACGGCGCCGGAGAACGCCGCCCGATTCCGTTAGGTCAGCACACGGTCAGCATGTCTTGACGCCAGTCGCGGTGGGATTACCGCGATTTCGAGCACACCGCCAGCACACCGGTCGTAGGCTGGCTCGCAGCGAATCTCGGTGTTCGAACAGGACGACTATGCATGCGGCGACGCTCGACCGATTACCTGGTCGGCGCGCGCCACCGGTCGGGCAGTGTGTTCTCGGCGGGCGAATACCCCGCATCCCCGGGTACGCCCGCACGGCCCTGCACCCTGCTGCCCGACCGGAGATGTACCGTGAACCAACGTTCTCGCCCTGCTGTCTGCGAAAAAGGCTCCACCCCAGTCACTTCGGCCGGTGACGTCGTCGTCGCCGCACCGCCCGCCACCGACCTCGATCGTCGGCTGCGCGAATGCGACGAGTTCTTCCGCAATCCCGAATTGGGTCATCTACCCACCCAGCGTCGTCTCGGCGCGCTCGCCGAACTGCGCGAAACCGGCACCTATCGGCAGACCGCCGAGGAGATCCTGATCGGCGCCAAACTGGCCTGGCGCAATCACGCGCGCTGCGTCGGCCGCAAACACTGGCGTTCGCTCAAACTCCTGGACGCCCGCCGAGTTACTTCCGCGCGAGAGCTTTCCGAGGCGTGCTGGCAGCATCTGCGCCTGGCCACCAACGGCGGCGCGATCCAGTCGATGATCACGGTCGGCCCGCAGCTCGTGCCCGGCGGTGGCGAGTACCGGATCGTGAGTTCCCAGCTGATCCGCTACGCGGGCTATCCCAACGGCGACGGCACCGTCACCGGCGATCCGGCCAATATCGCCGCCACCGAGCAGGCGATGGCGCTGGGCTGGCGCGGCGCGCGCACCCCCTTCGACGTCCTGCCCGTCCTCATCAGCACGCCCGACGAGGATCTGCGGTACTTCGACGTGCCGCGCGAGCTGGTCCGCGAGGTCGATCTGACCCACCCCGACTACCCGTGGTTCGCCACCCTCGGGCTGAAATGGCATGCGCTACCGGCGGTGTCGAACATGGATCTGGAGGTGGGTGGCGTCACCTACCCGTTCGCCCCGTTCAACGGCTGGTACGTCGGCACCGAGATCGGCGCACGCAATCTCAGCGACACCGATCGCTACAACATGCTGCCGCTGATCGCCGACATGATGGAGCTCGACACCTCCTCGGTGCGCACGCTGTGGCGCGACAAGGCGCTGATCGAGCTGAATCACGCGGTGCTGCACAGCTTCCGGACCTCGGGTGTGCACATGGTCGACCACCACACGGTCGCCAAGCAGTTCTGCGATCACGTCCAGCGCGAGGAGGCCGCGGGCAGACGCTGCCCCACCGACTGGAGCTGGATCAACCCGCCGATCTCCTCGGGCCTGACCCCCACCTTCCACCGCTACTACGACGAACCCGACCTGGACATCCGCCCCAACTTCGTCAAACGCGCCGACAGCTGAGCGGCGCCGGTGGCCCACAGCGCCACCGTGAGGAAGACGAGCTGTTCGGGAATCCGGAACCACAGCGGCGTGGGCGGTTCCCCGTTGAGCGAGATGTCCTCCAGCGCCGCGTACACATTGGCGGGCAGTAGCAGCACGAACAGCACGGCCAGGGCGATGCCGGTCGCGGCGCGGGTGGACGCGACGATCAGGCCGAGCGCGCCGAGCAGTTCCAGGACGCCGGTGAGGTAGACCATCGCGTGCGGGAACGGCACCGCCGACGGCACCATCGCGACGAGGTCGTCGTGGCTCGGCATCACCGTCACGCTGTCGGGCACGAAATGCGCTGTGCCGGTGGCGACGAGCATGAACGCGAGCCCGTGCGCGGCGCACACCCGCCAGGTCGCGAACCGGGGGACGCCGACCGCGCCGAGCAGACGCAGGAGCAAGGTGGGGACGAACAGCAGCAGCAGGGTGGTGAACATGGTTGGTCCTCAGGCGGTGATGAAGAGACCGGCGCCGTAGGCGTCGGCGGCGGAGACGAAGAAGCCGTCGGCGGTCGCGACGGTCGGGGTGCCCGCGTCGTCGACGAGGTCGCGGGCCGCCACGACGTCGTCGACGCGGATGGTCAGGGCGGCCGGGTAGGAGGCGGCGGGCGTGGGTTCGCCGGGCAGGAGCTGGTCGGTGTCGCTCGCCCGGACGAATTCGAGCCGCGCCGAGCCGACACCGAACATGACGAGCGGGCCTTCGCGCTCCGGCGCGCGGTCGAGGATGCGCTGGTAGCGGTCGACGACGGCGGCGAAGTCGGTGTCGGCGACGACGTACAGCACCGAGCCGAGGCCGCGGGCACCGTTCGGGTGCCGCAGGTAGCGGGGCTGGTGGACGTATTCGCGGGTCAGGTGCTGGGCGACACCGAGGTAGGTCTCGGGGGTGGCGCGCGGGTCGACGTGGACGGCGCGGGCCCGCAGGGTGCGTTGTCCGTCGACGGTGTCGACCGGGCGCTCGAGGTCGAGGACCCCGGAGGTGCGCAACCCGGCCTCGATCAGCAGCCGGTCGGCCTTCTCCGCGTCCGAGGTCTCCAGATTGAGCAGGCGCAGCCCCTCGAACTGATCGGCCATCGCCTTCGTGTGCCACGGGTCGGGCGCGGATTCGTCGACGATGCCGAGCAGCTCGAGATAGGAGTCCTGGAAGACGGCGCACAGATTGGCGGTGCAGCCGGCGACGGGCGGCTCCCCCGGTGCGACGGCGAGGAGGTGGCGCGAGCGCGGGGTGAGGGTGAAGCCGAGGGAGCGGTAGCGGCGCTCCAGGCCGTCGAGATCGCGGGTGAGGATGCCGACGTGGTGGATGCCGTCGAGGTCTGCTGTCATGCCTCGATCGTTGGTCCGGCCTCGGTCGATGTCGCCGATCCGCGGCCGCTGCGCCGGAATCCGACACGTCCTACGCTGATCTGGTGGATTCGGTCAGGCTGGACGCGGTCGATCTGGGGTTGCTGCACGCCCTGCAGGTCGACGGCCGGGCCTCGTTCAGCCGGATCGGCGAGGTGCTCGACGTCGCCGATCGGACGGTGGCGCGCCGGTTCGCGCGGTTGCGCGAGCAGGGGCTGGCGCGGGTCACCGGGATCGCCGCCAGCGGACTGGTCGGGCACGCGGAGTGGCTGGTCCGGATCCGGGTCCGGCCCGGCGGCGCGGCGACCCTCGCGCGAGCGCTGGCGCGCAGGCCGGATACGTCGTGGGTGAGCGTGCTCGCCGGTGGCGCCGAGATCAGCAGCTTCTTCCAGGTCGGCGCCGAGGCCGCGGTCCCGCTGGACGCGCTGGCCAGGCATCCCCAGGTCGAGACGGTGCAGGTGCAGCGGCTGCTGCGGCACCTGACCGATCGGCGCTGGCAGGGCCGGACGTCGGCGCTGACGCCCGAGCAGGTCGACGCGCTGGCCCCGCCGCTGCTCGAACGCCCGGACCCGGTCACGATGACCGACCTCGACCGGCGGCTGCTGCCCGCCCTCGCCGTCGACGGCCGCGCCGACTACGCGCGGCTGGCGCGCGCGGTCGACTGGTCGGAGTCGGCGGTGCGCCGCCGGGTGGACGAACTGCGCAGGCAGCGCGTGCTGCGCTTCGATGTGGAGATCGATGCCGCGGTGCTCGGTTTCCCGGTGCAGGCCGCGCTGTGGCTGACGGTCGCGCCCGCTCGGCTCGTCGCCGTCGCCCGCGCCATGTCGGCGCACCCGGAGACCGCGTTCGTCGGCGGCACCACCGGCACCGCCAACCTGGTCGCGATCGTGGTGTGCCGCGACGCCGATGCCCTGTTCGACTACCTCACCGAGCGGATCGGCGCGCTCGACGGGATCGAACGCGTCGAGCCGGTCCCGATCACGGCCATCGCCAAACGGGCCGCTCCGGTCCGCTGAATTCGGGCGTTCCGTCGACGGGTTCGCGGGCGTAATGTGCTGGAGTACGGGCCGAATCGCCCTGGTCCGGCTCGTTGGGCGACGAGCGAGGGAGACCGAGATGAGCACCGCATCCAGTTCGGGATTCGATGCCGAAGCACTGCGCCGTGGCATCGAAGGCCGCGACGCGACCACACTGCTGGCACTGTACGGCGACGACGCCGAGATCCGGATGGTCGACCACAACGACCAGCCCAGCCATCCCCGTGTGCTGCACGGACGTTCGGCGATCGGCGAGATGTTCGACGACGTCTGCTCCCGGGAGATGACCCACAAACTGGAGAGCGTCCTGATGGACGGCGACCACGTCGCCTTCGTCGAGTCCTGCCGCTACCCCGACGGAACCCGAGTCCTGGTCCACTCCATGGCCGACGTCCGCGACGGCCGCATAGTCGACCAGACCTCCATCCAGGCCTGGGACGAGACAACCTGATCAAGCGAGAACATGGGTAACTCCCCGACAACAGCCAACGCAGCCGATCAACAATCCCCCGGCCGCGTCCCCACCTCCCCACGCACCTAGGTCTGGCCAAGAATCGCGGAGAGGCGGAACAGCCTGGCGGAGACGGAGGGATTTGAACCCCCGGTCGCTCTCGCGACGCTCGCTTTCAAGGCGAGTGCATTCGGCCGCTCTGCCACGTCTCCCTAAAGTGAGATGTTAGCGGACGCATCCGCGACCGCGGCGACCCGGAGAGGCAGCCAGGCCTGATGCAGGCGATCGAATTGAACGGGTTCGGCGGGCCCGAGGTGATGGAGTGGACCGTCACGGTCGATCCCGAGCCGGGGCCCGGCGAGGTGTTGGTCGAGGTCGCCGCGGCCGGGGTGAACCGGGCGGATGTGTTGCAGCGGCGGGGGTTCTACCCGCCGCCCGCCGACGCGAGTTCGGTGCCGGGACTGGAGTGTTCGGGGACGATCGTCGCGCTCGGCGACGGCGTGCGGGACTGGCGGATCGGGGATCGGGTGTGCGCGCTGCTGTCCGGCGGCGGTTACGCCGAGCTGGTCGCGGTGCCCGCCACCCAGCTGCTGCCGATTCCGGACGGGCTCGACCTGGTGGCGGCGGCGGGGTTGCCCGAGGTGGCGACGACGGTGTGGTCGAACCTGGTGCTGACGGCCGGGCTGCGGGCGGGGCAGCTGGTGCTGATCCACGGTGGCGGCGGTGGGATCGGGACGCACGCGATCCAGGTGGCGCGACGGCTCGGGGCGCGGGTGGCGGTGACGGCCGGATCGGCCGCGAAGCTGACCAAGTGCGCCGAGCTGGGCGCCGACATGCTGATCGACTACAAGACGCAGGACTTCGTCGCGGTGGTCGCGGCCGAGCCGTCGCCGGCGGGCGGCTTCGGCGCGGATGTCATCCTCGACAACATGGGCGCGCTGTACCTGGAGCGCAATGTGGAGGCGCTGGCCCCGCACGGACAGCTGGTGGTCATCGGGATGCAGGGCGGTGTCACCGGGAAGCTGAATCTGGGCACGCTGCTGGGCAAGTGGGGCACGGTGCACGCGACGAACGTGCGCAACCGGCCGCGCGTCGGCGCGGGCAGCAAGGCCGAGGTCGTGGCGGCGGTACGCGAACGGCTCTGGCCGCTGATCGCCGCGGGTGAGGTGGTGCCGGTGATCTCCGCCGAGGTGCCGATCACCGAGGCCGGGCGCGCGCACGAACTGCTCGATTCGCCGGAGACCTTCGGCAAGGTCGTGCTCCGCGTCCGGTGACTATTCGAGCGAGCTGAGGGCACGCCCGAGCTGGTCGATCTCGTAGCGGGTCGTGTAGGGCGCCAGGCCGATGGTGACGGCGCCGCCCTCGTCGTTGACACCGAGCGCGTCGAGCAGCCTGCTGCCGCCGTGCACGCCGCTGACCGTGCCGATCCGGTTGTCGGCCAGCTTGGCCGCCACCTTCTCCGCCTGCATCCCGGCCATGGTGAAACTGACGGTGGGGATGCGGGTGGAGGCGCGGCCGATCACGGTGAGGTTGTCGATCTTGTCGAGCACCTGCATGAGGTGGTCGAAGAGTTGGTCGTGATAGTCCTGCAGCGAGGTGATCGACATCTCGAGCCGTTCGCGCCGGGTGCCGCGCGCCCGCTCGTCGAGTCCGGCGAGGAAGTCGATCGATTGGGTGAGCCCGGCCAGCAGCGCGTACTGATGGCCGCCGACCTCGAGCCGTTCAGCACCCTTGGCATAGGGATTGAGCGACATCGACGGGATGCGGTCGAGGAAGGCCGGATCGCGGAACACCAGGGCGCCCACCTGCGGGCCGCCCCACGACGGCGCGCTCAGGGCGACCACGTCGGCGTTGAGTTCGTCGATGTCGATCAGGGCGTAGGGCGCCGCGCCGAACGCGTCGGCGACCAGCAGGCCACCCACGTCGTGCACCCGGTCGGCGGCCACCCGGACCGCGGGCGCCGAGCCGACGATCGGGGACGCCGCGGTGAGCGCCACCAGCCGCGCGGTCGGGCCGATCAGCTCCTCGAACTGCCAGGACGGCATCTCGCAGGTCTCGATCTCGACCTCGGCCCAGCGCACGTGCGCGCCGTAGCGGTTGGCGATGCGCAGCCAGGGGGCCACATTGGCCTCGTCGTCGAGCCGGGACAGCACGATGCCGGTGCCGAGACCGAGCCGGGAACTCAGCGATTCCGCCAGCCAGGCCAGCAGGACCGCGCGATCGGGTCCGAGCACGACGCCGGCCGGATCTCCCCCGACCAGATCGGCGACCGCCTCACGCGCGGCGTCGAGGATCGCGCCGCTGCGCGTCGCCGCACCGTGGCGGCCGATATGGGAAAACGAGGAGGTGCGGAAACCTGTTGAGACGGCACGCGATACCGAGTCGGGAACGAGCATCCCCGCCTGCGGGTCCAGGTGGATCCAGCCGTCGCCCAGGGACGGTATCAGGCCCCGAACCCTCGCGACGTCATAAGTCATGCCCGCCACTTTAAGGGCAGCGGGCGTCCCGGTGTAACCGCGTCGGGGTTTTAGCGCGAACCTGCCACACACGCAATGATGGGGATATGACGCACTCCGAGGATGTACCGGAATCCATCGTCGTGATCGGTCCCGACGGCCGTCCGCTCACCGTGCCCGCCGATCAGAACGGCGGCGCCACGTTCACCGGGCAGGTCGTGCCCGACAACGAGCGCAGCGCCACCGACGACGCTGATTCGGGTGAGTCGCTGGCCGACATGGTCGAGCAGCCCGCCAAGGTGATGCGCATCGGCACCATGATCAAACAGCTGCTCGAGGAGGTGCGGGCGGCTCCGCTCGACGACGCCAGCCGGTCCCGGCTCAAGGAGATCCACAAGTCCTCGGTGCGCGAACTCGAGCAGGGCCTCGCGCCCGAGCTGCGCGAGGAGCTGGAGCGCCTGACCCTCCCGTTCACCGACGAGTCGGTGCCGTCGGACGCCGAGTTGCGGATCGCCCAGGCCCAGCTGGTCGGCTGGCTCGAGGGCCTGTTCCACGGCATCCAGACCGCGCTGTTCGCCCAGCAGATGGCCGCCCGCGCCCAGCTGGAACAGATGCGTCAGGGCGCCTTGCCGCCGGGCATGCACGCGGGTGATCAGAAGGCCGGTGGCCACGTGGGCGGCGGGCAGTACCTGTAGCCCCGGACCGGCCGAACACGCCGTACCGGCCACCGATCCACCCTGTAAGGTCGGGGACCGTGCCCGCAGCTGCCGCTCGTCCCGATTCGGTCTCCGACCAGAGTGACGCGCGTACCGAAGAGAGCCCCGTGCATTCCGACGACAATCCCCCGGTGACCGAGGCCGAGATCGCCGAGATCGCCGACGCCGAGCACACCACGGATTCGCCCCTGCTGGTCGCGGAGCCGATGGTGTCGGACTCGCAGACCTTCCGGCGCGCGTTCAAGGACATGCGGGACGGCTTCCACCAGCGCGAGCTATGGCTGTCGCTGGGTTGGCAGGACATCAAGCAGCGCTACCGCCGCTCGGTGCTCGGCCCGTTCTGGATCACCATCGCGACCGGCCTGCAGGCGCTGGCGATGGGCCTGCTCTATTCGACCCTGCTCGATCAGCCGATCAGCGAGTACCTGCCCTACGTGACGATCGGCCTGATCGTCTGGAACGTCATCAGCGCCTCGATCCTCGAGGGCTCCGATGTGTTCATCGCCAACGAGGGCCTGATCAAACAGCTGCCGTCGGCGCTGAGCGTGCACGTGTATCGCCTGGTCTGGCGGCAGTTCCTGTTCTTCATCCACAATGCCGCGATCTACGCGGTCCTGCTGGTCGCGTTCGCGCTCTGGCGCGATCTGAACTGGTCGGTGCTGCTGGCCGTGCCCGCGATCGTGCTGCTGTTCCTCAACGCCATGTGGGTGTCGATCGTGTTCGGCATCTTCTCCACCCGCTACCGCGACATCGCCCCGATCCTCGGCTCGATGACGCTGATGCTGTTCGTGCTGACCCCGGTCATGTGGTCGACCAAGGCGCTGGAGAACTCGGTCGGCGGGATGAGCGACCGGGCCAAGCTGATCGAGATCGTGCCCACCTTCCACTACCTGGAGATCGTGCGCGCGCCACTGCTCGGCGAGCCGTCGGAATGGCACCACTGGGCGATCGTCGGCGCCATCACGGTGGTCGGCTGGATCGTCGCGATCCTGGCGCTCAAGCAGTACCGTGCCCGCGTCCCGTACTGGGTTTAGGAGCAGTCACCGATGAGCCGTGTGAGTATCGAAACCCAGCAGGCGTGGGTCGAGTTCCCCATCTTCGACGCCAAGTCGCGGTCGCTGAAGAAGGCGTTCCTCGGCAAGGCGGGCGGCGCGATCGGGCGCAACAGCTCCGATGTGGTGGTCGTCGAGGCGCTGCGCGACATCAACCTCTCGCTCAAGGAAGGCGACCGGGTCGGCCTGGTCGGCCACAACGGCGCGGGCAAGTCGACCCTGCTGCGGCTGCTGTCGGGCATCTACGAGCCCTCCCGCGGCAGCGCGCGCATCCGCGGCCGGGTGGCGCCGGTGTTCGATCTCGGCGTCGGCATGGACCCGGAGATCTCCGGGTACGAGAACATCATCATCCGCGGCCTGTTCCTCGGGCAGACCCGCAAGCAGATGATGTCCAAGATCGACGAGATCGCCGACTTCACCGAGCTCGGCGAGTACCTGTCGATGCCGCTGCGTACGTACTCCACCGGCATGCGGGTCCGTCTGGCGATGGGCGTCGTCACCTCCATCGACCCCGAGATCCTGCTGCTGGACGAGGGCATCGGCGCGGTCGACGCGGAGTTCATGAAGAAGGCGCGCACGCGGCTGCAGTCGCTGGTGGCGCGCTCGGGCATCCTCGTCTTCGCCAGCCATTCCAACGAATTCCTCGCCCAGCTGTGCGACACCGCGATGTGGGTCGACCACGGTCAGATCCGCTTGCAGGGCGGCATCGAAGAAGTCGTGCGAGCGTACGAGGGTCCCGACGCGGGTAACCACGTGGCACAGGTGCTGCGTGAGCTGGAGACCGAGAGCGCGGACGGCGCGGACGGCGAACGAGAACTGGAGCAGAACAAGGCATGAGTGCGGACGACGGTAAACCGGCGGTGCCCGGCGGGTTCAGCATGACCGATCGGCTGGAGGCCGACACCACCGTGCTGCCCGACGACGCCGAGCTGCCGCCGGGGGCCGAGCCGGCCGACCTGCACACCGAGACCGGGCCGCAGGCGCGGATCATCGGCGTCGTCGTCACACACAAGCGCCGCGAGCTGCTCGCCGAGTCGCTGAAGGTGCTGGCCTCGCAGTCGCGGCCGATCGATCATCTGATCGTCGTCGACAACGCCAACGAGGACGAGGTCGCCGAGCTGGTCGCCCAGCAGCCGATCGAGGCCACCTACCTGGGCTCGCGGCACAATCTCGGCGGCGCGGGCGGCTTCGCGCTCGGCATGCTGCACGCGCTCACCATGGGCGCGGACTGGGTGTGGCTGGCCGACGACGACGGCCGCCCGGACGGTCCCGAGGTGCTGGCGACGCTGCTCGATTGCGCGCGCAGGCACAATCTCGTCGAGGTGTCGCCGGTGGTGTGCGATATCGACGAACCCGACCGGCTCGCCTTCCCGCTGCGTCGTGGCGTGGTGTGGCGGCGGCTGCGCTCGGAGCTCGGTGACGAGGACTTCCTGCCCGGCATCGCCTCGCTGTTCAACGGCGCGCTGATCTCGGCCAAGGCCGTCGACCTGATCGGCGTGCCCGATCTGCGCCTGTTCGTGCGCGGCGACGAGGTGGAGGTGCATCGCCGCCTGGTCCGCTCCGGTCTGCCGTTCGGCACCTGTCTGCAGACGGCGTACCTGCACCCCAACGGCGCCGAGGAGTTCAAGCCGATCCTCGGTGGCCGGATGCACACCCAGTACCCGGACGACCCGGTCAAGCGCTACTTCACCTACCGCAACCGCGGCTATCTGATGTCGCAGCCGGGCATGCGCAAGCTGCTGCCGCAGGAGTGGATCCGGTTCTCCTGGTTCTTCCTGGTGACCCGGCGCGACCCGGCCGGCCTGCGCGAATGGTTCCGGCTGCGCTCGCTCGGGCGCAACGAGCAGTTCGGTAAGCCCGAGCCGAAATAAATCGGTTGTCGCGGTCGGCGGCGATGTGTCATGGTCTGGGGACCAGCGAGAAGAGACGAGGAGGTGGATGTCCGTGGTCGTGAGGATTGCCGTGCCCCGGCGGGCTGTGCGTACGCACACCGCCGACGTGGACTCCACCCCGAACTCTTCTCGCTGAGCCCGCCGTCGGGCTCGGCCCCGACGAAGGACCTTCCCTCATGGTCGATCACGACCGTCTCGTCCCTTACGGCTGGACCGAAGCCGTAGCTTCCGAATACCTTCCCCTGCTCGGCGACCTCGTGCCCGCGCGCATCGTCCGGATGGACCGCAGCGAATGCGATGTGGTGACCCCGATCGGGCCCGCCAGGGCCGCCTGCCCGCGCGACCTGACCGGGCTGTGCACCGGCGACTGGGTCGGCCTCGATGCCGACAACACGGTGCGCAGGCTGTTGCCGCGGCGTTCGGCGATCACGCGCTCCTCGGTGTCGGGGCGTTCGGTCGCCCAGGTGCTGGCGACCAATGTCGACACCGTGCTGATCTGCACGGCCGCCGACGGTGACGTCGACCTGGGCCGGATCGAGCGGATGCTCGCGCTGGCCTGGGAGAGCAATGCCCAGCCGATCGTGGTACTCACCAAAGCCGATGCGGCGGTGGATATCCCGCTCGACGAGGTGCGTGCGGTCGCACCCGGTGCGACGGTGCTCGCGGTGAGCTCCACCGCCGAGCTGGGGCTCGATGTGCTCACCGCGCTGCTGTCCGGCACGGTCGCGCTGATCGGGCCGTCCGGCGCGGGCAAGTCGACCCTCGCCAACGCCCTGCTCGGCGCGGAGGTGTTCGCCACCAACGCCGTTCGCGCGGTCGACGGCAAGGGCCGCCACACCACGGTGCATCGGGAGTTGCGGCCGCTGCCCGGCGGCGGCACCCTCATCGACACTCCGGGGCTGCGCGGCATCGGGCTGTACGACGCGGCCGAGGGCATCGGCAAGACCTTCAGCGATATCGAATCGCTCGCCGCCGAATGCCGTTTCGCCGATTGCGTGCACGAGACCGAGCCGGGGTGCGCGGTGCTGGCCGCGCTCGCCGACGGTTCGCTGCCCGAACGCCGCCTGGCGAGCTACCGCAAACTCGCCAAGGAGAACGAGTGGATGGCGGCCCGCACCGACAAGCGCCTGGCCGCCGAACGCGCCCAGGTCTGGCGCACCATCGCCAAGGAGCAGCGTCGTCAGTATCGCGAACGCGGGCGACGCTGAGCTACCTGGACAAATGATCACTACGCTCCGGTGCGGGTCTCTGCCTGCACCGGAGCGCGGTGTGCTCGTCCGCGGATCCGGTCCGCCGACGAAGGCCGCATCCGCCCGTCCTCGCCCGGCCGGGGACGCGACGCCGGGGTAGGGTTCGGGCGCACGGTTCGCTATCCGGGAGGGATAAATGAATAGCCCCGGCGACTTTCCACCACCATCACACCGCCCCGACGAGCCGGGATCCACGGATTCCAGCGAATCCGGCAGCGGCACATCGCGGCCCGATCCGAGCCGCCCGCCGACCGGCGAGCCGTGGTCGGTGAGCGGGCCGGAGTTCCCCCAGCCCGGCCACGGCCGGCCCAGCCCTCCCCCACCGGGATTCGGTGGACCGGCAACTCCCCCACCTGGATTCGGTGGTCCCGGGACTCCGCCGCCGGGATTCGGCCAACCGGGTGAACCCGGCGCTCCCGGATTCGGCCAGCCGCCTGGCCCGGGTGCCCCGAACTTCGGCCAACCCCTCTCGGGCCCAGGCACTCCTGGCTTCGGCCAACCACCCGCAGGTCCTGGCGGCCCCGGTTTCGGCCAACCACCCACCAGCGCTGACAGCTTTGGCCAGCCGCCCACGGGCGCCTCGGGATTCGGACCGGCACCTACCGGTCCCGGCACTCCCGGTATCGGTCGAGTGCCCGCCGATCCACCCGCCGGATTCGGACAGTCGTCGGCCGCCGGTCCCAGCGCTTCGACACCTGGACACCCCTTGGTGCCCCCACCGGCCGGGTTCGGCGGACCGCCGCCGAGCTTCGGCGAACCGGCCGGTGCTGGGCGACCACAGGACGCGGGCGTCGGGCACCCGCAGACGCCGCCCGGGTTCGGCGCGCTGCCGAGTCGAGCACCCGGTGGAGCCGGGCAGCCGGAATTCCCACCGCCGCACCGCCCTTCGGCCACGGTCTCGTTCGACGGTTTCGCCAGCCCGCCCGCTGACGAGCCGCCGGCCGGCGAAGCGAGCGGACCGCTGGGGGCACCGGGCCGATTCGGCCCCGGCGGCAACCCACCGCCGGGCGCACCCGGCCAGCTGGGCGGACCGCCGCCCCAGGGTGGACCCGGCCGGTTCGTCCCGGGCGCCCAGCCACCCCACGGCGCGCCGGGCCACTTCGCTCCGGGTGGTCCACCCCCACACAGCGGTCCGGGCCAGTTCGGTCCCGGCAGCCAGCCACCACCACACGGCGGCCCCGGCCAACCCGGCCCCGGCAGCCAACCACACGGCGGCCCTGGCTACCCCGGCCCCGGTGGTCAACCACCGCACGGCACGCCCGGCTACTTCGGCCCCGCCGGCGGACCACCACCCGGTGAGCCTGGTCGATTCGGGACAGGTGATCACCAGGTCGCGGGAGCACCTGGGCTACTCGGCGGACCGTCACCGCATACGGCCGGCCCGTTCGGCACCGGCGACCATCAGTCCCCAGGAGCACCAGGGCAATTCGGCGGGACGCCACCGCACGGTGCCGCCCCGTTCGGTCCCGGTGGTCAACCACCGCACGGGCATTCGCCTGAGGGAGCACCGGGTCGGTTCGGGCAGCCGCCGCAGGGCGGGCCGGGGCAGTTCGGTGGGCCTGCGGTGAGCGGGGCGCAGCAGGGGCCGAATCCGCCTGGGTTGACGGTGGATTCGTCGTATGTGTGGGCCTCGTTCATGCTCGCGCTGGTGAAGCCGAAGATCTTCGTCAATGGGCAGCCGGTGCCGGATGCGCGGTGGGGGCAGACGCATGTGCCGGTGGGGCCGGGGCAGTATCACGTGCGGGTGGTGACGCCGTGGCTGTTCGATATGGGGCCGGCGGAGATCCAGGTGCCGGTTGGTCCGGGGTCGGGGAGCAAGGTGTACTACCGGTCGCCCGCGGCGGTGTTCTTCCAGGGCGCGATCGGGTCGGAGCCGCAGAAGACGCCGGGGGTGATCTTCCTCTGGCTGCCGTTCGCGGTGCTCGGGGTGTTCTTCCTGCTGACGTTGTTGTTGATCTTGCTCGGCTGACGAGCCACGCGAACAGCCCCGGTTCCGCGCCGGGGCTGTTCGCTTTCACTAGAAACGCCGCGTCGGAACGGATTCCGACGCGGCGTCGACGATCTCAGCTGGGGTCGATCCCGTAGAGCCGGGCCCAGTTCTCGCGGCTGGTGAGCTCGGGCACCGCGTTCCGGTACGCGGCCTGCAGCGCGGGCAGTTCCTTGCGGAGCTTGCGCAGGGTGCGGTAGGTGCGGATGAGCAGGGCGCGGGCGCGGGCCTTGTCGCGGCGGCGCACGCGCACGCCGGACTGGGAGGCGTCGGTGACGACCACGTGGTCGAACAGGCCGACGTGCCACCAGTGCGCGTCCTCGCGGGTGACGCCGATCAGGCCGGGCTGGGTGCGCCCGGTCCACTGCGTGATCGCGCGCTTGATCAGCACCAGGGTGACCCGGCTCGGCTCGCCGCTGGCGCGGCGGACCTGGATGTCGGCGGAGTTCACCGGGGGGGTCGCGGCGGGGTGCTTGATGGTCTCGGGGTAGTCGCCGCGGGTGCCGCGAGCCGCCGCCAGGGCGTCGATGCCGCCGTCGCGCAGCACCTGCGGACCCTTCATGAAGTCCTCGATGCCCTGCAGCGTGGTGTGCACCAGGCCGTACTGCATGCCGACCAGGTGCTCGGCGATGTAGCGGAAGAAGTCCTTGGTGATCGCCTTGGCGTCGAGATCGGTGTGCAGGGCGCCGACGATGAGCGAGTTACGGGTGGAGAAGTAGCGCGCCCAGTCGTCGTAGTCCTTCCAGTAGAAGTCGGCGTGCCAGACGGCGGCGTTGGGCAGGGTGACGGTGACGAAACCGTGCTCGCGCGCGCGGATGCCGTACTCGACGTCGTCCCACTGGAAGAAGATCGGCACCGGCAGGCCGATCTTGGCGACCACCTCGGCCGGGATCAGGCAGGTCCACCAGGCGTTGTAGCCCGCGTCGACGCGGCGCTCCTGGTTCTTCTTGAGCATGGAGGTGTTGCGCAGCGCCTTGGGCACCTTCTGCCCGTGCTTGAGCTCGTGCAGGTGCACCTCCTCCGCGCCGACATTGAGGTAGTCGGGGTTGAGCAGGAACAGCATCTGCGCGCCGACCAGCGTCGGTTCGACGGTCAGGTTGGCGAAGGCCTGCAGCCGCAGCACGGTCTCCGGCTCGCAGAGGATGTCGTCGTCCATCAGGATGACGTCGGCGTGCTCGTTGGCCGCCGACACCTCGTAGAGGCCACGGGTGAAGCCGCCCGCACCGCCGAGGTTGGGCTGGCGAATGTAGCGCAGTTTGTCGCCGAAGTCGGGGCGCACCTGCTGGAACAGCGGGCGGTTCTCGACCAGGTCGGTGCCCTGGTCGACGACGTAGACGGCGTCGATCGCGGCCAGCACGGTCGCGTCGGAGGCCAGCGCGGCCACGGTGTGCGCGCAGTCCTCGGCACGGTTGAAGGTGCAGATCGCGATCGCGACCGGGCGGACCTTCTCCGGCGCCTGCGCGGTCCAGGCGAGGTCGGTGATGTCGACGGTGCCGCCGATGGCGTCGAACTCGAGCCACAGCGCGCCACCGTCGACGTACTGGTCGAGCGGGGCGCTCAGGCTGACCCGGCCGCTGCTGGTCGCCACCAGCGAGGCGATGATGCGGCGGTGGCCCGCGATGTCGGAGGCGACCAGGCGCACATTGGCCTTGTCACCGACCTCGAGGGTCGCGTTCACGGTCACCTCGGTGACGGTGGTCCAGCGCTGCCAGTAGCTGGCCGCGAAACGGCCGAAGTAGGTGTTGGTGTGCGCGGTGGCGCCCTTGGGCAGGTGCAGCGCCAGGCGCTCGCGGACCGCGGCGCCGCCCTTGACGACGGCGTAGAGCTCGTCGCTCACCCGCGCCGACGTGCCGGTGAAGATGCCCCTGGCCAGCACCAGCCGCTCCGGTGCCGCGTGTTCGCCACGCAGCGATTCCGGCGCGGCCTCGCGCCGATCGTTCGATTCGGTCACGGCTCCCGAAGCCGACTGTTCCATGAAGTCCTCGAAATTCTCGGTATCGACTGCGCCGACGCAAGCAGTCAGGTGAAGAAAAGGGGCGGCGCGGCAGGCGGGGGTGAGGATATCAATCACCCGCCGACGTCGCGCCGTCAGTGAGGCGTCGCCGCACCCCGCGCGTGTTGCTCCTCGGTTGCCGAGGAGCCGGTGAAGACGAATTTGTCGTAGGCCCAATAGCGGAAGACGACCGCGACGATCTGCCCGATCAGCGTGCCGGAAATGTTGTCCGACAGCGGGCTGGACAGTTCGAGCACATAGCGGGAAAAGCCGAGGCAGCCGAGTTGCAGCCCGATCGCGACGACATTGAAGACCGCGTACAAAAGGTATTCGCGACCCGGGTTGTCGGTCTTCTTGTGGGAGAAGGTCCACCACTTGTTGCCGAAGTAGGTAACCACCGTCGCCACCGCGATCGCGATGATCTTGGCGAGCAGCGGCGAGTGATACAGCACACCTTCGGTGAAGCTGACTCCGCCACCCCAGAAGACCAGCAGGTTGTAGGTGCCCGCGTCGACCAGGAAACCGATCGCGCCGACGACGAGGAACGCGGCGCCCTGCCGCAGCGCCGTCACCACCTTCGACATCAACGACGCGGGAACCGGCTCGGACAACTCGGGGTGGGACACGGGCCGACCGTACACCGATGGCCCGTTCGGTCCCGCGTTAAGCTCGCTGAACCGGGTGAGCGGATCGGACGTGCGCTGTGTACCCTCCCGGTGTCCCACTGCTGCCTACATCGAGGATTGACCCGGGTGGACTCCACCGAGCTTCGCATTGCCGCCGTGGTCCCCTGCCACAACGAAGAGGCCGCGGTCGCCAAGGTCGTCGCCGACCTGAAGGCCGCCGTGCCGGGGATCGTCGTCTACGTCTACGACAACCTGAGCACCGACCGCACCGCCGAATGCGCCCGCGAGGCCGGGGCGATCGTGCGCTACGAGAACACCAAGGGCAAGGGCAACGTGGTGCGCCGCGCCTTCGCCGACATCGAGGCCGACGTCTACCTGATGATCGACGGCGACGACACCTACGAGGCGTCCGCGGCGCCGCTGATGATCAAGACGCTGCTCGACGGCCCCTACGACCACGTGCTCGGTGTGCGCAAGCAGGACGACAGCGACACCAGCGCCTACCGCTCCGGCCACGAGACCGGCAACAAGGTGCTCAACGGCGTCGTCGGCAAGGTCTTCGGCGAGAACGTCGAGGACATGCTGAGCGGTTTCCGGGTGTTCTCGCGCCGCTTCGTCAAGAGCTTCCCGGCCGTCTCCCGCGAGTTCGAGATCGAGACCGAGCTGACCGTGCACTCGCTGCACCTGCGGGTGCCGCAGACCGCGGTGCAGGTCGGTTTCCGTGATCGCCCGGCGGGCAGCGAGTCCAAGCTGCGCACCTACCGCGACGGCACCAAGATCCTGGCGCTGATCCTCGGCCTGGCCCGGCACGAGCGCCCGGTGGCGTTCTACGGCCTGTTCGGCACGCTGGCCTGGCTGGTGTCGCTGATCCTGACCGTCCCGATCGTGGTCGAGTTCTACGACACCCACGAGGTGGCGCGGTTCCCGACGCTGTTCTTCGCGTTCACCCTGATGCTGCTCGGCAGCCTCGCGTGGACCGCTGGCATGATCCTCGACGGCATCCGCCGGTCCCGCCACGAGGCGGCGCGCCTGGTCTACCTGCGGTATTCGGCCGCCGGTGCGCACGACGACGTCGCCGCCGGAGACCGTCGGTGACGACTTCCACCGAGCCGGACACCGCCGTCGAGCTCAGCAAGACCGCACCGCCCGCACCCAGCGCCAAGGATCGCGTCCTCGCGCCGGTCCGCACCCTGACCGCCAAGTTCGGCGCGGCCACGGTCGCCTTCGCGGTGGTCGCCACCGTGTTCGGCGCCCTGTTCGCCGTGCTCACGCCGCCGTTCTGGGGTCACGACGAGCTGACCCAGTTCGGCCGGGCCTACCAGGTGGCGCACGGCGGGGTACTCCCGCAGCGCATCGCCGACGACCGCGGGGTCGCCTACGGCGGCCAGATCCCGGTCAGCGTCGACGCGCTGATGGGCTACGCCTTCCGCGACTACAACGACAACCCCGACGAGCCCGACGCGATGGTGGCCGACCCCGGCGCCTACGACCGGCTCGGCGCGGCCGAGATCGGCTCGGCCGCCAAGCAGATGTGGTTCACCAACACCGCCGCGTACTCGCCGGTGCCGTACGTGCCCGCCGCCGTCGGCATCCGGCTCGGCGAGGCGCTCGGCCTGAACGTCGGCGGGATGTACCTGCTGACCAGGCTGGCCGGGCTGGTGGCCTACCTGGCCGTGGTCGGCTTCGCGCTGTACGCGCTGCGCGAGCGGCGCAGTCAGTGGCTGGTGTTCACCGTCGCGGTGCTGCCGATCGCGCTGTTCCAGGCGGGCACCGTCACCGCGGACACGCTCACCAACGCGCTCGCGATCATGGTGTCGGCGCTGTTGCTGAAGGCGCTGTTCATCGGTGACCGGCTGCGGCCGGTGGAAACCGGCGCGCTGCTGGCCGCCACGATCGCACTCCCGCTGAGCAAGCCGACTTATGTGCTGCTGGCGATGCTCATCGTGGTCGTCCCGGCCGACCGGCTCGGTTTCACCGGGAAACTCAAGCTGATTCCGTGGGCATTCGCCGCGACGGGCGGCGCGCTTTTCCTCGCGTGGACCAAGATCGCCGCGCCGACCGGCGAGGGAATGGGCCTGATGCGGCCGCCGCACCAGTGGTACGAGGTGCGCCCTGGTGATCAGCTGAAGGGAATCCTCAGCGACCCGGCGCAATTCGTGCACACCTTCGGCGAGAGTATCGCGTTGCGGGATCACCGCTGGTTCAACCAGTTCTTCGGGGAACTCGGTTTCGCGTATGTCGACGTGCCCGCCGTCTCCATGCTGGCGTGCCTGATCGCGTTCGCGGTGAGTTTCGGTATCGCCGACCGGATGAACACCGCGACAGCCACTTTCCGGCGCACGCTGATCGTGGCGCTGACCGTACTGGCGAGCGTCGCGATGATCTACGTGACGTTGTACATGTCTTTCACGCCGGTCGATTTCTACATCATCGACGGTGTGCAGGGCCGGTATTTCGTGCCGCTGGCGATCATGGGGCTGGCCGTCGTCGCCCGCTGGGTGCCCTTGCGGCTCACCGATTCCGAGGGTGTGATTCCCACGCGCGCGACGGCGATCACCGTCACCTGCGCGTCGGTTTTCGCGCTGATCGGCGCGGCCGCGACGTATTACACCGTCGTCTGGGGATAACTCCCCGGACGACGGCGCGGACTCAGAGCGTCTTTTCGCCCGCCGCCGCGTAGGCGCTTTCGGTGGCGGCCTTCTTGGGCCGCCACCAGTCCTCGTTCTCGCGGTACCACGTGATGGTGTCGGCGAGCCCGGCCCGGAAGTCCGCGTACCGCGGTGACCAGCCCAGTTCCTCGCGCAGCAGGCTCGCGTCGATGGCGTAGCGCTGGTCGTGGCCTGGGCGATCGGTCACGTGGTCGAAGTCGGTGGGTTCGCGATCGAAGGCCCGCAGGATGAGCTGGACGACGCTGAGATTGTCGAGCTCGCCGTCGGCACCGATGAGGTAGGTCTGCCCGGTCCGGCCGCGATCGAGAATGTCCCAGACCGCGCGATTGTGGTCGTCGACGTGGATCCAATCGCGCACCTGGTGACCGGCGCCGTAGAGCCGGGGCCGCACGCCGTCGATCAGATTGGTGATCTGGCGCGGGATGAATTTCTCGACGTGCTGATACGGCCCGTAATTGTTGGAGCAGTTCGACAGGGTCGCGCGGACGCCGAACGAGCGGGTCCAGGCGCGGACCAGCAGATCGCTGCCCGCTTTCGTCGCCGAATACGGGCTCGACGGGTTGTAGGCGGTGGATTCGGTGAAAGCCGGGTCGTCCGGGGTGAGATCGCCGTACACCTCGTCGGTGGAGACGTGGTGGTAGCGCACGTCGTGGCGGCGCACGGCCTGGAGCAGCGAGTAGGTGCCGACGATATTGGTCTGCACGAACGGCCACGGCTCGGCCAGCGAGTTGTCGTTGTGCGATTCGGCCGCGAAATGCACGACCGCGTCGACGCCGCTGACCAGATTGTCGACCAGGTCCAGATCGGCGATGTCGCCGTGCACGAATTCGATCCGGTCGGCGACCGAATCCAGCGACGCGCGGTTACCCGCGTAGGTGAGGGCGTCGAGGACGGTCACGTGCACATCCGGGCGCGTGGCCACGGTCTGCTGGACGAAATTCGCACCGATGAACCCGGCCCCGCCGGTTACGAGCACTCGCACCCGGCCAACGATACGTGCTCGCCGGCGCTCTTCAGGACAGGAGGTGGGCCGGAATGCGATGCTGTACAGCGTCCGACCTGTGACGTCCCAGATATATTCACTGTGACGTCCATCACTCTGGAGCGCCCCAGGTTACGACTTCGGGTCTGGTTTCCTGAGAAAAACCCCGGTCATCGCTCAGGTTTCGAGCACCGCACTGGTACTGGGGTATCAACGGTGAACGGAATTTGAATAGACGGTCACACCGGGTTCACCGCTCGTTAGCTGCGAGGGATTTTGATCAGCGGGTCCCCTCCGAACGCTCCAACATCGAGGTTCCACAAAATGCTGATGAGGAAATTCGCCGCCACCTCGGCGCTGCTGATCGCTGCCATGGGCGTCACCGCCGGCACCGTCAACGCCGCGCCGGTCGAAGAGGCCGCTCCGATCAACTACTCCGCCGAGGTCGTCGAAGACTCGAAGGCTGTCATCACCACCGATGCGGGCTCGCTCGTCGTCGAGGACGGCGCCTTCAAGGTCAAGGCCGCCAACGGCACCACCGTCGCGGGTACCCCGCTGACCTTCCGCCTCGACGAGTTCGAGCTGCCCATCGCGGCCGAGATCTCGGGCAACAAGGCCACCCTGAGCCCGGTCTACGACGCCTCCAAGGCCGTCTACAAGCCCGTCGCCCTGCCGTTCGAGAACCAGGCTCCCTGGAAGAACGAGTACGAGCGTGAGCAGGCCGCCTGGAGCCGCCTGACCCAGACCATCTCCATGGGCGCCACCATCGGCACCCTGGTCGGTGGCCTCGGCGGCGCTGCCGTCGGTTGCATCGCGGGTGCCGGTGCCGGCCTCGTCGCGACCGGTGTCCTGCTGGCGCTGTTCGGCGCGGGCCCGATCGCGGGCTGCGTCGTCGGCGCCACCACCATCGGTGCGCTGGGCGTCATCGCCGGCCAGATCTTCGTGACCGCCCCGGTCGCGATCGGTGCCGCGATCCAGTACTTCATCACCATCACCCAGCCGTACCCCACCCCGGCTCCCTCGCCGGCCAAGTAATTCGGCCAGCACCCCATCAGCAAGGGGCCCCGGTTCGGAGAAATCCGAACCGGGGCCCCTTGTTTCGTTTCCCGGGAGGCTCGGCCGGCCGACCGTGGTCAAGACCGTCCGAGCCGTACTCAGGCCGTGCGAGCCCGCTGCGCGGGCTCCAGCGCCACCCGCACGAACTTGGCGACCCGGCCGAGCGCCGAACGGCTCTCCGGCATGCTCGGCAGGATGCTCATGAAGGCGTGCACCTGGCCGCGCCACAGCTCGAGGGTGACCGGCACGCCCGCGGCGGTCAGCCGGTGGGCCATCAGCTCGCAGTCGTAGCGCAGCAGTTCGTCCTCGGCGGCGATGAGCAGCACCGGCGGCATCCCGGTGAGCTCGGCGTTGACCGGGGACAGCGCCGGGTCGAGCGGACCGGTGGCCTCCGCGCCCAGCCGGACGACGGCCTCCAGACCCGACAGCGGGATGTAGGCGTCACGTGTGACGTTGACGTATCCCTCCTTGGCCCGGTAGTCGAGATCGAGCAGCGGGCTCAGCCCGACCAGCGCCGCGGGCAGCGGCAGGCCGATCTCCCTGGAACGCAGCGCGGTGGCGAAGGTGAGGAAGCCACCGGCGGAGTCGCCCGCGAAGACGATCTTGGCCGGATCGGCGCCATGGCGCAGCAGCCAACGGTAGGCGAGCACGCAGTCGTCGATCGACTCGGTGATCGCGCGACCGGGCAGCTGCCGGTATTCGACATTGAGCACGGCCAGCCCGGTCCGCCGCGCGATCCCGGCGACGATCGCCCGGTGCGACTCCAGGCCGCCGACGGCGAAGCCACCGCCGTGCATGTACAGCACCGCGCCGTGGCGCAGCGCGCGCGATCCGCCAGCGGGCCGGACCATCTCCATCCGGAAGCCGTCCAGCTGGATCTGCTCGCGCTCGATGCCGTGCGGTTCCGGCCGCAGCCGCGACAGCAGGTCGACGGCGACGGCGCCGATCGGGATGGTCGCCCGGTTGATCGGCACGGTCCGCAGCAGCGGCCCGATGACGCCGACGCACGCGCCCATCAGCACCCGCGACGAGGTACTCGTCCGCCCGGAATTGACGATGATGCCCTGTTCGGGCCCCCGCGCCGGCTTCTTCCCCACGACAGCGGCGGCGATCCCGCCCACCACACCCGGCCCGGCGATCTTCGACGATCCCATCGCGCACCTACCTCACAGCTGGCGCGTCACCCCCCACCAGGCTGGCCCGGTACGGATGTCCACGCTGACATCTAACATAGTGATGTTTCACACATCGACGCTCACATAATCAGATAAGCGCCGTGCTGTCCCAGTTATCGCCCGACACACCCGGATACGAAACGTTCGTGACCAATTCGTCGACGTGTCGGAACCTCCCCGACTCCGCGGCGGGGAGAGCTGGCAGACTTCCCCCATGCGCGGAATCATCCTGGCGGGCGGCACCGGTTCGCGGCTGCACCCCATCACGCGCGGGGTGAGCAAGCAGCTCGTCCCGGTCTACGACAAGCCCATGGTCTACTACCCGTTGTCCACCCTCATGTTGGCAGGGATCGACGACATTCTGGTGATCACCACGCCGGAGGACGCCGACGCGTTCGCCCGGCTGCTCGGTGACGGCAGTCAGTTCGGCGTCGCCATCAGCTACGTGGTCCAGCCCGAACCCGACGGACTCGCGCGCGCGTTCGTGCTGGGTGCCGACCACATCGGCAGCGAGCCCGCGGCCCTGGTGCTCGGCGACAACATCTTCCACGGCCCCGGCCTCGGCGCCAGCCTGGAACGCTTCCACGACATCGACGGCGGCGCGGTGTTCGCCTACTGGGTCAAGGACCCGACCGCCTACGGCGTGGTGGAGTTCGAGCAGGGTCGCGCGGTCTCCATCGAGGAGAAGCCGAAGAAGCCGCGCTCGAACTACGCGATCCCGGGCCTCTACTTCTACGACAACGACGTGGTGCAGATCGCCCGCGAGCTGCGGCCGTCGGCGCGCGGCGAGTACGAGATCACCGATATCAACCGCGCCTACCTGGAGCAGGGCAAGCTCAGCGTCGACGTGCTCGCCCGCGGCACCGCCTGGCTCGACACCGGCACCTTCGACTCGCTGCTCGACGCCGCCAACTACGTGCGCACCATCGAGGAACGGCAGGGCCTCAAGATCGGCGTGCCCGAGGAGGTCGCCTGGCGGCGCGGGCTGATCGGCGACGACCAGCTGTGCGAGCTGGCCGAACCGATGGTGCGCTCCGGCTACGGCCGCTATCTGCTCGATCTGATCGACCGTGGGAAAGACTGGTAACTACAGGCATGCAGATCCGTGAACTGGCCATCCCCGGCGCGTGGGAGGTGACGCCCCGCCTGCTCGGCGACGACCGCGGGATGTTCTGTGAGTCGTTCAAGGCCTCGGAGTTCGAGAAGGCCACCGGCCGTCCGTTCGAACTGCACCAGGTGAACACCTCGGTCTCGGCGGCGGGCGTGCTGCGCGGCATCCACTACACCGAGGACCCGCCCGGGCAGGCCAAGTACGTGACCTGCGTGCGCGGCGCGTTCCTGGACGTGGTGGTCGACCTGCGGCCCGGCTCGCCGACCTACGGCCGCTGGGACAGCGTCCTGCTCGACGACGTGCACCGCCGCTCGGTGTTCCTGTCCGAGGGCCTCGGCCACGCCATCCTCTCGCTGGAGGACCGCTCGACGGTCACCTACCTGTGCTCGCTCGAGTACACCCCCGAATTCGACCGGGACATGGACGCCTTCGACGCCCGCCTCGGCATCGACTGGCCGACCGAGGGCCGCGACGGCGCCCCGCTCACCTATATCCGCTCCGCCAAAGACGAAGTGGCTCCGCCTTTTTCCTGATCCACGTGAAACGTCGAACGGCCCCACCTGGGAAAAGGTGGGGCCGTTCGGCGTTGTGCGGTCAGGCGACCGGCTCGAGCAGCTTCTCCTCGGCGGCGGGCGCGTCGACGACCGTCGACCGGCGGCGCGGCAGGAAGACCGTCAGGGCGACCAGCGCGCCGACGATGGTGACGCCCGCGGCGAACTCGAGGCCCGGCCGGTAGGTGTCGAGCATCTGCTGCGGCGTCGCGCCGGCGCCGTGCGCGCCGGAGGTGACGATCGCGGTGGTCACCGCGAGCACGATGGCCGCGCCGACCTGCATGGAGGTCTGCAGCACACCGGCCGCCAGACCCTGCTCTTCGTCGTCGATACCGCTGGTGGCCTGCACGTTGATCGCCGGGAAGCCGACCCAGCCGATGCCGATCAGCAGGATGGCGGGCAGCAGCACGGTCAGGTAGTCCGGCGCGGTGTCGACCCGCAGGAACAGCAGGTAGCCAACGGCCATCACGGACATGGTGACGGCGATGACCGGCCCGGTGCCGAAGCGGTCGATCAGCTTCTCCGAGAAGAACGCCGACCCGACGACCAGGATGCCGACCGGCAGCAGCGCCATCGCCAGCTTCAGCGCCGACCACTCCAGCGTGTCCTGCATGTACAGGGTGACGATGAACTGCCAGCTGAAGTACGAACCGGCGACCGCGATGATGGCCAGGCTGGCCCGCACCAGCGACACCTTGCGCAGGATGCCCAGCCGCACCAGCGGGTGCTTCACCCGCTGCTCGGTGATCACGAACGCGGCGAACAGGGCGATGACGGCGAGGAACGAGCCCAGCGTGCGGACCGAGGCCCAGCCGACCTCCGGCGCGGTGACCACGGTGTAGACCAGCAGCAGCATGCCCGCGGTGGACAGCAGCGCGCCGAGCAGATCGTGTCCGCCCTCCTCGGCCTTACCGTCCCTCGGCACCAGCACGAAGGCGGCGACCAGCGCGGCCAGGGCGATCGGGACCGGGAGCAGGAAGGTCCAGCGCCAGCCGACGCCGGTCATCAGGCCGCCGAACAGCAGGCCCATCGAGTAGCCGCCCGCACCGAACACGGTGTAGATGGACAGCGCCTTGTTGCGCGCCTTTCCTTCGGCGAAGGTCGTGGTGATGATCGACAGGCCGGTGGGCGCGGTGAACGCGGCGGCGAGGCCCTTGATGAAGCGGGTGACGATCAGCAGCGTCGGATCGCTGACCAGGCCGCCGACCAGGGAGGCGATCGCGAACACCGCCAGGGCGATGAGGAAGACCTTGCGGCGCCCGAGCAAGTCGGCGGTGCGGCCGCCGAGCAGCAGCAGGCCGCCGTAACCGAGGACGTAGCCGCTGACGAGCCACTGCAGGGTGGAGGTGGACAGATCGAGCTCGGCGCCGATGGACGGCAGCGCCACGCCGATCATCGAAACGTCGAGACCGTCGAGGAACAGGACGATGCACAGGGTGATCAGCATGCCCCAGAGCCGGGCGGACCATCTGGTCGGATCGGTCGCCTGATCTGCGGCCGAGAGCGTTGCTGGCGAAGTCATGCGAGGGACATTACATGCGTGCGCATTAAATGCCAACACATTAAATGCGGTTGCATGGAGATGCCGGGACCACTAAGATGGGGCCATGTCGAACCCGGCCACAGCATCAGCTCGGCGCAATGGAGCGCCCACCGAGCTGGTCGGCCAGTGGCGCGAACTGCTCGGACGGCACGCCGCCGTGAGTTGCGCACTGGAGAAGGCGCTTCAGCACGAACACCGCATCGGACTCAGCGAGTTCGAGACCCTCGATCGACTGGTCGACGCGGACTGTCAGAAGTACCGGATGACCGAGCTGGCCGGTGACATCTACCTGAGCCAGAGCGCGCTCTCGCGCGCGGTGGCCAGACTGGAACGCGACGGCCTGGTCGAGCGCACCATGTGCGCCGAGGACCGCCGCGCCATCTTCGTCCGGCTCACGGAAAAGGGCAGGGCGGTCTACGACCGTGCCCTGCCCACGCACCGTTCGGTGCTCGCCGACTCCTGGTGAGTTACAGCGCGCCGGACGCCGCCGCGCTGATGTCGGTGAACGCGCCGCGATAGCGGTCGTAGTCGTTCGGCTTGTCCAGGTAGGCCGAGCCGGCGAAGGTCTCCACGAAGACCACCGGCGGCTCCGGCCGGTCCAGCGAACCGTCGATGCCGAAGTCCAGGATCACGAACCGGCCCGACTCCAGCCCCGCGTGATACCCGGTATCACCGGGGACCACCTGGATTCGCACCGAGTCCAGCTCGGCCAGCTCGCGCAACCACGCGCGCTGGCCCGCGAGCACCCGGTCGTCACCGATACGCCTGGTCAGCACCGCTTCGGCGAGCACGACCTGGAGCCGCAACGGCGCCTGCGCGCGGGTGATCAGCGCCTGCCTGGCCGCGCGGACCCGCAGTCTGCGCTCCAGCTCCTCCTCGGTCATGCCGGGGACGGTCTGCTCGAGCAGCGCCCTGGTGTAGTCCTCGGTCTGTAGCAGCGCCGGGACCAGGCCGTCCTCGTAGATCGACAGGCCGGTCGCGGCTTCCTCCAGACCGATGTAGACCTCGAAGCCCTCCGGGATCACATCGCCGTAGCTCGTCCACCAACCCCGTGCCTTGGTTTCGCGAGCCAGCGCGGCCAGCGGCTCGACGAGTTCCGCCGGCGCGCCGTACACCTTGCACATGGCCTCGACGTCGAGGCTGCGCAACGACGTCTGCCCCGTCTCGATCCGCCAGATCTTCGCTTCCGACCACTCGAGTTGCGCCGCCGCGGTCCTGGTCGTCATCCGCGCCTGATTGCGCAGGTCACGTAAGTGCCTGCCCAGCTGCCTGCGCGGCATCGTCGAACCGGTGACGCCCTGTGGTGAAGCCATACTGCCCCCCTGTATCCAAATCCGGTCTCCCCCATCTCTTTCGGAGACCGCCCTACGCAGCCGACAATAGGCGTCGGATCTGCGTACGGATTGTTTCACAATGAATCGGACAACGCGCACCACATACTTCGGGGCTACTTCTTCTTGCGGAACCGCCAGAACTGCACGGCGCGGACGTCCTCGGAGAGCTGGTTCACCGGCTCGGCGACATCGGAGAGCGCCTGGAACAGTCCGTCGGCCAGGTCGCTGATGTGCTCGACCCGCCCGGCCAGCCGGGCCGCGTTGTCGGCGAACTCGAGCATCAGGCGCACCGAGGCCGCGATGGTCAGCCCCAGCGGGACGGCGACCAGCGCGGCGAGGATGCCGAGCAGCACCGAGGCCTTCCACATCAGCACGGTGAGGGCCACCGGGACGCCGATACCGAAGGAGACGACGCCGAGGATGTAGGCCAGCGGCAGCAAGGTCCTGGTCGCGGGCCTGCGGAACTGGACATCGAGCAGCGAGCGCAGGACTTCGGCGGCCCACTGCTTGGCGGATCCGGTGCTCCGGAAGGGGTCGTCGAAGCCCGCGTCGCGCGGCATGTCCGAATCGTCCGGAAATTCGCCACCGTCGGCGGTCGGCGCCTGCCGCGCCCCCGCGCGCTTCACGTCGGTCTCTTTCCAAGAGAGCCACCGCGATTCGGCTTCGAACTCCTCGGGATCCTCGCCGGGAGACGAGGTGGTGCCCGGTGCGTCGGTCATGGTCGAAATCCTGCCCGTTTTCGGGCCGCACGCCAAGCCGGTTCGCATCCCTTCGCCGATAGCGAAGGTGTGCGAACTGAGACGAAGCAGACACTCTCGAATATTTTTCGGCAACAGCGTAACGAGACTGCCACCCCCGGCCGATACGCCCCATGAACGCAGGAACAGAGCTCTTCGGGGAATGGAGAACACAGTGCGCACGACGTTTCCGACCACCACCACGGGCACCGAGAAGGGTGCCGCCGCGCAGGAGTACGCCGCGCGGGGCTGGACGGTTGCCGAAACGGCCAACGGCCTGTGCTTGATCACCGACGATGACATCTCGGCCATCGAGGTCACCGGTGAGATGGCGGGCGAGGTCCGCCGCTTCCTGCGCGCCAACAACCTGTCCGGCCCCGTGATCGAGATCCCGGGCCAGGAGCGTCGCGAGATCCACCTGGTCACCGGCATCCGCAAGGCCGCCATGGCGATCGAGGCCATGCGCGAGGCAGGCGTCGTCGTGCACACCGACGGTGCCAGCATCCCGCTGCCCCCGACCCAGCTCGCCGCCGGCTCCGCCGCCTGGGGCGTCGCCCCGTCCGAGGCCCGCTGGGTGCCGCCGGTCGTCGCCCTCGGTGCCGCCGTGCGCGCCGCCGCGAGCCGCAAGCGCGCCACGCTGACCACCACGCCCGCGCTGACCCTGGCCAGCTGAGGCAGCACAGCACCGCAGACCCGCTACCGCGACGCCTCCCCGACGTCGCGGTAGCGGGTTTTCGGCGTTTCCGGACCCGGGCGCACCGGACGGCGTAAGGATGGAGTCATGGCTCCGCGAACGCTGCTGCGCACCTGTCCGCTGTGTGAGGCCGTCTGCGGCCTGACCATCACCCTCGACGAGGCCGACCGGGTGCTCTCGGTCCGCGGCGACCGCGACGACCCGTTCAGCAAGGGCTTCCTCTGCCCGAAGGGCGCCAGCTTCGGCAAACTCGACGACGACCCCGACCTGGTCACCACCCCGCTCGTCCGCGATGGCGACACGTTCCGCCCCGCGAGCTGGGACGAGGCCTTCGACCTGATCGCGACCGGGTTCGCCGCGGTGAGCGCCGCGCACGGCAGCGGCGCGACCGGGATCTACCTGGGCAATCCCAACGCGCACACCGTCGCGGGGGCGCTGTATCTGCCCCCGCTGATCCGCGCGCTGAGCACCCGCCACATCTACACCGCGAGTACCGCCGATCAGATGCCCAAGCAGGTCGCCGCAGGCCTCATGTTCGGCGACCCGCTGACGGTGCCGGTCCCCGACCTGGACCGCACCGACTTCCTGCTGATGCTCGGCGCGAACCCGCTCGAATCCAACGGCTCGCTGTGCACCGCGCCGGACTTCCCCGGCCGGTTGAAGGCGCTGCGGGCGCGCGGCGGCAAGCTGGTCGTCGTCGACCCCAGGGCGACCAGGACCGCCGACCTCGCCGACGAACACCTGTTCATCCGGCCCGGCGCCGACGCGTACCTGCTCTTCGCGGTGATCCACACGCTGTTCGCCGAGAACCTGGTCGACCTGCGGATCGAGGTCGACGGCTTCGACGAACTGCGCGCCGCGGCCGCGGAGTTCGGCCCGGACGCGGTGGTCGAGCGCACCGGCATCCCCGCCGACGCCATCCGCGCGCTGGCCCGCGACCTCGCCGCCGCGCCGACCGCCGCCGTCTACGCCAGGATCGGCACCTGCACCGCCGAGTTCGGCACCCTCACCCAGTGGCTGGTCGACGCGCTCAACGCGCTCACCGGCAATCTCGACGCCCCCGGCGGCGCCATGTTCGCCACCGCCGCGGCGGGCGGCATCGCGCGCAGCAAGCCGTTCCGCCCCGGTCGCTGGACCAGCCGGGTGCGCGGACTGCCCGAGACGATGGGCGAACTGCCCGTCGCCACCCTGGCCGACGAGATCGAAACGCCGGGTCAGGGACAGATCAAGGCGCTGGTCACGGTCGCGGGCAACCCGGTGCTGTCCGCCCCGAGCGGCGCCCGGCTGGACCGAGGGCTGGCCGGGCTCGACTTCATGGTCAGCGTGGACCGGTACGTCAACGAGACGACCCGGCACGCGTCGGTGATCCTGCCGCCGCCGCGCTCGGTGCAGTCGCCGCACTACGACTTCGCGCTGCTGCAGTTCGCGGTGCGCAACTACGCGCGCTACTCGCCGCCGCTGGTCCCGCTCGACGGGCGCCCGTCCGAATCGGCGGTCATCGCCCGGCTGGCCGCCGCCGTCAGCGGGCAGCCGCACGACGGCACCGGCGCGGCGAGCCCGATCGCCGTCGTCGACGAACTCGTCATCGCGGGCATGCTGCACAAGGCGGGGATGAGCGACCGGCGCGACGAGCTGGAGGGCGTCGACACCACCGAACAGCGCATCGACCTGATGCTCAAGCTCGGCCCCTACGGCGCCTGGAACGGCGGCGAGCTGAGCCTGCGCACCCTGCTCGACAACCCGCACGGCCTCGACCTCGGCCCGCTGCGGCCGCGCTTGCCCGGTGTCCTGCGCACGGCGTCCGGCCACGTCGACCTGGCGCCGCGACAGCTGCTCGACGATGTGCCGCGACTGCGGGCCGGGCTGACGGCGCGCGCGCCGGAGATGGTGCTGATCGGGCGCAGGCAGCTGCGCTCCAACAACAGCTGGATGCACAACATCGCCGGCCTGGTCGGCGGGTCGAACCGCTGCACCCTGCAGATCCACCCGGACGACGCGACCAGGCTCGGCCTCGGCGAGCAGGCCGCGATCAGCTCGGCGGCGGGCTCGCTGACCGTCCAGGTCGAGCAGACGCCGACGATCATGCCCGGCGTCGTGAGTTTGCCGCACGGCTGGGGACACGGCGCGAGCACCACCCAATCGGTGGCAAGCGCGCACGCCGGCGTGAACGCCAATGTGCTGACCGATGATTCGGTGGTCGACGTGATCTCCGGCACCGCGGTGTTCAACGGGGTGCCGGTGCGGGTAGAACCGGTCTGATCGGTCTACCTCGGGAAACCCTTGCGCAAACAGGACTTTCGTACCATTCGCAACAATGGACTCGCCCCACGGCTTGTGATAGTCCCCTACACTGGGTGAGATTGCGGTCACAAGCGGGGGTTTCAGCGCGAAACCCGCATCACCCGGTTCGGCTAGCAGAGGGGGCCCCGATGCCCGAGAAACACGTCGGCAGCGACGGAGAGCACGAGCTTCAGGACACGTTGGGCACGACCGAAAGGGCCGAACGTTTCTACGACGACCAGGTGATCGACTACCTGAACCCGTCGATGGTCGAATTCGTCGCACGGATGGACATGGCCTTCATCTCCACCGCCGACGCGCACGGCGAATGCGACGCCAGTTTCCGGGCGGGAACACCGGGGTTCCTGCACGTGATCGACGAACGCACGATTGCGTACCCCGAGTATCGAGGTAACGGAGTAATGGCCAGCCTCGGCAACATCCTCGAGAACCCGCACGTCGGGATCTTGATGATCGACTTCGTGCGCGACCTGATCGGGCTGCACATCAACGGCAAGGCCCGCATGGTTGCCGACAGTGAGCTACGCGAGTCCGTCGACGATCTGCCCGCGCCGGAGCGGGGCAGGGCGTCGCAGGTGTGGGTCGTCGTCGATGTGGAAGAGGCCTACATCCACTGCCGCAAGCACATTCCGCAGATGGTGCCCGTCGCGCGGGATCGGCGGGAGTGGGGCACCGACAACGTCAGGGCCAAGGGCGGGGACTACTTCGGCGTCAAGGCGGGCAAGCAGCCCGCGCCCGCCGCCGCCAAGGCCAGCTGACTACTTGATCTTGAAGATCACCGCGCGCTGCACGACGAAGTTGATGACGGTGGCGGTGCCCTGCGCGACGACGAACGCCAGCGGCTGCCGCCACCACTCGCCGGGCAGCGCGAAGTACAGCGCCGCGTTGATGCCGACCTGCACGGCGAAGGTCACCGCGTAGAGCACGACGACCGCGATGAAGCGCGCCCTGCTCGGCTCGGCCTTGAACGTCCAGCGCCGGTTGATCAGGTACGCGGTGGTGGTTCCGCAGACGAAGCTGACCGCCTTGGCCAGGCTCACCGGCAGGCCGAGCAGGTTCAGCAGCAGGCTGTAGATGCCGTAGTCGACGATCGCCGAGAGGCCGCCGGTCAGCGTGAACCGCACGATCTGCGTCTTCAGGTCTACGTCGGTTCCACCAGGCTCGTCGACCAGCGGAATCTCGGCGGGAAGCGGCAGATGCGGTTGGGCTTGCACGTGAGGAAGACTACGAGACCGGCCGCGTGTCCCGCCATGCATGTAGCCTCTTAGCCGATGTCCGAGAACATTCCGACCGCCACCGGCGAGGCGTTTGCGCTGCCTACGCGCACTCGCAAGCTCACCGGATGGGGTCGCACCGCACCCACCTCCGCCGAAGTGCTCTCGACCAGCGATCCCGAGTTGATCGTCAAGGCCGTGAGCATGGTCGCCGAGGACAACGACTCCAAGCCGGCGCACCTGCGACGCGGCGTGATCGCGCGTGGCCTCGGCCGCTCCTACGGGGACAACTCGCAGAACGCGGGCGGCCTCGTGATCGACATGCCCGCGCTGAACAAGATCCACCGCATCGACGCCGCGACCCGTCTGGTCGACGTCGACGGCGGTGTCGATCTCGATCAGCTGATGAAGGCGGCGCTGCCGTTCGGCCTCTGGGTGCCCGTCCTACCCGGTACCAGGCAGGTCACCATCGGTGGCGCGATCGGTTCCGATATCCACGGCAAGAACCATCACAGCGCTGGCAGCTTCGGCAACCACGTGCGCTCGATGGATCTGCTGACCGCCGACGGCGTTGTCCGCACGATCACCGCCGAGTCCGACCCCGAGCTGTTCTGGGCGACCATCGGCGGCTGCGGCCTGACCGGCATCATCCTGCGCGCGACCATCGAGATGACGCCGACCGAGACGGCGTACTTCATCGCCGACGGCGATGTCACCGCCACCCTCGACGAGACCATCGCCTTCCACAGCGACGGCTCCGAGGGCGACTACGAGTACAGCTCGGCCTGGTTCGACGCCATCAGCCCGCTGCCCAAGCTGGGCCGCGCCGCCATCTCGCGCGGCAACCTGGCCAAGCTCGACCAGCTGCCGAAGAAGCTGCAGAAGGACCCGCTGCGGTTCAACGGCAAGACCTTCTTCACGCTGCCGGACGTGTTCCCCAACGGCCTGGCCAACAAGTACACCTTCGGCCCGATCGGCGAGGTCTGGTACCGCAAGTCGGGCACCTACCGGGGCAAGGTCCAGAATCTGACGCAGTTCTACCACCCGCTCGACATGCTGGGTGAGTGGAACCGCGGCTACGGCTCCAACGGCTTCCTGCAGTACCAGTTCGTGGTGCCGCCGGAGTCGGTCGAGGAGTTCAAGCGGATCATCATCGACATCCAGGGCTCCGGCTTCTATTCCTTCCTCAATGTGTTCAAGCTGTTCGGTCCGGGTAACCAGGCACCGTTGAGCTTCCCCATGGAGGGCTGGAACATCTGCGTCGACTTCCCGATCTCGCGCGGGCTCAACGAGTTCGTCAGCGATCTGGACCGGCGGGTGCTCGAGTTCGGCGGGCGGCTCTACACCGCCAAGGACTCGCGGACCAGCGCCGAGTCGTTCCACAAGATGTACCCGCGGATCGACGAGTGGATCAAGGTCCGCCGCAGCGTCGACCCGACCGGCGTGTTCATGTCCGATATGGCCAGGAGGCTGGAGCTCCAGTGATCAACGCAGTTGGCAACCCGCAGACCATCCTGCTGTTCGGCGGCACCTCCGAGATCGGTCTCGCGATCGTCGCCGAATACCTGCGCAAGAGCCCGGCCCGGGTCGTGCTGGCCAACCTGCCCGGCGATCCGCTGCTCGAGGGCGCGGTCGCCACGGTGAAGGCGGCGGGCGCGACCCAGGTCGACGTCATCGACTTCGACGCGCTCGACACCGAGTCGCACCCGAAGGTCGTCGACCAGGCGTTCGCCGCGGGTGACGTCGACGTCGCGATCGTGGCGTTCGGTGTGCTCGGCGACGCCGAGGAGCTGTGGCAGAACCAGCGCAAGGCGGTCATGACCGTCGGCATCAACTACACCGCCGGTGTCTCGGTGGGCGTGCTGGTCGGCGACAAGTTCAAGGCGCAGGGCCACGGCCGGTTCATCGTGATGTCCTCGGTGGCCGGTGAGCGCGTGCGTCGCTCGAACTTCGTCTACGGCTCCACCAAGGCCGGCCTGGACGGCTTCTACCTCGGCCTCGGCGAGGCGCTGCGGCCGCACGGTCCGCGCGTCACCGTGGTGCGGCCGATGCAGGTGCGCACCTCGGCGACGAAGGCGCACTGGGAGGCCACCGGCTCCAAGGAAGCCCCGCTCACCGTCGATCCCGAGGACGTGGCCCGGCTCGCCGTCGCCGCCTCCGAGAAGGGCACCGAGATCGTCTGGGCACCCGGCGAGGCCCGCTTCCTGATGTCGGCGCTGCGCCACGTGCCGCGCCCGATCTTCCGCAAGCTGCCGATCTGATCGACCGCTGTCGCGCACTGCCGCATCGTCCTGTGACGGTGCGGCAGTTCGCGTTTCCGCAGGCGGGAACCCGTGCGGAGCGACCGGACGCTTCGGCCTCCGCCGGTCGGCACCGGCTCCACTAGGCTGACCCGGACCGTGAGAGCCGACACCGAGCCGGAGGGCAGCGCGCCGATGACGACCAACGACGAGGTGCGGCCGCTGCGCAGGATCGGGGCGGGGGTCGGCGAGGCCGCCGGGGCCGCCGCGGTGGCGCTGGTGGTCGCCGTGGTCGGGCTCTTCGCGTTCTCGGCGGTGCAGTGGCCCGCCTTCAACTCCTCCAACGTGACCAAGGCGCTGACCACCGTCGGTCAGTTCGCCGCCCTCGCGCTGCTGGTCGTCGCGGTGCTGCTGATCCGGCTGCGCAAGTGGCCGGTGGTGGCGAAACTGGCGTCCTGGATCGGTATTTCGGGCTTCGTCACCGTCACGCTCGGCATGCCGCTGGCCGCGACGAAGCTGTACCTGTTCGGCGTCTCGGTGGATCAGGAGTTCCGCACCGAGTACCTCACCCGGCTCACCGACAGCGCCGCGCTGCGGGACATGACCTATGTGGACATCCCGCCGTTCTATCCGGCCGGCTGGTTCTGGCTCGGCGGCCGGGTGGGCAACGTGCTCGGCATGGACGGCTGGGAAGTGTTCAAGCCGTACGCGATCGGGCTGCTCGCGATCGCCGCGGCGGTGGCCCTGGTGCTGTGGACCCAGTTGGTGCGCGCCGATCTCGCGGTGGGTGCCGCGGCCGCAGTGACCGCGATGACGCTGGCCTACGCCTCGCCCGAGGCGTACGGGGCCGTGCTGGTGGTGTTCATCCCGCCGGTGCTGGTGCTGGCCTGGGGTGCGCTGCACCGGTCGTCGGGTGGCTGGGGCGCGGTCCTCGGCACCGGGCTGTTCCTCGGGGTGGCCGCCTGTTTCTACACGCTGTACCTGGCGATCGCGGCGTTCACCGTGGTGCTGATGGCCGTGGTGGCGGCGGGTGTCGCGGTGTACACCCGGCGCGCAGACCTGCGTCCCCGGGTCGGCGGTCCGCGCGCGGTCGGCGGTCCGGCGCCGTGGCGGGCGGCGATCGCGCCGCTGACCAAGCTGGTCGCCATGGGCGCGATCGCCGGGCTGCTCGCGCTGGTCGTGTGGGCGCCCTACCTGCTGAAGATGCTGTCGGGGGCGAAACTGCCGTCCGGCAACGCCTTCCACTATCTGCCCCAGTCGGGCGCCGAGCTGGCGTTCCCCATGCTGGAGTTCTCGCTGCGTGGTGCGCTGTGCCTGCTCGGGACGCTGTGGCTGGTGCTGCGGGCCGGTTCGTCGCGGCGGGCGCAGGCGCTGGGGCTCGGCGTGCTGGCGATCTACCTGTGGACGCTGCTGTCGATGGCGGCGACCGCGGCGGGGACGACGCTGCTGTCGTTCCGGCTGGAGCCGGTGCTGCTCGCGGTGCTCGCCGCGGCGGGCGTCTTCGGGTTCGTCGAGCTCGCCGGGGTGATCTACCGGGGGCTGCACGAGCAGGCGCCGGTGCGGGTCGCGGCCGGGGTACTCGCCGTGCTGGGCGCGCTGGCCTTCGCGCAGCACATCCCGACCGTGCTCACCCACGAGATCGACACCGCCTACACCGATACCGTGCCCACCGAGACACCCAACGCCGACGGCACTTTCGGCGAGCGGGCCGACAAGCGCAAGCCCTCGGCCGTGGCCTACTACCACGCGGTGGACGAAGCCCTGCTGGCCCAGACCGGCCGTCCCAGGGACGAATCCGTCGTCCTCACCGCCGACACCAGCTTCCTGGCCTTCTACCCCTACTTCGGCTTCCAGGCCCTCACCTCGCACTACGCGAACCCGCTGTCGGACTTCAAGGCCCGCGCCGCCACCATCGCCGCCTGGAGCAAGCTCGACTCGTCCCCCGCCCTCCTCGACGCCATGGCCACCGCTCCCTGGCGCGCCCCCGACGCCTTCCTCTTCCGCCGCGACGGCGACACCTACACCCTGCGCCTCGCCGAAGACGTCTACCCCAACGACCCGAACGTCAAGCGCTACACGGTCGCTTTCCCGAAGACCCTCTTCACCGACCCCGCCTTCACCACCACCGACATCGGCCCCTTCACCCTGATCACCGTCCGCCGCTGAGGACCACGACCCGCCGTGCGCCTCGGCGGGCCCGGGTTCTCCGAGCGACCGAGCTCAGGCCGCGGTGCGGCCGAGGTAGTGCAGGAGGTCGTCGATCGGGCCTGTCGACGTGGTGACGACGACCGGGGCGTAGGCACCCCACTGGCGCAGGGGTTCGACGATCTCGGCGTCGGTGCCGCTGCCGGGGGCCGGGTGGACGGTGCGCGCCGCGGTCAGCAGGTGGGTGGCCAGGTCGGCGGTGAGGGGGGACGGCTGGCCGGTGGCGACGGCGATGTCCCAGGCGTGGACGGCGGCGTCGAGCGCGGCCAGTGTGGCGGCGACCGGGGTGGGCAGATCGCCGTGCGGGAGCGGGGTGGGGACGGTCGCGGTGTCGTCGGCGACGGTGGACCAGGCGGCGGCGGTCTGCTCGACGGCCGCCTCGACCAGGGCGGCGGCGGACCCGTCGATGATCCCGGAGGGGTCGAAGGGGTTGTAGCTCGGGCCGGGGCCGACCCCGAGCGCGGCAGCGTAGGCGAGCTGGTCGCCCGCCGCGTGCTGGACGACCTGGGTGACGGTCCATTCCGAGCACGGCGTCGGCAGGTCCCACTGGTCCGCGCCGACGCCGGCGACGACATCGCGCAGGGCCGCGTAGGAGGTGGCGACCACGTCGCGCCAGACGGTCTCGAGGGCTGCGGTGCTGTTCATGATGGAGCCTTCCTTCTCGGTGATGACTCCAGCCTAGAAACCTATTAGGCTCGTTTCTTTCCTAATTTCCGCACGACTTTCGACGAGGTGGGACATGGCCGCGACGACACCCCGCGTCCTGCGGCTGCTCGCCCTGCTCCAGGACCGCGCCTACACCGGACGCGAGCTCGCCGACCGCCTCGAGATCACCGAACGCACTGTCCGCAACGACATCTCGCGACTGCGCGAACTCGGCTACCCCGTGCACGCCGAACGCGGCGCGATCGGCGGCTACCGGCTCGGCCGCGGCGCCACCATGCCGCCGCTGCTGCTCGACGACGACGAGGCGGTGGCCGTCGCGCTGTCCATCGCCGTGGCCGCCGACGGCGCGCTCGCCGTCTCCGACCTGGGCGACCAGCTCACCAGGGCGCTGCGCAAGATCGAGCAGATCCTCCCGAAACGATTGCAGCGCAAGGTCTCCGCACTGCACGACGCCACCGAGATCGGCCCGGCCACCACCGGCTCGCGCGAACCCGACGCCCCGGTCGCCGCGGGCATCCTCACCACCCTGGCCGACGCGGTCCGGCGCACCACCGCGGTCACCGTGGACGACGGCGTCGAACTGGAGCCCTACCGGCTGATCAACTGGCAGCGCCGCTGGTACCTGGTCGCCTACAGCATGCGCGGCCACGCCTGGGAAGCGATTCCGGCCGCGCGGATCACCACCGCCACCGCGAGCGGCCGGGTGTTCGCCCCGCGCAGGCTGCCCGACGACGACCTGGTCGCCTTCGTCATGCGCCACATCGCGACCACCGGCTGGCGGGTGCACGCCCGCGTCACCGTGCTCGCGCCCGCCGAGACCGTCATCGCCCGGATCAACCCGGCCGTCGGGGTGGTGGAACCGGTCGACGCGCACACCTGCCTGCTGCACACCGGCGCGGACGCGATGGAGACGATCGCGATCTACCTGAGCATGCTGATGATGGATTTCCGCGTCGACGGCCCGCCCGAACTGGTGGCCCACCTGCGCACCCTGGCGCGCCGCTACACCGAGTCCACACCGCCGTGACCGGCCCGGCGGATCGTGTCCGTTCCGTGCCGCATCCCCCTGTCGAGGCCGCTCGACAGCACTACACTGACGGGTGCGGCACGGTCGCCGCCGGTGGGCGAGCACCACGGCGGATGGCGTTGGAATCTTCGATCCTGCACGTCACGGGTCTCGGCGACCCGCTACCGGAGGAGGACTTATGTCCGATCCGTTGCACACGAGGGTGTGCCTCACCGGCCTGAACTGCTCCTGCCCGAGCATCAGCGTCTTCGTGGTGCCCGAGCCCCTGGTCCGCGGCGGGCAGGTGCTGCACCTGCTCGAACAGGCGCCGGTCGCGGGACGAAGACCGGAACCGAAACCCGACACCGAACTGATCGAGCTGATCGAAGCCGTCCGCACGCCGCTGAACACCCGCGGGCTCGCCCATCTCGAGCGCGTCGCCTTCGCGGGCCCGCGGCACGATCCGCCGACCGCGCGCACCGTCCTGCACGATCACCTGATCGAGGAACCGGAGCCGTGGGGCCTGGACGTGGACGATCCGGCCGAGCTGGTCCGGCTGGAGATGCTGCCCGAGCACCGCATCGGCCCCCGCCGCATCGACGACTTCCAGGCGCATTCGGTGCGCCAGACGATGGCGGCGGTCTACCAGTACTTCGGGATCGATCAGCGCATACCGCTCGTCTATCACGGATTCGCGGACCCTCTCGACGGCTGGTTCGCGCTGCGCGCCGCGGCGGCCTGAAGGCCCTGGTCAGGAGCACACAACCAACTGTTGTGTTGATCGACACCCGGTAGCTACTGGTATGCGGGAGCGCGATAGACCACAATATGTCCGGTCAGTGTCAACAAACCGCACGGTTCGTGTCGCGGTGCGGGTACGCTGCGAAATGTTGGATGTTCGGCCGACCGAAATCAGTTTTGGTAGTGCTGATCGGTACGGATGCAGAGGTATAGCTATGACGCTCAGCAGACCCGAGCGAATCGATCTCCTGCTCACCCGCCCGCACCGTCAGGAACCTGAACCGGCGCCGCGGGAAGAGCTGGCCACGCTCGGCGCGATCGAGCAGACGGTGGTCGACGCCGCGATCGCGATGCTCGCGCCGGGCCAGAAGTTCGCGCTGCTGTGGTCACTGCAGGTCGGCGAGCAGGCCGTGGCCGGCGTGCAGGTCAAGGAGCGCGACGGATCGGTCACCAACATGGTGCCGCCCGCCGAGGTGCTCGAGTACCTGATCGATCACAAGCGGATGTCCTACGACCCAGCCGTCGGCACCTGGCTCAGCGCCGAGATCTTCATCGCCGGGCCCACCCGCTACAAGGCCACCTTCGCCACCGGCACCGTCGCGGACTGGATGCCCGAGGTCTCCGAGGACGACCTGCGCGCCGAGTTCGACGCCTACCCGCGCCCCGCCGCCGAAATCCCCGATTGGGCCCGCACCCAGCTCGATTGGAGCAACCGCCGGACGGGCTGAGCACCCGTTGTGCCGCGGCGCCGAGTCGCGCACAGGTTCGATGGCTAGCATCAACCCCCGTGCTGCGATCCGAACGAGCGTTCACCCGATACCGCATGGTCGCCCTCGTCTGTGGGCTCCTCGGTTTCGTGCTTGCCCTGCTGACGCCACTGCTGCCGGTGCGCCAGGACCGCGCGAGCCTGGACTGGCCACAGCCGGGCGCGACCAGCGTCGAGGCACCGCTCGTGTCGTATGTGCCGCAGCAGCTCGACGCACAGCTGCCGTGCGCCATGCTGCGCGATCTCCCCGAGACCGGGACCACCACGTTGGTCAGCACCGTCCCGGCGGCCTCCGGCCAGACCTCGCGGGGCCTCACCGTCGCCGTGCGTGACGGCGTGCTCGGTGTGCAGGCGCGCGATGTGCCGATGCTGTCGGCACCGGTCGCCGAGATCGCGAACTGCGAGCGGATCACCATCACCTCCACCATCGCGGCCACCACGGTCGAGTTCACCGGGGTGACGCGCCAGGACGGCAGCCCGTTCCGCAACACCGTCACCGTCGACAAGCGGCCCCAGATCGTCGGCGTCTTCACCGATCTCGACGCCGCCGCGCTCACCGGCGCCCGGCTGCACGCCGACATCGATTCCCGCTTCACCTCGACGCCGACCACGCTGAAGCTGGTGACGATGATCGCCGCCGCGGTCTTCACCGTCCTCGCGCTGATCGCGCTGCACCTGCTCGACACCGCCGACGGGCGCCGCGCGCGCCGGTTCCTGCCGCGGCACTGGTGGCGGATCACGCCGACCGACGTCGTCGTGGTGGTGACGCTGCTCGGCTGGCATGTCATCGGCGCCAACACCTCCGACGACGGCTACATCCTGAACATGGCCCGCGCCTCCGGCCCGTCGGGCTACATGGCCAACTACTACCGCTGGTTCGGCGTCCCCGAGGCACCGTTCGGCTGGTCCTACGAGCTGCTGGCCTGGATGACCAAGATCTCCGACGCCAGCCCCTGGATGCGGCTGCCCGCCCTCGCCGCGGGCCTGGTGTGCTGGGCGGTGATCAGCCGGGAAGTGCTGCCCCGCTTGGGCGCCCGGGTGCGCCGCGACAAGGTGGCGCTGTGGACGGCCGGGCTGGTGTTCCTGGCGTTCTGGCTGCCCTACGACAATGGCCTGCGCCCCGAGCCGCTGATCGCGGCGGGCGCGCTGCTCACCTGGTGCCTGATCGAGCGCGCCATCGCCACCGCCCGGCTGCTGCCCGCGGCGCTGGCGATCCTGGTGGCCGCCTTCTCGCTGGCCGCCGGTCCGACCGGCTTGATCTGCATCGCCGCGCTGATCGCGGGGACCAGGCCGGTCATGCAGGTCATCATCAAGCGCGCCAAGGGCACCAAGTTCTTCGGCTACGCCGCGCTGCTCGCGCCCGGCCTGGCGGCGGGCACCCTGGTCCTCATCGTGGTCTTCGCCGACCAGACCATGGCCACCGTCATGGAGGCCACCCGGGTCCGCACCCTGGTCGGCCCCAATGTCGCCTGGTTCGACGAGCGCACCCGCTGGGACTCGCTGTTCATGCTCTCCCCCGACGGCTCGCTGGCGCGGCGGTTCGGCGTGCTGGTGATGCTGCTGTGCTTGCTCGTGTGCGTCCTGCAGGTGCTGCGCAAGGGCCGCATCCCGGGTACCTCGCGCGGGCCGTCGGTGCGCATCCTCGGCATCGTCTTCGGGGCGCTGCTGCTGATGATGTGGACGCCGACCAAGTGGACCCATCACTTCGGCGTGTACGCCGGGCTGGCCGGATCGCTGGCCGCGCTGGCCGCGGTCGCGGTGGGCGCCAACGGCATCCGCGCGCCACGCAACCGAGCGCTGTTCACCGCGGCGGTGCTGTTCCTGCTGGCGATGACGTTCACCGGGTCCAACGGGTGGTGGTACGTGTCCAGCTACGGCGTGCCGTTCTGGGACAAGGCGCCGCTGGTGGCGGGCAAGGGCATCTCGACGCTGTTCCTCGGGCTGGCCGTGCTTGCGCTGCTGGTCGCGCTGTACTTCCATCTGCGCGATCCGTACCGCACACCGTCGAAGCCGAACCGGTTCGACCGCTTCGCCACCATGCCGCTGACCATCGCGGCCGCGCTGCTGGTGCTGTTCGAGGTGGCCTCGATGGCCAAGGGTGCGCTCACCCAGTACCCCGCCTACTCCATCGCCAAGTCGAATATCGAGTCGCTGGCCGGTGACACCTGCGGGCTCGCCAACGACGTGCTGGTGGAGACGAACACCGCCGACTCGCTGCTCACCCCCTACACCGGCGCCCCCGCCGACGGGTTGAGCGCAGAATCGACCGGCTTCACCCCCAACGGCGTCGCCGCCGACCTCACCGCCGACGCCGACGAGACCGTGGTCGGCGGGGCCAACTCGGTCGACAAGGACTCCGCGAACAAGACCACCAACACCACCGGCGCGGGCACCGGCGGCGGGACGAGCACCGAATCCGGCATCAACGGCAGCACCGTCGCCCTGCCGTTCGGCCTCGATCCCGCGCGCACGCCCGTCCTGGGCTCCTATCAGGACGGTGTGCAGCAGCAGGCCAAGCTGACCTCGCAGTGGTACCGCCTCGATCTCGACGCCGTCCGCGACAACCCGGCCTACCAGGCGCTCATCGTCACCGCGGCCGGGCGCATCCGCTACGTCGACAACGACGGCGTCGTGCACTACGGCCAGGATCTGCGCCTGGAATACGGCACGCACGCCGCCGACGGCACCGTCGCGGCGACCGGCTCGATCGCGCCGATGGACATCGGCCCCGCGCCGTCCTGGCGCAACCTGCGGGTGCCGCTGGATCAGCTGCCCGCGGGCGTGAACGCGGTGCGCCTGGTCGCCGCCGACAACGACATCACCCAGAAGCAGTGGCTGGCCGTGACGCCGCCGCGCCTGCCGAAGCTGGCCACGCTGCAGTCGGTCGTCGGCGAGACCGACCCGGTGCTGCTGGACTGGCACGTCGGCCTGGCCTTCCCCTGTCAGCGCCCGTTCGACCACCACGACGGCGTCGCCGAGGCGCCGCAGTGGCGGATCCTGCCCGACCGGGTCGGCTCCGACGCGTCCAACGCCTGGCAGGACGACATCGGCGGCGGCCCGCTCGGGTGGACAGGATTGCTGCTGAAGGCCGAGACTGTCCCCACCTATCTCGATCACGACCTCGGCCGGGACTGGGGCGCACTGGAGCGCTTCACCCCCTACCAGCCCGCGCCGCCCGCCGACATCACGGTGACGGTCGTGAACCAGTCGGGGCGGGCGAAGGAGCCGGCGATCCGGGCGCAGTAGGGACTCCGGCAGCGGAAGGGCAGTGACCGGGCGTATACGTGTGTACGGCGCGAAAATCGTAGCGGCCGTTAGCGTTTCGTGTACGTGAAACGCCTGTAAATGCCTGCCGAATGGCCTCCGCCTGCTGGTTTGAGCACGTACCCTGATGGGTATGACAGGAGCCTTCGATGACATGGATCTGCGAGATCTCGTCGAGCTGCTCAGCGACGACGAGAAAAAGGAACTACGACCGGCTGTGATGCGGGTGCTGGATAGATTGCCTTCGCAAGAGGTATTACGTCGCGACCTCAACCGTCGCATGCTCAACGTCTGACTCCTGCTACCCCGCCAACGACAGAAGGCGCGGACCCACCGAGGTGGGTCCGCGCCTTCCTACTTTCCGGCGTCGGTCAGAACACGCGCAGCGGGCCCGGCGTCCACAGGCCGTCGCGGGTCTCGGTGCCCGTCGTCAGCTTCGCGGGCTCGGCCTTGAGGTACTGGTCGTAGCGCTCCAGCGAGCCCCAGTCCCGCGCCCAGTCGTCCTTCAGGTAGGTCGGGATGGTGACCCGGCCCGCCAGCATCTGCGAGAAGCCCAGCGGACCGCCGAACTCCTGGGCCTGCCAGGTGTCGGTCGAGGAGATCGCCAGCGGGCGGTCCGGCAGGATGCGGTAGTTCGGCACCTCGGCGACGCCGTTCTTGTGCGCGAACGGCCGCTGGCACGGGAACTGCAGGCCGACGGCCCAGTCCAGCAGCACCGGCTGGGTACGGCCGATGAAGGAGTCCAGCTTCTGCAGCTCGGGCACCCGGGGCGGGGTGAACGCCAGCCACTGGTCGCCGATCAGGATCGGGTCGTTGGCCAGGATGCGGACCGCGTTCGCCTCGGCGGGCAGGTCGGCCAGCGGGACGCGCAGGTTGCGCCAGGACGGGAACGGGCCGATATCGCGCGGCAGGTAGCTGCCCAGCGTGGCGACGCTGCCGTCGGGGTTCCGGGTGCCGTACTCGACGAGCAGCGACTGGCCGTACTTGTCGGCGCCGGTGTCGTCCTTGGAGGCGATGCGACCGGCCGCGGAGATCACGATCAGCGGCGAGTCGTCGGAGCGGGCGGGCAGCCCGTACCAGGACGACTCCAGGCGCGCGGGCTGCTGCACGCCCTCCTGGTAGGAGCCCAGGATCGGGGTCTGCGCCGGGTCGAGCCCGAACGGCAGGGCCACGGTCGACCCGTTGACGCCGAGCGCGCCCTCACCGCCGCCGGTGCCCGCGCTCTCGCCCTCGGCGAAGGCCGCGCCCACCGACTGGTTGCTGGTGTTGCCGGTGCCCGGCTTCACCTCGACCGCGTCGGCGGACAGATCGCCCGGCACACCGTTGGGGGTGAAGCCGACCGAGCCGGTTCCGGCCAGCGGATCGTTCGGGTCGGTGAGCGGCGTGGCCGGATCGACGATCGGGTCGAGCCTGCCGCCGTTCGGGTCGGCTTCGACGAGCACGTCGTTGGCCAGGCCGCAGGCGTTGCCGCCGAGCGCGTCGATGTTGGAGCGGGCCAGCGAGTACCCCGGGTACTGCTGGGTGGCGCCCTTGACCAGCGAGAGCACCTCGAACAGCACCATCAGGCCGACCACGACGGTGAGCGGGATGGCGGCGAACTTGCGGATCCGCCTGCCCCGCACGGTCTTCGCCGACGGCTGCGGTTTCACGTAGTCCTCGCGCAGCGCGTACCAGCCGACCAGCGCCAGCGCGACGCCGAACAGGATCAGCATCACCGTGTTGGAGTTGATCCCGCGCAGCGAGATGGTCTTGTCGAACCACGGCACGCCGTAGCTGGACACGTACCAGTAGCCGTTGATGCCCGAGAACGACAGCGCGAGCACGAACAGCAACCCGGCCAGGAAGATCGCCCGGTTCTTGCGTGAGCGCAGCGCGCTCTGCGAGACCGCGACCGCCGTCACCGCCGCCAGCGAACCCGCGATGCCCGCGTAGGCGCCGAAGTGGTGGGTCCACTTCGTCGGGTTGAACATCATGAAGAAGATGGTGCCGAAGACGATCCCCATCAGCCGCCAGGTCGGACCGGACGCGATGCCGGGCACCTGGCGGCGGCGCAGCAGCACCAGCAGCGTGGTGAACAGGCACAGCAGCATCACCAGGAAGGCGAAGCGCCGGGCCAGCGAGCCGTCGACGGTCTCGACGAACATGTAGTAGTAGCGCAGGTAGTCCTCGTACCAGGCCAGGTTCGGGCCGGTGGCCTGGCGCACCCGGTTGGCCTCCTGGATACCGGCGAAGGTCTGATCGCCGTAGACGACGACCAGCACCAGCAGGCCGGCCGACGCGATCGGGGCCAGCAGCGGCAGCGTGCCGAACTGCCGGTGCCTGCGCACGATGATCCGGACCAGCGGCCGGATGCCCGCCAGCAGCGCGGCCACACACATCAGGCCGGTCGGGGCGGCGGCCAGGGTGAAGGCCGCGATCAGCACCGCGATCCCGGCGGGCAGCAGCCTGCCGGTGGCGATGGCGCGCTCGATGGAGACCCAGGTGAGCAGCGCGCCGAGGGCGACGATCGGCTCCGAGCGCAGGCCGTTGTCGAACGGCAGCCAGAACGCCAGGAACACCAGGCCGCCGGTCCACAGCGCCACCTGCGAGCGCTTCACCGCGTTGCCGAGGCGGGGCACCACCTCGCGGCTGATGACCATCCAGCACAGGATGCCGCACAGCAGCGCGGGCAGGCGCACCCACGGGCTCGCCGTGGAGATCTCGGCGAAGACCTGGATGACGTAGTAGTACCAGCCGAACGGCGCCTCGGGCACGCCGTACCAGCGGAAGTAGTTGGCCATGTAGCCCGCGTCGGGCGCCACCCGGACCATCGACAGGATGTAGCCGTCGTCGGAGGTGTTGGCGCCGACGAAATGCCAGACCAGCAGCGTGCCGATGACCGCGCCGTCGGCCCAGGTCGGCTTCAGCCAGTTCTTCGGCAGGAACCGGCGGTGCCCGCGCCCGTCGCTGCCGTCGAGCCTGGCCAGCGCACCGAGCGCCAGCAGCGTGCACAGCACAGCGGCGATGATCGCGACCAGCTTGATGACCGACGGGCTGGAGGAGAAGCGGGAGTCGATCGTCGAGGTCAGCGACAGGCCCTGCGGGACAGCGCCCTTCAGATCGGAGAACACGCCGACGATCTGCGGCCGCAGGTCACCGGCGAGCTGGCCCTGCACCGGCACCTGGACGGTCTCGACCGCACCGGGCTGACCGGGGATCGGCCGCTCGATCTCCTTGGTCATGCCCTCGAAGACCGCCGTCGTGCGGTTCTGGTCGGAGCTGATCACGATCGCGGAGCACTGGTCCATCGCCGCGCGGTCCGCCGAGGCGACCACCGCGTTGCGGTCGACCACGTCGACGGAGGTGTCGGAGACGCGGACGAACAGCGCCTCGAGCGCGGCCCGGTCGCCCTGCGGCGGCGCGGTGGCCAGCAGCATGCCGCCCTGTGCCGGCAGCGTCGCGACCGCCGAGCACGGGATGGTGGCGTTCAGGTCGATCGGCACCTGCGACATCAGCGGTGCCTGGATATTGCCGAGCTTGCCGTTCTGCGGCCAATTCAGCTGCGCGGTCGTCTGGGTGACCGGCAGGAATGGCGTCGCCACCGCGAAGAGGGCGCCGAGGATTCCGGCGACGAGCGCGATCCATCGCGCGATCGTGTAGTCCTTCGCGGACGCCACCGGTTCGGCGGGTGGCTTGGTGAGAACAGCTGTTGCGGCGTCTGGCACGGTTCGCCATGGTATCCGCACCAGGGTGGTTGTGAGGGGTCGCACGCCATGCCGTCGGACATGGAGCACGCTATGGTGTGAAGTTCAAGCGTTTCATTAAGCGTGCGACGTGCGCCGACTTCACCGAGCATCGGGATCACGCCGCACGGCCGGAGGTTTCGGCATTATGCGAATCCGCTATCGATCCAGGTCCGGACGGGACGATCGACCGACGAGCGGGTGCGGCACAGGAGTTTTTCGATGCTACCAGTGTGCAGGGTGCATATAACTAAGAAAAGCAGTAACTGTTACAGACGGTTACAGTCCCGCATTTTAAAGCCGGAGCGATTTCCCGGAGGCCGAAACGCGAAGGTTCCCGAATGAAATGGTAGGCGCGAATAACGCGCTACAGAATTACGGCCTTCGTACTCTTGAACACGACATCTTCACATCCCGGAGATGTCGATTTCACCAAGGAGTACGCATGTTCCACAGCAACTTCTTCGCACGCACCGCAGTGGCGACAGCCGGGTGTGCGATCGCCGCGGCCTCGCTGGGCATCGGCCCCGCCGCGGCGCAGGCCTCGACGACCGTCAGCCCGGCGGGCGCCGCGGTCCAGGCCACCAACCAGGGTGTGGTCAAGGCCGTCGCGGGTGGCGTCACGATCACCTGCAACACCTCCACCGCGACCGGCGCGGTCCCCGCCGCGCCGGGGAACACCAACCCGAGTGGGCCGGTCACCGTGCCGATCAGCGCGCCCAGCTTCACCGGCTGCTCGACCAGCATGTGGGGCGTCAGCGCGACCGTGACGACGAGCGGCAGCTGGTCGATCACGGGCCAGAACGGCTCGCCGATCTCGGGGACGATCAACATCCCGACTGGCGGCATGGTGATCCAGACCAGCGGTCTGGCCTCCTGCAAGGTGGTCGTCGCGCCCACCGCCCCGGCCTCGCTGGCCGGCACCTGGACCAACGGCACCCCGTCCACGGTCCAGGCCACGAATTCCCCGGCCCCCATCAAGGTGACCGGTGGTTTCGGCTGCCCGACCAGCGCGACAACGGGCACGGTGACCGGCGTCTACAAGGTCACCAACACCACCACCCCGGCGGTGCCGATCACGGTCGGCCCCTGATAATTCCGGGGTGAATTCGAATGACCGCGCGGTCACCTCGAATTCGGTGAATTGCCTGGGTATGCGATAAAAGAACCCGCGTGCGTCTCGCACTCGCACGCGGGTTCCATACACATCGTAGGCAATATTCGCGCCGGGTGCCGCCCACGGGCACCCGGCCGCGATTTTTCGGCAGCGGTCCGCGCCCGTGCGGACCCCGGTCTTCTCCCGACCCCTCCCCTCCCTAGACTCGACGGCATGACCAAGGTGAATCTCGAAACCAACTACGGACAGATCGTGCTCGAGTTGGACGACCAGGCCGCGCCGAACACGGTCGCCAACTTCGTGAACTATGTGAACGCCGGCCACTACAACGGCACCGTGTTCCACCGCGTCATCCCCGGTTTCATGGTGCAGGGCGGCGGCTTCGAGCCCGGCCTGAAGCAGAAGCCCACCCAGGCGCCGATCCAGAACGAGGCCACCAACGGCCTCAAGAACGACAAGTACACCGTCGCGATGGCCCGCACCAACGACCCGCACTCGGCCACCGCCCAGTTCTTCATCAACGTCTCCGACAACGCCTTCCTCAACCACACCGCCCCGCAGGGCCAGGGTTGGGGTTACGCCGTCTTCGGCAAGGTCGCCGAGGGCACCGAGGTCGTCGACAAGATCGCCGCCGTGGAAACCGGCAACGCCGGCCCGCACCAGGATGTCCCGAAGGCCGACGTCGTCATCGAAAAGGCCATCGTCGCCTGATTATCGCGCCCGTCGGGCCGCCGGAACAGCACCGGCGGCCCGATCCAGGCCGATTCCGAGGAGGCCCGGTGCCGAGGATTCAAGCCGCCACACTCGCCGAGCACCGCGAAGCGCAACGCCGTGCCCTGCTCGACGCCGCGCGCGCCATCCTGATGGCCGATCCGTCCCGGCCGCCGACGCTCACCGAAGTGGCCGCGCGCGCCGGACTCGCGCGTCCCAGCGTGTATCAATACTTCGCTTCCCGTGACCAGCTGCTGGCCGAGCTGCTGGCCGACACCTTCCCCCAGTGGGCCCACCGGGTCTCGGCGGCCATGGCCGCCGCCCCCGATCCGGCCGCGGCGGTCCTGGCCTACGTGCGGGCCAATCTCGACCTGGTCGCCGGTGGCGAGCACGCCCTGGCCCGGGTCCTCGCCGCGATCATCGACGACGACATCGCCGCCTACAGCCGGGAACTGCACGAGGGATTGCGCGCGCCGCTGATCACCGCGCTGCGCGCCCTCGACACCGACGACCCCGCCACCGTCGCGGCCCTCATCGACGGCATCGTGCACGCCGCCTCCCGCCTGCTCGAAAGCGGCGCGGACCTCGAGCGGACCGCCACGGCGGCAACCGAATTGGTCGGGCCGTATCTGTCCGCGCTGCCGACTCGCTGATCAGACGGCGAAGGCCAGGATGTAGAACACCCAGCTGGTGACCGCGGTGAGCGTCATCCCGATCGCGGCGATCGGCGCCCAGCGGCGATGCGAGGCGCTGTGCGCGCCGGGCTCCGGCGGCGACCCGAAGGCGCGCACGGCCCGCACGATCACCACCGGCCACAGCGCCACCGAGAACACCGCGCACGCCAGGTGCACGATCAGCGCCGTCCACACCGCCGCCGACGCGCTCCCGCCGACGACCCCGGCCGCGCGATCCTGCCACCCGTTGAACCGGACGTCGACCTCGAACAGCACCACCGCGACCAGCAGCCCCGACCCGAGCAGAAGCTGGGCCACCTTGTGCCAGCGGAACTTCCGCCGGCTCCTGACCGCGTACACACTCCACGCCAGCACCACCACGACGAACGCCATGACCAGCACCATCATGTCCATCGCCAGCGACGCCCTGGTACCGAGGAACCCGTCGACGCCCGGAAAACCACTCACCATCGAAGCCCAACTCTCGCTATCGCAGTTTTCCCGACGCACCGTCGGGAAAACTCTTCGGAGCGGACTGTAGCAGGCCGGTTCTTGTCGCCCCGGCGGAGCCCGAACACACCCCGCACACACGAACGGGCCGCCCGGGAGGAGACTCCGGGGCGGCCCGTTCGGGTGTCGGCGTGCCTGCTACAGCGGCAGGACGTGGTGCTTGCGCGGGTTGCGCTGGATCTTCTTGTCCTGGAGCAACTTCAGCGCCCGGCGGATCTCCAGGCGGGTGGTGGCCGGTTCGATGACCGCGTCGATGAAACCGCGTTCGGCGGCCACCCACGGGGTGGCGATATTGGCGTTGTAGAAGTCGATCAGGTTCTGGCGGATGGCGGCGCGCTGATCCTCGGGGGCGGCGGCGATCTGGGCCGCGCCGAGCAGGCTGACGGCGCCCTCGGCGCCCATGACCGCGAGGCGGGCGGTCGGCCAGGCCAGGTTGATGTCGGCGCCGAGCTGCTTGGAGCCCATCACCGCGTAGCCGCCGCCGTAGGACTTGCGGACCACCAGGGTGATCTTGGGGACCGAGGCCTCCACGTAGGAGAACAGGAAGCGGCCGCCGCGCTTGATCACGCCGACCTTCTCCTGCTCGACACCGGGCAGGAAGCCGGGGGTGTCGACGACGAAGATCAGCGGGATCTCGAACGCGTCGCACAGGCGCACGAAATGCGAGGCCTTGTCGGAGGCACGCGCGTCCAGCGCGCCGGCCGAGGCCAGCGGCTGGTTGGCGACGACCCCGACGGTGTTGCCGTCGACGCGGGAGAACCCGGTGATGATGTTCTGGCCGGTCTCGGCGCTGATCTCCTTGAACTCACCGTCGTCGAAGATGCGCAGCAGGATGTCGTGCATGTCGTAGCCGGCGTTGTCCGAGTCCGGCATGAGCGTGTTCAGCTCGCGGTCGGTGTCGGTGATCTCCGGCTCCAGACCGGGATTCACCACCGGCGGCAGCTCCTGGCAGCTGCTCGGCATGTAGCCCAGGTACTCGCGGACCCAGGCGAACGCCGCGTCCTCGTCCTTGGCGACGTGGTGGATGTTGCCGTACTCGGCCTGCGTGCGCGCGCCGCCGAGCTCCTCGAGGCTGACGTCCTCGCCGGTGACCTCTTTGATGATCTTCGGACCGGTGACGAACATGTGCGCCGACTCGGTCGCCACCACCACATCGGTGCAGATCGGCTCGTACACCGCGCCACCGGCGCAGTTGCCGAGGATCAGCGAGACGAGCGGCACCATGCCCGAGAGCGGCTCGAGATTGGTCGCCATCCAGGCGTACCAGGCCAGCGAACTGATCGCCTCCTGCACGCGCGCGCCGCCGGAATCGTTGATGCCGACCAGCGGAATGCCGACCTTGGACGCGTACTGCATGATGCCGCACAGCTTGCGGCCGAACGCCTCACCGACCGAACCGCCGTAGACGGTCTGGTCGTGCGAGAACACCGCCACCGGCCTGCCCTCGACCAGACCGTGCCCGACGACGACACCGTCACCGTAGAGCGCGGTCGGGTCACCGGGCTTGCGGACCAGGGCACCGATCTCGACGAAGGTGCCCGGGTCCATCAGCATGTTGATGCGATCCCTGGCGCTGGGAATGCCCTTCCGCGCTCGCTTCTCGATCCCCTTCGCACCCGCGGGCTCCTTGGCGAGCTCGAGGCGCTGCTGTAGATCGACAAGCTTTTCCGCGGTAGTGCTCACTTCTCTCCCTTGGCGATCTTCGCCAGTTTGGCGGCGAGGTCGGCACCGATCTGGCCGATGCGCGGTTCGTCGACGATCTGGAGGTGGTCGCCCGGGATGTGGACGATCTCCAGGTTCGAGACGTACTCGTCCCAACCGCCGTTGGGCTTGCGATCGGCGAAGCGGGGCTCGAGCTCGATGGCACCGTCGTGGTAGCGATCGGCCAGGTAGAGCACCACGTCACCGTCGTACTTGCGGGGGCGCACCTGCTGCAGCGCGCGGTTCTCGATCCAGGAGGTGCGCTGGTGTTCGAGCACACCGCCGGGGATCTTCGCGCCCGACAGCTTGATCAGGTCGCTGATCATCGAGAACTGCTCGGCGTCGGACGCCGCCGCCAGCTCCTCGATCTGCTCCCGGTCGAGTTCGGCCGGGACGTTGTAGGTCTTCTTGGCGAAGGCCTGGTAGCGCTCGAGGCGGCGCACGCGCTCCTCGGGGCTGTTGTCCTCGTCCTCGACGGTCATCGCGAGATCGATCAGGCCGACGTAGCGCACGTCGGCGCCTTCCTCGCGCAGCAGCTGGCCCACCTGCATCGCCAGCACCGCGCCCAGCGACCAGCCGTACAGCACGTACGGGCCGTCGGCCTGGAGCTTGCGCAGCTCGGGCACGTACTGGCGAGCACGCTCCTCGATCGAGCCGTCGACCCGCTCGATGCCGTACATCGGGGTGTCGGCGGGCAGACGCTTGAGCAGCGGCTCGTAGACCAGGGTGTTGCCGCCCGCGGGGTGGAACACGAACACCGGGGTGGCGGTGGAACCCTCGACGCGAGCCCGCAGCGGACGGATGAAGCCGTCCACGTCGGCGCCGCTGTCCTGCAGGTTGCGCACGATCTCGGAGAGATGCTCGATGGTCTCGCAGTCGAGCACGTCGTCGACGGTGACCTCCGCGCCCACCCGCTCGGTGAGGCGGGCCGCCATCTTCTCGGCGACCTCCTCCTCCAGGATCGGGAGGGTGTTGAAGATGCCGCCCGGAGAGGTACCGGTGACCACGGCCCAGGTCGCGTAGGCGAGCCGCTCGGCAGCGTCACGTGGCGGAACGTTGTCCTCGTCCCCGGCCGGGGCCGAGTAGTCGACATCCGGCGTCACCGGCTCGGCGACCGGCGCCACCTCGGCGACCGGCGCAACCGCTTCGACGACCGGCGCGGCCTCGGCCGGAACAGCTTCGGCGACACCACCCTCCGACGGCAGCTCCGCACCGGCGGCCTTCGCCGCGGCCAGCGGATCCCCGCCCGCCGCGATCGCCGCCCGCGCGGCCTCGACGAAGTTCGCGTCCACGCCGATCTCGACGTCCTCACCGGCGGCCTTGGCCGCGGCCTGCTTCTCCGCCATCGCCGCGACCTCGTCGCGGTGCTCGATCGCGTAGCGCAGCACCTTGGAGACCTCGTTGAGGCTGGCGTCGCGCACGGCCGAGACCTGCAGCTGCGGGATGTCGAACTCGTACTCGACGCGGTTCTTGATGCGCATCGCCATCAGCGAGTCCAGACCGAGCTCCATCAGCGGGATCTCCATCGGGAGGTCCTCGACGGCGTAGCCCATGGACTCGGCGACGATCACGCACAGCCGCTGCTCGACGGTCTCGCTGCCGTTGGGGTCCCAGCGGTCGCTGGTCGCCACGGCCACCTCGGCCGCGGTCGGCGCGGCGACGGCCGCCGGAACGGTCTCGGCGACAACGGGTTCGGGCAGCGCGGCACCGGAGGTGACGACCGCGTCGAACAGCAGCGCGAAACCGGTGGCGCCCTTGGCGTGCACCTGCACCGACGCGCCACCGAGGTGCGGGGTGAGGGTGGTGGTCAGGGTGCCGGTGGTCGGCAGCGCGGCGTGCGGGTGCGAGACCGACACGGCGACATCGGAGAGCACCTGCGCGGCAGCGGCTTTCACCAGCGCGGCCAGGTCGGTGACCGAGGCGGCCTGCACCTCCCAGGCGTGGCGGCCGTCGGGCATGGCGACGTGCGCGCCGGGCACCCTGGTGTTGCCGCCACCCGAGGACATCGCGACCGCGGGCCAGTACTCCTTGCGCACGAACGCCGTCCGCGGCACGTCGGCGTAATCGCCTTCGGGCAGCAGCGAACTCAGGTTCACCGCGTGACCGTGCACGTAGAGCTGGGCGAGCGCGCCGATGACACCGGCGGACTCGTCCTCCTTGCGCTTGAGCGTCGGGATGAGCTGCGCGTCGTGCACACCGGCGGCGAAGGTGGTGCCGAGCACCTGCATCAGCGCGACGGAGTTGGGCGCCAGCTCCAGGAACGTGGTGTGCCCGGAGTCGACGGCGGCCTTGATCGCGTTGGTGAAGTACACCGCGTGGCGCATGTTCTTCACCCAGTAGGGCTCGTCGTGGATCGGCTCGGAACCGGGCTTGAAGAACAGGCCCTCGTGCACGGTCGAGTACAGGCCGGTCTTCAGCGAGGTCGGCTCGATGCCGGCCAGCTCCGCGGCCAGCTCGCCGAGCAGCGGGTCCATCTGCGAGGTGTGGCCCGCGCCGCGGGTGGGCAGGATGCGGGCGAACTTGCCCATCCCCTCCACCTCGGCGACGATCTGCTCGACCTGCTCGCGCGGACCGCCGATGACGGTGTTGGTCGGCGCGGCGTACACCGCGCACTCCACGTCGGGGAAGCGCGGCAGCAGCTCGGCGACATCGTGGGCGCTGAGTTCGACCAGCGCCATATTGCGCACGTCGTCCTCGGTGATCATCTGCTCGCCCTCGCCCATCAGGCGCGAACGGGCGCAGATCACGCGCACCGCGTCTTCCAGGGTCAGGCCGCCCGCGATGTACGCGCCCGCGACCTCACCCATCGAATGACCGACCACCGCGGCGGGTTCGGCGCCGTGCGCGCGCAGCACCGCGGCCAGGCCCAGCTGGGTGGTGAAGATGCCGACCTGGCAGGTGCCGACGTCGTAGTCCTGCTCGTCGTCGAGGAACATCTCGCGGATCGAGTAACCCGCTTCGTCCTGGACCAGCTCGTCGACCTCGTCGACCGTCTTACGGAAGATCGAGTTCTCGGTGTAGAGCTGCTTGGACATCTTGCGGTGCTGCGCGCCGAAGCCACACATCACCCAGACCGGCGGGGCGGCCGCCGGGGAATCGGCGGTGAAGACACCGGCGCCGGGCTTGCCCTCGGCGATGGCGCGCAGGCCGGCGACGGCCTCCTCGTGCGTCTTGGCCAGCACCACACCGCGCGAGCGCTGGTGGCTGCGCTTGGCCAGCGCGCGGGCGACGTCGGTCAGCGGGACGTCCTTGCCAGGGCCCGCCAGCCAGTCGGCCAGCTCGGCCGCGGCGCGCTTGCGGCGCGAGGGCAGGTAGGCCGACACGGCCAGGATCACCGGCAGCGGTTCGGCGCGCTCGCCGTCCCACTCCACGACGACCGGCTGCTCCGGCTCGGCGGCGGCCTCGGTGATCGCGGTGGCCTCGGCGACCACATCGGTGGTCTCCTCGCCCTCGACCTGCTCGGCGGCGACCTGCTCGGCCGTCACGTCCTCGACGACCGGCGGCGACGGCACGTACTCCTGGAGCACGACGTGCGCGTTGGTGCCACCGAAGCCGAAGCCGGAGATACCGACGGTCGCGACGCCGCTGTAGCGCGGGTACTCGGTCGGCTCGTCGACGACCTTGAGGTTGGCCTGCTCGAACGGGATGTACGGGCTCGGGCCCGCGTAGTTGATGTTCGGCGGAATCACGTTGTGCTGGAACGACATCAGCACCTTGGCCAGGCTGGCCGCGCCCGCTCCGGACTCGAGGTGGCCGAAGTTGGTCTTGGCGGAGCCGAGCAGGGCGGGCTTGTCGGCGTCGCGGCCGCGGCCGACGATGCGGGCCAGCGCCTCGGCCTCGATCGGGTCACCGATCGGGGTGCCGGTGCCGTGCGCCTCGATGTAGTCGACGGTGGACGGGGCGATGCCCGCGTCGCGGTAGGCGGCGCGCAGGACGTCGGCCTGGGCCTCCGGGTTCGGGGCGAACAGGCCGTTGGAGCGGCCGTCGGAGTTCACCGCGGAACCCTTGATCACGCCGAGGATGCTGTCGCCGTCGCGCTCGGCGTCGACCAGGCGCTTGAGCACGACCAGGCCAGCGCCCTCGGAGCGGACCATGCCGTCGGCGTCGTTGGAGAACGCCTTGATGTGACCGTCCTTGGCGACCGCGCCGTTCTTCTCGAAACCGAGCGTGATGACGGGGGCCAGGATCATGTTCACGCCACCGGCCAGCGCCACGTCGGCCTCGCCGTCGCGCAGCGCGCGCACGGCCTGGTGGACCGCGACGATGGTCGAGGAGCAGGCGGTGTCGACGGTGACCGACGGGCCACGGAAGTCGAAGAAGTAGGAGACGCGGTTGGCGATGATGCCGGTCGACGCGCCGAGCAGGGCGTACGCCTCCGCCGAGATCGGCAGGTTCGGGTCACGGTCGCCGAGGCCGAGCGAGGCGATCAGCTGGAAGTCGCTGCTCGACGAGCCGACGAAGACGCCGACCTTCTCGCCCTTGAGCTCGCTGGCCGGGATGCGCGCGTGCTCGAGCGCCTCCCAGGTGAGCTCCATCATCAGGCGCTGCTGCGGATCGACGCGCTCGACCTCGACCGGCGACATGGCGAAGAACTCGGCGTCGAAGCCCTTGACCACGTCCTGGTCCAGGTAGCCGCCGAGGGTGTTGGACTCCGCGACGGTCTGCGCCACCCCGGCATCGCCGAGGAACTCCGACCAGCGGCCCTCCGGCAGCTCCCGGATCGCGTCACCGCGACCGATGATGAACTCCCAGGTCGACTCCGGGGTGCTGCCCGCGCCGGGCAGCCGGGTCGACAGGCCGACCACGGCGATGTCGTGCGTCTCGCCGGGCTGGTAGGCGGCGGCGTAGTCGTCCGCCTCGTCGGCGGGCAGCTCCGGCTCGCCGTTGACGATGACCTCGGCCAGCGAGGCGATCGTCGGATGCTGATAGACCACCGTCGGGGTCAGGATGACGCCGGTCAGTTCCTCGATGTCACCACCGAGGGCGAGGGCATCACGCGAAGCCAGCCCGAACTCCTCCATCGGCCGGTCGACGGTGATCGCGTCGATCGACTGCCCGGTCGCGTCGGCGACCCATTTGCGCAGCCATTCGCGCAGGTCGGCGACCGAGAGATCACCCGCCGGGGTGTTCTGCGCGGGAACTTCGGGGTTCTGGGTGGGCGTGCCCTCGTTGTCAGCCATCAATTCCTCAAGCTACCTGTCTGCGTACAGGGCGCGCCGTGGAATGACGCCCGACGTGCGCTCACGCCGGGCGTCGATCCGATCCGGTCGGCCGATTACTCTTCCGGTGCATCGGGGAAAGCCTGCTGGGTGTAACCACCGCGCAGCGTTCCCTCGAGGTAGGCGGCCTTGCAGGCCCGCCGGGCGATCTTTCCGCTGGAGGTACGCGGGATGGAACCCGCGGGTACGAGCAGGATGTCACGAGCGGTCACACCGTGCCGCAGCGAGACCGCCGCGCGCACCGCGTCGGCGATCGGGGCCGGGTCGGCCTTGCCTGCGCCGGGACCGCGTTCGGCCACGATGACCAGCTGCTCGGACGCGTCGTCGGCGTCGAACTTCAGGCCGGAGTGGCTGTCGGCCGCGAAGACCTCGGCGGGCAGCTGGTTGGCCGGCACCGCGAAGGCGGCGACGAAACCGGGACGCAGGGCCTTGGAGGCCTCCTGCGCGGAGTACTCCAGATCCTGCGGGTAGTGGTTGCGGCCGTCGACGATCACCAGGTCCTTGACGCGACCGGTGATGTAGAGCTCACCCTCGAAGTAGACGCCGAAGTCGCCGGTGCGCATCCAGTTCGCGTCGGCGTCGGTGCCCTCGGCGTGCCCGCCCGGCTGCCGATCGGTGACCCGGTTGCGGAACGTCTTGGCCGACTCGTCCGGGCGTCCCCAGTAGCCGATGCCCATGTTGTTGCCGTGCAGCCAGATCTCGCCGACCTGCCCGTCGGCAAGCTCACGGCCGCCGTCGGCGCTTTCCACCGACTCGGGATCGACGATCGCGGCCCACTGCGACAGACCGACGTAACCGCAGGAGACCTGCGCGATGGCGTTCTCGGCCGACGGATCCACCCGGACCATCCGGCCCCGGTTGAGCTCGTCGCGATCGACGTAGATGTACTTGGCCTCGTCCTCGGCCTTGGTCGCCGAGACGAACAGCGTCGCCTCCGCCATGCCGTAGCAGGGCTTGATGGCGGTCTTGGGCAGGCCGAACGGGGCGAACGCCTCGTTGAACTTCTTCATCGACGAGACCGTCACCGGCTCGGAACCGTTGATCAGGCCGATGACGTTGGACAGGTCGAGCGACTCGCCCGCCTTCGGCACGCCACGGGCCGCGGCGTGCTCGAACGCGAAGTTCGGGGCGGCCGCGAACGTGCCTGCCCCGTCGGAGACGGCGGCCAGCTCGTTGATCCAGCGCGAGGGGCGGCGCACGAACGCGCTCGGCGACATGATGGTGATGAACTTGCCGCCCACCGCGGGCAGGATCACCGTCAGCAGGCCCATGTCGTGGAACAGCGGCAGCCAGGTGACACCGCGCGAGTTCTCGTTCATGTTCAGCGAGTTGATCATCTGCAGCAGGTTGGTGCCGACCGCGCGGTGCGTGATCTCCACACCGGCGGGCACCCGGGTCGAACCCGAGGTGTACTGCAGGTAGGCGATGTCGTCGATCGCGGTGTCGGGGCGGACCCAGGAATCACCGAGGGTGTCCGGGATCGCGTCGACCGCGATGATCCGCGGGCGCTGCGCGGCGGGCAGCGAGCGGAAGAACTGGCGGACACCGGCGGCCGAGGAGGTCGCGGTGAGGATCGCCGAGGGCTCGCAGTCACCGAGCACGGCGTGCAGCCGGTCGGTGTGGCCCGGCTCGTCCGGGTCGAACAGCGGCACCGAGATGGTGCCGGCGTAGATCGCCGCGAAGAAGGAGATCACGTAGTCCAGGCCCTGCGGCGCGAGGATCGCGACCCGGTCGCCCGGGTTGGTCACCTGCTGCAGGCGAGCGGCCACCGCGCGCAGCCGAACTCCGAACTCCTGCCAGGTCAGCTCGTGCACCTCGCCGTCGCGTTCCCGCGAGTAGTCGATGTAGCGGTACGCGAGCGTGTTCGCATCGTTACGGGTGTGCTTCTCGACGTGATCGACCAGGGTCCGACCCTCGGGAATCACAAGGTTCCCGGTCTCGTCCAGGTAGTCGTCGAAAGTCTCTTCCATTCCTTCTTCTCCTCCGAGGCCCGGACACCGGTGAATTTTCCCAACGCATTACGGCGTTGAGACCCGTGAGGCCCCGACTCGCTATCGCCACCGGCCCCCGGAACACGCCGTGCGTGGATCCTGACAACCTGCGGATTTTCGAGCGGTCTGCGCGGTGACCGCTATCGGCTAGATGTTCTCAAACCAGAGTCATGTTACAGAGAACCCCCGCTCAGTCCTCCCGCAGCAGCGGAATGACAGGCGCGAAAGCGTCCATCTGGGTGGGGAAGATGCCCACATACGACATCGACGTGAGTTCGCGCACACGCTTGACCTGTTCGGCGATCTCCTCGAAGGTGCCGATGGCGATGTAGGGCGAACTGAGGATCTGCTCGGCGGTGAGCTCCACGTCGACCTCGAGATCGGGGTGCAGGCCGCGTTCGATCGCGCGCAGCGCCATCTCCGCGGTCTTCTCCCGGTCGTCGGTGATGACGATCGCGGTGATCGCCCAGTTCAGTTCGATGTCGGCGAACCGGTCGCCGGCAGCCTCCTTGACGATGTTGACCTTCTCGATCGTCTTATCCAGCGTGATGCCGGACAGCAGGCCCTTACCGTTCTTGGTGGTCTGCGGGACGATCGAGACGATGTCGGCGTGCTTGGCCGCCAGCGCCAGCATCTTCGGGCCACCGCCGCCGGTGCACAGCGGGGGACGAGGGCCCTGCCGCGGTCGGGGGGTGCCCTTGATGCCACGCACCTGGTAGTGCTTGCCCTCGAAGTTGCACTCCTGGCCGCGCAGCAGCGTGTCCAGGATGGTCAGCGACTCGTCGAGCTTCTCCAGCCGGACGCCGGGACGCTCGTACGGGATGCCCGCGTTCTCGAACTCTTCCTTGATCCAGCCCGCGCCGACACCGACCTCGAGCCTGCCCTTGGACAGCACGTCGATGGTCGCCAGATCCTTGGCCAGCACGACCGGATGCCGGAAGCCGTTCGCCAGCACCGAGGTGCCGAGGCGGATCTTGTCGGTCGCCTGGGTGAGCGCGCCGAGCGCGGCGATCGGACCGATCTGGTCGCCCAGGTGATCGGGGACGACGAAGGTGTCGTACCCCATCTCCTCGGCCTGCTGCGCAGTCTGGACGAACTTGCGTGCGCCGCCCTCCTGCTTGTTGCCCTCGCCCGCCGCCGCGAAGCGGAACGGACGCAGCGGCGTACCCAGCGCGGTCAACTCACCGACGGGTGCGGCAGCTTCGGTCATGAACTCATCGCTCCTGGCTGTTGCACGCTGCGCGTGCTAGGCGGTGTATTCGGGCCACCGGCTACTCCGCGGTAGCAGAGAAGTCGGCGCGATCATCAGCGCACTTTACAGCGTGAGGGCGAATGGGAGTGCGGATGTCACAGCGAGGCATGATCCATGGCAATCACACACCCGCTGTGACTGTGACAACTCCGCCAGTCACCGCTCAGGAATGCGGTGGGTGCGGCGCGTTCTCGATGAGTCCGGCCGCCCAGTTCACCGTCCACTGGGTGGCGGTGGTGCCCTGTCCGTCCACGGTGTTGGTGGCGTAGAGCGCGTGCACCGGATTGCCCGCCGAGCGGATCAGCGCGCCGAGGCTGCCCAGCGCGTTGGCCGGGTTGAGGGCCTCGCGCGGGGCGTCGCAGATCATGTCGCCGGGCGCGCAGATCGAGTTCACCTTCGGGGCCAGCGAGCCGAAACCACCGGGCCGCGGGCCGGTCATGCTGATGCCGGGCACGTTGATCCCCTTGAGCGCCACCTCGGCGCCCTGGCCGGTCGGCGGCGGGTCACCGATCTCGGTGGGCTGGCCGGGGCCGGTGTCGGCGGTGCGGCGGCCGTCGGCGATCACCGTCACACCGAGCACCTTGTCGGCCGGGACCGGGCCGTTGCCCATGCCGATCTGCGCGGCCACGTCACCGGCGATGACGGCGCCCTGCGAGAAACCGGCGATGACGTAGGTGGTCAGCGGGCACTGCTTGTGCCGCTGGGCCAGGATGTCGGTCGCCCGCGCGGTGCCCTCGGTGCGGCTGTTGTTGTAGGAGGCCTGGCCGTCCGGCGGGAACGCGATCGGGTTCGAGAACTGGGCCACGTAGGGCACCGTGTAGACCTCGAGCCGGTTGTCCGGGAACTGCGCCCGCAGCGGCCCCGACACGCTGAGCATCAGCGAGATCGGGTTGGCGTGCGGGTTGTACGGATCGTCGTTGCTCGCCGACTCCCAGGTGCCGGGGATCGAGAGCAGCATCACATCGGGACAGTCCGCCGACTGCGACGTCGGTGGCGGCGGTCCGGGCGGCGTCGGCCCGGGCTCCCGCAACCGGCCTGCGAGCAGATACCAGAGCAGCACGATGACGATGATCGCCAGGACGAACAGCGCCAGCACGGTCAGGCACCCCGCTGGCCAGAGCCTGCGGGTGCGTCGCGTCGGTCGGGGGTTCACTAGCAGTAGGTGGAGGTCGCGGCGGCGATGTAGATCTGGGCTGCCTTGTTGACGTCCATCTTGGACTGGTCGAACGCGGTGTCGGTACCGGCGATCGCCGCGACGTACGGGGCGATATCGGCATCGGAGGCACCGGTGGCGCGGCTGGAGCAGATGTAGCCCGCCGCGGTCAGGGCGATGTCCGGGCTGGCCGGGGTGATCCCGTTCTTGCTCAGCTCGGCCAGGAACGCCTTGTCCTTGTCGGAGGCGGGCGTGGACGCGGGCGTGGTCTCCGGCGCGGCCTGGGGCTGCTCGGGCGCAGTGGTGGTCTCCGGCGCGGCGCTGGAGGTGGTCGCGTGGTCGCCGTGGTCACCGGCCGCGGGCGCCTGGGACGTGGCCGAGGCGGCGGCGCTCGCGCTCGAGGAGAGAGTGGGCGTCTGCGACGCGGTCGAATCGTTGCCACCACAGGCGGACAGCAGGGCGACGGCAGCCAGGGCCGCGACCGATCCGGCAACCTTGCCAGGAATCCGATGCATGAAGATGTCTTTCCTCGATCGTTCGTCAGGGAAGCGGTCGCAGACCAGGCTAGCCGGACATCCGGGGCGGCCGGGTACCGCGCGGCGAAGCTCAGAGAGTTCTCAGCCCGGGCTCACACCCCGTGAACTTCGGATTTGCCGTCCCGCACCACGATGAACCCGGTCTGAAAATTCTGCTGGATCCCGCCGGGGACGGTGAATTCGTCGCTGACCGGATACCCCAGCCTGCCGTTCTCGAACCCCTGCGCGCCCCAGGCGTCGGCGACCGCGCCGTTGCGCACCGACCACGCGCCCGACAGCGGGCTCCAGTAGATGTTGCCGCCCTCGAACCGGCTGTACCGGCCGAGATCCTTCAGCGGCGCCTCCTCGGCCAGTGGGAAGCCCAGCGGGCTGGTCTCGAAGCCCAGCGCCGCGTACTTGTCCAGGATGAAGCCCTGCACCCGGTGCGCGCCGGTGGCCGGGCTGTAGAACATCGGGCCGTGCTCGAAGGCCTGTACCGAACCGTCGCGGCTGGGCGTGCGCGCCTCGGCCGCGACGGGATACCCGGCCGGACCGCGCTCGTAGCCCTGCTTGCCCCACTCCTCCAGGAACGCGCCGCGCATCACCTGCGCGCCGGTCTGCGGCGTCCAGTAGATCGAGCCGCCTTCGAAGGTCTGCATGCGGCCGCGGCCGTCGGGCAGGCCCTGCTCGTCCCCGGTCGGCAGGCCCAGCGGCGACGTCGGCCCGCCGATCCCGGCGTAGGTGCCGCCGATCCGGCCACCGACCGCGTGCGCGCCGGTCGCCGCGGAGTGGAACACCTTTCCGTTCTGGAAGTCCTGCACCATGCCCGCCGCCACCGGGTATTCCGCCGTCAGGCAGTTGCCCAGCCAGGCCGCGGCCTGGGCGGCCGGGCCGATCGCGCCGCCGGTGCCGCACGTGGTGCCGCCGGGATCGGTGCCGAGCGCGGCGGCGGCCTGCGGCCAGGACTGGCGCATCTCGAAATCCCAGTACGGCCACGTGTGCGTGCCCGCGGGACGGTAGTTCGCCTGCACCGGGATCGCCAGCTTCTCCAGCTTGGCGACGAAGTTCTCGGTCGACAGCCGCGCCAAGATCTCCAGGCCGGTCCCGGCCCAGTTCTCGCTCAGCAGCGGCACCTCGCCCAGCTGGTCGTGATTGCCCGCCAGGCCGCTGCCACTGGAGACGTACATGCTGACGCCTTTGAGCTTGTCGGCCAGCAGATAGGGATCGTGCGCCGCCCACTCCGGCCCACCGGGTGGACCCCACATCGACACCGCGTCGAAGCCACCGGCGTCCTTGTTGGCGAAGGTGATCGCCTGCGGCATGCCGAGCGTCGTCGTGGTCAGCAGGCCCGAGTACGAGGCCACGTACTTCATCAGGCCGGGATTGCGGCCCGCCAAGTTCATCGCGGCTGTGCCGCCCATCGAAAGGCCCTGCACGCCACGCACTTCCGTGGTGCGCCAATCGCGTTCGAGGATCGGCGGGAGCTCCTTGGTCAGGAAGGTCTCCCACTTGTAGGTGTGGCCGTTGTCGGGCGCAAGCCAATCGGAGTACCAGCTGGACTGGCCGCCGACCGGCAGCACCACGTTGACGTTCTTGTCGGCGTAGAAGCCCTCGGCGTCGGCGTCCTTGGTCCAGCCGTTCTCGTCGTCCTGGGCGCGCAGGCCGTCCAGCATCAGCATCATCGGGAACTTGGCGTCGGGGCGGACATTCCAGTCGCGCGCCAGCAGCATCTGCACCTGGATCGGCGTGTTCATGGCGGGCGAGTACACCCACATCGCCACCCGGCGATCGGAGAGCCATTCCACCCGCTGCACCCCGGCGACGCCGGTCTGCGCCTGCGCGTGGGCGGGCACCGCGACCGTCGGCGCGAGCAGGGCCGCGGTCATGGCGGCCATACCGAGGATCCGCCGCATCGGCGCTCGGACACGATGTTTCAACACGCGCGACCCTCCTCATCCCCGCCCTGGGACTGCCTCATCGTTCGTTGTACCGCAGTACCGGCCGATAACCCGGGAGGACACGCGAGCGCCCCGCACAGCAAAAAGACCGGCTCACCCTGCGGGTGAACCGGTCTTCTCAGCGTTGCTGGGCGGAAACTATCAGGCGCCCAGCGCGCCCAGGATCTGCGGACGCGCCTTCCACAGCTGGTCCTCCCAGTACTTCCAGGAGTGGGTGCCGTTGGCCGGGAAGTCGAAGGTGGCGGCGATGCCGAGCGACTTCAGGCGGCTCTGGAACGCCAGCGTGCTGACGAACGAGATGGCCTCGATGCCCATGGCGTTGGCGGTGTTGTACATGCCGCCGAGGCCGGCCGGACGATCGTGCTGGCCGGGCAGGCCGTTGGCCGAGGAGATGAACATCGGCAGGCCACGCAGCTCGGGCGCGAAGACCATCGGGTCCATCCGCAGCCACGCCGGGCTCCACGGAGCGGCCATGGAGTCGACGTTGAAGCGGCCGGCGTCGAGCATCATCACGCGGATGGCCTCACGCATGCCGGGGGCACCCCAGTTCAGCGGGCCCGAGAGCGAGGACGCGTGCTTGAACTGGTCACGGTGCAGGGCGGCGAGGCGCAGGGCGGCCGGGCCACTCATCGACAGGCCGAGCACCGCGTTGTTCTTGCGGGAGACGCCGTAGCCCTCGAGGAAGGCCGGCAGCTCCTCGGTCAGGAAGGTCTCCCACTTGTAGGTGGTCTTCTGGCCGTTGGTGTTCGAGGCCGCGGTCCAGTCGGCGTACCAGCTGGACTGGCCACCGACCGGCATCACCAGGGTGACGTTGTCGTTGGCGAACTGCTGCATCGCGTTGGTCTCGAAGGACCAGGCGTTGCGGTCGTCGCGGGCGCGCAGGCCGTCGAGCAGGTAGAGCGCGGCGTTGCCACCGTTGCGCGCCCACTGCACCTGGACCTTCACCGGGCCCATCTTCGACGGCACCATCAGCTCTTCGTAGCCACCGGCGGGCGCGCGCAGCGCCGGCACGGACGCGGGGGCGGCGAACGCCATCGGGGCCGCCCCTGCGGCGATCGGCAGCACGAGGGCCGCGGCGCCGACAGCTAGAATTCGATTACGCCAACCGCGAGGTGCAACTCCCCGGGACGTGCCCGGCTGGTCACCCTTCGGCGCGGCGGCCTTGCCGAAACGCATGTGAATTCCGCTCTCTTTCTGCTGTTGTGGCATGCCAGACCCGTCTCCGACATCGCCCGGATCCCGACAGTCCGGCCGATCAGACAGGTGAAACAACGATCTGGTCACACTTTCGCTCGCTGGAGGATATTCGACCCACGAATTACTTGCAAGGGCAACGGAACTCGCCGGTATTAAACCGGAGAGCCGGTCTGTCGAGCGGAGCAGGTCAGCACCCGTGAACATCCGGTTCGGCCACGATTCCACTCGGAAAACAAACGCCCGGTGCACGAATGCACCGGGCGTTCTGGTTGTCTCGGGCGACAGGCGTCAGCCGATGTTGTTCGACATATCCGGGATCATCCGCAGCGCCTCGTCGTTCCAGTTGTTCCAGGCGTGGATGCCGAACGCCGGGTACGAGTAGACGACATTGCGGGCGCCGAGCGTCGCCATCCTGACCTCGAAGGCGCGCGTGTTGGCCAGCGCCAGCGCCTCCAGCGCCATGCCGTTGACGGTGTTCATGTTCGGGCCGTCGGTACCGGTCGGCAGGCCCGAGGCCGCGGCGACCCAGAGGCGGGTGTTGTTGCCGACCAGATTCGGGGCGAAGACGAACGGGTCCATCCGCAGCCACTGCGGGCCCCACGGCGGCGCCATCGAGTCGACGTTGTAGCCGCCCGCGTCCAGCATGGCGATGCGGATGGCCTCGCGCATACCGGGTGCCGAGATGTTCAGGTAGCCGGAGAACGCGCCGGCGAAGGAGAACTGATCCGGGTGGTAGGCGGCCAGCGTCAGCGCGGCCGAGCCACCCATCGACAGCCCGAACACCCCGTTGCGGTGGCGGCTGAAGCCGAGCCTGCCCGCGAGGGCGTTCGGCAGATCGTTGGTGAGGAACGATTCCCACTGGTACCGGTAGCTCTTGCCGGGCCCGCCGGAGAGCGCGTTGGCCGCGCCGGAGCCCGCGTTCGGCGCGCCGTTACCGGCAATACCGAAGAATTCGCTGGGCGAGTTCCAGTCGGCATAGAAGCTCGACATACCGCCGACCGGCATCACCACGTTGATATCCGCAGCGGCGAGCGCATTCGGGATATCCGTTTCGATCTCCCAGCCGTTGAGGTTCTCCGGCGCGCGCATGCCGTCGAGGACGTAGGCGACGCGATTGGTATTGCCGTTTCGCGCCGGGAGAATGCGCGTCTTGATCGGGCCCATCCCGGAGTCGACCCAGAAGTCGAAGGCGGCGGGGTTGAATCCGGCGGACGCGGGGGCGGCGCCGCCCGCGATGACCGTTCCGATCGGCACCAGCAGTGCCATGGATACGCCGGCGGCCCAGCGCCGAGCCCACGATCCGGGGGCTGCGGTCTTCACGGGCCGACGCTTCCAGCGCAGTGTTCGCATTCGACTAGACCTTTCTCGGCTGAACCGACAGCGCAAACCCCGAGCTATACCGTCGGATCCCTCATCGGGCGTCGAAAGCGATCAATCCAGGGCAAAACGGACGAATCAACCTCGACGCATGCTCACTGTGTATGAATCAATGACGAATGCTTACATGTTGCTGGAAAGTGACCCAGAGCACAACTCACGGTGACTTGCCGCACGTAATTCGTCACCGGCTATCAGTCGGATCGTGACGGAAACGAAGAAAACCGCCCGGTGCGTCAGGCACCGGGCGGTTCGTCTTCGAGCGGATCGGGCTAGCCGATGTTGGCCGACAGATCCGGGATCATGCGGTTGACCTCGGTCTCCCAGTTGCGCCAGTTGTGCACGCCGGTGAGCGGGAAGTCGAAGTTCGCGTTGCCGCCGCCGAGGGTGGCCATGCGCACCTGGAAGGCGCGGCTGTTCACCATCGCGAGCAGCTCCAGCGGCACACCCTGCACGATCTCCATCGGGTTGGACACGTCACCCGCGCCCGGGATACCGCTGGCCGCCGACACCCACACGCGGGTGCCGTTGGCCACCAGCCGCGGCGCGAAGACGAACGGGTCCATCCGCAGCCACTGCGGGCCCCACGGCGGCGCCATGGCGTCGATGTTGAAGCCACCGGCGGAGACCATCGCCACCCGCATCGCCTCACGCATACCCGGCGCCGAGATGTTCAGGTAGCCGGAGAACGAACCGGCGAAGCTGAACTGGTCCGGGTGGTAGGCGGCCAGCGTCAGCGCGGCCGAGCCACCCATCGACAGACCGAACACACCGTTGTTGTTGGGGTTGAAGCCGAGCCGGGCCGACAGCGCGTTGCGCAGGTTGCCGGTCAGGTAGCTTTCCCACTTGTAGGTGTTCTTCTTGCCCGCGACCTGGGCCGGCGCGATCGACGAGCCCGTCATCGCGGACCCGGTGGCCGCCGAACCGGTCGAGCTGCCGCCCGAACCGGTGTCGAGACCGAAGAAGTTGCTCGGGGCGTTCCAGTCGGCGTAGAAGCTGGACTGGCCGCCGACCGGCATGACGACATTGATGTTGGCCGCGGTCAGCGCCCGGGCGACATTGGTGTCGATCTCCCAGCCGCTGAGGTCGTCGCGGGCGCGCATGCCGTCGAGCGCGTACACGACGCGACCGGTGTTGCCGTCGGCCGCGCGGAAGATCCGGTTCTTGATCGGGCCCATCTCGGAGTCGACCCAGAAGTCGAAGCCACTGGGATCGAACGCCGCCGAAGCGGTGCCGGTCGGGCCGGCCACCGCCGCACCGAGCGGTAGGACAACAGCCAGGGAGAGAAGCATCGACCGCTTGAGCCAGCCGGCTCCCCGGGCTCTGAGACGTCCGCCACGCATTCTGTTTTGGGCCTTTCCTCGTGCGGTTCGCGCGGAACCGCGGTTGCAAATGACCGCCGACTTACTACCGGCACACCAGTGCGCCGACGGGCCGTTCCTCGAAGACCATATCGTGACATCGATAGCCTGGCGTTACCGAAAAGTGATTAAGCGGCGAACGCCACTGGGAAACCCCAGGCCAGGGGTGTAACCACTGAGCCGACGGATAACCCGTGGGCCCAGTGTGACGCATGTAGACCGTTTCAGCGCGGCGGCTCGGGGAATGGATCAACCAATCCGCAGCGCTGGATCTCGTACTTGGGCACCCGGTCGATCCGGTACTTCGCGAAACTCAGCGCATGACGCAGGTTGTGCTTGAACCGATCGAAGGTGAGCGGATCGCGCGTGGAGATCATCAGCGCCTGCGTTTCCGGGCACGACATCGCCGTGCGCGCCTGGGTGACCCACTCCTCGTCCATGTACCAGGGCATCCACGGGTGGATGTCCACCATGCCCGAGTCGACGACCACCCAGTCCGGGTACAGGCTCTTGTCGTGCCCGATGCGGCCGTCGGCGAGCCGGTCCGAATGCGCGGCCAGCGGGTAGGCCAGGCCCATCGGATCGATGACGCGCACGCTCAGCGGCACGTTCATGCTGGTCATGCCCAGGTTCAGGAAGTAGACCGTGTGCCCGGCGCCGCCCTCGGGGATCGGCTGCGGCGGCGGGTCCAGGTACCAGAACGTGTACGACGGCGAGTTCAGCAGCAGGCCGCCGTTGGGGTTGGCCGCGATGTCGTTGACCATCGCCCGCATGCGCGGGTAGTCGAGGTAGTCCTCGGCCAGGATCGGATGATCCTTGCCGGTGTTGAGCACGTAGTAGACGCGCTCGTCGACGATGCCGGAGGAACTGATCTTGGTGCCGGTCTTGATCGCGGTGGTGCTCGCCGCGTACAGCGACCAGCCCGCGGTGCCGAGCAGCGCGGCCAGCACGACCACCGTCGACCAGTCACGGGGGGTGAACGCCCGCAGCCCGCCGGCCGGCAACCGGATCGGTACGACCGCCACCGGCAGCAGCAGCAGGAACAGCTGGGTCAGCAGCATCCGGCCGTGCATGAAGTCACCGCCGACGCGGATCGCGTAGACCGTCAGCAGCAGGCCGCTGCCCAGCACCATGGTGACGACCGCGCTCGGCGACCGCAGCCAGGTCCGGATCGCCGCCACCGACCACCGCGGCCGCACCGTGACCCCGCGCGCCACCGCGGTGACCACACCGGCGATCAGCAGCACGAGCAGCGGAATCCACAGGTAGTACGGGCCGACCAGGTCCCACAGGTACTTCATGCCCTGGCCCCACTTGGCCCCGCCCGCGTCCTTGGCGACCGCGGTGTTCGGGTAGGGCAGGCCGTAGTAGCCCATCCGCCAGATCTGGTAAGCCACCGGCACGATCCCGGCGACGAACACGATCAGCGCGCGCAGCGCGATCGGGCCGTACCGGAACCGCGGCATCGGGGCGAGGAAGATCATGCCGAGGGCGAGCACGCCGATCAGCGTGGCCTCCGGCCGGATCAGCGGCGCGAGACCGGCCAGGAAGACGAGTCCGAGCAGGCTCGGCACGCGCACCACCGCGGCCTGGCTCCAGCGGATCATCAACCACCACAGCAGCCCGACCCAGCAGATCACCAAGCCGCTCTCCAGCCCGGAGGTGGCGTAGTCACGGGCGGGCGGCAGCGCGATGTAGACGAGCACGCCCGCCGGGATGAGCAGCTGACCGCTGGTCCCGCCCCACAGCCGGGCGGTGCCGAGCATGGCGAACACCATCGCCAGCAGCGAGACCGTCAGCGCGACGCCGAGCACCACGTACTCGAGCCGCGCCTGGGTGAGCCAGCTGAAGAACCAGACCAGGTAGGTCCACGCGGTACTGGTGTTGGCCTCGACCCGCTCGTCCATGTTGAAGACGGGGCCGTTGCCCGCGAGCAGGTTGCGCACCGTCCGCAGCACGATGAGGCCGTCGTCGGCGATCCAGCGCCGCTGCCAGGCACCCACCGCGAACACGACGACGGTGAGTACCACCCCACCGACGAAGGTGGCGCGGGACAGGGTCGCGAAACGAGCGGCCGGACGCGCCGACTGCTCGTCGTCGCGTAGCCGCTCGTATTCGGTTGTTTCCTGCTCCGCTACCACGATCTCGTCAGGTGAGATAGACAGCGACACCTACCGCTCCGATCCAGGCAATAGCGAGGAACTGCAGGATGCGGTCCCCCAGCGCGATCTCTTCGGGTTCACCGGCCTCGCCACCGTCGACGTCGACCGCGTAACGCAGGATTGCGATGGTAAACGGGATCATGGAGATCGAGTACCACTGGGTGTCACGAGCCGAGTCCTGCTGGAACGCCCAGAGGCCGTAGAACACCACGACGGCGGTGGCCGCGAGCGTCCAGATGAAGCGCAGGTAGGTCGGCGTGTAGTACTGCAGCGACTTGCGGATCTTCGCGCCGGTCTCCAGCGCGATCTGCAGTTCCGCGTAGCGCTTGCCCGCCGCCATGAACAGCGAACCGAACGCCATGATCAGCAGGAACCACTGCGACAGGGCGATGCCCGCGGCCGCGCCACCGGCGACGGCGCGCAGCAGGAAGCCCGAGGACACGATGCAGATGTCGAGCACGGCCTGGTGCTTGAGGCCGACGCAGTAGGCCAGCTGGATGGCGATGTAGATGGCCATCACCACGGCCAGGTGCCAGGACGCCAGGAACGAACCGGCGATCGAGCCGATCAGCAGCACCACGGCCAGCGCGTACGCCAGGTTGACCGGGACGACGCCCGCCGCGATCGGGCGGAACCGCTTGGTCGGATGCGCCCGGTCAGCCTCGACATCGAGCGAATCGTTGACCAGGTAGATACCCGAGGCCGCCATGCAGAACACCACGAACGCGATCGCGACGTGCACGAGCACGCCGGCGTCGCTGATCGCCTCGGGCCCGACGGCCAGCGGCGCGGCGAGCACGAGCACGTTCTTCACCCACTGACGTGGGCGGATGGCCTTGATGACACCGCCGACCAGAGTCTTCGGCGGGCCCTTCACCACGCCCTCGTCGAGGACGGCGGCGGACGGTTCTTCGCTCATCTCAGCCAAGGTTCTTTCGGTTGCGGTCACTGTCGGAGTCTCTTTTCGGCGGCTAGCACGGCGGCTGCCGACGCGGCCCCCAATGCGGAACCGGCGAGCACGTCGGAAGGGTAATGCACCCCGAGGACGACCCGGGAAAGGAGCATCGGAGGCACGAGCACCGCTGGCAAGGGTAGCCCGGTCAACCGGCCGAGCAACACCGCAGCCGCCGTGGTGGACGTGGCGTGCGAGGACGGGAAGCTCAGCTTGCTCGGCGTCGACACGTTGACCTGCACCGCAGGACTGTCCGGGCGCGGGCGCCGGACGATCCGCTTGATCACGATCGACGCGGCGTGCGCGCCGACGGCGCCGACCGCGACACCGGCCCACTGCCGACGGCGCGGCTTGTCGACCAGCCAGCCCGCCGCGGCGATGCCGACCCAGCCCAGCGCGTGCTCACCGAAGTGCGACATGCCGCGCGCGGCCGAGACGACGGCCGGGTTGGTGCCGATGGTCGTCTGCACGGTGTTGATGATGCCGACCTCGAGCGGCACCTCGATGTACTCGTCGTCGCCGCACGCGCAGGCGCACTCACCGCCGCAGCCTTCCTCGGCCAGCTCCAGCTCGGGCAGTTCCGGGTTGATCGCGTTCACTTCTCGGTTCCGTTCTGCGAAATGCCGAAGGTCTTCTCCCACGCCGCCGTGCTGGTCAGCTCGGCGTGCGCGGCCCGGTAGCGCTGCTGCATCTCCGGGAATCGGGCGGTGAGCTCCTTGCGCAGGCGCATCGCTTCCTTGAGGAGCTCGGCGGCCTTGCGCGGGTCGCGCTTGCGGTAGACGACGCCACGGCCGTCGGCGGTCGTCACGGTGACGCCGTCGACCTGGGACAGCAGGAACCAGCGCGCGTCCAGCGTCGGCACGTTCAGCTGCGGGGTCTCGTAGGCGGCCGGGTCGGCCTTGCGGAAGTTGTGCACCACGCCCTTGGCCAGGCGCGCGACCTTGGCGATCGGGTTGCCCGGCTCGCCGACCGCGCCGACGCCGTGCCGGTTGGCCAGCGGCAGTTCGGTCGAGGACGGCAGCACCACGGCGTCCGGGTAGTCCTTGCGCATCGCGTGGATCTTGCCCAGCGCGCTCGGCAGCAGGTCGAACAGACCCTCCGGCCCGGCCAGGAAGTCGCGGATCGCCTCGTTCTGGATGGCGACCGTCGAGTACTCCAGGCACAGCAGGTGCTTGAGCGTGGCCTTGACCGTGTTCACGATCATCGGCTTGCCGTCACCCGGCAGGTGCAGCGAGGCGACGACCAGGCGGTTGCGCAGGTGGAAGTACGCCTGCCAGTCGATCGCGTCGTCCTTGTCGGACCAGGCCATGTGCCACACGGCCGCACCCGGCAGGGTGATGGTCGGGTAGCCGGCCACGCGGGCGCGCAGGCCGTACTCGACGTCGTCCCACTTCAGGAACAGCGGCAGCGGCTGACCGATCTGCTCGGCCACCTGCCGCGGGATCACGCAGGTCCACCAGCCGTTGAAGTCGACGTCGATGCGCCGGTGCAGCAGCTTGGAGTTGTCGCGGTCCTTGAGCGGGTACTTCGAGAAATCGTGGTCGTACTCGACGTTCGGCGCCGAGGACCACATGAAGATCCCGCGGTCGACGACCTCGCCCATGCTATGCAGGTGCGAGCGCTCCTGCAGGTTCAGCATCTGCCCGCCGACCAGCAGCGGCGACTTGGCGAACCGGGAGAACGCCAGCGCGCGCAGGATCGAGTCGGGCTCGATCTCGATGTCGTCGTCCATGTAGACGATGAACTCGGCGTCGGTCTTGAGCGCCTCGTACATGACCCGGCTGTACCCGCCGGACCCGCCGAGGTTGGGCTGGTCGTGGATGCTCAGCCGGTCGCCCAGCGTCGCGGCGGCCTCGGTGAAGCCGGGCTCGTCGACGACTTTGCGATTGCCCTGGTCGGCCACGATCACCGCGGCGACATTGCCGAGCACCAGCGGGTCCGAACCCAGCGCGGCCAGCGTCTTGACCAGGTCGGTGGGCCGGTTGAAGGTGGGCATGCCGACCGCGATGGTGCCGGTGCCCGGCGCCTCCTGCGGGGCGTACCAGCCGCCGGCCAGCAGCGTCACCGCCGTGTCGGTGGTGATGTCGAACCAGATCCAGCCGCCGTCCTCGAACGGGCCGAGATCGGTCTCGAACTCCACGAACACCGAGTCCGCGCCCTGGGCGACCGCGAACTCCTTGCCCTGCACGTGAATGCGCGAGCCGTCCGCCTTCGAGCGGTACACGTCGACGCGGCCGTGCCCGGCCAGCTCCAGCCGCAGCACCACCGAGTTCAGCACGCTCCAGCGCCGCCAGTAGCTGGCGGGCAGCGCGTTGAAGTAGGTGCAGAACGACACCTCCGACTCCGCGCCGATCGAGAGCGCGGTCCGGCTGGTGGCGTGCGCGCGGCGCGCGTTGGTGGTGGATTCCTCCAGGTAGAGGGTCCGCACGTCGAGCGGCTCGCCCGGCCGGGGCAGGATGATCCGCTGCAGCAGCGCCTTGGCCCTCGTCTCCGTCGTCACGTCGTCGAGCACCGGCTGCGCGCTCACGCCTCGTCCACCAGGGCCGCGCCGGACTCCAGGTGCGGACGCAGCACGTTCTCGAACATGCTCAGCGCCGAACCGATCGCCATGTGCATGTCCAGGTACTGGTAGGTGCCGAGGCGGCCGCCGAAGAGCACCTTCTTCTCGGCGGTCTCCTTCTTGGCGAGCTCGCGGTAGGCCAGCAGCTTGGCGCGGTCCTCGGGGGTGTTGATCGGGTAGTACGGCTCGTCGCCGGTCTGCGCGAAGCGGGAGAACTCGCGCATGATGACCGTCTTGTCGGTCGGGTAGTCGCGCTCCGGGTGGAAGTGGCGCGGCTCGATGATGCGGGTGTACGGCGCGTCGGCGTCGTTGTAGTTCATCACCGAGGTGCCCTGGAAGTCGCCGATCTCGAGGACCTCGGTCTCGAAGTCGATCGTGCGCCAGCCCAGCTCGCCCTCGGCGTAGTCGAAGTAGTGGTCCAGCGGGCCGGTGTAGACGACCGGCGCGTCCGGGCTGGCCGCGACGATCTCCTCACGCACGTCGAACCAGTCGGTGTTCAGGCGCACGTCGATGAGGTCGGAGGCGGCCATGTTCTCCAGCCACTTCGTGTACCCCTCCTTGGGCAGGCCCTCGTAGGTGTCGTTGAAGTAGCGGTTGTCGAAGGTGTAGCGCACCGGCAGGCGGGTGATGTTGCCCGCGGGCAGTTCCTTCGGGTCGGTCTGCCACTGCTTGGCGGTGTAGTCACGCACGAACGCCTCGTAGAGCGGGCGCCCGATCAGCGAGATCGCCTTCTCCTCGAGGTTCTGCGCGTCGGCGGTCTCCACCTCGGCGGCCTGCTCGGCGATCAGCGCCTTGGCCTCTTCGGGGCTGAAGTAGCGACCGAAGAACTGCGAGATCAGGCCCAGCCCCATCGGGAACTGGTAGGCCTGGCCCTTGTGCAGCGCGAACACGCGGTGCTGGTACCCGGTGAACTCGGTGAACTGGGTGACGTAATCCCACACCTTCTTGTTCGAGGTGTGGAACAGATGCGCGCCGTACTTGTGGATCTCGATGCCGGTTTCGGGCTCCGGCTCGGAGTAGGCGTTGCCACCGAGGTGGTAGCGCCGGTCGATCACCAGCACCCGCTTGCCCAGCAGGTTCGCGGCACGCTCGGCGACGGTCAGGCCGAAGAAGCCGGAGCCGACCACGATCAGGTCGTAAGCAGAATTATCGGAGTTACCCGGGGACGATGCGACGGTCACGGGTGCCCAGCGTATCGGAAGACGCCGGATTGTCCCGGCGGAGTCGCCGACCTGCCGCTGAGCTGGGGTGATGCGCTCGGCTCACCGGTAGGGGTATTCCGGCCGTGCACTTCGACCGGGCTGCCCGGCGGCTGGCAGTTGAGCCGAAGCCTCCCGGCGCCCACGCATCCTGATCGCCGAGATCAGCAGCAGAACCAACATGAGCGCTGCCAGCACAGCCCCAGCCCCAGTGAATCGCAACCCGGCATCCTCCCCGTAAGGCGGACATCCATACCACCCTGTCTCCAGACAGACGTAGTCCACTGACCCCGTGAACACCGACAGTGCCGAGTCGATGTCCCACCATCTACTGCTCACCCCGACAACGTTCATCCCGAGGTTTCCGACCGCGAGCACGGCGACCATCACTCGGACCGCCTTCGTCCGTCTGAGAAGCAGAACCGTCGCAACCAGCCACAACAGCGCGAGGGCGACGTGCGCCACGGTCACGGGGATGATCCGGGCGCTCATCCACTCGTTACCCGGGAACAGTGTGTTCGCCTTGAATCCGACAACCGATGCCATCACCGCATACCCAGCCAACACCCCGGCGAGGACGACGATGACCCGGTCCAGCAGCCCGCCCGGCGACCGTGATGCCCGCCCCTGCGACCGAGCGCCCGGAAACCCCCGGTGCCGCGGTTCCACACCCGATTGCGCGTAACCGGCCTCCACCGGCGTGTGTGTCCCCGGCGTCTGCCACCACTCCCCACCCGACTGTTCCTGCCCGGCAGGCAATAGCCCGGGATGCGGGTACCCGGGCTGACTGTGCGGCGCACCCTGCTCGGCGGGCATCGGCCCGGAATGCGGGTAACCGGGCGCAACGCCGAATCCCGGCGGCGCGGCCGACGGAACCTGATGCCCGAGGTACTGACCGTTCGGCGTAGCTTGCCCGGCGAACGGCTGCCCGGGATACGGGGCGCCAGGTGCGACACCAGGGCTCGGAACTCCGGCGGATGCGCTCGGGTATCCCTGGCGCTGGTCGAGCGGTGCGGACCCGGCCGGGGAACCCGTGTCGTACTGCGCGGTTGCCGGAGCTGGGCCTGGGAGCCCCGCAACCGGCTGCGCCGCAATGTCATTCGGATCAGGACTGGATGGCCGACTCATGTGCGTCCCCCTTCTGGCACAGACTGCCCGATACCTCGATACGGAAAATACGCCGTGGACGGGTGTCGATCCCACAGCCCGCCAACCACTTCAGCATCGACACCTCAGTGGTACGGGTATCCCGGCGGTGGTGGAACGCGGCGACCCGGTGTCGCAGGCCCGTAGGCGTATCCCCCCATCTGCGGCTGGCCGCCGACGCCCCGCGGCACCTGCCCGGATCGCGGCCGTCGCGTCCGGGTCGCCGCTGCCGAGACCAGCAGGAGGACGACGAAGAGCGAGCCGAGCACCAACCCGGCCAAGGGGATCAGCGATCCGAGCTGGTTCCCGGGGGGTGTCAGCCCGCCGGGCTCGGCGTACTGCGACAGGAACGCCACCGCCAACACGAAGACGATCACTCGGCCGTATCTGACCTGCTGGGCGAGCAACAATCCACCGATCACCCAGAACAGCGTGAGAACCAGGTTGCCCGCAGCGCTGTCCGAGATCTGCTCGGTCGTCGCGGACCCCGCGTCGGGATTCGCCGCGACCCACCGGAATCCGATGGTCGCGGTGATTGCCGAGGTGCCGGCGAGGAGCAGCGCGAGCGCCGCCGTCGTCCGATGCAGCGGCACACCCGAACCGGCGTCAGGCGTGGGCCGACCCTGGCGCCCAGCGTCCGCCACCGGCCGAGGTCGGCCCACCGGCAGCCCCGTATCCGGTGCCGACCAGGGTTGGCCTGCCGGCAGCCCCGTGTCCGGTGTCGGCCGCGGTCGGCCCATCTGAAGCCCCGCGTCCGATGCCGACCCGGGTTGGCCCACGCGGGCCCCGGGGTACGCGTCGGCTCCCGGCGAGAGCCACCATTCCCCCGCACCCGGACCCTCGTGACCTGGGCCGTACTGCACCGTCGGCGGTGCGGGCAGCGCGGAAACCGGCTGGGCGACACCCTCGCTCGGAGTGTGCCCGGATGGATAGCTCATGCGTGATCCCCCTGCGCGCGTCAGTAGTACGGGTAGGGAGCGTACGCAGGCTGGCGGGCGGCCCGAATCCAGCGACCCGTGGACGGGGCCGCGGCGCAGAGGAGGATGAGCAGCGGGATGCAGGTGGCGACGACGCTGCCGATGACCACGGCGGGCGGGGCGCCTTCGCTGGCCGCGATCGCGACCGAGATCGCACTGATCAGCAGGCCGATCGTGGACAGGATGATCAGGATCACCCGGCCCGCGGTCTTGCGGCGGAACAGCAGGATCGAGCCGAGCAGCCACAGCAGGGCGGGGATGGCGGCGATCGCGATACCGGCGATCGTTCCGGCGCGGGCGTCGTCGCTGCGGACCGAGTCGGTGTTCAGCTCGGTGGCCGCGACCACGCCGAGACCGATCAGCGCGAACAGCGAGATCAGCAGGGAGAGCAGGGCCGCGGTGATCCCGGTGCCACCGCCCGCCCGCTGCGGCGCGCCGTAAGCCGGTGCGCCGTAACCGTATCCGGGCGCGGGTTGCTGCGCGTACCCGTACGGCTGCGGGGCGTAGCCCTGCTGCGCGTAGGGATCGGCCGCGTAGCCGGGTTGTGCGTAACCGCCCGCGTACGGGTCGTGGCCCTGCTGTGGACCATACGGGTATCCCATGGTGTCCCCCTCCGAAACGAGCGCGGCGTCGCGCCGCTGACCTGCCGAAACTATACGGCCGAACCGACAGCCCGCTCGGTCCGAGCGTAGGCCGCCGTCCACGGCAGCGCCGCGGGCACCAGCACCAACGCACCGAGCGCGACGGCCGCCAGCGCGGCCGCCCAGCTGTGGTTCACGATCGCCGTCACCGCACCGGGTACCCCACCGAACCCGATCGGAATCGATCGGAGGACGGATTCCTCGGCGAACCAATGGATGCCGTACTCGGAGTCGTAGTTCACCAGCGTCGCCAGCAACCCGAGCACGCCGAGCCCGAGCTGCGCGCCCGCCGCCACGATCAGCACCCACCGGCCGGACTCGTCGCGCCGGGCCAGCAGCATGCCGCCGTAACCGAACGCGAACGCCGCCACCAGCGCGCCGAGCGTGGCGAACAGGGCCAGCGAGTCGTCGAGCCGGTCGGGGTCGTTCAGGAAGGCGCGCACCAGGACCACGGCCCCGACCAGATTCGCCACCGTGGCAACACCGGCACAGCACACGGCGACGATCGCCGTCACCTCACCGGCTTTCGACTTCGCATCCCGCACGACCATGGCTCGACCGTATCCCGAGTCGGCCTAGCGCGTCGTGGTCCACCGGCGCGTCGGCTCGATCAGGCTGAGCACCAGGATCACCGCGTTGAGCGCGAGCCACCAGTCCAGCGGCCCTACCCGCAGCCCGTGCCCGGCCCCGTTGAGCACAACGACCAGCAAGGTCGCCCCGCTCATCGCCCCCGATATCCCCACCAGAATCCGCCTGCCGAGCATCCGCCGCCGCAACAGCAGCACCGCCCCCAGCAGATACACCACCCCCAGCCCGCCGACGATCCCCGCACCCGCGTAATCGAGCTCGATCTCCCGCCCGAAAGCCCGCACCACCGCCGTCGCCGTGCCGACGATGATCCCGGCACCCCCGACCAGCACCCCGAGCCACCCGGCGACCAGCGCGGTCACCGCGCGAGAAGGCCGCTCGGGCTCCACCTGATCCACCACTATCCCCTGCACGTTGTCGTCGTCGCCGTCAGTTATACGGCGCGACGGCCGATCGAGCCCGTCGACCGAGGTCCCGGGGCCACGCCGGGCAGCCCGAGACGCCGAAAGCCGCGTCCGGGCGGGTGGCGTCCGGGCGCGGCTTTCTGCTAGTTCCCGGCTGGGCGCCGGGTGAAACGCGATCAGGCGGTCCGGCCTGCGACGTAGGCGCGGAAGGCCTCGAGGATGTACTCGGCGGTGCCGTCGCCGTGCACGTCGTAGTTCTTGCGGAAGCGCGGGTCGGCGACGTACATCTCGCCCAGGTTGAGCAGGTATTCGTCGGTCACGGGGCGGCCCTGGGTGCCGTCGCCGAGCCAGGCGCGGTGCCTGGCGACGATCGCCTGGACGGTCTCGCCGTCGACGGGCAGGCCCGCGGCATGGGCCTTGCCGAAGTCGGCGGAGATGTCGAGCTGGGTCTGCAGGAATCCCTGCTTGTCCGCTTCGCTCAGCGAGCGCCACCAGCGGTCGCCGCTCTCGTAGGCCTCCTTGCCCCAGCGTTCGGTGACCTCGTCCTTGTACTGGGTGTGGTCGAAGCCGTCGAAAACCTCTGCGGCCATGAGTGGTTCACCTCTTTCGGTCTTGTGCAACGTGGTCGACACCGATTCGATCCGGCGCGCGATCAGATCCTGTTGCTGCCGCAGCAGCTCCAGGTGCGTCCGCAGCGCGCCCGCGGTGTCCTGTTCCCCGGCGAGAACCTCGGCGATCACCGGAAGGCCGAGGCCGAGTTCGCGCAGCAGCAGGATGCGCTGCAGGCGGATCAGGGAGTTCTGGTCGTAGTAGCGGTAGCCGTTGGCGCCGATCCGGCTCGGTTCCAGCAAGCCGAGCTGCCCGTAGTGGCGCAGCGTGCGGCTGGTGGTGCCCGCGGCTTTCGCGAGGTCCTGGATGGACCATTCACCCGCCATGACCTGTCCCTTTCTCGTCGGTGTCCTCAGTCTGCAAGTTGACGCTACGTCAAGGTCAACCCCAAATCTCAGAACCCGATCTCGACCTCGACGGCGTCGCGCTCGGTGTACATCCGCCAGTACCTGGCACCGAGCTCGGCATTGCCGATGCGGGGCAGCACCAGGCCGTCGGGGATCAGTTCCGGATGCGCGTCGATCTCCAGCTGCACGGCGCTGTGCTCGATCAGCGCGCCGATGGCAAGCAGCCCGACGTAGACCCCGGTGCCGTCGAGCTCGGCGGCCAGCTGCCGGACATAGGCCCGCTGGGCCCCCAGCGCGACACCCATATTCGCCAGGTAGGGCTGCAGATTCGCCTCCGAGGCGCCCGAGGAGAACAGCAGCGCGCCATGGCCGCGCGCGAGCATCCCCGGCAGCAACGCCCGGCCGAGCTCGATCGACGAGTACACCTTGAGCGCGAACGGCAGCTCCAGCGACCGCCGGTCGACCGCCCTGGTCGACTCGGCGCGGATCGACATCCCCGCGGCCGCCGCGTGCACCGCCACCTCGATCGGCCCCAGCTTCTCTTCGACCCGCGCGACGACCTCGGTCAGCTGCGCGGAATCGGTGATGTCGGCCGCGAACGGCTCGGCCTCGACGCCGTCGGCGCGCAGGGCCGCCGCGCGTTCGGCGGCCGCGGCCGGGTCGCGGCCGATCATCGCGACCCGAAAACCGTTGCGGCCGAACTCCCGTGCCGTCCCGGCGCCGAGGCCGGGTCCGTATCCGAAGATCGCGAGCGTGCTCATCCGACTACCTCACTAAGTTGAGTATTGGTTCAAGTTTTCGCAAGATAGCACCAAGTTGAACCTAGGCTCAAGATAATTGGCAGCGGTGATTTGTAGGATCGGCGAATGCCCGAGGACAAGCCGTTGCGCAGCGACGCCAAGCGCAACCGCGACGCGCTGGTCACCGCGGCCCGCGAGCTCTTCGAGGAGCGCGGCCTCGACGCCCCGCTCAAGGACATCGCCGCACGCGCGGGCGTCGCGATCGGCACCCTCTACAACCGCTTCCCCACCCGCGACGACCTGATCGCCGCCGCCGTGGCCGACCGCGTCGAGGCCGGCACCAGGATCGCCGAGCAGGCGCTCGAGCTCACCGATCCGTGGGAGTCGTTCACGGTCCTGGTCGAGCGGATCTGCGAGCTCCAGGCGAGCGACCGCATCCTCGGCGAACTCGCCCTGCGCAACCCGCCGAGCGAGGCGCTGGCCCGCGCGCGCGACCACGGGCACGGCCTGATGCGCCGGATCATCGAGCGCGCCCAGGCCGCAGGCGCGCTGCGGCCGGACTGGACGCTCGAGGACATCGCCTTCATCACCTGGTCGCACACGAGCGTGGTCGCCGCGACCGCGACCGTCGCCCCCGATCTCTGGCGCCGCAACCTCGCGCTGATCCTGGACGGCCTGCGCGCGAAAGCCGCGCACCCCCTGCCGGTTCCGGCCCTCACCGAGGACCAGTTGATGCAGGCGATGCGCGGCTGATGGTTCACCTCAGCGCGCGGCCGAAACCGTCTCCGGCACGGGCAGAACCGCGACCTTCGTGATGACTCCGGTCCGCGCGGCACCCACCGTCGACGCGGGCTTCGGCGGAATCTGACCGAGCACGGTGCCGCCCAGCGCGATGGCCAGGCCGAGGACCTGTAGCGGAGTCAGCGCCTGACCGAGCGCGATCCAGCCGATGACCGCGGCCGACATCGGGCTCAGCAGCCCGAGGAAGGCCACCGAGGTCGCGGGCACCCGCGAGATCCCGCGGAACCACAGCCAGTAGGCCAGCGCGGTGCCGATGACGCCGAGGTACAGGTAGCCACCGATGGCCTGCGCGTCCATAGCGGGCGGCGCGCCCTCGATCAGGACGGCGAGCGGCAGGATGAACAGGCCGCCCGCGGTCAGCTGCCAGCCGGTCATCGCCAGCGGACCGACGCCATCGGGACGTCCCCACTTCTTGGTCAGCACGGTGCCCGCCGACATCGACGCCGCGCCGGCCAGACCGGCGACGACACCGATCGTGTCCAGCTCGGCATTGCCGCGCAGCACCACCAGCGCCACCCCGAAGACGCCGATCAGGCCCGCGAGCACCTTGCGCCGGGTCGGCGTCTCGGACAGCAGGACCGCGGCGAAGCCCAGCGCGATCATCGGCGCCACCGCGCCGAGCACGCCGGCGACCCCGCCCGGCAGCCGGTAGGCCGCCAGGAACAGCAGCGGGAAGAACGCGCCGATATTGAGGATGCCGAGGACGGCGGCGCGGCCGAGCCAGATGCCGTGCGGCAGCACCCTGGTCAGCGCCAGCAGCGCGAGACCGGCGGGCAGCGCGCGCATCAGCGCGGTGAACAGCGGCCGGTCCGGCGGCAGGAATTCGGTGGTGACGGCATAGGTGGAACCCCAGACGATCGGGGTCAGTGCGGTGAGTGCGAGGGTGCCCGCGTAGCCGGTCGGGCGAGTTGCCGTCGTCATGTTCGCTCCTGATTGATAATCTCAACATTGAAATATCTACCCGGCGGGATGCCTCATCGTCAAGTAGATGAACGTTAAGATTTTCAATAGAGAGGGATGCGCATGCGGGACGCCGTCGATCTGATCACCGAGCACTGGGAGATCCAGCGACCCGATGTCGATGTGTCACCGATGGCGATCGTCGGCCGGATCACCCGGCTCTCGCGCGTCCTCGAACAGGACCTCAAGCGCTTCTTCGCCGGTCACGGCCTGGAATTCTGGGAGTTCGACGTGCTCGCGACGCTGCGCCGCTCCGGCGGCGACACCGGGCTGACCGCGGGCTCGCTGAACCGCGCCGCGATGGTCACCTCCGGCGCGATCACCAATCGCATCGACCGGCTGGCCGCCAAGAACCTGGTCCGCCGGGTGCCATCGGCCGACGACCGCCGCTCGGTCTTCGTCCAGCTCACCGACGAGGGCAGGGAGCTGGTCGACCGGCTGCTGCCGCTGCACATGGACAACGAGCAGCGCCTGCTCGCGGCACTCGGCGCCGAGGACCGCGAGCAGCTCGCCGGACTCCTGCGCACCCTGGCCGTCGGACTGGAGGACACCACCCTGGACTGATCCCAGGCGGCTACTCGCCGTCGTAGACGCCCGGATTCTGCTGACCGGCCACGGGAGCTTGCTGACCGTTAGCCGGATTCACCGGAACCTGCGGCACGGCAACAGGATTCACCGGGCCGTGTGGCGCGGCATGCGAATTCGCGGGCACGGCAACGGGATTCACCGGGCCGTGCACCGGGCCGACCGGAGCACCGCCCGCGGCGGCCTGGGCAGGCGCGCCGGGATGCGCGGGCACCGAAGCCTGTGTTCCCGGCGCGACACCCGTGGGTGCCGTCCCCTCCGGCGTCGTCACCTTCGGCTGCCCCGAGGCCGACGGCGGCAGCTGATCGCCCACCTCCGGCACCAGTTGCAGCAGCGTCGAGAAGTCGACCACCTGGGCACCGAGCGTCTTGGTCGCCACGATGACACCGTTGGTGTACAGCCGGTACGTGCCCGCCCGCTGCGGCAGCATCATCTCCGGCCCGATCGGCGCGCCGATGGTGCTCTCCGGACCGCCGATCCGCCGGTACTCGGTGTCGATCGCGGTCTCGCCGGCCAGCGCTTCGATGGTCGGGTCGGGCCTGGTCGGCGCGGTGGGAGCGGTGGGGGCCGGTGCGGTTTCGACGAGATCGCCGGGCGCGGGGCCGACGGCGAAGGTCTCGATGTCGGCCGGGCGGCCACCGTCGGGCGCGGCCGAGTACTCCGAGCGCAGGATCAGCCCGTCGCGCAGCAGCACGGTGCCCGCGGTCGCCGCGACGGCCTCGGTGGTGCGCGTGTCCTCCTTCACCGTCCCCGGATACACCTGGCAGTCGGTGGTGTCGCAGGTCTGCGCATAGTCGTAGCGGTTCTCGGCGAGCGCGTAGGAGCGGGCCGCGATGGCCTGCGCGCGCAGCGCCTCGAACGCACCCTGATCAGCCCAGTTCGCCTGCATCTCGGCGGGCAGCACGCCGGCGAGATAGTCGTCGAGATCGACCTGGTTGACGGTCCGGTACGCGCCCCCTTCCAGCGCGACACCGAGCGCGCCGCGATAGCCGGTACCGCCGCACAGCGTCAGGTGTTCGGCGGCGGGCCTGCCCGGTGCCGGATCGAGCGGATAGACGAACGGATCGTCGGTCGCGGCCTGCCACAGCACTTCGCCGTCGCAGCCCGTGGTCACCACGACATTCGCGCCGCCGTCGGGCAGCGGGGTGAGGTGGGCGGCTTCGCCCGGCCCGATCATCCGGCCCGCGACCTGCGCGCCCGCGGCGGCGAAGGTGTCGAGGGTGGCGTCGTCCTGGGCTTGCAGCCGGACCCCGATGGTGAGCGGCCCGACCTGACCGAGGTCGGCGCCCGGGTAGTAGTGGCCGAGGATCTCCTCGGCGGACCGGCCCTCCCTGGCGCTGTCGAACGCGCCCACCTGACTCATTCCGCGTCCGTGGCCGGCGCCGACGGTCGGGGCGACCTGGCCGGGCAGGATCTGCCACAGCCCGAACGCGCCGGTGAGCGCCAGTGCGGTGCCACCGACCAGTACCGGCAGCGGCGCGGTCTTGATCATCGGCACGGCGCGGCGCCGGGTGCCCCTGCGGGTACTGCGGTTGATCTTGGTGTCCGCTCTCATACTGCGCTCCCACGGTGTCGCGGTTCGACCGGCGGAGCTCGCGTCGGCATGTCGTCGTGGCCGAGCGGGTTCCGAAGGCTACATTCGAGCAATCACATAATCCTCAAGTTGAGGTTTAGATGTGTGACGTATGTTAACTAGTGTGGTGTGTGAGGCACGAGGAAGCAAGCATCACTTGCCGGTGATGACCCCGATGCCACCAAGGTCTACGAGCTCGACCCTGATTGGAGAAGGCACGTGCGATATCGAAAGCCGAAACGTTCCTACGTGCTCCCGGTGGTCACCACGCTCGCCGTCGCCGCACCCGTCGGCGCGTTCGCGCTGAGCGATTCGACCGACTACCGCAGCACCAACGACTCCCAGCTCGCGGCGGTGCCGACCCAGCTGGCCGAGGTCGCGCTGACCGCCGTCCCCGACATCACGGTCCCGCTGCGCGAACTGACCGGTCTCGACCTGCCCGATCTGCACCTGTCGGATCTGCAGATGCTGCCGCTGCCGACCTCGATTCCGGTGCCGCCGGGATTGCCCGTTCCACCGGGCGTGGCGCTGCCCACCGAGATCCCGCTCCCGGCGATCCCGACGAAGGCGCAGCCGACCACCACGACGCCCGCGCCCGCCCAGCAGGGCAACGCGCCCGCCGCGCGGCCGCCGGTTCCGAGCACCTCGGTCCCGACCGCGCCGCCCGCCGCGCCAACGACGACGACGGCCGCCCCGGCACCGATCGCGCCCGCAGCCCCGGCACCCGCAGCCCCGGCACCGGCGGCTCCGGCACCCGCCGCCCCCGCACCGGCGGCTCCGGCACCGGCCGCTCCGGCACCGGCCGCACCCGCGACCACGCCCCCGGCGGGCGCGCCGGTCGTCCAGCACCGCCCGTCCGGGATGAAGTTCATCGCCGATCCGGCCAACCTGGAACCCGGCACCACCCCCGAGACCCCAGCCCTGTCGCCCGGCGCGGTCGGGCCCGACCTGATCGACCAGGTCGGCGCGCAGGTCAAGGAGCTCACCCAGGACACCCCGTTCAGCATGGTCGCGGTCACCGCGCGCGACCTGGTGAACACCACGACCAAGCTGCGCGCCCGGCAGCTCGACGGCAACTGGGGCCCCTGGTACGACGCCGATCCGGTCGACACCAGGGCCACCGACCAGACCCCCGCCGACGCGCCGACCGGCACCGAGCCGATCTACGTCGGCGAGACCACCGCGGTGCAGATGCTGGTGACCCGCAAGCCGGTCGCCGGACCCGACCACAGCGATCCGGCCCATCTCACCGAGGCCGCGCTCAAGGCGATCCTGATCAACCCGGGCCGCGCCGCCATCGACGCCGGACTCACCGACGTCGCCGCCGCGCTGCCGGGCGGTGGCCCGAAGGTCATCACCCGCGCGCAGTGGGGTGCCGACGAGTCGATCCGCTGCCAGGAACCCACCTACGACGACGGCGTCGGCGGCATCACCGTGCACCACACGGCCGGTCGCAACGACTACAGCCGGGCCGAGTCGGCGGGCATCGTCCGCGCGATCTACGCCTACCACGCCGAGACCCTGGGCTGGTGCGACATCGGCTACAACGCCCTGGTCGACCAGTACGGCCAGATCTTCGAGGGCCGCTACGGCGGCCTCGACCGGGCGGTGCAGGGCGCGCACGCGGGCGGGTTCAACGAGAACACCGTCGGGGTGGCGCTGATGGGCAACTACGAGACCGAGACGCCGAGCACCGAGTCGATCAACGCGATCGGCAAGTTCGTCGGCTGGCGGGCCAAGCTCGCGGGGATCAACCCCAAGGGCCACACCACCATGTACTCCGAGGGCACCGAGTTCACCCCGTACGCCCAGGACGAGGCGGTCGACCTGCCGACGGTGTTCGCGCACCGCGACGTCGGCAACACCGACTGCCCCGGTGACGCCGCCTACGCCCTGATGGACCGCATCCGCGGGATCGCCGCGGGCAACAGCACCTACTCCTCCCCCGCGACGCCGGAACGGCCGCCGAGCCAGCAGGCCCGCGCGCCGCAACAGCAGGAACAGGAACCGCAGCAGGGCAACATGGCCGAGCTGGGCGCGCTGGTCGACAAGCTGCTCGGCCTGTCCGGCTCGAACGAGATCGCCAGGCACTGGGTGAGCCGCGGCGGCGTCGACGGTCCGCTCGGCGCGCCGAAGTCGGATCTGCTGTCCGGCGCGCAGGGCCGCCAGTACGCGAAGTTCGCCAACGGCTACATCTTCTCCGGGGAGAACGGCGCGGTCTTCGAGGTGGTCGGGGCGATCCTGGACCGCTACCTCAGCCTCGGCGGCGACTCGGGCGTGCTCGGTCTGCCGACCGGCAGCGCCTACCTGGTGCCGGACGGCCTGCGCACGGACTTCCAGAACGGCTCGCTGGTGCTCAACGAGCTGACCGGCATCGTCACCACGTTCTGGAAGACCTACAACGAGACCTACAAGGCCGAGATGGAGGGCATGAACGGCACCAAGCCGGAGCAGGCGCCCGCCACCACCGCCCCCACCTCGACGGTCCCCGCGGCACCCGCCGCTCCGGCGCCGACCGAGCCGGTCGCCCCGCAGGTCCCGGCCGAACCGCAGTCCGTCCCCGTGGAACCGGCACCGGCGCAACCGCCGGTCGCCACCGAACCCGCCCCGGCCGGCTAGCCCCCGGTCACGGCGAAGAACAGCCGGTGCGCCTCCTCGTGAGGGCACCGGCTGTTGATGTCGCGGGTCAGTTCCACCAGCGTTCGAGCACCATCGCCACCCCGTGGTCGACATTGCTGCCGGTGACCTCGTCGGCCGCCGCGCGAGCCTCGGGATGGGCGTTACCCATGGCGACGCCGTGCCCGGCCATCGTCAGCATCGGCACGTCGTTGGGCATGTCGCCGAAGGCCACGATCGACCCCTCGTCGATCCCGAACCGCCGCGCCACCTCGACCAGCCCCGACGCCTTGGTCACCCGCGGCACCGCGATCTCGATCAGCCCGCTCTCGGTGGAGTAGGTGATCTCGGCGCGGTCCCCCACCAGCGGGGCGAGCGCGGCGCGCATGTCGGAACTGCGGGCCGAGCTGAGCCGGATCAGCATCTTGATCGCGGGCGAGTCGATGACCTCGGCATGCGAGACCACGGTGTCGTCGGGGTTGAGCCAGGCGTGCTCGTAGGTCGGCGAGCTGACGAACTGCGGGGTGGCCGCGTCGTGCGCGCTGGCGCCGACCCGCTCGGTGGCCAGTCCGCAGCCGGGGAGCGCGTGCTCGGCGAGCTCGGCCAGCCAGGCGAGGGTGTCCACGTCGAGGGTGTGGCTGGACAGGATCCGGTCGGTCGCGCTGTCGTAGATGACCGCGCCGTTCCCGCACACCGCGAGCGGGGCGTACCCCAGCTCGCTGACCACCGGGTCGATCCAGCGCGGCGGCCTGCCGGTGGCGAGCACGAAGGTGACACCGTCGTCGACGAGCGCGGCGACGGCGGCCTTGGTGCGGGCCGAGACCTTGTCGGCGTCGTCGATCAGCGTGCCGTCGACGTCGGTGGCCACCAGCTTCGGTTTCGGGTGCAGGGGCGTCATCCATTCCATCCTGCCGCACGTCGCCACGCGGGGACGGCGGACTGTCCTTATGATCAGGGCCTGATTACCCGATCCAGAGGGGACTGATGACCGGCTTCTTGTTGCGGCGCACGCTCAACTACATCGTGCTCCTGTTGCTGGCCTCGTTCCTGACGTTCAGCCTCGCATCCCTCACGTTCAACCCGCTCGAGAGCCTCGAGCAGCGCAATCCGCGCCCGCCACAGTCCGTGATCGATGCCAAGGCCGAGCAACTGCACCTCGACGAGCCGATCCCTCAGCGCTATCTCAGCTGGCTCGGCGGCGTCGTGCAAGGGGATTTCGGGACGACGCTGGCCGGGCAGCCGGTGAGCGAGGAGCTGGGCAGGCGGGTGGCGGTGAGCTTGCGGCTGCTGATCCTCGGTTCGGTGATCGGCACCGTGCTCGGCGTGCTGATCGGCGCGGCGAGCGCGATCCGGCAGTACAAATTCAGCGACTACTTCGCGACGGTGGTCTCGCTGCTGATCATCTCGACGCCGGTGTTCCTGCTGGCCACGCTGCTGAAATACGGTGCGCTACAGATCAATACGGCTACCGGGACGCAGATCTTCCTCTACACCGGCGAGACCTCGGCCACCCAGGTCGTCGGCCTGTGGAACCAGTTCGTCGACCGCGCACAGCATATGGTCCTGCCGACCCTGGTGCTGGTGCTCGGCGCCGCCGCCGGATACAGCCGCTACCAGCGCAACGCCATGCTCGACGTGTTGCAGAGCGATTTCATCCGCACCGCCCGCGCCAAGGGCCTCTCGCGCAACCGCGCGCTCTACAAACACGGCCTGCGGACGGCGCTCATCCCGATGGCCACCCTGTTCGCCTACAGCCTCGGTGGCCTGATCACCGGCGCCACCTTCGTGGAGAAGATCTTCGGCTGGCACGGCGTCGGTGAATGGTTCGTCGACGGCATCAATGCCCAGGACCTCTACATCGTCGTCACGATCGCGACCTTCGCGGGCCTGGTCGTGCTGGTGTCGGGTCTGCTCTCCGATATCGTGCTGGCGCTGCTCGACCCGAGGGTGCGTGTGTCATGACCGAAACCGAACTCATCGCCGTCGGCGCACCCGAGGCCGCCGCGGCGGGCCGCCGCAAGCTGGTCTGGCGCCGCTTCCTGCGCAACAAGCCCGCCGTGGTCGGCGCGGTGATCCTGATCCTGCTGTTCATCCTCAGTTTCGCGCTGCCGCCGCTGCTGCCGTGGGACTACCAGCAGCTCGACTACAAGGCCCTGTTGAAGCCGCCGAGCGCCGAGCATCCGTTCGGCACCACCCAGATCGGCCAGGACGTGCTCGCCCAGACCATGCGCGGGCTGCAGAAGTCGCTGGTGATCGGCTTCTGCGTGGCGATCTTCTCCAGCATCATCGCCTCCACCGCCGGCGCGGTGGCCGGGCTGCTGGGCGGCTGGCCCGACCGGGCCATCATGTGGCTGGTCGACCTGCTGCTGGTGGTCCCCGCGTTCATCATCATCGCGATCTTCGCCCCGCGCACCAAGGGGTCCGGCTCGATCGCCATCCTGATCGTGCTGCTCAGCGTGTTCGGCTGGATGATCGCGGCACGCATCATCCGCGGCCTGACGATGAGCCTGCGCGAACGCGAATTCGTGCGCGCCGCACGCTATATGGGCGCGCCGACGCACAAGGTGATCATCAGCCACATCATCCCGAACATCGCTTCGATCCTGATCATCGACACCACGCTGGCCGTCGGCGCGGCGATCAGCGCCGAGACCGGGCTCAGCTTCCTCGGTTTCGGTGTGCAGCCGCCCGATGTGTCGCTGGGATCGCTGATCGCGACGGGCACCAAGTCGGCACTGACCTATCCGTGGCTGTTCCTGTTCTCCGGCGGCCTGCTGATCACGATCGTGCTGTGCGCCAACCTCGTCGGCGACGGCCTGCGCGACGCGTTCGACCCGGGCGCTCGCGGCGCCCGCAAGGCGCGCAAAGAAGTCGCGGAGAAGAAGGACGAAGCGCAGGTGGAGTTGAAGAAAGCCGAGAAGCGATGACCTCGAACACGTCCACCGCGCCGCTGCTCGAAGTCACCGATCTGCGGGTCTCCTTCCCCGGCGAGGAAGGACGCGTCGACGCGGTGCGCGGGGTGAACTACACCGTGGCCGACGGCGAGGTGCTGGCCATCGTCGGCGAGTCCGGGTCCGGCAAGTCGGTGTCCTCGCTGGCCGTGATCGGCCTGCTGCCCGAGCAAGCGCGCGTGCAGGGTTCGATCCGGCTGCGCGGGCGCGAGCTGCTCGGTCTGGGCGACAAGCAGATGTCGAAACTACGCGGCTCCTCGGTCAGCATGGTCTTCCAGGACCCGCTCTCGGCGCTGACCCCGGTGTACCGGGTGGGTGATCAGGTGGCCGAGGCGCTGCTCGCGCACGGCACGATGCACCGCAAGGAAGCGGCCGAACGCGCGATCGAACTGCTCGAGCTCGTCGGTATCCCCGACGCGCGGGCGCGGGCCCGGGCCTTCCCGCACGAGTTCTCCGGCGGCATGCGCCAGCGCGTGGTGATCGCCATGGCCATCGCCAACGATCCGGCGCTGATCATCTGCGACGAGCCGACCACCGCGCTCGACGTGACCGTGCAGCGGCAGATCCTCGACCTGCTGCGCAAGGCGCGCGACATCACCGGCGCGGGCGTCATCATGATCACCCACGACATGGGCATCGCCGCGACGATCGCCGACCGGGTCGCGGTCATGTACGCGGGTAAGGTCGTCGAGACCGCCCCGGTCGCCGAGCTCTTCACCGCGCCCCGGATGCCGTACACGGTGGGCCTGCTCGGTTCCATCCCGCGCATGGACGGCCCGCCGCGCCGCCCGCTGATCCCGATCGTCGGCGCGCCGCCCGCCATGCACGACCTGCCGCGCGGCTGCTCGTTCGCCCCGCGCTGCCCGGTCTCGATCGACGACTGCACCGCCGCCGAGCCGCCGCTGGAGAAGGTCGCGCCCCGGCACTCGGTCGCCTGTATCCGCACCGCCGAGGTGGGCTCGGCGCAGCTGTTCGACGCCTACCGCAAGGAGATCGCCACCCCGGCGCAGCCGGAGGCGGTGGAGTCCGATGTCGTCCTGCGGGTCACCGACCTGGTGAAGACCTTCCCGCTCACCTCCGGGGTGATCCTGCGCCGCAAGACCGGCGAGGTCCGCGCGGTCGACGGCATCAGCTTCGCCGTGCGCGCGGGCCGCACGCTGGCCCTGGTCGGCGAATCGGGCTCAGGCAAGTCGACCACGCTGTCGCAGATCATGGACCTGGTGCGGCCGCAGTCGGGCAGCATCGAGGTGCTCGGCAACGACGTCGCGACGCTCACCAAGGCCCGCACCCGCGAGATCCGCCGCAAGATGCAGATCGTCTTCCAGGACCCGAGCGCCTCGCTCGATCCGCGCCTGCCGATCTTCGACGCGCTGGCCGAGCCGCTGCGCATCGACGGCCGCTCGCGCGAGGAGGTCAACCGCCGGGTGCCCGAGCTGCTGCGCCAGGTCGGGCTGCGGCCCGAACACGCCGACCGCTACCCGGCCGACTTCTCCGGCGGCCAGAAGCAGCGCATCAGCATCGCGCGCGCCCTGGCGCTGGACCCGCAGCTGCTCGTCCTGGACGAACCCGTCTCCTCGCTGGACGTGTCGATCCAGGCCGGCGTGCTGAATCTGCTGCGTGACCTGCAGGCCGAGCGCGGGCTGTCGTATCTGTTCGTCTCGCACGACCTCTCGGTGGTGCGCAATCTGGCCCACGACATCGCCGTCATGCTGCGCGGCAAGATCGTCGAATCGGGCCCGGCCGAGCAGATCTTCGCCGATCCTCGGCACGAGTACACCCGCTCGCTGATCGCGGCCGTTCCGGAACCCGTCGTCAGCGGCTGATCACGCAGGAGGCCCCGCCATGAGATCCCGAGGAATGCAAGCCCGTCGTCGTGCCAGGCTGCGTTGCGCCGCCGTGGTGGTGGCGGCCGGGATGATCGTGGCGGGGTGCGGGTCCGCCGACGATTCGGCCACGGGCCTGACCGACGCGCTCGGGACCACCAGCGATATCAACCCCCTGCCGCGCGAAGCCCTGCGCGAGGGCGGGAACCTGCGGCTGGCCACGACCAGCTACCCGGCCAACTGGAACACGCTGTCCAACGACGGCAACGACGGCGAGATCGCCGACATCCTGCGCCCGATGATGCCCCGCTCGTTCGCGATCGACGCGGCGGGCAAGCTCACCGTCGACACCGACTACTTCACCGAGATCGCGCTGACCGGCACCGATCCGATGCGGGTGACGTACACGATCAACCCGAAGGCGGTGTGGTCGGACGGTTCCCCGATCACCTGGGAGGACATCGCCGCGCAGGCGAACGCGCTCAGCGGCCGGGACAAGCGCTACCTGATCGCCATCACCAACGGTTTCGAGTTCGTCGACCGGGTCGAGCGCGGCGTCGACGACCGGCAGGCGGTGCTCACCTTCGGCACCCCCTTCGCCGACTGGCGCGGCCAGTTCGCCGGCAACAGCTCGCTGTACCCGAAGTCGGTGACCAGCACCCCCGAGGCCTTCAACACCAGTCAGGTCGACGCGATCGGCCTCACCGCCGGCCCGTTCATCATCACCGCCACCGACCGCGGTCAGGGCCGGATCACCCTGGGCCGCAACCCGAAATGGTGGGGCGAGCAGCCGCTGCTCGACACCATCACCTACAGCGTGCTCGACCACACGGCCTGGGTGCAGGCGCTCCAGAACAACGAACTCGACCTGGTCCGGCTGACCACCATCGACGAGGTGAAGACCGTGCGCGGCACCGAGGGCCTGGTGGTCCGCCGCGCGCCCGGTAACCGCTGGCGCCACATCACCTTCAACGGCGCGCCCGGCTCGATCCTCGCCGAAGAGGGCGTGCGCGTCGCGATCTCGAAGGCCATCGACCGCCAGGGCATCGTCACCGCCTTGCAGAACGGCCTGGTCGAGGACCCGAAGCCGCTGAACAACCACATCTTCCTGCAGGGCCAGGACGGCTACCAGGACAACAGTCTCGGCTTCGACCCCGACGCCGCGGCCAGGGAACTCGACGCGCTCGGCTGGAAGCTCAACGGCGACGTGCGCGAGAAGGACGGCCGCAAGCTCGTCATCCGCGACGTCATGTACAACGACCCGACCTGGGTGCAGATCGCCCAGATCATCCAGCAGAACCTCGCCGCCATCGGCGTCGGCCTGACCATCGACACCAAGCCCTCCGCCGGCTACTTCACCGACGTCATCCAGCCCGGCGATTTCGACGCCGCCCAGTTCATCTTCCAGGGCGACCCGTTCCCGCTGTCCAGCATCCGCCAGATCTACTACTACGACCCCACCGACCTGCAGGGCAACTACGGGCGCATCGGCTCCCCCGAACTCAACGCCCTGATCGAACGCACCATCACCGAACTCGACCCGCAGAAGTCCATCGAGCTGGCCAACCAGGTCGACCGCGCGGTGTTCGAGGAGGGCCACTCCCTGCCCCTCATGCAGTCCGACGGCAGCTTCGGCGCCCGCACCACCCTCGCCAACATCGGTTCGCCGGGCTTGGCATCGTACGACTACACGAAGATCGGATTCACGAAATGACCACTGCTACTTACGCATCCCGGCTGCGTCGCGCCGGTTTCCGCGTGGCGGCGCCCGCTGTCGCGTTGACGCTGGTCTTGGGCGGCTGTGGATCCGATGCCACCGTGGAATCGGGGTCGAGTTCGATCGGTGCGGTCAACGACATCAACCCGCAGGAACGTGACGCGATCCGCGACGGCGGCAACTTCCGGTTGGCACTGTCCAGCTTCCCGGAGACGTTCAACAGCCTCCATGTCGATTCCGACGGGGAGGTCAGTGACGTCACCGGATGGACGCTGCCCGGATCGATCAATGCCGATGCCGCGGGCGAACTCTCGATCGACCACAACTTCTACACCGATGTCCAGCTCACCGACACCAATCCCCAGCGGATCGTGTACACGATCAACCCGAAGGCCGTGTGGTCGGACGGGTCGCCGATCACCTGGGAGGACCTGCGCTCGCAAGCTGCCGCAATGAGTGGCCGCGACCCGGCGTTCAAGATCAGTCACGACCAGGGTTACAGCAGCGTCGAGAAGGTCGAGCGCGGTGCCGATGACCGGCAGGCGATCGTCACCTTCGCCGAGCACTACGCGGAATGGAAGGGCCTGTTCAATCCGCTGTACCCGCGCCAGCTCACCTCGTCCCCCGAGGCCTTCGAGAATCTGTACCGGAACGAGATGCCGCTGTCGTCGGGACCGTTCATCATCACCTCGATCGACCGCGCACAGCAGCGAATCGTGCTCAGCCGCAACCCGAGGTGGTGGGGCGACACCCCCAAGCTGGACACCGTCACCTATAGCGTCCTCGCTGACGAGGCCCGCTTGACCGCGTTGCAGAACAACGAACTCGATGCCACGGGCCTGAGCGGGATCGAGGAGGTGACCGCCGCTACCGGCACACCGGGGGTCAAGGTCCGACGTGCCTCGGCGAACCGGTTCTCACACTTCACTTTCAACGGGGCACCCGGCGCACTTCTGTCCGACCCGAAGCTCCGGATCGCGATCTCCAAGGGCATCGACCGGCAGGCCATCGCCACCGCGACCCAGCAGGGCATCGTGACCGACCCGAAGCCGCTGAACAATCACCTCTTCCTGGTCGGGCAGAAGGGCTATCAGGACAACGCCCAATCGGTGTCCTACGACCCGGCCGAGGCCGCTCGCATGCTCGATGAATTGGGCTGGAAGCTCAACGGCGACGTGCGGGAGAAGGACGGCCGCAAGCTCGAGATCCGCGACGTCATGTACCAGTCGGATACCTGGACGCAGATGGCACAGATCGCGCAGCAGAATCTCGCGGCGATCGGGGTGAAACTGAAGATCGAGACCTATCCGGGCAACGGCCTGTTCACCGATGTCATCGATCCGGGGAATTTCGATATCGCCCAATTCGTCTGGTCCAAGAGCATCTTCCCGCTCGGCGCACTTCCACAGATCTACGCCTACGACCCGGCCAACCCGCTGAGCAACAAGGGCCGCATCGGTTCACCTGAGCTGAATGCCCTGATCGAGGAAGTGATCGCCGAACTCGACCCGGAAAAGGCCATCGAGCTGGCGAACAAGGCTGATCGGATGATCTTCGAAGAAGGCTTCTCCCTGCCCATCGTGCAGTCCGCGGGTACGGTCGCGGTGCGGGAAAACCTCGCGAACTACGGTGCGCCGGGGCTGGCGTCGGAGGACTACACCAAGGTCGGCTTCGTCAAGTAATCACCGAAGTGCCGCACTCGTGCAGCGAACATTTGGAAAGGAGCGGACCATGCGGATTCGTTCATTGACCACGCGCCTGGCCATACCTCTGGTCATCGTCAGTGTGCTCGCTGCCGGGTGCAGCTCGGAGGAACCGCCGGCCGAGGGCCAGGCCGCGCTCGGCACGACCAACGACATCAATCCGAAGGATGTCAGCGAGCTGCGCGACGGAGGCAACCTGCGGCTCGCGCTCACCTCGCTGCCGGAGAACTGGAACAACCTGCACACCGACGGCAACGACGGTGATACCGGCTCGATTCTGCGTCCGGTGATGCCGCGCGCGTTCACGACCAATGCCGCGGCGGAGCTCTCGGTCAACACCGACTTCTTCACCGATGTCGCCCTGACCAACACCGAGCCGCAGCAAGTGACCTACACGATCAACCCCAAGGCGGTCTGGTCGGACGGTTCGCCGATTACCTGGGAGGACTTCCAGTCCCAGGCCAACGCGCTCAGTGGCAAGGACAAGTCTTTCCTGATCGCGAACAGCAGTGGCTTCGATCGAATCGAAAAGGTCGAGCGCGGTGTCGACGACCGACAGGCCGTCATCACCTTCAACAAGCACTACGCCGACTGGCGTGGTCAGTTCGCCGGTAACTCCTTCCTGTACCCCAAGTCCGCCACGGCGACTCCAGAGGCCTTCAACAACAGTCAGGTCAACGCGCTCGGCTTGTCGTCCGGTCCGTTCATCGTCCAGTCCGTCGACCGCGGGCAGGGTCGCGTCGTCCTCGCCCGCAACCCCAAGTGGTGGGGTGCGACGCCGAAGCTCGACACAATCACCTTCAGCGTGCTCGACAGCGCGGCCTTCGTGCCCGCGCTGCTGAACAACGAGATCGACGCGGTCGGCGTGGCCAGCCTGGACAACCTGAAGTCGGTGCGCAACGCGCCGGGCGTCGCGGTCCGCCGCGCACCCGGCAACAGCTGGGGCCACTTCACCTTCAACGGTGCGCCCGGTTCGCTGCTCGCGGAACAGGGTGTGCGCGTCGCGATCTCGAAGGCGATCGATCGGCAGGGCATCGCGACCGCCATCCAGAACGGTCTCGTCCAGGACCCGCAGCCGCTGAACAATCACGTCTACCTGCGCGGCCAGGACGGCTACCAGGACAACAGTCTCGGGTTCGACCCGACGGCGGCGGCGAGCGAGCTCGACGCCCTCGGCTGGAAGCTCAACGGCGACGTGCGCGAGAAGGACGGGCGCAAGCTCGAGATCCGCGACGTCATGTACAACGACCCGACCAATATCCAGATCGGTCAGATCATCCAGCAGAATCTCGCGCAGATCGGCGTCAAGCTGACCATCGAGACCAAGCCGGGCGCCGGTCTGTTCTCGGACGTCCTGCAGCCGGGCAACTTCGATGTGGGCCAGTGGTTCTGGGCCGGTGACCCGTTCCCGCTGAGCAGCCTGACCCAGATCTACGGCTACTACCCGGACGACATCCAGGGCAACTACGGCCGGATCGGCTCGCCCGAGCTCAACGCCCTCATCGAGCAGACCATCTCCGAACTCGATCCGGACAAGGCCAAGGAACTGGCCAACCAGGTCGACCGGAAGGTCTTCGAGGAGGGCCACTCGGTGCCGCTGTTCCAGTCCGCGGGCAACGTCGGCGTGCGTGCCGATCTCGCCAACTTCGGTGCGGCGGGCCTGGCTTCGCTCGACTACACCAAGATCGGCTTCGTGAAGTAACCCGTGACCAGTTCCGGCCCGGCGCGCGCGCTCACCTACCCCCTGCTGGTCACGTCCGGCACCATCGCGGTCATCGCCGCGCTGGTGCCGTTCGCCGATCTCGATCAGCTGAGTGCGCTCGCCGTGGTCGTGCTGGTGATTCTCGCGGTCACCACCTATCAGGTGGGGCTGGCGTTCGGGGTCCTGCCGACCGGGCTCGTCGCGACGGGCACGGTCGGGGGGCGGCGGGTCCGGCAGCAGCATCGGCTGGTCAGCCGGTCGTGGCTGGAGATCACCAGTGGGGATCGGATGGTGTGGCAGCCGGTGTTCTACGAGCCGGGCCTGTCCGCGCTGACACCGACCGACCTGGAGCTGACCGGGCGCACGATCCGCACCGGCGACACCCGCTTCTACCCGTCGGGCCGGGTCCGGAACACCGAGCCCGCGGGCAAGCTCATCGATAACCCGAGCCGCCCGTCCGAGGTCCCCGCGTTCGGCGTCGCCCGCCGCCTGGTCCTCGATGTCCAGCCCGCCGTCGCCGCCCCGATCGCGGGCCTGCTGTGGGTCTACGTCATGAACGGCGGCATCCCCGCCTTCGCCGGCGCCACGCTCGCCGCCGCCGCCACGTTCACCTGGTTCTCCGCCATCCGCGGCTCCGACCCCAGCTGATCAATCATCACGACCCGGGGCTGTTCCCCCGGTTACGCCCGCCGTCAGCGCATCGAGCTGTTGCAGCGACCGGTCGAATACACCCCGCATATCTCCTGCAAGACGAGCCAGCAGTTGCCTGTCCGCGAGCAGCTTGCTGACCTGAACCAGTGCCGATCGGTCGAGCAAGCCCCTGATGGTCTTCCCGATACAGTGCGCGCCGGCTAGCGCGATGTCGTAGTCGTACAGTTCGACGACGTCGGCGCTCTCCTCGTACATTTGCTCCAGCAATGGACCGGCATCGGACCACTCGAGCATCGTCCGGATGTCGATCGCATCTTTCGTACTGTCCCAGTGTCGGTCGTACCAGGCAACCAGCTTCAACAGGATCTGCGCCGCGATAGATGGGATTCGCACAGCGCACGGCCCTGGCAACAGGACCGGCTGCGAGGATCGGAAGGCTTCACGAAATCCCAAGGTGTGCATAGTGAAATCGCCGGGCCAGGCGACCGTCCGGGCCGGAGTCTCGATGGCACCGCACGGAATGATGTCAACCGGATGACCGCCTATCTCAAAGCGATGCGCGAGCTCTTGCTCACCTCCGAACAAGGCTCCGAAACGCAGAACCTCGTTCCAGTCGGCAACGGCAACAGCGATATCCACGTCGCGCGTGGCTCGTTCCGGAGTGGCGCCTGTAATGCTGCGCGCCACCATGTTTCGAGCCGTGGCACCGACCACAAGGTATTCGATCCCGACCCGGGCGGCCGCAGAGTCCAGTTCGAGCAGGACAGCGGCAGCAAGCGCGATCTCAGGATCGGTCGATTTCGACAAGTCGAAGGTCATTCTTCCTGATCCTCTCGGCGTGCGCGCGCTGTCGTGAATCACCGGATGTCCACATGTCTGCATAGATCAAGGTGCTCGGAACCAGGGGGGAGATCGGCTCCGGCGGGGCCCAGAACCGTTGTCGGATTATGACATTCGGTTGCTCGGCGGACCGTCGCCATCGCCGTTGAGCAGCCAACTTTCTCGGCAGAGTCCCCGAGTAGAGAATCGCCGTCCTCGAATGCAGGTCGGAATCCAGTTGCGAGCCAGCTGCCTCACCGCCGAGTTGGACGTCCTCGGCCGCGAGTTCCGTCCAAGATTCCAGCCACCAACCAACCGTGTCGTCGGCGAACTCGGTCGACGCCAGCTTCGGCACCACCGTGGTCGAGAAGGACTCGGTCCAACGGTCGAGAAGCTCTCGGCCCCGCATCAACCTTCTCGCACCATCGACCGATACGACATAGCCAGCGTCTTCCAGCTCGTTCACGACGATGTGTGCGGTGCCAAGCGAGACACCACTGCGCTCTGCCACCGCGCGCAGCGGCAGCCGCACGGCATCGTCCCAACTGAGGAGCGTAAACAGCACCTTCGCACCGGCGGGACCAAAGGCACGGGGAGCACGAGCCGGCATCGCCTTCGCCGTGGACGGCTTGGACTGGCCGACGACGAGGATGCGCATCGCCGGCCAGACAAGTGCCATGTTCCCAGCCAGGTCTACGAAATCAATGTGTCTATCCCGAAGGACCTCCGCGGCCTCGCGCGATATATAGGGAGCAACCAGGAGCAACGGGAGATCGGGGTGCGGCAGTGCATCGGCAATCGTGGCGGTCATTCGACGGCGGATTTCGACGGCATATGTCTGATTTCCGTATGAACCGGCGTCCAACTTCGCGATCAGGTCTGCGGCAGCGTCCGGACGTTCGGTGAATTCCAGGACTTCGAACGCGACGCCATGCTCGTCGAGTCGCCGCGCGCACTCGTCGAGGATGTTCATCCCTAGGTCACGTTCATTCGGCGTGAACATGCCTCAATAATGAACACATCGTCCACTGGAGGCAAGGTGACACGCTCGAACAAACTGGTCTGACCACTTGACCTCTTGACCTGTGGGGGGGATTATCGAGGGCATGGCGTGGACTCCTGTCGTGAAGCGGTCGGTATCGGGTGATGTGTTCGAGCAGATCGCCGCCGAGGTGCTGGGCGGGGAGCTGGCGGCGGGGAGCACCCTGCCGAGCGAGCGCCAGCTGGCGGAGGCGCTGGGAGTGTCGCGGCCCGCCGTGCGGGAGGCGTTGCAGCGGCTGGCGGCCGCGGGGCTGGTGTCGGTGCGGCAGGGGGAAGCCACCACCGTGCTCGACTATCGACGCAGCGCCGGACTGGAAGTGCTGCCCCGGCTACTGCTGCGGGGCGACACCATCGATCCCGCCGTGGCGCGCAGCATTCTCGAGGCGCGGCTGCACAACGGCCCCAAGATCGCGGAGCTCGCGGCCGCCCGAGTCCGGCGGGTCCGCTCGGGCGGCGGTGATTCCGCGACCGCGCCCGGCGCACTCGTGACCGAGCTGGATCTGCTCCACGACACCGTGGACGCCCTGCTCGCGGAGGCGGACCCGCTCACCCAGCAGCGCATCGCCCTCGAATTCTGGGACCACGTCCTCGAGCTGGCCGATTCGATCGCGTTCCGGCTGATGTACTCCATGCTTCGCGCCGCCTACGAACCAGCGCTGGCGGCGCTCGCGCCGATCATGTCCGCCGAGGTGGGCAATGGTGGCGCGTATCGAGACCTGGCCGCCGCGATCACCGCGGGCGAGCCGGAACGGGCCGCCGAGTCCGCGCGAGCACTGCTCGGGCCGGCGACCACCGCTCTCATCCACGCCCTCGACGGGGCGTGATCCACCCGAGGAATCGCCATGAAGAATGACCGTCCGACAACGACGTCGCACGACACCACCGCGGCCGATCGGGGCCGCCCCACCGGATCCGGCGCGGCCCGCTCGCTCCGCCGCGGCGCCTCGCTGGGCGAGATGGCCCGCGAGTTCGTCCGGCATCCCTCGCCCTGGATGATCGCCACCGTCTTCGTCGCCGTCCTGGTGGCGCGCATCGCCGTCGGCGACTGGCAGTTCACCGACGCGCTCGTCCCGCTGATCGTCATCGGCACGTTCCCGCTGACGGAGTGGATCATCCACGTGACGGTGCTGCACTGGCGCCCGCGGCACCTCGGCCCGCTGACCATCGACAGCGAACTGGCCAGCAAACACCGTGCGCACCACACAGATCCGCGCGATATCCCGCTGGTGTTCATCCCACCCAAATCGCTGGCGTTCACCATCGTCGCCCTGCTCGCGATCGGCCTGCTGGCCTTCCCGCGCCTCGGCCTCGGCCTGACCTTCCTGCTGACGATCACCACCCTCGGCCTGCTCTACGAGTGGACGCACTACCTCATCCACACCGACTACAAGCCCAAGCACGCGCTCTACCGGGCAGTCTGGCGCAACCACCGCCACCACCACTACAAGAACGAGCACTACTGGTTCACCGTCACCACCTCCGGCACCGCCGACCGCCTCCTCGGCACCGCCCCCGACCCGGCGACCGTCGCCACCTCCCCAACAGCCCGCCACCTGCACGCGAGCTGATCCGGAAATGAGAATGGGACCCCGCGAGTGAGGTCCCATTCTCATTTCGTCTGTCCGCGGGGGGAGGCCGAAGACCACGATTCCCACGACTAATGCGTCCAAGTGTACATTTTCCACTTCGCGGAAATCGCCACGCGAAACGCAGTGTCGGACGCGCTGACCGCGACCTATGGACCGCGATGGCCGTGGGACGGCAACTTCGAGCGCAGCCTTCCCGGGCCGGGCGGCCCCTCCTACAACCCGCGCCGGGACCTGACCCGGGCGCGCAGCAAGGAGCCCACGACCGGAAAGGTGATCGCGGAACTCAAGTTCGCGTTCTGGCAGAGTATGTTCACCGCCCGTCACGACGTTCGGGTCTGGGATCACCAGATACTCACGCTGTTTCCGTCGAGAACTTCACACACCGCACGCGAGCTCCGCGGCCGGATCTACACCGACTTGGACTCGATCAGGAAGCTGCGCAACCGCGTCGCGCATCACGAGCCGATCTTCAGCAGAAATCTGACCGACGACCTCACCCGACTGCTCGAGTTGGTCGAATTGCGGTGCACCGACACGGCGGGCTGGCTCCGCGCCATGGAGGAAGTCAGCACGTTGTTGCCGCAGCGTCCCTGAGTACTACTGCTCAGGACAGGAGTTTCGCAGCGATGGTGGCGGCGCGGTCGGCGGCGGCTGGGGAGTTCTCGCGGACGGCGGTGACGATGGCGCCGTCGATGAGCAGGGCCAGTTCGGGGGCGAGGGTGTCGGGGTCGGGTTGGTCTGCGGCGGTGAGCAATTCGGTGAGGTAGGCGATGACGCGGCGCTTGTGGCGGTCGGCTGCCTGGTGGGCGGGGGCCGTGGGGTCGGCGACCTCGATCATCGTGTTGATGAAGGCGCAGCCGCGGAAATCGTTGCGGGCGAAGCGTTGTGCGAGTGCGGTGAAGACGGCCATGGGGCGGGCTGCGGGGTCGTCGACGGCTTCGACGGAGGTGCGCAGCCAGTCCAGCCAGCGGCGGTCACGGTCTTCGAGGACGGCGACGACCAGGTCGTCTTTGCTCGCGAAGTGGCGGTAGAAGGAAGCGCGGCCGACGCCGGACTCCTGGAGCAGCCGATCGATTCCGACGGCGCGGATGCCCTCCGCGTAGAACAACTCCTCGGCGGTGTTGAGCAACCGCTGCTTGGCCTGTGTCGCCATGCGCTCACCGTACCAGAACGGAAACGATCGGTACCGAGTTGATTGACCGAGACGGAACCGATCGGTACCGTCACGACTCGGTACCGATCAGTACCGTTGTCGAACATCCTTGGAGCGCACCATGTCCCGACTGCCTCTTCTCTCCACCGACACCGCCGATGCCGAGCAGGGCGAACTGCTCACCGAAGTCCGGCGGCAACTGGGCCGGGTGCCGAATCTCTACGCCGCCATGGCGAACAGCCCGGCCACCCTACGGGGGTATCTGCGCCTGCGAGACGCGTTGACGGCGGGCACGCTCGACGCCCGTACCCGCGAGCAGCTCGCCCTCCTGATCGCCGCCGACAACGGCTGCGACTACTGCGTTTCGGCGCACACGATGCGCGCCGCGAAGATGGGCTTCTCCCCCGAGGCGATCACGGCGACACAGGCCGCCAGGGCCGAGGACCCGCACGCCGAGGCGGTGCTGCGCTTCGCCCGCGAGGTGCTGCGCACCGGTGGCCGGGTGGCCGACGAACACCTGGCCGAGGCCAGGAACAACGGCGTCAGCGATGCCGAACTGACCGAGGCCGTCGGCCATGTCGCGCTGAATGTGCTGTCGAACTATTTCAATCACGTCGCCCGCCCTGAGCTGGACTTTCCACCCGTTCCCTACGCCTCGAAAGCACCTGCGATGACACCGAAATGGCGGTCCGCCGACACCGTAGAACTGGTCGCGGGCTACACCCTGACCGATGCCGACGGGCATCAGACTGCGCTGGTGCGCGACGCGCGCGTCGCCATCGAAGGCGGCTTCGCGCACATCCGCGTCGACGGCAGCGACCGCGTCCAGGTGGTGTCGGCACCGGCCGTCGCACTGATCACCTATCGCCCCGAATCCTGATCCGGCGCAGCACGAAATGCCCGGTCCACCACCGTGTGGGCCGGGCTTTCGACTGCCGGAATCCTTTCCGCCGGAGGCTTGACAGGTTAATACCCTAGGGGGGTATGGTACCGACCACGAGACGCTCTCCGCTCGAAAGGACGAAAGTCGTGACTACGCAATCGCAATCCACCAGGAAGTGGTGGGCGCTGGCGGTGATCGCCGCAGCGCAGTTCATGGTCATCATGGACACCTCGATCATCGGGATCGCGCTGCCGAAGATGCAGGCCGAACTCGGCTTCACCCCCGGCAATCTGACCTGGGTGTTCAACGCCTACGTGATCGCCTTCGGCGGGCTGCTGCTGCTCGGCGGCCGGCTCTCCGACCTGCTCGGCGCGCGCCGGGTCTTCGGGGCGGGCTGGCTGGTACTGGCCGCGGGGTCCATGCTCGCCGGCGCCGCGGGCACTGTCAGCCTCGAGCTCGCGGGCCGGGCGATCCAGGGCGCGGGCGCCGCACTGATCGCACCCTCGGCGCTGACCCTGCTGATGATGCTGTTCGGCGGCTCGCCACAGGAACTCACCAAGGCGCTGGCCGTCTACGGCGCGGCCGCGCCCGCCGGTGGCACCGCGGGCGTGTTCCTGGGTGGCGTGATCACCGAATACATCAGCTGGCCTTGGGTTTTCTACATCAACATCCCGATCGCGGTGCTGGCCCTGATCGCCGTTCCGCTGCTGATGCCCGCCGCCCCGGCACGCAAGGGTTCGATCGACATCATCGGATCCATCACGGTGACGGCCGGTTTGGCGGCCGCGGTGTACGCGATCGTGCAGGCGCCGGAGGCCGGCTGGGCCTCGGGGCAGACCTGGGGTGTGCTGGCGCTGGCCGCCGCGCTGCTGGCCGGCTTCGTCGTCCTCCAGTCGCGGCGGAGCGAACCGCTGATGCGGCTGAGCATCTTCCGCGCGCCGAACCTGGCCGCCGCCAACTTCGCCCAGTTCGCACTGGCCGCCGCCTGGGTGCCGATGTGGTTCTTCCTGAACCTGTACCTGCAGCAGGTGCTCGGCTACAGCGCGTTCCCCTCGGGCGCCGCGCTGCTGCCGATGACCACGCTGATCATGCTCGGCATGGTGGTGCTCGCGCCCAAGGCGATGCAGCGCTTCGGCGCCAAGCCGATGATCGTCACCGGCCTGGTCGTGCTCGGTCTCGGCCTCGGGATCATGTCGCTGGTGCGGCCGACCGGCAACTTCTGGGTCGACGTGCTGCCCGCTTCGCTGGTGGCCGCGGGCGGTATGTCGCTGGCCTTCATCCCCTCGCTCGGCACCGCCATCTCGGCGGCGCGACCGGAGGAGGGCGGCCTGGCCTCGGGCATCGTCAACGTCAGCTACCAGGTGGGTTCCGCGCTCGGCCTGGCCGCGATGACGGCGGTCGCCGCCGCGTTCGGCGCGAGTGAACTGGGCGACGCCACGGCACTGACCGACGGCTACTCGGCGGCCTTCCTCGGCGCGGGCCTGCTGACCCTGGCCGGCGCTGGCATCACCGCCGCGGTCATGCGGGCTCCGGCCCCGGCCACCGCCGACGCGACCGTTTGACAAAATACCCTAGGGGGGTATGGTAATGATTGAGATCGAGAACGAGGAGACCACCATGAGCACCACCACCGTCACCGTCACCGGCATGACCTGCGGTTGCTGCACCAACAAGGTGCGCGACAAGGTCGGTGCGCTGCCCGGCGTCACCGGTGTCGAGGTCGACCTCGCCACCGGCTCGGTGGCGATCGACGGCACCGCACCCGACCGCACCGCCCTCGCCGACGCCGTCACCGCGGCCGGCTTCCAGCTCGCCGACTGAACCCGAAACGGAGCATCCCGATGAACGCAACAGGCAAGTTCGCCGGATTCACCCTCGGCCTCGCGGCGGTCTTCGGGATCGCTCTGGCCGCTGGTGCCCTGGTCGGTCCGGAACCTTCCGAACCGGCCGGGCACGGCGAGCACGAGACCGCGGCGGCACCGTCCGCCGACCTGCCCGGCGGCCTGCTCGCCTCCGATCAGGGCTACACCCTCGCCATCGACAAGCCGAACACCACGACCGCGGCGCAGGCGCCGGTGAGCTTCCGCATCCTCGACGCCACCGGCGCACCGGTCACGAAGTACGTGACCAGCCACGACAAGGATCTGCACCTGATCGTGGTGCGGCGCGACATGGCGGGCTTCCAGCACGTGCATCCCGTGCTCGATCCGGCGGGCACCTGGTCGGTGCCGCTGAACCTGAGCCGGGGCGGTGACTACCGGGTGTTCGCCGACTTCACCCCGGCTGGCGGGTCGAACCTGACCCTCGGCGCCGACCTGCGCGTCGCGGGCAACTACGACGTGCAGGCGCTCCCGGCTCCCGCGGCCACCGCGCAGGTCGGCGAGTACACCGTCGCGCTGAGCGGCACGGTCACCCCGGGCGCCGCCTCGAACGTGACGCTCTCGGTGAGCCGCAACGGCACACCGGTCACCGACCTGCAGCCCTACCTCGGGGCCTACGGCCACCTGGTCGCCCTGCGCGCGGCCGACCTCGCCTACCTGCACGTCCACCCCGAGGGCGCGCCCGGCGACGGGGTCACCCCCGCCGGTCCCGGCATCGACTTCGTGGTGAACGCGCCGAGCGCGGGCGACTACCGCCTGTTCCTCGACTTCCAGCACCAGGGCGTCGTCCGGACCGCGGAGTTCACGGTGCGGGTCGCCCAGCCGGACGCCACCGGCGTCGACAACCCGGCGCCGACCAGCGCTCCGGCCGACCACGGCACGCCCGGCCACGGGCACTGACCCGGACCGGCACCATCGGGCCGGACCAGGCCCACCTGGCTCACCAGCAACCGCTCAGCAAGAATCGACATCAGGAACGAAACGGAGCACCCCATGACCACCGTGACGCAACCACCGGGCACCGGCCAGGTAGAACTGGTGATCGGTGGCATGACCTGCGCTTCCTGCGCGAACCGGATCGAGAAGAAGCTCAACAAGCTCGACGGGGTCACCGCGACGGTCAACTACGCGACCGAGAAGGCCAGGGTCGACTTCACCGGCGACGTCTCCCCCGAGGAGCTGATCGCCACCGTCGAGCAGGCCGGCTACACCGCGGCACTGCCGGCGCCGAAGCAGGCCGAGCCCACCGAGGACGCGGCCGCCGAACCCGACCCGACCGCCTCGCTACGCACCCGTCTGCTGGTCTCGCTGGTGCTCACCGTCCCGGTCATCGCGATGGCGATGATCCCCGCGTTGCAGTTCACCAACTGGCAGTGGCTCTCGCTGACGCTGGCCGCCCCGGTCGTCGTGTGGGGCGCGCTGCCCTTCCACAAAGCGGCCTGGACCAACCTGAAGCACGGCACCGCCACCATGGACACGCTGGTGTCGATGGGCACGCTCGCCGCCTTCGGCTGGTCGCTGTACGCCCTGTTCTGGGGCACCGCGGGCACGCCGGGCATGAAGCACCCGTTCGAGTTCACCATCGCGCGGATGGACGGCACCGGCAGCATCTACCTGGAGGCCGCGGCGGGCGTCACCACATTCATCCTGGCCGGGCGCTACTTCGAGGCCAGGTCCAAGCGGCGGGCCGGTGCGGCGCTGCGGGCGCTGCTGGAGCTGGGTGCCAAGGACGTCGCGGTGCTGCGCGACGGCGTCGAGACACGGATTCCGGTGGAGCAGCTGGCCGTCGGTGACGAGTTCATCGTGCGACCCGGCGAGAAGATCGCCACCGACGGTGTGGTGACCGAGGGCAGCTCGGCGGTCGACGCCGCCATGCTGACCGGCGAATCGGTGCCGGTCGAGGTCGGCGCGGGCGACGCGGTGACGGGCGCGACCGTCAATGTCGGCGGACGGCTCCTGGTGCGCGCCACCAGGATCGGCGCCGACACCCAGCTGGCGCAGATGGCCCAGCTCGTCGAGGACGCGCAGACCGGGAAGGCCCAGGCCCAGCGCCTGGCCGACAAGATCTCCGGCATCTTCGTCCCGATCGTCATCGCGCTGGCCGTGGGCACCCTCGGCTTCTGGCTCGGCACCGGTGGCGCGATCGCGGCGGCCTTCACCGCCGGTGTCGCGGTGCTGATCATCGCCTGCCCGTGCGCCCTGGGCCTGGCCACGCCGACCGCGCTGATGGTCGGCACCGGGCGCGGCGCCCAGCTCGGCATCCTGATCAAGGGCCCCGAGGTGCTGGAATCGACCCGCAAGGTCGACACCATCGTGCTGGACAAGACCGGCACCGTCACCACCGGCAAGATGACCCTGCTCGACGTGCTCCCCGCCGAGGGCGAGGAACGCGGCCGGGTACTGGAACTGGCAGGCGCGCTGGAACACTCGTCGGAGCACCCGATCGCCCAGGCGATCGCCAAGGCCGCGCAGGACGAGTTCGGTGAACTGCTGCCGGTGGAGGGCTTCGCCAATGTCGAGGGCCTCGGCGTGCAGGGCGTGGTGAACGGTTCCGCGGTGATCGTCGGCCGGGCCCGGCTGCTGGCCGACTGGTCGCAGCCGCTGCCTGCGCACCTGGAAACCGCCATGGCGGAAGCGGAGTCGGCGGGCAGGACCGCGGTGGCCATCGGCTGGGACGGCAAGGCGCGCGGCGTGCTCGTGGTCGCCGACGCCGTGAAACCCACCTCGGCGCAGGCCATCGCGCAGTTCCGCGCACTCGGCCTGACCCCGATCCTGCTGACCGGCGACAATGCCCGCGCGGCCCGCACCATCGGCGACGAGGTCGGCATCGACGAGGTGATCGCCGAGGTGCTGCCGCAGGACAAGGTCGACACCGTCAAGCGGTTGCAGGCCGAGGGCAAGGTCGTCGCCATGGTGGGTGACGGCGTCAACGACGCGGCCGCCCTGGCCCAGGCCGATCTGGGCCTGTCGATGGGCACCGGCACCGATGTCGCCATCGAGGCCAGCGACCTGACCCTGGTCCGCGGCGACCTGCGCGCCGCCGCCGACGCGATCCGCCTGTCCCGCCGCACCCTGGCCACGATCAAGGGCAACCTGTTCTGGGCCTTCGCCTACAACGTGGCGGCCATCCCGCTGGCCATGGCGGGCCTGCTCAACCCGATGCTGGCCGGCGCCGCGATGGCGTTCAGCTCGGTGTTCGTGGTGAGCAACAGCCTGCGGCTGCGGCGGTTCAAGTCGACGGCGCAGTAGATCGCGACAACTGCCGAAGGGGCGCACCGGAAGGTGCGCCCCTTCGTCGTCGGGTCAGAAGATGGTCTGGCTGTCGGCGGAGATGGTGAAACCGTGGCCCGCCGCGTCGCAGCGGATGCCCTGCTGGCTGGAGGTGCAGGCGACGCCGCGGACGACGAGCGTGTCGCCGTAGTGCAGGGTCGCGCCGCCGCCCTTGTTGGTGCCGTCGACCGGCTCGCCGACGAAGATGCCCTGGCTGGTGCACAGGAACTCAGACTTGCCGCCGACGGTGTGCACGGCGACCTTGCGGTTGGGCGCGTCGTCGCAGTTGGGCAGTTGCGGCGGAATGACATTCGCCTTGGACAGCTGACAGCCGACGCCGAACGGCGCGTCGGCGAGGATGCCGCACATGATGTTGCCGGTGGGCGATTGGAAGTAGAAGCTGTCGCGCTGCTGGTAGTCGCGGGCGTCGACGGTGGCGTCGTCCCGGGACGGCATTCCGGTGTCCCCGGGGCCAGGTGCCACGGTAGGACCGTTCGACCCGCTGATCGACGGGATGATGACGCCGGGCAGGATCTCGATGGTCGGCACACCGCTGGGCTGGGTGCCGCTCGGCTGGCTGACGGCGGTCTCGGTCACGCGCGGCGGAGTGGTCTGCGCGGTCGAACCCTGGTCACCGGCACAACCGGCCAGTCCCCCCGCGAGCGCCACCAGCGCCGCCACCACAATTGCTGATCTCATGGAACTCTCCCCTCGATGTCCTCCCGACCCATCGAAGGAAGAATCGACGACAGGAGCGGATTCGTTTCCTTCGCTCAGGGAACCGTGACCCACCCGAGGTGAGCCCGTGACCACAGCTCAGCACGTCTGGTACGCCGCGTACGGCTCCAACATGCACGCCGCGCGGTTCGCCTACTACCGCGACGGCGGCACCCCGCCGGGCACCGCGCACACCTATCCGGGCTTCCGCGACCGCACCCCGCCGGCCGCGATCACACCGCTGACCCTGCCGGGGAGCCTGTATTTCGCCTGGCGGAGCCAGGTCTGGACCGGCGGTGTCGCCTTCTACACCGATCGCCCGGCCACCGGCTGGCCGACCGGCGTCGCGGCCAGGGGGTACCTGCTCACCGTCGGCCAGTTCGGTGATCTGCTCGCCCAGGAGATGTACCGGACACCGAGCGCCGACTTCGATCTCGCGCCGGTACTGGCGGCGGGCGCGGTCGCGCTCGGTCCCGGCCGATACGAGACCGTCCTGCACGCCGGGACCGCCGACGGCGCGCCGATTCTCACCTGCACCGCGCCGTGGCGACCGGAAACCGTTGACCTGCAACGCCCATCGGCCCGCTACGTCGGCATGATCGCCGCCGGTCTGCGCGAATCCCACGGCTGGGACACCGACCGCATCGTCGGCTACCTGTCGACGCGGCCCGGCATCGCCGCCCGCTGGCCCGAGCCCGGCCTGCGTGCCGTGGTGGACGGCGGACCCGGCCTCGACCTGCCGGAATGACGGACGACGTTTCGCCGGACGATCATCGGGTAGACAATCGAACCAGGGAGCATGACCGTCCGGGAGCGGATGCATGGACTGGTTCACGGCGCCGGAGTACTGGCAGGGCAGGCTGATCTTCCAGCGTGGTCTGGCAGTGATCTACGCGCTCGCGTTCCTCGGCGCCGCGCTGCAATTCCGCGCGCTGCTCGGCGAGCGGGGGATGCTGCCCATCCCGCGCTTCCTGGCGCGCACCCCCTTCCGCCGGGCGCCGAGCCTGTTCCAGCTGCGCTATTCGGATCGCGGCTACGCCGTGGTGGCCTGGTCGGGCGTGGCCGTCGCGGTCGCCGTCGCCGTCGGGGCCGCCGATCTGGTGCCGCTGTGGGGGTCGATGGCGCTGTGGTTCCTGCTGTGGGTGCTGTATCTGTCGATCGTCAATGTCGGGCAGGCCTGGTACGCCTTCGGCTGGGAATCGCTGCTGCTCGAGGCCGGTTTCCTGGCGATCTTCCTCGGCAACGACACCGTCGCGCCGCCGCTGCTCGTGCTGTTCGCCGCGCGCTGGCTGCTGTTCCGGGTGGAGTTCGGCGCCGGGCTGATCAAGATGCGCGGCGACCGGTGCTGGCGGGATCTGACCTGCCTGTACTACCACCACGAGACCCAGCCGATGCCCGGGCCGCTGAGCTGGTTCTTCCACCATCTGCCCCGGCCGCTGCACCGGGTGGAGGTCGCGGCCAATCACTTCGCGCAGCTGGTGGTGCCGTTCGGGTTGTTCGCGCCGCAGCCGGTGGCGAGCGTGGCGGCGGGCATCGTCATCGTCACCCAGCTGTGGCTGGTGCTGTCGGGCAATTTCGCCTGGTTGAACTGGGTGACGCTGCTGCTGGCGACCACGGTGGTCGACGGGCGGTTCTATCCGATGCTGCCCGACGCACCCGCGACGCAGCCGCCGCCGGTGTGGTTCACCGGCGCGGTGTTCAGCTACCTCGGGCTGGTCCTCGTGCTGAGCTATCAGCCTGCCGCCAATCTGCTCTCGCCGCGTCAGGCCATGAACGCGTCGTTCGAGCCGTTGCACCTGGTCAACACCTATGGCGCCTTCGGCAGCATCACCAAGGTGCGGCACGAGATCGTGTTCGAGGGCACCGACGCGGCCGAGCTCACCCCGGAGACGGAGTGGCGCGAGTACGAGTTCAAGGGCAAACCGGGCAAACCGGGCAGCGTGCCCCGGCAGTGGGCGCCGTATCACCTGCGCCTGGACTGGCTGATGTGGTTCGCCGCGCTGTCACCGGCGTACGCCAGGGGCTGGGCGGCCCCCCTGGCGCGACGCCTGCTCCGCAACGACCCCGACACCCTGCGCCTGCTGCGGCACTGTCCCTTCCCCGACGCGCCGCCGCGCTACCTGCGTGCCCGGCTCTACGAATACCACTTCAGCTCGCGCGCCGAGTTACGTCGGGACCGGATCTGGTGGCGGCGCAGACTGATCGGCGACTACCTGCCGCCGATGGCACTCGAGTGGATCAGTCGGCGCTGAGAACGTGAAAAGCCCGGCTCGACATACTGTCGACCGGGCTTTTCGTGGAGCGGATGACGAGATTCGAACTCGCGACCCTCACCTTGGCAAGGTGATGCGCTACCAGCTGCGCTACATCCGCACGCCGTGCGAGGCCCGTTCCGGGATCGCCGGGGGCTTCGTCGTGCGAGAAGGAACTTTAGCGCGTCGGCGGCGAAAAACGAAATCCGTGCGCACCGCCGACCGGCGGCGGCGGTGAGGTCAGCGGGGTGCGCGCCGGATACCGATCAGCAGCAGGACCGACGCGGCCGCGGCCAGCACCCACGGCGCCGGCTCGAAGATCAGCGCGCAACAGACGGTCCAGACCAGCAGTGACCAGGCCAGGAACGCAGGCGGGGCGATCGCGCGCCGGTCGAGCCAGACGATCAGGCAGCCGAGGAGCAGCAGCGGGACCCCGAAGCTGCCGGGACCCATCCAGAACGCGCCGATGGCGGGTGGCAGCTCGGTGATGTCGGCGTCGGGCAGCCACAGCCCGAAGGTGAACCACTCGCCGTAGTGCCGGTGCCCGAGCAGGGTCGCGGCGACGACGTGCGCCGCACCGAGGAACGCGAGCACGCGTCCGGCCCAGGTGATCATGACTGCCTCCAGCGGAGTTACGAAACTCTTGATATCGAAACTAATAGTTTCGTATGCTGCCACAGGTCTCGCCCGCCCGCACCCGATCCACCGTTAAGCGCGCACCAAGAATCCGGAATCCCCTGCCGGGAAAGCTCTTTCCCAGCCCGGTGGACGCCATCGGGCACGAGGGGAGGAACGGGATGAAGACTCTGGGGCTGATCGCGGCGGGCGTCGCCGCGACCACCGTGGCCGTCATGGGCGCCGGTCCGGCGCACGCGGACTTCACCGACGCGGTGGAGTTCACCGACAGCGGCGAGAACGTCGAGGAGGGTGAGTTCGGCGAGTACGCGATCGACCGGAACAATCCGGGCTCGTGCCTGGTGGTGCAGAACCACACCGGCGGGCGGGTGACCGTGCGGCTGAATTATCCGACCAGCCAGGGCAAATGGACCTTCGCCCACGACGACGTCGGCGTGCTCACCCGCAACAACCGGGTGGTGACCTCACCGTCCGGGCGCTGGAGTGTGCGGACCAATCCGCCGATCGTGTTCCACTGGGTCTACGACGGCAAGCTCAACAACCGCAAGGGCTGCAACGGATCCTGGGTGCTGACCATGAACTGATCCGGCGACGGCCGGTCACCGAGGCGCGAAGGCGCTGCGATGATCGGCGGCCCACTCGGCGTAGCCGCGGGAGGCGCGGCCGAGGATCTCGGCGACATCGGTGGTGACCACGGCGTTGTGGCCGTCACGGATGAAGTTCTGGCCGATCAGCGACCCTTCGACGAAGGCTGGTGGCAGCCCGGCGGCGGTCATGAAGGCGCGGGCGTCGGCCGCGGCGATATCGGTGACGGCGATCGGGCGGCCGAGGATCTCGGCGAGCTCGGCGGCCTGGTCGCGGGTGGTCTGCAGGGTAGGGCCGGTGAGGGTGTATGTGCGGCCGTGGTGCGCGGGATCGCGCAGCGCGGCCGCCGCGACCTCGGCGACGTCGCGGGGTGCGCATCGACGACCTGCCCGGCCCGCTGGGTACCGCCGCGAGCGAACTGACGCGGCTCCCCGCCGACGAGGCCGTGCGCTACCTGGAAGACCTACTGCCGCATCAGGTCTCCGAGACCGCGACCGAGCGCGCGCATCGCCTCGTGTTGCGCGAGGCGATCTCGGCGCTCACCGCCGATTTCCGCACCATCATGGGCGTCCCACCGGCGGCCTACCTGCACGGCAGGCTGCCCGCGCCGACCCGCTGCCGGCTACCGCGCTGAGCGCGCGGCCCCGGTAGCGAGTCGGCCGGGATCAGGCTTCCGGCTTCTCCTGCTGCTCCGCCTTGCGGGCGAGGCGCTCGGCGGCCTCGGCGTCGTCGAGCGCGGTGGCCTCTTCGAGGGTCGGAGCACTGCCGCCGAGGCGACGCGGGACCCAGTAGGCGCCCGGCTCGTGTTCGTAGGACTCCTGGAGGTCGGCCAGCAGGCCCTGCATGGTGGTGCGGAGCTGAGCGGTCAGCTCGGCGGCGGGCTCGTACGGCTTGATCGGGGCGCCGACGGCGATCGAGATGGGCGTGTTGGTGCGGCCGAGCCGCTTCGGGAAGCCCTTGGTCCAGACGCGCTGGGCGCCCCAGATGACGATCGGGATGATCGGGACGTCGGCCTCGAGCGCCATCCGGGCGGCGCCGGACTTGAATTCCTTGATCTCGAAGCTGCGGCTGATGGTGGCCTCGGGGTAGACACCGACCAGCTCGCCGTCGCGCAGGTATTTCACCGCCGACTTGTAGGAGTCGGCGCCCGCGGTGCGGTCCACCGGGATGTGTTTGAGGGCACGCATGATCGGGCCGGAGATGTTGTTGTCGAACACCTCCTGCTTGGCCATGAACCTGATGTAGCGACCAGGCGTGCGGGCGGGCAGTCCCGCGTAGGTGAAGTCCATGTAGCCGGTGTGGTTGATCGCCACCACGGCGCCACCGGACGCGGGGATGTTCTCCGCGCCCTTGACGGTGAACTTCAGACCTTCGAGGAAGAAGACGGTTCGGGCCAGGCCGATGATCGACCGGTAGACGGGTTCCACAATTCAGCTAGCGTAGTCGCAGATCGTGCCACGGCCCAGGAATGAGGAACGTCGTAGTGGAACGCGCGCAGCCGCCCCTGCTTGCTCTGCCCCGTCCCCGCCCGCACCGCGCCGTCGCGCTGGCCGCGGGTCTCACCGTCACCGCGGCGCTGATCGCCGGGTGTGATTCGGTCTCCGGCATCCCCGGCGACGATCCGGCGCCCGCCGACACCACCACCGCGACGACGACCGCGCCGCCGTCGACCACGTCCACCGCCACCCAGGCGATCGCCCCCGGCGAACCCGCGCCGGGCAAGGCGGGCTCACTGCCCCCGCTGCCCGCCGACGCGCCGCAGGTCGGCGCGGTGCCCGGCAACGCCGACGCCGTGATCGCGGTCCGCCGCTGGGCCGCCGACCTGCAGACGAGCACCCCCGCCGAACTGCAGGCCGCGTGCTGGACCATCCCGCCGCGCACGGTCACCGACATGTACGCCGACCCGCAGTCGATCCTCGCCGCGCTCAGCCAGCCCGGCACCGCGACCGCCGACACCGTCACCTGGCGCAACCGCACCACCACCGTCACCGTCGACCGCGAGGCCATCGCCTCCGGGTACGCCTGCGGCCGGGTGTTCGCGGCGGGCGTCGAGCCCGGTTACGACGAGGCCGACGCCCGGCACACCGTCCGCCGCTACCTCGCGCGCGCCACCGGCAAACCACTCGATCCGGCCGACATCGAAGCCACCCATCCGCTGACCTGCAAGGCGACCCTCACCACCTGGGACCCGCAGGGCACCGGCAACCCCACAGCACCCCCGCTGACCAGCGACTCGGGCAAAGTAGGCAATGTCACCTCCTACACCGGTGAGGAGCTACGATCCGACCAGGTTCGCGGCGACTACCTGGCAGTTCACGTCCCGGTGACCACCTCGCCGGGGGGCACGCGGATGCGGACTTTCACCGTCGTACCGACCGCCGAGGGCTACTGCATCGGTGACGTAACGATTTAGCCACTACCCTGGTTGGCTGGTACTGGTAGGAGGAAACAAGCTCGTGCAGATCACCAGCGTCGGACACGCAGGCTTCCACATCCGAACCACAGCCGGGACGATCCTGTGCGACCCCTGGGTCAATCCCGCGTATTTCGCCTCGTGGTTCCCGTTCCCGGACAACTCCCAGCTCGAGTGGGAGTCGCTCGGCGATGTCGACTACCTGTATGTCTCGCACCTGCATCGCGACCACTTCGACGCCGCGCACCTGCGCAAGTACGTCAACAAGGACGCGACCATCCTGCTGCCGGACTATCCGGTGCCGGATCTGCGCCGTGAGCTCGAGGCGCTGGGCTTCACCAAGTTCTTCGAGACCGAGGACTCGGTCAAGCACACCGTCACCGGGCCCAAGGGTTCGCTCGACATCATGATCGTGGCGCTGCGCGCGCCCGCCGACGGCCCGATCGGCGACTCCGGCATTCTCATCTCCGACGGTGAGACCACCTGTTTCAACATGAACGACGCGCGCCCGGTGGACATGGACGTCATCCACGACGCGTTCGGTGACATCGACATCCACCTGCTGCAGTACTCGGGCGCCATCTGGTACCCGGCCGTGTACGACATCCCGGCCCGCACCAAGGCCAACTTCGGCAAGCAGAAGCGCCAGCGCGGCATGGACCGCGCCCGCTCCTACATCGAGCAGGTCGGCGCCACCTGGGTGGTGCCCTCGGCCGGTCCGCCGGTGTTCCTCGACGACGAACTGCGCTACCTCAACGACGACCGCGGCGACGAGGGCAACATCTTCCCCGACCAGATCGTGTTCCTCGAGCAGATGGAGATCCACGGCAACGCCGGCGGCGTCCTGATGATCCCCGGCTCGGTCGCCGACGTGCGCGGCAAGGAACTCGACCTCGCGCACCCCTTCGATCCGGACCGGATCTACGGCGACAAGGCCGCCTACATCGCCGAGATGGCCGAGCGGTTCGCCCCGGTGCTCGCGGCCGAGAAGGCGTCCTGGGAGACCGGCGAGGGCTCGCTGCTCGAGCCGCTGCGCGAGCTGTTCGAGCCGATCATGAAGCAGTCCGCGCTGATCAGCGACGGCATCGGGTACCCGGTCGGGCTGGTCATCGGCGAGGAGACGGTGGTGCTGGACTTCCCGCATCGCACCGTGCGCGAGCCGATCGAGGGCGAGGGCCGCTACCGCTACGGCTTCCGGATCGCGCCCGAGCTGGTGCGCACCGTGCTGCGCGACAACGAGCCGGACTGGGTCAACACGATCTTCCTGTCCACCCGGTTCCAGGCGTGGCGCATCGGCGGCTACAACGAGTTCCTCTACACCTTCTTCAAGTGCCTCACCGACGAGCGCATCGCCTACGCCGACGGCTGGTTCTCCGAGGCGCACGACGATTCCGCCGTCACCGAGCTGGACGGCTGGGAAGTCCAGCGCCGCTGCCCCCACCTCAAGGCCGACCTCTCCAAATTCGGTGTGGTGGAAGGCAACAACCTCACCTGCAACCTGCACGGCTGGCAGTGGGACCTGGAATCGGGCCGCTGCAAGACCTCCAAGGGCCACGAACTGCGCTCGCGCAAGCTCTGACCCGAACGCCGAACGGGCGGGACGACTTTCGTCCCGCCCGTTTCGTCTGTCCACCCGCCTGTCCACTGTTTGCATAACTTGCAAACTGCCAATCTTCGGACAATTCCGGGTCGATTCGGCCGACGGAACGGCGCCGAGCGCCTAGCGTCACCATCGACGATCAACCGCTCCGATTCGGAAGGAAATCCCTTGGCGGACATGGACATCGCACTCAAGGAAATGATGCTGCTCGATGGCGCGCTCGGCGCCTGCATCGTCGACTACACCAGCGGCATGACCCTCGGCGCGATCGGCGGATCCAAGACCCTGGACCTACAGGTCGCCGCCGCGGGCAACACCGAGGTGCTGCGCGCCAAGGTCCGCACCATGGAGCAGCTCGGCATCGATGAGGGCATCGAGGACGTGCTCATCACTCTCAGCGGGCAGTACCACCTGATCCGGCCGTCCAAGGCGCGCCGGGCCAAGGGCCTGTTCCTCTACCTGGCCATGGACCGCACCCGCGGCAATCTCGCGCTCGCTCGCCGTCGCCTCGCCGACATCGACGCCGAGCTCGAGATCTAGCCGTCCGTGCCGGGGACACAGCGGCCGCTCTATCAGATGAAGGCCGACTTCTTCAAAACCCTCGGGCACCCGGTGCGGATCCGCGTGCTGGAGTTGCTGAGCATGCGGCCGCACGCCGTCGCGGAGATCCTGCCCGAAGTCGGCGGCGAGGCGGCGACCCTGTCCCAGCAGCTGTCGGTGCTGCGCCGGGCCGGATTGGTGACCTCGCGCCGGGACGGGCAGTCGGTCACCTACGCACTCACCTCACCGGGGGTCGCCGAGCTGCTCGCGGTCGCCCGCGGCATCCTGACCGGGGTGGTCGCGGTGCAGGTGGAAGCGCTCGCGCCCGCGGACCGCTGATCGCCGTTCCCTGACCGGGCCCGGATCGCTCCCGGTCAGGGCGCGTCCCGGCCCGCCACCTGCACGGCGTACTCCAGGATGCGCAGGGTTTCCACGGCGTCGCGGGGGTCGACGGGGACCGGGGTGCCGTCGAGGAGGGTCGCGGCCATGCCCGCGTAGAAGGCGGGGTAGTCGCCGGGGCGGGTGGGGAGGGGGCGCAGGTCGTCGCCCGCGCCGAAGGTGCCCCACCGCTCGGGTGGGACTGTGCCCCATGGCTTTCCGTCGCCGGGGCGGCGGCCCGCGCGCAGGTCGTCTTCCTGCGGGTCGAGGCCGTGCACCGTGTAGCCGTTCGTCGAGCCGAGGACGCGCAGGCGAGGGCCCAGTTGCGGGGCGACGGCGCTCATCCACAGCTGGGAGCGCGTTCCGGAGGCGTGGGTGAGGGCGAGGAAGGCGTCGTCGTCGGCGTTGACGCCGGGACGGCGGCGGTCGAGTTCGGCGTAGAGCTCGGTGACCGGGCCGAACAGGGTCAGCGCCTGGTCGACCAGGTGACTGCCCAGGTCGAACAGGATGCCCGCGCCCTCGGCGGCGTCACCCACCTCGCGCCAGCCACCCTTGGTGACCGGGCGCCAGCGTTCGAATCGCGACTCGAACCGGCGCACCTCACCGAGTTCGCCCTCCGCCAGCAGCGCGCGGACGGTCAGGAAGTCGTTGTCCCAGCGGCGATTCTGGAACACGCTCAGCGCCAGCCCGGCCTCCTCGGCGGCCGTCACCACCGCGTCGGCGTCGGACGACGTCACCGCGAACGGTTTGTCGACCACCACCGGGAGCCCGGCGGTCAGCGCCCGCGACGCCAACGGCGCGTGACTGCGATTCGGCGTGGCGATCACCGCCAGGTCGACCCCCGCCGGATCGGCGAACAGCTCGTCGGCGTTGCGCACCACCCGCACACCCGGATGCTCGGCCCGCGCCCGCTCCGCCCGCTCCTCGGACGAGGTGACCACCGTCGCCACCCGCAGCCGTGGATCGGCCGCGATCAACGGCGCGTGGAACACCGAACCGGCCAAGCCGTACCCGACTACCGCTACCCCGAGCTGGTCCATCGCTGTCCCTTTCGTGGTGGGTCCCGGGGTCGAGTATGCCCCCGGGGCCGACGGGGGACGGGGATCTCAGCGGTTCGGCAGCTTCTCCGCGGCGGAGCGCAGGACCTCGGCGGCGATCGCGCAGTAGTCCTCGCGCATGCCCTCGGCACCGTGCACCGTGACCTCGACCGTCTCCTTCTCGGACCGGGGGGCGAGGTAGGCCCTGGTGCACATGGCCTTCGTGCTGGTGGCCTGGTCGACGTAGAGCCGGTACCCGTCGACGGATACCGTCACCTGCTCGTTGCCCGAGGTGTACCTGCTGCTGCTGACGAGTTTCAGGCTGAGCTGCACGCTGCCGTTCAACTGACAGGTGTGCGCGTCCGCGACCGTCGGCGCGGGCGCCAGCGCGCCGATCCTGGCGGCGACCAGCTCACGATCGAGCAGGGTGCACGGCTCGACCAGCGCCAAGGACGACTCCTGGTGCGCGGCGCGCGGCGCGGACGACAGCGACCGAGCGATGTTGGCCGCGACGTAGTCGATGCCCTCGCACCCCTTGACGCCACTCGGTTGATGGAGGGTGATGACGATGCCCGACGGACCCTCCGCACCCGGGCTGGCGATGGCCCTGGTGCAGCCGGCCGCACTGCCGTCGATGATCGGCACACCGTCGACGATGGTCTGGTTCGGCGTCAGGTACATGTCCTCGGTGCCCAGCTCCAGGCTCAGCGAGGTCCGGTTGGAGGTGGCGTAGCAGCCCCAGGTCGTGGACGTGTCCAGCTTCCAGGTGTCGGCGGCGAGCGGGGCGGGCGCGACCGGGACGGCGTCGCCGATGGCCTTGCCGAGCCAGGCGCACGCGTCGGTCTGGCGCAGCTGGGCGAGGGTCAAGCCGGTCACCGGCGCCGGTTCGCTCGCCGGTCTGGTGGCCCAGTAGGCGAGGCCGCCGACCACGAGCAGCAGCGCCGCCAGCCCGCCTGCCAGCGCGCTCCGGATTTTCGGGGTTGCCGAGTGCCAGCGGCGCAGGCCGGCTCGCATCGCCCGCCTGCTCGTGTCGAGCGCGGTCTGCCCGACCCCGGCGAGCACTTCGGGCAGCGGCCGCGCCGGTGGCGCCCCCGGCGCGACGACCGGCGGCAACCCGGCGAGCAGGGCGGATACCTGGTCCTGCTGACGGCCGATGTCGTCGAGTACCGGCGCGGGCCAGGGCGGGGCTGCGGCGGGCGGACCGCCGAGGTACTCCAGCATCTGACCCGGCGTCGGCCGGGCCGCCGGGTCCTTGCGCAGGCACGCGGCGATCAGCTCGTACAGCGGTTCGGGCACCCGGCTCAGATCGGGCTCGCGCTGCGCGATGTTGAACAGGATGTACGGCACCGACGGCGCGGTGAACGGCGCGCTGCCGGAGGCCGCGAAGGCGAGCACCGAGCCGAGCGCGAACATGTCGGCGGCCGGGGTGATCGCCAGCCCGAGCGCCTGTTCGGGCGCGAGGAAGTCCGGGGTGCCGAGGGCGGTCACGCTGCCGGTCGTCGGCGGTCCGGCGACCGGCGTGATGCCGATCTCGTTGAGCCGCCCGCTGTCGCGCGCCAGCAGCACCGAGTCGGCCCTGAGCCGCTGATGGACGAGGCCTGCGGCGTGCACGGTCCGCAATGCCGAGGCCAGGGCCGCGGCGAGCGCGCGGACGGCGGGCACCGGCAGCGGGCCGTGCTCGGCGACCGCGCGGTCGAGCCGCACGCCCGGCACGAATACCGAGGCGAGCCAGGGCTTGTCGGCATCGGCGTCGACATCGATCACCGTCGTGTTGCCGGCGCCCGAGACCCGCATCGCGGCGACCGCGCTGTGCCGCAGCCTGATCCGGAACTCGGGCTCGTCGACCAGTTCGGCCTCGGCCTGCCGCACGACGACGAGGGAATTCTCGGGGCCCGCCGCGAGCAGCGAGCGGAAACCCGCGGTCGAGTCGAGGGCGCCGATGACGCGATAGCGGCCGATGGTGTCCGGTTCGCCGGGGCCGCGGGGATGGATCGTCATGAGGTCGGCAACTTCGTGAGAACGGGCGCGAACAGGGTGGCCGCGGCATCGCACGGGCTCAACGGTCCCGGCTTGTACGCCGAGTACATGATGCGCACTTGCTCCGCCTGGTCGTCCCGGCTGGGCCTCGTCATATAGGCCAGCTCGCAGTAGTTGGCGTTCTCCGTCTGGATGTTCACCGTGCGCCCCGCGATCGTCCTGGTGGGCCGGACCTTGCCGCCGACCACATGGTCGGGGCGCAGTCGATCGTCGAGGTCGAGCGCGACATACGCTTCCCGCCCGTCCGCCACGCAGCCGTGCACCGTGCGGCCGCGGGCCGGGTCACCGGTCACCGAAGCGATGTCCGCGGAATCCAGCAGCACGCAGGGGTCGAGCCGCAGCACCGAGTTCGTGGGAAGGTCGCGCAGCGGCGGGTTGACCGCGAGGCGGCGTACCACCGCGACGAGTCCACGTTCGACCGCCGGACAGGTGTCGCTGCCCTCGAAGGTCGACGAGCTCAAGGTCAGTGCCATCGGCAGCCCGCTCTGCGCCACGACCGAGCGGTCGCAATTGCGGGCTTCCTTGTTCCGGCCGAGCACCGGCATCCAGTTGATGGTGCTGCCCATCGGGGTCCTGCCCTTGATCTGCTCGACCGGCGAGCCGTTCTCGAGGGTGAGCTGCATCTTGCGACCGGACTGTTCGCGGTAGGTGAGGCTGCACGAGTGCACGCCGTTCGGCACGAGTTCGCCGGTCGCCGTGCCGAGTTCACCGAGCACCGCCGGCTTCAGCAGCTCGCAGAGATCGAGCCTGCGGCTCTCGTCGACGGTCAGCGCGAGCGCTGGATCGTCCATCGCCACCGCGTTGCCCTCCACGCCGATGCCGACGATCGTGATGACGCCGAGCACCAGAGCCGACACCACCGCGGCCGCGACGACGAAGCGTGACAACGGCCGCTTCGGCCGCTCGACCGGCTCGGGGGCGACGGTCGCGGTGCCGTCGGCCCAGCGTGCGGCCTCGGCCTGGCATTCCGCGATCCGCCTGCGGATCCGGACCGGCCACACCGGCTCGGCCTCGATCCGGCTCGCCGCGTCGAGCAACTGTTCCGGGGTCGGGCGCGCCGCCGGGTCCTTCGCCAGGCACGCCTCGACCAGCGCGCGGATCGGCGGCGGGATGGCCGTGGTGTCCGGCGCGGTGTAGAGCACGTTGTAGAGCACCTGCGGCGTCGACGCTGCCTCGAACGGGCTGACCCCGGTGGCCGCCATCGCCAGCACCGCGCCGACCGCGAACACGTCGGAAGCCGGAGTGAGCGGCTGGCATTCGGCCTGCTCGGGCGACATGTAGGCGGGCGAGCCGAGCACCGCACCGGTGGCGGTGAGGGCGACGTCGTCCTCGAGCGCCTTGGCGATGCCGAAGTCGATGACCCGCGGGCCGTCGTTGGTCAGCAGGACATTGCTCGGCTTGAGATCACGGTGCACCAGGCCGGTCCGGTGGATCTCGAGCAGCGCCATCGCCAAGCCGGTGGCCAGCAGCTTCAGCCCGCTCACGGTCAGCCTGCCGAACTCGCCCACCATCTCCTGCAACGAGGGGCCCGCGATGTATTCCGAGGCCAGCCAGGGTGTTTCGGAGTCGGCGTCGTGGTCGACGACGCCTGCCGTGTAGGCGCCGGTGACCTGCTGGGAGGCGAGCACCTCGCGCCGGAACCTGGCCCGGAACTCGGGGTTCCCGGTGAACTGATGGTGGATCTGTTTGACGGCGATCAACCGGCCGTCGGGGCCTTGACCCAGCAGCACCTGCCCCATGCCGCCCCGGCCGACCACGGCCAGCATGCGGTTGCGGCCGAGCCGATCGGGATCCCGCGGACCCAGTGGTTTCATCGCTCGTCTCCCCGTCTCACCGGGATCCGCTCAGCAACGCGTACTGCGCGACCGCGAGTTGCCGGACATCGGTTTCCTGATTGCTGTAGACGCGGGCGACGAATTCGTCGCGGCGGACCAGGCAGGCGAACCGGCGGGCGGCGCTCACCTCGGTATTGGGCCGCGCCGCGCGATAGCACGTCACCCCGCTGAGCCCGGCCACCTCACCGATCGCCGTGTAATCGGCGGCCAGCAGCGCCTTCTCCTCGGTCGCGGCGTGCGTCTGGGCGGCACTCGCGTCCCGCGCCCGATGCAGGAACTTGTTGTACGAGACCGCGACCGCGTCGATCGAGCTCGCTTCGAAATCGCGCAGCCGAGCCGCGGGCTTGTCGAGGAGCAGGGCGTAGGTTCGCGGCCCGTAGATCATGAAATCCCAGCGGTCCGGCCAGTATTCGCCGGTCTTGACCACCCGGGTGAGCAAGTGCGCGCTGTCGAGTTTCAGGGTCGGCAGGTCGGCGGCCGCGGTGGGAACGAAGCCGTCGAGCTCGGTCAGCTGGGCGCGGTAGGTACGGGTGAGCAGCTCGGTCAGCACCTCGGGTCGCGGGTCGACGACCTTCGCGTACACCCGGATCACCAGGTTCTTCCACACCAGCCAGCTGCCGACCGTCGGCACACCGGGCCGCCAATGGCTCAGCGCGGCCGGGTAGTCGGGCAGCGGCAGCGGCGCGTTCTCGGTGTTGGCGCCGAAGTCCGCAGCGGCCATCGCCTGCGCGGCGGCACCGGCCTGCTCCGCGTCGGGCAGGGACAGGATCGTGATCGACAGCAACTTGTGCTGCTGCTCGTTGTCGGGGCGGCCGTTGCTGCCGATCGCGCCGAAACCGGCCAGCACGTCGAAGGGTTGCAGGGCCGATTGCTGCACGCCCGAGAGCAGTTCGTCGACGCCGCGCGCCCCGACGACCACGCCGCCGCCGTCGCCCTCGACCAGATCCGGGTCGACCCGGTCGGCGAACAGCAGCCGCTCCCCGATGCGCACCGATTCCACCAGCGAACCACGCACGCGGCTCGGCGCGTCGTCGAAGGCGCCGGGGACGGGCTCCAGGGCGTAGCCGCCGTGGTCGGCCTCCGCGGCATCGTCACCGCACGCCGAGGTGAGCAGCGCGAGCGACAGCAGCGCCGCGAGACAACGCGACCGGTAACGCACGAATGATCCCCTCCGACCGGCGGTCTGACCGCCGGCCCCCTCCCGAACTCTGCCGTGAAACTATCACCCGGCTATCGGCGCCGCTACTGCGCGGGCAACCTGCCGACGGCTTGCTTCACCAGCGGGTCGGCGATCTCGCACAGCTGGGCCGTGCGCAGGCTCGGATCGCTCACCACGATCTCGACGACCTCGGTGAAGGTCTGGCCGACCTTGCGGTAGCGGTAGGTCCGGCGGCATTCGGACGCCGGGGCGGTGATCTCGCCGGACTTCTCGACCAGGATGCCGTCGCCGATATCGATCGTCTCCTCCGCCATCGAGGTCTGCCGCTGTCGTGGCTGTGCCAGCGTGACCCGCACGCTGGTCGTCCCCGGCCAGTGGCAGGTGTGTGCCGACACCGGCGCACCGGCGCCGAGTCGCGCGAAGGCCGTGTTGTCCACCAGGGCACAGGGATCGACCGAGGCCAGCGAGCGCTGCGCGGCGGGATCGGCCGACAGCCCACCCAGCGACGCGGTCAGCCGGTCGACGACCTGGTCGGCGAGGGCGCAGTCGTCGCGGGTGAAGGTGTCGGCCGTGATGCCCCAGCGCGTGCCGCCCGCACCGCCCTCGATCGCGAAGGCGCAGTCGGCACCTCGGCGAGCCACCGCGTAGCCGTTGACCACCCGCGCGTTCGGCTCGAATCCGTCCATCGCGGCGCCGATTTCGACCGCGATGCGCGCGGCTCCCGAAGTACCGTCGCAGCCCCAGCTCGACGTCGCCTGCCAGCGCCAGGACGACACATCGGTGGACGCCTTGGCCGCGGCGGCGCTCGGCAGGGTGGTGCCGAGCGCCTTCGGCAGCCAGGCGCACGTGTCGACGCCGCGCAGCTGGTCGATGCTCGGGAGGGTGGCCGTCGGCGTCGCGGTCGGGGGCGCCGCTTCGCCGCCACGCAGCACGACCGCGGTGAGCCCGGCGGCGAGCACCGCCGCCACCGCCACGGCGAGCCCCACCCCCAGTGCCGTGCGCCGCTTCCGGGCCGGCGCGGTGGGCGGTGGCGCGGTGGGTGCCTGGGGAATCGCGAGGTCGGCCGGAATGATCTGGGTCGCCTCGGGGTCCGAGGTGAGCGCCACCAGATTCCGGGTCTGATCGGTGATTTCGGTGTGGATCGGCGCGGGCCAAGGGTGCGGCTGGACCGGGAGGACGCCGAGGTAGTCCAGGATCTGCGCGGGAGTTGGTCTGGCCTGGGGGTCCTTGCGCAGGCACCCCGCGATCAGCTCGCGCAGCGGCGCGGGGACCTGGTCGAGCTGGGGTTCGCTGTGGACGATGTTGAACAGGGTGTACGGCGCGGAGGTGGCGGCGAACGGGCTCTGTCCGGTGGCCGCCATGCACAGCAGCGAACCGAGTGAGAAGACATCGCTGGCCGAGGTCACCGGCTCGCTCATGGCCTGTTCCGGTGACATGTACGCGGGCGAGCCGACGACGGCGCCGACCTCGGTGAGCGCTCCGGAACCCACCGCCTGTGCGATGCCGAAATCGATGACCCTGGGTCCGTCGGCGGCGAGGATCACGTTGGCGGGCTTGAGATCACGGTGCACCAGGCCGGTGGCATGGATGGAGTGCAGGGCCGAGGCGAGACCGGAGGCGAGGGTGCGCAGCGCCGGGACGGGCAGCGGGCCGAGTTCGCGAACCGCGCGATCCAGCGGGACACCGGCGATGAACACCGAGGCCAGCCAGGGTGTTTCGCCGCTGGTGTCGAAGTCGACGACCGCCGCGGTGAACGCGCCGGACACCCGGGCGGAGATGGCGACCTCACGCTCGAAGCGGGCCCGGAACTCACGGTCGTCGAGCAGGTGGGCGTGGATCTGCTTGATCGCGACGAAGCGCCCGTCCGGCCCCGTGGCCAGCAGCACCCGCCCCATCCCGCCCGCGCCGAGCACACCGCGAATCCGGTACCGGCCGATCATCGTCAGTTCGCCCGCCGCCAACGGCTCGATCACTTCGGCACTCCCCCACTTCACTCCCGCCGCGGCGGGCGAGCCGGTCCGTTCAGCCCGGCTCGGTACGTTCGCGAGCAACCTAACACCCACGCCGACAGCGCGGTTCATCCGTGACGACCCGGCCGGAACGGCGCCGCGCGATAGAGCCGGACCGCAGCTCCATCGGATCGGCCGACGCCGCTAGGAGGCACCTCGCCGGGTGGTCGCGGCCGACGCGCGAGCGGCCACCGCGACCGCGGCGAGGACGATCGCGCAGCTGAGAACGGCTGTGGTGGAGAGTTTTCCGTCGATGGTGTCGAGCAGGAGGGCGGTGACGAGCTGGCCCGCCACGGAGGTCAGGCCGAGGAGGAGGACGCCGATCAGGCCGACGGTGACGGCGGCCAGGGCGATGAAGGCGACGCCGATCAGGCCGCCGAGGTAGAGCCAGGGGTCCGTGGGGAAGGTGGTCGGCAGGCCGGTGCGGAGCAGGGTGACCAGGTCGAACGCGCAGAGGGCGACCAGGCCGACGACGAAGTTGACCAGGGTGGCCGAGAAGGGGCCGCCGACCGCGCCGACCCTGCCGTTCACGGCTTGCTGCCAGGCCAGGCCGACGCCGGCGAGCGCGGGGAGGGCGATGAGCAGGAGCGGGAGGTCGGGGACGCCGGTGACCGCGGTGGCGGGGACGGAGTGCCCGCCCGCCGAGAGGAAGACGCCCGCGATGCCGAGCACGGCGGCGACCACCCGCCATCGGGTGACCGGCGTGCGACCGGCGGGCGCGATGCCGAGCCGATCGACGACGAGACTGCTGAGCAGCTGACCCGCCACCGCGGCGACGGTGAAGGCCGTGACACCGATCGCGGCGATCGTCAGTCCCTGGCTCGCGACGAAGAACGCGCCGCACAGGCCGCCGAGCAGCTGCCAGGGCCGCAGCGTGCCGTCCGCGACGCCGGTGCGCACCCGGCCCAGCCCGGCGCGCAGGGCCGGGCTGCCCGCGAAGGCGATCAGCAGGACCAGCAGGCCGGTGCCGAAGCTGATCGTGGCGGCCGCGACACCGTCACCCAGTTCCGCGCCGAGCGCGCCGTTGATCCGCCCCTGCACGGCGACGCCGGCGCCGATGCAGAAGCCGAAGATCAGTCCGAGACCGCCGCGCCCGACCACCGCGTCCTTTCGTCACCGTGCCGCTGTGCCCTTCGACAGTAGACTCACCGGTGGTGTCCGGACACGCGTCAGGGGGCGAGAACGATGTCGGCGAACGATGTTCCGATGCAGGCACACCCGGTGATCGACGAGGTACTGGCACGTCATCGCGCGGCGCTCGGGCCGGACGAACAGACCTACCGCAACCACGTCTATCGCTGCGCGAACTACCAGCGGGCGCTGCTCGGCGGGGAGCTGCCGGACGCGGCCGCCCTGGCCTGGGCCGTCCACGATCTGGGGATCTGGACGGCGGGCACCTTCGACTATCTCGCGCCGTCGGCCGAGCTCGGCGACGAGCTCGCGGCCGGGTTCGGGATCACCGACCCGGAACTCGTGCGGACGATGGTGCTCGAGCATCACGGTCTGCGGGCCAGGACCGATCCGCTCGTCGAGACGTTCCGGGTCGCCGATCGCGTCGATGTCAGCCACGGTGTGCTCCGCAGCGGAATCGACGCGGGGTTCGCCGCGCAGGTCGTCGCGCGGTTTCCGTATCGGGGATTCCACGGCTTCCTGGTGCGCAGCGCGCTGCGGCAGGCGGTGCGCCATCCCACGCGACCACTGCCGATGCTGCGGTGGTGACTAGTCGTCCGAGACCCGCGGCGGCAGCCAGCTCGGGGTGAGCAGCGCGGCCGCGAGCAGGACCGTGCCGAGCAGGGCGATCGTGGCCGACATCGTCAGCCACTGGGTGGCCGCGGCGACGAAACCGAACACCGCCAGCGCGACGATCTCCGAGAGCAGCCCGGAGAACGACAGCACCGTCGCCCGCGCCGGGCCCGCGATGGCGGCCTGCAGCCGGGCCCCGGCCACCACCTCGATCGCGAAGTCGACACCGTAGGCGATGCCGATACCGACGAAGCCGGCCCACAGCAGGATCGGGCCGACGGTCGGCGCGGCGCCCACCGCCAGCGCGCCCGCGATGAACAGCAGACCGGCCGCGAACAACGCGACGGCCAGCCAGCGCGCCGAGACGACCTCGGTCCGGCCAGCCAGCAGCGAACCGGCGAGCGAACCGACCACTGTCACGCCGACCAGCAGCGCGGACATGCTGGTCGACGAGCCACCGGACACCGCGAGCAGACCGAAGTACTCGTCGAAGGCGGTGACGCCGTACAGCAGGGCGCCCAGCAGCACGCCACGGCGCACCCGGCGCACCCGGAACGCCTCGGCGGTGCCGGTGCGCAGCATGTCCAGGTAGCGCGCGAGGCCGGTCGGCGTCGTCGACCGAACCGCGATGTCCTGGGCGGGCGCGACCCGGTCGCCCGTGCGGACGCTGGGCGCCAGGTCGTCGACGCGGGCCGTTTCGGCGGTGCTCGCCGGGCGTGGGTGCCCGGGAGCCGCGCCGGGGACCCGGTGCGGGCCCGCAGCCGGTGGCTCGTCGTCGAGGTCGTCGACGGCGGTGGCGGAGATGGCGACCGGCGGGCTCGGCAATGCCACCGCGGTCAGGGTGTGCAGCAGGGCGATACCGACACTGACCCAGCCGACCAGCGGATAGCCGCCGAGCGCGAAGAGCGGGGCGGCAACCAGGATCGCCGCCAGCACCGTGGTCTCCTGGGCGCCACGCGCCCAGCCCATGATCCTGGCGTAGGCCGACGGCTCCCCACGGGCGACCAGGTCGTCGTAGATCAGCGCCTCGAAGGTGCCCGATTCCAGCGACGACGCGACACCCCAGATCACGAAGCCCAGCGCGAAACCGAGGAACGACGGGGCCAGCATCCAGAGCGCGAAACAGGCCGCCTGCAGCAGGCAGCTCAGCACCAGCAACGCCCGGCGCGAGACGGTGTCGGCCCAGGCGCCCGACGGCACCTCCAGCAGGAAGGCGGTGATCGACCAGAGGGCGAGCAGCAGCGAGATCTGCGCGGTGCTCAGGCCGTGATCGGCGAAGAGCACACCGTAGAGCGCATAGATCGGCAGCAGGTCGCGCGTGCCCCTGAACAGGACCGCCCGAACCGCGACACCGCGCACGTCGACCGGGTCACTGGTCAAGCGCGCCACCACCGCCGCAGCGCGCCGGTAGAGCTCCGAAGATCAACAGCGGTAGATGAGCATTCGCATGCGTCCATAGTTCGCCGCGAGCGGGCGCGACGTCAAGCGATTAACCGAGCGGAATCCAGCCGCTCGCCGAGAGCGAATCGTCGTCGGTGCTGCCGGTGCGCGGCTGACCGTCGTTGAGGTCGTTGATCAGTTCCGAGACCGGATGCGAGTCGCTGTAGTGGTAGCCCTGGGCCAGCGCGAAGCCGAGCTCGGTGAGCACCGCCGCCTGGTATTCGGTCTCCACGCCCTCGGCGATGACCTGCAGATCCAGCGACTTGCTGAGCGCGGCGATCACCCCGAGCAGCGGCGGCGCCGGTGAGTCGGAGCGGATCGCGGCGACGAAGGACTGGTCGACCTTGAGGATGTCGCTGGGGATGGTGGCCAGGCGGCTCAGCGAGGAGTAGCCAGTGCCGAAGTCGTCGATGGCGATGCGGACGCCACGGTCGCGCAGGGTGTGCAGGTTGGTGATCGCGGTCTGCGATTCGGCGGCCAGCTCGCTCTCGGTGACCTCGAGGACCAGCTGATCGGCGGGCCAGCCGGTGTCGTTGAGGATGGTCGCGACCCGCTCGGCGTAATCGGGTTCGGCAAGCTCCAGGCCCGAGACGTTGACGTTCAGGGTCAGGTCCAGCGAGGCGAAGCTCTCCTGCAAGCGGGCGGCGTCGGCGCACGCGCGGCGCAGCACCAGCTCGTCCAGGTCGGAGATGAGGTCGTATTCCTCGGCGACCCGGATCAGGCCCTCGGTGGTGACCTCCGGCTGGGCGTTGGACGACCAGCGCAGCAGCGCCTCGACGCCGACGGCCTGGCCGCCGTCCTCGGACAGGCTGACGATCGGCTGGTAGTGCACGTCGAGCGCGCCGCGGTCGATCGCCTCGCGCAGCTCCACCGCCAGCGGCAGCTGCCGCGACGACTCGAGCACCGTGCGGTTGCGGCCCGCCTGCTTGGCCCGGTACAGGCCGACATCGGCGCGGCTGATCAGCAGCGACCCGGACTCGCCCGGCTGCCAGGAGGTGACACCGGCCGAACAGCCCATGGTCACCGCGGCGCGCAGCTTCTCGGTGAGCAGGATCGCGGCCTGCTCGGTGGTGCCGGGCAGCAGCAGCGCGAAGACGTCGCCGCCGAAGCGGGCCAGCACCTGATCGGGGGCGAGCAGGTCGAGCCAGGTGTCGGCGACCCGCTGCAGCACCGCGTCCCCCGCCCGGTGGCCGAGGTGATCGTTGATCTTCTGGAAGCGGTCCAGGTCGACCAGGACCAGGGCCAGGCCCTGACCGCCGCGACCCGCCGCGTCGATCGCGGGGTTGAGCTGCTTCTCGAAGCCACGCCGGTTCAGCAGCCCGGTGAGCACATCGATATCGGCGTCCGAGGCCATCCTGGTCAGGATGCCGACGACGACACCGGCGCCGAAGGTGACACCGGCCGGGATCATGCCCGACCACCACGGCAGCCCACGGTCGGGCAGCACCCACAGGCACAGCGCCATGGCGAAGCCGATGTGCGCCGCGGCCTGGGGCCACGCGAAGAACAGCGCGGCGTCACAGGCGACGAAGACGTAGAACGAGGCCAGCGTGATGCCGCCGACCAGGTTCGGGAAGGAGTGCACCGCGATCGTCACCAGGACGGTCGCGGTCGCCAGGTAGAGGTGGTGCAGGGAGTGCGGCATCCGCGGACCCCACGCCAGCAACGTCAGACCGAGCACCAGCGCGACCGCCGCCGCCGTACCGACCAGCAGCCGATTACCGTCGTCACCCGGTGCGATGGCAGTGATCGTCAGGCCGAGGACACCGCCGAGGACGTAGAACGCCCCCGTTGTCCTGGCCATGACCTTCGCCGTCGCCAACGCCGATGCCGCCCGCACCCGGGTTCGGGTATCGCCGCGCGCCCCGATTCCTCGCACGAGCACCAGCCTAGATGTTGTTCGGTCAGGGCGTTTGCCACATCCACCAAATGGGAGTCCAGCAAACAGTGAAGGACTCTACGGTTTGAGTACTTCGGTGCCGACGAAGGGCACCAGGGCCGCGGGCACCCGCACCGAACCGTCGGCCTGCTGGTGGTTCTCCAGGATCGCCACGATCCAGCGCGTGGTCGCCAGCGTGCCGTTCAGCGTGGCCGCGACCTGCGCTTTCCCGTTCTCGTCGCGGTAGCGCACGGCGAGCCTGCGGGCCTGGAAGGTGGTGCAGTTGGAGGTCGAGGTGAGTTCGCGGTAGGTCTGCTGGGTGGGCACCCAGGCCTCGCAGTCGAACTTGCGCGCCGCCGAGCTGCCCAGGTCGCCCGCGGCCACGTCGATGACCCGGTAGGGCACGTCGATCGCGGCCAGCATCTCGCGCTCCCACGCGAGCAGCCGCTGATGCTCGGCATCGGCCTGCTCGGGCGTGGTGTAGACGAACATCTCCACCTTGTCGAACTGGTGCACGCGGATGATGCCGCGGGTGTCCTTGCCGTAGCTGCCCGCCTCGCGGCGGAAACACGACGACCAGCCCGCGTAGCGCTTCGGGCCCTCGCTCAGGTCGAGGATCTCCTCGGCGTGGTAGCCGGCCAGCGGCACCTCCGAGGTGCCGACGAGGTACAGATCGTCGTCGGCCAGGTGGTAGACCTCCGCCGAGTGCTGACCGAGGAAGCCGGTCCCGGCCATGATCTCCGGGCGCACCAGCACCGGCGGGATCATCATGGTGAAGCCGTTGGCGACGGCCTTCTGCGCGGCCAGCTGGAGCAGGCCCAGCTGCAACAGCGCGCCGGCGCCGGTCAGGAAGTAGAACCGCGAGCCCGACACCTTGGCGCCGCGCTCCATATCGATCAGGCCGAGCGACTCGCCGAGCTCGAGGTGATCCTTCGGCTCGAAGTCGAACTCCGGTGGGGTGCCGACCGTTTCGAGCACGATGTAGTCGTCCTCGCCGCCCGCGGGCGCGCCGTCCTGCACCACGTTGGAGATGGCGCGGTGCGCGGCGTCGAGGTCGGCGTCGGCCGCGTTCTGGGCGACCTCGGCTTCCTTGACCTTGGCGGACATGTCGGTCGCGGCGGCCAGCAGCGCCGGACGCTCGTCCTTGCTCGCCTTGCCGATGACCTTGCCCATCGCCTTGTGCTCGGCCCGCAGCGTATCGGCGGTGGCCACGGCGGCCCGGCGCGCGGCGTCGGCTTCGAGCAGGGCGTCGACGAGTGCGGGGTCCTCACCGCGGGCCCGCTGCGAGGCTCGGACGGCTTCCGGGTTCTCGCGCAGGAATCGGAGGTCGATCATGAGAAAACAGCCTAGTAGTTTACTCAACTCTTTATCCCGCGGCCTATGCCTTCCGGGCCGAACAGGAGCATAGTTGCGGTGTGAGTACTACTTTCGACACCGCCGTCATCGACACCGCGCTCGCTGATCTCACACAGGGGGAAAAGACCTGGGCCGCGACCGACCTGCGCCGTCGCCGCGAACTGCTCGAGGAACTCCATACGAAAACCGCCGCCAACGCCGAGGCGTGGGTGGCGGCGGCCCGCACCATCAAGCAGCTGTCCGCCGACAGTCCGCTGGTCGGTGAGGAGTGGATGTCGGGGCCGATGACGATGCTGGCCGGCGCGCAGGCGCTGGCCGAATCGATCGGCGCGCTCGAGCGCGGCGCGAGCCCGCTCGACGGTGTCGACCTCGGCACCGCCCCCGGTGGCCGGGTCTCGGTGCCCGCGCTGCCGCACGGCGTCTACGACAAGCTGCTGCTCAGCGGCTTCAGCGCCGATGTCTGGCTGCGTCCCGGCGTCGACGCGGCCACCGCGCGGCGCAAGGCCGGGCTGGCCCAGCTCGAACCGGCCGCGACCGGCGGTGTCGGCGCGGTCCTCGGCGCGGGCAACATCATGTCGATCGCGCCGCTGGACACCCTCTACGAGCTCTACGCCAACAACCGGGTCGTCGCGCTCAAGCTCAACCCGATCACCGATCCGCTGCTGCCGGTGTTCCAGGCCATCTTCGCGCCGTTCATCGAGCTCGGGGTCGTCCGCATCCTCACCGGCGGCGCGCCGGAGGGCGGCTACCTGGTGACCCATCCGCAGGTCGCGCACGTGCACATGACCGGCGGCGCGCCCACCCACGACGCGATCGTGTGGGGTCCCGGCGAGGCGGGCGCCGAGCGCAAGAAGACCGGCGAGCCCGCGCTGGACAAGCCGATCACCAGCGAACTCGGCGGCGTCGCCCCGTGCATCGTGGTGCCCGGCGACTGGTCCGCCGCCGACCTGAAGTTCCAGGCCGAGCACGTGGCGACCCAGCGGCTGCACAACGGCGGCTACAACTGCGTCGCCGCCCAGACCGTGGTGCTCAGCGCGGACTGGCCGCTCAAGGACGCGTTCCTCACCGAACTGCGCGCGGCGATCGACGGCGCGCCCGCGCGGCCCGCCTACTACCCGGGCAGCGACGGCCGGGTCGAGGGCGCGCTGTCGGCGTACCCGGGTTCGGAGCGGGCCAACGGCCGCGTGCTCGTCGAGAACCTGCCCACCGCGGACACCCCGCTGCTGCGCACCGAGTACTTCTCCCCCGTGCTCGGCGTGGTCGAGCTGACCGGCACCGGCGGCGAGTTCCTCCGCAACGCGGTCGATTTCGCCAACGACGAGCTGATGGGCACGCTGGGCGCCAACATCATCGCCCACCCGGCGACGATCAAGGAGCTCGGCGGCGCACTCGACACCGCGATCGAGGACCTGCGCTACGGCACCGTCGCGCTCAACGCGTGGACCGGCCTGGCCTTCCTGACCCCGCGCGCGAGCTGGGGTGCCTTCCCCGGCCACACCCTCGACGACATCCAGAGCGGCATCGGCGTCGTGCACAACGCCTTCCTGCTCGACGATGTGGAGCGCACCGTGGTCCGCGGCCCGTTCCGGCCCGCGCCCCGCGCACTGCTGCACGGCGAATTCACCCTGAGCCCGAAGCCGCCGTGGTTCGTCAGCAACAAGACCGGCACCGGCACGGGTCGCAAGCTCACCGATTTCTACGGCGACGGCAAGAAGACCCGCCTGCCCGGCATCTTCACCTCGGCCCTGCGCGGCTGACGGCCACGGCCCGGGACCTGCGCCGACGGGTTCCGGGCCGAAGGTCGTGGCACGGCAGCGACCGCGCTGCCATGATGGACCGCGATGTCTGATGAGCAGAGGGAACCAGCCGAGGGATCCGCGTCGCGTGGCCGCGTCCCCAGTTCGCTGCATCTGTCGGCGACGAAACTGCGGTGGGGGCTGCTGATCGGCGCCCTCGGTGCGGTGCTCGCGGCGATGGTCACCATGCTGGTCACCGGCTTCGAGAACGACAAGGGGCTGGAGGCGCACCAGCCCGGCTCCGAGCCCGTGGTCAGGGACAAGGAGTTCTCCAGCGCGAGCGTGGGCGACTGCCTGAGCTGGACCAAGGCCGACCGCAGCGACCTGGTGAAGGTGAACTGCGAGGACAAGCACCTGTTCGAGGTGGCCGGCGTCATCGATCTCGCCGCCTACCCGGGCCGGGAGTTCGCCGGCGGCACCAGGCACCCCGATTCGCTGCGGATGACCGAGCTGCGCGACGAGCACTGCGTCCCGGCGGTGCAGCAGTACCTGGGCGGGCGCTTCGATCCGCGCGGCCGGTACATGGTGAACGTGATGTCGCCGAGCCCGGCGGGCTGGCAGCACGGCGACCGCACCCTGCGCTGTGGCCTCCAGGTCGCCGCGACCGCGACCAGCCCGGCCGCGACCGGCGCCGTCGCGAGCCAGGACCAGTCGAAGGTGCACGCCACCGGCACCTGCCTCGGCATCAACCAGAACCTGCCGACCGATCCGGTCGACTGCGCCCAGCCGCATTCGGTCGAGATCGTCGGCACCGTAGACCTGGCGAGCAACTTCACCGGCGGGCCGCCCTCGGAGGCCGACCAGGACAAGTACGTCGAGTCCGAATGCAACCGGCTCTCGACCGACTATCTGGGCAGCCCCGACGCCATCCGGAACAAGACGCTGACGCTGTTCTTCGATTATCTGGAACCGACCAGTTGGCTCGCGGGCAGCCACAAACTGGATTGCTGGCTCGGAAAAGGCGCCGACCGTGAGGGATTCGCCGCGATCGTCGGATCGGCCCGCGGCGAGATCCTGATCGACGGTCAAGCCCCGGTGCCGCCGCCGAACACCGGCCGCTCCACGCCCGCCCCGCTGCCCGGCGCGGCGCCGCTGCCCCCGCAGCCGCAGCCGCGGTGACCGTGTCGGAACGGATGTCGCCGGAGCGCTTCGAGGAGCTGGTCGGCGACGCGCTCGACCTGATCCCGCCCGAGCTGGCCGAGGCGATCGACAACGTCGTGGTGCTGGTCGAGGCCAGAAACGACGAGGAACCCTCGCTGCTCGGGCTGTATCACGGCATCGCGCTCACCGAGCGCGACAGCTACTACGCGGGGTCACTGCCGGATACCGTGACCATCTATCGAGAGGCTATTCTCGACATCTGCGATACCGACGACGAGGTGGTCGAGGAAGTAGCGATCACCGTGATCCATGAAATAGCACACTATTTCGGGATTGACGACGACCGGTTGCATGAGCTGGGATGGGGCTAGCGAAACTGGGTGGGGAATCGATGGAACCGAACGACCCGCTCTCGCGTCCTATCACTCGTAGGGGGAATTCTCGTGGTTCCCGATAGTCGCCACCAGAAGGAGTCGGGTCATGGTCGGACACGTTCTCGTCACACCTGAAATCGTCCTCGCCGCTGCCGCCGAGCTGGATCTGCTCGCCGAGCGCCTCGCCGTGGCCGCCGGCCTCGCCGGGCCAACCACCCATGTGCTCCCGTCCGGTGCCGAAGAGGTGTCGCTGCTCGCGGCCTCGCACTTCAACCGCGCCGCCGCCACGCACGACAGCTCCGTCGCCCAGGGCATCCTCGAGCTGCACCACGCGGCCGCGACCCTGCGCTCGCAGCTCGTCACCAATATCGGCGAGGACATCGCCCAGGGCGCGGCGATCACCGCGATCCAGGTCTAGTCGTACCCGATCCGTCGTCGATCATTCATTCAGGGGAGAAACAAGCATGACCGCAGGGATCACCGGGGTCTTCTGGCTGCCGCGCATGGCAGAAGTCAACTCGACCACGCTCAACGCGGGCGCACACGCCGTTCCGATCTCCGCCGCCGCCACCTCGTGGGGCACGCTGGCCGCGGCGTGGGGTGACGCCGCCTTCACCGTCACCCGCGTCATCGCCGAGGTCGGCGTCGGCCTGCAGGGTGTCAACGGCCTCGCCGTGCTCGCCAAGCTCGCGCCCTTCGGCGCCTGGGCGGGTCAGCAGGGCATCATGGCCGCGGCCATGGGGGTCAAGGCCACCGCCAACGCCACCGCCTACACCGTGGCCTCGCTCGCGATGCCGAGCCTGCCCGAGATCGCCGCGACCAACACCGCGGTGGCCGCGTCGGCCAACCCGCCCGGTGTCGTGTCCGGCGCCTTCGAGGCGGCCGAGGTCGCCCGCAACGCCATGGACATCCGCGCCGCGCTGGTGATGGAGACCTACGAGGCCGCCACCACCGCCACCGTCACCACGCCCGGTGAGTTCTCGATGCCGCCGACCATCGCCAACGGCGCGGGCACCGCGGCCGAGGGCGACTTCGGCGGCGACCCGCTGAGCACCGCGGTCGCCGCGGCGCAGGCCTTCGTCACCAACCCCGGTGTCGTGAGCGCCGCCACCCAGGCGGCCAATGTCGCCGGTGGCGTCGTCACCAGCGGCGTCAGCACGGTCGGCAACATCGGCGCCTCGGCGATCTCGGCCGCCACCTCGGCGACCGTGCCCGCGGCCACCGGCGCGGCGCCCGCGATGGCGAGCCTCGGCGCGGTCGGCGCGGCGGCCGGAGTGGCCACCACGTCGGCGGGCCTCGGCAACGTCTCGCTCAGCAACGGTCAGCTGAAGCTGCCCGAGGGCTGGGGCGCGCCGGCGGCCAACGCGCCCGCCGCGGCGCCCGCGGTCACCGAGTCGGTCGTCGCCCGCGCGGACGGCGCGCCCGTGCGCAACGCGAACACCAGCGGCAACCCGCTGATGGGCAACCGCGCCAACGGCGAGGACGACGACGAGCACGACGCCGTCGACTACGGCCGTTCGGACGAGGCGTTCACCGACGGCCGGTACACGGCCGAAGGTGTGATCGGCGGCGATCTCGCCGGATCGGCCAAGTGACGGTGCTCGGGGGGAGTAGCGGGGGTTCGTTGCTGGAGGCCGTCGTGCTTTCGCTCGACGAGATGCAGTTTCTCCTGGAGAAGCTGCAGTTCGACGAGATGCCCGTGGTGCTCGACGCCATGGGTCGCTACGACAACATCTCGACGCACGACGCCGCCATGAAGGCGGCCGAAGCCGCTCTCACCGAGCGTGAACTGCTGTTCGGTGACGTGGTCCAGACCGAGCTGGCGGAGCGCCTGCGGGTGCTCTACCGGCCGCAGTGGATCATCGCCCTGCGCTGGGTGGTCCAGGGCCACGTCAACCGGTTCTGCCTGGCGCAGGGCGACGACCGCGCGGTCGTCGCCCTGCGCGGGCCGGAGTCCTTCGTCATCGACGACGCGGGCCTCGACCTGCCGGGCGCGGTGCTGCAGGCGCTCGGGCACTCCGAAGCGCTCGAGCTGTACGGGATGAACGCGCCCACCGAGGAACTCGCGCCGATCTTCGGCGACACCGGTGACGTCGCGGCCACCACGCAGCGGCTGAGCAAGATCGGCAAGCCGGCCACCGACGCCCAGGCCCTGTCCTCGGCCCTGGTGGAGATCCACTCCTACGCCGAGATCGTCGGCGTCGCCTACGGTGACGGCACCCGCGATATCCAGGACAACCACATCGCCGTGTTCAACACGCGCGCGGGCCGATTCATCATCACCGCCAGCATGGCCGACGACGGCGTGAAGTGGTCGTCCATCGCGACCGGCACCACCGCGCGCCTGCGCACCGCGGTGGCCGATCTCATCGAGTCACTGCCGATCCGCGCCGAGTTCCCGACCGCGAAGGCCGACAACCCGGTCTGATCAGCCCATCGGGTCGTCGGCCGACAGCGCGGCCTCGAGCGCGAACGGCGGGGTGAACCTGCCCCAGCGCAGGCACTCCCAGCCGCCGTCGGCGGTGGGCAGCAGCTCGATGGTCTCGGTGTTGTCGAGGTGGTTGTTCGTCGTGAACGGCGGCGCCACCCCGGCCAGCGTCATCGCGACCAGGCGCATGGCGGCGCCGTGGTTCACCACGATCACGTCGCCCTCGGCGTCCGCGGTCAGGAATTCCTCGCGCAGTCCGGCGAGGATCGGCACGATCCGGTCGATCACCTCGCGGCCGGATTCACCTCCGGGTGCCCTGGTGTCGAGCTCGCCGCGATGCCAGCCCCGGTAGATCTCCTGGAAGACCTGGTGCGCGGCCTGGTCCGAGCGACCGTGCAGCTCGCCGACCTGCACCTCGTACAGCCCGTCGAGGACGTGCGCGGGCGAACCGGTGGCCGCCTCGATGTAGCTCGCCGTCTGCCGGGCGCGCAGCGCCTCCGACGACACCAGCACCTGCGGCGCCCGCACCAGCCCGGCGCCGAAGGCTTTCGCCTGTGCCACACCGCGTTCGGTGAGCGGGAGACCGGGCACCTGGGTGTCCAGGATCTTCGCGACGTTGCCCTCGGTCTCGCCGTGCCGCACCAGCACCAGCTTCGCGGGTGTACTCATAGGTCAGCGACCCCCTTTCGCAATTGCGTCAACCATTCTGCGGCAGGTTCGTCCGACGGGGGCGGTGTTCCGACTGCCGCGTACGCGGGCCACGAGCCGAGGTAGCGGACCCGCGCCGTGCGATGCAAAGCCTTCAATGTCTCCGCGACCGCCGGATCGTCGATATGGCCGACGCAGTCCAGGTAGAAGCGGTAGGTGCCCATCGCGGTCCGGGTGGGCCGCGACTCGATCCTGGTGAGATCGACACCGCGGGTGGCGAATTCGGCGAACGCGCGCATCAGCGACCCGGGTTCGTTCGGGAGTTCGAGCACGATCGACGTGCGATCGGCGCCGGTGGCGTGCGGGGCGACCCCGGGTTTCGTCACCAGGACGAATCGGGTGATCGCCTGCTCGTGGTCGGCCACCCCGGCGGCCAGCGTGGCCAGGCCGAGCCGCTCCCCCGCCAGCGCCGTCGACACCGCCGCGTCGGCGATGCCGGCCGCGACGTCCTCGGCGGCGGCCGCGTTGGAGGCCGAGGTGAACGGTTGCGCCGCCGGCATGTTCCGCGCGACCCACTGCCTGACCTGCGCGGCCGCGACCGGGTAGGCCGCCAGCGTGCGCACCTCGGTGAGGGTTGTGCCGGGTCGCGCGAGGATCGTGAAGCTCACCTCGAGCTCGGTCTCGGCGACGATCTGCAGCCGAGGTCCGAGGGCGAGCGAATCCAGCGTCGCCGGGATCGATCCTTCGACCGAACTCTCGATCGGCACGACGGCGCCGTCGACGTCAGCGGACCGGATCAGATCGAGCGCCGCGCCCTGACTCGGCGCGGCGACTCGCTCGACGGGGCCGTCGAAGGCTCCCGAGTTCTCGAACTTCGCCAGAGCCATCTCGGTGAACGTTCCGGACGGTCCGAAATACGCAATACGCGGCACACAGAAAGATTAGCTGGATCGTTGTCCGAAGTCGGCCCGGCTCAGGAATCCAGCACTCGGAGAGCGTCGCGGATCGCCTGCTCATCGTCGGTTTCGACGGCCAGCAGGACGGTGCGGGTGGCTTCGATGGCCGGTGGCTTGAGCGAGGTCAGGAATTCGAGGTCGGGGGTGGTGAGGGCGGTCGGGATGTCCTCGCCGCACAGGGCGGCGACCGTGCCCGCGACGATGGCGACGGCGCGGGGCGCGCTGGCGGTGCGGGCAACGAAACCGTGGTCGGCGTGCGCGATCCGGACCAGGAAGGCGGCCAGTTCGGCGTCGGGAACGTCGATGTCGACGACCTCGGCGGTGGCCGGTGCGCTGCCCGGCGGGCGGACCAGGCCGGCCACCAGGCTGCGGCGGGCGGGGGTCGAGAGCGTGACCAGCACGGGTTCGGCGGGGGTCGGGTGGTCGTCGCCGTGGTCGTCGTGCGTCATCAGACCACCGTAGAGCCGATTCGTTCGCCGATTCGCTCGGGTGTCCTCTTGCGCGAACCGGCGCTGTAACTTAGCTTAGGTTTACCTAATCATCAGTTCGCGGAGGATGTCATGTCGAGCCCCACCACGATTCTCGCGCCGACGACCGCCGAGCGCGTGCGTAGTGCGTGCGCCCACGCGGAAACGGCGATGCTCGCGCTCCCCGGCATCGATCCGGTGCCGACCACGCTGCATCACCTGCGCCGCTGCGGCGACGCGGTGATCGCGGTGCCCGCCACCTCGATCGCGGCGGCGCTGGCGGCGACCGCGAACGAGACCTCGGCGGTGCTCGAGCTCACCGACCACGCCCCGCTGCCGCTGCGCGAACCGGTCCGCGCGCTGGTGTGGCTGCGCGGCTGGGTGCGGCAGGTGCCGATGCAGGCACAGCGCGCGCTCGCGGTCGAGATCGCCAAGGAATACCCGCATCCGGGGCTGCTGGACGTCGGCCACGGGGTCACCCTGCTGCGCGTCGTGGTGAATTCGGCGGTGCTGGCCGACACCTCGGGCGCGGAATCGGTCGACCACGCCGACCTGCGCGCGGCCACCGCCGATCCGTTCTGCGAGATGGAGAGCGCCTGGCTGCAGCACATGGTCGAGGACCACGCCGACATCGTCGCCATGCTTGCCCGCCACCTGCCGACCCGGCTGCGCGGCGGCCTGGTGCACCCGCTGGCCATCGACCGCTACGGCCTGACCCTGCGGGTGGAGAGCAACGAGGGCGACCACGACGTGCGCCTGCCCTTCGCCACGCCCGCCGACGACGTCGCCGCGCTGAGCAAGGCCGTGCGCATCCTGGCGGGCTGCCCCTTTCTGAACGGCCTGCGCCGCATCTGAATCCGTCACGGCGCGACGCGCCCCGGCCACCCGGGCTGCCTACACTGCGCGACATGCGCGTCGATCCTCCTGACACCACGCTCAGCGAGCGGGAACGGTTCGGTCTCCGAGTCGAGATCGCCATCGTCCTGCTCGTCACCTTCGGGCTGAGCGGGATCAGCGCGGGCCTGGCCCTGCTCGACTCGGCGCTGGCCCCCGGCGGGGTCGGCGGGCGCACGGTGGCGCTGAACGCCTCGCGCTCGGACAACTCGATCCTCGACCTGCTGTTCCAGCTCGTCGGCGTCACCCGCCTGCTCGCGTGGGCGGCGCTGGGCCTGTACCTGTTGTGGCGCAGCGGGATCGGACCGCGGCTGATCGGGCTGGCCAGGATCCGCCGGACCGACGTGCTGCACGGCCTGATCCTGGCCGCGGTGATCGGCCTGCCCGGACTGGCGCTGTATCTCATCGCGCACGCGCTCGGGGTGAGCGTCACCATCGTGCCCAGCTCGCTGACCGAGCACTGGTGGCGGCTGCCGGTGCTGATCCTGTCGGCCTGCGCGAACGCGGTCGCCGAGGAAGTACTCGTGGTGGCCTACCTGATCACCCGGCTGCGCAAGCTCGGCTGGTCGGAGAACCGGTCACTGGCCGCCTCGGCGCTGCTGCGTGGCAGCTATCACCTGTACCAGGGACTCGGTGGCGGGCTCGGCAACATCGTGATGGGCGTGATCTTCGGCCGGTACTGGCAGCGCACCAATCGGCTGTGGCCGCTGATCCTGGCGCACGCGACCATCGACGCGGTCGCCTACCTGGGCTATACCGTGCTGCGCGGCCGCGTCGGCTGGCTGCCGTGAGGCGGCGTGTCACGGCGAGTCTCACCACATCACCGCGTTTCGCGCTAACACGGGCACGCGAGCGGGGTATCCAGTAGTAACCGAGCGCGCACACCGACCCGCGCCCCCGACGATCAGTAGAGTTCCACAGTGATGAACGGCGACGATCCGCGCGATGACCCGCGCAGGCGCCGGGTGCCGCCGCCAGGCCGCCCCGGTGGTCCTGCCGTGCCGCCACCGGCGGGCCGCGGCGCTCCGCCGCGCCGACCGCTGCCCCCGGGCGGCGATCCGGCCATGCGGCGCGGAAACCCGCAGGCCGGGCGCATGCCCGCGCCCGACGAGGGTCCGACCGTGCGCTACAACCCGGCGCCGCGCCGCGAGCGTCCCGCCTCGCATATCGAGCCGACCCAGGTCCTGCATCGCGACGGCCGCGGCGATCAGCCGCTCGCCTATTCGCAGATGCCGCACGAGCAGGTGACACCGCGCGGACACGCGCCGACGCAGCGCCCGGTGCCGCATCGCGAGCCGGCCAGGCACGCGCCCACCCAGCGCCCGGTCCCCCATCACGACGCCGTCCCGCCCCGGCGGCGCACCCCACCGCCCGCCGACGCCGGCGGGCAGGTCCAGCCGCCGCGACGACGGCGCAGGCGGCATCCGTTCCGGTGGTTCCTGGTGGTCGTCGTGCTGCTGATCGTCGGCCTGGTCGCCGCGGTGGTGCACCTGGACAACTCGCTGACCCGCATCCCCGCGCTCGCCTCCTACAGCGACCGGATCGGCAATACGCCCGGCACGAACTGGCTGCTGGTCGGTTCCGACGGCCGCGGCGACCTGTCGACCGAGCAGGAGCAGGAGCTGGCGACCGGCGGCGACACCGGCCCGGAACGCACCGACACGATCATGCTGGTGCACATCCCGTCGTCCGGGCCGACCACGATGGTCAGCCTGCCGCGCGACTCCTACGTCAGCATTCCCGGCCACGGCAAGGACAAGCTGAACGCCTCGTTCGCGTTCGGCGGCCCGTCGCTGCTGGTGCAGACGGTGGAGGAAGCCACCGGCGTGCGGATCGACCACTACGCCCAGATCGGCTTCGGCGGCTTCGCCGGCGTCGTCGACGCGCTCGGCGGCATCGAGATGTGCCTGGACGAGCCGATCGTCGACCCGCTGGCCGGGCTCGACCTGCCCGCCGGCTGCCAGGAGCTGACCGGCCCCGAGGCGCTGGGTTTCGTGCGCACCAGGGCGACCCCGCGCGCGGACGTCGACCGGATGAAGCACCAGCGGATGTTCATGTCGGCGCTGCTGAAGAAGGCGACCAGCCTGGGCACCCTGGCCAATCCGTTCGCGCTGTGGCCGATGGCCACCGGCGTGGCCGGATCACTGAAAGTCGATGACGGCGACCACATCTGGAACCTGGCCGCGCTCGGCTGGGCGATGCGCGGCGACACCGTCACCACCAGCGTGCCGATCGGCGGATTCGACGACACCGACGTCGGCAACGTGCTGCTGTGGGACAAGACGAAGGCGAGCGCCTTCTTCGACGCCCTGGCCAAGGATCAACAGATTCCCGAGGACCTGCTGACGCGGTAACGTCGTTGTATGGCCGAGGACCGTTCGTTCATCGAGCTGCTGCGGGACCAGATCCGGCACGGGCTGACCGCAGCACAGCAGTATCTGGCCGCCGCCGTGTATTTCGACGCCGAGCGACTACCGGAGCTGGCCGCGCAGACCTACGCCCGCTCGGCCGAGAACCGGGGCCACGCGATGCGGATGGTCCAGTATCTGCTCGATCGCGATGTCGCGGTGACCATCGGCGGGCTCGACGAGCTGCGCTCGGAGTTCGATTCGCCGCGCGCCGCGATCGCCTTCCTGCTCGATCGGGAACGGACCGCCACCGCGCAGATCAGCGCCTTGGCCGGGGCGGCGCGCGAGGCCGAGGATTTCCTCGGCGAACAATTCGTGCAGTGGTTCCTGAAGGAACAGGTCGCCGATGTCGCGGAGATGAGCACGCTGCTCACCGTGCTGGACCGGCAGGACAATCTGTTCGACGTGGAGGAATTCATCCGGCGTGAGCTGGCAGGCGCTGTGCCAGTGGACAACACGGCGCCGAAAATGGCGGGCACAGGGCAGCTTCAGTAAGGGAATACTTGGTTAGGAAATACTTCCCTCAATAAGGTTGCACTTGGATGACAACCCCCTTTTACCAGGTCTAATGTTGCGGCCATGTCGATTCATCCGGAAGCCCCTCGCAGCAAATTCCACAGCCTGCTCCAAGACCAGATCCGGCATGAGTTCAACGCCGAGCATCAGTACATCGCCATTGCGGTGTGGTTCGACAACAACGATCTCCCGCAGCTCGCCAAGCGGTTCTACGCGCAGTCCGTCGAAGAGCGAAACCACGCGATGATGATCGTGCAGTACTTCGTCGACCGGGACATCAGCGTGGAGATCGCGGGCATCGACGCCGCGAAGTCGAGCTTCGAGACCGCCCGTGAGCCGATCGAACTGGCCCTGGCCCAGGAGAAGACGGTCACCGACCAGATCATCCGGCTGGCCAGCACCGCCCGTGAAGAGGGCGACTACCTCGGCGAGCAGTTCATGCAGTGGTTCCTGAAGGAACAGGTCGAGGAAGTCGCGCACATGACCACGCTGCTCAACATCGCCGATCGCGCCGGGTCGAACCTGTTCGACCTGGAGGCGTTCATGTGGCGTGAGCTCAGCACCCCGAAGGACGCGTCGGGCGCACCGTCCGTCGCCGGCGGCAGCGTCTGACACAGCCACCCGGATTCGGCTCGCGCACGCGAGCCGAATCCGTTGTGCGCTTCACCAGCCGGAGCCGGAACCGCCCGAGCCGGTATTGGCCAGAATGGTGCCGATGACCATCTGCGCGAGGCCGGCGACAGAACCGAGAAACTCCATTGTTGTCCCTTTCCACTTCGCCGATTGGTCGGCGTAGGCGTGAACCTAGCCGACCCGGCAAGTGAAATGGGATTATTTCATTTAGTTCAGGGTGGAAGAGTTCAGCGCAGGGTGACCTGACGCGAACGCAGTCCGTCGCGCGAGCGACGCTCCTCGCCCGACATCGGGGCATCCGAGGCCAGCGCCTCGGCCAGCCGCGCGCCGAATTCCCGTGCGGGCGTTTCCCATTCGGTCGGGTGCCGCTCGGGATCGAGATCGAACACCGGCACCAGCAGACCGTGCGTACGGAACGAGCCGGCGAAGCGCGAGCCCTCGCCCATGTGCAGGCCACCGCCGGCATGCACGCGCGCCAGCGCCAGCATCAGCTTGTCCTCGTCCTCGGGACGGACCCAGCGCACGTGCGCCTTCTCGCCCGCGTCGACCCACCAGGCCGCGCCGATGCCGTCGGCACCCAGATCCAGCCGGGCCGAGGGCATGATCGCCTGCTTGGCCTGCTCGATCGTCGCCGCCACCTGCGGATCGGGGGTCACGCCCTCGGGCACCCACCAGTCGAAGTCCTGGTGCACGGTGAGCTCGAGGTCGGCGCCCGGATCGATGACATCGGCCAGGCGCGGACCGCCCTCGACCGAATCGGCCGAGTTCAGCGACTCGCCCGGCTCGGCGGACTGGGTCCACAGGATCGCCGCGGCGATGTCGGCGTTCGGGTCGGTGCCCTGGAACTGCATCTGCGTGCCGACGAAGCCGACCGGCTCGTCACCGGCACGCACCAGCGCGGCCACCGCACCGGGCAGCACCGTCGCCAGCGTCACCTCGCGCTGCGCCGCGACACCGGGCGCCAGCTTCAAGGTCGCGGTCGCCGACGGCACGAACTCCCGCAGCGCCACCAGATCACATTCGGCAGCAAGCCCCTCGAACGGCCGCGTCACGGCCGCAGATGCCTGCTCCTGCGCCGCACGCCGCTCGGCGAGACGCTGAGCCCGATTACTGTCGGGCTTCGGACTGTTCCGCTTGCTTTTACCCACGCACGGAGTTTATGGCCGGGCGGCGCTGTCGCCGCACGCGACCCTGCGGAAACTCAGACGCCGGCCAGCAGCGCCTTCGTACGGCCCGGGTGGTTGGTGGCGACCCAGCTGACGCCCAGGTCGGCGCACAATTTCACGTCGTCGGGATCGTCGACGGTCCAGCAGTAGGTGGCCCGTCCCGCCGCGGCGGCCTTGTCGACGAGTTCGGGGTGCTCGCGCAGGGTCTTCACCGACGGGCCGACGGCGGTGGCGCCGACGGTGGTCGCCGCGCCGCCGCCGAGGAAGCGCGAGGACTCACCGAGCAGCACGGTCGGCAGCAGCGGCGCGGCGCGGCGGATCCGCCAGACCGCGGTCGCGGCGAACGACATCACCACCGCGCGGGAGTGATCGGCCGAGGCCGGCGTCGCGATGCCGAAGCGCTGCAGTTCGGCGAGCACCTTGTTCTCCACCAGCGCGCCGTAGCGCACGGGGTGCTTGGTCTCGATGAACAGCTTGGTCGGCCTGCTGCGCCAGTCGAGTACCAGGCCGATCAGATCGCTGAGGGCGAGCACGCCCGACGGCGCGTCCTCGGTGCCGAAGTTCATGTCGCGCAGCTCGGCCAGGGTCAGTTCGCTGACCAGGCCGGTGGCGTCGGAGGTGCGGTCGACGGTGCGGTCGTGCACGCAGACCAGATGACCGTCGCGGGTCAGCCGGACGTCGCATTCGACGCCGTCGGCGCCCTCTTCGAGGGCGAGCTCGTAGGCGGCGAGAGTGTGCTCGGGGCGCGCCGCGGACGCACCGCGGTGCGCGACGACGAATGGCGCCCGATTGCCCTGGCTCACTTGGCCACAACCTCCTCCTGCGTATTCTCGCCTGTTCCGGCGGAATCCGCGCGTTCACTGTCATCCTGCCCGCTCGCGGGCGCACCGGGCTGCACCGGGGCGATGACGACCTCGGCGGGATCGGCGGCCATCACCCAGCGGTGCGCCGAACGCGGCTCGCCGCGCAGGTCACGCCCTTCGAGCAGGCGCACGGTCCACAGTGTGAGCACGACGAACCCGGCCGCGCACAGATCGCTGAACGCGGTGAACGAGACGCCGTCGGCCTCGGCCTGCAGGGTCGACGCGTCGCGCCAGAGGGTGGCGGCGACGAGGATCAGACCGCTGACCGCCCAGGCCGCCCACCAGATCCGCACGGCCCGCTGGGCCCGGGGATCGGGCGCGGGCCCGAGCAGTTCGGTGAGGAAGACGCCGGGCCAGATCAGGTTCACGCCGGGCACCAGGCAGCCGAGGATCAGCGTCCAGCGGCGGCGCGGATCGCGTCTGCCCTCGGCCGCGAACCTCGCCTTGCGCGCCTCGATCAGCCAGCCGGTCAGCGCGAGCGCGGTGGCGAGCGCGCACAGCGGCGCGATGACGCCGAACACCCACACCGACATGTCGGAGATCCACAGCAACCAGCTGGGGATGAGCTTGGTGCGGTTGCGCAGCAGGATGAGGTACCGGCCGTACTCGGCGCAGGCGGCGACCAGGAAGGCCAGCGCCGTCACCACCAGCAGGACATCGCGCGAGGCGGCCAGGCCCCACAGCGGCCGCTCGGGGGTGCGGGCCGGCGCGGGCGGCGGATCGAGCAGGCCCCAGCGCGGGATCTCGGTGTAGTGCGGGGTGGGGCCGAGCGGCGCCCGCACAATCGAGGTCGCGGCCTTGCGCGCGCGATGGTCGGGCCTGCGGGCGATCCAGCGGTAGTTGCGCTGGGCGGCGGGCGCGTCGACCCGGCCCGGCGACAGCAGCACGCCACGGCACCGTGGGCACCAGTGCATCGGCGCGCCCTGTACGGCCCACCGCGCGCCACAGCGTGCACATGGTTGCACCACCGAACTCACCCGCGCACCCCGTTCCGGACTAGTAGATCTTGGCTTCGTGCTCGCCGTCGGCGACCACCGGACGGCCGGTCTGCTGCCAGGCCACCATGCCGCCCGCCACGTTCACCGCCTCGTACCCGATATGGGCCAGATACTTGACGACCTCGATCGAGCGCCCACCCTGCCTGCACACCACGTACACCTCGGCGTCGATGTCGATCTCGTCGAGCCGGGCCGGCACGTCGACCATCGGGATGTGGATCGCGCCGGGCGCGTGCCCGAGCTCCCACTCGTCGGGTTCGCGCACGTCGAGCAGCTGGGCGCCGGCGGCCGGTTCGGCGTGGTCGAACGCGGCGGGTACCGCACCCACCGGCACCGTGGGCACATCGGAGCTCGTCACGCCTCGATCCTGCCATGCCGGAAGCGAGGCCGGGCGGGGCAATGCGCGGTCTATGGATGGATCCCGGTTATCCACAGAATCCACAACTTGATCCACAGGTCCCAGCTATCGGTCAGCACACAATCATGAGGCGGGGGCTATCAGCCGAGGTGCGTCGCGCGAAGTCAGCGGCGGAACGGCCGATCCGGGACTCCCCTCCATGTCATCCCGGAGCGGCCGTTCGCCGCTGACGTCGGGATTCCGACCTCCCATCGGTCCCGACATCTACTTGGACGCGAGCCGGACCGTTTCGGTTCCATAAAAACGACATCACTAGAGAAAATCCTAAATCCTGGGATCTGGGCGGGCCGATCGGTAGCCTGAGCGCATGAACGTGAGCAGGGGGCTACTCGACAGTTTCGACATCAACGGCCTGAATACCGCTTTGTCCGAATCAACCTGTCTCGGAGTAGAGGTGGACGCCGCCGCGGGGCGGCTGCAGCTCGCTCTCGAGGTGCTGACGCTACCCGCCGACGGCGAGACGCCGATCGACACCAAAGTCCTGCTCACCTTCACCGGAGTCACCCGGGTGGCGGCGTCTCTGCGCATCCAGCGCTGGGACGACATCGACGCCCGCGTCCTCCCCCTCACCCTCGAGCAGCTCGACGAGGCCATCGAGAGTTTCGGTGGCGGCGGGCTGCACGGCTGGGAATTCATCGACCTCGACGACAGCGGCTGGACCCTGTGGAGCGAGCTGCTCAGCTTCGACACCGTGCTCGACAACCGGATCGCGGCGCACGTCATCGAGTTCTCCCAGGAAGAGGGCATCGACCCGCGCGAGCTCGACGTCCGCGTCTGGTTCGACCGGATCACCGTGACCGACCCGGCGGGCCGGGAGATCCCGATGGCCGAGTTCATCGCGGGCGGCAAGCGCTGGTGGGCCGCCCACGATTCCGGCGACCTGCGGGCCTCCAAGGCCGACGTCGCACCGCCGCTGTAGCCATCCGCCCGCGGACACCTGGGTTTCCTCCGGTGTGATTCGAAGGGAATGCAGGGCCGACCGTCTGGGGTTGCATCGAGCGGGTGTACGAATGATGGTTGGTGTGCTCGTCCGACTGGGCGCACACAGCCCGACATACGGAAAGGGACATCGTGGCCGTCTACACGCTGCCGGAACTGGACTACGACTTCGGCGCACTGGAGCCGCACATCTCCGGTCAGATCAACGAGATCCACTACACCAAGCACCACGCCGCCTACGTCGCGGGCGCCAACAAGGCGCTGGAGCAGCTCGAAGAGGCCCGCGAGAGCGGCGACCTGGCGAACATCCTCCTGCTGGAGAAGAACCTGGCGTTCCACCTGGGTGGTCACTACAACCACTCCGTCTGGTGGAAGAACCTCTCCCCCAACGGTGGCGACCAGCCCGACGGTGACCTCGCCGCCGCGATCGCCGACCAGTTCGGTTCGTTCGACAAGTTCCGCGCGCAGTTCACCGCTGCCGCGAACGGCCTGCAGGGCTCCGGCTGGGCCGTCCTGGGTTACGACACCCTGGGCCAGAAGCTGCTGACCTTCCAGCTGTACGACCAGCAGGCCAACGTGCCGACCGGCATCATCCCGCTGCTGCAGGTCGACATGTGGGAGCACGCCTTCTACCTGCAGTACAAGAACGTCAAGGCCGACTACGTGACCGCGTTCTGGAACGTCGTCAACTGGGCCGACGTGCAGGACCGCTTCGCCCGCGCCGTGTCGCAGGGCAAGGGCCTCATCTTCGGCTGAGTTCCTCCGCCTCTCGCGAAAGACCCCCAGCGTTCGCTGGGGGTCTTTTGCGTGGATCGACCGGATTACTGGCACTCAGTGGTACTTGTGTGCCAGATGGGTTTCGGGCTATTCCTGAGGTACCGGGCAGCGCAGCCCCCGGATAGTCGGGAGGCCATCATGACGACACACGGTCCGATCGGGATCACGCCCTTCCAGGCGCGCGGTCACCTCCAGGGATTCGTGGTTTCGGGCCGCTGGCCGGATACCACCAAGGAATGGGCGCAGGTCCTGGTGCTCGCGGTCCGGGTGGCCTCGATGCCCGGCCTGCTGACGACCTCGACGGTGTTCGGGGTGCGCGAGGAGCTGCCCGACGATCCGGAACCGGGCACGGTCGGACTGGTGCTGGCCGAGGGGCCGGTGCTGGGCGAGGAAGCGATCCAGCCCGGCCGGTTCGCCGCGCACGTGCCGCCCGCGCTGCTGATGCTGCATCCGCCGTCGGAGACCCGGCCGTCGCTGCCCGAGTGCACCGGCGCCGCCTCGGGCTGCGTGCTGCTGCCCGGCGTGCCGCATCTGGGTCTCGAGCACCGCGCGGCCTGGGCCGAGGCCGAGCTCGACGGCACGGTCACCTCGCTGGTGAGCCGGGTCGGGATGGATCTGATCAGCGATCCCGACACCGCCGTGCTGGCGATGTTGCTGGCGGCCTGAGGCTTTCGCGACCGAGGTCTGGCGAACGCTCGGCAACGGGCGTCCGCGACCCGGAATTCAGGGATACCGAACTATTCGGGCCGCACAGCCAAACTTACTGCGGCCATTGCGATTTCGCTCATAAGGAGTTGGCATCCCGACAGCTATCGGGCTAGGGTGGACAGCAGCGAAGGGGAGTAGCCCGCAATCGCGCAGTCGACATACTGATCGGCGCCACATTCGGCGCGATCCGGCTGCGTGAACCGGTCACCACCGGTGGGCGAGACCTTCGGCCACGAACCGATCCGTCGACCGGTGTGGCTGGAGGCGCACCCGTTTCTTCAGCCGCAGGCCGGAGTACCACCCTGGGAGCTGAATTCATGATCGCCACGATCCTGCTGAGCTTCGGCGTGCTCTTCCTCGCCGAGCTGGGCGACAAATCGCAGCTGATGGCGCTCACCTTCTCGCTGCGCTATCGCTGGTGGGTGGTGCTGTCCGGCATCACCGTCGCCAGTGTCGCCGTCAATCTGATCGCCGCCGGTGTCGGACATTTCCTCGGCACCGCGCTGCCCGCGAACGCCATCGCCGTCGTCACCGCGCTCACGCTGCTGGTCGTCGGCCTGTGGACGCTGCGCGACGCCATCGGCGCCGGCGAGGACAGCGACGACGCGCCCCCGCCCAGCACGCGCAACGCCTTCCTGGTCGTCATCTCCGCCTTCATGCTCGCCGAACTCGGCGACCGCACCATGTTCGCCGCCGCCGCCCTGGCCTCCAAGAACGGCTGGCTGGCGGTGTGGATCGGCTCGACCCTCGGCATGGTCGCGGCGGGTGCCCTGGCGATCCTGGTCGGCAAGCTCGCGGGCAAGCACCTGCCCGAACGCGGCATCGCCTTCGCCTCCGGCCTGCTGTTCCTGTTCTTCGCCGCCAAGACGATCCTCGACGCGTTCGTCCCCGGCCTCGGCGGCTGGGGTTCGACCGGCCTGGCGCTGGCCGTCCCGGCCGTGGTCGGCCTCGGCATCGGCGCCTGGCGGTTCGCCCGGCCCGGCAGGACCGCCGCGCCGATCGCGGATCAGCCGGCGAACGCGTTGCCGTAGACGGCGCCCGAGCGGCGGGCCAGGTCGATCAGCGGTTCCTTCAGGGCGCGCAGGCCCTCCAGGTCGTCGGCGGCGATCTTGCCGGTGACCATGGCGCCGATGGCGGCGGCCAGGGTGGCGCAGGCGAACTGCTGCTCGTCGGTCTGGGCGCCGAGCATGGCGGCGACGACCGCGACGAAGCGGCTCTGCAGTTCCATCCTGGCCTGGACCGCCGACGGCCCGACCGCGTACACCTCCATCAGGAACAGCCTGGCCGAGGCCGGATCGTCGATCATGTGGTCGAAGTAGGCGGTGAGGATCGCGTCCATTCTGGTGAACGCGTCGGCGTCGGCGGTGTCGGCGATGACGCCCTGCAGCCGCCCGGCCAGCAGGCCGGAGACCCGGTCGAAGGCCGCGGCGAAGCAGTCCTCCTTGGAGCGGAACAGCTCGTAGAACGTCTCGCGGGAGACCCCGGCCCGTTTGAGCACGGCCGCGACCGGCGTGCCGACATAGCCGCCTTCGGTCATCGCCTCGCCCATCGCGACGAGGATGCGTTCCCGCTGGGAGGCGACCACTTCTTCACGCGAGAGGTGGTGCCGTCCGCGCGGGAGCTGGCGCAGGGTGGATGCCGAATCGCTCATCGTCGAACTCCGTGCTCGAGGTCAGGCTTGCCGTTCCATTCTGCGTGGTCGGGCAGGCTGGGTGGTGGTGAAGGGGGCGTCCTCGGTGCGCGCGATCTCGATCGCGCGAGCGACCCGGTTGCCGAGCAACCGCTGCACCAGCTGCTGCGCCAAGGGTCGCACCGGCAGCACGAGCGACACCCACCAGGGTGAGACGACGCTCTTGCGCCTGCGCGCGATCGCCCGGACCAATGCGTCCACGGCAGGCCCGATCGGCGAGGTGCCGGTCAGGCTGATCTCACGCAGGCCGGTGTGTGCCGCCGCGGTGCCGAAGCCGCGCCGGGTCATCTCGGTGTCGATCTCGGCGAAGTAGCTGACGCCGACGCGCGCGCCGGTCGGGCGCAGCTCGCAGCGCAGGGTGCCCGCCAGCGATTCGACCGCGGCCGCCGAGGCGCTGTAGGCGCCGGCCAGCGGCAACTGCACCGCCGTGGAGATCGACGACATCATCAGGACGTAGCCGCCGGGACGGGCCAGATGCGGGCCGGCGGCCTGCACGGCGTACGCGACGCCGAGCACGTTGACCGCGAGGGTCTCCTCCAGCACGCCCGGGTCGCCACCGATCATCGGCATCTGCTTGGCGATACCCGCGTTGGCGACGAGCACGTCGAGTCCGCCGAGTTCGGCGACCAGCGCCTCGACCACCCGGTCGACCTGGGCGCGGTCGGCGACGTCGCAGTAGCGCCACGGGGCGTCGCCGCATTCGGCGGCCACCTCAGCCAGCAGTTCCGGTTCCAGTCCGAGCAGCGCGACGTGGGCGCCCTGCGCGGTGAGCTTGCGGGCGAGTGCGGCCCCGATACCGCGAGCTGCCCCGGTGATCAGGACCTTGCGTCCGGCCACCGTCGGAGCGGCGAACGATCTCATGAACGCACGTTACCACCGGAAAACAGCCCTGTTCGCTGGTATTTTCGCAGCTGATCCGGCAGCGTCGGTGGGCGTGATGGGCACCTCACCGGAAACCCGCTAGGGTGCCAATTGACGAAGTGCCAACTAGCAGTCATGAACGAGAGGACCATCGTGGAGATTTCGGGTTCCGCCGCCATCGTCACCGGAGGCGCATCCGGCCTCGGTGCCGCGACCGCCAAGCGTCTGGCCGACGCCGGCGCCACCGTCTTCGGTCTCGACGTCCCGGCGTCGATCGAGCGCGCCGGCGACAACGTCCCCGCGGGTGTCACCCTGATCGCGGCCGATGTGACCAGCGGCGACGAGGTCGCCGCCGCGATCGCCCAGATCACCGAGGGCCCCGCCCCGCTGCGCATCGTGGTCAACTGCGCCGGTGTCGGCTGGGCCGGTCGCATCCTGTCCAAGAACGGCCCGCACGACCTGGAGCTGTTCCGCACCGTCATCACCGTGAACCTGCTCGGCACGTTCAACGTGATGCGCCTGGCCGCCGACGCCATCGCCAAGACCGAGCCGGTCGACGAGTACGGCCAGCGCGGCGTGGTCATCAACACCGCGTCGGTCGCGGCGTTCGAGGGCCAGATCGGCCAGATCGCCTACTCCGCCTCCAAGGGTGGCGTGCACGGCATGACCGTCCCCGCCGCGCGCGACCTCGCCCAGTTCGGCATCCGCGTGAACACCATCGCCCCCGGCATCATCGACACCCCGATGCTGGCCGGCGTCACCGAGGAGTACCGCAAGGGCCTCGAGGCGGGCGTCCCGTTCCCGTCGCGCCTCGGCCGCCCGGACGAGTACGCCCAGCTCGTCGAGTACATCGCGAGCCACGACTACCTCAACGGCGAGACCATCCGCATGGATGGCGCCCTGCGCATGGCCCCGCGCTAGAACGCTCCCCGCGACTTTCGCCGATCGGGACCACCTCGTCGGCTGACCGATCCATGCGGCCGTCGCGGAGACATCGATGACTGCCCGCTGCCGTTTTCGGCGGCGGGCAGTTGTCGTTCAGGCCGCCGGAACCGTGCCGACGCCGAAGAGGGCCGTGGTGAACAGCGGTGTGTTCGCGCGGTAGGTGACCGTGAGGTGCTCGATGGCCGCCTCGGTGCGGCGTTCCCATTCCGCTTCGCCCACTTCGTGTCTGAGCGTGGTCAGCGGGGCGCTGCTGCGGGTCATGGTGTCCCACAGCGCCGCCGCGTCCGGGAAGTGGACCTCGACGGTGTGCGGGCGGATCGTCACCGCCTCGAATCCGGCGGCGCGCAGCTCGGCCTCGAAGACGGCCGGGTTCTCCAGGCCGCGCGCGTTCGGCTGCGGCAGTGCGGCGTTCGGGTCGCCTGCGGTCAGCGCGCCGTAGAGCGCGCGCATCAGCGAGGAGTCGACGGCGGGCGCCCAGGCGGTGACGACCGCGGTGGCGCCGGGGCGCAGCACCCGGCGGAGCTCGGCGAAACCCTGCGGCCGGTCGGCGAAGAACATGAGGCCGAACAGGGAGAATCCGGCGTCGAAGCGGCCGTCCGGATACGGCAGGTCCTGGCCGTCGCCGACCTGCGCGGTGATCGTGGTGTGCCCGGCGAGTTCGGCCGCCGCCGTGAGCTGTTCGATCATCGGGGCCGAGACATCGATCGCGTCGACCCGCGCGCCCTTGGCCGCGGCCGCGAGGCTGAGCAGCCCCGTTCCGGCGGCGACGTCGACGATCACGGAATACGTTCCCGGCGTCACCAATTCGAGCGCGCGCTCCGCGAACGGACCGAGCACGGTCGCCGCCGCCGCGGCGTACCCTTCGGCCACCAGATCCCACGGCTGTGCCGTGACCGACGTCCCCTCCGACATGTCCGACCGTTCCTCTCGCTCCGCGATCGATGCCGCGACCAGACTACGTTTTTCGCCTCGTACGGTGTCAGAGAGTGCGTTCGAAGGTGATCAGCGCGCGGCCGGGGCCGTTGTAGTCGGGGACCGGGCCGGTGACGGTGAAGCCGAGGCTGCGATGGAAATCGATCGAGGTGAAATTGGCCGGAGCGGTGATGGCGGTGACCACCTTGCGGCCGTCGGCCCTGGCCAGCTCGAAGAATTCGTCGTAGAGGGTGCGGCCGAGCCCGACTTTGCGGGCATCGGGGCGGACGCCGACGAAATGGATGTAGGCCGCGTCGGGATCGGACGGGGAACCGAAACCGATGAGGAAACCGGAGATTCCGTCGTCGTCGGTCGCCACCAGGCTGGTGCGATGGAAGTGGTCGAGGAACAACCTCGGCAGGCTCGGGACCACGGTTCTGCCCCACCAGTGATCGACCACCCCGATCAGGCCGTCGTAGTCACCGGGCCGCGCCCGGCGGATCACATGCCCCGCCGCCATCCCTCCATAGTGCGGCTTGCGGGGCCGGTCGGCACCCGTATTCCGCACAGCGAGTGCAGCTCTTGTCCGCGACCCACGATGGCCGCTCCGGACGAGCGGCCATCGTGGGTGCGTGTTCGAGCTGCCTCAGACGGTGCGGGTCAGGCGCTCCGTCAGCAGCTGCGCGAAACGAGCCGGGTCCTTGAGCTCGCCGCCCTCGGCGAGAACCGCGGTGCCGTAGAGCAGTTCGGCGGTCTCGGCGAGCTCGGGCACCTTGCCCTCGTCGGCATCGGACTTGCGCGCGTCGTAGGCGTCGCGCAGGCCGGTGACCAGCGGGTGGGTCGGGTTGAGCTCGAGGATGCGCTTGGATTCCGGCAGCGCCTGGCCCGAGGCGCGGTACATGCGCTCGAGCATCGGGGTGAAGTCGAAGACGTCACCGACCAGGCAGGCCGGGGAGGTGGTGAGCCGGTTGGTCAGGCGCACCTCCTTGGCGACCTCGTCGAGGGTCGAACCGAGCCAGGTGAGCAGATCGGCGAAGTCCTTGTCCTGCTGCTCGCGCAGGGCCTCGGTCTCCTTCTTCTCGTCCTCGGTCTCCAGGTCGACCTCGCCCTTGGCGATCGACTGGAACGTCTTGCCGTCGAACTCCGGCACCGAGCCGACCCACATCTCGTCGACGGGGTCGGTCAGCACCAGCACCTCGCGGCCCTTGGCCTTGAACGCCTCCAGGTGCGGCGAGTTCTCCACCTGCGCACGGCTTTCGCCGGTCATGTAGTAGATCGCGTCCTGGCCCTCCGGCATCCGCTCGACGTACTGCTTCAACGTCGTGAGCTCGGAGTCCGAGGCGGTCGAGGCGAAAGACGAGACCGTGAGCAGGGTTTCGCGGTTGTCGGTGTCGGAGAGCAAGCCCTCCTTGAGCACCCGGCCGAACTGGGTCCAGAAGGTCTGGTACTTCGTCTGGTCCTCGGCGCCCTGCAGGTCCTTGACCGTCGACAGCACCTTCTTGACCAGGCGCTTGCGGATCATCTGGATCTGGCGGTCCTGCTGCAGGATCTCGCGGGAGACGTTGAGCGAGAGGTCCTGCGCGTCCACCACACCCTTGACGAAGCGCAGGTACTCCGGCATCAGCTCTTCGCAGTTGTCCATGATGAACACCCGGCGCACGTAGAGCTGCACGCCGCGCTTGTGCTCGCGGGTGAACAGGTCGAACGGCGCGGTCGACGGGACGAACAGCAGGGCCTGGTACTCGAAGGTGCCCTCGGCCTTCATCGGGATGATCTCGAGCGGCTCGTCCCAGGCGTGGCTGACGTGGTGGTAGAACTCCTTGTACTCCTCGTCGGTCACCTCGCTCCGCGGCCGGGTCCACAGCGCCTTCTGCGAGTTGAGGGTCTGGTCCTCGACGATGGTCTTCTCGACCTTGTCCTCGCCCTCGCCCTCCATCACCGTGCGCTCGACCTGCATGCGGATCGGCCAGGCGATGAAATCGGAGTACTTGCGGACGATCTCGCGCAGCTTCCATTCCTGCGTGTAGTCGAAGAGGTGATCGTCCTCGTCGGCAGGCTTGAGCTCGAGGGTGACCGAGGTGCCCTGCGGCGCGTCGGCGACGGTGTCGATCTCGTAGGTGGAGCTGCCCGCGGCGGCGTTCCAGCGGGTGCCCTCGGCCTCGCCCGCCTTGCGGGTGGTGAGCGTGACCCGGTCGGCGACCATGAAGGTGGAGTAGAAGCCGATGCCGAACTGGCCGATCAGCTCCTCGGCGGCGGCGTCGGACTTGGCCTCGGTGAGCTTGCGGCGCAGCTCGGCGGTGCCGGACTTGGCGAGGGTGCCGATCAGATCGATCACCTCGGCGCGGGACATGCCGATGCCGTTGTCGCGGACGGTCAGGATGCGCTTGTCGGCGTCGACCTCGAGCTCGATGTGCAGGTCGGAGGTGTCGGCGACGAGGTCCTTGTCCTGGAACGTGGCCAGCTTCAGCTTGTCCAGCGCGTCGGAGGCGTTCGAGATCAGCTCCCGCAGGAACGTGTCTTTGTTGGAGTAGACCGAGTGGATCATCAGCTCCAGCAGCTGGTGGGTCTCGGCCTGGAACTCGAGGGTTTCGACATGCTCTGTCACGCCCCCGATCGTATTACCGCCCGAAATCCGCCAGGGAGGGAACCTCGTCGGCGGCTCGCTCGGTCATCCAGTCGCGCAGGACCTGGGTGGCGCGCACGTCGTCCTCGTTGTATTCGAACAGGCGGGTGCGCTGGGACAGGTCGGATTCGGCGTCGTAGCCGACGGCGCGGCGGTACCAGCCCATCGAAGCCTCGCCGCCCGCCTCCGGGTCGCGCCAGGCGAAGCCGGCGACCGGGGCGATCTTCTTCAGGCCCTTGCCGTTGGGGCAGATGAACTGGTCGGTGACGGCCTGGAACATGTCGACCCACTCGGGCGAATCGACGAACGCGCGCACCTGCTCGTGCGTCGGCACACCCGGCCTGCCCGCGAACCGGCGGGCCGACTCGTAGAGCCACTTGTCCTCGGCGGTGCGGGAGTAGCAGTAGGCGGCGAAGGTCTTGCCCGCGGCGTGGGCCTCGGCCCGCACGCCCATGAGCCAGGTCCAGAACTCGCCGAAGGAGCGGCCCTCGTCCTCGGTGGGCAGCGGGTCCCAGGTGACGAACGGCCGGTAGACGTCGTCGAGCAGGGTGCCCCACAGGTAGGCGCCGTCCTCCTGGTAGCTCTCCAGGTCGACGTCGACCTCCACGTCGGCGCGGCGCACGCTCACCGTGTCGAAGCGGCGCACCAGCGGCGCGCCCTCGATCCAGGCGCGGGCGGTGACCACGGTCTCGGAGAACGGGCCGTGCTGCCAGTCCTCCGGGTCGTCCCCGGTCCAGGCGGCCAGCTCGTCGACGGTCTGCACGCCGTGTACCCGCAGCACGTCGGCCCGGGAGCCGGGCGCGACCAGGCTGACATCGCGCATCAGCGCCAGCTGCCCCTCGCAGCTCGGCGCACCGTCGGCCCCGCGCACCCACCACGGGCACTGCCTGCACTCGGGCACCTTCGACGGCTGGGTCGGCAGCTCGCCGCGCACCACCGCGATCCGGTCGCCGTAGCGCTGGTCGTAGTCGGCAAGGACATTGGTCAGGTCGTGCACGAGGATGCGGTCGAAGGCCAGGCCGATCGCGCCGCCGAGCAGGGCCGGACTGGCCATGCCGTGGCGCTGCAGCATCCGGTACAGATGCGCGATGCGCTGCTGGTCGCGCGGCTGCGGACGCAGCTTCACGTGCTTGTCGCGGCGAGGCTGCCAGCGGAACAGCTCGGAGGTCAGCGGGTGGAAATCGGCCGGGTCGGGCCTGCGCGGGTCGGTGACCTTGTGGTTGACCACGATGATCGGGATATAGCCGCCGCGGTCGTCGTCACGGAGCAGGAACTCGGCGCCGCCGCGACGGCCGGTATCGGGTTCCTGCGGCAGCAGCCCACCCCAGATGCGGGCGGCACCCGCCTCCATGGCGGCCATCGTCGCCGCGGCCTTCTCCCCCGCGCGCAGCCGCGGGTCGATCACCACCCACTCGGCGGGTGCCGCGGCGACCAGCTCGTCGCGGACCTTGAGCCGGTGCGCGGCGGCGGCCTCGCGGCGCTGCTGGACGCCCGGATCCTCCCTGACCTCGGCGATGGTGCCCGGATGCTCGGCGTCCAGGCGCAGGCGATGCCTGCACCCGATCAGCGAGCGCGCGTCCAGGAAGGCGATCCGGGACTCGGCGACCCCGGTGTCGGTACCTCGATCGAGCGCAGCGGAAGCGGGGGCCGGGCGATGCACCGGCCCGCCGTCGAAGTCGTCCTCGGCTGCACGCACGCAAGCAGTATGGTCCCTCCCCCCGACACAATGCCCAATCGCTACCCTCATCCCACTACGCTACGAAGTACGGCAGGCCGCTACCCCGGCACTGCCTCATGACTTGGCGAGCATGACGGAGGGCCTGATCTCATGGGGTTGTTCAGCAAGCGCAAGCGGCGGCCGAGCCGACGCGCTGAGGCGAAGGCGCTCAAGCACAAAGCGGCCGTGGAGGCCAAACTCGGCGCCAAGAACGAGCGCAAGGCCGCCAAGGCGGGCGAACGCACCACCCGCCGCGCGGCCAAGGCACAGGCCAGGACCGAGGCCAAGGTGGCCAAGGCGCAGATCGCGACCCTGCAGGCCGAGGAGAAGGCCGCCCAGAAGGTGGCGGCGAAGGCCGACCGCGAACTGTTCAGCGCGAGCCAGATCCGCAAGTACATCGGCGTCGCCCGGGTGCTGGTCCCGGTGCTCACGCCGCTGGCCTACCGGGGCGCCACCTACGTCCGCGGCCAGCTCGACGCCCGCAAGGCGCAGCAGCTCGGCATCGGGCTCGACCAGCTGGGCGAGTTCAGCGGCCACGGCGCGCGCCTGCAGGCCCGCATCACCAACACCGAGAGCGCGCTCGACAAGGTCGCCGCCGACGCCCCCGGTGACGCCGACACCAAGAAGTTCGTCGCGGCCGCCCGGTCCCGGCTGACCGACCTGACCGTCGCGGTGAACACCGCCGAGCAGATGCCCGCCGCGCGCCGCAAGGCCGTGCACGCGTCCATCTCGTCCGAGCTGGGTGTGCTGGAGACCGACGCGCTCGCCCGGCTCGGCGTGCGCTGATCCCGTCGTGACCACGCCGCAGCTCACCGCCCGCCTGCGCGGGGGTGGCTGCGGCGTACTCGTCGGCGCGCTGGCCGTCGCCGCGCACGGGAGCGCGGGCGGCGGCGTGCCGCGCTCGTCGGATCTCGCACTGCTGCTGCTGGTTTCGCTCGGCGCTGGCGTCGTCGCGAGTGGGCCGCGCGGACGGTCGGCCGCGCCGATGGTACGGGTCGGCTCGGCGCTGCTCGGTGGGCAGTGGGCCGGGCACTTCGCCCTGTCGGCGTCGCTGGATCATCACGACGAGCTGTTCCATCTGCCGAGCGCGCCGATGGTGGCCGCGCACACCGTGGCCGCGTTCGCCTGCGCCGCACTGATTCTCGTCGCCGAGCGGCTGTATCTCGCCGCGTCGAGTGTGCTCGCGACCGTGCTCGGCCCGCCGCGGACCGCCATTGCCGTCCGCCTGCGGCGCTGGGCCGATCTGGTGCTCGCCGGGCCTGCCTGCCATCCGAGGGGCGCGCGATGTCCGCGCGCGCCGCCGCTGTCCGCCTGATTCACGACGACATCAGCATCTCTTCGGACAGAAGGCATTCCATGCACAACTTCATCACCCGCGGCACCGGGACCGCCGCCATCGCGGCCGGTCTGGTGCTCGCCGCCTGCGGCTCGGCGGCCGCGCACGTGACCGTCGACGCGCCGGGCGCCGCCCAGGGCAAGTACACCGTCGCCACCTTCAAGGTGCCGACCGAATCCGAGACCGCGGCCACCACCGCGCTGCGCGTCACGGTGCCGAACCTGAAAAGCGTGCGCACCGAGCCCATGCCGGGCTGGACGTCCAAGGTCGAGCGCAACGACAAGGGCGAGGCCGTCGCCGTCGCCTGGACCGCCGACCCGGGCAACCCGGGCGTCGGCCCCGGCCAGTTCCAGCGCTTCGTGCTCTCGCTCGGCCCGCTGCCCGCGCAGGACACGGTGAACTTCCCCGCCACCCAGACCTACAGCGACGGCAAGGTCGTCGCCTGGGATCAGCCGAGCACCGGCGGCGCCGAGCCGGAGCACCCGGCACCGTCGATCACGTTGACCGCCAACGGCGGTAGCGCGGGCGGCGACCACCAGGTCGCGTCCGGCGAGACCAGCGCGAAGGAGACCGATACGGTCGCGCGCTGGCTCGGCGGCCTGGGCCTGGCGCTCGGCCTGTTCGCGGCCGCGCTCGGCCTCGGCCTCGTCTTCCGGTCGCGGCGGTCGTGATGCGGGCCGATCATCTCGTCGCCGACATCAACCGGTCCGCGCGCCGACGCATCGGGCGCCGGGTATTCGCCGTGCTGATCGCCGGCCTGTTCGCCGCGATGTTCGCGGCGGCGGGCACCGCGAGCGCGCATTCCGGCGCGGTGAGCAGCGTGCCCGAGGACGGCTCGACCGTCGAGGTCGGGCCCGCGCGCGCCAGCATCACCTTCAACGAGGAACTGCAGCAGAACTTTCCGTCGCTGACCGTGGTCGGCCCGGACGGTCGACTGTGGTCGAAGGGCAAGGCGCTCGTCGAGGGCCGCACCGTCAGCGTGGAACTGGGCGAGCTCGGGCCGGTCGGCGAGTACACCCTCGCGTTCCGGGTCACCTCGGCCGATGGGCATCCGGTCAGCGGGACCCGGCATTTCACGCTGAGCAAAGCGGGCACCGGGACGCCGGGCGCCAAGCCGGGTGAGAACAAGGCCGACGGCGGCGGCGATTCCGGCGGCGGCGTGCCGGTGTGGGTGTTCATCGCCGGTGGTGTCGTGCTGTTCGGCGCCGGCCTCGCGGTCGCGCTGCTGTCCGGCCGCAAGAAGTAGTCACCCATGACGACCGGTCGCCGGGCACCCGCGACGACGCCGCGGCAGTGGCGGGTCCTGGTGCCGGTCGTGGTGGCCGCCCTGGCCGGGGTGGCGCTGGCGTGGCTGCTGCGCCGCGACGGCGGGTTCCCCTTGGCGGCGTGCGCGCGGGTGCTCGCCGACGGCGCGGGCGCCGTGGTCCTCGGGCTGGCGGCCCTGCCCCGGCTCGACGACCGGCTGCGGGTCGCCTGGCGCCCGCTGGCCGCGCTGGCCGGGGTCTGGTTCGCGGCCGAGTTCGCGGTGCTGGTGGCCGAGGCCGCCGACGTGGTCGGCGTGCCGGTGGCCCGGCTCGGCGCGGGCGAGTTCGGCACCTTCCTGGTGAACCTGAGCAGCGGGCAGATCGGCATCGCGATCCTGTTCTGCACCGGCGCGGTGGCCTGCTACGCGGCGCTGGCCTACCGCAGGCCCGACACCGCGTCGGCCGACCTGGTGCTGGTGTTCGCCGCGGTCGCGCTGGCCCTGCGGCCGATCACCGGGCACATGTCCCAGCAGATGTTCGGGTCGGTGCTGACCGCGATCCACGCGCTGGCCGCGGCGTGCTGGCTCGGGCTGCTGGTGGCGATGGCGGTGGTGCTGCGCACCCGTGGCGGCTGGGCGCGGACCCTGCCGCGCTATTCGGCGCTGGCCGCGCCGTTGATCCTGGCGGTGGCCGCGACCGGGACGATCGACGGGCTGGTGCGCCTCGGCGGGCTGGAGCCGCTGTGGTCGACCGGCTACGGGCGCATCCTGCTGGCGAAGTTCGCCGTCCTGTGCGCGCTGACCGGCCTCGGCTGGTGGTGGCGGCGCAGCTGGGTGCGCCGAGCCGCGGAGCACCGGGTGACCGCCGAGATCTCCCTGCGCAACGCCGCGATCGAGGTCACCGTGATGGGCCTGGCGTTCGGCCTGGCGGCGACCCTGGCGGTCACCGCGTAGCCGGATCGGTCGCGGCCGACCGATAAGGTGGCCGATATGACCGAAGTGAGGATTGTCGAAGACTGCGCCGCGTCCGCCGAGACGGCGTTCGAATACGTCAACGACTACCGTAATCTGCCGCATTTCCTGTACGGCATCGAATCCTTCGTCCCGGTCACCGACCAGACCGACGGGCTGGGCGCGACCTTCGACGGCCACATGAAGCTGGGCCCCGCGTCGCTCAAGTCCCGGGTCGAGGTCGTGAAGTGGGAGAAGGGCCGCGTGATCGGCATCAAGTCGATCAAGGGATTCGAGATCATCTCGACGTTCCACTTCTATCCCAAGGGCGACGCGCTGTGCACCGTCGACGCGACCATCGAGTACTTCGTGCCCGGCGGGATCGCGGGCAAGATGCTCGGCAAGACGATCGAGCCGTTCGTCAAGATCGCGGTGAAGCACACCACAGACAGCCTGGTCAAGGAGATCGCCAAGGCGCATCTCGAGGGCGCCTGACAGAATGCTGGCCATGACCGAATCAGCGAATGTTGTGGCCACCGCCGATCTGGCCGACGAGATCGGCCCCGAGATCCGCAGTTGTGACACCCAGTTCATCCAGTTCGGTGGCCGGGCCGCGTTCGCCGGGCGGATCACCACGATCCGGTGCTTCCAGGACAACCTGCTGGTGAAGCAGACCCTGGGCGAGCCCGGCGAGGGCAAGGTCCTCGTGGTCGACGGCGGCGCCAGCGTGCACACCGCCCTCGTCGGCGACATCATCGCCGGCCGTGGCGTCGACAACGGCTGGGCCGGCGTGATCGTCAACGGCGCGGTGCGCGACTCGGCGATCCTGCGCACCCTCGACATCGGGGTGAAGGCGCTGGGCACCAACCCGCGCAAGAGCACCCAGACCGGCAGCGGCGAGAAGGACGTCACCGTCGAGTTCGGCGGCATCACCTTCGTCCCCGGCGAGATGCTCTACAGCGACCACGACGGCGTCGTGGTCCGCGCCGAGGACTGAGCGTCCGGGGAAGCGGGTGTTCGGGCTAGTTCCCGGACACCCGCACCTTGTGACCGGCGAGCACGACGACGTCGCCCACCTGTAGTTGCCTACCGCGGCGCAGCTCCACCTCGTCGTTGACCCGGACCAGACCCTGGGCGATCACCGTCTTGGCCTCGGAGCCCGAATCGATCAGGTTGGCCAGTTTCAGGAATTGCCCGAGCTTGATGACCTCGTCATCGATCGGCACATCGACTGGTTCCGACATGGGCTAATACTTACCCCCCGGCGAAAAACCGGTCGCAACCGGCCCCACCACCGGGCCGCGTGACGAACACGCCGCGGTGTCCGCCACACCGATCCGGCCCGGATGCACGCACACTGGATCGGTGACCACCACGCAGGCCGAGCAACACCCCATCGTCGAGGCATCGCCGGGCCGCGCCGCCGCCGTTCCGCATCGTGGGCACGGCAGGCTGGCCGAGGTACCGCACATCACCGGGCTCGTTCTCGGTGTCTTCGCGGTGCTGCTGTTCCTGTGGAGCCTCTCGCCCGCGCTGCGCTACCTGACGCAGGTGCCGCGGCACTATGTGGACGTCTACTACTTCGATGCCCCCGACACCAGCCTCGTGTGGGCGGTGGTCGTCGGCCTGCTGGCCGGGGCGATCGCCAGCCGAAAACGCGTCGCGTGGTGGCTGCTGGTGGTGTACCTGCTGCTCTACGCGATCTCCAACATCCTGGACTTCGTCGCCGACGACGACATCGACGCGCTGGTGGCGTTCGTCGTGCACATCGTCGTCATCGGGATCCTGATCGCGGCGCGCAACGAGTTCTACACCCGGGTCCGGCCGGGCGCGCTGTGGAAGGCGCTCGGCGTGCTGGTGGCCGGGCTGGCGCTGGGCTGCCTGATCGGCTGGGGTCTGGTCGAACTCGCGCCGGGCACGCTGCCGCCCGGCCCGCAGCGGCCGTTGTGGGCGGTCTACCGGGTGACGGCGGCGGTGCTGGTGAACAACGAGCACTTCGACGGGCACCCGCGGCCGTGGGTCAACTTCCTGCTCGGCCTGTTCGGCGCGATCGCCCTGCTCGCCGCGGTGGTGGTGCTGCTGCGCTCGCGCCGGGCCGACAACGCGATGACCGCGCTGGACGAGTCGGCGCTGCGCGGGCTGCTCGCGGCGAGCGATGTCGAGGACTCGCTGGGCTACTTCGCCACCCGCCGCGACAAGGCGGTGGTGTTCGCGCCGAACGGCAAGGCGGCCATCACCTATCGCGTCGAGCTCGGGGTGAGCCTGGCCAGCGGCGATCCGATCGGGCCCAAACAGGCCTGGCCGCAGGCCATCCGGGCCTGGCTGGAGGAGGCCGACCGATTCGGCTGGGCGCCCGCGGTGATGGGCGCGAGCGAGCTCGGCGCCACCGCCTACCGCAACGCCGGGCTCGCGGCCCTGCGGCTCGGTGACGAGGCGATCCTCGACACCCGCACCTTCTCCCTGGCCGGGCCGGAGATGAAGCAGGTGCGCCAGGCCGCGAACCGGCTGCGCAAGCACGGGATCGGCGTGCGGGTGCGCAGGCACCACGACATTCCCGCCGACGAGTTCGCCGAGATCGTCGCCAGGGCCGACGCCTGGCGCGACACCGAGACCGAACGCGGCTTCTCGATGGCGCTGGGCCGCCTCGGCGACCCGCTCGACGGCGACTGCCTGCTCGTCGAGGCCGTCGACCACGACGATCGGGTGCACGCCATGCTCTCGTTCGTCCCGTGGGGCCGCAGCGGCGTCTCGCTGGAGCTCATGCGCCGCGACCCGCAGAGCCCCAACGGCGTGATGGAGCTGATGATCTCCCAGCTCGCGCTGAACTCCGACCAGTACGGCATCACCAAGATCTCGCTGAACTTCGCGGTGTTCCGGTCGGTGTTCGAGGAGGGCGGCCGGATCGGCGCGGGCCCGATCCTGCGCGCGTGGCGCGGTGTGCTGCTGTTCTTCTCGCGCTGGTGGCAGCTCGAGGCGCTGTACCGGTCGAACGTGAAGTACCACCCGCGCTGGGTGCCGCGCTTCTTCCTCTACGAGGAGCGCAGGCAGCTGCCCCGGGTGGCGACGGCCAGCGGTCTGGCCGAGGGATTCCTGCCGCGCATCGGCAAGGAGCCCGACGCGGCCGTGCACACCGGAACGCACTCCGCGGTCCCGGCGAGCGTCACCGGCCTGCACGCCGACGGCAGCGCGCCGGACGCGCCGGAGGGCGAGGACGCCGAGCAGGGTCCGCGCAGGCCCGAGCAGGTGCGCGTGCGGATGGACAAGCTGGACCGGCTCACCGCCGCAGGCGTCGACGCCTACCCGGTGGCCTACCCGCCGACGCACACCATCGCCGACGCCCGCGCCTGCCCCAAGGGCACCACGGTGCGGGTGGCGGGCAGGCTGCTGCGCATCCGCGACTACGGCGGGGTGATCTTCGCGGTGGTCCGCGACTGGACCGGCGAGATCCAGCTCGTGATCGACCGGGAGCGGGTCGGCGCCGACCGCAGCGCCGAGTTCACCGAGTTCTTCGACCTGGGTGACCTGATCGAGGTCAGCGGTCAGCTCGGCACCAGCCGCAGCGGCGAGCTCTCGCTGCTCGCCCAGGACTGGCGGATGAACGGCAAGTGCCTGCACCCGCTGCCCGACAAGTGGCGTGGCCTGGCCGATTCCGAGGCCAAGGTCCGGCAGCGCTACGTCGACATGGCGATCAACCCGGAGACCCGCGAGGTGATGGGCAAGCGCAGCGCGGTGCTGCACTCGCTGCGCGACTCGCTGTTCAACTGGGGCTTCCTCGAGGTCGAGACGCCGATCCTGCAGCAGGTGCACGGCGGCGCCAACGCGACCCCGTTCCGCACCCACATCAACGCCTACGACCTCGACCTCTACCTGCGCATCGCGCCCGAGCTCTACCTCAAGCGGCTGTGCGTCGGCGGCATGGAGAAGGTCTTCGAGCTCGGCCGCACCTTCCGCAACGAGGGCGTCGACTTCAGCCACAATCCCGAGTTCACGATCCTGGAAGCCTATGAGGCGCACAGCGATTACCTGCGGATGATGCAGCTGTGCCGGCGGCTGATCCAGGACGCGGCGATGGCGGCCAACGGCGCCGAGGTGGCGCTGCGCCCGAACGACGAGGGCGGGTTCGACGCCGTCGACATCTCCGGCGAGTGGCGGGTGAAGACGGTGCACGGCGCGGTCTCGGAGGCGATCGGCACCGAGATCACCACCCGCACCGAGCTGGCCCGGCTGCGCGAGCTGTGCGACGAGGCGGGCATCGCCTACCAGCACGGCTGGGACGCGGGCCAGGTGGTGCTGGAGATGTACGAGCACCTGGTGGAATCGCAGACCACCGACCCCACCTTCTACTGCGACTTCCCCACCTCGGTCTCGCCGCTGACCCGCTCGCACCGCAGCATCGACGGCGTCACCGAGCGCTGGGACCTGGTCGCCTGGGGCGTCGAATTGGGCACCGCCTACAGCGAACTCACCGACCCGGTCGAACAGCGGCGCCGGCTCACCGAACAGTCGATGCTGGCGGCGGGCGGCGATCCGGAGGCGATGGAGCTCGACGAGGACTTCCTGCAGGCGCTCGAACACGCGATGCCGCCCACCGGCGGCCTCGGCATGGGCGTGGACCGGGTGGTCATGTTGATCACCGGCCGCAGCATCCGCGAGACGCTGCCGTTCCCGTTGGTGAAACCGCGGTGATTCGGGGTACACCGTTACTCGTGTAAACGAATCGTGGCCGCGCCGCGATGAACAACTACTCCGGGACGCCGCGAGGCTTTCGCATCGAAAGCCGCACCCACGGCGCTAGTCTCGGAGTTCCGGCACCGGGAGGATGCCGGGCCAACGACCTATCGGGATGGGAACACATGTATCTGGATCTGCTGACCACGGCCGCCCTCGTCGACCCGCACATGCTCACGAGCAGCTTCGACACCCTGGCGAGTTCGGACACGGTCAACACCGCGCTGGAGCTGGCGGCCAAGAAGAAAAAGAAGAGCAGCTCCGGCCTGATCATCGGCGGTATCTGCTGCCTGCTGATCGTCGTGCTCATCATCGGTGGCATCTTCCTGCTCAAGAACAAGAAGAAGGACAACGGCCAGCCGCCCGCCCAGCCGCCCTACGGCGGTCCCCAGGGTGGTCAGCCGCCGTACGGTCAGCCGCCCTACGGCCAGCCCTGACCTGATCGAGGGACTCGCGGCGATATCCTCGCCCGATGACGAGGCATCCCCGCGAGTCCTCGAACGAACGCCTGCTCGCCCACGGGCTGTCCGCGACCGGTGTCGCGGGCCTGTTCCTGCTGCTGCGGCTGTTCGCCGTCACCGATTACGACTGGAACGCCGCGTTCTCCCTGCTCGGCACGCTGGGCATCGGTGATGTCGCCGCGATGGTGGTCGGCACGCTGATGGCCAGCCCGCTGCTCGGCGGGATCGCGCTGTCGGTGCTGCTGCCGGAGGCGGTGATCCATCAGATCCGGCTCGGCAGGCCGAGCTGGACCAACGCGGGCAATCTGACCTGGCTGGTCGTGATCGCCCTGTTCACCGGCGCGCTGGTGTGGACCTACCGGGTGTGGTGGGTGCTGATCGTCGCCGGTGTCCTCGCCCTGGTGCTGTTCGGGCTGTTGCGGGCGGGCAAGCGGAATCCCCAGGGCGCGAAGTTCGCGCACTGGTTCGTCGGCAGTTCCGCGCTGATCGTCACTAGTGCCGCCCTGATCCTGGCCGCGACCGTCCAGGTGCCGTGGGTCTCCCGCGAGCACATCGAGACGAAGACTGGCCTCGTCGACGGCTATGTGATGGAGAATCCGCCCGGCTTCCTGAAGGTGTTGCGCGAGGACGGCCGGGAGATCGTCATCATCGACACCGCCGATGTGACCGGTCGTACGGAGATCGACCCGGAGCCGTGAGACCGCCCGGCCCGGCGATACGGCAGAGTGTGTGAGCGTGCAGCTCATTCTCGTGCGTCACGCCCAGCCCGAACGCGTCATCGGGGCCACCACCGCCGCCGATCCCGGCCTGACCGATATCGGCGGGCAGCAGGCCGACCGCGTTCCCGCCGCGCTCGCCGCGCACGAGATCGCCCGGATCGTCAGCAGTCCGCAGCGGCGGGCCCGCGACACGGCCGCCCCCACCGCGGCCGCGCGCGAACTGCCCGTCGACATCATCGACGACCTCGCCGAGTACGACCGCGACCTGCCCGCCTACATCCCCATCGAAGACGCCAAGACCGACTTCGCCGAGGCCTACGCCCGGATCAAGGCGGGCCTGCTGCCCGAGCAGATCGACGGTCCGGCCTTCGTCGCCCGCGTCCTCACCGCGATCGACGGCCTGGTCGCCGCCGCGGCCCCGACCGACACCGTCGTCGCCTTCGCGCACGGCGGCGTCGTCAATGTCCTGCTGGCCGACATCCTCGGCCTGGACCGCCCGCTGACCTTCCCGATCGACTACTGCTCGGTGACCCGGATCCTGTACTCGCGCACCGGCTCCCGCACCGCCGCGACGATCAACGAGAACGGCCACGTCTGGGACCTGCTGCCCCGCAACCTCGCGAGTCCCGCCTCCCCGTGAACGGCCGAGGGCCCGGTGTCGGTCGTCCGACACCGGGCCCTCGTTGGGCGTTCGCTCAGGCCTGCTGGGCGATCCAGTTGTGCATCCAGGTGATGGCGGTCTGGCCGCCGCCCACCGGGTAGCTGCCGTAGAGGGTGTGGGCCTGCGAGCGGTAGAAGCGCTCCAGGTCCTTGGCGCGCTGCTGGTTGGCCGCGTCGGAGAGCTGCGCCTGCAGGGTCGGGACGCCGCCGTGGGCCATCAGGTCGTTGACGATGGCGCCCGCCTCGATCTGGTAGCGCCACAGGTTGGCCGGGTTGGCGTCGGAGCTCTGCGCGAGGAAGCCGGCGAAGCGGGTGACGAAGTCGTCGGTGGCGGTGGCGCAGTACAGGTCGTCGACGGCGCAGATGGTGCGCACGCGGTCGCTGATCCAGCCGAAGCCACCGGGCCGCGCGCCACCGGCGCCCGCGCCCGCGGCGATCGGGCCGACCTGCACGTCGGTCGGGGAGCGGCGCGGATCGGAGATCAGGCCGACGGCCTTGACCTTGCCCGGCGCGATCGGGCTGACGGCGGTGCCGATCTCGGCGGCGAGGTCGCCCGCCGCGTCGGCGCCCTGGCTGTAGCCGACCAGCGCGATATCGGTGTCACCGCACGCGGCGAGCTTGGCGGTGATCAGTCCGCGCGCGGCGTCGACCGCCTGCTTCTTGGACTGACCGTAGACGTCGCCCTCCCACGGGAACGCGGTGGCGGCGTAGGTGACGTAGTCGACGTCGGTGTTACGGGGTAGCCCGTTGGTGACGCCGGCGAGCATGCCGGGGCCAGGAGCCTTGTCGTGCCCCGTTTCCCAGGTGCCCGGGATCGCGACGACATAGAGACTCGGGCAGCCGGGTGCCGCCGCGGCACTCGTGCTGCCGACCATGATGCCGGTGGTCATCGCCGCGGCAGCACCCAGCGCCGCGACAACTTTCTTCAACTGCATACCGCTCCAGTTCACCTTTGCTCGATGCAGAGCAAACCCCGATAAGTCGCTGTCGAGATCCTGGAATCGGCCGATGGCCACGCTGCGCCTCACCCAGACCTCGCCGCGAATCACAATAGGCGGATGAGCCCGCTGATGCCACACGACGACTCGCGCATGTCCGATTTCCGACAGTCGACATCGCCGCAGGGTGCGCGGGATGTCGGCGGCCACTTCGAGTCGCCGACATGTTCATCCGCCGTTGGGGTGACTCACACCTCCAGGTCTTCCTCGATGCCCTTGAGGCGGTGGCGGGCCAGCGCCAGGTTGGACCGGCCGCGATCGAGCGCGAGGTAGAGGAACAGGCCCTTGGACTTGCGACCGGTCATCGGGCGGATGACGTGGTACTGGCTGCCGAGGGTGATGAGCACGTCCTCGATGTCCTCGTTGATGCCGAGCTGCTCGATGGTGCGCATCTTCGCGCGGACCACCTCGGTGTTGCCCGCCGCGGCGACCTGCAGATCCAGCGCCTTGCTGCTGCTGAGCATTCCGAGCGCCATCCCGCTGCTGTAGTCGACGACCGCGGCGCCTATCGCACCGTCGATCACCATCATGTCCTTCAGTGCCAGGTCCATATTCGACATGTCGTGCCTTTCAATCGGTTTCTTCCTTGGATTGCGCCGCCGCCAGATGTTCGGCGATGGCGCGCGCCACCGGCCGCGACTCCAGGTGGAGCCGGCCGACGTTCACTTCCGGGCCCGCGAGCACGGTCAGCGAGGTGTAGCCGGCGGCGTAGATCACCACCTGCCCCTCGGTGCCGAGCACGACGACCTCGTTGAACCCACCGCCGTGCGCCGTGGTCGCCAGGCGATACGACAGCGACAGCTGCGCGGCCGCCATCGCGGCCATGCCGGTGGGTTCGATGTGCGGGGGTAGGTCGTGTTCGATCAGCAGCCCGTCGCTGGAGGCCACCACCGAACCGGTCAGGCGGGGGACGCGCTCCCGCAACGACTTCAGTTCGGCCAGTACGGCCGTGTTCCGTTCGGGCACCGGCATCGCCACCTTCGTCCTTCCCCTCCATTCACCGAGCAGTTTCTTCCGCACGGTCACGCAAGCTCCTCCAACGCCGCCCTGAGCCGGATGAGTACTTCGCGGTCGACCTGTCGCCAGCGCTCGGGTTCGTACGGTGCCGCGCCGGTTCGGTTTCCGCGATACCGGGCGGGCGCGGTCGCTTCCTCGTCGACCGCGTGCCGACCGGTTCGCTCGCCCGTCCCCGCGTGCACCGGCCGGGGCGGGCGAGCCGTTCCCACGCCGCCGCCGAGCGCGGGCGGGACCCGCTTCGGTAGCGCGGGCACGCCTGTGCTCGGCACCTCCGGTGCCGAATGCCGGTGGCGCCCGGTGTCTTCGACGGGTGCGGGCGCGAGCGCGAGGTGCCGTCCGGCAGGCGGCGCGGCGACGGGCTCGGGCGCCATGGCCTGCTCCGCCGCCGCGCGGTCGGGTTCCTGGATCAGCCCCGCGGTGGTGAGGTCGCGCACCGCGACCAGGCAGCCGTAGGTGGTGCGGCCGAGATCGCGGGCGATCTCGGCGATGCTGCGCCGCTCGTCGGCGGCGGCCAGCACCTCGGCCTGGCCGCCGGTGAGCACCACCCGATGCCGGCGGACCCGGCGCGCGGGGATCACTGGAACCGCGGCGACCAGGTCGGCGGGCCACGGGCCCCACTCCGAGGCACTGCGCCGGGCGCATTCGTGCAGCAGCGTGTGCGGCGCCACCCGGCAGACGGGGGCGAGCCAATGTTCGGGCGTCGGCCGGAATTCCGGCTCGGCCGCCGAAGCGAGCAGGAAGAAGGCGGCGTCGAAGACCGACAGCAGGGCCAGGGTTTCCAGCCGGGGCCGATGCAGTAACGGGCCGGGATCGCCCGCGCCCGCCCGGCGCCAATCCTCGGCGGTCGCCACGCCCGCCTCGACCACCAGCCGGTCCAGGCCGATCGTGCGCCTGCACCCGGCCGAGGCGATCGCGCCGCGCGCCAGATGGAATTCCCCGTCCCCGGCCCGCAATACCCCGGTCGAACCCTGTTCCTCGTGCCGGTGCAATTCCTCGGCGAGGGCCAAGCTCATCGATCGCCGCCCGTCAATTCCTCGAGCGCGCCACGCAGCTGATACCGGGCCATGCCGAGATTGCCGGTGTCACCGCCGAAGACGACGTGCACGAAAAGCCTGCCGTCGAAATCACCCTCGATCAGGTGCAACAGGTGGAAGCCGTCGGTACGGCAGACGACGATCTCGGTGATGTCGTCGTCCGGGCGCCCGGTCGCCAGCGCCGAACAGCCGAGCGCGGCCCGCACCACATCCGTGGTGCCCGCCGCATCCTCGTGTTCGTCGACGATGTCGTGCACTCCAGCGGCGGCAATCGCCAACCCGCTGGCCCCATCCACCAGTGTCACGCTGCACGCACCGGGAATATCCATGATGCGCTTCAGGCAGCCGTCGAGAGAATTCACACGCCCCGGCCTGTCATCGAGAGGTTATCGGAACGTGACGTTATACCTCCCCGCAAATTCCCGCACGCCGAACGCCGGAAAATTGCTGTGGCCCATAATGTTTGCTGAGGTTTGCTGGAAAACCGCTCGGTATCAATACTTTTGGGTAACTTGATTTCGATTCGCTGCCGACCCGATAAACCCGGTGCTCAACCGCTGTTTACCGCACCGGCGACCCTCTCGCGAACATCACGAAAAGAACGCGACGAAGCCACGGACCACGGGGCGGTCCGCCGGAAGGGAGCTACTCAGCCCGCGGCGCGCCGGTACCAGGACTCGGCCTCGCGGTGCGCGCCCTGGGACTCCAGCAACGCGGCGAGGTTCGCCATGGCGCGCGGGTGACCGAGATCGGCGGCGCGGCGGAAGCAGCGGCGGGCCTCGGTGAGGGCACCGCGGTGCCGCAGCAGCATGCCGAGATTGTTGACGGCGTCGATGTCACCGTTGTCGGCGGCGTCGCGATACCAGGCCTCGGCGTCGTCGAGGCGGTCCTGGTCCTCGCACAGGCGGGCGAGGTTGTACATCGCGTCGACATTGCCCGCGAAAGCGGCATGGTGGTACCAGGTCTCGGCACCCCGGCGGTCACCGCACTGGTAGAGCAGGGTGGCCAGGTTGTACATGGCGTTGACGTTGCCCGCGGCGGCGGCCCTGCGGTACCACGACTCGGCCTCGTCGAACTCGCCGAGCTTCTCCAGCAGGACGGCCAGATTGTTCATCGCCCTGGTGTGCCCGGCGGCGGCCGCCCGGCGGAACCAGTGCTCGGCGGCGTCGAAATCGCTGTGGTCGTAGTAGATGTTGGCGAGGTTGTGCATGGCGGTACCGTCCCCGCGCTCGGCGGCGCGATGCAGACTCGCCATCGTTCCCGGCGGTAACGGCACTTCTCCCCCTCGGGTCATCACCGGTTACACATCGATAACGGAAAGTCTATGTGCTGCACCGGAGATCAGCCACGTCGTTTGCTTCGGCACCGAAAACATTGTGCGCGTGCCGTGTTCAGACCCCTACGCACGCCTTTCGACGGCCCCGCCCCGGCCGGTGCAGAACCGGAAGACGCTACCAGAGCTGCCCGGATAGCGAAATGGCCTGCGACACAACGACAAAGCGCCCGTGGACCGAGGTCCACGGGCGCTTCGAAGTAGCTGATCAGCGCTGGGCGACAGCCGTCGGCGGGATCGGCGCGGGCAGCGCGGTCTCGCCTTCCAGGAACTTGTCCACCGCCGAGGCCGCGGCGCGGCCCTCGGCGATCGCCCACACGATGAGCGACTGGCCACGGCCCATATCGCCGGCGACGAAGACGCCGGGGATGTTGGTGGCCCAGTTCTTGTCCCGCTGCACGTTGCCGCGGCCGTCGTAACCGACGCCCAGGTCGGTCAGCAGGCCCGGCTTCTGCGGGCCGACGAAGCCCATGGCCAGCAGCACCAGGTCGGCCTCGAGGGTGAAGTCGGTGCCTTCGACCTTCTCGAACCGGCCGTTGGCCATCTTGACCTCGTGCGCCTCTAGCCCGGTGACCTTGCCGTCCTTGCCGACGAAACGCTCGGTGTTCACGGAGAACACGCGCTCGCCGCCCTCCTCGTGCGCCGAGGACACCCGGTACATGAGCGGGTAGGTCGGCCACGGGGTGGAACCGGCGCGCTCCTCCGGCGGACGCGGCATGATCTCGAACTGGTGGACGCTCTCGGCGCCGTGCCGGTGCGAGGTGCCGAGGCAGTCGGCGCCGGTGTCGCCACCACCGATGATGACGACCTTCTTGCCCTTCGCGTGGATGGGCGGCAGGCCGTTCTCGTCGGTGATGTCGTCGCCGAGCTGGACGCGGTTGGCCAGCGGCAGGAACTCCATCGCCTGGTGGATGCCGTCGAGCTCGCGGCCCGGGATCGGCAGGTCGCGGGCGATGGTCGCGCCACCGGCGAGGACGATCGCGTCGAACTGCTCACGCAGCTGCTCGGCGGTGATGTCCACACCCACGTTGACGCCCGCCTTGAAGATGGTGCCCTCGGCCTCCATCTGCGCCAGGCGGCGGTCGATGACCGACTTCTCCATCTTGAATTCCGGGATGCCGTAGCGCATCAGGCCGCCGATGCGGTCGTCGCGCTCGAACACGGTCACGGTGTGACCGGCCCGGGTGAGCTGCTGGGCGGCGGCCAGGCCGGCCGGGCCCGAACCGACGACGGCGATCTTCTTGCCGGTCAGGCGGGTCGGGTACACCGGGGTGACCCAGCCCTCGTCGAAGGCGTTCTCGATGAGCTCGACCTCGACCTGCTTGATGGTGACCGGCTGCTGGTTGATGCCGAGCACGCAGGACGCCTCACACGGAGCCGGGCACAGGCGGCCGGTGAACTCCGGGAAGTTGTTGGTGGCGTGCAGGCGGTCGATGCCCTCGCGCCAGGCACCCTTGTACACCAGGTCGTTCCACTCGGGGATCAGGTTCCCCAGCGGACAGCCGTTGTGACAGAACGGGATACCACAGTCCATGCAGCGGCTGGCCTGCTTCTGCAGGGAGTCGTGCGAGAACTTGTCCTCGTAGACCTCTTTCCAGTCGAGCAGTCGCAGCTCGACCGGTCGGCGGGTCGGGAGTTCCCGAGAGGTGTGCTTCAAAAATCCCTGAGGATCAGCCACGAGCGGCCTCCATGATCGCTTCGTCCACGTCCTTGCCGCTCTTCTCAGCTTCGGAGATGGCGAGCAAAACCTTCTTGTATTCGCGGGGCATGACCTTCACGAAATGGTTCACCTGCTGGGACCAATCGCTCAGGATGCGTTCGGCCACAGCCGAACCCGTTTCGTCGCGGTGGGTGGTGATGATGTCGCGCAGCCAGGTGAAATCGTCACCGGAGAGCTGCTCGATCGCCTCCGCCTGATCCGGGCTCACGCGCGCGGGCAGCGTGCCCTCCGGGTCGTAGACGAACGCGACACCACCGGACATACCGGCGCCGAGGTTGCGGCCGGTGCCACCGAGGATCACCACGCGGCCACCGGTCATGTACTCGAGCGCGTGGTCGCCCACACCCTCGACGACCGCGGTGGCGCCGGAGTTACGGACGGCGAACCGCTCGCCCGCCACACCGTTGATCAGGATCCGGCCGCTGGTCGCGCCGAACATGATCACGTTGCCCGCGATGATGTTGTTCTCGGCGACGAAGCCCTCCGGCGCGGTGAGCGACGGGCGGACCACGATGTGACCACCGGACAGACCCTTGCCGACGTAGTCGTTGGCGTCACCCTGCACGCGCAGCGTGATGCCGGCCGGGACGAACGCGCCGAAGCTGTTGCCCGCCGAACCGTTGAAGGTGATGTCGATGGTGTTGTCGGGCAGGCCCGCGCCACCGTAGAGCTTGGTCACCTCGTGGCCGAGCATGGTGCCGACCGTGCGGTTCACGTTGGTGATCTTGGTTTCGATCTTGACCGCCTGGCCACGCTCGAGCGCGTCGGCGCTCTGCGCGATCAGCTCGTTGTCCAGCGCCTTGTCCAGACCGTGGTCCTGGGTGCCGGTGCAGCGGGTGTTCTGGTTCATGAACGCCGTCTCCGGCATGTCCAGAATCGGCGACAGGTCCAGCTTGGCGGCCTTGAAGTGCGCCTTGGCCTTGCTGGTGTCGAGCAGGTCGACCCGGCCGATGGCCTCGTCGAGCGTGCGGAAGCCCAGCTCGGCGAGCAGCTCACGCACCTCCTCGGCGATGAACAGCATGAAGTTCTCGACGAACTCCGGCTTGCCGGAGAAGCGCTCGCGCAGCACCGGGTTCTGGGTCGCGATGCCGACCGGGCAGGTGTCGAGGTGGCACACGCGCATCATGATGCAGCCCGAGACGACCAGCGGAGCGGTCGCGAAACCGAACTCCTCGGCGCCGAGCAGGGCGGCGATCATCACGTCGCGGCCGGTCTTCATCTGACCGTCGACCTGGACCACGATGCGGTCGCGCAGGCCGTTGAGCAGCAGGGTCTGCTGGGTCTCGGCCAGGCCGAGCTCCCAGGGGCCACCCGCGTGCTTGAGCGAGGTCAGCGGCGAGGCGCCGGTGCCGCCGTCGTGGCCCGAGATGAGCACGACGTCGGCGTGCGCCTTGGACACACCGGTGGCGACGGTGCCGACACCCGGCTCCGCGACGAGTTTCACGTGAATCCGCGCCTGCGGGTTCGCGTTCTTCAGGTCGTGGATCAGCTGCGCCAGGTCCTCGATCGAGTAGATGTCGTGGTGCGGCGGCGGGGAGATCAGGCCGACGCCCGGCGTGGAGTGCCGCACCTCGGCGACCCACGGGTACACCTTGTGTGCGGGCAGCTGGCCGCCCTCGCCCGGCTTGGCGCCCTGGGCCATCTTGATCTGGATGTCGGTGGCGTTGGTCAGGTAGTGCGCGGTGACGCCGAAGCGACCCGACGCGACCTGCTTGATCGCCGAACGACGCCAGTCGCCGTTCTCCTCGACCTCGAAGCGGGCCGGGCTCTCGCCGCCCTCACCGGAGTTCGAGCGGGCGCCAAGGCGGTTCATCGCGATCGCCAGGGTCTCGTGCGACTCGGCCGAGATGGAGCCGTAGCTCATCGCGCCGGTCGAGAACCGCTTGACGATGTCGGCGGCCGACTCGACCTCGTCGATCGAGATGGACTCGCGCTGACCGGTCTTGAACTTGAACAGGCCACGCAGCGCCGCCAGCCGCTCGGACTGATCGTCGACCAGCTTGGTGTACTCCTTGAAGATCGAGTACTGACCGCTGCGGGTCGCGTGCTGGAGCTTGAACACCGTGTCCGGGTTGAACAGGTGGTACTCGCCCTCACGCCGCCACTGGTACTCGCCGCCGACCTCGAGCTCGCGGTGCGCGCGCTCGTTGCGGTTCTCCAGGAACGCGGTGCGGTGGCGGATGGCCACCTCTTCGGCGATCTCGTCCAGGCCGATGCCGCCCAGCGGCGAGCGCAGGCCGGTGAAGTACTCGTCGACCAGGTCCTGGGCCAGGCCGATGACCTGGTACAGCTGGGCGCCGTTGTAGGAGGCGAGGGTGGAGATGCCCATCTTGGACATCACCTTGAGCACGCCGTTGCTGGCCGCGGTGCAGTAGTTCGCGACGGCCTTGCGGTAGTCGGCGGCCAGGTCACCGGTCGAGCCAGGGATCTGCAGCGAGCCGCGCTCGAGCATGTCCTCGATGGTCTCGAAGGCCATGTACGGGTTGATCGCGGCCGCGCCGAAGCCGACCAGCATCGCCATGTGGTGCACCTCGCGGGCGTCACCGGCCTCGACGACCAGGCCGACCATGGTGCGGGTGCGCTCGCGCACCAGGTGGTGGTGCACCGAGGAGGTGAGCAGCAGCGACGGGATCGGCGCCAGCTTCTCGTTGGACTCGCGGTCGGACAGCACGATGATCCGCGCGCCGCCGTCGATGGCCGCCGACACCTGGGTGTTGATCGCGGCCAGCGCCTTGCGCATGCCCTCGCCGCCCTCGGCGACCGGGTACAGGCCGCGCACGACCACCGAGCGCAGCTCGGCGTGGCTGCCGTCGTCGTTGATGTGGACCAGCTTGGACAGCTCGTCGTTGTCGAGGATCGGCTGCTCGAGCGCGATCTGCTTGCACGACTCCGGGCCGGGGTGCAGCAGGTCGGCCTCGGGGCCGATGTTGCGCTTGAGGCTGGTGACGACCTTCTCCCGGATCGCGTCCAGCGGCGGGTTGGTGACCTGCGCGAACAGCTGGGAGAAGTAGTCGAACAGCAGGCGCGACCGGTTCGACAGCACCGCGATCGGGGTGTCGGTACCCATCGAGCCCAGTGCCTCGCCGCCGGTCTTGGCCATCGGCGTGATCAGCAGGTTCAGGTCTTCGGTGGTGTAGCCGAAGATCTGCTGACGGATCAGCACGCGGTCGTGCGACATGTGCACGTGCGGGCGGTCGGGCAGGTCGGCCAGGCGGCTCACGCCGGCGTCGAGCCACTCCTGGTACGGCTGCGCGGCGGCCAGCTCGGACTTGAGCTCGTCGTCGGTGACGATGCGACCGGCCTCGGTGTCGACCAGGAACATCTTGCCCGGCTGCAGGCGGATCTTCTGGACCACGGTGGAGGGGTCGATGTCGAGGACGCCGACCTCGGAGGCGAGCACGACCAGGCCGTCCTCGGTCACCCAGATGCGACCGGGGCGCAGGCCGTTGCGGTCGAGCACGGCGCCGATCTTCTTGCCGTCGGAGAAGCAGACGGCGGCAGGGCCGTCCCAGGGCTCCATCAGCATGGAGTGGTACTCGTAGAACGCCCGCCGCTGCGGGTCCATGTTCTCGTTGCGTTCCCAGGCCTCGGGAATCATCATCAGGATCGCGTGGTGCAAGTCACGGCCACCGAGGTGCAGCAGTTCCAGCACCTCGTCGAAGCGCGCGGTGTCACTCGCACCCGGCGTACAGACGGGGAAGATCTTCTGCAGGCGGTTCTTGCCCGCCTCGTCCTTGCCGAACACGTCCGAACGCAGCAGCGCCTCACGCGCGCGCATCCAGTTCTCGTTACCGGTGACGGTGTTGATCTCACCGTTGTGGGCGACCCGGCGGAACGGGTGCGCCAGCGGCCACGAGGGGAAGGTGTTGGTGGAGAAGCGCGAGTGCACGATGCCGATGGCCGACTCGACGCGCTCGTCCTGCAGGTCCAGGTAGAACGCGCGCAGCTGCGGCGTGGTGAACATGCCCTTGTAGATGAAGGTCTCGCCGGACAGGCTCGGGAAGTACACCGATTCCTTGCCGACGGAGCCCTCGCCGGAGCCGGACTTGCCGAGTTCGTGCTCGATCCGCTTGCGGATCACGTAGGCGCGACGCTCCAGATCCAGGCCGGAGAGCTGCTCGGCCGAGTTCTTGGGCGAGCCGATGAACAACTGCCGGAAGGTCGGCATCGCGTCGCGGGCCAGCGCGCCGAGCGAGGACTCCTCGATCGGCACCTCGCGCCAGCCGAGGACCGCGAGGCCCTCTTCGACGACGATCTTCTCGACACCGTAGGCGGCACGCGATGCCTCGCGGCGGGACTGCGGCAGGAAGGCGATACCGGAGGCGTAGGAGCCGACCGGAGGCAACTCGAAGTCGACGACCGCGCGGAAGAACTTGTCCGGAAGCTGGATCAGGATGCCCGCGCCGTCGCCGGAGTTCGGCTCGGCACCGGCGGCACCGCGGTGCTCCAGGTTCAGCAGGGCCGTGATGGCCTTGTCGACGATGTCTCGACTGCGTCGTCCGTGCATGTCGGCGACGAACGCGACGCCGCAGGCGTCGTGCTCGAATGCCGGATCGTAGAGCCCGGTGACACCGGGTGACCTGTGGCCAGGAAGTTGCGTCATGCCTCTGCCTTCAAGAAAGTCGGCTGTCGATGAATCGGCCGCCCGTTGAGTTGGGCCCTTCGTCGTTTCGCCTCCGTCAAGACTGCGTCCGTACGATCCGAAACCAGCGGCGATGATGGTTTGCGGCGTGCAGTCACGTCTCCAGTTGTCCACCCGCTTCGTTGACGTAGTGGGTGCTCAGAGGTAACGGAACGCTTACACATCCCTTACCTCCGTGCGGGGTTCACCCGCTAGTCTTGGCCCGGTTTCACCGGACCCCGAAACAGGTGGTTGTGCCGAACAGGGGTGCGTTCGGCGTAAGAGCAAACGATAAGTCAGACCGCAGACCCAACCAACTAAGGTCGTGCTAAGAAACCTGTCTAGCTGGGGTTTGTAACGGCGGCATGCTTCGTCGCGCGCGTCGTCCAGTGTAAAGCAGAGCGGGGGCCGGATCGATCCCGAACAACCCGCGCCGACCTGCGCGAACACCGTGGCGGAGCAGGTCCGAAACACTTGTTGGCACCGGGCCGAAAGCTGAACTCACCTGCACCGCAGCAGAATTCCCAGACAATGCGCAGGTCAAACCTGCGCGCTCCGCTAACCGGGACAGAACCGGTGAGATATTTCCGACAGCGGCTCCGACGTGGCATCGCAGCCATCCGACCGTACGGTCTGTATCACGATTGTGCGACACAGCACACTGCTGGCTAATTCTGGAACAGTGGCGTTCGCCACAAAGGGGCCTCTACCAACCGGTAGGTACGGATCGCCGGGGTCGACACGCCGAGGTGGCCTGGGCATGTGACCCACACCGTCGGCTCGCGACGATGCCGGGGCCCTACTACTGTGAGGCTGACCACAAGGGGGTCCTCGACACTCGGTGTGTCGGGTCGCTGCCTGTCACGCTGACACAACGAATCCATGACAGTTTCGCCATGCCCAGTGGAGCGCACGACCCGGGAGAACCCAATGACCGGCACACTCACCTGGCTCGGCGGAGGCCTCGCCTCGCCCCGGCGCCGGGATCCCGAAACGGGCTCCGACCTGGCCTACAACCATGAACAGGGCGGCTACGTCGTCACCGGTGCCGCCGTGCTGCTGTTCGCCGCGGTCGCGGGCATCGTCACCGCCGCCGCCCTCGCCGCCGCCGACGGGATCGGCGCGTTCGCCGTCGTCGCGCTCGCACTGGTCGTCGCCGTGGCCGCCGCCGCGCTCGGGCGCGCGCTGGCCACCACCCGGCCCGGCGCCACCGACCGGGTCGGCACCGCCGCGCGGATCGGCGTCGGCGTGCTGGCCGGCGTGCTCGTCGCCGAGCTGGCCTCGACCGTGCTGCTCGGCGGCACCGTCGACCGGGAGCTGGACGTGCGGGCGCAGGCGAGCGCCGAGCAGGCGCCGGGCGTCGTCGCCGCGCGCACCGAGTTCGACCGGGCGAGCGCCGACCGCGCCGCGTTGGACGTGAGCATCGCCAAAGCACAGGCAGACATCGACCGCGCGCTGGTCATCGCCCGGTGCGAGTACAACCCGACGCCGGAGTGCCCGCAGACCAGGATCACCGGCGTCCCCGGCCGCGGGCCCGAGGCCCAGACCGCCAACGACATGCTCGACGACTCCCGGAAACAGCTCGCCGCCGCGCAGGCCCGCACCGACCAGCTCGACCAGCGGGTCAGCACCGAGACCGCCGAGCTGGCCGCCGCCCGCGCCACCGCGTTCGCCGAGGCCGACCGTGGGCTCGGCGCCCGCTGGATGGCCATGAACGGCTACACCACCGACCACGCCGGGGCCGCCGCGCTGCGCGTGCTCATCCTGCTGGCCGGTGTCCTGCTCGCCCTGCTTCCCCTGCTGCTGCGCTGGTGGCGGGGGGAGACCTCGCTGGACCGCCGGGTCGATGCCGAAGAGGTCGCCGACCGGGCCCAGCGCGATGCCGACGCCGCGATCGCGGTGAAGCGGGCCGAGGTGCGCACCGAGGCGGCCGCCCTGCGCGCCGACCACGAACTCACCGCGGCGCGCCTGGCCATCGAGGCCGACACCGTCATCGATCGGGAACGTCAGCGCACCAGGATCATCGCCGCCATCGGCGGTTTCGAGCTCGGGATCACCGAGCCGCATCGAAAGGACGACTCCGTGGCTCTGGAGCCGAACGTCTCCCAGCAGCAGCTGCCCGCCGGGTACCTGCCCAACGCGCTGCCCGCGGGCGCGCCGCAGGCCGGTGCGCTGGTCCCCGCCCAGCCGGTGGTCGCCGCCGCGCCCGCGCAGGCGCCGACCGGGGGCGGCGGACTCGAGCTGCCGATCATCGGCACCGTGCCGTTCACCGACACCGCGGCCCGCTGGATCCGCCCGCTGGTGCCCTCGTTCGTCGCCAACGCGATCGACTCGGCCACGCACCCGCTGCGCACCGCGCGGCAGGCGTTCGAGGAGGTCGAGGAGGTCACCTTCACGCTGCGCCGCAGCCGCAAGGTCACCGTCGACACCCAGGACTCGCAGGCGCAGCAGCAGCAGATGATGGTGCCGCCCGGCTACCAGCTGCCGGGTCAGCCCGCGCAGGGCTACCTGCCCGCGGGCTACCCGCAACAGGGTGCGCCGCAGTACAACCCGTACGCCCAGCAGATCGCCTCGACCGTCGTCGACGCGCCGTCGACCAGGTACCACCCGGACCCGCGCCAGTACCAGGCCGCGCCGACCTACACCGCGCTGCCCGCCGGTCAGGGCAATACCCTGCCGACCGCCGACGGCTACGGCGAGCTCCCCGGCGGCAACGCCAACGAGCTCCCCGGCGGCGGTCAGCGTCAGCTGCCGCCCGCCCGCTGATACACGGGTCGGCGACGAGGGCCTCGCCGAAGTCGGCGCCGACCCGCTCGGCAGGGCCTTCACGGCCGTCCGACCGACCCCGCCCGGGGCCGAGGCGATCTGGCGAAAGCAAGCCGCCGTGGGGCCGGATCGATACCGACCCCACGGCAAACTCACGCGCGGGTGTTCTTTGTGCGCACCGCGCTGTAGGCGGCGAACAGCAGCACCGCGACGATGCCGAGCACCGTCAGGTGGATACCGCTGACGAACGCCTGGTGCGCGGAGGACAGGAACTCCTGCGCCACCGTCGCCGGGAGCTCACGGGCGACCTCGACCGCGCCGCTGAGCGAACCGGACGCCGTCGCCACCGCGTCGTCCGGCAGCAGTGACAGGTCGAGACCGCGGCGGAAGATCGCCATCACGGTGCTGCCGAGCAGGGCGACGCCGAGCGCGAGACCGGTCTCGTAGGCGGTCTCCGAGATCGCCGCCGCGGCACCGGCGCGCTCCGCCGGGGCCGAGCCGACGACCAGGTCGGCGGCCACCGTCATGGCCACACCGGCGCCGAGGCCGATGCCGACGAAACCGAGCACGAACGCCTCGGCGCCGCTGACGGCGTCGACCAGCAGGAAGGCCGCCGTGCCGAGCGCGGTCGTCACCAGCGCACCGGCCAGCACGACCGCGGCGCGCCAGCGCCGCACCAGCCACGCCGCGGCCAGCGAGCCGAACACGCTGGCCGCGAGTCCGGGCAGCATCAGCAGACCCGCCTCCAGCGGCGAGCGCCCGAGCACCAGCTGCAGGTACTGCGAGCCGAAGAACAGCACACCGGCCAGCGCGAACACCGCGAGCAGGTTGGTGAACACCGCGACCCGGAACCGGGGCAGCGCGAACAGCCGCAGGTCCAGCATCGGGTCGGCCAGGCGACGCTGCCTGCGCACGAACAGCACGCCCGCGAGCACACCGGCCAGACCGACCAGCAGCGGGGCCACCGCCGGGCCGTGCGCGGCGGTCTCCTTCACCGCGTAGACCACCGGGACCAGCGCCAGCATCGACAGCACCGCGCTGAGCGCGTCGAACCGGCCCGGATTCGGGTCCCGCGATTCGGGGATGAGCACCGGCGCGAGCGCCAGCAGCACCAGCATGACCGGCAGGTTCACCAGGAACACCGAGCCCCACCAGAAGTGCTCGAGCAGCCAGCCGCCGACCAGCGGACCGGCCGCGGCGCCACCGCCCGCCATCGCGCTCCACACGCCGATCGCCAGGGTGCGCTGCCGCGCGTCCTGGAACATCGAGCGGATCAGGCCCAGCGTGGCTGGCATCAGCGTGGCACCGGCGACACCCTGCAGCACGCGGGCCGCGATGAGCATCTCGGGCGAGACCGCCCAGGCGGCCAGCGCCGAGGCGATGCCGAAGCCGACGGCGCCGATCAGCAGCAGCCTGCGCCTGCCGATCCGGTCGCCGAGGTTGCCCATCACGACCAGCAGACCGGCGAGCACGAAGGAGTAGACGTCGATGATCCAGAGCAGCTGCGGTGTGCTCGGTGCCAGGTCGGCGCTGATCGCGGGCACGGCCAGGTCGAGCACGGTGGCGTCCACGGCGAGCAGCAGCAGGGCGAGAGCCAGCACACCGATGCCGGCCCACTCGCGCGCGGTGGCATGCGGCGGAGCCGAGGCGGTGGTGACGGGGGTGTTCATCGGTTTCTCGACTTTCTGAGTTGGTAAACCGTCCAGACGGTACAGTAACAGAGAAACCGTCCAGACGGTACAGTGATCGCCGTGAGCCCCGGCACCCGCGACCGCATCCTCGACGCCCTGGAGACCCTGCTGCTCGAACGCGGCACGGCCCAGATGACCCTCGACAACGTCGCCGCCGCGGCGGGCGTGTCCAAGGGCGGGCTGCTCTATCACTTCCGGAGCAAGGACGCCCTGCTCGTCGGCCTGGTGGAACGACTCGGTGAACGCGCCCACACCCAGCTCGCGGAGATGCGGGCGGGCGGCACCCCGGTCGCCGAGTGGTACCTGCAGACACCCGACCCCACCTCCCAGGCCGACGCCGTCGAACTCGCGCTGTACCGCTCACTGCTGGCGACCATGCGCACCATCGACGCCTCGGCGGGCAGCGAGCCCGACGAGGTGCAGACCGCCCTCGACGGCGTGATGACGGCCTGGTCGGACGGCCTCGACGACGAGGTGGACGACCCCGTCCGCGCCGACACCATCCGCCTGGTCGGCGACGGGGTCTACCTGCGCGCCCTGCTCGGCCTGCCGCAGCTCGATCCCGCCCGCTACCGCGCCGTCGCCGACCGGCTGCTCGAGCGCTGAGTACACATTTTCAGTGGACATATGTACTCCGAAACGAAATCGGCGGGCGCGGAACGCACACGATGCCGTATCGCGGCGGAAAACAGACCACTGACTGGTCATATAGCCGACAACATCGTCCAGTGACCTGGGCTACACATTGTCGCTGTGCCCGATACTCGGTTTACAGTGCGTGAGTGATCCACAGCAACGGACCGAAGGGCGCGGCGCCGTGGGGCTCACCGCTGCTCGGTCCGGTCGAGGAGAAGTCGTCCATCCGGCGGGTCCGTGTGCAACTGCTGCTGACCGTGCCGTTGCTCGTGGCCAACCTGATCGGCATCGCGATGATCGTGGTGCTCGCCGGCTTCGTGCTGCCCGGCCCGACCGTCTTCACCAGGCAACTGCTGCTGATCAACGCCGTCTTCACGCCGCTGTGCGCGGTCGTCGCGCTGGCCGTCGGCACCGTGTGGGGCACCGTGGCGGGCTTGCGCACCATGCGCTGGGCCACCGACCCCGACCACGTGCCGACCCCACCCGAGCAGCGCGTCGCGGTCTCGGCGCCGCGCTGGATGGTGTTGCAGCAGGCGGCGCTGTGGTCGCTGGCGCTGGTCACGCTGACGATCGTCTACGGCGTGGCCGATCCGGCGCTGATCCCCAAGGTCGTGCTGTCCATCGGCGCGGCGGGCATCGTGGTGTGCGCCAACAGCTATCTGATCGTGGAATTCGCGCTGCGGCCGGTGACCGCGCGGGTGCTCCAGGCCGACCCGCACCGCCGCCGCGGCATCGGCGTGTTCGGCCGGACCATGCTGTCGTGGCTGGTCGGCGTCGGTATCCCGGTGGCGCTGTCGATGATCGTCGCGGTGTGGGCGCTGGCCGATCCCGCGGTGAGCAAGGCCAGGCTGGCGGTCTGCGTGCTCAGTCTCGGCGGTTCGGCGCTGCTGTTCGGAATGCTGCTGATGGCCCAGGTCGTGGCGGCGACGGTCGCCCCGATCAAGGGGGTGCGCCAGGCGCTGCGCCGGGTGGAGGACGGCGATCTCGACACCGAGGTCACCCTCTACGACGGCACCGAACTCGGTGACCTGCAGAGCGGTTTCAACCGGATGGTGCACGGCCTGCGCGAGCGCGCGCTGATCGAGGACCTGTTCGGCAAGCACGTCGGCCACGATGTCGCGATGGCCGCGATCGCCTCCCAGCCGGTGCTCGGCGGCACCGAGACCGAGGCCGCCGCCCTGTTCATCGACATCATCGGCTCGACCACCATGGCCGCCACCCGGCCCGCCCCCGAGATCGTCGGCATCCTCAACCGCTTCTTCGACATCGTCGTCGACGAGGTCGAGCGGCACGGCGGCCTGCTCAACAAGTTCGAGGGCGACGCCGCCCTCGCCGTCTTCGGCACCCCTGCTCCCCTGCCCGACCTGGCCGGCTCGGCCCTGTCCTGCGGCCGCGCCATCCAGCGCAGGCTGCGCGACGCCTCCGACCTCGACGCGGGCATCGGCGTCGCCGCGGGCCGGGTCGTCGCGGGCAATGTCGGCACCCACAACCGCTACGAGTTCACCGTCATCGGCGACGCCGTCAACGAGGCGGCCCGCCTGTGCGAGCTGTCCAAGAACTACGACGAACGCCTCCTCAGCTCGGCCACCACCCTCGCCCGCGCCGCCGACTCCGAAACCGCCCACTGGAACCTGGGCGACACCGTCACCCTCCGCGGCCGACTGACCCCCACCCAACTGGCCGTCCCCAGACTCTCCGCACGCACCCCGGACCCGACCACCGCGACCGCCCAATCGACCGAGATGCACTGAGTCGGCCCGAACAGCAACTGTCCGCCTTCCCAACCCCGCACGCCCCGACCTCGAGGAGGGGCAGGCCGACGAAGTCGGCCGTCGCGGCCGTCCCGCCGATCAGGCGCCGTGGCGTACGCGACGAAGGAGCAAGCCACGGTGCCTGATCGGCGGGACAGGAGGGGCCGCGACTCGAGCGCGCCAGCGCTCCAACAACACAGCTAGACTCGCCGACGTGCGTCCCGCCGTCGAAGCGGTCGGCGCCGTCGGGGCGGGAACCGATCCGGCACCGGCGTCCACGCCGGCGCCGCACTCTCCGCCGACGGTACCGATCCGGCCCCTGCGTTTCCGCGAACTGCTCGACGAGCCGTTCGCCCTGATCCAGGCCCATATCCGGGCGCTGGCGGCGCTCGGTGGGAGCGTGCTCGTGCTGGCCGTGCTCGGCGTGCTCGGGGTGACCGGCCTGGTCTCGCACCTGACCGACGGCTCCGACGCGGGCACGGCGTGGGCCGCGATCCTCGGTTCGGCGGCGTTCATCTGGCTGTCGCGCCTGGTGCTGCGCGGCGCGACGGTCGCGATCGCACTCGCCGATTTCGGCGGGGTGCGCTACGGCGCGCTCGCCGGGGTGCGGGCGGCCGCGCGGCGCGCCGGTCCGCTGGTGCTCGCGCAGATCATGTTCTCGCTCACCGGCATCGGTGTGCTGCTGGTCGGCAGCCTGCTGATCATCACCTATCCGCTGGCCCTGCTCTGGTTGTCGCACGTGCGGGCGCGGCGGTTCGTCACCGAGCCGGTGATCGTCGGCGAGCACGCCGGGTTCGGCGCGGCGATCGCCCGGTCGAAAGAGCTGGTGCAGGGCGCGGATTGGACGGTGGCCGGCCTGTGGCTCACCCAGCGGGTCATCTTCGCCGTCCTCGCGGTGCCCGCGTTCGGCGTGCCGTTCTATCTGTCCGACTTCTCCGGCACGCATCGCTGGGCCTTCATCACGCTGCTGGTCGGCGGTCTGCTGCTGGTGGTGACGGTCGGCGAGATCGTCGAGGCGACCAGCCGGGCCGTCTGTTACATCGACCGGCGGTGCGCGCGGGAGGGGATGGACATCCGGATTCCAGGTGAGACCCGGTGACCGGCAAGCCCTTTCCCGACCAGGGCGCCCCGCCGCCGGAGCGGTCCCTGGTGCCACCGCACGGCGCGCCGGCGCCGCCACGTCTCGGTGCCGCCGCCGAGCATCGCGCCGCCGCCGAGCAGGCCGCGCATCGCCGTGACTACGACAGCGCGCTGCGGGAACGCTTCCGCGCCGTCCTGCGCGCCCTCGAACAGGGCGGCACGCTGCCGGTCCGGCGTTCGCGCACCGCGCAGGAGACGGCCGACGACGCGACCACCGCGCTCCCGCTGGAGCAGTCCACCGAATTGCACCCGGCGGCGCGTAGTTTCGACGAGGTCGTCTACGGCGGCCGCGCCGCCACCGAGGACGAGTACCGCAGGCTCGAATACGCCGACCGGTACTCCCAGTCCGCGCCCCCACCGGTCGCCGAACCGGTCGAACTCGAGGTCGTCGAGCGTGAGCCCAAGCGCCGCAGGCAGCTGCCGCCGCTGCCCGCGCTGCTGCGCAGTCCCAAGTTCTGGGCTACGGTCGCCGCCGTCCTGGCGCTGAGCCTGCTGCTGTACGCGACGCTGCAATCGTGCGGCGCGCCCGACGCGCCGCCGCCACCCGAGATCCCCGACCTGCCGGAACCACCCGATCCGCCCGATGATCCGGACTACGACCCCGACTTCGGCGCCGGCAAGGACTCGATCTTCACCAGCCTGCCCGCCTGGCTGGCCTTCGGCGGCTTGCAGCTGCTGATCGCCTTCGGCGTGCTGCTGTGGTGGCGCGGACGCAGGCGCGGCGCGCTCGTCGGCGAACCGCGCCCGGTCGAGGTCGCCGCGAACGAACTGCTCGCGGGCCAGGCAGGCCTGTACCGTCGCTCCGGCGATGTCGAGCACGTGGCCGGCACCCTGCGCACCGCGACGCTGCGCCGGATCCGCCCCCGCCTCGGCGCCCGTGACCTGACCGACGACCAGCTCGTCAGCACCACGGCGGCCCGCCTCGGCGTGCCCGCCCAGCAGATCGGCACCGTCCTGTTCGGCCCGGTGCCGGACGAGACGACCCTGTATTACGTTGCCGCACACCTCGAATGGATCGAGACGGAGCTCGGATGACCGACAACACTGTTCTGCAGAAATCGCCGAGCGCGGCCGAGGCCGGTGCGGCGCTGGCCGCGCTGCGCACCGAGATCGGCAAGGCCGTGGTCGGCAACGACCAGGCCGTGCTGTACCTGGTGCTCGCGCTGCTGTGCCGCGGCCACGTGCTGCTGGAAGGCGTGCCGGGCGTGGCGAAGACGCTGCTGGTGCGGGCGCTGGCCACCTCGCTGGCGCTCGACCACGCCCGGGTGCAGTTCACGCCCGATTTGATGCCGGGCGATGTCACCGGTTCGCAGATCTACGACCCGCATTCGGCCGAGTTCACCTTCCGGCAGGGCCCGGTGTTCACCAACCTGCTGCTGGCCGACGAGATCAACCGCACCCCGCCGAAGACCCAGTCCTCGCTGCTGGAATCGATGGAGGAGCGCCAGGTCTCGGTGGACGGTCAGCCGCGACCGCTGCCCGATCCGTTCGTCGTCGTCGCGACCCAGAACCCGATCGAGCAGGAGGGCACCTACCCGCTGCCCGAGGCCCAGCTCGACCGGTTCCTGTTCAAGGTCGACATCCGGCTGCCCGACCGCGACGACGAATTCCGCATCCTGCAGCGGCACGCGAGCGGCTTCGATCCGCGTGATCTCGGCGCCGCCGGGCTGCGTCCGGTGGCCGGTCCCGAGCACATCGCCGCCGCGCGCGCCGCGATCGCGCAGGTGACGGTGAGTCCCGAGGTGCTCGCCTACATCGTCGACCTGTGCCGCGCCACGCGCAGCTCCCCCGCCGTCGCGCACGGCGCCTCCACCCGTGGCGCGACCGCGCTGCTGGCGGCGGCGCGGTCACTGGCCTGGCTGAACGGACGCGGCTACGTGACGCCCGACGACGTGAAGACCGTGGCGGTCGCGGTGCTGCGGCACCGGCTGCAGTTGCGGCCCGAGGCCGAGCTGGACGGGGTGAGCACCGAGGGCGTGCTCTCGTCGTTGCTGGTCTCGGTGCCGGTTCCGGTGTAGCGGCGTGGTCGTCACAGGCCGGTTCGCGCTGCTCGCGGCGATCGCGGGCGCGCTGGTGATGTTCCTGATCCCGTCGTGGGTCGGCGTGGTCGGCGCGAGCGCGGCGCTGCTCGCGCTCGCCGTGTTCGACATCGCCCTCACCGCGCGGGCCGACACGCTCACCCTCACCCGCGATCCGCTGACGGTGGTGCGGCTCGGCCGGGCCACCGAGGTGGAACTCGTCGTCACCAATACCGGCACGGCCACCGTGCGCGGGATGCTGTGGGACGCCTGGCCCGACAGCGCGCGGGCCGAGTACCGCACCCACCGGCTCGACCTCGCGCCGCGCACCCGCCTCCGGTTGCGCACCGGACTCACCCCCACCTATCGCGGTGATCGGGTGGCCGGTCCCGTCACGGTGCGGCTGCTCGGTCCGCTCGGGCTGGCGGGCAGGCAGTCGCGCGTCGAGGTACCGGCCAGGGTGCGCGCGCTGCCGCCGTTCCGCAGCGAGCGGCTGCTGCGGTCGAAGGTGAAGCGGCTGCACCATCTCGAGGGCCGCAATGTCGCGAACACCCGCGGGCAGGGCACCGAGTTCGACTCCTTCCGCGAGTACGTGGCCGGCGACGACGTGCGCAGCATCGACTGGCGCGCCACCGCCCGTGCCGCCGACGTCCTCGTGCGCACCTGGCGGCCCGAACGCAATCGGCACGTGCTGATGGTGCTCGACACCGGCCGGGCCAGCGCGGGCCGCGTCGGCGACGGCACGCGCCTGGATTCCTCGATCGAGGCCGCGCTGCTGCTCGGTGGACTGGCCGCGGCCGCGGGCGACACCGTCGACCTGCTCGCCTACGACCGGACGGTGCGGGCCGAGGTGACCGGCGCGGGCGGGCATCAGCTGCCGCTGAAACTTATGCACACCCTCGCCGGAGTGACACCGCGGCTTGTGGATACCGACACCACCGGCCTGGTGCGGACGGTGATCGCCCGGGTCCGCAGGCGGGCGCTCATCGTGTGGTTCACCAGCCTGGACGGTCCGACGGTCACCGAGCACCTGCTGCCCGCGTTGCCCACCCTCACCAAGCGGCACCGGGTCCTGATCGTCTCGGTCACCGATCCGGAGATCGCCGCCGCCGCCCGTGATCGCTCCACCGCGGACGCCGTCTACACCGCGGCGGCCGCCGAAACCGTGCTGGCCGAGCGGGCCCTCGTGCAGGAATCGCTGCGCAGGCGCGGGGTCGCGGTGGTCGCCGCCGCGCCCGATCAGCTGCCGGAAGCGCTCGCCGACGAGTACCTGGAACTGAAGCAGTCCGGCTCCCTGTGAGTTGTGGACAACCGAGTTGTCCACCGGTACTCACAGCCCATCCACCGATCGACCAACACGTTGTGCACAGGGCACGGCTCAGCCGCGCGAAACCTGCTGTCGCCGAGCCAGAACCGCGCCGAGGATGTGGTACGGCGGGTATCCCGTCGGCACCGGGCGCCGCACGGCGGCGCAGACCGCCGTCACCAGCTGGGTGCCCAGGTGGTGCTGCGCGGCCGGGGTGAGCGTGCGCAACCTGGTCAGATACTGGCGGACCGCACCGGCCAGCTCGTCGGACAGGCCGCTCGGGTCGAGTTGCGCCGCCCAGCCGCTCAGCCACGGCGGCGCGACGGCGAGCGCGGGCATCGGCAGGTTCTGGCGGGTGTGCACAACCACCGTTCCGGCGAGCACGTCGCCCACCCGCCTGGCGTCGCGCGAGCACAGTGAGCAGATCACCGCGACCGCGCCGAACGCGCCGAGCATCCAGAAATCCACAATCGCCCCGGCCAGCCCGCGGGTCAGCGCGTGCCGGAAATCGATCGGCCCGGCGTCGGCGCGCACCACGCGCAGGCCGAAGGCCAGCTTGCCGATGGAGCGCCCGCGCGAGATCGTCTCGCTGCACACCGGGTAGACCATCAGCACCGTCACGAGGGTGACCACGAAGGTGACGTCGTACCAGGCCGAGTCGGCGTCGGCCGCGATCAGCACCATCACCCCGCCGTAGGCGAGCACGAACGCGAGCGTGAGCTGGATGACCAGGTCGAGCAGAAAGGCGCCCGCACGGCTGGGGATGCGCGCGATCGGGAGCTCGAGCGCGACCGCTTCGCCGGTGGTGAATTCCGCCATGTGGCTAGCATTCCCGATATGGACACCGATGCCTACAGCTGGGCGCATCAACGGTCGTGGCATCGGCTGGATCAGCTGGTCCGCCAGCGCAAGCTGTCCGGCGCGGAGGCCGACGAACTCGTCCGGTTGTACCGGGCGGCTTCGCAACAGCTTGCGAAGATCCAGGGCAGGCCGGCCGATCCCGACCTGGTCGCCGGGCTCAGCGCGCTGCTCGCGCGGGCCAGGGGGCGGGTGCTGGCGGCCCGGTCGCAGCCGTGGCGCGAGGTCGGCCGGTTCTTCACCCGGCACTTTCCCGCGGCTGTGTATCGCGCGTGGCCGTGGTGGGTGGGGGTGACCGCGATCTTCCTCGCCGTCGCCGGGGTGATCGCGATGCTTGTGGACAACTCCGCGGCGGCCCGCAAGGCCCTGGGGATACCCGAGGGCGGCATCGATATCGTCACCGGACCTGGGGGAACGTTCGAGACCTACTACACCGAGCACCCCAACGACGCCTTCGCCGCCCAGGTGTGGACACACAACTCGCTGGTGTCGGCGATCGCGTTGTTCACCGGTGTGCTGATCCTGCCCGCTGTGTACGCCCTGTTCATGAACGCGCTGAATCTGGGGATAACCGGTGGATTGATGTCCGACGCGGGCCGGCTCGAATCGTTCTTCGGCTTCATCCTCCCGCACGGCACGCTGGAGCTGACGGCGTTGTTCATCGCCGGTGGTGTCGGGCTGAAGCTGGGCTGGACGCTGGTCGACCCCGGTCACCGCAGCCGCGCGGCCGCGATGGCCAGGCAGGGCAAGGTGACCGCGACGGTCGCGCTCGGCCTGGTGGCGGTGCTGCTGGTGTGCGGCCTGCTGGAGGGCTTCGTGACCCCGAGTCCGCTGCCCGCGCCGGTGCGGATCGCCTTCGGGTTCGCGGCCGAGGCGGCGTTCCTGTTCTACGTGTTCGGGATCGGGCGCCGGGTGGCCGACGAGCAGGACGCCGCGGCCGCGACGCCCGCCGCCCTGCCCGATCCGGCCGATCGCTGGCTGACACCGACCGCAAAGTCGCTGGACCGGGCCTGAACTCGCATCTGCACGTGCATTTGAACGGCAGGCAACTCTGAGCACACCCCGCCGAAACGGCGCCGGACAATCGGCAGCTACGCGAGGTTACGAGATGGTGTCGAACTCCCCCATTTGAGTTCCGCTGGCCGCAGCGAGTCGGGCTCGAGCTGCGGCCAGCGTTACCGTCAACTGTACACAATCGTTATGCCCATGCAACCCCCAACGCGCAGGTCGGGCGTACTGATTGCGAACCAGCAAACATCTGTGAAGGCACTGATTTTCACAGTCTCAGCTAACTTCCGGCGCCACCTCACAGCGACCCCTACGCACACTGAGAATTCACCTGCGGCAAACCTTCGACAACGAGTCACCCACCCGATGCCACCGCACCGAGTGAATATTCCCGGCGGTTGCCGATGATCATGCAAACCCGCCCGCATAGCCGATCACCTGCGGATACGGCAACAGAATTTCGGTTGCCTGACGCGAATCGCATTAAAAGAGACTTCAAGTTTGTTTACAGGGCTGCAAACAAGATCAGCACCTAGCAATCGAGCGGTAGCACCTGTCACGAGGCCGTAATTTGGACAAATGACCGGTTGCGAACCGGGCGCCGAACACCACGAAATCAGCCGACGAACACCCCCGGATACCGCCCGCTCAGGGCAGTGTGATCTTCGCCTCACCAGGGCCGTCGGCGGTGGTCAGTCAGCCGACATCGCCGCGCTGTCACCCCGCCCGCCTACGATGAGCCGCATGCCCGGGGTCAAGGATCGTCTGCTCACGACCATCGCCGATCAGCTCGGTAATCCGCACGGAATGCTCGGCAAGGGCGTCGCTTTCGTTCTCAATCGGGGAAACCGGCGCGCCATCGCCGAGGCGGTCACCGCGACGGGCGCGGACCGGGGCGCGACGGTCGCCGATATCGGCTTCGGCGGCGGTGTCGGGCTGACGCTGCTGCTCGACCGGGTCGGCCCCGATGGCGTGGTGCACGGCATCGAACCCTCGGCGGACATGCTCGCCCGCGCCCGCTCCGCCGCGGACCCCAGGCTCGTCCTCGCCGAGGGCACCCTCGCCGCGCTGCCGCTGCCCGACGCGAGCCTGGACGCGGCGATCACCGTCAATACCCTCTACTTCCTCGACGATCTGCCCGCCGCCTGTGCCGAGCTGGCCCGCGTCCTGCGACCGGGCGGCGCGGCGGTGGTCGGCATCGGCGATCCCGACGCGATGGCCAAGATGCCGTTCACGCCTTATGGATTCACCCTGCGGCCCGTCGTCGAGGTGGTCGCGGCGCTGTCCGGCGCCGGCCTGACGGTCGAGCAGCGGACGCTGCCGAACCCGCCGATTCCGCATCATCTGCTGATCGCCCGCAAGGGCTGATTCCCCGCCGCTCGGTGAACGGCGATCGCGGCCGTCCGAAGGCTTGACCGACCGGTCGGTCATGGCTACCGTCGGTTCATGGGGCCTGCCGAGACACTGACCGTTCCCACTCCGTTCGGCGACATCGCGGTGCATCTGCGCGGCCGGTCGCCCGGGGCGGCGCCGGGATTGCTCCTGCTGCACGCGAATCCGGGTGATCACCGCGACTTCGACGAGATCGTGCCCGCGCTGGCACCCGACTGGGCGATCGCGGCCGTCGACTGGCCCGGCTCGGGCGCGTCGACCGTGCGGGACCCGGAGCTGATCACCATCGACGCGCTGGCCGAGGTGAGCGTGCTGGTCGCCGCGGCGCTGTCCGCGCGCGGCTTCGGCGCGCTCACGGTGATCGGCAACAGCGCGGGCGGATACGCCGCGGTGCGGCTGGCCGAGCGCGCGCCGGACCTCGTACGCGGGCTCGTTCTCGTGCAACCGGCCGGGTTCGCCCCGCTGAACGCGTTCACCCGGGGCTACTTCCATCTCGTCGCGAGCCGCGCGATGGCGGGCCGGTATGTCGTGCCGAATGCGCGGATGTATCTGGGTCCGCTCGATCGCGGCGGGGTGCGGGCCATCTTCGATCGGGCGGTGGCAGTGCCCGGAGATCCGGTGCGGCTGGCCGTATATCGCAGTCTCTGGCGCAGTTTCGACGATCCGCGATTCGATCTGCCCTCGACGGGGCCACTGCTGGCCGGTGTACCGGTGCAGGTGGTGTGGGGACGCAACGATCCGACGAATCCGTGGCTGCTGAACCGCCGCGGCGTCGCCGTCGCCCTGCCGCACGCCGCGGTGTCGGTGATCGCCACCCGGCACGAACCGTTCGCCGAGGCGCCCGCTCTCTTCCTGGACACGGTGCGGGACTTCCTGACCGCCTGTGCTGGAGTGGGGTCATGAGATCGGCCGAGCCGGGACGCCGCGCGCTGCTGGCGGCGGGCCGCAGCCTGCTGTCCACCGAGGACCTGACCAAACTGTCGGTCAACGCGATCGCCGCCAGGGCGAACATGGCCAAGGGCAGTTTCTATCAGCACTGGCCCAGCCGCGAGGCCTACTTCGTCGCCCTGCACCGCGCCTTCCACGACCACCTCGACGACCTGGTCACCACCGCCATCGCCGACCTCCCACCCGGCGAGCCCCGCCTCACCGCGGGCATCACCGCCTACCTCGACGGCTGCCTGGCCGACCCGGCCACCAAGGGCCTGCTCGTCCAGGCCCGCACCGACGCCGGCCTCGCCCCCGAGGTCGCCACCCGCAACGCCAGCGCCGCCGCCCTCGTCACCGCCGACCTCACCGCCATGGGCTGGGACGACCCCACCCCCATCGCCACCCTCCTGGTCGCCGCCATCGCCGAAACCGCCCTCCAGGAACTGGCCACCACCACCCCGTCCCCACCCCTGCGCGAAGCCCTCCTCCGCCTCGTCCGCCGCTGACGAACACCCCCGAAAACGACGAGAGGCCCGATCCGGATGGATCGAGCCTCTAGTCTGGTGGGCGAAGGGGGACTTGAACCCCCACGTCCTTACGGACACTGGCACCTGAAGCCAGCGCGTCTGCCATTCCGCCACTCGCCCGAGCGACTGGAAAAATCTAACATGCCTCGCCGCTGAAAATAAAATCGACCCTCTGACCTGCGGTGATGCGAGCGGATTCGGCTCGGGAACCGGGGCGGTTCGCCGGGAGTTACAGGGTTGGAGGATCGTGGATATCATGCAAGGAACGTGGTCGGGTCCGGACACGCCGTAACCAGCGTGTCGACCTGGTCGGACACGCGCACCGAAGGGAGGGCTGTGATGGGCATCGTGTCGAGATTCGAGCGTCGCCTGCAGGGCGCCGTCGGTGATGTGTTCGCGAGGGCGTTCGGCGGCAGCGTCGTTCCCCAGGAGGTGGAGGCCGCGCTGCAGCGCGAAGCCGCAGATCAGATCCAGGATCTGGGCGGCGGGCACAAGCTCGCCCCGAACAGTTACGTGATCACGATCAACGAATCCGATCACGGAAAACTCGACGCCGATCACGACCTCACGACCAAGGCGTTCGCCAAACATCTGCAGGATTACATCCGCGAGCAGGGCTGGCAGACCTACGGCGAAGTACACGTGGCGTTCGAGGCATCACCTACGCTGCACACCGGAATGTTCAGAGCGAGCGGCCGCGTCGACCCCGACGCCGGTCGCGGGACCGCCCCACCTCGCCCCGAACCGCCACAACGACCCGCACACCCGCAACCAGGAGCTGGCCCCATGACGCACAACTCAGGCTACGAGCCGAGCCGAGAGCCCGCGGAGTCCGATCCACGCAATCGCGGGTACGCGCCGCCGCCCGCCGGCCGAGGTGCGGCTCCCGGCGGTGCCTACCCCGACGAGTACGGCCAGCAGGGCGGTTACGGCGCCCAGCCGGGCTACGGCGACGCCGCGTACGGCCAGCAGGGTGGCGAGTACCAGAACGGGTACGACAACGCGGGCGGTCAGGGTGGCTACGGCCAGCAGGGCGGCTACGGCGCCCAGCCCGGATACGGCGAGCAGGGCTACGACCAGCAGGGCGGGTACGGCCAGCAGGCCTACAGCCAGCAGGGCGGGTACGGGCAGCAGGGCTACGCCGAGCCCGGTTACGACCAGCAGGGCGGCTACGGCCAGCAGGGCTACGACCAGCAAGGCGGCTACGGCCAGCAGGGTGGGTACGGCCAGCAGGGGTACGCCGAGCCCGGTTACGACCAGCAGGGCGGCTACGGCCAGAACGGTTACGCCGACCAGGGTTACGGCCAGCAGGGCTACGCCGAGCCGCAGCAGGGCTACGGCCAGCAGGGCGGTTACGGCCAGGAGGAGCAGCAGGGCTACGGCCAGCAGGGTGGCTACGGCGCCCAGCCGCAGGGCTACGGCCAGGCGCCCGCCGCCGGTGCCGGTTACGGCGCCGCGCAGTCCAGCTACTCGGCCACCCTCCAGCTCGACGACGGCAGCGGCCGCACGTACCAGCTCCGCGAGGGCAGCAACATCATCGGCCGCGGCCAGGACGCGCACTTCCGGCTGCCCGACACCGGTGTGTCGCGCCGCCACATCGAGGTGCGCTGGGACGGCCAGACCGCGATGCTCTCGGATCTGGGTTCCACCAACGGAACCCTGGTCAACGGCTCGCCCGTACAGGATTGGCAGCTCGCCGACGGCGACGTCATCCGGGCCGGACATTCGGAGATCCTGATCCGGATCGTCTGATCCCGTAAGCTGCGCGGTGCAGGTCACGAGTCGACGCCGTCGGCCCTATGATGCTGCCATCACACGCACGGCCCCGACCTCGGGGCCCGCAAGCCAGCACGCTGGTGGGGGTGGTTCGCCCCGCACCTGCCGTACCGACGTACCCGGGCGAACAGGAGGTGGAACGCCGTGCAGGGATTGATCCTGCAATTGACCCGCGCGGGGTTCCTGCTGCTGCTCTGGTTGTTCGTCTGGGCCGTTCTGCGGACCTTGCGCAGCGATATCTACGCGGCATCCGGCATCCGGATTCAGCCGAGACCCGCACGCGGTGCGCGCGGGTCCATCGGGCTGCCTTCCTTCAGCCGAGGCCAGAAGGGCGCCAAGTATCTAGTGGTGACTCATGGTTCACTCGCCGGCACTCGAATCACGCTCGGCACGCAGCCGGTCCTCATCGGCCGTGCCGACGATTCGACGCTGGTACTCACCGACGACTACGCCTCGACCAGGCACGCGCGACTCTCTCAGCGTGGTGACGACTGGTACGTGGAGGACCTCGGCTCCACCAACGGCACTTATCTCGACCGCGCGAAAGTCACCACCGCCGTCCGTGTTCCGCTCGGTACTCCTGTCCGGGTCGGCAAAACTGTGATCGAGCTGCGATCGTGACACTTGTTCTGCGCTACACCGCGCGAAGCGACCGCGGACTCGTCCGGGGCAACAACGAGGATTCGGTCTACGCGGGCGCACGCCTGCTGGCCCTCGCCGACGGCATGGGTGGCCACGCCGCCGGTGAAGTCGCCTCCCAGTTGATGATCGCCGCGCTGGCGCATCTAGACGACGACGAGCCGGGCCAGGACATCCTCGGCAAGCTCGATCGCGCAACGCGTTCCGGCAACGCGGCCATCGCCGACCACGTCGAGGCCGAACCCGAACTCGACGGCATGGGCACCACGCTCACCGCCATCCTGTTCGCGGGCGGCAAGCTCGGCATGGTGCACATCGGCGACTCGCGCGCGTACCTGTTGCGCGAGGGGGAACTCGCCCAGATCACCCGCGACGACACGTTCGTGCAGTCGCTGGTCGACGAGGGCCGGATCACCGCCGAGCAGGCGCACACCCACCCGCAGCGTTCGCTGATCATGCGCGCCCTCACCGGCAACGAGATCGAGCCGACGCTGATCATGCGCGAGGCCCGCGCCGGTGACCGGTATCTGCTGTGCTCCGACGGACTTTCGGACGTGGTGAGCGACGAGACCATCGGCAACACCATGCGCGAGGGCAATACCGACGAGTGCGCCGACCGGCTCATCGAATTGGCGTTGCGCAGTGGTGGTCCCGACAACGTCACCGTCGTCGTGGCCGACGTGATCGATCTCGACTACGGCCAGAGCCACCCGATCGTCGCGGGCGCCGCCTCCACCGAGGAGGAGGAAGACACCCCGCCGCCGAACACCGCCGCTGGCCGGGCCGCCGCGATGCGCCCGCCGCGCGCCCAGCCGCGCCGGGCCGCCGCCGCGCCCCCGCCGCCGGAGCCGAAGTCGCACAAGCTGCGCTGGCTGCTGCTCTCGCTGGCGCTGATCGCCGCGGTCGCCGTCGGACTCGTGGTCGGCTACAAGATGATTCGCAGCAACTACTACGTGGGCGCCGACAACGATCAGGTGGTCGTGATGCGCGGCCTGCCCGGTTCGATCCTCGGCTACTCGATCCACGATGTGGAGCTCACCGGCTGCGTCAACAGCAAGGGTGAGCTGACGCTGGTCGAGGTCGGCGAATCCGCGCCGGCCGGCTGCAAGAAGCTGATGGTCAGCGATCTCAAGCAGACCGGCCGCGATCAGGTCCAGAAGGGCCTGCCGCCGGATTCGCTGGACAAGGCGCGCGACAGCATGAAGCTGCTGCAGAAGGAACTGCTGCCGCCCTGCCCGAAGAAGGAATCGGTGCCCCAGCCCGGCGTGCTGCCCACCGAGCAGCCGCCGGTGACCCCCGGTGGCGCGCCGACACCCGGCCCCGATCAGCCCGCGGCGCCGACCACCACCACGCCTGCCCCGACCACGACGACCGTGCCCCCGACAACTCCGCAGATCTCAGGGGAGAACTGCCGGGTGACGGACTGATGTCCGCTCCGGCACCGCCGTCGGCTGGGGCTTTCCCCAGCCCCCCTGGCGGATTCGCGCCAGCACCACCCCCGTCGACGCGACGCAACCAGGAGTTGCTGCTGCTGGCGGGGGCGGCGGGGATCACGACGGTGTCGTTGTTCATCGTCGAGGCGAGCCAGGAACAGTCGATCACCTGGGACATCGCCAAGTACGGACTGGCTTTTCTCGCGCTGTTCGGTATCGCGCATCTGGCCGTGCGGCGGTTCGCGCCGTTCGCCGACCCACTGCTGCTACCGATCGTGGCGCTGCTCAACGGTTTGGGGCTGGTGCTGATCCATCGGCTCGACCTCGCGGACGCGCAGAAGGCCGCGTACGACTCGAGCCCCATTCCCTCCCCCGATGCCAACCAGCAGATCATGTGGACCGGCCTGGGCATCGTGGTGTTCATCACCCTGCTCATCGTCTTGCGGGACTACCGCACGCTCGCGCGCTACACCTACACCCTAGGCCTGGTCGGCCTGGTCGCGCTGGCGATTCCGGCACTGCTGCCCAGCCGGTTCTCCGAAGTCAACGGCGCCAAGATCTGGATCCGGCTGCCCGGATTCAGCGTGCAGCCGGGCGAGTTCGCGAAGATCCTGCTGATCGTGTTCTTCGCCGGCGTCCTGGTGGCCAAGCGCGATCTGTTCACCGCGGCGGGCAAGCACTTCCTCGGCATGGAGTTCCCGCGCCCGCGCGATATGGGCCCGGTCCTGATCGTCTGGATCGTCTGCATCGGCGTGCTCGTCCTGGAGAAGGACCTGGGCACCTCGCTGCTCATCTTCGGCACCGTGCTGGTGATGATCTACATCGCCACCGAGCGGGTGGGCTGGCTGATCATCGGCGGCGGGCTGCTCGTGCTCGGCTTCGTCTTCGCCTACCAGCTCTTCGGGCACGTGCGGGTGCGCGTCGACACCTGGCTGCACCCGTTCGACGACTACCACAACACCGGCTACCAGATCTCGCAGTCGCTGTTCGGTTTCGCGACCGGCGGGCTGGCGGGCACCGGGCTCGGCAGCGGCCGCCCCAACCAGGTGCCCTTCGCCAAGACCGACTTCATCGTCACCACGATCGGTGAGGAGCTCGGCCTGATCGGGCTCACCGCGGTGCTGATGCTGTTCCTGATCTTCATCGTGCGCGGGCTGCGGACCGCGCTGGCCGTGCGCGACAGCTTCGGCAAGCTGCTCGCGGCCGGGCTCTCGTTCACGATCGCGATCCAGATCTTCGTCGTCGTCGGCGGTGTCACCAAGCTGATCCCGTTGACCGGCCTGACCACGCCGTTCATCTCCTACGGCGGTTCGTCGCTGCTGGCGAACTACGCGTTGCTCGGGCTGCTGATCAAGATCTCCGATGCCGCCCGCGCGCCCGCACCGGTGCGCAAGCGCGGCCCGGCGCCGATCGCCGAGGCGCCGACCGAGATGTTCCGCAGGTCGGAAGGCAGGGCGAGCGAATGAACACTCCACTACGTCGCGTCGCCGTCGCCGTGATGGTGATGGTGGTCGCGCTGCTCGTGAACGCCACCTACCTCCAGGTGGTCAAGGCCGACGATCTGCGCAGCGATCCGCGCAACTCGCGCGTGCTGCTCGACGAGTACTCGCGCCAGCGCGGGCAGATCTCCGCGGGCGGCACCGTGCTCGCGAGCTCGGTCGCCACCGACGACCGGTACAAGTACCTGCGCCAGTACCCGAGCACCCCGCCCGCGTACGCGCCGGTCACCGGCTTCTACTCGATGCAGTACGGCAAGACCGGACTCGAGCTGGCCGAGGACCCGCTGCTGTCGGGCAACGACTCGAGCCTGTTCGGCCGCAGGCTGATCGACATGTTCGCCGGGCGCGATCCGCGCGGCGGCAACGTGCTCACCACGCTCAACCCGATGATGCAGCAGGTCGCCTACGACCAGATGACCTCGAAGGGCTACACCGGCGCGGTGGTCGCGATCGAGCCGAGCACCGGCAAGATCCTCACGATGGTCTCGACCCCCAGCTACGACCCCAACGAGCTGTCGGGCCACGATGGCGCAGCGGGCCGGGCGGCGTGGGAGCGGCTCAGCACCGATCCGAGCCAGCCGATGCTCAATCGCGCCGTCTCGCAGACCTACCCGCCTGGCTCGACCTTCAAGACCATCGTCACCGCGGCCGCGCTGTCCAACGGCGTCGCCGGTCCCGACGACCAGTTCACCGCGGCGCCCAACATCACCCTGCCCGGCACCAGCACCACGCTGGAGAACTACGGCGGCAGCACCTGTGGTGACGGGCCGACCGCGAGCCTCTACGACGCGTTCCGCCGCTCCTGCAACACCGCGTTCGTCGAGCTCGGCGTGAAGGTCGGCGCGAGCGCGCTCAAGGACGAGGCCGCCGCGTTCGGCATCGGCCCGCATCGCGGGGTGCCGATCCCGGTGGCGGAGTCGACCGTCGGCCCGATCCCGGACAACGCGGCGCTCGGGCAGTCCAGCATCGGTCAGCGCGATGTCGCGGTGACCCCGCTCGACATCGCGGTGGTCGCGGCGACGATCGCCAACGGCGGCACCAGGATGCAGCCGTACCTGGTCGATCAGACCCAGGCGCCGGACCTGTCGGAGCTCAGCAAGACCAAGCCCGTCTCGGTCGGACAAGCGGTGAGTCCCCAGGTAGCGTCGACCCTGACGAATCTGATGGTCGCCTCGGAGGCCAATACCGCGGGCGGTGGCCGGTCGCCGTACCAGATCGCGTCCAAGACCGGAACGGCCGAACACGGCAGCAATCCCCGTAACACCCCGCCACACGCCTGGTATATGGCCTTCGCGCCCGCCCAGAACCCGAAGATCGCCATCGCGGTGATCGTCGAGAACGGCGGCGACCGGGCGCTCCAGGCCACCGGTGGCTCGGTGGCGGCACCGATCGCCAGGTCGGTGCTGGACGCGGGTCTGGCAGGGGGCTGAACGAAATGAGTGTGCGAGTGACAACACGGGGGCCCCGATGCTGAACAACGGCGCCATGATTGCCGACCGATACCGCCTGCAACGGCTCATCGCCACGGGTGGCATGGGTCAGGTGTGGGAAGCGATGGACACCCGGCTCGACCGCCGGGTGGCGGTCAAGGTCCTCAAGACCGAGTTCTCCGCCGACCCGACCTTCCGTCAGCGGTTCCGGACCGAGGCGCGCACCACCGCCCAGCTGAACCACCCGGGCATCGCAGGCATCTACGACTACGGCGAGACCACCGACCCCTCCGGGGGCGAGACCGCGTACCTGGTGATGGAGCTCGTGCAGGGCGAACCGCTCAACGCGGTGCTGAACCGGATGGGCAGGCTCTCGGTCGTCCAGGGCCTGGACATGCTCGAGCAGACCGGTCGCGCGCTCGAGGTGGCGCACGCCGCGGGCGTGGTGCACCGCGACGTGAAGCCGGGCAACATCCTGGTCACGCCCACCGGCCAGGTGAAGATCACCGACTTCGGCATCGCCAAGGCGGTCGACGCCTCGCCGGTGACCAAGACCGGCATGGTGATGGGCACCGCCCAGTACATCGCGCCCGAGCAGGCCGTCGGCGAGGACGCCACCGCGGCCAGCGACGTCTACTCGCTCGGCATCGTCGGCTACGAGGCCCTCGCCGGCGTGCGCCCGTTCACCGGTGACGGCGCCATCACCGTCGCGATGAAGCACGTCCGCGACGCGCCGCCGCCGATGCCCGCCGATCTGCCCGCGAACGTGCACGAGCTGATCGCCATCACGATGGCCAAGGACCCGACCCAGCGCTACAGCAGCGGTGGCGAGTTCGCCGATGCCGTCGCCGCGGTGCGCGCGGGACACATGCCGCCGCCGCCCGCCGGTGCCGCGCCCCCGATGACCGGCGCGACCAGGGTGCTGCCGCCCGGCCCGACCATGGTGATCCCGGCGGCCGCGGGCGCCGAGTACGACGGCGCGACCATGCGCTTCGGCAACCAGGCTCCGCAGCCGATCACCCCCGGTGGCGGCTACACCGGCCCGGCGACGCAGGCCGCCGCGCCTGCGGCGATCGCGGGCAGCAGCAATGCCAAGAACAACCAGAAGTGGCTGATCGCCCTGGGCGTCGGCGCGCTGCTCCTCGGCGGCGTCGTGCTCTGGGTGCTGTTCGGCGGTGAGCCGAATCGCGACTCCGGCACCACGACCACCACGACGCAGACGACCAAACCGCTGCCCCCGCCGGTGACCACCAAGTCGTTCCCACCGCCGATCGTGCCGCCCACCGAGGCCCCGCCGACGACAACGGAAGCGCCGCGCCCGACGACCACCACCGAGGCGCCGACGACAACGACGGAACCGCCGACCACCACCACGACGCCGCCGCCGACGACCACCACCAAGGCGCCGACGACCACCAAGACCACCAAGCCGACCACCACCACGCCGGCCGGCGGGACGACGACGGTCAACGGCAGGCCCCGCCTGCCCACGCTCGACCTGCCGTTCCCGGACGCCCCGAACGCGCTCGGCCCGAACATCACCGTCGACAACACTCCGCCACAAGGACAGCCATGACGACCCCGAAGAATCTCTCCTCGCGGTACGAGCTGGGCGAGATCATCGGGTTCGGCGGCATGTCGGAGGTGCACAAGGCTCGCGACGTGCGCCTCTCGCGTGACGTCGCGATCAAGGTGCTGCGGGCCGATCTGGCCCGCGATCCCACGTTCTACCTGCGGTTCAAGCGGGAAGCGCAGAACGCGGCCGCGCTGAATCACCCGGCCATCGTCGCGGTGTACGACACCGGCGAGGCCACCGTCGACGGCGGCCCGCTGCCCTACATCGTCATGGAGTACGTCGAGGGCGACACCCTGCGCGATATCGTCCGCGGCAAGGGTCCGCTGGCGCCGCGCAAGGCGATGGAAGTCGTGGCCGACGTGTGCGCCGCGCTCGATTTCAGCCACAAGGCCGGCATCGTGCACCGCGACATGAAGCCCGCCAACATCATGATCAACCGCGCGGGCGCGGTGAAGGTGATGGACTTCGGCATCGCGCGCGCGATCGCCGACAGCTCCAACCCGATGACCCAGACCGCCGCGGTGATCGGCACCGCGCAGTACCTCTCGCCGGAGCAGGCGCGCGGCGAGACCGTCGACGCCCGCTCGGACGTGTATTCGGTCGGCTGCGTGCTGTTCGAGATCCTCACCGGGCAGCCGCCGTTCACCGGCGACTCGCCGGTCGCGGTCGCGTACCAGCACGTCAAGGAGGATCCGCCGCTGCCGTCGTCGGTGAATCCCGGCGTGCCGCGCGAACTCGACTCGGTGATCCTCAAGGCGATGGCCAAGAACCCGGCCAACCGGTACCAGACGGCCGCGGAGATGCGCGCCGACCTGATCCGGGTGCTCGGCGGGCAGAAGCCGAGCGCGCCGATGGTGATGAACGACGAAGATCGCACCACCATCATGGATTACGAGGACGAGCCCGCCCCGCGGTCGTTCCGTGACCGCCGCGACGACACCTCCGAGCAGGCCGCGATCGCGCCGCCCGCCGAGGGCCGCAACCGCACCGGACTGATCGCGCTCGGCGTCGCCGCCGCGCTCGCGGTGGCCTTCGGATTGTTCTGGGTGCTGGTCGGACCGGGCAGCAAGGCCGACCAGGTGGCTGTCCCCGATGTGTCGGGTCAGTCGTCGCAGCAGGCCCAGACCGCGTTGCAGCAGGCCGGGTTCCACGTCGCCACCCAGCAGAAGGCGGACGGCAAGGTCGCCGTCGGCAATGTCATCGCGACCCAGCCGCTCGGCGGTTCGCGGATCGACGAGGGCAGCACCGTCACCATGCAGGTGTCGACCGGCCCCACCCAGGTGCAGGTGCCGCGCCTGTCCGGGCTGACCCAGGCCGAGGCCGAGCAGAAGCTGAACTCGATCGGGCTGACCCTGAGCCCGAACCCGCCGCGCAAGGCGTCGAGCACGGCCGAGACCGACAAGGTGATCGCGCAGGAACCGAGCGCGGGCGTCCGGGTCGACATCGATCAGCCGATCGTGATCACCATCGGCTCGGGTCCCGAGCAGGTCCGGGTGCCGACCGTGGTCGGCCAGGACATCTCGATCGCCCAGCCGAACCTGGTCGACAGCGCCGGGTTCAAGGTCGACATCCAGGAAGTGAAGTCGAGCGCGCCGAAGGGACAGGTGCTCTCCACCAACCCGACCGGCGGCAGCAACGCTGAGAAGGGCTCGACCATCACCGTGCAGGTCTCGGCCGGTGACCGGATCACCGTCCCCGACCTGACCGGACTCACCCCGACGCAGGCGCAGGAACAGCTGCGCGCGCTCGGCTGGACCGGTCAGCTCAGCCAGACCACGGTGATCACGCTGGACGGCAGCGCCTCCGGCAAGATCGTCGGCCAGAGTCCGGCCGCGGGTTCCTCGGTGACCATCACCGGCAACGTCGTGCTGCAGGTGGGTGCTTCGCCGCTACCCCGCTGAGATCGCGAGGTCTCGATTGCGTGGAGAACCCACCTGCCGCGACGCGGCGGGCGCAGAATGAGGCTGCTTCATCCCACCCAGCACCGCTGAACGAGGAGGTAGCCCCTATGACCACGGCCAGGGACATCATGAAGCCCGGCGCGCAGTGGATCACCCGCGGTGACACCGTGGCGACCGCGGCGACGGCGATGGCCGATCTCGGTGTCGGATCGCTCGTCGTCGCCGACGACGACGAGCGCATGTGCGGCATCATCACCGATCGCGACATCGTCGTGAAGTGCATCGCGCTCGGCCTGCCCCCCGAAACCACGACCGCGGCCGAGCTGTGCGAGTCGACCCCGCGGTGGGTCAGCGCGGACGCCGACGTGGAGGACGTGCTCGACCAGATGGAAGGCCATCGGGTCAAGCGGATGCCGGTGATCGACAACAAGCGGCTGGTCGGCATGATCAGCGAGGCCGATCTGGCCCGGCACCTCGACGACAATCAGCTCGGCGAGTTCGTGACCGCCATCTACGGGCGGCCCTGAGCCTCAGCTCAGATCGAGATGGGAGTTCATCGACATGGCCTCGGTGGCCAGGTCGGTCAGCTCCACCACCCGCACGCCGTGCCTGCGGAGTTTGTCCACACCCTCGCACGCGGCGACGAACAGGCTCGGCTCACGCCAGGCGATGACGACGGTCGGGATGCCGGCGGCCAGGATGCGGTCGGTGCACGGCGGCCGGCTCGCGGTGGCGCGGGTCGAGCACGGTTCGAGCGTGCTGTAGATCGTCGCCCTGGTCAGTCGCGGGTCGTCCGGGTCGAGCTTGTTCAGCGCCGACTCCTCGGCGTGCACCTTCTCGTCGGTCTCCCTGGAGTAGCCGGTCGAGATCTCCACACCGTCGGCGACGATCACCGCGCCCACCGAATAGGCCGTCGGGCTGGGTGGGCAGTTCCTGGCGAGTTCGATCGCCCTGTGCATGAATCGGTGGTCGGTGCTCTCGGCACTGCCTGCGGTCATCGGATTCCCCTGCCGGTCGGGAGTTATCCACAACTGTCGCATGATGTGGATTCGGTCATGTTCAGGTGTGCAGTGATTCGCCGGACAAGCTGTGGACAGCGGAATTTCCCCAGGTCGCGAACATGATTTCGACCACAGGCTCGGTTAGCGCAGCGGCGCGCCACCGGGGCTGACCAGGTACTTCAGCACAGCGACATCCCCAAGTTGTTCCACACCCGCCAGGCGGAGCCGTCGCTGTGCACCGCCGGGGAACTGGGCCGGGCCGACGAAGCGCGGGGCGGCCGGGTCGCCGACCAGGATCGGCGCGATCGCGAGCCGGATCTCGTCGGCCAGATCGGCAGCGAGGAAGCCGGTGTGCATCCCGGTGCCGCCCTCGACCATCAAACGGCCGATCCCCCGCGCGCCCAGGTCGTCGAGGAGGGCGGCCAGCGCGAGTTCCCGGCCGAGCGCGACGACGTCGGCCAGCCCGGCGAGCCGGTCGCCGAGCCGGGCCGCGCCGGTGTCGGTGGTGTAGACGAGCTTGTCGCCGCCGGTGTGCCAGAACCGCAGCTCGGGATCGAGCTCGCCGGACGCGGTGACGGTGACCTTCACCGGATATTCGGGTTTGCCCGCCGTCACCCGGTCGGCTCGGCGCACCGCGCTGTTGACCAGCAGCCTGGGGTTGTCGGTCCGCAGCGTCCGCGCGCCGATCAGGATCGCGTCGGATTCGGCGCGGATCTGGTCGACCCGGTCGAAGTCGGCGCTGTTGGACAGCAGCAGCCGCTGCGCGCTCGCGTCGTCGATGTAGCCGTCCAGGCTCGCGGCCACCGACAGCAGCACGTACGGCCGCGCGGTGTCACTCCCCGGTGTCATGGCGTTACGAGATCGCCAGCGCGGCGACTTCCGCTTCCAGCGCCGACACCAGGGCCTCGGCGGGGCGCTGCCCGCACACCTCGAGCCAGTTGGCCAGCATCCGGTGGCCGCCCTGGGTGAGCACCGACTCGGGGTGGAACTGCACGCCATGGATGGGCAGGGTGCGGTGACGCATGGCCATCACGATGCCGCTCTCGGTGTGCCCGACGACCTCCAGCTCGTCCGGCATGGTCTCCGGGAGCACGGTCAGCGAGTGGTACCTGGTGGCGGTGAACGGGTCGGGCAGCCCGGCCAGCACGCCCGCGCCGATGTGGAAGACCTCGCTGGTCTTGCCGTGCAGCAGCTCGGGCGCGCGGTCGACCGTTCCGCCGAACGCCTCGCCGATCGCCTGGTGCCCGAGGCACACGCCGAGCAACGGCATGCGGTGCTTCGCGGCCGCGTGGACCAGCGGGATGCTGGCGCCGGCGCGGTCGGGGCTGCCGGGGCCGGGGCTGACGAGCACGCCGTCGAAGGTGCCGCCCGCGTCACCCCGGGTGAGCAGGGTGTCCAGGTCGGCCAGGCGCTGGTCGTCGTTGCGCCAGACCACGGCCTCGGCACCAAGCTGGCCGAGGTACTGCACCAGGTTGAACACGAAGCTGTCGTAGTTGTCGACGACCAATACACGCATGCGTCGAGGGTACGTGGCGACCCCGTAGGTCGTCGCATCCATTACCTGGTGGGATAGCCTAGGAGTTACCTGTATCCCGAATTCGAGGACGTCATGCCCAAGTCCAAGGTCCGTAAGAAGGCCGACTACACCCCGAGCCCTGCCAGCCGCACCCCGGTGAAGGTCAAGGCGGGCCCGTCGCCGGCTTGGTACGTCGCGATCATGCTTGGCTTCATGCTGGCCGGGCTCGTGTGGCTGCTGGTGTACTACCTGGCCGCCGAGCACATCGGCTGGATGAACGATCTCAACGCCTGGAACTTCCTGATCGGGTTCGGCCTGATGGTCATCGGCCTGATCATGACCATGCGATGGCGCTGACCGAGCGCGGCGCACCGGATTACACCGGTGTTATTCATGCACACCTGTGGATGAAGCTGTGGACAACTCGAGGAGCAACGGGGGACGAAGCCGCGTGAACGCTGTGGATTCCGCCGGCAGCACGTCGTGGACAACTCCCACCGCCGGTCTGCTCGCCGTGTCCGGCGGCGGCCTGATCCTGGTCGTCGCCGCGGTGCTGGCCAAGGACGGACCGAGCAGGCTGCTCGTCGGCCTGGCCGCGGTCGCGGTGCTGGCCATGGCGGCGCTCGGTGTCCGGCAGCGCCCCCGGCTGACCATGGTCGGCGGTCCGGCGCCGCGCCTGATCGTCGGCACGCTGACCGGCCCCAAGACCTACCCGCTGGACCGGATCGATCGGATCCGGATGGTCTCCTACCGGCGTCTCGGCCGGAAATCGGCGATGCTCGAGATCGACGTCCAGCACGAGGGCTCGGAGCGGCTGTTGATCTTCGGCCGCTGGGACCTGGGCACCAATCCCCACGACGTCTACGACGTCCTGGTCGTCAACGGCTTCGCCTCGGTCAGCGACTGAGCGCGACGTTTCACGTGAAGCAACGAACTCCCCGTCGCGCTCCGGCGCGGCGGGGAGTTCTGTTGTGCACAGCTGTCAGGCGATGGTCACCGAGGAGATGACGACCAGCTCGGCCGGGCGATCGTTGCGATCGGTCTTCACCGACGCGATCGCGTCGACGACCTTGCGCGAGTCGGGATCGACCACCTCGCCGAAGATCGTGTGCTTGCGATTGAGATGCGGCTGCGCGCCGACCGTGATGAAGAACTGCGAACCATTGGTCGCCGGGCCCCCGTTGGCCATCGCCAGCAGATACCCGCGGTTGAAGCGCAACTCGGGATGGAACTCGTCACCGAACTCGTAGCCGGGCCCACCGCGACCGGTGCCGGTCGGATCGCCACCCTGGATCATGAACCCCGGGATCACCCGGTGGAAGATCGCGCCGTCGTAGAACGGGCCCGCGTCCGTGCCACCGGCGTTCTCGGTGGTGTAGGGCGCGCTGCCGTCGGCGAGACCGACGAAGTTGCGCACCGTCTTGGGCGCGTGGTTGCCGAAGAGCGCGATCTTGATATCGCCGTGGTTGGTGTGCAGAGTCGCCACGGCCGTCTGGTTGGGTGAGGTCACGGCAGTTATGGTGCCACGGGGGCGGCGGGAAGCCGGGAAGCTGTGCCACAGTGGTCGCATGAAGCTTCGTAACCCGATCATCGCTTCCATCGGGATCGCCGGGGCGGCGGCCCTGGCCCTCCTCGCCCGCAGCAAGCGACCGCAACTTCCCGAGCCCGCCGCCGAGCCGCCGCGCCTCGGCTACTCCCGCAACGGCGCCGCGCCGGCCCCCGGAGCGGAGACCGGCGCGCACTGAACCGTCAGCGGCTCACGGACTTCTTGTACTGCACCTGAGCCAGCGGCACGAAGACGACCAGGATCACGACGATCCAGATCAGCGTCGTGATCACCGGGTTCTGCATCGGCCAGGCGTCCGACGGCGGGGCCAGCGGGTTGGTGTTGCCGAACAGGTCGCGCACGGCCTGGGTCAGCGCCGAGACCGGATTCCATTCGGCGAACACCTTCAGCGGGCCGGGCATACCGTCCAGCGGCACGAACGCGTTCGACAGGAACGTCAGCGGGAAGATCACCATGAAGCTGGCGTTGTTGAACACCTCCGGCGCCCGCACGAGCAGCCCGACGACCGCCATCATCCAGGACAGCGCGTAGGCGAACAGCAGCATCAGCACGTAGGCCAGGACCGCGTCGAGGAACGATCCGCGGATCCGCCAGCCGACGACCAGGCCGGTCAGCGACATGACGACCAAGCTCACGATATTGATCACCACGTCGCTGATCGTCCGGCCGACCAGCACCGCGGACGGCGCCATCGGCAGTGAGCGGAACCGGTCGATGATGCCCTTCTGCATGTCCTCGGCCAGACCGGCGCCGGTGAACGTGGCACCGAAGACCACGGTCTGCGCGAAGATGCCCGCGATCAGGAATTCGCGATAGCCGCCCTCCACGCCCTCGATCTGGATCGCCGAGCCGAAGACATAGGCGAACAGCAGCACGAACATGATCGGCGACAGCGTCGTGAAGATCAGCACGTCGGGCACGCGCTTGATCTTGATGACATTGCGCTTGGCGATGGTCATGCTGTCGCTGACCACCATCGAGAGCCGTTCACCGAAGGTGGGGCCCTGCACGTCGGCCTTGTCGAGCGTGATGCTCATCGGTTGTGTCCTTCCTCGGCGCCGACGGTCTGTTTCCCGGCGTCGCCGTTGACGAGTTCCTCCGCCTCGTGCCCGGTGAGGGTGAGGAAGACGTCGTCGAGCGAGGGCCGCCGCAGCGCGACATCGTTGATCTGCACCTTGTGCTCGGTGAGCCGGCCGATCGCGGTGACCAGGTCCTGAGACCCGTCGGCCACCGGGACGGTGATCCGGCGCAGACCGGGTTCGAGATGGATCTCGCCGTCGGCCAGCCCGGCGAGCACCTGCTGCGCCGGGGCCAGCTGGTCGGGCGAGGCGACGGTGAGCTCGATCCGGTCGCCGCCGACGAGCGCCTTGAGCTCATCCGCGGTGCCGCGGGCGATGACCCGGCCGTGGTCGATGACGGCGATCGAGTCGGCCAGCCGGTCGGCCTCCTCCATGTACTGGGTGGTGAGCAGCAGGGTGGTGCCGCCCGCGACGAGTTCCTCGATGACATCCCACAGGTCGAGCCGGGCCCGCGGGTCGAGCCCGGTGGTCGGTTCGTCCAGGAACAGCACCGGCGGATTCGCCACCAGCGCGCCGGCGAGGTCGAGGCGCCTGCGCATGCCGCCGGAGTAGCCCTTCACCGGGCGGTCGGCCGCGTCGGTGAGCCGGAAGCGCTCGAGCAGTTCGCGCGCGCGTTCCTTACTGCGCTGCACACCGAGGTGGTAGAGCCTGCCGACCATCTCGAGGTTCTCGAAGCCGGTGAGGTATTCGTCGACCGCCGCGTACTGCCCGGAGGTGCCGATCCGGGAGCGCAGGGCCTGGGGATTGTTGAGCACGTCGATCCCGGCGACCGTGGCACGGCCCTCGTCGGGGATCAGCAAGGTGGTGAGAACGCGGACAGTCGTGGTCTTTCCCGCGCCGTTGGGGCCGAGAAGTGCGGTGACGGTACCTTCCGGAACGGACAGATCGAGCCCGTCCAGGGCGGTGAGCTGCCCGTACCGTTTGACCAGACCCTCGGCGACGATTGCGTCGGGCATGATTCTCCTGAAGTCGTAGTTCAACGCTGTTGCCCCAGTATTGCGGGACCCACCGACAAGTCGCACCCGCATTTTCCGGGTGGCCGCCAACCCGATGTACAGACTTGTTCGACATGCCGATTTACGGCGACACGCGGCGAATCGGACGGAATTTCCTACGGCCTCCCGGATCACAAGCCCCTGATCTCCGGGGCATCGATGGCGGACCGACAAGAACATGTTCAGCGAATTTTTCGCGTAATTCGTTGTGCACCAGCACATTCCGACCGAAGTAAGACAACCGTCGGGTGACCTACCCACAGATTCGCCGTTCACTACACCCGCCGCCGCGCACGGTCCAGGCCCAGAACGCCGAAAAATCTCGGAAACTGGTTCGTTGCGCGTACACGAATTCGGCTCGCATCGCGTAGGATCGTTCACGTCGGCCCCTCCCCCCCGGGCCGACCCTACGCGGGCCTCGGCTAACTCCCCCCCTTCGCCGAGGCCCGCTCCCCATTTTCCGGCAAGGCGCAGCTCCGGCTACCGGTGAGTACTCCCGGTCCGCGAAACCGTCACAGTCCAGCCACGTTCCCGCGATCACCCCGCAACCGGGGCTATCGTCAGCGGATGGTGCCCGGCAAAGGTGCGATCACCGCGCTCGTCGTGTCGATGGCTGTCGTGGTCGGTTGCAGCAGTGCCGCCGACGACGAGAACACCACCGCGACCAGCACCGAACAACTCCCCCCGAATCAGGTCGCCGCCGTCGCGCTCCCCGACGACGCGGTCGACAAGGCCGTCGCGAAACTCGACGACCTGGCCACCTCGCTGATGGACAGCAGCCACATCCCCGGCATGGCCGTCGCCGTCGTGCACGGCGGGAAGACCGTCTATGCCAAGGGCTTCGGCGTGAAGCAGGCGGGCGGCCAGGACAAGATCGACGCCGACACCGTCTTCCAGCTGGCCTCGGTGTCGAAATCGGTGTCGGCCTCCGTGGTCGCCCACCAGGTCGGCAAGGGCACGGTCGAATGGACGACGCCGGTGGTCTCGAAGCTGCCCTCGTTCGCGCTGGCCGATCCGGCCACCACCGCCCAGCTCACCATCGGCGATCTGTTCGCGCACCGCAGCGGCCTGCCCGACCACGCGGGCGACCGGCTCGAGGACCTCGGCTACGACCAGGCCGCGATCCTGGACAAGCTCCGGCTCGAACCCCTCGACCCGTTCCGGATCACCTACCACTACACCAACTTCGGGCTGACCGCAGGCGCCGAAGCGGTCGCCGCCGCGGCGGGCGTGCCGTGGGACCGGCTCTGCGCCGACACCGTGTACGGCCCCCTCGGCATGTCGTCCACCAGTTCCCGCTTCGCCGACTACGAGGCCAGGCCGAACCGCGCCGTCACCCACGTGAACGTCGACGGCCAGTGGGTCGCGAAATTCGTCCGCGATCCCGACCCGCAGTCCCCCGCGGGCGGAGTCAGCTCCTCGGTGAACGACATGGCGCGCTGGCTGGCGATGATGCTCGGCCACGGCACCGCGAACGGGACCACCATCGCCCCCGAGGACGCGCTGCTGCCCGCGATCACCCCGCAGGTGATCTCCTCCCCCGCCTCGGCACCCCAGTCGCGAGCCGGCTTCTACGGCTTCGGATTCAACTCCTCGACCAGTTCCGCCGGCCGCACCGCCTACAGCCACTCCGGGGCGTTCGCGCTCGGCGCCGCCACCAACTTCCTGGCGATCCCGTCCGCCGACGTCGCGATCGTGGCACTCACCAACGCCGCGCCGATCGGCGTGCCGGAGGCGCTGACCGCCGAGTTCGGCGACCTCGTCCAGTTCGGCGAGATCCGCGAGGACTGGCGGTCCATCTACCAGGCCGCGATCGCCCCGATCAACGATCCCGTCGGCGACCTCGTCGGCAAGACCCCGCCCGCGAATCCCGCACCCGCGCAGCCGCTGCCGACCTACGTGGGCAGCTACGCCAACGAGTACTGGGGTCCGGCGACGATCTCCGAGGCCGACGGCGGCCTGGTCCTGACGATGGGTCCGGCGCAGGTGCGATACCCGCTGCGGCACTGGGACGGCGACACCTTCGCCTTCGAGCTGAGCGGCGAGAACGCACCGCCCGGCAGCGTCTCGTCGGCGATCTTCGACAACGGGACGCTCACCCTCGACTACTTCGACGAGAACGGCCTCGGGAAGTTCACCCGCTGACGCTCAGTCCCCGGTCACCGCGCGCCAGGCCGTCGCCAGCCGCAGCGCCCTGACCTTGCCCGCCACCCCGAGCAACGGCTCGTCGCGCTCCCAGCGGCTCCTGATCTCCGGGTCCACCGAATCCCAGAGCGGCGCGAGCTCGGCCCGCAGGCGCGTCAGCCGCTCGAAGATGCCGCCCAGCGCGATGTGCGCGCCCACCGAGCCCGGATCCTCGGTACTCACACCACGCACCGCCGCAAACAGGGCCAGCAGCTGTTCTACGGCCTCGGCGGGCCAGTGGGCTTGCCGGGACACCCGAACGAGCTGTCCGAGCACAGCGGCGACCACATGCAGGTCTTCGACGGTGCGGAACGGCTTGAGGAAATCGGCGTAGCCGTCGCCGGGCAGCAATGCACCGGGCGCGGCGTCGAAAGTGACGGTGGCGTGCGGAATCTCCGGGGCGAACGGCAGCGCGGGCAGCGGCGTCACCACCACGCCGGGACCGGCGGGCACCAGCACCGCCCGCAACGCGGCGCGACCGTCGGCCTGCTCGCCCGCCTTGGCGATCACGAGGAAGCGAGTGGCGAATTCGCCGAGGGTGGCGAAGGACTTGGTTCCGGTGACGGCGCCGTCGGCGGTCACTGTGGTCGTCAGCTGCGACGGCTTGGCCCCGTTCGCCTCGGTCGCGCACATGGAGGTCAAGCCGGTGGCGTCGAGCGTGGGCACCAGCGCGCCGAGTGCTTCCTGATATCCGCCGAGAAACGCGGTACCTGTTCCGGCACTGTCGAATCCGGCGACAACGGCGCGGTCGATCGAACGGGGGAAGCCGGCGCCGCGGGCGCGATGCTGCGCCGCGATCGCGGCGATATCGGTCGGCACCGACTCGACAGGAGCCGCGCTGAGCAGAAAATCGAAAACCGAGGAATTCACAGAAGTGGAGCCTAGGGGAATCGAACCCCTAACCCCTGCCTTGCAAAGGCAGTGCTCTGCCAATTGAGCTAAGGCCCCTGGCTGGCTTGGTGAAACCAGTTGGCAACCCGAATCAGCGGGTGGTGACCTCGTGCCAGAGGTCAGCGTCATCGCGCTTGCGGAATTTGGTGATACCGATGAGAACCGCGATCACAACACCGACCGTGAGGACAATCTTCATGATTCCCACCCTACTGTGATGTTCGGGAGTGGGCCTAGGAGGACTTGAACCTCCGACCTCTTCGTTATCAGCGAAGCGCTCTAACCGCCTGAGCTATAGGCCCGAACTCGTTTCGACCCCCTGCCGGAGCAGTGAACCGCAACGAGGAACGAGGTTACCCTACCCGGCCGGGGATAACCAAAACGGCCGGTCAGGCCCCTTTTCGTGGGGCTGACCGGCCGTCGTGACAGAGCCTGTTCTAGTCCGGATCAGCCAGGGTCACCTGGATGCCGCCGACCAGATCGCAGCACTGGTTGTAGATGAAGACACCGACCGTCGCCAGCGCGGTGAAGAGCACCACGTTGATCAGGCCGATGACGCCCGCGTAGCCGAAGACCGTGCCCGCGTCGATCAGGCTCGACGAGCTGCCCTCCTGGTTCAGCATCTCGCCCAGAGAGTTGTCCAGGTTGTCCCACACGCCCATGCCGGCCAGCACGATGTAGAGCAGGCCGACCGCCAGCATCCACACGAAGAACAGCGCCACGCTGATCACCAGGGTGATCTTCAGCGTCGACCACGGATCGATCCGGCGGATCTGCACCGTCGCGCGTAGCGGCTCACCCGACGCGGCGGCCGCGATGGCCACCGGTACGGCGGGCGAGACCGCGCCGACGGACGCCGCGGCGGCCCTGGCGCTCGGCCCCGGCTGCGGCGGGATGTGCGCCATCGGCAGACCGGGCGGCGCCGCGGGCGCGACCTGACCGTCCGGCGTCGGATGCCGCACCTCGGACAGGTCCGGCATGTCCTTGACCAGCTCGGGGCGGGCGATGCTGCGGGTCGGCCCGTCGATGCCGACGGACTTCACCATCGCCGCTTCCTTGCGGGCCGCCTTGGCCGCCAGGTCGGCGGTGGTGCGGGCGTTGGACGCGCCGCTGCCCTTCAGGCCACCGGTCGAGGCGGGCGCCGCGCTCGGGGACGACGGACGCCCCTGGCTCGGCGCCTCACCGGGCCGGTACAGGTTCGACTGCGGCTCGCGCTGCGGCAGCTGCGCCCACCCGTCCTGGTAGGGCGACTTGCCCTTCCCGTTGCCGGCGGGCGGGGTGGGTTCGTTCCCCATCCGCACGGTCGACTGGTCGAACGATTCGCCCCCGGCGGCACCGGATTCCGGCGCTGCCGCACCTTCGGCCGGACCGCCCTGGCGTGGGATCGGCCGCGGCTGGATCGGAGACGAGGCAATCCGCTCGGTGACGCCGTTGGTCTGGTTCCGATCGTCGTTCGACTGATTCGGTGTGGTCAATGGAATCCTCAGATCCGTTCGTTGCCGCCGCTGTTTGGGTTATTGCTCCGAAGCCGCGTCGCCGGTGAGCTGATCGGGATCGGGCTCGTCGGCGTTGCGCGCGATCGCTAGCAAGGTATCGCCATCCGCGAGGTTCATCAATCGCACGCCCTTGGTCTGGCGTCCAGCTTTCCGAACTTGCTTGGCTGCGGTGCGGATGACGCCACCACTGGAAGTGATCGCGTACAACTCGTCCTCGTCGTCGACGATGAGCGCACCGACCAGGCTGCCACGTTTCGGGTCGTACTGAATTGTCAATACGCCTTTTCCACCACGACCCTGCGCGGTGTACTCCTCGATCGCCGTACGTTTCGCATACCCACCCGCGGTCGCCACCAAAAGGTAGGTCTCCTCGCGGACCACATTGAGCGAGAGCAATTCGTCGTCGGCGTTGAAACGCATGCCCTGCACACCGGAGGTGGCGCGGCCCATCGGACGCAGCGCCTCGTCGGTGGCGGAGAACCGGATCGACTGGCCGTGCGCCGAGACCAGGAGCAGGTCGTCGTCGGCCGAGCACAGCACGGCGCCGACCAGCTCGTCGTCGTCGCGCAGGTTCACCGCGACGATGCCGCCGGACCGGTTGGAGTCGAAATCGGTGAGCTTGGACTTCTTCACCAGGCCCGCGCGGGTCGCCAGCACCAGGTACGGCGCGTCCTCGTAGGTCTTGAGCTGGATGATCTGGGCGATCTTCTCGTCCGGCTGGAAGGCCAGCAGGTTCGCCACGTGCTGACCACGCGCAGTCCGGTTGGCCTCGGGCAGCTCGTAGGCCTTGGCCCGGTAGACCCGGCCCTTGTTGGTGAAGAACAGCAGCCAGTCGTGCGTGGACGACACGAAGAAGTGCTTGACGATGTCGTCCTGCTTGAGGCCGGCGCCCTGCACGCCCTTGCCGCCGCGCTTCTGCGAGCGGTACAGGTCGGTCTTGGTGCGCTTGGCGTAGCCGGTCTCGGTGATCGTGACGACCACGTCCTCGCGGGCGATCAGATCCTCGTCGGCGACGTCACCGTCGTTGGCGATGATCCTGGTCCGGCGGTCGTCGCCGTACTTCTCGACGATCTCGGCCAGCTCGTCGCGCACGATCGCGCGCTGCCGCTCCGGCTTCTCCAGGATGTCCTTGTAGTCGGCGATCTCGAGCTCGATCTTGGCCAGATCGTCGATGATCCGCTGCCGCTCCAGGGCGGACAGGCGGCGCAGCTGCATGTCCAGGATCGCGGTGGCCTGGATGTCGTCGATCTCGAGCAGCTGCATCAGGCCGGTGCGCGCGGTGTCCGTGTTGGCCGAGCGGCGGATCAGCGCGATGACCTCGTCGAGCAGGTCGAGCGCCTTGACCAGGCCGCGCAGGATGTGGGCCCGCTCCTCGGCCTTGCGCAGCAGGTAGCGGGTGCGCCGGACGATGACTTCCAACTGGTGGTCGACGTAGTACCGGATCATCTGATCCAGGCGCAGCGTGCGCGGCACGCCGTCGACGATCGAGAGCATGTTGGCGCCGAAGCTGGTCTGCAGCTGGGTGTGCTTGTACAGGTTGTTCAGCACGACCTTGGCGACCGCGTCGCGCTTGACCGTCACCACGATGCGCATGCCGACACGGTCGGAGGACTCGTCGTGGATATCGGAGATACCCGCGATCTTGCCGTCCTTGACCTGCTCGGCGATCGAGTTGATGAAGTTGTCGGTGTTGACCTGGTACGGCAGCTCGGTGATGACGATCTGGGTCTGCCCGCGGCTGCCCTCCTCGATCTCCACCACACCGCGCATGCGGATCGAACCGCGGCCGGTGGTGTAGGCGTCGTGGATGCCCTGGCCGCCGACGATCAGGCCGGAGGTCGGGAAGTCCGGGCCCTTGACCCGTTCCATGCACGCGGCGAGGGTGGTCTCCTCGTCGGCGTCGTAGTTCTCCAGCGCCCAGTAGATGGCCTCGGCCAGCTCGTTGAGGTTGTGCGGCGGGATGTTGGTCGCCATGCCGACCGCGATGCCGTTGCTGCCGTTCATCAGCAGGGCGGGCACGCGGGCGGGCAGCACGGTCGGCTCCTGCGAGCGACCGTCGTAGTTGGGGACGAAATCGACGGTCTCGCTGTCGATGTCGCGCAGCATCTCCATCGCGAGCGGCGTCAGGCGGCACTCGGTGTAGCGCATGGCGGCCGCGCCGTCGTTGCCGCGCGATCCGAAGTTGCCCTGACCGTCGACCAGCGGGTACCGCAGCGACCAGGGCTGGGCCATGCGCACGAGGGTGTCGTAGATCGACGAGTCGCCGTGCGGGTGGTAGTTACCCATGGTCTCGGCGACCGGACGCGCCGACTTCACGTAACCGCGATCGGGCCGGTAGCCGTTGTCGTACATCGCGTAGAGCACGCGCCGGTGCACCGGCTTGAGGCCGTCGCGCACATCGGGCAGCGCGCGGCCGACGATCACGCTCATCGCGTAATCGATGTAGCTGCTCTGCATTTCGGTCTGGATGTCGACCGGTTCGATCCGGTCGCCCGCACCACCGGACGGCGGCAGCGTGGTCTCAGTCATCAAATCTCCTTCGAGGGCCTGACATGCTTCACGGGCGCGCGCTTACGGCGCAGCACCGGTTACACGTCCAGGAAGCGGACGTCCTTGGCATTGCGGGTGATGAAGCTGCGACGTGCCTCCACGTCTTCGCCCATGAGCACGGAGAACAGCTCGTCGGCCGCGGCCGCGTCGTCGAGCGTCACCTGACGAAGCACCCGCACCGACGGATCCATGGTGGTTTCCCACAGCTCCTTGGCATTCATCTCGCCCAGACCCTTGTAGCGCTGGACGCCGTCGTCCTTGTTGATCTTCTTGCCCGCGGCCAAGCCGGCCTCGAGCAGCGCGTCGCGCTCGCGGTCGGAGTAGGCGAACTCCGGATCCGAACGCATCCACTTGAGCTTGTACAGCGGCGGCTGGGCCAGGAACACGTGACCGTGCTCGACCAGCGGGCGCATGAACCGGAACAGCAGCGTGAGCAGCAGGGTCGCGATGTGCTGGCCGTCGACGTCGGCGTCGGCCATCAGGATGATCTTGTTGTAGCGCAGCTTCGCGATGTCGAACTCGTCGTGGATGCCGGTGCCGAACGCGGTGATGATCGACTGGACCTCGTTGTTCTTGAGGACGCGGTCGATGCGGGCCTTCTCGACATTGATGATCTTGCCGCGCAGCGGCAGGATCGCCTGGTACATCGAGTCGCGTCCGGACTTGGCCGAGCCACCGGCGGAGTCACCCTCGACGATGTAGATCTCGCACTTGCCCGGATCCTTGGAACGGCAGTCGGCCAGCTTGCCGGGCAGGCCGCCCAGGTCGGTGGCGGACTTGCGGCGCACCAGCTCACGCGCCTTGCGCGCGGCCACACGGGCCTGCGCCGAGGACACCGCCTTCTGCACGATGGTCTTCGCGTCGGCCGGATTGGCCTCGAACCAGTGCGTCAGGTGCTCGTTGCAGGCACGCTGCACGAACGACTTGACCTCGGTGTTGCCCAGCTTGGTCTTGGTCTGGCCCTCGAACTGCGGCTCGCCGACCTTGACGCTCACGATGGCGGCCAGGCCCTCGCGGATGTCGTCACCGGTGAGGTTGCCGTCCTTCTCCTTGAGGAGCTTCTTCTCTTTGGCGTACTTGTTGACCACCGTGGTCAGCGCCGCGCGGAAGCCCTCTTCGTGGGTGCCGCCCTCGTGGGTGTTGATCGTGTTGGCGAAGGTGTGGACCGACTCGGAGTAGCCCGAGTTCCACTGCATCGCGACCTCGAGCTCGTGGCCGGTGCCCTTGCCGGTGAAGCCGACCACGGAGTTGTGGATGGCCTGCTTGGTGCGGTTGATGTGGCGGACGAAGTCCACCAGGCCGCCCGGGTAGTGGTAGGTCCGGGTCTTGACCTTGTGCTCGACCGGCTTGTCGGCACCTTCCTCGGCGTGCTTGGGCGCCTCGGCGGTATCGCTGACGACCTCGTCGATGACGTCGGACTCGCTGACCCGCTGATCGGTCAGCGTGATGGTCAGGCCCTTGTTCAGGAAGGCCATCTCCTGCAGGCGGCGCGCGACCGTCTCGAAGTTGTAGGTGGTGGTCTCGAAGATCTCCGGGTCGGCCCAGAAGCGGATCGTCGTACCGGTGCGCTTGGTCGGCTCGCCCTGGATCAGCTTGCCCGGCTTCGCGTCCTTGTAGGTCTGCGCCCAGTGGTAGCCGTCGGTATCGATCTCGGCTTCCAGCTTGCTCGACAGCGCGTTGACCACCGAGATGCCGACACCGTGCAGACCACCGGAGACGGCGTAGGAGTCGGAGTCGAACTTGCCGCCCGCGTGTAGCTGCGTCATGACGACCTCGACGGTCGGAATGCCCTGCGCGTGCATGGCGGTGGGGATGCCGCGGCCGTCGTCGATGACCTCGACGCCGCCGTCCTCCAGCAGGGTCACGTCGACCCGGGTCGCGTAGCCGGCCATCGCCTCGTCGACCGAGTTGTCCACAACCTCCCAGATGAGGTGGTGGAGGCCGCGCTCACCGGTGGAACCGATGTACATGCCAGGGCGCTTGCGCACCGCTTCGAGGCCTTCGAGGACTGTGATGGAGGAGGCACCGTAGCCCTGCTTGTTGCCCGATGCGTTGGAGTCGTTGGCAGCCACTTCTCGGTAGCTCTCCTTACTTGCTGATCCCTGTCGCAGCGATCGGGCAGCACGCGGACTGCACAGCACGCGTCGAGGGTTCGCCGCTGGTTACGTCACCATCCTACTGGTAAGCCCAACTTACAGTGCACCTACGACACCCCTGACGCCGCCGTGAATGCAAGAAATCGGTCTACGGTGACAAGATTCCGCCTCCCGGAGATTTCCGCCCGGCAGAACTGGCGTGAGACTTGCGTTCGGTGGTTCCACGTGAAACGCGTTCACCCGCCGCCGTGGCCATTCCAAGTTATCCACAGGTTTTGTCCACATGTACAAAACTCCGGGCCTGGGAGCGGCGCCGCCGCAAGGCAACTCGGCCCGGTCACCGCTCGGCTATCCGTAGGTGTCGCGCGGACCGCGACCTTTGATGTGCCGTTCGCCCTTGCGCCAGCTCGGCGCCGCGGGACCGGTGATCCGCAGCGAGGTGACCACGCCCTGGCCGACGGCGGCATTGATCTTGGCCAGGATCTGCCCCTGCAGCATGCGCAGCTGGGTGGCCCACGCGGTGGACTCGGCGGCGATCTTGAGCACACCGCCCTCCAGCGTCACCGGGGTGGCGTGCGCGGCGATGTCCTCACCGACCACGCTCGGCCAGCGACCGAACACCATGCCCTCGGCCACCTTGCCCGACCAGCCACGACTCTTCGCGATCGAGCCGGTCAGCGCCGACAACAGCTGGGGATCACGCGGATCGGGACCGGCTCCGGACCAGCCGGTGCGCCTGCGGCCGCCCGCGCGCAGCTTGCGGACCGGGGACGCCCGGCCCTGGCCGACCGACTTACCGCTGGCCTTGGCCGCGGCCCTGGCCTCCTCCAGCGCGCGCCGGGCCAGGTCGATCCCGCGCAGCTCCGGTTCGGGCTCTTCGCTCACCTCGGTTCCGCCTTCCGGTGTCGATGCTGGCCGAGTGCGGACCGAGTCTACGCCGCGGCACCGACAGCACCGCCCGGGACGATCCGGCATATGTCCAGCATGTTGCCGGTTTTCCACAGGATGCTGTTGATAACTATCGCTATCTGTGCATATCTTCGGATTGTTCGGCCACCTCGGTGACGATCCGCGAGGTGCGCCGGTCGGCTTCGCCGGTCGTTTGCACCCGCAGTGGTTCGGCGGCCAGCTCGGACGGCACGTCCTCGGCCACCGCGGCGGTGATGAGCACCTGCTCCGCGCCGGCGGCCACCTCGGCCAGCGCGGTCCGCCTGCGCCGATCCAGTTCGGCGAACACGTCGTCGAGCAGCAGCACCGGCTCGGTGCCCGCGCCGCGCAGCAGTTCGAACGAGGCCAGCCGCAGCGCCAGCGCGAACGACCAGGACTCGCCGTGACTGGCGAAGCCCTTGGCCGGCGCGCTGCCGAGCAGCAGGTCCAGGTCGTCACGATGCGGGCCGACCAGGCACACACCGCGTTCGAGTTCACGGCTCCTGGCGGCGGCGAGCTCGCGCAGCACGATCTCGTGCAGCTGGGCCACATCGTCGGCCCCCGGCTCCCTGGCGGGGTCGAGCAATTCGGGCGGCAGGTAACCCGATCGGTAAGCGATTGCCGCGGGGCGTGATTCGGGCGCGATCGACCGATAGGCCTGCGCCAGATACGGATACAGGTCGTGGACCAGGCGCAATCGCTGGGCCAGCAGCACCGACGCGTGTTCGGCCAGATGCCCGTCCCACACGTCGAGGGTGCTCAGGTCGGCGCGGGAACGCACATGGCGCCCAGCGGTTTTCAACAGGGCCGAGCGCTGGCGCAGCACCTTGTCGTAGTCCGCGCGCACGCCGGCCAGCCTGGGCAGGCGGGCTGTGCACAACTCGTCGAGGAACCGTCTGCGCTCCCCCGGGTCACCGCGCACCAGCGACAGGTCCTCCGGCGCGAACAGCACGGTCTGCAGGATCCCGAGGATCTCCCTGGACCGGCGCACCGGCGACCGGTTGATCTGGGCCCGGTTGGCGCTGCCCTGCTTGAGCTCGACATCGACGCGCAGTTCGCGGCCGGTATTGACCACGGTCGCCCCGATCCGCGCCTGCGTCGCCCCCATCCGGATCAGGGGGGCGTCGGCGGAGACCCGATGCGAGCCCAGCGTCGCCAGGTAACCGATCGCCTCGAGCAGGTTGGTCTTACCGTTGCCGTTCGCCCCCAGCAGCACCGTGCGCCCTGGGGACAACTCGAGCTCGGCGTGTTCCCACGACCGGAAATCACGGACCGACAGCGCACGAATGAACATGCCGGGTTACGCGGGCGGGCCGGCTCAGCCGGGCAGCCGGACCGGCATCAGCAGGTAGATGTACTGGCTCTCCAGCGCCGCGAACGCACCGGACTCGAGCACCTTGGGCTCCTCGTCGGAGGCGGGCAGCAGCACGGCGGGACGGCTCGGGGTGGTGAAACCGAAGGTGACCCGGTCCGCGTGCAGCGCCGACAGACCTTCGGTCAGGTAGCCGGGGTTGAAGGCGATGGTCAGCGGCTCACCGCGGAAGTCGGCCTCCAGCCATTCCTCGGCGCGGCCCGCGTCGTCCCCACCCGCCGACAGCAGCACGCCGTCGGTGGAGAACTCCAGGCGCACCTGGGCACCGCGCTCGGCCACCAGGGCGACGCGCTTGATCGCCTCGGACAGCGCCGCGACGGGCAGCGTGGCGATGGAGGTGTGCTCCTTGGGGAGCAACTGGCGGAACTTGGGGAATTCCGCGTCGAGCAGGCGGGTGGTGGTGCGCCTGCCCGCGTTGACGATGCCGAGCAGGCCGTCGGCCCCGCCGCCGGTGCCCAGCGAGAGCTGCACGGGCGCGTCGGTGGCGCCGAGGGTCTTGGCGGCCTCGGACAGCGTGCGCGCCGGGATGAGCACGGCGGTCTCGATGTCGGGGCGGGTGGGCTGCCACTGCAGGTGGCGCACGGCCAGGCGGAAGCGGTCGGTGGCGGCCAGCACCACGTCGTTGCCCTCGATCTCGACCCGGATGCCGGTGAGCATGGGGAGCGTGTCGTCGCGGCCCGCGGCGACGGCGACCTGGCCGACCGCCTCGGCGAAAACATCCACACCGAGCTCACCGGTCTGCTGCGGTACCTCGGGCAGCTGGGGATAGTCCTCGACCGGCATGGTCGGCAGGGAGAACTTGGCACTACCGCAGGCGATGAGCACGCGCGTGCCGTCGACGGAGACATCGACCGGCTTGTTGGACAGCGCCTTGGTGATATCGGCGAGCAGCCGGCCGGAGACCAGCACCTGACCGGGACCGGCGACCTCGGCGGCCACCCGCATCTGCGCGGAGACCTCGTAGTCGAAGCCGGAGACGGTCAGGCCGTTCTCATCGGCGACCAGCAGCACACCGCCCAGAACAGGCACGGGAGGACGGGAGGGCAGGCTGCGCGCCACCCAGGCCACCGACTCGGCGAAATCCTCTCGGGCGACCCGAAACTTCATGCTCGCAAGCTCCATCGCCCGATTTGTCCTCTCCGAGTTTCGAATCCGTGTGCGGGGTGTTCAGCGGAGTTGAGGTGCTGCGTCGGCCGCGCACTGAGTCTCGCACAACAAGCCGACAACCAAACGGTACCCGGGCATCGCGGGAAGTCCGCATCGACCCTCCCAGCCGATCGAGCCCTCCCTACCCGTCCCCTCTCCTCCTTGCCGCTTGTGAGTGGAGCACCGACCGAGCCGAGCCTCCCCGACCGACTTTCCACACACCCTGTTTTGAAGAGATCTCTTCAAGAAAGAGAACTGAAGTAGTAGTAGGCACTGTGGAATCTGTGGACTTCGACCGAATCCGCAGGTCAGAGCGCACGTCGGGATGGGGATGGCCGTGGGGTGTCTCGAGGATGAACCGAGGGCGTCTGTGGACTCCCGAAGTTGTCCCATTTCCATCCTCGAGTAGTCCTCGAGTTGTTCCACCGGATTCACCCTGTTGTTCACACGCGGGGGCAGGGTGGTGGCAACCAGGTGGATTCCTCGAGGACTCCACACGGATTCCTCGAGGAATCCACAGGGCCGATCCGCCGACGTCGCAGGTCGGAGGGACCGTGGAGGTGTGAGTGAATCCGGCTGTGGACGATGTGGACAACTTCCTGTGAGTGAACACCCCCAGCTCGCTCCCCAGCCCCTGTGCGCCAACCGGTGCACTACTCGAGGATTCCTCGAGGACTCCACAGGGATTCCTCGAGGAATCCACAGGGCAAAAAAGAACACCGCCCCAGGTCAGGGCGGTGTTCGAGGGTGTGGATGAAATCAGCGCGAGCGCTGTTTGATCCGGGCTGTGAGTTCTTGCACCTGGTCGTAGACGCGGCGGCGCTCGGTCATCTCCTTGCGCACTTTCTTCTCCGCGTACATCACCGTCGTGTGGTCGCGACCGAACGCCTGTCCGATCTTGGGCAGCGACAGATCGGTGAGCTCGCGGCACAGGTACATCGCGATCTGGCGGGCCTGCGCGAGCGGCCTGGCCTTGCCTGGCCCGGTCAGTTCCTCCAGCGTGGTGTTGAAGTACTCGGCGGTCACGGCCATGATCGTCGCCGCGTTGATCTCCAGCGCCGCGGTGTCGGGCATGAGATCGCGCAGCACGACCTCGGCCAGCGAGAGATCCAGCGGCTGGCCGTTGAGCGAGGCGAAGGCCGTCACCCGGATCAGCGCGCCCTCGAGCTCACGGATGTTGCGCTCCACCCGGCTGGCGATCAGCTCGAGCACGTCGTGCGGCACATCGAGCCGGTCCATCCGCGCCTTCTTGCGGAGGATCGCGATGCGGGTCTCCAGTTCGGGCGGCTGCACGTCGGTGATCAGGCCCCACTCGAAGCGGGTCCGCAGCCGCTCCTCCAGCGTCGCCAGCTGCTTGGGCGGGCGGTCGGAGGAGACGACGATCTGCTTGTTCGCGTTGTGCAGGGTGTTGAAGGTGTGGAAGAACTCCTCCTGGATGCCTTCCTTGCCCTCGATGAACTGGATGTCGTCGACCAGCAGGATGTCGGTCTCGCGGTAGCGCCGCTTGAACGCGACCTTGCGGTCGTCGCGCAGGCTGTTGATGAAGTCGTTGGTGAACTCCTCGGTGGAGACGTACTTCACCCGCATGCCGGGAAACAGCCGCTGCGCGTAGTGCCCGGCCGCGTGCAGCAGATGCGTCTTGCCCAGACCCGAGGCACCCCACACGAACAGCGGGTTGTAGGCCCGCGCCGGCGCTTCCGCGATGGCGACCGCGGCGGCGTGCGCGAACCGGTTGGACGCGCCGATGACGAACGTCTCGAACGTGTACTTGGCGTTCAGGCTCGCCGAGGACGACGCCTGCGGCGGGGCCTCGGGCGACTTGTTGAAGTACGTCGGCCAGTTGTTGCGGGCGTCGACCACCGGCTCGTCGTCGGCGGGCTCGGCACCGGGCGTCCCCGGGCGCAGCGGTTCCGGCGCGACCTCGGCGGGAGCTTCCTCGGCCCGCGCGGCGATCGGCTCCTCCGGCTGCGGGCCACGGCTCCGGCTCGGCGCGCGCTGCGGCGGCGGGTCCGGGGTGAACAGCGACTCCTGGCCCGGCGGGATGTGCTCACGCCGGGTCGGACCGGACTGCTCCCGCCGGGCGGGCGGCGCCGACTCGGCCTGCCGCTGCTCGGGACGGCCGCCGGGAAACTCCCCGCGTCCGCCGAACTCGCCGTTGGCGAAGTCGGGCACCCGATAGACCGCGGTCGGTTCGAAATCGGTGCCGGGAAACTCGGGGCGCTCGGGCTGGAACTCCGGGGCCTGGCCGTATTCCGGCGTCGGCGCGTAGTCCGCCTGCTGCGGGTACTCGGGCTGCTGCTGGTAGTCCGGCTGCGCGGAGTACTCCGGTTCGGGCTGCCGGTACTCCGGCTCGGCCTGGTACTCGCGATGACCGGCGTAGTCGGGCCGCTCGCCGCCGTACTCACCCGGCTGCGCGGGGTACTCGCGGCCGCCGTAGCTGTTGCCGTACTCCCCGGTGGGCGGATACTCCTGCCCACCCGGATAGTCGCCGCCGTACTCGCCGTTGCCCGCGGGGTACTCGCCCGCGCCGTAGCGGGGGCGGCCGTACTCACCGCGCGCGGCGTAGTCGGGAACACTGAAATCGGGGCCGGGGTAGCCGGTCGGCGGGCGCACCTGCTCGCGCGGGCGCTCCGGTCGGCTGGTCATCCTGGCGTGCCGGGGCGAGCTGCCCGCCCGCTCCCCCGCGGCCGGGCTCGGCGCGGCGATGCGCACACCCAATCCCTCGACCTGCGGACCGAGCCGGCGACCCAGCGAGCGCAGGATCGGCTCGCGCAGATCGCGCTCGATCGCCTCCTGCGCCAGCGAGGACGGAACCGACAGCAACGCGAAGCCCTGGGCGACGGTGAGCGGTTTGACCAGCTTCAGCCAGGCCTGCTGCGCGCGACTGACCGCGGGGATGGCGCCGTCGGCCGAGCCGGTGGTGAGCTCGGCAACCACCTCTGGCCATACTGTGGCCAGCACATTCTGCTCGTCGTCCATACAGCGTCCTCCCCGGACCGGTTTGTTGGGGCCCACGGCCGGGCGCACGCAGGTAACCACCTGTGAACAGGTGGAATCCAGTGATCCTGCGTACAACCGAAGCCGGTTCGAACGCCGTGCGGTCCCAGAATCCGGACTGCGGCGCGGGCACCGTCGGCCCTACGAATATGCCACTCCGGCCGTCTTTCCACACAATTATCCACAGATGTGGACAAACCTGGGGATAGAGGGAATCTGCCAGCGTGCGGCAGTGAATGGGGCTGGACCTGCGGTTCTTCAGCAATCCCCCGGCTACAGAGGTTAGCGGTAGCCGCCGCAGAAGGCCAGAGGTGTGGACGAACTCACGAAAAGTCGGCCGATGCGTCAGTGCTCCCCGGGCGTGTCGCCCCAGGTCGGCCCAGCACGAGGTGCCGCGCCGGGGTCCGGTAATCTGGACATCGTGCCTGGCGCACGTGCTTTGGGGGCCGAGTTTGACCCTGCGTAGCGGTATCAGTACCCTCGTACAGTCACCCCTTGGCGCGGTGGCGGCTGTGTGCTGCACGTCGATCGCCAAGGCTTTCTGCGTGTAGACCGCGGTCCGCTGCGCAGACATCCGAATCATTGAACAGACTTCGGGCGCCGAACGGTGCCCACCAACTCGAGGAGTGTTGACCGTGGCCAAGGGCAAGCGGACGTTCCAGCCGAACAACCGTCGTCGGGCGCGCGTGCACGGCTTCCGCCTCCGGATGCGCACCCGTGCGGGTCGCGCCATCGTTTCGGCGCGTCGCCGTAAGGGCCGTGCCGAACTGACTGCCTGATCGCGCGTAGTCGGACGCTCGGGTGTTGCCTGAGCCGTATCGGTTGCACCACCGTGCCGAATTCTCCCGCACGGTGCGCCGTGGTCAGCGAATCGGGAGGCGAGATCTCGTCGTACACGCGTTCACGCACACGTACGACGATGTCGCCGACGTCGATTCCCTGATCCGGGTAGGCGGTCCGCGGTTCGGGCTGATTGTGAGCAAGGCGGTGGGTAACGCGGTGGTTCGCCACCGGGTGGCCCGCCGCCTGCGTCATATGTGCGCCCAGATCGTCGACGAACTGCCGGCCGGTACCGATGTCGTGATCCGGGCGCTGCCCGGTGCGGCCACCGCCGACTCCGCCGAGTTGCTGCGCCAGCTGCGCACCGGACTACGCAAGCTCGGTTTGCGTGGGGCACCGGAGCCCGCGCTCGGTCGCACCCCGGCCGGTGAGCGGCGATGAGGACCCTCACCCGGCTACCCGCGAACACGCTGATCTTCCTGATCGAGCTGTACCGGACCTATGTCTCCCCCACCCGGATGCCGATCTGCCGGTTCACTCCCACCTGCAGTGAATACGCGGTGACCGCCCTGCGCACGCGCGGGCTGTTCGTCGGATCGGCACTGACGGTCGTGCGCCTCGCGAAATGCGCGCCCTGGCACCCTGGAGGGTGGGATCCCGTGCCAGAGCGCGGGTCGAATGCCTGCACAAAGTCATCGCCCGCGCTGATCGGCGATACGAACGACGGGAGTACCTAGAGCCGTGCTCGACATCATCTATTGGCCGGTATCCGCGATTCTGTGGTTCTGGCACAAAGCCTTCGGCTTCGTGTTCGGAGCCGACAGCGGGCTCGCCTGGAGCCTCGCCATCGTCTTCCTGGTCTTCACGCTGCGGCTCGTGCTCTACAAGCCGTTCGTGAAGCAGGTGCGCACCACCAAGCAGATGCAGGAGCTGCAGCCCCAGATCAAGGAGCTGCAGAAGAAGTACAAGAACGACCGCGAGACCATGGCGCGGGAGATGCAGAAGCTGCAGAAGGAACACGGCTTCAACCCGCTGATGGGCTGTCTGCCGGTGCTCGTGCAGGTGCCCGTGTTCCTCGGTCTCTTCCACGTGCTCCGTTCGTTCAACCGCACCGGCCACGGCTTCGGTCAGCTGGGGATGTCCGCGTACGACAACGCGCACACCCCGAACTACATCTTCTCCGCCGCCGACGTCCAGTCGTTCCTGAGCGCCCGCATCTTCGGTGCGCCGATCGCGTCGTTCATCACGATGCCGCAGAGCGAGCTGGAAGCCTTCGCCGAGTGGGGCGGCACCCCGACCAAGCTCACCATCGCCCTCGTCGCGATCCCGCTGATGGTGATCGCCGGTCTGGCGACGCACTTCAACGCCCGCGCCTCCGTCGAGCGCCAGACGCCGGAAGCCGCCGCGAACCCGCAGGCCGCGATCATGAACAAGCTGTCGCTGTGGGTCTTCCCGCTCGGCGTGCTCGTCGGTGGCCCCTTCCTGATGATCGGCATCCTGATCTACTGGGTGGCGAACAACATCTGGACCTACGGTCAGCAGCACCTGGTGTTCGGCCGCATGGAGAAGGAAGAGGAAGAGAAGAAGGCGAAGAAGCTGGAGCAGCGGGCGCAGAACGCGCCGAAGCCCGGCGCCAAGCCGGTCGACGTCCGCAAGCGTCCGCAGGACGCCGCAGCCGACGAGTCGTCGACCAACGGCACCGCCTCGACCAACGGCACCGCCAAGCAGACCGCCAAGCAGGGTGGCGGCCAGCGCAGGCCGGGCGGCCAGAAGCGGCCGGGTAACCGCGGCCGCGCGAACCAGAAGCGTAAGCGCTGAGTGGCGATCGGATAGAGGAATCCAATGACTGTTGAGACCGAGACCGACGGAGGGGACGCCACTGTGGCGACGACTGTTGACGTCGTGAACGACGCCGAAGAAGCGTTGATCGAAGAGGGCGAGATCGCGGGCGACTACCTCGAGCAGCTGCTGGACGTGCTCGACTTCGACGGCGATATCGACCTCGATGTCGAGGGTGACCGCGCCGTCGTGAGCATCGATGGTGGCCGCGATCTGACCAAGCTCGTCGGACGCAATGGCGAAGTTCTCGACGCGCTGCAGGAGCTGACCCGCCTGGCGGTGCAGCAGGCGACCGGCGTCCGCAGCCGCCTGATGCTCGATGTGGCCGGCTGGCGCGCGCAGCGCCGCACCGATCTGAGCGAGCTCGGTGTCGCCGCGGCGAAGCGGGTGCTCGAGTCGGGCAAGCCCGAGGCGCTGTCGGCGATGACCCCGTTCGAGCGCAAGATCGTCCACGACGCCGTCGCCGACATCGACGGCGTGGCGAGCGAGAGCGAAGGTGTCGAGCCGAATCGTCATGTGGTGGTAGTGCCCGAGTAGGCTGATTCCGCCGCGACCACGTTTGGTGTGATAGGGCCTCCGGTCTCGGACCGGGGGCCTTATTCATGCCCTATTGCGATCGACCACCACTCGGAAGGATGTTTCACGTGGAACTCGAACTGGGTGCGCTGTCCGCCGAGCTGGAACCGCCCGCCGCTGCCGCGCGGGTGTTCGGCGACCGCCTGGACCTCGCCCGCCGCTACTGCGCGGCACTGGCCACCGCCGGCGTGGAGCGCGGCCTCATCGGCCCGCGCGAAGTCCCCCGCCTCTGGGAGCGCCACATCCTCAACTGCGCCGTGGTCGGCGAGCTGATCGAAGAGGGCGCATCCGTCGTCGATGTCGGCAGCGGCGCCGGACTCCCCGGCATCCCCTTGGCCATCGCCCGGCCGGACCTCCGCATCACCCTCGTCGAGCCGCTGCTTCGGCGCACCGTGTTTCTGGGTGAGTTCACCGAAGAGGTCGGGCTCGAGAACGTCACCGTGGTTCGTGGGCGCGCCGAGCAGTCCGGCGTCATCAAGGAAGCCGGCGGCGCGGACGTCGTCACCTCACGCGCGGTCGCGCCGCTCGCGAAGCTCGCGCACTGGTCCCTCCCCCTCCTCCGCGACCACGGCCGGATGCTCGCACTCAAGGGCACGAGCGCTGCCGAGGAACTCGAGCGTGACGGTGCCGAACTGATCCGCGACGGCGCCACCGATCTCCGAGTGGTCGGGTGCGGCGCCGGCATCGTGGAGGTGCCAACTCTGGTGATCAGCGCCGAACTGCTCCCCCGCGCCGAGCGCCCGACCCGTCGGGGTGGGCGAAAAGTCGCGGGTGCGGAGAAGAAGTCGCGGAAGCGGTAATGCACGTTTCGTAACGTGACGAAAATGGCCGTGGGTCATTGCCCGGGGTCGAATCTGGTCGAAATTCGATGATTGCGACGGCGTGCCGCAAACCGCCCATGCTGAACTGTTTCACGTGGAACACGGCGGTGCGTGATTCTGGCGTTCGAGCCTAGGTCATCGGCGGACCATCATGGCATCTCAGCCAGCTCGGCGAGTCGGTCTGCCCGGGTAGTCATCCATCGGACTACTTCGGCTGGATCGTCTCAGTGATAGATCCGTTCACGCGACAAATCCCGCTCGGGGCTTCTCGGTACAGGTGGGCGTAGTTCGGCGACGCGGACGGCTGGGTGGTGGCAATGACGCAGCGGCACGGACGGCTCAGCGCAGCTAGGTGTGGCGTGGCGACGCGGACGGCTCGATGTTGGCAATGGCGCGGCGCCGCAGACGGCTCGGCGCAGCGGGGCGGACGGCTCGGCGCAGCGGGGCCCGGCGGCGTGAGCGGCTCGGCTCGGTGGGGTGGACGGCTCGGCACAGCGGGGTGCGGCGGTAATCGCTGCTCGGGATCGGATGGTGAATCGTCTCCCGGCCTAGCGGTCGGGTGCGGTCGCGCATCGATCCTCCCGTTTCCGGAGCAGACGGGGTGCGATCGGCCGACTGCAAGATCGCGGGAGTCCGTCGATCACGGGGCGCCCGTGAAGAACGTCGCGAAGTCGAGGGCGGCGAGCCAATCCGTGCGGTCCGGGAGCGACGGGCGAGATCAGCCGAGGGGAAGTTCATGAGGCGGAGTCCGTCGATCGCGGGGTGACCATGATGCGCGTCGGCAAGTTCGAGGACGGTGATCTACTCCCCCGCCACCCGGCAATGGTCGATCTGGAAGTCGCCATGGACGATCGTCGCCGACGGACCACACGACCCGCGGTCGGCCACGCGGACTGTAGTTGACCGAGGAGTCGAGCAGTAGGTGGGCGCAGTCCCCAGTATTGCGGTCAGCCGGTCGACCAGCCAGGTGGTGACGGCGCGCAGCTCGTCGCTCTGGCGCGGACAGTTGGCTCACCGCTTCACCGTGGGCCGCTGGCTTGGTGCTCCGGCGTGTACGGCTGGCTCGGCGCTCTGGCGTGTACGGGTGGCTCGTGCTCTGGCGTGTACGGGTGGCTCGGCGCTCTGGCGTGTACGGGTGGCTCGTGCTCTGGCGTGTACGGGTGGCTTGCCGCTTCGCCGCGAACGGGTGGCTTGTCGCTCCGCCGCGGCGACAGGGTCGGCGCTCTGGCGTGGGCGGCTGGCTTGCCGCTTCGCCGTGGCGGGTGGCTCGCTGCTCTGGCGGGGATGGCTGACTCGTCGCTCAGCCGCGAACGGGTGGCTCGCCGCTCCGCCGCGGCGACAGGGTCGGCGCTCTGGCGTGGACGGCTGGCTCGCCGTTCCGGCGTGGACGGCTGGCTCGCCGTTCCGGCGTGGACGGGTGACTTGCCGTTCCGGCGTGGACGGGTGACTTGCCGTTCCGGCGTGGACGGGTGACTTGCCGTTCCGGCGTGGACGGGTGACTTGCCGTTCCGGCGTGGACGGGTGACTTGCCGTTCCGGCGTGGACG